>NZ_CP018218.1:0-1891796 GCF_001888925.1 Lactobacillus delbrueckii subsp. jakobsenii ZN7a-9 = DSM 26046
TCGAACCCTGGACACCCGGATTAAGAGTCCGGTGCTCTGCCAGCTGAGCTAACGACCCAAATGGGTTTATTTAACTAGCGCCAAAGCGCGATGGGTCGTCAGGGGATCGAACCCTGGACACCCGGATTAAGAGTCCGGTGCTCTGCCAGCTGAGCTAACGACCCAAGTGGGCTGCGGCTGACTTTCGTCAACCGACATTTATTTATTATACAGAAACGCGACAGGAATGCAAGCCTTTTGGCAAGATTTTTGCTCAAAAACTTCCTTTTCCTGTCCAGCCCGCCCTTTTCTTCTTTATTCTTGCCAAAAAGCACCCCGCGGGGCAACTTCCAGCCGGCGGATTCCATCCTTTAAACCCGCCTCTCTGACCGCGTCGACAAAGTCGCTGATATGCTGGGGGTCAACCAGGCTCATAATGGTCGGGCCGGCTCCTGACAGGTAGGTCGCTACCGCCCATGCTCATGGCCGACATTGCGGATGATCTCCAGTTCGGCACCAATTTGTTCTGTAGCGCTCATGGAAGAGGTCAGCCTCCATTAACCCCGGCCTTTTCATAATCCTGGGCAAAAAGGGCCGCTACCGCCGTGTTGGCCACGGCACTGGCCTGAACCGCCTCTTTAAAGGAAATCTGCTTGGGCAAAACGGCCCGGGCATCGCTGGTCTTTAAGTTATAGGCGGGATGTAGGCGATCATGGCAAAAGGCGGTACCGGGGCCTTGACAGCTGTAAAGTGGCCGTTGACCTTGCAGCCGACAACCAGGCTGCCCAGAATGGTCGGGGCTACATTGTCCGGATGCCCTTCCAGTTGGGCCGCGATTTCGATTTTTCATGGGGATCCAGGTTGAGTTGCCCCAATTGGTCGGCCAGTTCAATCCCGCCCACGATGGCGCTGGAACTGGAGCCCAGGCATGAGCCAGGGGGATGTCTGATTCCACCCGCAGGTGCTGGGGGTTAAATCCGGCTTGACGCTTAAAGCCGCCTGGACGATCATATTGTCTTTCCCGCTTGGCAGGTACCTAAGTTAGGTCTACCTGCCAGTGGTCGCTCTCCCCGATTACTTCAATGGTTAGGTACAAGGAAATGGCCACCCCGATGGAGTCGAAACCCGGGCCCAGGTTGGCGCTGGATGCTGGAACTTTGATTTTCACGCTATTTCACCTCAATAATTGGCAATCGCTAGTTCTTTAATCATTTTATCATATTTTCCCTTTTAGAAAAATGATTTCCCCGTTATAATTAGCCATAAAGGAAAAAATCTTTTTCAACCATCGTCACTAGTTTACAGATCACGCATCTGACTTTTAGGGAGGATTTATGATTTACCGCAGTACCCGCAGCCAGGGGCAGGAAGTTACCGCTGCCCAGGCAATCGTCCAAGGCCTATCCCCAGATGGCGGCCTTTTCGTGCCTAAAGAATTTCCGGCTCCATTTTCAGCCGCTGCTTTAAAGGAAATTTTTGCCCTGCCTTACCAGGATATGGCTAAAAAGATCCTGGCCCTCTTCTTGACTGACTACAGTGCAGAGCAACTGGCAGAGATTGTTAAAAGCGCCTACGGCCAGCAGTGGGATGACGACCGGATCGCCCCGCTGACTGATAAGAAGGCCGGCAATTACTACCTGGAGCTCTTCCACGGGCCAACCCTGGCCTTTAAGGACGTGGCCTTGCAGTGCCTGCCCCGCTTGATGAAGACAGCCTTGGAAAACTCAGACGGCCACAGGGGGATCGTGATTTTGACCGCGACTTCCGGGGACACCGGAACCGCCGCCATGCGGGCTTCCAGTCCTTAGCCAAAACCCGGGTCATCGTCTTTTACCCTTACCAAGGGGTGGCCCCGATCCAGCTCAAGCAGATGCTGAGCGAAAACAGCGACAACACCGTGGCTGTAGCGGTGAGGGCAACTTTGACCAGGCCCAGACCAGGGTCAAGCAGATTTTTAACGACCCGGACATGAACAGTTTGCTGGCTGACCACGATTTGACCTTCTCCAGTGCCAACTCCATGAATGTTGGCCGCCTCTTGCCCCAGGTCGTCTACTACTTCGCCGCCTACAAGCAGCTGCTGGACCAAGAAGCCATTGCCTTTGGCGATCCCGTCAATTTCTCCGTGCCAACTGGCAATTTCGGCGACATTCTGGCCGGCTATTATGCTCAAAAACTGGGCCTGCCAGTCGGCCGCCTGATCTGCGCTTCCAACAAGAACAATGTCTTAACCGACTTTTTCAAGACGGGCAAGTATGACAAGAAGCGGGACTTCTACGTGACCAACTCCCCGTCCATGGACATCCTGGTTTCCAGCAACCTGGAGCGCCTGCTCTTTGACCTCTGCCAGGACCGGCCACAGTCAAGTCTTTGATGGAGCATCTGAATACAAAGGGCGAATACCAATTGCCAGAAGACATGCAAAGAAGCTTTCCGGCTTCTGGGCCGACTACGCCACTCCAGAAGAAATCGAAGGCGAAATCAAGCGGGTTTACGAAGAGAGCGGCTATGTCATCGACCCGCACACGGCTGTTGCTTCTTTAGCTGCTAAGCGCTTTAAGGAAGAAGACGATAAACCAACTGTCGTCCTCTCTACCGCCAGCCCTTACAAGTTCCCGGAAACCGTCTACCACGCCATCAGCGGGCAAAATGTTAAGGAAAAAGGCCTGCCAGCCCTTAAGGAACTGACTGACCTAACCGGCCCTGCCCAAAGGCCATGGAGGCCTTCTCAGGCCACAGCTGCCGGGAAATCGTCATCCCGGCTGATAACATGGCAGACGAAGTCAAGCGGCAGCTGGATCTGGACTGATTTTTGCTAAAAAGAGAATAGATAAAGAAAAAAGCAGCTGAGGATTTACTCCTGAGCTGCTTTTGCCATGTAATTGAAAATAAAAAGAAATTCAAAATAAAAAATGGAGGATACAGGGCTCGAACCTGTGACCCTCTGCTTGTAAGGCAGATGCTCTCCCAGCTGAGCTAATCCTCCATATGACCCGTACGGGATTTGAACCCATGTTACCGCCGTGAAAGGGCGGTGTCTTAACCACTTGACCAACGGGCCATTTATTTTGCTTAGCCTTTTTGCAAGGCACGACTACTAGTATACCCGATCCAGAAGAAAAAGCAAGGGATTAGGGCAAAAAACTTATTATTTTTATTTGCAAAAAGCACTTGCACTTTTCCCTGCCTTTGCTATACTAATAGATGTGCTTGCGGGCGTGGCGGAATTGGCAGACGCGCAAGACTAAGGATCTTGTGACCGCTTTTGGTCGTGGAAGTTCAAGTCTTCTCGTCCGCACCAAGCGAAAGGAACTGGTTTACCCAGTTCCTTTTTTGTTCTTCGCCAGCTTTTTTGCTAGAATATTCTCAGATTGATAAGCAATGCTCTAAGTAAAATAAGCTGTAAGGATTTCATTTTTTAAAGAGAAAAAAGCATGACTGAATTAAACTGCCGCTTGGCAATAGAAGCTGACTTGGCTGCCCTCTGCCAGTTCTACCAGGACATCTGCGCCCACCAAAAAGACGACCAGTTCGGGGCCGACTGGCACTGGGGGATCTACCCAAGCGAAAAAGACATCGCGGAAGCAATTGCACAAAAGCGGGCCGTGGTTGGCATCAAGGACGGCAAGATCGCCTCAGCCGGCATCTTGACTGTGGGTAATGACCCTCTTTACAGTAAATTTGCCTGGCCAACCCCAGCTGAAGACAACGAAATCGCCGTCCTCCACCTCTACGGGGTCCACCCATCCTTCCGCCGGCAGGGCCTGTCCTCTGTCCTTTTGACCTTTATCAAGGACCAGGCCAAAAAGCTCGGCTGTAAATCCATCCGCTTGGACAGCATGGATGGCAACGTTCCTGCCCGCCGCCTCTATGAAAAGAACGGCTGGCGCTTTGTCAGCCAGGAAACTGTCTACTACGACGACATCGGAGACAGCAAGGTCGACCTGCTTGAATTAGCCTTATAACAACAAAAAACCACAAGCCTGGCTTGTGGATTTTTTCTTTACTCTTTTTTCTGTTCTTGATTCTTATTTTTTCCCGCCACTCCTTGGCCCGCTGGTCCGGGATAAACCACATCAGCATGACCAAAGCCATGAAGACCCAGGACAAAATTGGCCAGGCAAAGCCAGGCCCAATTTCTTCCACTTTATTCAGTAGTTAGCACTATTCTTGATTCTTGTAGTCAGCTTCCATTTCCTGCGGATCTTCCGCCTCTTCTTCATCGAAGCTGTATTCCATCTTCTTGTTGCGGTCCTTCATAAAAGCATAGGCAATTTCCGCCCCGTAGACCAGGAGGCCGATCAGGCTAAAAGCCAGAATGAACAGCCAAACGCGTTTCTTCTTCTCCATGCTTGTCACCTTAGCTTTCTTTTAACTAAAAATTGCTTCCTAATTCTATTATAAGCGCTTTTCGGGAAAAATACAGATTTCCTGGCAAAGACAGGAAAAGCACCCCCCGCAGGAGATGCTTAAACAGTCTGATTTCTCAGCAGCTTGACCGGGAGCAGGTAGCTGTTTTGGGCCAGCTTCTTTTCCGGGTCCGCGATCCGCTCATAGAGCAGCTTGACCAAGGTCCCGGCCAGGTCTGGAACCGGCTGGACGACCGTCGCTAATTCCGGCACGTAGTTCTGGACCAGCTGGGTCCCGTCAAAGCCAACGATTTTCAAGTCCTCCGGCACCCTGATCCCCAGCTTCCTGGCTTCTTTTAAGAGCAGGATGGCCGTAAGATCGTCTGAGCAAAAGACCCCGTCGATCTTCCGCCCGCTGGTCAAGAGCTCCCGGAGTTCTCGCGCCTTAGCCGCCGGAGACTCGTAAAAGGCTGACCGGGCCGTGTGTACCGTCAATCCCGTCGCGGCCACCGTGTCCGCGTAGCCGTCAAAGCGGCGGGAGGTCGGGTTGCCGGTTTTAACCAGATTGCCGACAAAGTAGACATGCCCGCATCCCGCGTCAACCAAGGCTTGGGTAGCCAGGCAGCCGCCCTGGTAGTTGTCACTGGTCACGATCGGCACCTGGTCAGACAGGTCCCGGTCAAAGGAAACGATCGGCAGGCCATGGCGCTGGTATTCTTCAATCCCCAGGTTGTGCGAACCCGCGATGATCCCGTCGACCCGGTTGGCCTCCAGCATCCGCAGATAGCGTCGCTCTTTATCGCTGTCCTGGCCGGCGTCGCAGAGCAGCATCTTGTAGCCGTCCGCTTCCAGCTTGTCTTCAATTGCCGCGACCAGTTCCGCGAAGAAGGGATTGGTGATGCTGGGCATGATCACCCCAATCATCTTGGTCTGCTTGCCATGCAAAGACCGGGCCAGGGTGTTGGGCTGGTAGTTCAGCTCCCGCATGGCCGCGTACACCCGGTCCCTGGTCTTCTGGCTGATGTAGCCGTAGTTGTTGATCACCCGCGAGACAGTCGTCGGCGAGCAGCCAGCCTTCTCCGCTACATCAGTTAATTTTGGCCTCATCGTCATCCCCTCTTCTGCTCTCCTACATATCCTTTAACCGCCAAGTCTTGGCCTGGTAGTCAACACCGCTATCCATCTTAACAAAAGTTTGTCCATTTTGAGGGAAGAATCTCCCCGTAATGACTTCTTCGCCGCCATTGACAAAAATTTCAAAGAGGGAGTGGTCCACAAAGATCCGCAGGTCCAGGTCTTCCCCGTCTGGCAATTTCACCGTCCGGCTAGTCCCGTAGTCCGGGTTCACGGCCTGGCCGCATTCACCCCGGTCAACCATTAAGCGGGCGTGCTTGCCGGTCTTGAAGCTGAGCTTGATGCAGTTCTTACCTTCACTGTCTGCCGCCAAAAGCAGCTTGCCCTTCTGCCCCTGCTTAATAGTCAGCTTCAGTTCGCTTTGCGCGCCAACATCAAAGGCCAGGTCACCTGTGAAGTCTTCTTCGACTCCTCTCAGGCTCTTCATGGCCTTGACCGGCTTTTGAAGCAAGCGGCCGTGCTTTAAAGCCAAGCGCTTGACCTGGCTCAAGCAGTTAGCCCAGCCTTCCTTATCACTTGGGTAAGTCATATCCGGCAGGCCAACCCAGCTGATAGCGTAAGCATAGCCATCTGGCGCGTTGAAGGCCTGAGTAGCGTAGACGTCAAAACCCCCGTCCAGGTTGATCGGGGCCTTCTGCTTGGTCTCGAAGTGACCGGTTTCAAAGTCAAAGCTTTCCCCAACCCAGTACATGTTTGGGTAGACATTCTGGTAGTCGGTCACGTTCTTGTCCAAACCCTGCGGGCAGAAGATGAAGACCGGCTTGCCGTCAACAAAGACCAGGTTCGGGCATTCAATCATGTAGCCCATGTCTGGCAGGTCAACATAGCCCAGGTCCTGCCATGGACCCGTTACAGCATCTGCCTTGTAAAGGCTGATCTTGCCGGCCTTGGTCTCCTTGTCCTGGGCACCCAGAATAGCGTAGTACTTGCCATCGTGCTCTAAAATCTGCGGGTCACGGAAGTGCTCAGTCACATGCTCTGGCGAGTTGATCAGAGGCGTCTCCAGCTTGGTCACCTTTCCCTCTTCGTCCATCCAGGCCCCAACCTGGTAAGAATGGCGAACCCAGTTTTCGTCGCGGACATTGCCCGTGTACATCAGAAAAAGCTTGTCGCCAATTGCCTTGGCTGAACCGGAATAGGCCCCATGGCTGTCCAGCGGGGTGTCAGGATAAACAGCTTCGCCCAGGTTTTCCCAGTGAACCAGGTCGGAACTGGTCAAGTGCACCCAAGACTTCAAACCATGCACTGCCCCAAATGGGTAAGCCTGGTAGAAGACCTGCCAGCGGCCATTATAGTAGGAAAAGCCGTTAGGGTCGTTCAATAAACCAGAAGTTGGCCGGATGTGGTAGTGCAATTGGTAGTCTGACCGGGCTGCCTGGCTCTGCAGCTCAAGCAAAGTCTTGACATCCCATTTCTCATAAGGAAGATATCTTTTTTCTCTTGTCCATTCCATATTAAGCAACCTCCGCTTAATCACTAATCTCTTCTTTAGTAACCTTTTATCTTTATTTGCCAGATTGTTCCCAGGCAAAAAAATCTGGATAATTAAGCTTTTATCATCTTCTATTTTAGGGTTGAAGCGCTAACATGTCAAACGGTTAACAGGCTCTTTTTGAGTTAACAGAACTTTTATAAAATATTCTCTGCCAAACGATTGACACATTTGCCAGAAACAGATATTATTGTTAAGTGAATTAAAGAAAAGCGTTTTCAGAAAATAAGGAGAGTGTTTCTCGTGGCAATGAATTACAATGCAGTTGCCAAGCGGGTGATCGCTGCCGTAGGTGAAGACAACCTGGTAGCCGCTGCCCACTGTGCGACTCGTCTGCGTTTAGTCTTAAAAGACGATACCAAGATCGACCAAGCAGCCTTGGACAAGGATCCCGACGTTAAGGGTACCTTCAAGACTGACGGCCAATACCAAGTTATCATCGGGCCCGGTGACGTTGACAACGTCTACAACGAATTGATCAAGCAAACCGGCCTGTCCGAAGTTTCTACCGACGACTTGAAGAAGATCGCCGCCAGCGGCAAGAAGGTCAACCCTGTCATGGCCTTCATCAAGCTTTTGAGTGACATCTTCGTGCCAATCATCCCAGCCCTGGTTGCGGGTGGTTTGCTGATGGCCTTGAACAACTTCTTTACCAGTCCTGGCCTGTTCGGGCCTAAGTCCCTGGTCCAAATCAACCCAGCCATCAAGGGCCTGTCTGACATGATCCAACTGATGTCAGCTGCCCCATTCATGTTCCTGCCGGTTCTGGTCGGTATTTCCGCCGCTAAGCGGTTTGGCGCCAACCAATTCCTCGGGGCTGCAATGGGCTTGATCATGACCACCCCGCAGCTGGCTGGTGCAACTCACTACTGGAACATCTTCGGCTTGCACGTAGCGCAAACCAACTACCAATACCAAGTTATTCCAGTCCTGGCAGCTATCTGGATCTTAGCCTTCTTGGAAAAGAAGCTGCACAAGGCCCTGCCAAGCGCGGTCGACTTTACTTTCACCCCGCTTCTGTCAATCATGATCACTGGCTTCCTAACTTTCGCCATCGTCGGGCCAGTGATGCAGACCGTTTCTAACTGGATCACCAACGGCTTCGTATGGCTGTATGACACTGCTGGCTTCATCGGCATGGGTCTGTTCGGTCTTTGCTACTCAGCCATCGTTATGACTGGTTTGCACCAAAGCTTCCCGGCCATCGAAACCCAATTGCTGGCTGCCTTCACTGCCGGCAAGGGTGCGGGCGACTTTATCTTCGTTGTTGCTTCCATGGCCAACGTTGCTCAAGGTGCCGCAACCTTCGCTATCTGGTTCTTGACTAAGAACGAAAAGGTGAAGGGTCTGTCTTCATCAGCCGGTGTTTCTGCCCTCCTGGGGATCACCGAACCAGCCCTCTTCGGGGTTAACTTGAAGTACCGCTTCCCATTCTTCTGCGCCCTGATCGGGTCCGGTGTTGCTTCAGCCCTTGCAGGTCTCCTGCACGTTGAAGCCGCATCCCTTGGTTCTGCCGGTTTCCTGGGCTTCCTGTCCATCTACCCGAAGACCATCCCAATGTACGTTGTCTGTGAACTTGTTTCCTTCGCTATTGCCTTCGCCTTGACTTTCTTCTGGGGCAAGGGCCACTTGAAGGAAGAAGTTGCCAGCGTTGAAGGCGAAACTGGCTTCAGCGCTTCAACTGAAGTTGAAGCTGAACAGCAAGTTGAAGCTGCCAAGACTGCTGGTTTGGAAGACGAAGTAGTTCTGGCACCTGTAGACGGCATTTCTGAAGACCTATCAGCCGTAAATGACGAAGTCTTCTCCCAAAAGCTCATGGGTAACGGGGCAGCCATCATTCCTAGTGACGGCAATGTCTACGCTCCAGTTACCGGTACTGTTTCCGTTGCTTACAAGACTGGCCACGCTTACGGGCTTAAGTCTGACAACGGTGCCGAAGTCCTGATCCACATCGGTCTGGACACGGTCAACTTGAACGGCCAGCACTTCAAGTCCCTGGTCACTCAAGGCCAGCACATTGAAAAGGGCGACAAGATCGGCGAAGTCGACCTGGATGCCGTCAAGGCTGCCGGCTACGACACCACTGTCATGGTTGTCATCACCAACACCCCTTCATACAATGAAGTGGCCCGGGTTGAAGCAACTGACGTCAAGCACGGCGACAACTTGATTGCTTTAACTGCTTACTAATCAAAACTACTATGAAGCAGCCCTGCCCGGGCTGCTTTTCCTTTGCTAATTTTCATTTGACAATATATTCATGTTTTTTTCAATTAGATTTAAAAATCTGCTTGCATCTTGGCAGGTACACGACTAAGATTTAAATTAAGCCCAGTTTTAGAGAACTGTTTAGCACGAGGAGGAATTTAATCATGACTTTACGAGTTGGTATTTTGACGAGCGGCGGCGACTGCCAGGCGCTCAACGCGACCATGCGGGGATTGGCCAAGACCCTTTACAACTGTGTCGATGACGTGGAAATCATCGGTTTCAAGCGGGGCTACTACGGCTTGATGCATGAAGACTACGTCAAGATGAAGCCGCGGGACTTCTCCGGCATCATCAACGAAGGCGGGACGATTCTGGGCACTTCCCGCCAGCCATTCAAGGAAATGCGGGTCATCGTTGACGGCTTTGACAAGGTAGCTGCCATGAAGAAGACCTACAAGAAGCTCAACCTGGATGCTTTGGCTGTTTTGGGCGGCAACGGGTCACTTAAGTCAGCCAACATGCTGGCCCAAGAAGGCTTGAACGTGATCGGCCTGCCAAAGACCATCGACAACGACACTTGGGGAACTGACTACACCTTCGGTTTCCAAAGCGCCGTTGATATTGCCACCAGATACCTGGATGAAATCCACACTACTGCTCGAAGCCACTCCCGGGTCTTCGTCGTCGAAGTCATGGGCCACAAGGTTGGCCACATCACCCTGGCCGCTGGCCTGGCTGCCGGCAGCGACATTATCCTTTTGCCGGAAATCCCTTATGACATCAATGTCGTGGCCAAGAAGGTCAAGAAAAGACAAAAGTCTGGCAAGGGCTTCACGGTCATTGCCGCCGCTGAAGGGGCAATTTCCAAGGAAGACGCCACCCTGCCCAAGAAGAAGTACAAGGCTAAGGTTGCCGCTAGAAACGGTGCCAGCGTGGTTAAAGAAATCGCTGCCCAATTGCAGGAAGTTTTGCCAGACGCTGAAATCAGAACGGCGGTCATCGGCCATGCTCAACGGGGCGGCCAGCCAGATGCTTACGACCGGCAAATCTCAACCCGCTTCGGGATTGAAGGGGCCCGCTTGATCATGAACCGGTCTTTCGGCCGTCTGGTTGTCTTGAAGCACAGTGAAGTCGACTCTATCGCCCTGGAAGACACGGCCGGCAAGCTCAAGTACGTTGACCCGAACGGCAAGGCCGTAAGCAACGCCCGCCTCATGGGCGTCACCTTCGGGGACAAGTAAGAGCCTATAATTCTTAACAGCACACAAGCACAAAAAAGAAGCATCGCGTTCGCGGTGCTTCTTTATTTGTTGTTTTAAAATTACTTCAGCAATTCGCTAATAGCGTCTTGGTAGCTTTCAGCTGCCTTTTCAGCAGTTGCGATGTCAGCCTTGTTAACGCCGACATAAGCCTTGATTACTGGTTCAGTACCAGATGGCCGCAGGGCTACCCAAGTTTCGTCATCCAGGAAGTACTTCAAGACGTTTGACTTCGGGAAGCCAGTCAATGGAGTTTCTTCGCCGTTTTCGACAGTAACTTGTTCTTGGTAGTCTTCGATCTTCAAGACCTTGGCCCCGTTGATTTCACTGAGGTGTTCTTCTCTCAGCTTGCTCATCAATTCAGCCATCTTCTTTTGCCCGCCGATCCCTGGCATTTCGATAGCCCGGGTGATTTCATAAGCAACGCCGTACTTCTTCCAGATTTCCTGCAGGCCGTCAAAGACAGTCATGCCCTTGGAAGCGTAGTAGCTGGCAACTTCGGCGAACATCAAGGCCCCTTGCATGGCGTCCTTGTCGCGGGCGAAGGCTTGGAAGAGGTAGCCGTAGCTTTCTTCAAAGCCCATCAGGAACTTGCCGTCCCCTTCCTTGTTCATCCGGTCGACTTCTTCACCGATATACTTGAAGCCAGTCAGAACTGACTTGGTCTTGATGCCGAAGTCCTTGGCAATCTTGAATGGCAAGGCACTGGATACGATTGAAGTAACGATTTCGTAGTCCGGAGTCAGCTTGCCTGAGTCCTTCAAGTTTTGCAGGAGGTAGTAAGACATCAAAGTAGCGATTTGGTTCCCAGTCAAAACTTGGAAGTCGCCCTTGTCAGTTCTTACGCAGGCTCCCATCCGGTCAGCGTCCGGGTCGGTAGCCACGATCATGTCAGCGCCGATTTCGTTGGCCAGTTCCACGCCTGGGTTGAAGACGTCACGGAATTCCGGGTTAGGCTTCGTGCAAGTCGGGAATTCTGGGTCCACAATCGCCTGACTTGGCACTGGAACAACGTTGCTGAAGCCGCCGCGTCTGAAGGCGCGGTCGTAAAGCATCTTACCCGTCCCGTGCAGCGGAGTGTAAATAATCTTCAGCTTGTCGGCGTTTTCCTTGATCATGTCCTTGTTGACGTTGACCGTTTCCAACTTGGCCAGGTAGGCTTCGTCGACATCTTCGCCGATCAGCTGCAAAGTGCCTTCAGCGCGCAGCTTCTTGACTGGAGCTGCCTTAACGCTGAAGATATCTTCAACCTTTTGCGCGTAAACAAAGAGGCGGTCAGCGTTTTCCGGCCCCATTTGGGCACCGTCTTCGCCGTAAGCCTTGTAGCCGTTGTACTGCTTGGCGTTGTGGGAAGCAGTGATGTTGATCCCGGCAAAGGTGTGCAGGTAGCGGACAGCGAAGGACAGTTCCGGCGTTGGACGTAGGTCGTCAAAGAGGTAGACGTGAATGCCGTGAGCCCCCAAAACGCGGGCAGCATGAGTAGCCAGTTCGCGGGAGTTGTAGCGGGAGTCAAAGGAAATTACCACGCCCCGCTTCTTGGCTTCTTCGCCGTTTTCGTCGATCAAGCGGGCCAAACCTTCAGTTACCCGGCCGACCGTGAAGACGTTGATCCGGTTGGTCCCTGGTTCCAGGAGCCCCCGCATCCCGGCAGTCCCAAAGTTGATGTCCTGGCCAAAGGCGTCTTCGATCCACTTTTCGTCGCCGCCTAATTCAGCCATTTGTTCAGCCAGGTCTTCCGGCAGGGCGGCTTGTTTCCATTGTTCAAAAATTTCTTTTGCGTCCATATTAGATATACTCCTTTTTATTCCTTTTCATTCCTGTCTAGCTTAAATGTCTTCAACAGATAAGCCTTCTGAGCTACCCTTTCTTGATCCAGTATATCACTTACCAGCTCTCCAATCTTCTCTGGCAGGCAATATGTTTGAAATTTTCCCGCGTCCAGGATCATATCCTGGTCGGTCTTGTTGTAGCAGTAAATGACCAGTTCCGAATCATAAAACTTACTAAATCTTGATAATCACATCAATATTGGTAAGTTTTTCTGATATTCCTTTCTAGTTAAATCTATGAGTAGATTCAACTTGGCAAAAGAAATCAGATTTTTAACCTTTTGAAGTTAAGGTCAGTGAGTACGGTTGGCTGTCAAATAACGCCAAATGGCATTATCCAATAGCTTTTTATCTGCCCCACTGGAAAACTTTTAGCATGGCAGTCGGAAAGGCATCTTGCCCGCAAAAAGCAGGCAAGCATATCGTGATGCCTTCTCGAAGCAGTCAAGCCGCGATTTTAATACCCCGAACTGAGTTCGTTAAAGCTGACTGCCCTTACATGCTAGAGCCTTCAACTTTGTAGTATTACTTGCCTTATGCTTCTTTTATCCGACTGGCAAGAATTTCCTTAACTCGCTTGTAAGGCGTGTAAAGCGTGATTTCTTCGTCAGTTAATCTACTCAATATGTTTTTGGCTGCGGCGATGTTCGCATTCATCTCGCCGCATTTCTTGCATCTAGTCAGTTCATGATGACTGCCGTATCTTTCCTCAAAATGCTGCCCGCAGATCGGACAGTACTGAGAAGTATATGCTGGATTGACATCATGAGTTTCAATCGAATTCTTGCTTGAAAGATATTCAATACGTTCATCCAGTTGGCCCTTAGTCCATGAATTCAAGCGCTTGCGAATCTGCTGTTATCTGATTTGACGCCTTTTTCTTTTACGAACGTCAAGTCTTCCTTGGCAATGACCGCCGGATGCTCTTTCTCAATCATCCTGTTTATCGCATGGTTGATAAATCTTCTGACAGTTTCATGAGCTGAGCGGTAGCTCTTTTCATACGACTTTCTACCGATATTGTTCTGCTCCAGATTCTTAAGCTTGCCAAGCAGTTTTATTTTCTTCTTCGAAGCTGTCTTGGACAAAGGCTTGTCCTTTTTCTCCAGTTGCTCAAGCTGCTGATTGAGTTGCCAGCGCAAACTCATATATGGCTGGCGATTTGCGTTTCGCTTGCCGTATTTGTCAACGATGGCATTGGCAAGCTTGCTGAAGTTTTTACCATATTCATTGCAGCTGTTGCAGGAAAGCAGGGTGGCAAGCCCCTTGTCAATGCCGATCGCCTTCTTTGAATCATTGCTGTAACGCTTGCTAGAGATCAGCTTATGAACTTCAAGGCGCTGCTTGATGCGGTCAAGCACGACTGTGATATCGCCGGTGCGTGGATAACTCCACGGGCTGGTCATCTCCACAGAAAACTGCTTTCTAGGCACGTCTGAACTGAATGAAAAAGTATTTCCTTCAAATGCCCAATTCAAGTCACAATTCATGCTAGAGCCAAGCTTGCCCGACTTCCGTGCCCGGTAGTGGTAGCGGTACGTAATCCGGCGCAGGTAGCTGTGCGCTTGCTTGATTTGCTTATCCGTCAGTTTAGCTTCTATTTCAGTCAAAGCTTCAGTGTATTCTTATGGAAGCTCAATTGGCTTGTGAAGAAGAACGGCTTGCCATGCGCTTTTAAATTTCAAAATAAAGAACAGAAGGTGGCGCTGATCTGCAGAAAGATTTTCATTTCCTTGAATCAGTTTCTTCAAACGGTTAGCCAGATTCGACCACATGCTTTTTATGTTGGCACATGCTTCACGGAGAGCGCCTACCCAGTGCTTGGTCTGAAAGTTGTAGACTGTTTCTAGCTTGCCTTTTGAGCCTTTAACCGGCTTGTCCCACTTGCGAACTTGGTTGCGCAGAGCCTGCCAGTTATTAACCGCTAGCATCGACTTGATGCCGCAGTAGCGGTTCAAAAAGAAATGCCGGCATCTGCCGTATCTTTCAAAAAAGTCGGACATTCTGGCAAATTCTTCATCGCTTATCTTTTTGGAGTAGACTCTAACTGTCTTGGGCTGAGTCTTTTTCACTGTCTGCTTGACTGAAGAGCTTTTTGCTTTCTTGGATGACTCTTGCATTCTGATGCGACCTCTTTCCATACAGCTTAGCTGAGAAAACAGTGATTATAGATAAAACATCTTCTACAAGTTCTGAATTTGGATCAACGTTGTCTGTCTGATTGATGACAACCAGCTCTACATCGTTTGCCTGACAGATTGTCTCAATCATTTCAAAGCCAAAACGGACAAGCCTGTCTTGGTAATTTACCACGACTCGCTCACACTGCTTCTTGCAGATCATGTTGATCAGCTCTGTCAGGCCCTTTTTCTTATAGTTGAGACTAGATCCAACGTCTTGAATGATCTTAAGCTGATAGCCATTGACTTCGCAATATCTGGACACTACGTCCTTCTGCCTTTGTAGATCTTCTTTTTGATGGCAAGAAGAAACCCGGCAATAGCCGATGGTCAGCAGCTTCTTAGGCTTAGCTGCTTTCATATTGCCTTGCAGAAGCTCATCTAGCATTTCTTTAGTGTAGCGACGTTGATTGGAGGCAGTTCTAAGCGGCGTAATCAGTCCCTCAGCTTCCCAATTGCGGAGAGTTGACTTAGCAACATTAAGATATTCAGCTGCTTTTGATATGGACATGTATTCGCTCATCGTTTCTTCCTTCCAATCTTTTGATACCGGCATTATATCAGGAATTGATAAGAAATATTACTATTTAGTACTGGATGAAATTAATACTTTTTAACAGTCACAACCTTTTCAACCAGCTTCTAGGCCTTCAAGTAGGCTTCAAAGTCAGCCAGAACCAAGAATTCTTCGTTGTCCTTCAGGAAGTCATTATACAGGGCCCGGCCTTCGCTGACGCAGCAAGGAATCGTCCCGTCAATCAAGGCGTCAACCGTCTTCTTCATGACTGGGTTGCTTTCGTAGAGGTCACGTGGGTGGTAGGAGTGGTCTTCATTTTGGCAAAGCGGCCGGTGAGTTTGACGGCGTAGAGAATATTCCCCATCCCCTGCCCTTTCAGATAGGCTTCAAGTTCCGGCAAAGAGAAGCCGCTCACCTTTTGGCCAGGACTTTTTGGGTCAAAGTGGACTCAGGCAAAGGGCGTTTTGACGTCACCGGATAAGGCTTCGATGGTCCCGTCAAAGCGTCAAAGAGGCCAGCGACCAGCATGACTAGGGTGCCGTGCTGGAAAAGTTTTGGATCCTTACGCATTTTTCCCTCCTATAAATTAGTAATCAAGTTCACCGGCATGGTGAATCTGCTGGTGGTGCTTCAAGTTAAAGCCGAGGGCATCCAGGGCGTGGCTATTCTGCTGGTAGGTCAAGGCGAAGAGGTTGATTAGGCCGTCGTCAGTGTTCAGCTCGTAAACGAAGGTAGATTCGTTATCGGGGATAAAGAGGGACTGGCGGCTTTCCAGGGTGTCGTCTTCTGAGAAAGTGTAGTCATCGATCACCCCTTGCAGAAGCAGGCAGCTTTCCTCTTTTTTACAGCCAGCAGGGATGGCTTGGTAGACCGCGTCTTGGTTGCGGCGGTTATAGATGACATCGACGTCAAAGTTTTCCCGGAGGTCAGCACTAGTGATAAAGAGGCGGTGCAGCTGCCGGGCCTGCTGGTAGAAGGAGCGCCAGAAGGCAGCTTTTTCCTCCCCGCATAAGCCAGCAAGTTTTTCAGAGATGCTATAGTCCAGGATTTCACTGGGGTCAATCTCCAGATCTTCCAGGTAGTCGTTGTCGTATTCATTGTTGTAGTCGGTCATTTTTATCACCCTGCCCTTTCTTAAATTACATAGTTATGCTTTAAAGGCTTTTTGTCAATCCTAAATGTGTAAAGTCCGCGAAAAAATAGGAAAAAGGCGAAAAAAGACATGATCTTTTATTAAAAGAATCATGTCGTAAAAAGCGGTTAGCTTTTTAAAGAAAGAGGCTAGTTCTTGCGCTTCTTGTCGATTGCGAGACCAAGCAGGGCGGTCAGGGCCATTACGCCGAGGCCGAGGACTGACAGAGCACGGAACTTGTCAGTTGCTTCACCGGTCTGAGACAATTTGGCTTAAGCATCTACTGCCTTGCTAATTGCCCGGGTCACAAGCTTTGGATTTATACTGCTTGTGCATCCCTACCGCACCCTTGTTTACTGTCTCCTCATAAGCCCCGCCTTTAGCAGATTCTGCCAGGTGGTCAGCCAAGTATTAGTTGAGTAGTAGCAGTCATCAACCAGCAACAAGGGCAAAAATCAGAACATCACTAAATGCCAGGGTAAAATCATTTCGTGCCAAATTTTGGCGCAAAAAAGTCCGCTGCCTTCTTGCAGCGGACTTCTTTGATACTCTGAGTGCCAATTATTGGAATCGAACCAATGACCTTCTCTTTACGAGGGAGATGCTCTACCAACTGAGCTAAATTGGCAATTTATCAACTCTTTCATTATAGCAAACAATCTGCTTTTGTCAAAAAAAAATTCGCCAATTTTCGCAAAAAATCTGTCTCCCTCAGACTGCTTTCTCAGCCCTTATTTCTCAATAATGGTAATCTCGCCGATCCGCATGACTCCTTCATAAACCTGGACGCTGCTGCCATCATAAAGGTTCTTGTAGATCCCCTCTGGCAGCTGGGTCGGAATCGCCTGCTTCTTGCCGGTCGTATTAAACAAGCCGATCAACTGCTCTTCTTCTCCACCTTCACCCAGGCTGTGGACAGCTTCCAAGACACCCTTTCTGACCTCTTTAGCCTCATAGCTGCCCTCAGCCATGATTGGCAGCTGCTTGATTTCATGCATCTTCTTTAAGAGGTCCGTCAAATCAATATCGCCGTTCCAGTCAACCGGGTCATTATCAAACAGGGTCACGTGGTGGGCATCCCCCTTTTCTTCCCCATTGTAGGCCAGCATAGCCCCCTTCATGAAGTAGATGAAGGCCGTCATTGCCCGCAAGGCCGCCGGATCATCGATCATCCCGTGCGCCCGGACCACGTCATGATTTTCCAAAAAGTGCGCCTTGACATAGTTTTCCGGGTAGACCCCTTCTTGCCGGTTCAGGCCAGCCAGGTAGTCAGTCAGATCCTTTTGCCCCAGCAGTGCTGCCCGCAAATCTGGGTAGATGTCATAATCATAGGTCATGTCAAAAGCCTGATAGAGCTCAGAATCTGACCCACCGACTGCCTCCTTGCTTCTCAAGAAGCGGATAAAGTCCGGGGCACCAGATTCAGCCAGCCAAATAGCCCCTGGCCGCACCTTAGCCACTTCTTCTCTGGCATACTTCCAAAAGTCCACCGGCACCATCGGGGCCACGTCGCAGCGGAAACCGTCCACATACTTGGCCCACATGACCAAAGTCTCTGCCTGGTACTTCCAGAGGTCCTTGTGGCTGTAGTCTAAGTCGATAACGTCGCTCCAGTCGCCCACCTTGTTGCCAAAGCTGCCATCCTTCTTGTGGTAGAACCAGTCCGAGTGCTCCTTAGCCAGGACTGAGTCTGGGGAAGTGTGGTTGTAGACGCAGTCGATGATGATCTTCATCCCCTTGGCGTGAACGTCATCGCACAGGCGCTTGAAGTCCTCCATAGTCCCGTATTCCGGGTTGATAGCCCGGTAGTCGGAAATTGCGTAGGGTGAACCCAGGCTCCCCTTCCGCTTCTCTTTGCCTGACGGCTGGATCGGCAAAAGCCAGATGATGTCCGTCCCCAAGTCCTTGATCCGGTTCAAATCCTTCCGAACCCCTTCGAAGTTGCCCTCTGGCGAGTAGTTTCTGACAAAAATGCTGTAAATCATTTGCTTGCGCAAGTCAATCTTGGTATCGCTAGCCATTTTTTCCTCCTTGGCCTGTGGCCGTTTTTTCTCACCCTTCTATCTTAGCCGTTTTCCTAAGCGCTTTCACTTTTTTCCGGTCATGTTACCGGTAACTCTTTTGCAAAAAACAACCCTAGATCTAGTAGTATGGTTAGCGGTTCCAACTCAAGATCTTAAAAATTTTGCCTTGCCCTTACATTGCTGACATGATATCCTTAACACATCGAATGATATTGACCCTATTTAATAATATTGTTCGTGTATTGTTACAAAGTCCAAAGATTTATAAGGAGAATATCTGAACAATGAAGACTAATCGTTACATTGTTGCTTTGGCGGGGGTCATGCTGCATCTGATGATCGGCTCAGTATACGCTTGGAGCGTCTACACTAAGCCAATCGCGGCACAGACCGGCTGGAGCGAATCATCAGTTGCATTTGCATTTAGTTTGGCCATCTTCTTCTTGGGGATGTCCGCGGCTTTCATGGGCCGCCTGGTCGAAAAATTCGGCCCGACCTTGACTGGGACTGTTTCCGCCATCCTTTACGGGAGCGGGATCGCCTTGACTGGCCTGGCTGTTCAAAGCCAGCAGCTCTGGCTCTTGTACGCTTCATACGGCGTCATCGCTGGTCTGGGCCTGGGTGCCGGCTACGTCACCCCGATCTCAACCATCATCAAGTGGTTCCCGGATAGACGGGGTTTGGCTACTGGCCTGGCCATCATGGGCTTCGGATTTGCCGCTCTTTTAACCAGCCCGGTCGCCCAATTCCTGATGTCAAGCGTTGGCTTGTCCAATACCTTCTACATCTTGGGTGCCGGCTACTTCTTGATTATGATCGTATCTGCCCAGTTTATTAAGCGGCCAACTACTGAAGATCTGGCCAACTTCAAGAGTGAAGACAAGGAAGCTGTTTCCTTGACTGGCGGCCTGCAAATGACGGCCAACCAAGCACTGAAGGCCAAGGCCTTCTACCTGCTCTGGTTCATGTTCTTTATCAGCATCACCTGCGGGATCTCCCTGGTCTCCGCTGCTTCACCAATGGCCCAGGAACTGACTGGGATGAGCGCGGCTACTGCCGCTGTCATGGTCGGCATCATCGGCCTCTTCAACGGCTTTGGCCGGCTGGTTTGGGCAACCTTGTCCGACTACATTGGCCGGCCTTTGACCTACAGCTTGATCTTTGTCGTTGACATGGCCATGTTCGTGATCTTGATCTTCACCCACTCACCATTCATCTTCGCTGTAGCCCTCAGCCTTTTGATGTCGTGCTACGGGGCCGGCTTCTCAGTTATTCCGGCTTACCTGGGCGACGTCTTTGGCACTAAAGAACTCGGCGCCATCCACGGCTCCATCTTGACTGCCTGGGCGGCAGCCGGCATGGTTGGCCCGCTCCTGCTCTCCTTCACCCACGAAGTTTTGAAGAGCTACTACGTGACCTTGGCCGCCTTCATCATCCTGGCCGGCCTGGCCCTCTGCGTCTCCTTCCTAGTTCAGCGCGAATTTGCCAAGCTGACCGACCTGGCTGACAAATTAGATTAATGACTTTTCAAGTTCCTGCTGACGCGGGAACTTTTTCTTTCCCCGCGAGCTTTTAAGCTGGCTAGAGGCTATAATATTATCGAAGAGAGATTGATGAGGGGGAAAAACATGATGCTTCCAAGCAAGCTGCGCGACCTGCGCAAGAAGAATGGCTTAAGCCAAAAAGAATTAGCGGAAAAATTAATGACCACACAAGCCAAGGTGGCCAGCTGGGAAAACGGCGACAGCGTGCCCGACATATCATACATCGCCAAACTGACGGTTTTATACGACGTGTCAGCTGACTACCTGCTGAAAGACGGCAAGCAAGAAGGGCAGACCATCGAACCAGGCGAAGAGATGGACCGGCCGAACACTAAGCGCCTGGGCAGGATCAACAGCATCTACTGGACTATCGTCATTGCTGTCTACCTGCTGGCCAGCATCGCGACCGGCCGCTGGTCCACCAGCTGGGTCCTCTTTATTTTAGGAGGCGCCATCTGGCTCATCGGGGCTGGTTTTCACTGGATCAATTCGACTAAATAAGAAAGGAGCTGCTTCTTAACTAGAAGTCAGCTCCTTTTGCTTTCTTATAAATTGTTGGATGACATGATGTAAAAAGTCAATAAGACAGAAACCGCAAAATACAAGGCCGCCGCCAGTAAGTAGGCCAGAAAAATATTGACCCCGTGCTTGGCAAAAGTCACTCCTAACAAGTCAATCCCGCAAAGCAGGGCGAAATCAGCAAGCGAAGCCCCAAACTTGGCCTGGCCAAAATGGCTCAGCAGCAGGCCAATGATGACCGCGGCTGCAATACAGATACTCCACAGCCGGCTGGTCTTAGGCGGATAAGCGCTAATGGCCCGCTCTTTAAGATGTTGCATGTAATTCTTCATCATTTTTCCCCCTTAGTAAAAAATCTTGCTATAAGCATATCATAGTCTTTTTTGTGAGAGCAATAACAAAAAGACATAATTTAGCAAATTTCCCCGAACCTGATACAATTAAGGCAAAACACTTCAGAAAGCAGGAAAAGCATGCTGAAAGACGGTATTTATGAACAAATCCTTAACCAAGAAATCCTGGACCAGCTGGAAAAAATCGACCCAAAAACCAGGAATTATCAACTGGAACAGCTAAACGCTGATGACTCCCGCCATCTCTTGACCATCTACCTCTCCCAGGTCATCCGGTCGGGCCTGCACTACCTCCGCGACAGCTTCAAGTCCGGTGAAGACAAGGCTGCCCTCATCGCCCAGATCCGCCTGGCCAACTCCATCGTCGACCAGGTCGCCCAGCATACCGGCGAAGCCGACTACGAAGACCTGCAGATCCTGGAACAAGGCGAAGTCCTGACCTCCATCTACCACAAGCTGACCCAGTCCCAGAAGATTACCCCCATCCGGCCCCAGACTTCCATAGTGGAGAATGCCCTTTTTACCGGCAGTAAAAATGAGCCCAGCATGCTCAGCGAAATCAAGAAGGAAATCGCCTCTTCTGACCAGGTCGACTTGCTCGTTTCCTTTATTAAGTGGTCGGCCATCCGCCCCCTTTTAGGAGATTTGGAGGCTTTTTGCCAAAAAGCCGGCCACCAGCTGCGGGTGATCGCGACAACCTATACCCAGGCAACTGACTACAAGGCTATCCTGACCTTGAGCCAGCTGCCCAACACTACAGTCAAGATCAACTACGAGACCGACCACGCCCGCCTGCATGCCAAATCCTATCTTTTTAAAAGAGAGACTGGCTTCTCCACCGCCTACATCGGTTCCTCCAACCTCTCCAGCGCTGCCTTGACCACGGGCCTGGAATGGAATGTCAAGGTTACTGAGCAGGAGTCTTTTGACATCGTCAATAAATTTGCCGTTTCCTTTGAAAGCTACTGGAACGACCCCTCTTTTGAAACTTTTGACCCGGATCAGGAAGACTGCCGGAAGAAACTGCAGATAGAACTCAACCGGCATAAGGCAAACACCTTCCACCTGGAAACCAGCATCCGGCCCTACAACTACCAGCAGGAGATCCTGGACCGGCTGCAGGCTGAGCGGGAAGTTTACGGCCATTATAAAAATCTCCTCGTTGCCGCCACCGGGGTGGGGAAAACCGTTATCGCCGCCTTTGACTTCAAGCGCTACTTGGCAGAGCATCCCCATGCCCGCCTCCTCTTCGTCGCTCACCGGCAGGAAATCCTGGAGCAGAGTCTGCAAAAGTTCCGCGAGGTCCTCAACGACTTCAACTTCGGCCACTTACTGGTCGGCCAGTACAAGACTGATGATATCAGCCAGCTTTTCGTCTCCATCCAGTCCTTTAACTCAGAAAAAATGGCTGACCTCTTGCCAAGCGACTACTACGACTTCATCATCATCGACGAATTCCACCACGCCGCGGCCAAGTCCTACCAAAAGCTGCTCAGCCACTTCAAGCCCAAGATCCTTCTGGGCCTGACCGCGACCCCTGACCGGATGGACGGACAGGATATCTTGCAGTACTTTGACGGCAATATTGCCGCCGAAATGCTGTTAGGCGAGGCTATCGACCGCCAGCTCCTCTGCCCCTTCCAGTATTTCGGGGTCACCGACAATGTTGACTACTCCGGCATGAAATGGAGCCGGGGCCAATACGAGGTCAGCGAACTGGAAAATGTCTATACGGCTAACGACGCCCGGGCCAAGTTGATTTTGCGCAGCCTGGACAAGTACAGCAACAATTTGGAAGACATCAAGGGCTTAGGCTTCTGCGTCAGCGTCAAGCACGCCGAGTTCATGGCCGCTGCCTTCAATCAGGCCGGCATCCCTTCCGCTGCTTTGTCTGGCCAGACTGCCCAGGCTGACCGCCAGCAGGCTAAGGAGGATTTGACCTCCGGCAAGCTCAAGTTTATTTTTGTCGTTGACCTCTATAACGAAGGAGTCGACATCCCAGCCGTCAACACCATCCTCTTTCTACGGCCAACCCAGAGCCCGACCATCTTCCTCCAGCAACTGGGCCGGGGTCTCCGCTTCAGCCCGGGCAAGGATTGCTTGACAGTCCTGGACTTCATCGGCCAGGCCAACCGCCACTATAACTATGAGGCCAAGTTCAAGGCCCTGACCGGACCAGGCCATGCCCTGCCATATGAAATCAGAGATGGCTTCCCGCACCTGCCGGCAGCCTGCTATCTGGAGCTTGAGCCCGTTGCCAAAAAGTACATCCTGGACAACCTTGGCCAGAACACGGCTAACAAAAAGGGCTTGACCCAGCGCGTGAAGACTTTTAGCGAAGACACGGGCCTGGAATTAAACTTGGCCAACTTCCTCAAGGCTTATGACATGAGTCTTTATGACTTCTACCACGCCAGCGGGTCACGTTCACTTTTCCGTTTGAAAAAATGGGCCGGACTGATTACTGACGACCGGGATGTGGAAAACCAGGTCTACCAGAAGTTCAGTAGCTTTTTCCACATCGATTCCAAAAGGCTCCTGGACTACTGGCTGGCTTACCTAAAGACGCCAAAAGAGGCAAGTAATGAGACTGAACGCTTGATGCTGGGGATGCTCTACTACAGCTTCTACAAGAAAAAGCCGGCCCAACTGGGCTTTAAGGACCTGCATGAAGGGATTAGGGACTTTTTAAAGGAAGACTTCGTCAAAGAGGAATTAATGGAAGTCCTCCGCTACCGGCTGAGCCAGTTGACCGTTTTGCCGGAAGCTAACGAATACCCCTTCACCTGTCCCTTGGAAGTCCACTGCCACTACAATGTCAACCAGATCATGGCGGCCTTTGACTACTTCAACCAGGACCAGTCCCCGGAATTCCGGGAGGGGGTCAAGTACTTCGCTGATAAAAAGACGGATATCTTCCTTATTAATCTGAACAAGAGTGAAAAAGACTTCTCCCCGTCAACCATGTATGAGGACTATGCCATCAATGCCCAGCTTTTCCACTGGCAGAGCCAGAGCCAGGACCGGCCAGCCAGTCCGAAGATCCAGCGCTATATCCACCAGGGTGAGACCGGCAATCTGATTTCTCTTTTTGTCAGAGAGTTTAAAAAGCAGGGAAATTATACAGCAGCTTACACTTTCTTAGGCAACGCGGATTATGTTTCAAGTGCAGGCGAGCGGCCGGTTTCCTTTGTCTGGCACCTGCACCAGGCGATTCCGGCCAGTCTTTTGGCCAAGGCCAACAAGGCGATTGCCCTGTAATTGCTTCAGCCGGGGAAAGCATTTTCTGTTATACTAGGTATCAGTTAGGTTTTGCAAAAAAGTATAAAAAAGGAGTAAACATGAAAATTTTAGTTGTAGGTGGTGCTGGCTACATCGGCTCCCACGCTGTAAGACGGCTGGTTGCCGATGGCAATGACGTAGTCGTTTTGGACTCACTGTTCACTGGTCACAAGGAAGCTATTGACCCAAAGGCCAAGTTTTACCAAGTTGACCTTTTGGACAAGGATGCGGTAACTGACGTCTTGAAGAAGGAAAAGATCGAAGCCGTAATGCACTTTGCTGCTTACTCTTTGGTCGGCGAATCAGTCAAGAAGCCGCTGAAGTACTACAAGAACAATGTATCCGGCATGATCAGCCTGCTGGAAGCCATGGAAGAAACCGGGGTTAAGTACCTGGTCTTCTCATCCAGCGCTGCGACTTACGGCATCCCTGAAAAGCTGCCAATCACTGAAGAAACTCCGCTTAACCCAATCAACCCTTACGGGGAAACCAAGATGATGATGGAAAAGATCATGCACTGGGCTGACAAGGCTAACGGGATCAAGTCCATCGCCCTGCGTTACTTCAACGTGGCGGGTGCTTCCCTGGACGGATCAATCGGTGAAGACCACCATCCAGAAACCCACTTGATTCCTAACATCATGAAGGCTGCCCTGGCTGGCGGCGGTGACTTTACTATTTTTGGCGACGACTACGACACCAAGGATGGTACTAACGTCCGCGACTACGTGCACGTGGTTGACTTGATCGACGCCCACGTCCTGGCTTTGAAGCACTTGATGGAAACTAACCAAAGCGACGTCTTCAACCTGGGTACGGCCACCGGCTTCTCCAACTTGGAAATCCTGAAGGCCGCCATCAAGGTTACCGGCGTTGACATTCCTTATACTATCGGGCCACGCCGCGGCGGTGACCCGGACTCACTCGTTGCTGACTCAAGCAAGGCCCGGAAGGTGCTGGGCTGGAGTCCGAAGTACGAAAATGTCGACGACATCATCGCCAGCGCTTGGAACTGGCACCAAAAGCATCCTGACGGCTTTAGCAAGTAAGACAAAAAAATAGTGGAACTTCCTCAGATGGAAGGTCCACTATTTTTTTGCACTTATTTGTTATCAACGCTAAGTCTTTTTTGGCGCTAAATAGTCAAAAATACTGATGCTGACCAGGCCTGCCCCAATCCCAGCCAAGTACTTCATTTACTCGATTATAGCATAAGCAATTGGGACCAGTTCATTCCTCTTAAAACAGGGAGCCGCACTTCTCGATCATCTGGAAGAGGTCGGCTCGGTAGTTAGGGTCTTCCTTACGAAGGCTGCTGATGGCTACCCCGAAGTGCTCCTTATAGCCAGTTGAGTTAATGTACTTGCCGTGGCCCAGGTACATGGCAATATGTCCTGAGAAATAAATCAAGTCCCCCGGCCGCAGGTCTTCAAACTCAATCTCGTGCACCGGCCAGGCTTCTTTGATTTCCGCGTCCCGCCAGAGCAGGACCCCGTTTAGCATATAGCTCATGAAGACTAGGCCCGAGCAGTCGATCCCCAAGGGGCTCTTGCCCGCCCACCGGTACTGGTAGCCCAAGTACTCCTTGGCGGTCTCCGTTACCTGCTTTCTGAAGCTTTCTTCATCCGGCTTGGCTTGAAGCAAAAAGTATTCCGGATCTGCTGACCACAAGAAGTCATCTTCATCCAGCCGCTTTGCCAAGGCCGTCTTGGAAACCCAGCCGCTTCGTCCGTCCAAGAGCTTAACCTTGTAATAGCCGTCCACAAGCTCATCCATCACGTTAAGCAGGCTGCCCTTATAAACCGTCAACAGAATGTCGGCTGAAACCTTGGGCTCAGCCAGAACGTCAATTACTGGCCGCCGGATGATTTTGACCTCCCGCGCCTTGATTTCTTTCAGGCTAACTGGAGTTACCGCGGCCTTTGGCACGTAGCCCTTATAGCCGTAATGACTGGTTACGTACCAAAAGTCTTCCTTTTTCCCGGTTGCCTTGACAGCCCAGCCGTATAAAAGTTCATCTCTTCTGGATTTGAGGTCGTCTTCCGTCATGAAGACCGCTGGTTGATTGATCAAGCCGTACATTTGCCTTGCTCCTAACTTTAATCGCTTATTTTTCCTTCTTTATCCTAATCGTAGATAATCCCAGTCATTTTTGCAAGAGGACAAATTGCCCTATTTCTTAAGATTCCTTTTCCTTATAGACTATTTCCTTAAATTAATTTCACTTTCTGCTAGCTTGTGTTAAAATATTTCATGTAACTCAATGGAGGTCTTATGGAAGAAAAGAAAACACAAAGTACATACAAACGGACACTGACCAATGCCCACATTCAGCTGATTGCCCTAGGCGGGACGATCGGGACCGGCCTCTTTCTTGGGGTCGGCAACAGCATCCAGAAGGCAGGGCCGGCAGTCATCTTGATCTACATCATCGTCGGCCTCTTCCTCTTTATCTTGATGCGGGCCCTGGGTGAACTGATCTTATCTGACTTAAAGAAGCACACCTATATCGAGTTTATTGAAAAATATCTCGGCAAGGACATCGGCAAGGTGACTGGCTATCTTTACTGGCTCAGCTGGCTGATCCTGGCCATGGCGGAAACGACGGCCTTAGGCATCTACTTCAAGTCCTGGCTGCCCAACCTGCCGACCTGGCTACCCGGGGTGCTCTCAGTCGCGGTCCTGCTCTTGATCAACTTGATCTCTACCCGCTTCTTCGGAAACCTGGAGTTTGCCTTCGCTATCATCAAGATTTTGATGATCGTCGGCTTCGTTATCTTCGCGGCCTTCATGCTGCTGAGCTCCGGTTCAACCAAGTACGGCCAGTCCAGCTTTAGCAACCTGTACGCTGACGGCTTTTTCAACAACGGGGCAGGCGGCTTCTTGCAAGGCTTCCAGATGGTTATCTTCTCCTTCATCGGGGTGGAACTGATCGGGCTGACAGCCGCTGAAGCCAAGGATCCGCGCAAGACTATCCGGAGCGCGATCAATGAATTGCCACTGAGAATCATCCTCTTCTACGTTTTGGCAATTATCGGGATTTTGGTGATCCTGCCATGGAACAAGGTTTCAACTTTCAGCTCACCATTCGTCCAAGCTTTGATGGGAGCAGGCTTTAAGGGGGCCGGCAACTTGATCAACTTCGTGGTCATCACGGCAGCTATTTCAGCAACCAACAGCTTCCTCTACAGTGCCGGCCGCCTGCTCTTCTCCGTTACTTTAGGCGGGGAAAGCAAGTGGAGCAAGTTCTTCGGCCAGCTCAACCTCCGGCAATTGCCAATGAGAGGCCTGGTCTTCTCAGCCTTAATCATCATCTGCGCACCTTTGATCACCATGACTATGGGGGACGAAGCCTTCAGCTTCATCTCATCAATGGCAACCAGCATGTTCCTTTTGATCTGGATCATCATGACCTTGACCCACCTGCGCTACCGGCAGGTTACGCCAAAGGACCAGCTACATGAATTCCAACTGCCAGCTTACCCATACCTTGACTACCTGCTCTTGGCCTTCTTCGGTGCCATAGTTATCCTGCTCCTCTTCCTTGATAGCTACCGGGTCCCAATGATCACGGCTTTGATTACCTTCGCTGTCCTCTATGGTTTCAGCAAGGCCTTCAATAAGAAAAAAGAAGCAGCAAAATAATTAATGAGATACAACAAAAGCTGACCGCAAGGTCAGCTTTTTTATGTACTTTAGTATTTCACCAAGAAGAGGCCGTTACGCTTAAACAGCTTATTAACCAGCTTCTTGGACTTCTTAGAAAGCTTATACAGATCAGCATCAATGCCGCTTTCGATCCGGAGCAAGGAATAGAGTGCTTCTTGTCCCTAAAAAGGACATTTACCCAGAGGTAATGGTCTGTCACAATCAACTAACTTCTTGCTGATCTCCAGCAGATCAGCCACAGGCAGCTAGGTCAAGCAAGTCAGGATAAGTTTCTTTAGCCAGATCATGATCCAAAAAATGTGTGTCTCATACTGGCTGACCAGCATTAACAGCAACAGGAGCATTTTGTCCGCGTAGGCTTCGCCAATCGTATGCGACCTCAAGCACTCAAATATCTCAAATTGTCTGGCGGCTCCATTTTTGGAAAACAATCGATATAGTAATTCCTTGGTCCTGGATTGCGGAGCTGATCCACCAGCTTATACGCCTGCTTTGCTTTCATGTCGATCCTCCATTGGCAAAACTCTCTTTTCAGTATAACACGGAGATTTTTAACATTACCGCACAAAAATAAGCCCGGACTTGGTCCGGGCTTATTTCCATTCTATTTCTTTTTGCGAGTAAAGAAGAGCTTGATCGTATCCCAAACTCCCAAAGCCTGCCGCATGTGGTCGGCCGGGACATACTTACGGATCGCCCGCAGAGTCTTCTTCGGATCCTTGGTAATAAAGATGAACTTCCCATCCTTCTTAGTCCGGATCTCAAAGCGGGGAATGTACTTCCCTTTGAAGTGAACGTCCGCGACTACATAAGTTATCTGATCCCAAGGAATCTGGATATAGTCTTCAACATTCTTCTCGTTATAGAATTCAAAAGCTTCATCGCCGATCATGACTTTACCATAGGTAGTCATGGCCCGGAACCAAGTTCCGGATATAGCCAGATCAACGGTCTTATTCATTGATTGAGCCATTTGTTAATCTTACATCAAGCCCCATACGTGGAAGAGGATACCAACAACGAAGATCCCCAAGATGATAACGATTGGAGAAACTTTCTTCTTCAAGAGCCACATGCAAAGGAAGGTAAGCAGCAGACCTGCCAAACCTGGAACCAGCATGTTCAAGTTGTCTTGCAGAGTAGTAACCTTGGTATTAGTCAAGGATAGACCAGCAGCTTGTTCGGTCAAGGCTTCCTTGATACCAGCAGTACCGCTTGGCAGCTTGGTCCAGTCGATGTAACCACCCTTTTGGATTGGCACTTCTGAAACCTTCAGAGTGAAGTTGATGCTTACCCAACGTTCGATCAAGGCACCCAGGACGAACATACCCATCATGGCAGCCCCACGGGTAACCTTCTTCAGCAAACCACCTGAAAGGTCGGAGCTGATAGCGGCACCAGCCTTGTAACCCAATTCTTGAGTGTACCACAAGAAGGCGATACGGATCAGGTTCCAAAGAATGAAGAAGAGGATTGGCCCGAGGATGTTACCGTTGATGGCCATTGAGGCACCAAGGGCACCGAGGATTGGACGAACAGTGTACCAGAAGACTGGGTCACCGACACCGGCCAAAGGCCCCATCATACCAACCTTAACACCTTGGATAGCTTCGTCGTCAACTTCAACGCCATTAGCCTTGTCTTCTTCCAAAGCCAGGGTAACACCAATGATTGGTGAAGCCAAGTAAGGGTGAGTGTTAAAGAAGACTAGGTGACGTTGCAAAGCAGCAGCCATGTCTTCCTTGTTTGGGTACAGCTTTCTTAAAGCTGGGATCATACTGTAGGCCCAACCACCGTTCTGCATTCTTTCGTAGTTCCATGAACCTTGCAGAAATTGTGAGTGCCACATAACGTCCCAACGATCACGCTTTGATAAAGTTACTTTCTTTTCAGTCATGATTTATCCGCCGATTGTAAAATTAAACTGAACACTGTTCCGATCCAGTAAGAAAAATCGTTTTCACTGGATTAGAGCACAAAAAATCCATTTCAACCATCTGGTAGAATATGAATTACCACAAACATTTCTAGAGAGGTTAAAATGGATCATTCTTATTCTAACACTAAACCACACCAAAAGGGCAAGCACCTTACGCTAAACGACCGGACTACAATCCAGGAGCTGCACTCTAAGGGCTACTCTAATCGTGCTATAGCTAGAGAACTTAACTGCTCACCAAGCACGGTCGGATATGAGCTCAAAAGAGGCACAGTATCCCTGTATACCGGCAATGTGAGGCGGTATAAAGCTGTCGAAGGGCAAAGCACTTACGAACTACATAGAAGCGAATGCGGCCGCAAGAGCTTGTTTCTTCGCAGACATAAGTTCATCGACTATGTTTCCCACTGCTTTCATAATCAAGGCTGGTCTCTTGATGCTTGCGTGGGTTATGCTTTGGCCAAGGGAATCTTCCAGAAAGATCAGGTCGTATCAACCAAAACTCTGTATAACTACGTTGACTTGGGCCTAATGGACATCAAGAACGGTGATCTTCCAGAGAAGGTCAAGCGCAATACTAAGACTCGTCGTGCCCGTGTAAACAAGCGTATCCTGGGACGAAGCATCGATGAACGTAGTCCTAGAATCGAAAGCCGTAAGGACTTTGGCCACTGGGAATGCGATCTGGTTCTTGGACACAAGACTAAGGACGACGATGTGTTGCTTACTCTGTGCGAACGAAAGACGCGTCAGTTCTTCATGATCAAGATTGAGGATAAGACCTCAGCTAGCGTTATGAAGGCATTTGATAAGCTTCGAGAGTACTACGGATCCAAATGGAATCAAATCTTTAAGTCTATCACAACTGACAACGGATCTGAGTTCGCAGATCTATCCAATCTTGAGCAAGTTTCCAAGACTCTTGTGTACTACGCTCATCCTTATACATCTTGTGATAAAGGCAGCGTAGAACGGCACAACGGGCTTATCAGACGCTATATTCCCAAGGGAGACCGTATGGATAAGTACAGTGTGGAAGATATTGCTAAGATCGAGGTATGGTGCAACTCTCTTCCTCGGAAGATCTTAAACTACAAGACTCCAGAAGAGTACTTTGACACCGAACTTGACCGCATTTACCGGCGTAGATAGTCAAAATCTACCAGATGTTATGGTAAGTGTTCAATTTATTCTTGCAATTGGCGGTCATGATTTATCTCTCCTTTCTGGCTTGATTTCTAATAGTCATCAATAATGTCGCCCAGCGGGTCACCAGTACCAGCTGCAGCAGCATCGCCAGAGCCTTTGCTTACCTTTTCTTCCAAAGCGAGGTACATCAAGGCCATAGATAAACCAATCGCACCCAAAGCAATCAAAGTCAAGTCCTTAACGCCGGCCAAAGCGAAACCAATGGCGAAGAATGGCCATACTTCACGGCTGGCCATCATGTTGATAACCATAGCGTAACCTACGGCAACAACCATACCACCACCGATGGTCATACCAGCTGACAGCCAGGCTGGCATAGCAGCCAGTGCGCTTCTAACAGTTTCAGTTGGAATAGCAAGCAACAAGACAGCTGGAATAGCAATGCGCAGACCCTGCAAGCAGACAGCGATCCATTGCCATACGTTGATCATGCGCCAGTTACCTTTTTCGGCGTACTTGTCCATGATATGAACGATGGCAGTTGAAATAGTCCGGACCAACATGGTCAAGAATAGACCGGCAACGGCCAAAGTGATGGCCAAGCCAGTGGCAGTCCCGATACCCTTGGTACCTTGACCACCCTTGATCAAAATGATGGCTGAGGCAACAGCGGCCAAAGCTGCGTCAGGTGCGACAGCGGCACCGATGTTGGCCCAACCCAAAGCGATCATTTGCAAAGAACCACCGAGCATAATACCCAAGGTAAGATTGCCAGTAACTAAACCGATTAAAGTACATGCAACCAATGGTTGGTGGAATTCCCATTCATCCAGGATACCTTCCATCCCGGCCAGGAAAGCTACCACAATCACCAGGATGACTTGAATAGCATTTAAGTCCATTTTTAACTCCTTTTCCCACTACTTTTGTTCATCGAGCAGGCTTTGTGCCTTCTTAAGAATTGAATCCATGTTTTCAGGGGTGTCTGAAGGAACCTTGCGGACGTCGAACTTGATGCCCATCTTTTCGAGTTCGCGGAAAGTGTCGACGTCAGTCTGATCCATGGACAGAACGTTGTTGGCGTTAACCTTGCCCTTGCTGTATGACATGGAGCCGACGTTCAAAGTCTTGATGTCTACGCCGTTCTTGATCGTTTGCAAAGCATCTTCTGGGTTTTCAAACAACAAGAAGGCGCGCGTATTACCAAAACGCGGGTCTTCATAGATTTCCTTCATCTTCCACAATGGAACGGTGTGTGCTACCGTACCAGCTGGAGCAGCTTCACGGATCATGCTCTTGCGCAGGTCGTCCTTGGCAACCTTGTCAGAAACCACGATAACCCGGTCTGGGTGAAGTGCTGGAATCCAACCAGTTGCAACTTGACCGTGCAACAAACGTGAGTCAATTCTGGCACCAACGATCTTAATGTGACCGTCGCCCAAAACAGTCCCTTTTGGGATTGCTTCCTTAGGAGCGCCAGCTGCGGCTGCAGGTGCAGCTGCCTTTTCCACTGCAGGCATTAAGCTTTCAGGCTTGGTCTTGATACCATCCTTAGCTGGCTTAATGATCGCAGTCGCGATGTCTTGCGCGGTAGCCTTGTCATTGATCATTCTTTGGGTCAAGGCTTCAACTACCATTGGCAAGTTCAAACCGGAAACGATTGCCCACTTGTCGTGACCGTCGAGCAAACCGTTTGCCTGGTTGAAAGGCGTGCCACCCCACAGGTCAACCAGGAACAAAACTTCTTCCTGGTCTGCAAAAGAAGCAATCGCTTCATTCATCTTACCCTTAATATCATCTGGGCCTTCAGAAGGCTTCAGAATGACATGGGCAAAATTGTCTTGTGGGCCAAAGAGCATTTGCGCGGATTCGGCAATACCGTCCGCGAAACCGCCATGGCTAGCTAAAACAATTCCTACCATGATATTTCCTCCTCAAAAACTTCGGTACGTTCCTATTATACAATAAAAAGCGCTTACGTGGAGCACTTTCTTGAAACCTTTTTCAACTTTTTCGTTAATTTTATCTCTATGACTGAAAATGCATTACAATAACGCAAAAAGAGGCCCAAAAATTGCATTTTTGCGAAAAATACCAGTTTTAATTAAGAAAAGAAAAATACTTATTAGCTGAAAAAAAGCGGCTGATTCAGTCAAATCAGTCGCTTGTCTTATATATTTGTTGTTATAACGGAGTAGCAGAGATTCGAACTCTGGCGTCGGTTTCCCGACCTACACCCTTAGCAAGGGCGCCTCTTCAGCCACTTGAGTACTACTCCAAGTCATGTACATTAATATTAGCAAACTTTTCCGGGTCCGTCAAACCCTTTTGAGAGATTTTTTCTGCTTTTTTGCGTCTTTTTCCTCCAAAACAGACGATATCTGCAAATCAATTGAAAGCCGGTCTCACTTTTCATCGTTTTTGGCTATTGTCTTCCCGCCTGCTTAAAAAAGAATTAGCAAAAGCGTTGCTTAACAAAGCTCATAATGTTATAGTAGGAAACATAAAAATTCGAGTGATCTTTTAGTAGCAGCCAGGCTCAGCGCTCAGAAAACCGGTGGTTGATGCGAACCGGACAGGCCTGGAGCAGCAAATTACGGGATCAAGCAACTCGACCGGTCCAGCCCCGTTACGGCTAAAGTAAGTGCAGCATGCTGCAAAGTTGGGTGGTACCGTGCCTATAAGCGCCCCAGCCTGAGTCAACCGACTCGGCTGGGGCTTTTTGTTTGCAGAAAGGAGAAATATGAAGCGATATCAAGTCTTGGTTTAAACTGGCAAAAGCAAATACAGATTTAACTAAGGAACAAACACATGAAAAAACAAATCAGTTTTAAAGAAGCAGTAACTATTCTTATTTTGCTGCTGGTCATGCTGGGCTGGGGCGTCATCGGCTTTGGCATGTCCCCGCAGATCCCGGTCTTGACTGTCATCGCCTTGCTCATCTTCTGGCTGCAGATCCGCGGCTTTGAGTGGGAAGAAGTCATGAAGGGGATCAGCCAGGGGATTTCCACGGCCATTGTCCCGATCTTTCTCTTCCTTTTAATTGGGACCTTGATTGCTGTCTGGATCCAGGCCGGGATTATTCCATTCTTGATGGTCCTGGGCTTTCATATGATCAGCAGCCACTTCTTCGTTCCCTCGGTCTTCCTGGTCTGCTCTTTGGTCGGCCTAGCCATCGGGTCCGGCTTTACGACCGTGTCCACCGTCGGGATCGCCCTCTTTGGGATGGGGAGCACTTTAGACATCAACCCGGCTTTGACAGCTGGGGCGATTATCTCCGGCGCCGTCTTCGGCGACAAGATGTCCCCTCTGTCTGACTCAACCAACCTGGCTTCCGCGGTAGCTGAAACTGACCTCTTTGAGCATATCAAGAATATGATGTGGTCAACCATTCCCGCCTTTATCGGCTCTTTGCTCTTTTTCTTCTTCCTGGGCCAGAGCAATAAGGCAACTTCCTTATCCGGCATCGCTGCCGTAGAAAGCAGCCTCCGCCAAAACTTCTCAGTTTCCTTCTGGTCAGCCTTGCCGATCATCTTGATGTTCGCCTGCGCCTGGAAAAAGGTGCCAGCCATTCAAACGCTTTTTGCCAACATCTTCTTGTCCGTTGCCATAATTTTTGTCCAAAATCCGGGCTTCAAGATGCAAAAGCTGGCAACGCTGATTGAATCCGGCTACGTTTCAAATTCCGGCAACAAGACCGTTGACGCCCTCTTGACCCGGGGCGGGATCTCCAGCATGATGGGGACTGTTTCCTTGATCATCATGACCCTGGCCCTGGGCGGAATCTTGATGCACCTGGGCATTATCGACAGCGCCATGAAGCCTCTGGTTGAACGCCTTAAGAAGCCGGGTCGGCTGATCTTGACGACAATCATGGCCGGGATTGGGATCAACCTCTTCGTCGGTGAACAATACCTGTCCGTTATCCTGCCGGCCAACGCCTTTAAGCCTGCTTACAAGCGGATCGGTCTTGACCCCCTGGCCCTCAGCCGGGCCCTGGAAGACGGGGGCAGCGTCATCAACTACTTGATCCCTTGGGGGGTGGCTGGTTCCTTTGTGGCTTCAGCCTTAGGCGTACCAGTTCTGGACTTCCTCCCCTTCACCATGTTCAGCCTCCTGTCACCTGTCTTCTCTATCCTCAGCGGCTTTACCGGCATCGGTCTGAAGTGGAAGCAGGAAAAAGTGGCTTAAGCCTTATCCTGTTCTCTTAAATTATGAATTAAAGAAGCCTGTTTCCAGCTGGAGACAGGCTTTTAGTGTGGCCAAAGGAGATAAGCAAGTATCCTGTTAGTCTCTCCTCCCTTTCAGCGCTGTAGAAAATGCCTTAAGTAGATGGGCCATAAGCAACTAACAGCAGGTAAGAGAGGGGATTACAGGCGATTAGCAGTAAACAGATAAATAGAGAGTAAAGATTTGCTGATAAATAGCAAGAAACACAATAGAAAACAAAAAGAGCCAGACTTCCGTCTGACTCTTGATTCGCGCGGCAGCTTCCTATCCTCGCAGGCAGTTTCCCACCAACTACTTTCGGCGTTAAGAAGCTTAACTACTGTGTTCGGCATGGGAACAGGTGTATCCTTCTTGCTATTGCCACCGCACTCTTGCTTGAGCTTGCACGCTCAAAACTGAATATCTCTTCCAAGTCAAAACCTCATTGCTTTGCTCTTTTGGTCAAGTCCTCGACTGATTAGTACCGGTCTGCTCCAAGCCTCACGGCTCTTCCACTCCCGGCCTATCTACCTCATCGTCTCTGAGGTGTCTTACTTTCTTGAAGAAATGGGAAATCTCATCTTGAGGGGGGCTTCGCACTTAGATGCTTTCAGCGCTTATCCCGTCCGCACATAGCTACCCAGCGATGCCTTTGGCAAGACAACTGGTACACCAGCGGTGCGTCCATCCCGGTCCTCTCGTACTAAGGACAGCTCCTCTCAAATTTCCTGCGCCCACGACGGATAGGGACCGAACTGTCTCACGACGTTCTGAACCCAGCTCGCGTGCCGCTTTAATGGGCGAACAGCCCAACCCTTGGGACCAACTTCAGCCCCAGGATGCGACGAGCCGACATCGAGGTGCCAAACCTCCCCGTCGATGTGAACTCTTGGGGGAGATAAGCCTGTTATCCCCAGGGTAGCTTTTATCCGTTGAGTGATGGCCCTTCCATGCGGTACCACCAGATCACTAAGCCCTACTTTCGTACCTGCTCGAGTTGTCTCTCTCGCAGTCAAGCTCCCTTTTGCCTTTACACTCTGCGAATGATTTCCAACCATTCTGAGGGAACCTTTGGGCGCCTCCGTTACACTTTAGGAGGCGACCGCCCCAGTCAAACTGCCCGTCAAACACTGTCCTCGGCCTGGATCACAGGCCTGAGTTAGAGCATCCGTCAAGCAAGGGTAGTATCCCACCAGCGCCTCTGATAAGACTGGCGTCCTATCTTCTCCGGCTCCTACCTATCCTGTACATGCTTGACAGATACCCAATATTAAACTGCAGTAAAGCTCCATGGGGTCTTTCCGTCCTGTCGCGGGTAACCCGCATCTTCACGGGTATTATAATTTCACCGAGTCTCTCGTTGAGACAGTGCCCAAATCATTACACCTTTCGTGCAGGTCGGAACTTACCCGACAAGGAATTTCGCTACCTTAGGACCGTTATAGTTACGGCCGCCGTTTACTGGGGCTTCAATTCAAACCTTCGCTTGCGCTAAGCTCTCCTCTTAACCTTCCAGCACCGGGCAGGTGTCAGCACCTATACTTCATCTTACGATTTTGCAGATGCCTGTGTTTTTGATAAACAGTTGCTTGGGCCTTTTCACTGCGGCTGATCTTGCGACCAGCGCCCCTTCTCCCGAAGTTACGGGGCCATTTTGCCGAGTTCCTTAACGAGAGTTCTCTCGCTCACCTGAGGATACTCTCCTCGACTACCTGTGTCGGTTTGCGGTACGGGTGCACCGTTTCTGGCTAGAAGCTTTTCTCGGCAGTGTGACGTCGCAGCCTTCGCTACTTTAATTTCGCTCCTCATCACGCCTTGTCCTTATGAAAGCAAGCATTTGACTCACTCTCAGACTTGACGCTTGAACGTGGTATCCAGCACCACGCGCTGCTAGCCTCCTGCGTCCCTCCATCGCTCATAACGATTCGGTGCAGTACAGGAATTTCAACCTGTTGTCCATCGACTACGCCTCTCGGCCTCGCCTTAGGTCCCGACTTACCCTGGGCGGACGAGCCTGCCCCAGGAAACCTTAGTCTTGCGGCGGACAGGATTCTCACCTGTCTTTCGTTACTCATACCGGCATTCTCACTTCTAGAAGCTCCACATGTCCTCTCGGTCATGCTTCACCGCCGCTAGAACGCTCTCCTACCACGTGCATAAATGCACATCCACAGTTTCGGTATCATGCTTAGCCCCGGTAAATTTTCGGCGCGGCGTCACTCGACTAGTGAGCTATTACGCACTCTTTGAATGATGGCTGCTTCTGAGCCAACGTCCTAGTTGTCTGCGCAACTCCACATCCTTTTCCACTTAGCATGAATTTTGGGACCTTAACTGGTGATCTGGGCTGTTTCCCTTTCGACTACGGATCTTATCACTCGTAGTCTGACTCCCGCACATAAATGTCTGGAATTCGTAGTTTATCTGAATTCAGTAACCCTTGACGGGCCCCTAGTCCAAACAGAGCTCTACCTCCAGCATCCTCTTTGCGAGGCTAGCCCTAAAGCTATTTCGGAGAGAACCAGCTATCTCCAAGTTCGTTTGGAATTTCACCGCTACCCACAACTCATCCCCGCAATTTTCAACTTACGTGGGTTCGGTCCTCCAGCGCGTTTTACCGCGCCTTCAACCTGGTCATGGGTAGGTCACTTGGTTTCGGGTCTGCGTCAGCCAACTGCTCGCCCTATTCAGACTCGCTTTCGCTGCGGCTCCGTCTTTTCTGACTTAACCTTGCTGACTAACGCAACTCGCCGGTTCATTCTACAAAAGGCACGCCATTACCCGTTAACGGGCTCTGACTACTTGTAGGCACACGGTTTCAGGTTCTCTTTCACTCCCCTCCCGGGGTTCTTTTCACCTTTCCCTCACGGTACTGGTTCACTATCGGTCACTGGTTAGTATTTAGCCTTGCGAGATGGTCCTCGCGGATTCAAGCGGGATTTCACGTGTCCCGCCCTACTCAGGATACTGATAGGCCTTCTTTGGATTTCGCTTACGGGGCTCTCACCCTCTCTGGCGCGTTTTCCCAAACGCTTCTGCTATCCTCTGAAGTGCCATGTCTCAGTCCTACAACCCCGGCAGATAAATCTGCCGGTTTGGGCTCTTTCCTGTTCGCTCGCCGCTACTTGGGAAATCGATATTTCTTTCTCTTCCTGCAGCTACTTAGATGTTTCAGTTCGCTGCGTGTTCCTTCCTTAAGCTATGTATTCACTTAAGGATAGCATGTCTGCACATGCTGGGTTCCCCCATTCGGAGACCTCCGGATCAAAGCCTACTTACGGCTCCCCGAAGACTTTCGCGGTTAGTTGCGTCCTTCATCGGCTTCCAGTGCCAAGGCATTCACCGTGCGCCCTTCTTCACTTGACCTTGCAAGTTTGTTCTTTCGAACTCTCTCGGTCGCTTTGCAATGTTTTCATTGTTCTCAATGATTCTCGGTTTTTTCTTGGAATTAAGATATTCAGTTTTCAACGTACAAGTGAGAGCTGATACTCTCAAAACTGAACAAAGTTTCTTTTGCAGTGTGCTTCCGTAACTGGTGGACTTCTTTTAGCATTTCTGCTCTCCATCCATCCGTTTTCCTTAGAAAGGAGGTGATCCAGCCGCAGGTTCTCCTACGGCTACCTTGTTACGACTTCACCCCAGTCATCTGCCCTGCCTTAGGCGGCTGACTCCTATAAAGGTTATCCCACCGACTTTGGGCATTGCAGACTTCCATGGTGTGACGGGCGGTGTGTACAAGGCCCGGGAACGTATTCACCGCGGCGTGCTGATCCGCGATTACTAGCGATTCCAGCTTCGTGCAGGCGAGTTGCAGCCTGCAGTCCGAACTGAGAACAGCTTTAAGAGATCCGCTTACCCTCGCGGGTTTGCTTCTCGTTGTACTGCCCATTGTAGCACGTGTGTAGCCCAGGTCATAAGGGGCATGATGACTTGACGTCATCCCCACCTTCCTCCGGTTTGTCACCGGCAGTCTCTTTAGAGTGCCCAACTTAATGATGGCAACTAAAGACAAGGGTTGCGCTCGTTGCGGGACTTAACCCAACATCTCACGACACGAGCTGACGACAGCCATGCACCACCTGTCTCTGCGTCCCCGAAGGGAACCACCTATCTCTAGGTGTAGCGCAGGATGTCAAGACCTGGTAAGGTTCTTCGCGTTGCTTCGAATTAAACCACATGCTCCACCGCTTGTGCGGGCCCCCGTCAATTCCTTTGAGTTTCAACCTTGCGGTCGTACTCCCCAGGCGGAGCGCTTAATGCGTTTGCTGCGGCACTGAGGACCGGAAAGTCCCCAACACCTAGCGCTCATCGTTTACGGCATGGACTACCAGGGTATCTAATCCTGTTCGCTACCCATGCTTTCGAGCCTCAGCGTCAGTTGCAGACCAGAGAGCCGCCTTCGCCACTGGTGTTCTTCCATATATCTACGCATTCCACCGCTACACATGGAGTTCCACTCTCCTCTTCTGCACTCAAGAATGACAGTTTCCGATGCAGTTCCACGGTTGAGCCGTGGGCTTTCACATCAGACTTATCATTCCGCCTGCGCTCGCTTTACGCCCAATAAATCCGGACAACGCTTGCCACCTACGTATTACCGCGGCTGCTGGCACGTAGTTAGCCGTGACTTTCTGGTTGATTACCGTCAAATAAAGACCAGTTACTGCCTCTATCCTTCTTCACCAACAACAGAGCTTTACGATCCGAAGACCTTCTTCACTCACGCGGCGTTGCTCCATCAGACTTGCGTCCATTGTGGAAGATTCCCTACTGCTGCCTCCCGTAGGAGTTTGGGCCGTGTCTCAGTCCCAATGTGGCCGATCAGTCTCTCAACTCGGCTACGCATCATTGCCTTGGTAGGCCTTTACCCCACCAACTAGCTAATGCGCCGCGGGCTCATCCTAAAGTGACAGCTTGCGCCGCCTTTCAAACTTGAATCATGCGATTCATGTTGTTATCCGGTATTAGCACCTGTTTCCAAGTGGTATCCCAGTCTTTAGGGCAGATTGCCCACGTGTTACTCACCCATCCGCCGCTAGCGTCCAACAAATCACCCCGAAGGGATCTTTGAATTCAGCTCGCTCGACTTGCATGTATTAGGCACGCCGCCAGCGTTCGTCCTGAGCCAGGATCAAACTCTCAATTTGAAAATTGAGTCTTTTTAATCTGCTCCAGATTATTTGCTTGCGAATTGACTTCGCTTATTTGTTTGGATCAAACATTGTTTGACCCGCACACTGCGAAACTTTGTTCAGTTTTCAAAGTACCAACTTGCGTCTTAGTGACGCAACGTTTTATATCTTACTCGCTTGTTGACTTCTTGTCAACAAGTTTTTGATATTTTCTTTTTCGTGTCTCCGGCGAATTCCTTCTTCGCCGCGACAACAAATATTAGTATACTCGTTATTGTTGAAAGGTCAAATCCACCTTTTCATTCGCTTTATCATGGGTACAGCCGGCAGAGTTGTAATATTTTGCCTTGCCGCTTCTGCTTCTCTTATTCTGCTTTATCTTTCTTTTTAATTCTTCAATGAATTCCTCGTTCGTTTTTTGCCCTTTTTGCCGGGAAAAATAATTTTGTTTTTGGTTTTTTATCTGCTCTTTTATCTCCTCTTTTGCCTTTCGCTGCTTGTCTGTATCTCTTATAAGAAGAGCTTTGAAAATAAAGTCGTCGTGCTATTTGGCTGTTGGCAGCCCTTTCCCTCACTTTTTCTTCCCTGGTACAGTTATCAAATCCTTTTCATTTTTCACATAATTTTTCTTGTGTTCCTTATGTCCTATATTCCATTTTGGACTATTGTTTTTGTTTTTTTAGAAAGGCTGATCCAACTTCCATGATCAAAACCCGTCTTATCAAGCAGCTGGGCTCTTCCAGCCGCTACCTCAGCCAATTCGCCTATGCCTTTCTGGCTCCCTTGACCCTGTTTGCCGTCTTGGTCAAAATCGACGCCCCGGCCAGCATCTTCCTTTTTTGTGCCGTGCCCGTGATCCCCATCGTCATCATGGTCGTCATGCTGGTCGCCGATAGTAATGGCGATCACGTTCATCTCGGCTCTGGCTCCCTGCACGTAAAGGTCAGAGTCATAGTCAGACAGAATCTTCCCGTCGCTCAGCATCCCCATGGCCCAGTCCAACTTGGCGTCCCGGCCGACCCAGGCTACCCGCTTTAAGTAGGCGGTCGTGTTTTTGCCCAAAATTCTGACCCAGCTTCAATGGAAAAAGCTTCCCTATTTTGCAAGGGCCGGGTCAAAGACAGGGGTCAGGCCCGGTAGTCCGCCTTGGCAACGTCGGACCTAGGCAAGTCCGGCAAAGCGGCAGAGGCTTCTGACCGCATTTTTGCAAACCATGCTTGTGCGGTCATGCTTCCTCCTTAAACGTCTTCATCCGTCAGTTCAATCTCCAGGCCCAGCTCGTCGCGCAGCTTGGTGTAGCCTCCCTTTTCCAGGCGCTTGGCCAGGTCCGGCCCGCCTTCAGCCACGACCCGGCCGCCCATCATAACGTGGACCTTGCTAGGCACAACGTAGTCCAAAAGGCGCTGGTAGTGGGTGATCATCAAGGCGCCGAAGTCTGGCCCCCGCAGGTCATTAACCCCTTTAGAGACCACCTTCAAAGCATCAATGTCTAGGCCGGAGTCGATTTCGTCTAAAATCGCGAACTTGGGCTTGATCATCAGCATCTGTTAGATCTCGTTACGCTTCTTTCCCCACCGGAAAAGCCCTGGTTCAAGTAGCGCTGGGCCATTTCGGCCTTCATGTCCAAAAAGTCCATCTTTTCATACAGTTCCTGGAGGAATTCCCGGGCCGGGACTGGATCGCCTTCCGGCCGGTGGGCGTTCAAAGCCCCCCCGGATGAATTCAGCGTTGCTGACGCCAGGGATTTCAGCCGGGTACTGCATGGCCAAAAAGAGGCCGGCTCGGGCCCGGTCGTCAACTGGCAAATCCAGCAGCTCTTGCCCATCCAGCTTGACCGACCCCTGGGTTACCTTATATGCCGGGTTGCCCATAATGGCTTCTGACAGGGTCGACTTCCCCGTCCCATTTGGTCCCATAATGGCATGGATCTCCCCGGTTTTCAGCTGCAAGTTAACCCCTTTGAGAATCTCCTTGCCGGCAATTTCTACGTGCAAATCAGTAATTGTTAACTCTGACATGACTCACCTCAACTAGTTATCTACAAAATTTAGTGTCACGTTTATTTACAGCACACAAGGCCTAGTGGTTATAGAGGACGAAAGGAGAAATATGCGATTTTTTAAAAGATCGCAAATCACCAGAAAAATATCTGAAAACTTCAGAAAATAAGTAAGTAATTTGACAAATCATTCTAGCCTGCTACACTGACTAAACATAATCAACTAGTTATGGAAAGGATCCTGTTAACCGTGAAAAAAAGTCAGAAAAACGATTTCAGCAAAGAAATTCAAGTCAAACATTTTAACGAGCTCTCTGCCCGGGAGGTCTTCTGCCTGTCCAGAATCCGCGATGACGTTTTCGTTGCCGAGCAGGAAATCACGGTTCCTGAACTGGACGACCAGGACCTTTCTGCCTACCATGTCTTTCTTTTAAATGAAGACCAAAGCAATGCCCTGGCGGCCGCCCGCTTCTTCAGCGAAGAAGGCCGTTTCTACATCGGCCGGGTCGCCGTGCAAAAGACTGCCCGCCACCGCGGGATTGCCAGCCAGCTGTTAGGCGCCATTGAAAACTACGTTTTGGCAAATAACTTAACCAAAGAACTTTATCTGCACGCCCAAGCCAGTGCCCGGGACTTCTACCTGGCCAATGGCTACCACGATGTCGGCCCCGTCTTCATGGAAGCCGGCATCCCCCACCAAATGATGGCTAAAAGCCTCGCCTAAGCAGCCGCAAGGCTGCTTTTTTCATGCAAAAAACTGCCCCGGGAAAGGTCCCGGAGCAGTCTGGCGATTTGTGAGTTAGTAAAGAAAGTTTTTTAAAGTCTGGCGATTTGTGAGTTAGTAAAGAAAGTTTTTTAAAATAGAGGAGTAAAAGTATAAAGTAAAAGTTTTGGATTAAAGAGTAATGTTAAAAATGGTAAAAATCATCACGCGCTTTAGTTAAAGGCAATTTCCTGTGCGTCGTCGCCCGCCTCTACAGGGCGCGGGTCGACATCCTTAACTTCTTTAAGCAGGTCCATGTTAGTGTAAACCACCATGACCGTGTTGTCCAGGCCGTGGTCAGCCACGTCGGCTATGTCCATTTCTGCCAGCTTGTCGCCAGCCTTGACTGAATCGCCTTGCTCAACGAAGAGCTTGAAGGGTTCCCCCTTCAGTTCCACCGTGTCGATCCCCAAGTGGATCAAGACTTCCAGCCCTTCGGCCGTCTTGATGCCGATAGCGTGCTTGGTCGGGAACAGGGTGGTAATGGTCCCGGAAACCGGGGCAACTACTTCCTGGCCGGTCGGCTTAACGGCAAAACCGTCGCCCAGCATCTTTTGGGAGAAGACGTCATCGCTGACTTCGGACAGGGGAATCAGATTGCCCTTGATGGGCGCCTTGACTTCATTGCCTTTTGACTTGGACTTTTTAAAGAAATTAAACATGAATATCAACCTTTCACCGCTCTAAAGGCGAGAACTACATAGAACACAAAACAAATTACGAATAAAGAAGCAATCAAGTAGGTCAAGGACAGCAGCTGGCTCGGCTTTACCTTGCTCACTTCAGGTAAATCCTCTCCCCGCCGCAGAGCAAAAATAGCGAAGAGGAGACAGAACCAGTTGCCAACGATCAGCTGGGTCCACAGCTGCAGCTTCATGAACTTCATGTACTGGCGCCGGTCGGCCAAGAGGGCCTCTCCGTCGATCCAGCAGAGGTAACCCAAGAGAAAGTCACCGGCCGCCACGATAATTGACACCGTGGTCGCGGGACTGGCCGCGATGAAGTCAGTGATCGTCCGCTTGGCCGCCCCGGCCCGCAGCTGCAAGAGCAGCAGGTAGGCTAGCGGGGCAAAAAAGAGGACGAAGGTGTAGATCTTTAAAATTCTTTTCGGCGTCAGACGGGCGGACTTAGTCAACCTGTCTAGCCAATTCAAAGCTTTCTCTTGCATTATTCATCCTCTTTTCTCAGCCACTCGCAGTAGCCGTTAATCAATAAATCAATCATTATATAAGCCGGACTAAAAGCCCAGTTCTTGGTGCTGTTGCTCTCATGGAAGAGACTTGGCTGGAAAAAGAGACTGTAGTCAGACAGACTGGCCAGCCGGCTCTCCTTGATGGTCGTCAGCGAAGTAATCGTCAAATGCTCATTGAGCAGGTGCAGCTCATCCAGGAGCTGGCACAAGTCAGGATCTTCCCCGGAAAAGGAAATCACAATCAATTGGTCATGGTCTTGCAGCCAATTCTTCGACATCTTCAATTCACTAATCGCTGATGGCATGACAACCGTCGGCTTGCCCACATTCACCAGGAGCTGGTTGGAGAGATAGCTGGCGATAGACGCCTGCTGCCAGCCGGTGGTGTAAATGTAGATATTTTCTGTCTGGTTTAAGGTCGAATAAAAGCTTTCAAAATCCAGTGTCCTGAAATAGCTGAGCTCTAAGTGCAGATTCTTGACCAGGCGCTCGGAGAAGGTATCTTGCTGCTTAACCATCCGCTTCTCCCCCTTGGAAAAATCTGCCAGCTCGTATTTCAATTCGCTGTAGCCACTTAGACCGATCTTTTTGCATAAGCGAAAAATGGCCGATTCTGAAACATAAAGCTTCTTGGCCAATTTCGCCAGACTGAGTTCGCTGCATTCAGCGGCATTGTTCAGCAAGTAATTCAAGATCTTCTTATCCGATGGATTCAGATAACTTGATTTTTCCACGATTCGTGCTTTTAGTCCTGCCATAAAAGTCTCCTCTTGCTAACTTGTTGACGTTTTCACCTAGTTAACAGAATAGCACTTTTATGGGCTTAGACCAATTTAAAAACTTACATAATTTCCTTCATCTTGTCGACAACCCGTTCAGCTTCCAGGCCGACCACGATGTCGATTTCCTGGTCATCCCGTCTTTCAACGGCGCTGGCCCCGAACTTCTTGAAGTCGTCGTCGCCGGCAACCTTCTTAGTGTCAAAGACGTGGACTCTTACTCTGGTTGAGCAGGAAGTCAGTTCTTTAATGTTGCTTCTGCCGCCCAGCAGGTCCAGGTAGCCGGTGGCCTTTTCTTCATCAGGGTCGACTTCGGCCTTGGCAACGGTGTTGCCGCTGTCGGCAATAATATCTTCAATTCTTTCCAGAACTTGGGCAACGTCCAGACCAACGATGACCTGGATGGCTGAACCGTGACGGACAACCCCGACTGCCTGGTTCTTTCTGAAGGCAGCATCGGCGCCGACCTTGTCAGGATCCTTGACAGTTACCCGCAAACGGGTTGCGCAGGAAGTGATTTCAGCAATGTTTTCCGGTCCGCCCAAGAGAGTCGTGTAAGCCGTAGCTCTCGCGATGTATGGGTCAGAGGAGTTTTGCCCGGCAGCTTCAGCAGCTTGTTCAGCAGCCTTGGCTTCCTTGTATTGCTTCTTGTTCATCAGCTTGACTTCCTGGTCGTCAGCTTCCCGGCCTGGAGTAGCGTAGTTGAACTTGACGATCATAAAGCGGAAGATGAAGTAGATGATCACGGCATAGATCAGACCAATGATGAATTGGGCCATGTAGGTGTGCCAGTGGTTAGCCCACAGCGGCAGCCAGTTCATGGAAGCAATCCCGATGGCCCCGTCAGTCATTTGGCCGACAACGCCGAAGATGTACATGGTGGTATTCATGGTTGCGGCCAGAACTGAGTAGATAACCCAGAGGATTGGAGCCGCGAAGAGGTAGGTAAAGTCAACAGGTTCAGTAATCCCGGCCAGGAATGAAGTCAAAGCAGCTGGTAAAAGCAAGGCTGAAGTCTGCTTCTTCTTGTCCTTCTTGGCAGTGTGGTAGAAGGCCAGGCAGATGGCTGGCACAAGGAAGACTTTTTCATTCCCGTAAAGCATGAAGCCCATGTTTGGAGCCAGGCTCTTCAGGCTCTTAGTGCTTTCGGCAAATTCAGTCAAGTGCTTGAGCCACCATGGTTGCAAGCCCCCGGCAACCACGGCCGGACCGTATTGGAACGGAATGTAAACCAAGTGGTGCAGGCCAGTTGGAATCAGGACCCGGTTCAGGAAGTTGAAGATCCAAACCCCGATCAAGCCGCTGGATGCCATGAATTCCTGCAAACCAGTGATGCCCATTTGTACCCTTGGCCAGATAAGGCAGGTCAGGAAGGCAACTGGGAACATGGCCACGAAGCCTAAGATGACAACGAAGGCTGAACCCTGGAAGGTACCCAGGAAGTCCGGCAATTTCTTGTCAAAGTAGCGGTTGTGCAGCCAAACCACGATACCGGCGATGACCAGGGAACCAACGATACTGGTGTCCAGGGTCTTGATCCCGGCAATCATGGTCAAACCATTGTTGGCTGAGTTGGCCACGATCTGGGTATTAACGTAGTCCTTAAGGCCGAAGAAGGCACCCCAGTGGGTCAGGAAACCAGCGATAAAGTAGTTGAAAGTCCAGTAGGTAACGATGGCTTCCATGGCTGCCCGCCCGTGGGCCTTCTTAGCCAGCCCGATTGGCAGGCCGACCACGAAGAGCATGTCAACTTGGTTAAAGACGGTCCAGCCACCTTGTTGAACGGTGTCCCACAGACCGTACCAGAAGGTATTGGTGTTTGCCAGTGAGCCAAAGATCAACGGGTTGTTGAACAGGCTGGTTAAGGCAACCACGATACCGGCGAAAGAGAAAAGCAGGACAGGCACGAACATCGCCGCCCCGAATTTCTGTAGTTTCTGCATCATAAGCAATCTTCCTCCTTGCTTCTTTTTATTTCAATTCATTCTGACTACTTCAAATCCGGCCAGTAAGGCTTGTTGACGACCATCATGTCGTCCAGGATCTTCTTGGCCACGCTAGCGTCTGGAACAGTCTTGTTCAAGGTAAAGGCCTGCAGCATCTTGATGTAGGACTTTTGCTCATAAGCATCGACAACCAGCTTTTCGCAGGTTACTTGTTCCATCATCAGACCCAGTTGGAAGCGGCCGGCTTCACCGACTACCAGCGGCTGCACGCCGTTTGAGCCAAAGAGGCAAGGCACTTCAACGATAGCATCGTCTGGGAAGTTGCAGATGGCCCCGTTGTTCGGAATATTGGCCAGGTACTTCTCGTGGGTGTTGAAGGCGATCGCGTGGCAGATGTCAATGATGTAGTTGGAGTGAACTTCGCTTTCCCAAAGGTTGCCCTTGGCCGTGCCTTCCTTGACGATCCGGGCGCATTCACCGAAGACTATCTTTTGCCGGTATTCCAGGATTTCATCGGTTCTGGTGTAGTGCGGGTTGGCGTTTTCCACTTCGTATTGCGGGAAGTAGTAGTACTGCATGTAGTTGTTTGGCAGAGTCGTCGGGTCCAAAGCGTAGCAGTCAGCAACCTTCTTAAAAGTTGCGACCCAGCTGGCTTCGGTTTCCTTGTCGAAGTCTCCGCCCACGTAGTAGCCGTTCTTCTTGACATGTTCTTTCAAAAGCGGCATTAGGTCTTCCCCGGTCTTCTTGTTGGTAACGCTCTTCCACCAGCCAAAGTGGTTCAGGCCGTAGTAGGTAAAGTCGAGGTCCTTAAAGCTCTTGAGCCCAGCAATGGCCGCCATTCTGCCCATGTCATCGATTGGCATGTCGCAGATGTTGACAACCTTGGCATTCGGGCGGAAGCGCCGGCAGGCTTCAGAAACAATCGCGATCGTGTTGGAGTAGTTGACCATCCAAGCGTTTGGCGAGTACTTTTCCATGAAGTCGATGATTTCAATGATGGCCGGGATTGACCGCAAACCGTAGGCCATGCCTCCGGGGCCGGTAGTTTCCTGGCCGTTGACCCCGTACTTCAAAGGAATCTTTTCATCCTGGCTGCGCATTTCGTACTTGCCGACTCTGATTGAGCCCAAGACGAAGTCAACGTCAGTGAAGGCTTCTTCCGGGTCAGTCGTATATTCAAATTCGACTTGCGGCGCCTTTTCCTTGACGATGATGGCGCAGGCGTCACCGATCTTCTTTTGCCGGTCAGCATCAATGTCGTACAGTTTCAGTTTCCGCAGGGGAAGCTTATCTTGATTGGCACAGAGACTGATAACAAATCCAGGGGTGAAGGTGCTGCCACCGCCGGCAATAACTACTGAAAATTTCTTGTCTGACATAAATCAATTGCTCCTTACAAAATACATTGTTTCATCACATGAGGCCTTTCAGGCGCCCCGACCTCCCGTAAGCTTGCTTACACTCTTATTATGGCACCGCTTCCAGATATGTAAAGAGTTTACAAAAACATAGAATCATATTTCAGATTGTGAAAAGTATTTCGCAAGGGTGAAAAATATTTCGGAAAGCTGTCTAGACTAATTTTTGCAAAGAAAAAAGGCACTGGTCTTGCCAGTACCTCGAGATTAACTTAATTTAATTAACTAAAGCTTCAGGCCATTTGGCAGAGCCAAGGCAACAGCAAAGACAAACAGAGCAGCGCCGATCAACCAAAAAGCAATTTTCTGCCCCTTTGGCAGTTCCTTTTCAACACCAAAAATTACCAAGCCCAGGCCGATCAGTCCGGACAAAAGCATGATCCAAAAACCCATTGTCTATCCTCTTTCTATTACTCTGAATGAATTTTTTGCTTACACTTATTCTACAACTAATGCCAGCCTTTGCAGGGGCTTTTTTGGAAAGCGTAATATGCAGATAAGTATACGAGAATACAAAAAATCCGCCTTCCGGCGGATTCCTTAAATTCTGTATTTTCTGCGCAGTTCCCGGTCCTGGTCGCGCTTCTTGATCGTTTCGCGCTTGTCGTATTCCTTCTTACCCTGCGCTACGCCAATCAAAACCTTGGCAAAGCCGTGCTTCAAGTAGACCTTGAGCGGCACGATGGTCATCCCCTTTTGGGCCTTCACCTCAGCCAGTTTGGCGATTTCCTTCTTGTGCAAAAGCAGTCTGCGGCTTCTCAGCGGGTCATGGTTGTAGCGGTTGCCTTCCTTATATTCATCGATATGAACATTTTCCAGGAAGGCCGACCCGTTGATGATCTGCACGTAGCCGTCACGCAAGGTCACGTGCCGGGCTCTGACTGACTTGATCTCCGTCCCCGTCAAAGCAATCCCGGCTTCATAAGTATCCTTGATGAAATAATCATGCCGGGCTTGCCGATTCTGCGCGAGGACATTTTCATCCTTGGCTTTTTGTTTCATAAAAAATCCTCCCGCTTACATATTAACGGTTTGGCCGCCGGCGGTTGCCTCTTTCACTTTGCCCCAGCCGCTGGCCGCGGTTGTTGCGGCTTGGCTTGTGGCGCCGGTCACCGCTCTTGTCGCGGCCGCCGTAATTGCTCCGGCCCTTGAAGTTCCGGTCCCCGCTTCTTCTGCCCATCCCGCGGTCATTGTGGGGCCGCTTTTTGGCATCTGGATCGTAAACTTCAAAGTCCAGCTGGTGCTGCTCAACATTCGCATTGGTCAAGACAACCTTGATCGGCATCCCAACCTTATACTTCTTGTGGGTTGCCCGGCCGGTCAATGTCATGGTCTTTTCATCGTATGAGTAGTAGTCGTCCTTCAAGTTGGAGATGTGGATCAAACCTTCCACCGTGTTCTCCAACTGCACGAACATCCCAAAGCTGGTTACTGATGAAATAACTGCTTCAAACTTGTTGCCGACCTGGTCAGCCATGTATTCGGTCATCTTCAAGTCGTTGGTTGCCCGTTCCGTATCGATTGACCGCCGCTCTTGCATTGAAGTCTGATCAGCTACTTCCGGCAGTTCTTCCTTAAAGTGCTCCTTGACCTCATCCCCCATTCCTTCTTCCAGGTAGGCGTGGATCATCCGGTGGGCCATGGTGTCTGAATACCGGCGGATTGGGGAAGTAAAGTGGGTGTAGTACTTGGCCGCGATCCCGAAGTGGCCCAGCGGATCTTCTGAGTAGTGGGCCTGCTTCAAGCTCCGCAGCAGCATCATCTGGAGAACCGCTTCTTCCGGCGTGCCCAAAGTCTTGGTAACCACCTTCTGCAAGTCCAGCGGCTCGATGTCGTTTGGATCTGCCTTGACGTTCAAGCCGAAGGCACTGCAGAATTCAAAAAATCTGGTGATCCGGTCAGCTTCTGGCGTTTCGTGCACCCGGTAAAGGAAAGGCACCTTTTTTCTGTAGTAGGCTTCTGCCACAGTTTCATTGGCCAAAAGCATGAAGGATTCGATCATCTTTTCGGCTGTCCCCCGGCTGTGCAGGACGATGTCCACCGGCTTGCCCTTCTCATCCACGATGATCTTGGCTTCCGGTTCTTCAAAGTCGATGGCCCCCCGGGCGTGGCGCTTGTTGTACAGGGCTTCATGCAGAGCTGCCATGTCCTTGAGCATTGGCCGCACCTTAACATACTTGTCTTCCAAGTCGCTGTCCGGCACGTCAGCGCGCAAGGCCTGGTTGACCTTGTTGTAGGTCAAACGGCCGTGGGACCGCATCACGGCCGGGTAGATGTCGTAAGATACCCGCTCACCTTCCGGGGTGATTTCCATGTCACAGGACAGAACCAAACGGTCAACGCCTTCGTTCAAGGAACAGATCCCGTTGGACAGTCTGAACGGCAGCATTGGAATAACCCGGTCGACCAAGTAGGTACTGTTGCCCCGGGCAAAAGCTTCCCGGTCCAAAGGCGTTCCTTCTTTAACATAGTGGGCCACGTCAGCGATGTGGACGCCCAGGTGGTAGTTGCCGTTGTCCAGCTTCCACAAAACGACCGCGTCGTCAAAGTCCTTGGAGTCATCCCCGTCGATCGTGACGGCTGGCTGGTCGGTGATGTCCCGCCGGCCTGCTTCATGCCTCTCTTCTTCAGTTACGTGGTCCGGGATGGCATTGGCCTGCTCTAAGGCGTCTTCTGGCCATTCAGTCCGGATGTCGTGTTCCGCTACGATGGACATGATGTCCACGCCCGGGTCGTTCTTGTTACCGATAATTTCGACAACTGCCCCGGTCATCTGGTCTGGCAAGTCTTCGGTCGGATAGGTCTTCAGAGATACCTTGACCATGTCCCCCATTTGTGGGATCAAGCCGTTTTCAGATACATAGACCCGGTACTTCTTGAACTTCTTGTTGGTCGAAATCACGTAGCCGGCAAAGTGGCTGATCTTGGCCTGCAGGTCTTCCAAAGGGGTGTATTCGCCGACAATGCTGCTGGCCCCGCGCTCCAGTATTTCTTCAACCTGCCCTTCCGGCCCCTTCCCGTTCCAAGGGTTGCCGCCGGCCGTGATCTTGACCTTGACCCGGTCCCCGTCCAAAGCCAGCTTGGTAGCGTCAGAGTTGATGAACACGTCATCGGCTTCTTCATCATCTAAGTGGACAAAGCCAAAGCCCTTGTCGTTGGCCCGGAAGACCCCTTCGACTTCAGTATTTTCCTGGGCCAGCTGGTAGCGGCCGTTGCCGTCAGTGATGATCTGCTTTTTCTGCTCCAGGTAGGCCAGGGCCTTGACCAGGTCGGTAAAGTTGCCCAAACGGTCCCGGCGGGCCTGCCGCTCGATCTGGTCAACGCTGAATTGCTTTTGCGGGTTGTGCCGGAAGATCTCCAACACGCCCGCCAATACAGTCTCGTTTTGCGCCATTATTTTCTCCATCTGTATTTTCGTTAAAAAAACCTCCCATCAAGCAAGTGATCGGGAGGTTAATGATTATTTAGAAGACAGGATTGCCAAAATAATCGAAAAAGCAAAGAACAATACCAGTAGAACTGACGTCACTTTTTCCATAAAGGCTTCAAAGCCCCGCTTCTTGGTCTGGCCGCTAAAGACGGCGCCGCCTGACAAAGCGTTCAAGGCATCTTGCTGCTTCTGTGGTTGCATCATTGTCGCAATAATGATCAGCACTGAAACAATGATCAACAGCGTCATAATAAAGTTGTACAATGCACTGCCTCCAATTTATTCTACAATTACCTTATTATTATATCATAGATAGACTTACTTTGTCTTAGTTTTTTCAGTTCGGGCGCGTCAGTTTTATAAAGACTGCTTGCGTCCTTCTTGCCCAGCTGGCTCTTTAAGCTGGTCTTGCTCTTACCGGCTTCTGCCAGCTTCTTTAAAGAGTCAGTCTTATTGTAGTCATAGTCACTGGTCTTGACCGGAGTAAACCAGGAGGGGTGGTAGAAGCGGAGCAGGTTCCCGGTCACGACCCGGTCAGACAGGGTCAGCTGGGTCAAAACCTGGTTGGCGATCAAGCGGCAGGCCTTCTTTTCCTTGGCGCCGGTGACCTTCTTGCCCGTCTTGGTGTAATAGTAGCTGCTCCCCACCTTGGTGTAGGTCGGGGTAATAAAGTTCCCATTCCGCTGGGCCACCACTTGCGGGTTCTTTTTACTTAACAGGTCATGGCCAAACAAAATCAAGTCCTTGCTCTTGATCCCCAGCAGGTTGAGCAGGGTCGGCATCACGTCGATTTCCCCGCCGTAGGTATGCTTAATGCCGCCTTTTAAGTTGCTTGAATAAAACATGAGCGGCACTCTTTGCTGCTGCTGGTCGTCAAACTCCCCGTAATTTTTCTTCCCGGTCAGCTGGGCCATGGCCTCGTTGTGGTTGTTGGAAATCCCGTAGTGGTCCCCGTAGAAGACCAGGAGGGTCTTTTTGTCCAGGCCAGTCTTCTTTAGCCAGGTCATGAATTCGCCGATCGCCTGGTCCAGGTAGTGGGCCGTCTGCACGTAGCCGTCAACCGTGTTATCCCCGGTCGTGGTCTTCTTGATCGACTGGTTCTGCTTGTCCAAGGTATATGGATAGTGGTTGGTGACCGTGATCATCTTCAAGTAAAAAGGCTGGGGCAGTTCAGAGATGTACTTGGCCGACTGCTGGAAGAAGATCTTGTCCTTTAAACCATAGCCCAGGTACCAGCTGTTTTTGTACTGGTAGTAGTTCAAAGAAGCGAAATAATCATAGCCAAAAGACTTGTAGGCATTGTTCCGGTTCCAGAAGGACCCCGTCCCCCCGTGCATAACGGCGGAAGTATAGCCGCCTTTTTGCTTCAAAATAGCCGGCATGGATTCAAAAGTATTGCTGGTCCCGTAAGTCGACATGGCTGACCCCGACTGGACCCCGAAGAGGGAGTTTTCCAGCATCAGTTCCGCGTCAGAGGTCTTCCCCTGCCCCACCTGGTTGAAGAAGTTGTCAAAAGCCAGAGTGTGCTTGGAATGGTAGATCTTGTTCAAGTTAGGCGTGACTTCCTTGCCCTTCCACTTGTAGCCGATCAAAAACTGCTGGAAGCTTTCCAGGTGGATAACGATGACGTTTTTCCCCTTGGCTACACCCGTATAAGCTGAATTTGGCTGGACGTAGTTGGCCTTGAGGTACTTTTTAACAGAACTCAAATCCGACACCTTGGCATTAGCCATCTGGGCGTTGGTCTGAGCCGTCTTGATCCCGTCATAAAGGGCATATTCGTTGATCCCTAAATACTTGACGATGTAGTTGTTGTCAAAAGTCCGCGTGAGCAGGCCTGACCGGTCCTTTTGGGACAAGAGGAGGTTGCCCCCCATCAAGAGCAGGGCCGTCAGTTCAATGGCGACCTTCCTTTTCCAGGACTGGGCGTAGAGGTCCATTTTGAAAAACTTCCCCAGCAAAAGCCCCAGCAGGATCAAGGGGTCAGCAAAGGCTAAAAAGTCGCTGCCCTTGAGGATGCCGGCAATGCTTTTGCCCAAATTCTCCGAAGCGCTGCCCGAATTCTGCAGCAGGGAAAAAGAGAGGAAGTTGGAGAATTCCCGGTAGTAAAGGACGTTGGCGAAAAGCCAGGTAGCCAGGAGGAAGTCCAGGACAAGCATGGTCCAGTAGGACTTGCGCCCCTTCATCAGCATCCCCAGACCCAGGATCAGCATCCCCGACGGAATAGGGTTGATGAGCAAGAGGAAGCCCTGCAACGGGCCCATCGCCCCCAGGGTAAACTTGGTCAGATATATTAGGTAACACTTGAGCCAGTAGCCGAAGACCGCCAGAGTAAAGAATCCGTTCTTCGACGTCCGCAGCCAGGTCCCAAAGGCCTTGATTTTCTGCATTTCTTTCACCTCAAAAAATCAGTCTCGCAACTTAGCCGGCTTGAAGGACCAGCCAAAGATGCCGAGAATCATGCCGAAGAAATAGGTCGCGAACCGCCACAAGAACATGGCCAAAACGACTACCCCCGGCTGGCTGATGAAGCTGGCAAAGAGGGTCTGGAAGCTGAATTCCGCCCCGCCACTGGCCCCAGGCAAAGGAATCACGGCCATGAACATGATGATCAAGATCGTCATCAAGGTCACTTGAACATAGTCAACTGGTTGACCCAAGGCCCGCAAGGTCAGGTAAGGAGCCGAGTAGTAGCACAGGAGCTGCCCGACCGTCAAGAGAACCACGCCCCAGAGCTTTTTCTTCTCAGCCTTAAGGGCCTGGCTTTCCTTGTAGAAGCTTTCCACTTGCTCCAGGGTCGACTTCTCCCAAGCCTGGGCCCTTTCCTGGCCAAAAATCCGCCCCAACAGCTTCATGACCTTTTTAACAGCCTTAACCGCCCAGTTATGGGCAAACATGGCTAACAGGAGCAGGATGATGGAGAAGACGTGGAGGGCAAAACCCAGGAAAATAAAGATGGCTAAAGCCAAGAACTTGCCGGCCACAAAGTGAAAGCCGAAGATAAAGGCCGTCAAATAGGCAAATAAGACAACCAGCTGGTAGCAGATGAACTTCATCATCAAAATCGAAGTTGCCCGGCCGCCGGCCATGCCCATTTCCACCATGGCCGCCAATTGTGACGGCTGCCCGCCGGTGGCCATCGGGGTGATCCCATTGAAAAGGGCCTGGATGAGCGGAATCCGCAGATAAGACCAGAAGCTCCGCTTGGCTGTCCCCGGCCTTTTGGCCAAAAGACGGAGGATCAAGGCCTCACAGACATAGGACAAGGCCATGGCCAAAAAGACCAGGACCAGGCGCCAGGGAATAATCTGCCCGGCTGCCGCCTTTAAAGTCGCCATTGGCGTGGCCCGGAGGTCAAAGTACAAAACAAGGGAGCTGATCAATAAGACGATCAGGACTCCCCACAGATTTTTCTTATTCATAACTGATCTGCCCCAATTCCCGGCCCAGCTGGTACTGCTCCTGGTAGAAGTCCCGCCAGATTTCAGCCAGGTGGTCTTCAGAATACTGCTGGCTGGCCTTGCGGGAAAGCTCCTGCTGGCGGGCCAGGACTTCCGGATGGGTAGCAGCGAAGCGGAGCTGTTCGTTCATTTCAGCAAAGTCCTTTCCGGCCAGGTAGTAACCGTCAATGATCGCCCGGTAGAGGTCCAAGTCTCTGAGCAAGACCGGGGTCCCGCAGCTGAAGGCTTCCAGAACTGACATCGGAAAGAGTTCGTCAAAGGACGGCAAGAGGAAGAGGTCGGCCATGTTCAAGTAGTCAACCAGCTTTTCCCGGTCGATGATGCCGGTAAAGGTCAGGTTCTTGGGCGGGTTCTCCACCAGCTGCTTGAAGTGGTCATAGCCGTCTGTGATTTTGCCGAAAGAAAAGCCGCCGGCCCAGATAAACTGGTAGTCGGGGTTGGCTTCCGCCAACTTGGCGAAGTCGTCGACCCCTTTTCTGGCCTGGACCTGCCCGTCGCCAAAGACAACGAACTTGCCCTGCGGGATGCCTAATTCCTGCCGGGTGGCATTCTTTTTGGCCTGAGTCTGTTCATAGAACTCACTCTTGGCCACGAAGTTCGGAATGTAGCGGATCTTGTTTCTGTCCAGGCCGTATTCAGTCAGCTTGTCGATGAAGATCGGGTTGACGACCACGATCTGGTCCATCCGCTTGTAAAAGTCGATCACGTACTGGTAGAAGACCTTTTTAGCCACCCCTGGCAATTTGATTGACCCTTCCAGGGTATCTGGCAAAAAGTGGACATAGCCGATCTTGCGGCCTCTGGCTGGTGAAAAGCTGTTGGCGAAGTAGGTCGGATTGATGGTGTGGTAGTGGGTCAAGTCGCTTCTGCCGTACTTGTTGATGGTCACGTAGAAATCATCGACCAGGTGGGTCCTGAGAAGCCGGATCAGTTCCAGGTAGGCTGCCCCGACCCCTTGGCCGGCAACTGAGTCCGCCTGGGAAAACATGTTGATTCTAATCATTGCTGTCCTCTTTTTTCACTTGATAGTTGTCAATCGCGTACTGGTAAAACTTGTAGACCTCGCTGGCAAAGTGGCTGGCGGAAATTTCTTCCAGCTTTTTTGCCAGGAGCTGGGGCGGAATCTCCTGCCGGCCCTGCCGCAAGTAAGTCGCGATTTCTTCCTTCATCTGCCGCAGGCTTTCAAAAGTCAAGCCGTAAGCCGGGTCATTGAAGACCTGGTCGGTGTAGTCGGTCTTGTAAACCACGCACTTGCGTCCGCTGCCCAGGGCTTCGATATAAGTCAGCCCCTGGGTTTCCGTGTCGCTGGCTGAGACGAAGAAGTCGGCCATCTTATAGTAGCTGGCGACCTGGTCATGGGGAATATTGCCGGCAAAAATCACATGGTCTTCCAAAGTCAGGCGCTCAACCTGCTCTTTTAAGACATCCGCGTCCGGGCCGTCGCCGGCGATAACAAAGACCAGCTTAGGGAATTCGGTCAACAGGTCTGGCATGACCCGGAGGATGCGGTCAATCTTCTTTTCCGCGGCTACCCGGCCCAGGGTGATGATCACCTGGGCATCCGGGGCAATCCCCAGTTTTTCCCGCAGATCCGCCTTGTCCGGGCCACTGATGGCGTCCAGGTCAACCCCGGTAGGAATCACCCGCATGGGGATCTCCACCCCGTAGCGGGCCAATAAAGCCGCTACCCGCTGGCTGGGCGCGATGACCCCGTCCATATTCTTCAAGTAGCTCTTGGTGAACTGCTGGACATGAACTGGCCGGAGCAAGTGGCCGTTTAAGACATAGTGCAGGTAGTCTTCGTACATGGTGTGGTAGGTGTGGATAGCCGGGATGCCCAATTGCCGGGCCACGTGCTTGCCAATTAAGCCCATGGAAAATTCGGTCTGGGTGTGGACGATGTCCAGGTTGACCTCCTTGGCCACCTTGACCGCCTCAAACAGACCCCGGAAAGCAATCCGCCGCTCAGAGAAGCCAATGAAGGGCACGGAGCTGAAGCGGAAGATATTGGCTTCAACCGTGTCCTTGTCGACGTTGGGATCAGTTGTCGTGAAGATGAAGACATTGTGACCCTGGGCCTCCAAAGCTTCTTTAAGGGTTTTGACCGACGTCGCTACCCCGCTGTTTTGCGGGAAGTAGGTGTCTGTAAACAAACCGATATTCATGTGCTTTCATTACCTCCATACTAAAAGACATTATAGAGAATCGGCAAAAGAGGTGCAAATTTCTTTACCAAAATCCTAAAGAATAAAAGATATTTGCTACAGGGAAAAAGATAAAGATAAAAGAAAAACGACTCCCAAAAGGAAGTCGTCTCAAACGATAGCGGTGATCGGGGTCGAACCGATACGTCCGTAATGGACACCAGATTTTGAGTCTGACGCGTCTGCCAATTCCGCCACACCGCCGTGATATTAAACTTGAATAGCGGTGATCGGGGTCGAACCGATACGTCCGTAATGGACACCAGATTTTGAGTCTGACGCGTCTGCCAATTCCGCCACACCGCCATGCTATTCTACTTGGCCGTTAAGCCTAAGGCGGCGATCGGAGTCGAACCGACGATTAAGGTTTTGCAGACCTCTGCCTTACCACTTGGCTACACCGCCACGATTATTCTCTTCTGCCCTTCGGCTAGGGCGGTATGTGGGAATCGAACCCACGAATGCTGGATCCACAAACCAGTGTGTTAACCACTTCACCAATACCGCCATATTCTGTTAACAGGGATAGTAGGAATTGAACCCACACCGACGGTTTTGGAGACCGTAGTTCTACCTTTAAACTATATCCCTATTATGGAGGAAAGTGGATTCGAACCACTGAACTCAGAGAGAGCGGTTTTACAGACCGCCGCGTTTAGCCACTTCGCTATTCCTCCATTTTCAATGGCGCGGGACGGAATCGAACCGCCGACACATGGAGCTTCAATCCATTGCTCTACCAACTGAGCTACCGAGCCATCAAACGGTCCATGCGGGATTTGAACCCGCGATCTCCTCCGTGACAGGGAGGCGAGATAAACCACTGCTCCAATGGACCATATTGCGGGAGCTGGATTTGAACCAACGACCTTCGGGTTATGAGCCCGACGAGCTACCAGACTGCTCCATCCCGCGATAATAAAAAGGAGGATGTGGGATTTGAACCCACGCACGAGTCACCCCGTCTAACGGTTTTCAAAACCGTCCCCTTAAGCCACTTGGGTAATCCTCCATTTGATGGATAGAAAAATATTCAATTCTTGCCTTCCGGCAATGACCCGTACGGGATTTGAACCCATGTTACCGCCGTGAAAGGGCGGTGTCTTAACCACTTGACCAACGGGCCGCGTAAGCACTCTTAAGATGATACTCGCTTAAACTCATCTTGTCAAGCGGCTTTCTCAATCTTTTCAAAGGCCACTTGCGCCGACGCTCGCGTGTCAACAAATATTAGAATACAGAAAAATCCTGTCTTTGGCAAGTCTTTTTTAGAAAAAAGAGCTACTTTTTTGCCTTTTCTCCTGCTTCTGCCCTATCTCCTTCTTACTTTTAGAGTTAAGCAGCTTTAAGGCACAAAAAAAGAGCTGCGGAACAGCTCTTTATCAAGCGGAGTAAGAGAGATTCGAACTCTCGCGCCAGTTTCCCGGCCTACACCCTTAGCAAGGGCGCCTCTTCAGCCACTTGAGTATTACTCCAATGGGCCTGGATGGACTTGAACCATCGACCTCACGCTTATCAAGCGTGCGCTCTAACCAGCTGAGCTACAGGCCCATAAGCGGGTAACGAGAATCGAACTCGCGACAACAGCTTGGAAGGCTGTGGTTTTACCACTAAACTATACCCGCAAATATTCAATTTATGGCGCGGGACGGAATCGAACCGCCGACACATGGAGCTTCAATCCATTGCTCTACCAACTGAGCTACCGAGCCAGCTTATTAAAAAGCAATTGCGGGAGCTGGATTTGAACCAACGACCTTCGGGTTATGAGCCCGACGAGCTACCAGACTGCTCCATCCCGCGATAATAAAAAATGGACCTTGCAGGACTCGAACCTACGACAGGACGGTTATGAGCCGTCTGCTCTAACCGACTGAGCTAAAGGTCCAAGTTTACAAAATAGCGGCGGGGGGGATCGAACCCTCGACCTCCCGGGTATGAACCGGACGCTCTAGCCAGCTGAGCTACACCGCCATACTGTAACCAATATGGAAAATATTAAATTACAAATCGGGAAGACAGGATTTGAACCTGCGACCCCCTGGTCCCAAACCAGGTGCTCTACCAAACTGAGCCACTTCCCGGATTTATGCACCCAGTAGGACTTGAACCTACAACCTTCTGATTCGTAGTCAGACACTCTATCCAGTTGCGCTATGGGTGCATGCATGCCGAAGACCGGGGTCGAACCGGTACGGTTGAAACCAACCGCAGGATTTTAAGTCCTGTGCGTCTGCCAATTCCGCCACTCCGGCATATATATTATAAAAGCGGAAGACGGGATTCGAACCCGCGACCCCCACCATGGCAAGGTGATGTTCTACCACTGAACTACTTCCGCACAATGCCGATTATACGACTTGAACGTACGACCCCCTGTTTACAAGACAGGTGCTCTACCAACTGAGCTAAATCGGCATAATATAAAATACGGGTGGCGGGACTTGAACCCGCACGTCCGAAAACACTAGAACCTAAATCTAGCGCGTCTGCCAATTCCGCCACACCCGCAGATCGGGGCCATGAGTCGTGAGGGACTTGAACCCTCGACCCTCTGATTAAAAGTCAGATGCTCTACCGACTGAGCTAACGACTCGATGGAGGATACAGGGCTCGAACCTGTGACCCTCTGCTTGTAAGGCAGATGCTCTCCCAGCTGAGCTAATCCTCCATATGACTAGTTTACGGCATAGGCCGTAAGCACAAATATTAGTATATCGTATTCAGCCAAGAATGCAAGTCTTTTTTGCCTTTTTTATTTTGAAAAAGCAAGGCGAAACACAAAAGAACAGCGGAAAACCGCTGTTTTGGGAAAGATTTTAAAATCAATTACATAATGTTGATCTTCTTGTTGGCAATCAGTACGATAGACAGAACGCAGAGAATTGCAATAAAGATAAAGGTGATCTTTTCGTTCTTGTTGAGCTTTCTGCCTTGTTCACGGACGCCTTGGTAATAAACGATCAGGCCTGGGATGTAACTCAAGGAAACAGCCAAGACTGATTGCCAGCCAGCCAAAATCATGCACATTAATTGGAAGAGGGCTGCCAATAAGCCGTAGGTCCATTGAGTCCATTCCTTGTGTTCACGGCTGAACTTCATTTGGTACAAGCCGACAAACAGGTATGAGAACAAGATGGCACTTGAAGCCAAAGTGTAACAGAATTCGTAAGCCTTGTCAGTGAAGAGCAAGGAGAAGAGGAAAATGGTCTGCAGGATAGCAGTAGTGAACAGGGCGTTGGTTGGCGCCTTCTTGCTGTTCAGCTTGCCCCAGAACTTAGGAGCAGCACCGTCTTCAGCGATCAAAAGCATGGTTTCTGCTGGCAGCATGGTCCATGACAGCCAGGAAACGATAGTGGAAATGATCAAACCAATGTTGATGATCATCATGCCCCAGTCGCCGACGATCATCTTCAAGTCGTTACCCAAAGCTGGTTGTGCAGCGCTGGCCAATTGGGCCCGGGTAAGTGAGCCGTATGGCAGGATTGAAATCATCATGTAGAAGACCAAAAGCAGGACGAAACCAAGCATGGTTGCTTGTTGCGCTTCCTTCAAGCTCTTGACACGTGACCCCATGACTGAGGCCCCTTCAACACCGATAAATACCCAGATCAGGGTCATCAAAGTCCTCTTCATCTGTGGCCAAAGGCCGCCAGTAGTGGTCCCCTTGGACAGATTGTTGGCAACTCTGCCCCAGAAGTCAGCGGTGAAAATCCCGCCCTTGAAGGAAACGATGCAGATGATTACAAACATAATCAATGGCACAACCTTGCAGAAAGTACCGATCGTGTTAACGAATGAGGCACTTTCAACACCGTTGTTAACCAAGAAGGTCAAGGCCCAGCAGAAGATGATAGCCACGATGATTGATGGCAGGTTTGAGCCACCCTTGAAGACCGGAATAAAGGTCCCGATCGCGCTCATCAGCATAGTCGCGAAGGCCAGGTTACCCAGCCAGGCACTCATCCAGTAGGCCCAGCCGGAAATGAATTCACCCATAGGGCCATAGCCGGCCCCGGCGTAAGCGAAGATACCACCTTTAAGGTCGGATCTCTTCTCAGTCAAATTGTTCAATGACAGAACAAGCATCAAGAAACCAAAGCCAACCAGCAGCCAGGACAAAATTGCGGGCCCTGGAGCGGCAGATGTGGCGATGGAACTGGTAATGCCGAAGATCCCAGTCCCAATGGAGGAACTGACGATCAAAGCGGTCAGGCCGACAAGGCCTATCCCGCTTTTGTTTACTTTCTCTTCCATGATTTTTACCTCCCAAATACTCTTTCCACCTAAAAAGGCGGAGATAGTCTAAACCCTTGAGCGATAGACCAGCTCCGCGATTTTAAGATCTTAAAACCAATTAGATGTCTTCACGAACAATTGGGCAAGACATGCAACGTGGACCACCACGGCCCCTTGACAATTCGCTTGAGCGAACTTCGTGAACGAGAATCCCGTGTTCTCTCAGCAAAGCGTTGGAGACGTAGTTTCTGTTGTAAGTTACAACTTCACCTGGAGCGATTGCCAAAGTGTTTGAACCGTCGTTCCATTGTTCACGCGGAGCTACGATTGGGTCACCGTTACCAGTTGGGATCAAGTCGATTTCTGACTTGCCCAGTGCCTTCTTCAGCACTTCCTTGATGTCAGTGTGGTGTTCGAAGGTTACTTCGCCATCCTTGCCTGGGTGCAGTACCCAGTTGTCAACCTTGCCATCTTCAGTCAAGATGTCCGGGTGAACAGTGAATTGGTCGTAGTTGATCATGGTGAACACCGTGTCAAGGTGCATCATCGCGTGGTTGTGCGGAATTGAGATGGCAATTACAGTGTCGTAGTCAGAGTTTGCGAACAAGCTCTTAGCGATGTCTTGAATTGCGTCAGCAGTAGTCCGTTGTGAAGTACCGATTGCTACTACGTGGTCGCTCAATACCAGTTCGTCACCACCTTCGATGTGGCTTGCGTGGTTTCTGTCACGCCATACCTTAACCTTGCCTGCAAAGCGAGCGTTGTACTTCAAGATGTATTCAGTGATCATTGATTCACGCTGACGAGCTGGGAAAGTCATCTTGTTGACTGACATCCCGTCACCGATTGAAGCTTGCGGGTCACGGGTGAAGTAAGCGTTTGGAAGTGGATCCATCAAGAATGGCCATTCAGTGTTTTCGGACACTGCAGCCAAGTCAAGGGTAGTCAATTCCGGGTCGTCTTTGCGGATACCTTCGTAGATTCTGGTTACCAGTTCAGCTGGAGTCAGAGCCTTCAAATATTCAACCAAGGCGTCATGGGTTACGCCGGCAACAAAGCCAGCTTCAACAACTTGTCTTTCAATGAATTCGTTTCTGACAGCTTCGTCTTCCAAAGCTTCAGCAGCCAGGTCTTCGGTGTAGATAACTTCGGCACCATTGTCGCGCAGAGTTTGTGCGAAGAAGTCGTGTTCTTCCTGGGCGATTGGCAGATATGGAATGTCGTCAAACAAGAGACGTTCCATTGAATCCGGCGTGATGTTTTCGATTTCGCGCCCTGGCCTGTGCAGCATAACTGTCTTCAACTTACCAATTTCTGTAGTTACATGAATAGGACTTGTCAAGATCTTTACACTCCTATAATTGCTAATTTACCTAATATCCTAATGATTTGTGTGGTTATAAATCGTCAAGTCAACCTACTAACGACTTAACTAACTAGTTGTTCGTAACTTTTAAAGAGAGATTTTCATACTAAAATTTAAACCAGTCGATGAGCTGACGAGCTTATGCGTGGATAACAGTCCCCAACTGTCCAGCAAGAGCAGCGTCTAAGCCTGACAGAGAAGTAATGATGGCTTCTCTTTCCGGGTGGCCTTCAACGAATGACATGCAGGCTTGAACCTTAGGAAGCATGCTGCCGGCGGCGAATTGACCTTCGTCAATGTACTTCTTGGCTTCTTCAACAGAGATGTTTTCCAGGTTCTTTTGGTCTGGCTTGTTGAAGTTAATGGCTACGTAGTCAACAGCGGTCAAAATGATCAGCTTGTCCGCGCCAACATTGTCTGCCAACAATGCGCTGGAGCGGTCCTTGTCGATAACGGCTGGCACGCCCTTGAGCCCTTCTTCGGTCTCAACTACAGGCACCCCGCCGCCACCACCGGCGATAACGAGTTCATTTGCTTCAATCAAGGTCTTGATGCTGTTCAATTCAACGATTCTCTTTGGAGTCGGTGAAGGAACAACCTGCCGCCAGCCGCGGCCAGCGTCTTCCTTGAAGATGTAGCCCTTGTCTTCGGCGATTGAGTCGGCTTCTTCCCTAGTGTAGAAGGCCCCAATCGGCTTAGTTGGGTTTTGGAAGGCGGTGTCAGCCGGGTCAACAACGATCTGCGTTACGATGGTTGCCACATCCTTGGTCATGCCGCGCTTGCGGAGTTCGTTTTGCAGGCTTTGCTGCAGATGATAGCCAATGTAGCCCTGGCTCATTGCCCCGCATTCAGGGAATGGGAAGGCAGCGCTTTGGCCGTGTTCAGCAGCATAGCTCATGCCCAGGTTGATTTGGCCAACTTGCGGGCCATTGCCGTGGCTGATAACTACTTCGTTGCCGGTGCTGATCAAACCGATCAGTGAGGAAGCTGTGTTCTTAACCAATTCCAATTGTTCGGCTGGTGACTTGCCGAGGGCGTTACCGCCCAATGCTACAACAACTTTTGACATAAGAGCACCTCTTCTTGATTAGTTGCCCAAGGTAGCAACCATGACAGCCTTGATAGTGTGCATTCTGTTTTCAGCTTCACGGAAGACAACTGAGTGCTTGCTTTCGAAGACTTCGTCAGTTACTTCAAGTTCCTTCAAGCCAAACTTTTCGTAAACTTCACGGCCAACTTCAGTTTCCAGGTTGTGGAAGGCTGGCAGGCAGTGTTCGAAGATAACGTTAGGGTTTTCAGTAGCCTTAAGAACGTCCATGGTGATTTGGTATGGTGAAAGCAATTCGATCCGCTTCTTCCACTTGTCGTCGGATTCACCCATTGATACCCAAACGTCGCCGTAAATTACGTCCATGCCTTTAACGCCTTCCTTAATGTCGTTTGAAACAACGATCTTGGCGCCAGTTTCCTTAGCGATTGCGTTAGCCTTTGCCAAAGTTTCTTTACTTGGGTTCAGTTCTGGAGGAGTTACAACGTGGTATTCCATACCCATAACTGCGGCACCCAGCATCAAAGCGTTGGATACGTTGTCGTGACCGTCACCAACAAAGGCAAACTTGATGTCTTTGTATTCCTTCTTCAAAACTTCCTTAGCAGTCAAGAAGTCAGCCAGGACTTGAGTTGGGTGGTCAGCGTCAGTCAAACCGTTCCAAACTGGGACACCGGAGTACTTAGCCAAAGTTTCAGCTGCTTCTTGTGAGAAGCCACGGAATTCGATACCATCGAACATGCCGCCCAATACGCGAGCAGTGTCCTTAACTGATTCCTTGTGACCGAAGTGTGAGCCGCTTGGCCCAAGGTAAGTTACATGAGCGCCTTGGTCGTGAGCACCAACTTCGAATGAGCAACGGGTTCTGGTTGAGTCCTTTTCGAAGATCAAAGCAATGTTCTTGCCCTTCAAGCGAGGTTGTTCAACGCCAGCGTACTTGTCCTTCTTCAGTTGTTCTGCCAAGTCAAGCAGGTATTCCATTTCACGAGTGTTAAAGTCTGCGAGAGTTAAATAACTGCGGTTGCGTAAATTAAAAGCCATGATAGCTTCCTCCTGTTTTCTATTGTTTTGTGTTTTTCACTTGTTTACGATTATTATTATAGAAAGCGTTTTTAGAAAACAACGACAAAAACCAAAAAGATTTACCAAAAAATCAGCAATCAATTAATTAGTTTTTCTAAACTGTATAATCGAATTTTTTAAGTGAATAGAAGGCCGCTTATACGGTCCTTTAGGTACTTTTCCCCCGTTTATACACTTTTTTATATTCAGCTGCCTTTGTGTTAAAATAGAAGCATTGACTCAGCTAACTTCAATTTACTTCAAAAATGAAGAGAAAATGCAAAAATGCACTTTTATATCACAAACAAAAACACCAAGAACTTACAACTAATTAGTGACGCCCTGGAGCAGAACTTCGAAAACATCATCGTGGGCCGGTCAACTGATGCCCAAAGGACCTTCGATGATCTCCACCAGCTCAGAGTTGACGTATTGGTGGTCGACTATGACCTGGCTCCTTTTGACGGCCTGGCTCTCTTAAGGCGGCTCAAGCAGGCCAACATCTTGCCCCGGGTGGTCATGACGGCCAATACGCCGTCAGAATCCTTGATTACGGCTGCCTACCAGAACGGCTGCGATTTTTTTATCCACCACCAGCTCAATTCTGAAGAGATTGCCCATATTTCCAAAATCATCAGCACAACCCTGCAGCTTTTGAGTAACATGCGGGTGATTGGCGAGCTCTCCGGCAGCTTGAACAATCCATATGGCCGCCAGCAAACCACCCACCACCAGCAGATCGACCATGTTACCGACACCCTGCGCTTTTTGGGCATTGCATCAGAAAAAGGCTATAATGACATCATGAAAATTATCCGCTTGATGGTCGACAAGGATATGAGCTTTGACCAGATTGACCTGGAAGAAAGCTTCGGCATCAACAGCCGGGAGAAAAAGGTCATCTACCAGCGGATCCGCCGGACCCTGCACATCGGGATCGTCAACCTGGCCACCATGTGCATCGACTACCCGGACAACGAAATACTGCTGGACTATGCCAACAACCTCTTTGAATACCAGAACATCCACGTGGAAATGCAGCACCAAAACGGCAAGGGGCTGGAGCGGAGGCAGATTTCCCTGCAGCACTTTTTTGACGGCCTCCTTCAGGAAAGCTACCGGGTCAAGCGGGACGGCAACAATGAGCTCTGGTAAGGAGCTTTCTGCTTGTAGTACAATTGGATAGTAAGGAAAGAGCTTATCTCTTTTATATAGAAAGAAAGGCACAACATGTTAGAAAAAGTTACCGTTGACCCAAGTTTTTGGGAACTCTTCCCTAACGCGCAAGTAAACATCATGCTCGTCAGCGGTATCGACAACCACGACACTGATGACAATTTGGCCCGCCGGCGCAAGCTGCTCAGAGAAGGCAGCGACAAGGCGGAAGACTTCCTGGGTGCTGCAGCTTTTGCCAAGAACCCAGTTGTTGCTGAATGGCGGCAAGCCTACCAGCAATTCAAAAAGAAAAAAGGCGTCCGGGCTTCCATCGAAGCGCTCTTGAAGCGGATCGACAAGGGCGAGGACTTGCACCCGATTTCACCATTGGTTGACGTCTACAATTCAGTTTCCCTGGCTCATGGTGTCCCAATCGGCATCGAAGACCAAGATAAATTGGCCGGCACCATGCACCTGGGCCAAGTCCACGAAGGCCTTCCCTTCCAGCCAGTCGGCGCTGACAAGGACGAACCGACCCTTGAAGGGGAAGTTGCCTGGTATGATGACCAAGGTGCCGTTTGCCGCTGCCTCAACTGGCGGGATGCCCAAAGAACCATGCTGGATGAAGATTCAACTAAGGGCGTAATCGTAATTGAATCAGTCAACGCTGACCAGGCGCAGCGAGCTAACGAAGCCATGAGCGACTTGGAAGAGCTTTTGGAAGAATTCTTTGGCATCAAGCCGGACAAGTCCGTCATCTTGACCAAGGACGCGCCAAGCGTGGACATTGACTAAAAAGCTATCAACAAGTTTTCCACAAGCAAAAAGTCTTACCCGTCATAGGTAAGACATTTTTCGATTGACTAAAATATTTTACTTCTTTTCCTGGCTCCAGACCTTTTCTCCGCCAATCCAAGTCGACGCCGGCTTGACCTTGGCTAAGTCCTCTGCCTTTTGACTGAAGATGTCTCTGTCCAAGATAACAAAGTCGGCGTCCTTGCCCGGGGTCAAGGTTCCGTTATTGACGAAGCCGCCCATCTTGGCCGCGTCTCTGGTATAAGCTAGGATGGCCCGCACTACTGGGATACCTTCATCTTCATTAATAAAACCGCCTGCTGCCGTGTGCCGGGTCACTGCCGCGTAGATTCCGTAAAAAGGACTGTCCGGTTCCGCCCATGGGGTGCATGGGGCATCAGAACTGAGGCTGAAAAGAATATTTTCTTTGTCTAAGCTCTTGATCCGGTAGGCCATTTTCATCTGGTCCGCTGACAAAAACTGCCGGTAGGAATCTTCTTCGGCGAAGAAGAAGATCGGCTGGGTGGAAACAGCGAGTCCAATTTTTGCCCCCTTCAGCTCCTTGAGCATGGAGTCGGATAAAAGTGAAGCGTGCTCGATTCTGACTGACGGCTGACATTCAAGCCAAGGATCCAGATCCTGGCAAACGTCGATCACCCGCTGAATGGCCGCGTCGCCCATGGCGTGAACCGCGACCTGCAGCTTAATTCTGTTTATTAAACGCTTACAATTTTATTCTACTCAGAAAGCCGACAAATAACAGTAAAAATTAGGCAAATAGAAAATAAAACAAGAAAACAAAAAGAGCCAGACTTCCGTCTGACTCTTGATTCGCGCGGCAGCTTCCTATCCTCGCAGGCAGTTTCCCACCAACTACTTTCGGCGTTAAGAAGCTTAACTACTGTGTTCGGCATGGGAACAGGTGTATCCTTCTTGCCATTGCCACCGCACTCTTTGCTTGAGCTTGCACGCTCAAAACTGAATATCTCTTCCAAGTCAAAACCTCATTGCTTTGCTCTTTTGGTCAAGTCCTCGACTGATTAGTACCGGTCCGCTCCAAGCCTCACGGCTCTTCCACTCCCGGCCTATCTACCTCATCGTCTCTGAGGTGTCTTACTTTCTTAAAGAAATGGGAAATCTCATCTTGAGGGGGGCTTCGCACTTAGATGCTTTCAGCGCTTATCCCGTCCGCACATAGCTACCCAGCGATGCCTTTGGCAAGACAACTGGTACACCAGCGGTGCGTCCATCCCGGTCCTCTCGTACTAAGGACAGCTCCTCTCAAATTTCCTGCGCCCACGACGGATAGGGACCGAACTGTCTCACGACGTTCTGAACCCAGCTCGCGTGCCGCTTTAATGGGCGAACAGCCCAACCCTTGGGACCGACTTCAGCCCCAGGATGCGACGAGCCGACATCGAGGTGCCAAACCTCCCCGTCGATGTGAACTCTTGGGGGAGATAAGCCTGTTATCCCCAGGGTAGCTTTTATCCGTTGAGTGATGGCCCTTCCATGCGGTACCACCAGATCACTAAGCCCTACTTTCGTACCTGCTCGAGTTGTCTCTCTCGCAGTCAAGCTCCCTTTTGCCTTTACACTCTGCGAATGATTTCCAACCATTCTGAGGGAACCTTTGGGCGCCTCCGTTACACTTTAGGAGGCGACCGCCCCAGTCAAACTGCCCGTCAAACACTGTCCTCGGCCTGGATCACAGGCCTGAGTTAGAGCATCCGTCAAGCAAGGGTAGTATCCCACCAGCGCCTCCGATAAGACTGGCGTCCTATCTTCTCCGGCTCCTACCTATCCTGTACATGCTTGACAGATACCCAATATTAAACTGCAGTAAAGCTCCATGGGGTCTTTCCGTCCTGTCGCGGGTAACCCGCATCTTCACGGGTATTATAATTTCACCGAGTCTCTCGTTGAGACAGTGCCCAAATCATTACACCTTTCGTGCAGGTCGGAACTTACCCGACAAGGAATTTCGCTACCTTAGGACCGTTATAGTTACGGCCGCCGTTTACTGGGGCTTCAATTCAAACCTTCGCTTGCGCTAAGCTCTCCTCTTAACCTTCCAGCACCGGGCAGGTGTCAGCACCTATACTTCATCTTACGATTTTGCAGATGCCTGTGTTTTTGATAAACAGTTGCTTGGGCCTTTTCACTGCGGCTGATCTTGCGACCAGCGCCCCTTCTCCCGAAGTTACGGGGCCATTTTGCCGAGTTCCTTAACGAGAGTTCTCTCGCTCACCTGAGGATACTCTCCTCGACTACCTGTGTCGGTTTGCGGTACGGGTGCACCGTTTCTGGCTAGAAGCTTTTCTCGGCAGTGTGACGTCGCAGCCTTCGCTACTTTAATTTCGCTCCTCATCACGCCTTGTCCTTATGAAAGCAAGCATTTGACTCGCTCTCAGACTTGACGCTTGAACGTGGTATCCAGCACCACGCGCTGCTAGCCTCCTGCGTCCCTCCATCGCTCATAACGATTCGGTGCAGTACAGGAATTTCAACCTGTTGTCCATCGACTACGCCTCTCGGCCTCGCCTTAGGTCCCGACTTACCCTGGGCGGACGAGCCTGCCCCAGGAAACCTTAGTCTTGCGGCGGACAGGATTCTCACCTGTCTTTCGTTACTCATACCGGCATTCTCACTTCTAGAAGCTCCACATGTCCTCTCGGTCATGCTTCACCGCCGCTAGAACGCTCTCCTACCACGTGCATAAATGCACATCCACAGTTTCGGTATCATGCTTAGCCCCGGTAAATTTTCGGCGCGGCGTCACTCGACTAGTGAGCTATTACGCACTCTTTGAATGATGGCTGCTTCTGAGCCAACGTCCTAGTTGTCTGCGCAACTCCACATCCTTTTCCACTTAGCATGAATTTTGGGACCTTAACTGGTGATCTGGGCTGTTTCCCTTTCGACTACGGATCTTATCACTCGCAGTCTGACTCCCGCACATAAATGTCTGGAATTCGTAGTTTATCTGAATTCAGTAACCCTTGACGGGCCCCTAGTCCAAACAGAGCTCTACCTCCAGCATCCTCTTTGCGAGGCTAGCCCTAAAGCTATTTCGGAGAGAACCAGCTATCTCCAAGTTCGTTTGGAATTTCACCGCTACCCACAACTCATCCCCGCAATTTTCAACTTACGTGGGTTCGGTCCTCCAGCGCGTTTTACCGCGCCTTCAACCTGGTCATGGGTAGGTCACTTGGTTTCGGGTCTGCGTCAGCCAACTGCTCGCCCTCTTCAGACTCGCTTTCGCTGCGGCTCCGTCTTTTCTGACTTAACCTTGCTGACTAACGCAACTCGCCGGTTCATTCTACAAAAGGCACGCCATCACCCGTTAACGGGCTCTGACTACTTGTAGGCACACGGTTTCAGGTTCTCTTTCACTCCCCTCCCGGGGTTCTTTTCACCTTTCCCTCACGGTACTGGTTCACTATCGGTCACTGGTTAGTATTTAGCCTTGCGAGATGGTCCTCGCGGATTCAAGCGGGATTTCACGTGTCCCGCCCTACTCAGGATACTGATAGGCCTTCTTTGGATTTCGCTTACGGGGCTTTCACCCTCTCTGGCGCGTTTTCCCAAACGCTTCTGCTATCCTCTGAAGTACCATGTCTCAGTCCTACAACCCCGGCAGATAAATCTGCCGGTTTGGGCTCTTTCCTGTTCGCTCGCCGCTACTTGGGAAATCGATATTTCTTTCTCTTCCTGCAGCTACTTAGATGTTTCAGTTCGCTGCGTGTTCCTTCCTTAAGCTATGTATTCACTTAAGGATAGCATGTCTGCACATGCTGGGTTCCCCCATTCGGAGACCTCCGGATCAAAGCCTACTTACGGCTCCCCGAAGACTTTCGCGGTTAGTCGCGTCCTTCATCGGCTTCCAGTGCCAAGGCATTCACCGTGCGCCCTTCTTCACTTGACCTTGCAAGTTTGTTCTTTCGAACTCTCTCGGTCGCTTTGCAATGTTTTCATTGATCTCAATGATTCTCGGTTTTTTTCTTGGAATTAAGATATTCAGTTTTCAACGTACAAACTTGGCCTTCCGGCCAATGGAGGCAAACGGGATCGAACCGATGACCTCCTGCTTGCAAAGCAGGTGCTCTCCCAGCTGAGCTATGCCCCCGTAAAATATCAACTTTTAAGATGTTACTCCATCTTGCCCGAAATGTAAAGAGATTTCTTTGCATTTCAATGGGCCTGGATGGACTTGAACCATCGACCTCACGCTTATCAAGCGTGCGCTCTAACCAGCTGAGCTACAGGCCCAAGTACTTATTGTTGGTACTCTCAAAACTGAACAAAGTTTCTTTTGCAGTGTGCTTCCGTAACTGGTGGACTTCTATTAGCATTTCTGCTCTCCATCCATCCGTTTTCCTTAGAAAGGAGGTGATCCAGCCGCAGGTTCTCCTACGGCTACCTTGTTACGACTTCACCCCAGTCATCTGCCCTGCCTTAGGCGGCTGACTCCTATAAAGGTTATCCCACCGACTTTGGGCATTGCAGACTTCCATGGTGTGACGGGCGGTGTGTACAAGGCCCGGGAACGTATTCACCGCGGCGTGCTGATCCGCGATTACTAGCGATTCCAGCTTCGTGCAGGCGAGTTGCAGCCTGCAGTCCGAACTGAGAGCAGCTTTAAGAGATCCGCTTACCCTCGCGGGTTTGCTTCTCGTTGTACTGCCCATTGTAGCACGTGTGTAGCCCAGGTCATAAGGGGCATGATGACTTGACGTCATCCCCACCTTCCTCCGGTTTGTCACCGGCAGTCTCTTTAGAGTGCCCAACTTAATGATGGCAACTAAAGACAAGGGTTGCGCTCGTTGCGGGACTTAACCCAACATCTCACGACACGAGCTGACGACAGCCATGCACCACCTGTCTCTGCGTCCCCGAAGGGAACCACCTATCTCTAGGTGTTGCGCAGGATGTCAAGACCTGGTAAGGTTCTTCGCGTTGCTTCGAATTAAACCACATGCTCCACCGCTTGTGCGGGCCCCCGTCAATTCCTTTGAGTTTCAACCTTGCGGTCGTACTCCCCAGGCGGAGCGCTTAATGCGTTTGCTGCGGCACTGAGGACCGGAAAGTCCCCAACACCTAGCGCTCATCGTTTACGGCATGGACTACCAGGGTATCTAATCCTGTTCGCTACCCATGCTTTCGAGCCTCAGCGTCAGTTGCAGACCAGAGAGCCGCCTTCGCCACTGGTGTTCTTCCATATATCTACGCATTCCACCGCTACACATGGAGTTCCACTCTCCTCTTCTGCACTCAAGAATGACAGTTTCCGATGCAGTTCCACGGTTGAGCCGTGGGCTTTCACATCAGACTTATCATTCCGCCTGCGCTCGCTTTACGCCCAATAAATCCGGACAACGCTTGCCACCTACGTATTACCGCGGCTGCTGGCACGTAGTTAGCCGTGACTTTCTGGCTGATTACCGTCAAATAAAGACCAGTTACTGCCTCTATCCTTCTTCACCAACAACAGAGCTTTACGATCCGAAGACCTTCTTCACTCACGCGGCGTTGCTCCATCAGACTTGCGTCCATTGTGGAAGATTCCCTACTGCTGCCTCCCGTAGGAGTTTGGGCCGTGTCTCAGTCCCAATGTGGCCGATCAGTCTCTCAACTCGGCTACGCATCATTGCCTTGGTAGGCCTTTACCCCACCAACTAGCTAATGCGCCGCGGGCTCATCCTAAAGTGACAGCTTGCGCCGCCTTTCAAACTTGAATCATGCGATTCATGTTGTTATCCGGTATTAGCACCTGTTTCCAAGTGGTATCCCAGTCTTTAGGGCAGATTGCCCACGTGTTACTCACCCATCCGCCGCTAGCGTCCAACAAATCATCCCGAAGGAATCTTTGAATTCAGCTCGCTCGACTTGCATGTATTAGGCACGCCGCCAGCGTTCGTCCTGAGCCAGGATCAAACTCTCAATTTGAAAATTGAGCTTTTTTAATCTGCTCCAGATTATTTGCTTGCGAATTGACTTCGCTTATTTGTTTGGATCAAACATTGTTTGACCCGCACACTGCGAAACTTTGTTCAGTTTTCAAAGTACCAACTTGCGTCTTAGTGACGCAACGTTTTATATCTTACTCGCTTGTTGACTTCTTGTCAACAAGTTTTTGATATTTTCTTTTTGCCTCCGCGAGACTTGCTTGTCTCACGCGGCAACAAGTATTAGTATACTAGCTTTTTCTAATTCGTCAAATTTGCTTTTTCATTCGTTTTATGATTGGCGCACCCGGCAGAGTTGTTGTCGCTCAGCTTTCTCCTTCAGCGGCAATAAATCGGATTAACAGCATTTCTCCTTCTTTTGACAAAGGATTGTTCTTACTTCGCTTGCTTTTCCCGAAAAAAGCAGAGAAAATTTCTGCGATTTTTTCTAAAAATCGGCAAAAGAATCTGAGCAAAAGAAAAATGGCGACCTAAGTCACCATTTTCTTCACTCCATCATACTCTTTTTTTCCAGTTTTTTCTTTTCTCTCTGCACTCTACATTCTTCAAATCTCTGCATTTTTATCTCTGCAGTTTGGCAACCAGCTTGTTTGGCAAAACGAAGCTCTGCCTGCCCATGGACCGCGCCGGATAACTCTCCAATTTCATCCAGTGAGGTGGTATATTGATCGTTTCTGCCGGTTTTGGTCGCGGACCATGTTCAAGGCTCCGTTGCGCGTTACGCGCCCCAGGTAGGCCAAGAGGCTCTGCGGCTGCTTCTGTCCAGGCACTCCTCAACGTCCTCCTTATCCCGCAAGATGTTGCGGGCAATCGTTGAGCAGTATGCCCCATATTCACTCTGGACTGAAGTGAGCGCAGCTTCGTCTCTGGCGAAGAACTGCCCGATGATTTCAGTTTCTCTCACTGTCTTTTTCCGTCCTTTTACTTTTTGCTTTTCGAGGCCCTCATCTCCTCTCCCCTAATAGACACCTAAGGGAGCTGAAAGGTTACACTTTTGCAAAAAGTTTTTCAGAAAAATTTTCCACGCAAAAAGGAACCCCTCCGCGGAGTTCCTTTTAGCACTAGTGCCACTTAACTTCTGGCGTGATCTTGGTCATGCCGTGCATGTATGGACGCAAAGCTTCTGGTACGGTAACCGTGCCGTCTTCGTTTTGGTAGTTTTCCAAAATAGCGGCAACCGTCCGGCCGACGGCCAGGCCTGACCCGTTCAAAGTGTGGGTCAGCTTAACCTTGCCGTCTTCGTCACGGTAACGGATTTGTGCCCGGCGGGCCTGGAAGTCAGTACAGTTGGAGCAGGATGAGATTTCCCGGTAAGTGTCCTGGGCTGGCATCCAGACTTCCAAGTCGTAAGTCTTGGCACTGGTGAAGGATGCATCCCCGGTTGACAAGACTACAACCCGGTATGGCAGACCCAACTTTTGCAGCAGGTGTTCAGCGTTGTGGGTCAGGTTTTCCAGTTCCTTCCAGGAGTCTTCTGGCTTAACCACCTTGACCATTTCCACCTTGCGGAATTCGTGCATCCGGATCAGGCCCCGGGTGTCGCGGCCAGCTGAACCAGCTTCACTTCTGAAGGCTGGTGACAAAGCAGTCACATTGATTGGCAGGTTCTTGCCATCAATGATGTCACCTCTGAAGTAGTTGACCAAAGGAACTTCAGCAGTTGGAATCAAAGTCAGGTTCCGGGCTACTTCCGGGTCGTCGTTGTCAACAATAGTGTAGACGTCTTCCGTAAACTTCGGGAATTGGCCAGTCCCTTGCATTGAGTCATTGTTGACCAAGGATGGGGTGATGACTTCAGTGTAGCCTTCGCTGGTGTTTTCATCCAGGAAGAAGTTGTAAACTGCCCGTTCCAGCAAAGCGCCGGCACCCTTGTAGTAAACGAAGCGGGCTGCGGAAACCTTGCTTGCCGCATCCCAGTCCAGGATGTTCAGGTCAGTGCCCAGGTCCCAGTGAGCCTTTGGCTGGTAGTCAAACTTGGTTGGTTCGTTCCAGCGGCGGACTTCTTCGTTGTAGCTTTCGTCAGGGCCAATTGGGGCTGAGTCAGCCGGGAAGTTTGGCAAACGGAGCAGGATGTATTCTTGCTTTTCCTGCAATTCGTCAATTTCCTTGTCCAATTCCTTGATCTTGGCGCCGACTTCACGCATGTTGGCGATGGCTTCACTGACGTCTGCCTTTTCCCGCTTGGCGGCAGCAATCTTCTTTGAAACTTCGTTTCTTTCTGCCTTCAAGTTTTCACATTGCACCATAGCTTCCCGGCGCTTGGCGTCGATAGCTACCAGTTCATCCAATTGCTCAGGCTTGATGCCCCGAGTTGCCAACTTTTCCTTGGCCCAGTCAAGATTCTCGCGAATTACCTTAATATCCAGCATATATAACCTCCGAAAAAATAAAAAAGCCGGTCCGTCCCAGTCTTGGGACGAATCGGCGCACGGTTCGCGGTACCACCCAGTTTCGGCTCAAAGAGCCACACTCAGTTGAGCGTTAACGGTGCCCGGCCGTGCAATGATTAGTTGCCCACACTAATGAAATCTGGAAGCGACCGCCGTCCGCTCTCAGCATACACGGACTCTCTGTCGGCAGTCTAGGGATTTCGTGTTTGTCTCTATTCTATGCTATTCGCTCCGTTTTAGCAAATAATACTTGGCTGAAAAATCCAAAAAAGGCGGAATTTGCCGGTAATCGACTTCATACATCTGCCGAAAGCCCAGCTTTTGCAATAAATGCTGGGGCCGCAAATTGTTTGCCCGGCAGCCGGCCCAGATTTCCTTGATCTCCGGATCTTTAAAAGCCTCCCCTAAGAGGCAGTTGATGCTTTCAGTCATGTAGCCCTGCCCCTGGTACTTTTTATCCAGTAAAAAGCCCAGCTCCCGGGACTGGCCATCCCGGGGGTACAGCTCCAGCAGACCGATCGCCTGGCCCTTTTTCAAGCAAATCATGTAGCTGGCCGGCCGCTGCTGGTAGGCCAAGGCCCCTTCTTCAGCTTCTGGCAGATTCCGGTAATGGGCAAAGCCTGCCGTCTCCTGGTAATAGGGATCCTGCCCCCAAGACAAAAGCAGCTCAGCATCTTCCGGCCCGACCGGCCGCAAATATATCCGCTCACTCTCCATCACATCAGCCTCATGATCCAGCGGGCCCCGTAGACCAGGCCCAGGCTGTAGGCCGCGATAGTCCAAGGCTTGCAGAGAACAATAATCCAGAAGTAGGTCCAGGGCTTCATCTCCGTTAAACCCGCTAAAAGGCAGAGCAGGTCATCCGGAGCAACCGGGGCCAGGATGCAGATGGCGAAGAACCAGTTGAACTTCTTTTGGTTCTTAGTCCACTTGGTATACTTCTCCAGGCTCTCCTCTGACACGATGTGCAAGATGAAGGACTTGCCGTAGTAGCGGGCCAGGAAGAAGTTGATCAAGGAGCCAATGACGATCCCTATATAGTTGTAGATAAAACCGGGCCCGGCGCCGAAGAAGACGACCCCGGCCAAAAGGGAGATCCCGCCGGGGATAATCGGGATCACGACCTGGATGATCTGGATCAAGACAAAGATGAAGGGGCCGAGGATCTTTTTGTCAGCCAGATAGGCGCTCATCTTGGCCTGGCTGGTAAAAATCCCCAGCTGGTACCAGTAGATGCAGAGGCCAATGATCACGATGGTTGAAATAATGGTCAGCCGGTTGATCAGCTTGCGGCTTTGTTCGTAACTCATGGTCTTTTCCCCCTAAAAACAATTCTAGGATAATTTTAGCAAAAAGCCTCCGGCAGCCCCACCAGTTTGCTTCAAGCTTTACCCAAACTTATCCAAGTTCCTTGCAAAAAAGCCAAAAGACAAGCAGAAATTATTGCTTTGAGTATATAATTAAGTTAAAAGCAAAGATCAGAATTCAAATCAGATCAGAAAGGAAAAATGAGATTATGGTTGTGACTGTTAACAATATCGCTTATGACCTTAAGCATGGTCTCAAGACCGACATCTACTATCCCAACGATACCGACTCACAGACAAAAATCCTCATCTTCTGGCACGGCGGCGGCTGGTTCCGGGGGAGCAAGGAAAACATTAGGGACGTAGCCATCGACCTGGCCAACGCCGGCTTCATGACATTTGTGCCCGACTACCGGCTGGCTCCAGCGAACCACTTCCCGGCTGCCCACGAGGATGCCCTCAACTTCGCGGCCTGGCTTTTAGCTTCAAACTACACCGACGAAGGCGATGAAAACAATATCGTCCAGATCGGGGCCAGCAGCGGCGGCACCCTGGCTTTGAAGGTGGCCGGCATGTACGGCTTTCCAACTGTCACCTGGTCAGCCCCGGTCGACTTCAGCAGCTGGCTGGCCAACCACCAGGAGGTCAAGCCATCAGTCAATGCTAAAGAAGAACTGGGCTTGACCAAGCAGCAGGCCATCAATGAAGCCTTTTACAAGTACTTCGTCTTGACCTATGCCGGCAGTGAAGACTCCGACCTTTTGGCCGACCTGGACGCTCAGAGCTACGACTACACTAAGTTGGGCCGCCTGCTCATGCTGAATTCCGCGGCTGAACTAACCGACCTGGCCGGCGTTACTGACTTTGCCGGCCGCCTGGCCGGCCGTGGCCACCAGGTTGACCTGGAAATCATCCCCGGCCACGGCCACGCCATGGACTACGGCCGAAAATATCTCCGGGAAAGCATGACCTATCTCAACTATACCCTCAGTCTGAAAACAGGAAGCGAATAGCCATGATAAACATTGAAAAATTCATCAAAATCCGCAAGTCACTCAAACTCTCCCAAAATGAGCTCTGCAACGGGATCTGCACCCAGTCAACCCTAAGCAAGTTCGAAAACAACGGGCAAATCCCCTCTTTCAAGATCCTCAAGCAGCTCTGCGAGCGGATGAACATCTCTTTATCCGACATCATGCTGACCAGCACGGAAAGTGAAATTGCCCAGAAGCTTTTTTCCGCGGACTTCTACTTTATCACCTACGACTATGACCAGATCCGCAAGATCCTCAAGCAGGTCAATGAGAAAAAGATCCGCGACAAGCAGGACCTTCTGCACTACAACTACCTCTGCGGGCAGCTGGCCCTGGACGGGGACCACAACAATGTTTCAGCCCTCTTCTATTTCAACAATATCTTGACGACGGACAACCTCAAGGCCGACAACATCTACCGCCTCTTGGCCCTTAAGGGCTGCAGCCAGGTTTACGCCAGCCAGGACATGGACAAGGCCTCTCACTACTTTGACCAGATCCTGGCCCAGATCAAAAAAGTCGAAATTAAGGACAGCCTAAGAGAACTCCAGGTCATGTCCATATTGACTGCAGCCGGTGAATTCTATGGGCAAAACGGCCAGTACAAGCACGCTGACGACCTGCTCAACTACGCCTACGAACTGGCATCGAGCCACCATGTGGTCTACTTTTTAGCCCGGGTCGTTTACCAGCTGGCTCTGGACGACTTGGCCCAGAAGCGGTCCCTAAATACTGCCCTGGAGCACTTGCATGACTCCCTGGCCTTCGCCCGCCTGAACAAAAACGAGGTCATCCTCAAAGAAGGCGGCAAGCTCCTTAAAGAACTTGAAGAGAAAGCATACGAAAACGGTCAATCGCGAGATTGATCGCTTATTTTTTTGCCTTAAATAGTGCCGTAGCCAGTCAGCGGCCGGCATGGGCAGTTGTTAAAGTCGTAAGTCTTTAAGAGTTCCAGTTCCTGGTCACCCTTGATAAAAGCAGTTGCCCCTTCAGACAGCATCAAGTTCATGATTGGCTTCTTTTCCGGCTGGTTAGTGAAAGGCACGATGATGACCGGCTTGTTCTGCGCCCGCAAAAAGCCGATTTCAAAGGCGCAGCCGTCATCCAGTTCATCCATGTCGTAGAGGAAGACCCCGCAGTTGGCCATGGACAGGCCGTTGATGTCGTTTTGGTAGGTCTGCTGCTTCCAAAGCAGGCTGCGTTCGTCGCCAAAGCCGACATTCGGGTCTTCAGCCGGGTCGGTTACCTGCTGGTCAAAGGGAAAGTGGACATGTTCAACCGTCGGGTTGGCCGCCAAGTATTCGCGGACCTGCTTGGCCCGGGCTTGATGGTGGTCACGGTGAAAAGATGAACCTAAATAAATACGTGCTGTTGCCGTCATGAATCCTCCTAGTGGACGCTTAAATAATCTAACATGGTGTAAATGGCGCGCTTGTTGGCGCTTGGCAAAGGCTGGGCCAGAATCTCAGCCGGAGTCTGGTGTAAGTCATTGCCGCTTTCCGCGTAGGCGCCGTCATTGATGACGATTTCGCGGACATTGTCAGCCAAAGGCTCTAAGTGAAACTGCAGGCCGATCACGTTGCCATTGACCAAAAAGCCCTGGTTGGCCAAGAGGTCGCTAGAATAAAGCAGGTGGCTTTCAGCCGGCATTTCAAACATGTCCTGGTGCCAGTGCAGGGCCAGGAGCTTGTCTGGCAAACCGGCAATAGCGTCATTTTGCTTGTAGACCGGAGCCCAGCCGACTTCCTTGTGGGCCGCCGGGTACACGCTGCTGCCTAAGCAGATGGCAATTTGCTGGGCGCCCAGGCAGATGCCCAGAATCGGCAGGTGTTGCTTGAGGCAGTCCTTGATCAATTGCCGCTCTTCTTCCAGCCAGGGCAGGTCATCGCCCGGACTCATCGGCCCGCCCAAAACGACCAGCATGTCAGTTTCATCAGCTTTCGGGAAGATGCCGAAAGTTTCCGGATGGTATACATAGACTTTATTGCCCCGGTCTTCGGCCCAGGCCTTGATGGCCCCTGGCCCCTCATTCGGGGTGTGCTGCAAAACGTTGATCCGCATAATCTCGTCCTTTCAATTTTTAAATATTTTACCATGCTCACTGGATTTTTTCATTAAACGGGAAATCTTTACCAAAAGCTTTGAAAAAATTGCCGTTAAAATATTCCTTCAAATAATAAAATTATTTCACCCTTTAGCTATACCAAAAATCAGAAACCGGTTTATACTAGAGAAAGGGATATTTGTGAATCTTGCACTAGATTGGCGGTAAAAGCCGGTCTGATCAACTTTTAATTCGAAAGGATAAAGAAAACATCTATGGCAAAATACGAATCAGTGAACCCATATACCAATGAAGTCTTCGCCAGCTACGAAAACCCGACTGATCAGCAGATTGAAGAATCTCTGGCCTTAGCCCACGCCCTCTACAAGAAGTGGCGGCATGAAGAGCCAAGCAGCCGGGCCGCCATTTTGAAGGACATCGCGGCCAAGTTTCAGGAAAAGGAAGAAGAAATGGCCAAGACCATGACCCTGGAAATGGGCAAGAAGCTCAGCGAAGCCAAGGAAGAAGTTGAAATCTGCATCGGCATCCTCAACTACTACGCCGACCACGGCCCGGAGCTTTTAAAGCCGGTCGACCTGCCTAACCCATACGGGCGCGCCTACTACTTAAAGCAGGCCACCGGGGTAATCATGGCCTGCGAACCATGGAACTTCCCTCTTTACCAGGTCATCCGGGTCTTTGCCCCGAACTTTGTCGTCGGCAACCCGATGCTGCTCAAGCACGCCCACAATGTACCAAGCTCTGCTGCCCTGGCGGCCAAGATCGTCAAAAGCGGCGGGGCGCCGGAAGGCAGTTTGCTCAACCTCTACCTCAGCTACAGCCAGCTAGACCAGGTCATCGCTGATCCGCGGGTACAAGGTGTCGCCTTGACCGGGTCTGAAAGAGGCGGGGCTTCCGTAGCCGAAAACGCCGGAAAGAACTTGAAGAAGTCCACCATGGAACTGGGCGGCAACGACGCCTTTATCGTCTTGAGCGATGCTGACCCGGCAGTTTTAAAGGCAGCCTTGAGCGACGCCCGCACCTACAACAACGGCCAGGTCTGCACCTCATCCAAGCGGATGATCGTTTTGGCTGACCGCTATGAAGAAGTCCTGGCAGACATGAAGGAGATTTACTCCGGCCTTAAGTGGGGCGACCCGCTGGAAGACTCCACTACCCTGCCGCCGATGAGCTCCCAAGCCGCCAAGGAAAAGCTGGCCAAGCAGGTGGAAGCGGCAGTTGCCGGCGGAGCCAAGGTCTACTACGAGTACCCGGAAATTGATGCTCCAGGCGCCTTCAGCCGGCCAATTATTCTGACCGACATGACTAAGGACAACCCAATGTTTGACCAGGAAATGTTCGGGCCAGTCTGCATGGTCTACAAGGTTAAAGACGAAGCCGAAGCCATTGCCTTAGCCAACGACTCTAGCTACGGGCTGGGTTCATCCGTCATCTCCAGCGATATCAAGCACGCTGAAGAAGTTGCCAGCCAGATTGAAACCGGGATGACGGTCATCAACGGCCGCTGGATTACTGACGGCAGCCTGCCATTCGGCGGGGTCAAGAAGTCCGGCTACGGCCGCGAGCTCGGTCCTTTGGGCCTGGACGCCTTCGTCAATGAACACCTGGTGATCGACTTTACTGACCAAAACCAGCAATAAGCAGATGTAACTCAATCTCTTTCAACTACACTTACCTTTACTTTTTCTTTAATCTTTATTACATTACCTACTTTTTAGTGTTTCTTTTGTACTAGTTTTTGCTGCTTAATTCTTAACTTTTAAGTTTTTATTTTTCACGAATCTCTAAGTAGAAAATACCAAGAAAAGGCCGCTGGTCACTCAGACCAGCAGCCTTTTTGTCTGCAAAAAACTATTCTTCACTATTTTGCCCAGGCTTGACCATTGGCTGGAACATGTTGATACCGGCCAAAACCGTGGTCAGGCAACTGACCAGGATCAAGAGGTAGCCGGAAATGCCGATGGCCACGGCATAGCTCTTCAAGCTGGAAACAGCCTGGCTTAAGTAGCTGGCCGCGCTAGTTGTCTGGGCCAATTGGTAAAAGAGGTAGATCAAGACCAGGCTTTCGACCAGGGACAAGGCAAAGGCCCGGACCCGGGAGACCCGGGTATTCTGGCTGACGGCCAGCATGATGAAGACTGGCAAGATCAGGAAGATGGCCAGGAAGAGGTAGAGAATCAAGGCGGGAACGATCTTACCCGCCGCGATCTGCCGGTTGGCGACTTCAAAGAAGACGCTGGCCACGGTCAGCTTGCTGCTGGAGGTCACGAAGCCTGTCCCCAGGAAAAGCAGGACCAGGGTGATCAAACTGGTCAAGAGGATGGAGAGCTGGATGATGCCGAAGTTCCGGGGCTTCTTGCTCTTCTTTTTCACCTTTTCCACCTTGGCTTCAAATTTCGGGTGGGCCTGGGTGAAGTCTTCACTCTTCTCTTCAATTTCGCTTTCCTTGTCGTCAAAGGCATTGAAGACTTTAGAAGCCCCGTTCCGGATATATTCAGTCAAGTTCCGGTCAGCCGTGTATTCGCCCTGAGAGTCCCGGTGGCCGGTCCAGATGAGTAGAGCCATGGAGACGGCAAAAGCCGTCCAGCCCAGGGGCCGGGAGAAGCTCATGATGATCAAAAGACCCACGCCGACCAAGAAGGCGATCGTGGTGTTGTCTCTCATCCACTGGAGCATTTTTTCCGCGGTTGGGTTGCCGGTAAAGGCATTCCGTTCCTGCTTTTGCTGGTAGGCGGACCGGCTGAGCTTGTCAACTGGCTCTTTTTCTAAAGACCGGTCAGCTTCTTCCCGCTTAACTTCTCTTATTTCAACATTTTCTTCTACTGCTTCTTCCGTAAAGTAGTCGCGGCGGTATTTTTCCACATTGAATCCACAGTTCGGGCAGGCCTTTTCCTGGCCAGTCAGAGCCTGGCCACAGTTGGGACACTTTTTCATAGTAATCGTCCTTTGCTAGTGTTTCTTTTTCCACATTATAACATTTTCCTTCCGGAGACAAAAAAGAACCCGCCAAAGATGACGGGTTCGTAATGCATTATTTAGCTTTCATTTAAGACTTCTTGCCGAAACTGAGGCCCTTCTTGCGGCCTGCCCACTTAGGCCATGGGAAGCCTTCGTAGGTCAGCTTGGTTGAAGCAGACAGGTTGATCGGCATCAGGAAGATCAGGATGGCCAGACCGATGATGACACCGATGGCCACTTCGATCAAGGTTGGCACGCCTGATGGGATCAAGGCCGCGAAAGTACCACCCAGGATAACGACGGCTGAGATGACAACCGTCCCGATAGCCGTACATGCCTTCAGGATTCTTGCGCTAGGCAAGGCATGCGGATCGCTGTCACGGTAGCGCATCATGACGAAGATGCTGTAGTCAACCCCGAGGGCGATCAACATGATGAAGGTAAAGAACGGCACGTTCCAAGCCAGGGTGCTCCGGCCCATCACGCCGCTGACAACCCAGCGGGTGATTGACAGAGAACTGATGTAGGCCAAAAGCAGAGTCCCCAGGATGTAGATCGGCTGAAGCAGACTCCGGGTGATGAGGATCAAGGCAATGCCGACGCCGATCAGCATGATTGCCATAGTTCTGGTAAAGTCACCGCTGGCCGTGTTCTTGGTGTCTTCGATGGTTGAGCTTTGCCCGCCCATTTCGACTTCAGCCTTGCCCAGGTCGGTCCCCTTGAGGGACTTGCGAGCCATAGCGCTCAAAGCTTGTGAGTGCTTTGCGGCACTTTCAGAACTTGGGTTGCTGTCCAGGATGATGATGATCATGGCACTCTTCTTGTCCGGGCTGAGGAAGACCTTGAGGGACTTCTGCAGGTCGGCGTTGTGCTTCAAGACGTAGCTTGGCACGTAGAAGGTGTCAGAGGCCTCGGACTTGCGCAGGCCGTTCAAGTATGAGCCGGCGGAAACCAGACCGTTGTTGACGGCAGTCAAGCCGCTGGTGATGGCTGGCGTCTTTTCAGCGAGCTTGCTTGCGCCGCTGGAAAGCTGGCTGGTACCGGACTGCAGCTTGTTAGCGCCTTCAGCCAGTCGGCTGGAGCCGTTGACGCCTTGCGCCAGACCGTTTTTCAGTTGGCTAGCACCAGATTGGAGTTGTCCGGCACCGCTGGTCAATCGTCTTGCGCCGTTAGCCAGTTGAGCCGCGCCGCTGACGCCGCTGGCCAAACCAGTAGCCAGTTGGCCGGCACCGGAGTTAACCTGGCCAGCGCCCGAGTTGACTTGGCTGGCGCCACTGGCTACAGCAGAAGCACCAGAGTTGACTTGGTTAGCGCCTTGTGAAAGAGCTAAAGCACCAGCCATACCCTCGCTCAATCCACTGTAAAGTGAATTTGAACCTGTGTAAAGCTTGTGAGCACCAGCTGCAAGAGCGTCAACTCCCGACTGCATCTCGCCAATCTTGCTCAAGCCAGACTTAAGGCTCGTGATCCCACTGGCTGCTTGAGTACTCAAATCATTGGAGCCCGAAGCAAGCTGGGACACAATTACCTGCAATTGTTGCACTTTCGTGCTCAAGTCGGCCGTGGAAGCTACAGAAGTACTGCTGCCCAGACTGCCGGCAGCACTTTCAATGCCGGAAGCGGCACTATTCATGTTGGTTGCGGCAGTACCGGCAGTAGTCAAGCCGCTGCCTGCAGTACCCAAACCACTCTTGGTAGAAGACAGACCACTGTTAAGGGTTTCTAATTCCTTTTGCAGTTCTGCCTTCAAAGTTGGGTCTGAAACCTTGCTGATTGAGCTTGCCAGACTGCCAGCTGCGGCACTTGCAGTTCCCAAGCCAGTACCAGCAGTAGTCAGACCTGACTGTGTATCAGTCAAGCCTTTTTTCAAGTTTGAGACTTGGCCTTGCAGGCTTTGCAGACCACTAACCAGACTGGAGATCTTGGAAGTGTCAATGTTTGGCACATTGATCTGACTAACCACGCCATTTAACTGTTGCAGGCCGGTGTTTAGTTTAGTCAAACCTTCTGACAATTGGTCAAGCTTGCTAGTGTCCAATGAGCCAGATTCGGCTGACAGTTCACTCTTTAGCTGGTCAAGACCAGACACCAGATTAGACATATTATCAGTCAAGTCTTGTGCTCCACGGGTCAGCGTTTTTGTACCAGTGTAAAGTTTTTGGGCACCTGTTGCCAGAGAGCCGGTCCCGTTAGCCAGAGTCTGTGAACCACTGGCCAGGGAGCTGGTCCCACTCTTCAGCTTCTGGGTACCAGCAGACAAGGTGTTGGCCCCGCTGGACAGCTTTCTAGTGCCGGAGTAAAGGGCGTCTGCCCCAACTGACAGGGTCTTGGTCCCGTTAAAGAGGGTGCCTGCCCCGTCGTAGAGGGCGATTGAACCGTTGTAAAGCTTAACCGTCCCCGTGTACAGGTCCTTGGCCCCGTCACTCAAAGTGCCAGTGCCTTCGTCGAGCTGGTCAGCCCCGTTAGCCAGTTTCTTGGCCCCGCTGGTCACCTGCTCGCTGCCCTTAGTCAATTTGCCGACACCCTTTTCCAACTTGGCGGTCCCGTCGGTAACTGACTTCAGCTGCTTCTTAACGTAGAGCAGCTTGATCTTTTCGTTGTATGGCTCAGTCGCGGACATAACCTTGTCCACGCCTTCAGAATTGCGCAATTTCCGCGTCAATTCATCGATCAGCTTCAAGTCCTTCTCATTGTCGAGCGTGTGATCACTCTTGATGTAAAGGTATGACGGCATGGCCATCCCTTTAGAAAAGTGCTTTTGCACCAGGTTCAGCCCCTGCTTGGAAGGTACTGAATCTGAAATTTCCGCCGTGTCGTCGTAGTTCAAAACGTTAGAGTAAGTAACGAAGAATGGTGCAACGACAACCGCTACAGCTGCCAAGAAGACAACTGGCCGCTTCAAAGTAGCGCTGGAAATCCCATGCCACATCTTGCTTGGGTTTTCTCCGGCGACTTCCTTGCTTGGCCAGAACATCTTCTTGCCCAAAGTGGCCATGAAGAAGGGGTTCAAAGTCAAGAGGACGATCAAGAGGACCAGAACACCGACAGCAACGCCGGAAGCAGACCGGTAAACGGAGAAGTTGGCTAAGCCCAAAGCGGAGAAACCGATCAGAATTGAGGAGCCGGAGTAAAGGATAGTCCGGCCGGCCTTCTTGATCGAGTCCTTCGTGGCTTCAGCCACCCCCAGGCCATTGCCCAGGTCCTCCTTAAAGTGGTTATATAGCAGAATGTTGTAGTCGGTCCCGATCCCGAACAAAACAATCACCATGAAGACCTGGGTGAAGTTGGAGAACGGGAAGTTCACCTGGTTGACCAGGTTGGTCACGATTGAGAAGGAAACCAGGAAGGAAACCCCAACCGTCAAAAGTGACACGAGCGGGACAACCGGTGACCGGAAGACGATGACCAACACGATGAAGATGAAAACCACCGTGACCAGTTCCGTCTTCTTGATCCCTTCTCGGATCGAGCTGGTAAAGTCATTGTTGAGGACGTCTGCACCAGTGACGTAGGTTCTTACCCCACTGGTCTTGACAGCCTTGTTTATCTCGTCGTTAACCTGGGAGATGGTCCCGTGGCTCTTGGCGATGTTCATCTGCATAACCCAAGTCGTTCCGTCTTTAGACTTGAGCAGCTTCTTGGTCGCGATGTTGTCTTGCGGCGCCAGGTAGTCCTTGATGCCGTATTTCTTCTGGTTGCTAGTCAAGCGGTCGATTGAGGCTTCGATGTTGCCCTGGTCGGTCTCGGTCAGCTTACCGGATTTCTTGTTGAAAACAACCGCGACTTCATAAGTATTCTTTTTCTTACTGCCCCATTCGTTCTTGATTAGTTTGGCTGCTTCGCTTTCCACGTTGCTTGGCAGGGAGATTTCGCTGTGCGCTCTCGTCAGTGATTCAACGTTTGGCAAGGCAACCAAAGAAATCACCAGAATGAGCACCCAGGCGATCAAAGCGCCGAGATGGTTCTTCAGTAACTTCTTCAATGTCCTTTTTCCTTTCTTTGTCTTTTACAATCAGTCTACTAAACTAGGCATTTGACTGCTGGACGCTGGGCGAAACCAGCCGCCAGATCATTTCGTGATAGTTCTCCTCTGCTTCTCGCGGACTTTCCACCTTTTCCTGGCCATCTATAAACCGGTCCAGGAAGACGTAGCCCAGGACCGCGCCAACCAAGGCGTGCTGGGAAACCACGTGTTCAGTGTCCACCTGCAGCTGGTCCCCTAAGTCCAGGATCTTGACCACCTCTTTAACCACTTCTAAATCATCAGAAATTTCATCCACGTGGTAAAGGAGGGTCGCCAGGGCCTGGTCTTCCAAAAGGCGGTCGCGGACCACGTCAGCAAACTTAAACAATGCTTCCTGGCCTGACAAACCGACCAGCTGCTTGAGCAGGTCCTGGTAGAGCATGCGGATCCGGCTGGCCGCGACCATCGACAGAAGTTGCGAGCGGTTCTTCACGTAATGATAGAGTGACTGGCTGCGAACGCCCAGAGCCTTGGCAAGATTTGGCATGGTCATCTCGCTTAAGCCACGGCTTTCAATCATTTCCGTGGCTTTGGCCAGGACCTTGTCCAAGTCCAAAGTTCTTTTTTGAGTCATAATTACTACCCTTTTCCTTTCAACTGTAGCAATTATATAACTACTAACTGAAGATTTCAATCTACACTCTGTAAATTAATTCCATTTTTATCGAAAGCGGTTCCTAAAATCGCTACCATGTGTTTAGATAGGGGATGAAAACTAAAAATGAAAATCTGGTGGTTCGCAAACTTTTACTGGTTCAGTTTACTGATTTATCTAAATGTTTTCATGTTCAATTTTCATTACGCTGACGGCAGCAGCATCAATCCTTTCGTAACAACCTTCCTGCTGCTGGCTATCTGCATTATGGTCGGGGAATTCCAATTCGCCTGGTATATGTGGCTGGCCAAGAAAACTTATAAACCACGTAAACGCAAGAAAACACAAAACGACTCTACTGTCTGGCTGTAGAGTCGTTTTTCATTTCTTCTGTTCAGTTTATTCCGTCTTTACTTTTCCATGACTTGCTTAACGGCTTGCCCCAAGGAAGCAAAGTCATCAGTCTTGCTGGACCAGGCGCTAACCACGTAATTGTGGCCGTTATTGCTGATCAAGGCGACCTCTAAACTGCCATCAGCATACTGGTAGATGGTCCCCTTGGCCTTGCTGGCCAGCTTGGTCTTCCCTGTCATAGCAGTCAGAACCTGCTGGTTGTAGCTGCCGACCAGCTTGCCCTGGTAGATGGAAACCATGATATTGGCCAGGTCACTGGCTGTCGTCTTGCCGACCACGGATTTAGAGAAGGTCCCCGTTAGCTTAGTCTGGCTGGCCCCCAGCTGCTTAAGGATCTTGTTGACCTGCTTAGTCCCGATCGTCCGCAAAAGCGCGTTAGCTGCGGTCTTGTTGCCCTTCAGCATCTGCTCGCGCAAGTAGCTTGGCCCATAGCTGATCCCGACCGCGATCGCCGTACTTGTCCCGGCCTTGTCAGCCTTGGTAACCTTGATAGTCGTGCTGTCCCCGATCTTGCCGGACTTTTCCTGGGCGTAAAGGGCGATCAAAAGATAGAGGTAAAAAATCTTCTGGGAATCCTGGCCGCTCTTGGTGTTGGTCACTTCCGCGAAATGGCTGCTCTTATTCAAGTCATAAGCCGCCACCTGGTAGCTGACGTCCTGGCCCATAGCCTTCTTAATTGCCTTGACCAGCTGCTTGTCACTGCCCTTGCTGCTCTTGACCTGGTTGTCATATTCAATGGAATTGACATTCGGTTCCTTGTCAGTGGAAGAAACGATCTTTTTGACCTTGCCGGACTTCTTTACCTGCACCACCGTGACTTTCCGCATTTCAGCATCCTTGTTGGTCCTGGTGTACACGACAAAAGCCAGTAGGGAGGCGATCAAAGCCCCGACTACAATATTGTTCTTCATTAAAGCTCCTTGTTTCTAGCTCTTAATTCCTTTAGAAAAGATGGTGCTTACGCATGAAGAAGATCAGCCAGACCATCAAAAGGACGGTGATCAAAATAATGATTATCCAGTCATAGCTGGTCCCGAGAGCCGGCAGCTTCACGTTCATCCCGTAAAAACCAGTCAAAATGGTCGGGATGGTCAAAACGATGGACCAGACCGTCAGGAACTTCATGGTGTCATTCAGGTTGTTGTTCATCATGTTGTTGGAAGTCGCTGACAAAGTCTTGGTAACCTGCCGAGAAATCTGCACCATTTCTGAAGACTGGCTGGATTCAATCAAAACGTCGTCCAGCATTTCCTTGGCCGCTTTGGAAAAAGTCAGCCGGGAGTGCTGCAGGCTGCGCAGCATCATCTGGTCAGTCTGAATTGAACTGGACAGGTAGACCAGACTCTTTTCAATATTGGACAACTCCACCAGGTCCTTATTGTCGATGTTATCGCTCAGCTTGACGTCTAGGTCGTTGCGTTCAGCATCCAGCTGGGTGATGGCCCGCTGGAAGTACTGGGAAGTATACATCAAAAAAGTCACCAGCAGTTCCGTCACATCCTGGGCGTGTGAGAGCCGGCGCAAAACCTTGGGATCATTGAACTCGTCAAAAACATAGCTGGTCTCAATCGTATGGAAAGAAAAGAGGTTCTTGTCCTGTAGCAAAAAAGTGATTGGCCGGGAAGTGAAGTGCTTGATGGTCGTCGTTGGCCAGACTGGCACGTCATAGACTAGCAGGTGGGTGTCGGTATATTGGTCGTAGTCGTAGTGGGGCCGTTCATGCCGGTCGGAAACGTAGGAAATGATTTCCGGTGTAAAATAAAACTCTGTCTGCAGGCGCCGGCTGTCAGATTCGTTCAAGCCATTGACGTCATACCAGTTAAAGTCTGTTTCAATTGGAAAAATTTGTTGCTTAATCATTGCTGTCCCCACCTTAATTTTACTCATTATTCATGATACCATTTTTTGAAATGAAGTTTCTTTAAAAGTAGGAAAAAAAGATGCAAATCACAGAAAAATATCTTCCATTTGGAAATTGGCAAACCTACTGCCGGATCGTGGGCGAGGCTACTGACCGCGCCCCGCTCCTCCTTCTCCACGGCGGGCCCGGCAGCAGTCACAACTATTTTGAAGTCCTCGACCAAGTCGCTGAAAAAAGCGGCCGCCAGGTCATCATGTATGACCAATTAGGCTGCGGCAACTCCAGCATCCCCGACGACCAGGCGGAAACGGCCTACACGGCCCAAACTTGGGTCAAGGAGCTGGAAAATGTCAGAGAGCAGCTGGGCCTTGACCAGATCCACCTTTTGGGGCAAAGCTGGGGCGGGATGCTGGCTTTGATCTACCTGTGCGACTACCAGCCTAAAGGGGTCAAGAGCCTGATCCTCTCCTCCACTTTAGCCTCCGCCAAGCTTTGGAGCCAGGAACTGCACCGCTTGATCAAGTACCTGCCCAAGGGCGAGCAGACAGCTATCAAGGAAGCTGAAACAACTGGCAACTACGACTCCCCGGCCTACCAGGCGGCCAATGCCCACTTCATGGACCAGCACGCCATCAAGCTTACGCCGGACCTGCCGGAGCCAGTTTTGCGCAAAAAAAAGGGCGGCAGTTTGGCCTACTTGACCGGCTGGGGCCCTAATGAATATACGCCGATTGGCAACCTGCACGGCTATGAGTACACTGACCGCTTAAAGGACCTGCACTTGCCGGCCTTGATTACCAGCGGCACTGACGACTTGTGCACTCCCCTAGTGGCTAAAAGCATGTACGACCACTTGCCAAATGCCCGCTGGGAGCTCTTTGCCGGCTGCGGCCACATGCCTTTTGTCCAGGAAAATGCCAAGTATCAAGAGCTATTGTCTGACTGGTTAATCAGCCAGGATTAGACCAAAGCCTTCTTTAACAAAAAATCTGTCTGACGGTCATCGCCAAGAACGAAGACATGCTCGCTAAACCGGGTCAAACCGCGGCTAGCATAGAAGTTCTTGGCGTTTTCGTTGTGCTCCCAAACGCCCAGCCAGAGGACAGACTTGCTCCATTCCCGGCCCTTTTCTTCCGCGAACTCAAAGAGCTGCTTGCCCAGGCCCCGGTGCTGGAAACTTTTCCGCAGGTAGATCCGCTCGATTTCCAGGCCGTTTGGGTCGACCTCTTCGTTTTGGGCGTCATCAACGTCCAGCTTCAAGTAGCCGGCAACTTCCCCGTCCGCTTTTAAGAAGTAAAAGAAGCTGCCCGGAGTTGCCATTTCTCCCCCAAGCTTGTCTTCATTGTAGTTTTCGTCCAAAAACTTGGCCATATCTTCCGGGCTGTTGTCTTTGCCAAAAGTATCCGCGAAAGTCTCCCGGCTGATGGCAATCAACTCTGGCAAATCTTTCTCACTAACTTGCACAATTTTTACTTCTGTCATGCTTTGCCTTCTTCTCTTTTTTCTGCTTTACAGTTTCTTAGTTAAGGCCGGTCAAGACCCAGGTTCTGAGCAGTATCCCTGCTCTTTCCCAGTCTTCTTCCCGGTAGTCGTGGCCAGCGCCCCGCATTTGCAAAAGTTCGCCTTGCTTCAGCTGCTTGGCCATCATTTCTAGGCTGGCCAAAGGCGCCTGGTCGTCATCGCTGCCGGCAACAATGTAGCTGCGGCCCTGGTAGCCCTTGATCTTGTCCCAGTCCTTGATGACTGGTGACATTAAAAAGATCCCCCGGACTGACCGGCCGATTTCACTAGCCGCAACAGCTGCAGCGTTGCCCGCTTCCCCGTAGCCGGCAAAGACGATGTATTCGCTGGCCACCCGGTCATCGTTTCTAAGTTCGTCAAAGGCCAGGTGGTAGCCGCTGATGGCGCTGGCTGCATCTTCTGCTTCAAAGGTGAAGGTCAGGATGCCGGCGTCGTTTAAGTAGCGGCTGAGCCAATAGGCCTGGTCCTTATCGCCGGTCTTAGCCAAAATTACCAAAGGGGTCATCCCTTCGATCGGGTTGACGGCTTCGCCCCAAATTCCCTTTAACTTGCCCTTGGCGCTGATTAAGGTCATCTCTTTTTCCATAAAAAACTCCTTACGATTTCTTACTTTACATTAAAAAACTTACAACATTCCTATTGTACTATTTTTGGCAGAAAATTAGGGCCGGTACTTGTAAATCGAGTTGTTGAGATTGTCCTTGACCAGCTGGTCAAAAATTTCCTTGCCCTTGGCCGTAATCGCCGCGGCAATTTGATCATTGGCTTCCGTCAAAGACCCGGCGGTTGCTGGCTTCGCTTTCCGCTGAACTCATGGCCACGTTGTAGCTGTTGATCCCCTACTCGTCAAAGCGGCCGTAGTTTTCTACGGCGTCGCGGACAGCGGTGAAGCCGCGGCCTTCTCCCTTTATTCGCTGACCTGCATGCCGCGGTCGATCTTTGCCCGGCCGGTTTCGTAGTCAAACTGGTAGCCCGGCTGCACATTGTAGATATAAACGTTGAAATCCAGGCTGCCATCGGTGGAAACCGCCTGGAGGTTGATCCCCCGGGCCATGAGTTCCCGGCCTCTGAAAATTGGCGTTGCCTGGTAGATGACCTTCTTCCCGCTTCTTAAAGCTGACCGAACCTTGCTTTCAAAAATCGGCTGGATCTTCTGGTTAGAAAAGGCTGACTGGGTAAAGAGGTTCTTGGGGTTGTTCTGGTCACCGGACTGGTTCTTGGGGTTGTAGTTGCCGTCCTGGTCGATGCCGGCGGAAACTGAGTAGGCAATCAGGTGGCCCCGGTTGTAGATCTGGGTCCCGTTTTGCCGGTTGGAGTGCCAGCCGGTTGGCTGGACGTACTGCCTGACTCTTAAAGAGTCGTTAGCCACGTTCCGCTTCTCCAAAAAGGCGGTGTTGGATCTGGAAGTCCGGTTCTGGCTATCCAGGTTGGAGTAAATGACCCGGTTGACCTTCCAGGCGCTTTTCACCAAGGTGGAGTGGTTATTGTTAACATAGTGCCAGCCCTTGCCTCCGGATTTAAAAGTTTCCTGGGCTAATTTCTGGTAGTCGCTCTTAGCTAATCCCCCGTAGACGGTTTTAGCCGTTTGGGCCGAGCTGACCGCACTTGATGAAGTACTGGTATTTGAACTGGAACTAGTTAAATTTCCCTGGCCGCCCTTGGTGTAGACGCCCCAAATAATTGCCGCCGCGGCGATAGCGACCGACAGCAGGCTGGTATTTTGACGCTTCTTGCGCCTGCGTTTTTTTGCCATTTCTTTTCCTCGCTTTTTAAACTAAAACTATTTTAGAGGATTTTTCCCGGAAACCAAAAGATTTAAACTATAATTGAGAGAAAAAGCAAGCAATACTTATCTAATAGAAAGGCAAAGGAAAAAAATTATGGAAGAATTCAAACTAAATGACGGAAACCAGATTCCAAAGATCGGCTTTGGCACATACAAGATCAAGGGCTACCAAGGGGCCCGGGCCATCAGCCAGGCGATTGAAAATGGCTACCGGCTCCTGGACTCAGCCGCCCGCTATGAAAACGAAGGGGCCCTGGGCAAGGCAATCAGAAGCAGCTCTGTTGCCAGAAGCCAGCTCTTTGTGACCTCAAAACTGCCGGGAGCCCACCACGAATACAAGGCCGCGATTAACGAACTGGAAGAAGGGCTTTTAAGAAGCGGGCTGGACTATTTTGACCTCTACTTGATCCACTGGCCAAATCCTCTGGAAGACCACTATGTAGAAGCCTGGCAGGCCTTGATCGACGCGCAAAGATTTGGCTTGGTCCGGTCGATTGGGGTGTCGAATTTTGAACCCGGGCATATCGACCGCTTGATCAAGGAAACCGGGGTTACGCCAGCCGTCAACCAGGTTGAGCTGCATCCCTACTGGTCCAGCCGCGCCGTCCGGGCTTATGACGATGAGCATGGGATCGTTACGGAAGCCTGGAGTCCGCTCATGCGGGCCGGGGAAGTTTTCCAGGAAGATTTGATTCAAAAGCTGGCCGCTAAGTATGGCAAGAGCCCGGCTCAAGTAATTTTGCGCTGGGAAGTCCAACTGGGGGTAGTGCCAATTCCAAAGGCTTCCTCCAGCCAGCACCAGTTGAGCAACCTGGACATTTTTGACTTCAGCTTAACTGAAGAGGAAGTGACCGCCTTGACGGACTTGGACAAGGCAGATGGCCGCCGGCCCGACCGCGACCCTAACCAGCACCAGGAATTTTAAGCAGTGGAAATAATCAAGAAATAATCTGATTTTTCAAAAAAACCAAGTCCAATATGTCACATGCCCCCTACAGGAAGCGGTATCATATATAGAATATAGCTTTTTAAACTTGGAGGCACCATGATGACAAAAACAGAAAAAACTTTTTCAACGATAATCAAGACCGTCAACTGCTTGATGTTCCTGGCCGAAGCAGTTTTAATCTGGTTCATGGGCGCGGAACTGGTCGGTTTTCAAACAAAAGCCAAAGATCTGATCATTGGCTAGTCACTAATCATTGCTTCCGTTGCCCTCGTATTGGCGGCTATCCTAATCTGGACAAGCAAGTTTTCCGTCCTCTTCTGGATCACCGAAGTTGCCTTGCTTGCCAGCTTCATCATTTTAACTATTTTCCGGATCATGGATGTTGGTACAGCCTTTGACATACTTGGTTCAGCCGCGATTCTTGCCCTCATCCGTTATGGCAAATTTACCAAGCCCTACATCGGGCCAATCGTGGTCGTGGCCATCAACTTGGCTTATCTCTTGCTTTTAATCTTCTATTACGACTTCTTCAATTTCTCCTACTAAGGAAAAAGTAAAAGGCAAAATTTCCAGCAATAACAAAACTGAGCTCACATTAATATGAGCTCAGTTTTTTCTATATTCAGCTAATTTTTCCCGCTACTTTTGCATCCCCTGCAATAAGGCAAAGAGAGCACCGTAGAGGTTGGTATCATTTCTGAACTTGGCCGCCACGATTTCCGGCGGGAAGATCTTGCTTGCCTCTTCATTGCCGGACTTGATGGCTGCAAAAGCCGCCAAACCGTCAGCAAGGTCTTCATTGCCCAGCTCCTGGTTGACCCTTTCCACCATTCTGACAGCTGAGCAGCGGGCACCAGTATGGGCAGCCATTTCCTTAAGCCCAGCTTCCTGGTTCGTGATCATCCAGCTGAGTTCCCCAGCCTGGAAGCTGCTCCCGTGCAGAAGCTTGCCGCCAACGACGATCCCGCCGCCAACGCCAGTGCCCAGAGTCATCACCGCTCCGGTATCAACTCCCTTGAGTTCGCCCAGCCACTACTCGCACAAGGCTGCCGCCTTTGCATCATTTTCCGCGCTTGGCCTCTTCCCCTTTTCCAGCAGCTGCCCTTCATTATCCATCAAGGCGTACTTCACGTTGGTTCCGCCAATGTCAAAAACTAAGTATTGCGTCTTTTTTTATCCTCACATCCAAAAAAGCATCTATAACTACTAGTATAAGTGTTTGCAGCCGCTGCTTCCATGCCAAAAATTGACCAAAAAAAGGCCAGCCTTGAGCTGGTCTTTAATACTAGTATGATCGCAAAAAATGCTTTGATTAGTGGTGGGATGCACCGCTAGTTGCTTCTGGTTCAGCTGCCTTTACTTCTTCCTTGGCAGCATCTGCCTTGGTTGAAGGACCAGTCTTAGCGTCTGGGTCAGAGTTGCGGCGGTAAGTTGCGCCAGTTGTAGCGTCTGGATCAACAACCAGCTTCTGGCCAGTTACTTCGCAGAAGTACTTCACGAATGGGTAGATGTCTTGAACCCATTCGTAGATACCCATGTAGTTGCCTTCTTCGTCTTCCACTCTCTTGTAGTAGTGCAAAACGAGTTCAGTCAAGTTACCAGTTGGTACTGGCATCCAAACTGCATCATGGCCGCCTTCCTTGGTCCGCAGGGCGTGAACAACCTTCTTGGCATTTGGGATAACGTCACGGATGTCCGGGTGAACGGCGCCCATAGTATCACCAACTTGGGCTGGCACACGGCGGGCCTTCATCTTGTAGTTAGGGTCTTGCGGACGGTTGTACCACAGGAATTGATTGTTGTCGTCCACGAAAGTCATTTCACCGAAAGTGTTGCGGAGCATCCAGTTGATTTGGTTAACCGTCAGCAAACCTGAGTCCAGCTTAACGTAGTCATCGCCTTCAGCAGCATTAACCTTGGCAGCTGCCTTGTCCAGCCATTCAGGGTCGTTCTTTTCCAAGCCGTCAACAGTGTAGCGGCTGTGGCCAGTTGCTTCAAAATCTTCCTTCAAATATTCTTCAGGGTTCATGTCCTGCAGCCATTTTGGTTCTGCCATAATTCAGTCTCCTTCAGTCTTGCAACAAACTATTTTCTTTGTTTTCTTGTTTCCTTACTTATACTCTCCATTGTATCCTGTAAGCACTTACTTTACAAGAGTAATATATCATATTTCTTATATGTACAAAAATAGATGTTTTTCTTTTTACTAAATCAAAAAGCTTTTTAACATATATTTTGCTGTATAAAAGTAATAAAAAAGCCAGCTTAGGCTGGCTTAACCTTGTCTAAAACAATAATCTGGTCGAACATGGCCTTTTCCACGTCCGAAATCTTGTGGGCGACTTCGATCACCGCTACCTTCGGATTGCCCAGCAAAGTCTCATGGATCTCCAAAGACAGGCGGGGATCCAGGGCACTAGTGGCTTCGTCAGCCAGCAGGATCGGCCGGCCAGACAAGAGGGCTCGGGCAATTTCCACCCGCTGGATCTGCCCGCCGGAGAGGTTGTTGCCGTTCTCCCCGACCGGGTAGTCCAGGCCGTTTTCCTGGATCAGGTCATCCAGGCCCGCTTCATGGCAGACCATGAGCAGCTGTTCTTCATCCACCTGCCGGCCCAGAGTCACGTTAAAGCGGAGGGTGTCGTCAAACATGAAAGGCTTCTGGTTGACGTAGGAGTAGAAATTGTGGGCCTTGTACCAGTCCCCCGTCACTTCTTCACCGTTGATTAAAATTTCACCATGGCTTGGCGTGTAGATACCCATCATGAGGCGCAAGAGAGTGGTCTTCCCCCAGCCGGACGGCGCCATCAAGAGGATCTTTTCCCCCGGCTTGACCTTGATGTTCACGTGTTCAAAAATCTGCCGCTTGCTGTGCTTGGTCACGTAGGCCACGTCCCGGATTTCCATGCCGTCAAAGCGGTCGACCGGGTAATTGTCGTCTTTTTGCACGTAATTGAGGGCCCGCTGGGTTCTCTGCCACATCGGCACGGTTGACTTGACCTGGTTGAATTCGTTAAACAAGGTGACCACCGGGCTGATGAAGTTGATGGCCAAGTCGACCATCATGACCAGGGTCCCGACCGCCAGCCGCCCCTGCATCATCATGATCCCGCCGATCGTGCAGGGAATGATGAAGCAGAATAGTTCAGCTGCTGAGTAGATCAATTCCAGGGCCCAGGCCTGGGTCAAGGTCATGTTCCGAAGGGCCGTTTCCATGTCCCCGGCAGCGCCCATCGCCCGCTTGACGATATTAGTACGGACGTTGTAGAGGCGGGCTGACTGGGCCCCGTTCAAGCTGTCAGACACGTACTGGGTGTAGACGGCATTCTTCTGGGTCCAGATCTTGGACTTCTTAGTGATGATCTTGCTGGTAATTATCTGCACGCCGGCCGGAGCCAGAGTCGCCACGATAAAGATCAGGGTCATTTCCCAGGAGTTATATAAAGCAAAGGCCAAAGAGCCCACGAAGGTCAAACTTTGGTAGATGATGTCCAGCTGGGCCGTGACCCGGTTGGTTTCGATCTGCTTTAAGTCGTTGGTCATGAAACTCAGCCCGTCCTTGGTGTCCAGGCTGTTTTGGTCGATCAGGTAGCGGAGGTTGGCCTCTTTCAAGGTCATGTTCACGCTTCTGATGATGTTCATTTTGGTCGTTTCATAGAAGAAATTGCTGGCCATGAACAAAAGCTGGCCCCCGGCCGTCAAGGCCGCGAAGCCGACCAGGCGGCCGTAATCAGCCTTACCGGAAGAGGCAATGTTCAGCATGACCTTGAGCATGTAGGCCACGAACAAAACATTGCAGGCCTTGATGGCGGCCAGGAAGCTGAACAGGGCTACCTGGCTTTTCCGTGCGTATTTGAGACTCATTGGATAATCCCTCTCTTTCATAAACATTATAGCAATCTTTCCTATTTTTGCCGCCAGCATTGATATAATTAAGATAATCCTAAGAAAGTAAAATCTTGCTAAAGTCTGATTCTTGGCAAAGCGTGACAATTTTTTAAAAAAGAGAAAAAGACCGGAAAGACTAGCGGGAAAAACAAAGAATAAAAACTAGAAAGAAACGAGAAGACAAAATAAATGAAATTAGTTGAACTGCATACCAAAGCCGACCAATTATCCGGCAGCTACTATCTGGGCTACCTGGTCTACCAAAGCGCGGACGCGGCCACACTCATCAGCCTGGACGACGACGCCAATGCCGGCGGGGTCTTGGTCATCAATAACCAGGACATCCTGACCAGCGTCGACGAATCCCCCAGCCTGGCCTACTGCCAGCACCTGATCGATGAAGGCAAGTCGACCGACCCCTTCGCCCTCATGCCCCTCAACCAGGAGCTCCTGAAGACGCCTTTGACCAGCCTTAGCGCGGCCAGCCAAGCCGCACTGGAGAAGGACCTGGTCGTCAATATCACCTTAACCAGCGGAATTGTCTACACCGGCATCATCGCCTTAGCCGGTCCAACCGAAATCCGGCTGAAGCAGATCGGGGACGACTACGAGCTGGACCCTCTCTGCCTAGTCATCCCCCTGTCTGCCATCTCCAGCCTGGAATTAAACGCTCCTTTAAACAAGCTCTGGAAAAAGTACCAGGCGGTTAAAGAGCAGTTTGCCGGCCAGAATCCCTACGGCTTAGTTGAACTTTACCTGGACTGGCTGGATGACGCCCGCTTTGGCAGCTGCCTTTTGGGCCTGGTCCTGGACCAAAGTGACCAGTTCCTGCTTTTTGAAAGCTTGAATGACTATGGGCAATTAGAATCCATCTGCCTGGTCAACAGAGAAGACGTGGTTCATGAATCAGTAAATTCCGCGGCTATCGACTTCTCCAGCTTCCTGGTCGCCTACAACCAGAAAAATGAAATTTTTGATCCGGGCCACTTGGGCAAATTAGCCCAGTCCTTAGACCATGTCCCAACTGTCCGGGAAGTGATTGAAAAAGCCGGCAAGCAACTGGTCAGCGTTGACGACTATGAATTAGCCTGGGAAAACCTGGGCTACGTGACCGCGGTAGACGAAGCAGGCTTCACCATTGAGGACCCGGAAAGCGGGCAGGAAGTCAGCCACCTTTTTGAAAACGTCTGTGCCTTGGACTTGGCCAGCACCGAACTGGAAAAAATGCGGGAATTCCTGGCAGCCCAAAACCAGTAGGCAAATAAGGCATATAATAGATAAAGGCATATAATGAACTAGATAGTTATAGTTAGGAGATTTTTTCAATGAAACAAGGAACGACGATTTTGACTTTGGACAATGGCTACCATCTTTGGACCAACACCCAAGGGACAGGTGATATCCACCTGCTCTGCCTGCACGGGGGCCCGGGCGGCAACCACGAATACTGGGAAGATACGGCTGAACAATTAAAGAAGCAGGGGTTGAACGTCCAGGTCCACATGTACGACCAGCTGGGCTCCCTTTACTCTGACCAGCCGGACTACAGCGACCCAAAGATCGCGGACAAGTACCTGACTTACGAATACTTCCTGGACGAAGTTGAAGAAGTCCGGCAAAAGCTGGGCATCGATAACTTCTACTTGATCGGGCAAAGCTGGGGCGGCCTTTTGGTCCAGGAATACGCGGTTAAGTACGGAGACCACTTGAAGGGGGCCATCATCTCCTCCATGGTTGACGACATCGACGAATACGTGGCCGCGGTCAACCGCCGCCGGCAAGAAGTCCTGCCGCAGACCGAAATCGATTTCATGTACGAATGCGAAGCCAAGAACGATTACGCCAACCAGCGCTACCAGGACGACGTGCAGATTCTGAACATCAATTTTGTTGACCGCAAGCAGCCTTCCAAGCTCTACCACCTGGGCAACCTGGGCGGCACGGCTGTCTACAACGCCTTCCAGGGCGACAACGAATTCGTCATCACGGGCAAATTGAAGGACTGGCACTTCAGAAGCCAGCTGCCAAAGATCAAGGTGCCAACCTTGCTGACTTTTGGCGAAGTGGAAACCATGCCTCTGGAAACGGCCAAAACCATGCAGAAACTGATTCCTAACTCCCGCCTGGTCACTACTCCTGACGGCGGCCACCACCACATGGTCGACAACCCCGATGTCTACTACAAGCACCTGGCTGACTTCATTAGGGAAGTTGAAGCCGGCACTTTCCAAGGCGAATAAGATTATGAGGTCCTTATTTTTGAGGGCTTTTTTGTAAAAGAAATCTTAACCTTTGGTAAAAGATCCAAAGACTTCTGCCTTTAGCTTTTAGCCATTTTCAAGTAAAATAGGCTAAGACTAATCAGAAGCGTTTAGGAGGCAAAACTTTGACAATCGGTAAAGAACTACAGAAACAGCGCCGCGCCAAGCAGCTCAGCCTGGAAGCCGTTAGTCAAACCCTGCGGGTCGACCAAGCGACTCTGCAAAAGATTGAAGCCGATGATTTTCAAGGCTTAAACCCGGTCATGGTCAGAAGCTGCATCCGGCAATATGCCAGTCTGCTGGGGTTAGACGGGGCACAGCTGCTCGACCAGTTTACTGAGCCGGCCGCCGCCGGCAAGGACATTCCGGCTGCTAAGCCAGCCAGTCCAGTTAAAGAGAATGTAACTGAAGTCCGGGCTGCTAATCCGGCGCCAGTTAAGGAGGCCAGCCCGGCCGGCAAGGCCAAGGAAATTTTGGACAAGAGCAAGGTGCCGCATGGCTTCAAGGCAATTTTTAAATTCTTTGACACCATCAACTTGGACAAGCTCTTAAAGATCGGGATCTGGGTCATCATAGGCCTGGCCGTGGTCGGGTCCGTAGCCGGCGGCTTCAATGCCCTGGCTTCTAAACCCACCAGCATTTCCCACTCATCCAGCTCTTCCAGCTCCTCGTCGTCATCACCATCTTCTTCATCTAAGCCAGCTCAAGATTATTCCGCTAAGCCTGATGAAAACAAGCCAAGCCATGATGACCAGTCGAGCCAGCCGAGCCAAAGCCAAAGTAAAGAAGAGCAGGTCAGCTCTTCCAGTGAAGCCAGCTCTTCTAGTTCCGTGACCAGCTCATCTAGCCAAGAACAGAGCAGACAGGCCTCTTCCTCTAGCAGCCAGTCAAGCACTGACACGACGACTGATACAAACGAATAAAGTGCATGCAAAAAGCGCCCGGGTAACCGGACGCTTTTCGTTTACTTTTTTTGGCCTTAAGCCCGGCCCTTGTAAGTCCCTTCCAGGGTGTTGATGACCAGTTCGTCGCCTTCGTTGATGAAGTCAGGCACAGTCACAACCAGGCCGGTTTCCATAGTGGCTGGCTTGCCGCCGGAAGCTGCGGTTGCCCCCTTAATGCCTGGCTGGGTTTCTACTACCTTCATGTTGACAGTTGATGGCAATTGCACGGCCAAAAGTTCCCCGTCTTCAGTGAACTCCAGGATAACTTCGATATTTGGCATCAGGTACTTGACGTCGTCACCCAGTTGGTCGCCGGAAATCGCGTATTGTTCGTAGGTTTCCGTGTCCATGAAGTTGTAGCTGTCGCCTTCAGCGTACAGGTATTGGGCGTTCTTCTTGACGACTTCGACTAGCTCGATCTTTTCACTTGGCCGCATGGTCTTGTGGATCACGCTGCCGGCCCGGACGTCACGCAGGTCCATTTGCATAACGGTGTTGCCCTTGCCTGGCTTGTGGTGGTTAGCCGCCATAACCAGCATCAGCTTGCCGCCATCGTCAAAAATCATGCCTTTTTTCAATTCAATTGCTTGCATAAAAAAATCTCCCTAATAAATTTTTTATCACTGTTCTTCATTATACCATTGACTTAAAAGCCGCGAAGGTAAATTTTGTCAATCAAGTGCCCCTCAACCTTATGCAGGATCAAATTGGCCCGCTCCTTGGTCGGGGCGATGTACTGGCGGAGGTTGACCAGGTTGACCATCTGCCAGGTTTCTTCCGCCAGGCGCAGGGCCTCGTCTTCCGGCCCGTTGGCCAGCTTGTAGTAGAAGTTGCTTGGGTCATTCTTCTTCATTTTCATGATCTTCTTGAAGCGTTGCATATACCACTTTTCAATCAAGTCTTCTTCCGCATCGATATAAATTGAAAAGTCAAAAAAGTCGCTGGTCACCAGCTGGCCGCTTTCCGGCAGCTGCAGGGTGTTGATCCCTTCGATGATCAAGATGTCGGGCTTTTTCACATGGCCATAGCGGCCCGGGACGATGTCACTTAATTCCTGGGAATACAGGGGATAAGCGACGTCATTTTTTCCGCTGACCACGTCCTGGAGGAAGTCTCTGAGCATCTGCATGTTGTAGCTTTCCGGGAAACCCTTCCTGGGCATCAGCTTCCGCTTCTCCAGCTCTTGGTTGGGGTAGATGAAGCCATCAGTGGTCATCATCTGGGTCTTTAAGTCCGGGTAATACCGGGTCAAGAGCAGCTGCAAAAGGCGGGCAGTCGTGGACTTACCCACGGCAACTGAGCCGGAAATGCCGATAATATAAGGCACCTTTCTTTCCGGCAGCTGCAAAAATTTTGCCTTCTTAGCGGCTGTCGCCTGCTTGGCTTGGTAGGCCAGGTGGATATAGTTCAGCAGGGTCTGGTAGATTTCATCGACGTCCTTGACGTCCAGCTGGTCGCCCAAAGACTTGACCTTGGCCAGCTCTTCATTAGTCACCGCCAGCTCGGTCTTGGGGGTTAAAGCCGCCCAGGCCTGCCGGCTGAATTCAGTATAGTTTCGCATTCTTTTTACTTGTCCTTTTCTCATTCTTTATCTATTATAGTAGAAAAAGCAGGAGAAACTGGCAAATGCCAGCTTCATTTTTCAAAGAAATGGATGAAACAGATGAAGAAAGTCGTGCTTTTTGGTGATTCAATTTTTAACGCGTATGACGGGCAAAAGGATACCGACCGTTTGACCAAGGCCTTGTCCAAGCGGCTGGGAGACGCTTACGAGGTCGTGAACATCTCGGTTAGCGGTGCCTGCGCCCAGGACGTCCTGCCCAGAGTCGGCAGTCTGCCTGCCTGCGACATTTTGGTCGTAGAGTACGGTACCAACGACGCCGCCAGCTGGGGCTGCAGCGCCTATGACTACCAGGAAGGGCTGGAAAGCTTGATCAAGCAGGCCCAGAAGGTAACCGGGGCCAGCGATACCCTGGTTTTAGCTCCGTCCATGCCGGATTTGACAAACCCGGAAATGGCCGCGGCCTACTCCTTGGACAAGCTGGACGAGTACGTCGACATCGCGCAAAGAGACGCCGGCAAGACCAACTCCTTCTTCTTCGACTTGACCCACAAGATGGAAAAGCTGAAGGACCTGCCTTCCTTCATGATTGCAGACGGCCTCCACTACAGCGAAAAAGGGATCTCCTGGCTGGCCGATGTCTTGGCTGACCAAATCAATAAGATGGCATAGGGAAAGCGTCCGGTTACCCGGGCGCTTTTTGCATGCCGCTTAAACAGGAAAAATGACCGCTTGCGCGTCTGCTCTTTCATTTTTGCTTAATCTTCTTCATAATAAAATCTGAAAAGGGGGGAGAAAAGATGCAGGTAGAGTTTAAACAAGACAAGCAGCTAAAAGAAGACCAGCTTATCATCAAGGCCAAGAAACTGACGCCAGAAATAGAAGCGGCCCTGGCCTTTTTGGAAGAAAAACTGGCCCAGAAGATCACGGTCTATCAAGGCAGCGATGAAATCATCCTGCCCCTAACCAGCATTCTCTTTTTTGAGACCAGTGACCGGCACGTCTGGGCTCATGACCGGGAAGGCAGCTACCTGGTCAAGCAGACCTTGCGGCAGCTGGAAGCCAGCCTGCCCAGCGACTTTGACCGGGCTTCCAAGAGTGCCCTGGTCAACTGCCGGCAAATCAATGCCGTCAAGCGGTCCATTACGGGCTGCGAGCTTGGCTTTACCGCTTCTTACAAGAAGGTCTTCGTCTCCCGCCGCTACTACCAAACCCTGATCAGCCATTTGCACGAAATGAGGTAAGCACAATGAACAAGAACAGAAAGTCCGCGGTCAGATGGGGCTTGATCCTGATCGCTATCGCCATCCCCTTGATTTTAAGCCAGCTTTTTCCAGACTACTTTACCCTTTTTAAGCTCTTCAACTTAAGTTGGGGCCAGGTCTTCTGGATTCTCCTCTTAGCCTGGATCGCCTGGACCAGCTTCAAGAACCGGGCCCTCTTCTTTGGAATTTTTGCCAGTGGCTTGATCGTAAAAACCATCAGCGAAGCTAGCCACTTCTTTAAATGGACCGGCTACATGTACCTGGCCCTCTTCCTAATCGCCCTGGGCTGCCAGCTTTTGGCCGGAGGAAGCCAGCTGGAGGTCAAGATGAATGTAAAAACTGGCAAGAAAGACGATGACGGCACTAGCCTTAGCTACAGCGAATCAATCGGCGAAAATGGCGAAAAAGTTTCCATCGAATCCGTCTTCTCCAAATGCGTCCGCTACGTTCACAGCCAGGCCTTGCGCAAATTATCCGTCTCTACCGTTATGAGTCCGGTAACCATCTACTTGGACCAGACCCAGCTCAAGGATGGACGCGGCAAGCTAGATTTGGATGCGGTCTTCTCCAAAGTTGATATCTACATTCCCAGAGAATGGGAGGTCCAAGCCGACGCCAGCCCGGTCTTCTCCCGCTTCAACTCCCTTAACCCCAGCGGTTTAACAGCGGATTCACCCCTTTTAAAAATCGATGCTGACCTGGTCTTCAGCCAAGTCACCATTCACCGGGTCTAAAAAACTGTTCAGTTCCTTATTTAATAAGGCTGAACAGTTTTTCTTTTATTCTATTTTATTCTAATCAACCTTGCCCAAGTAATTTGACTTTTGTCCGAACCACTTCTGGTTGATCTTGGCCAAAGTCCCATCGGCCTGCAGATCCGCCAGGGCCTGGTTGATCTTCTTTTTCAAGTTCTTGTCGCCCTTCCGCATCCCTACCGCGAACAAGTCCTCTGGCACCTCTTTGTTCAAGATGACCTGGTAAGACTTTGAGTCTGCCTCGTGCTTGATGTAGTATTCCGCGTAGGTTTCATCCAGGAGGATCCCCTTGATTCTGCCGGCGTTGAGGTCCAGGAAGGCTGACGGAATAGTGTCGTAAAGGACCTTGCTCTTCGGCTTAATGACCTTTTGGCTGCCATCCAGCCAGATCTGGGCGGTTGACCCGCTCTGGGCCCCGATTGCCTGCCCCTTCATCTGGGCAAAAGACTTGATCCCGCTGGACTTCTTCACGACCAAAACCTGCCGGTTTCGCAAGTAGCTGCGGCTGAAGGCAACTTTTTTCTTCCGCTGGCTGGTCACGCTGTAGCCGTTCCAAAGGACGTCAATCGTCCCGTTTCGCAGCTCCGTTTCCTTCATGGACCAGTCGATAGTCTGGAAGTCCGCCTTAAGGCCCAGCTTCTTGCACACGGCCTTGGCTAAGTCGACGTCGTAGCCGACCAGTTGGCCGTCTTTTTGCCGGAAGTCCATGGGCACGAAGGTGTCGTCTAAACCGATCACCAGGCTGCCCCGCTTTTTAATCTTGGCCCAGGTATCTTTTTGGTTGGCTTCTTTAGTTAAATTGCTGCAGGCTGTTGTCAAAAAGCAGGACAAGACCAGGCCCAGCAGCAGGATTCTCTTAAACCATTTCATCTCTAGCACTCCAATGTCTTAACCTCTAGGACCTGGTCGGCCACCTTTTTGGCAAAGTCCATGTCGTGGGTGATAATCAATTGGGTCAGGCCTGACTCCTTCAAGCTCAAGATGAGGTCGGCCACCTGGTCCCGCAAGGCCGGGTCCAAAGCACTGGTCGGTTCATCGTAGCAGAGCATCTTCGGCTGCATGGCCAAAGCCCGGGCGATGGCTACCCGCTGCTTCTGCCCGCCGGAGAGCTGGTAAGGATAAAGGCCGCCCTTGTCCGCCATCTGCAGCTTCGTCAAAAGCTCCTTGGCCTTGGCTTCCGCTGTTGCCTTGTCTTCTTTTAGCGCCAGCTGGGGAGCCAGGGTGATGTTTTCCAAAACTGACATGTTGGGGAAAAGGTTAAAGTCCTGGAAGACCACGCCCACGGCGCCCCGCTCTTCCTGGCTAAGCTCGTATTTTTCCCCGTCCAGGCTCATGCTGCCCGCGTCAGCTGTTTCAAGGCCGGCCACGATCCGCAGAAGGGTCGTCTTCCCGGCCCCGGAAGGACCAACCACCGTTAGGATTTCCCCGTCCTTTAGGCTGAAGTTCATATTTTGCAAAATCTGCCGGTTGCCAAAAGACTTGGCTAAGTTTCTTACTTCAAGCATGTTTAGTCCTCCTATCTGTAGTATGAGTAGTACTTTTCCAGCTGCCGCAAAAGCAAAGTGCACAGGCCGATCAAAAGCAGGTAGATCAAGGCCACCAAAACCAGCGGCACTAAAGTCACGTCCCGAGCCGTAGCCAGGTTGCCGGCTCTGAGCAAGTCGCCCAAACCGATCACGTAGACCAGGGAGGAGTCCTTGACTAGGTTGATCACTTCATTGCCGATTGAGGGCAGGACGATTTTTATTACCTGGGGAATAACGATCTTTCTAAGGGTCTGCCCGTAAGTCAATTGCAGGACCTTGGCTGCCTCAAACTGTCCCCGGTCGATGGCCTGGTTGCCGCCCCGGAAGATTTCAGCAAAGTAGGCCGTGTAGTTCAGGACAAAGGCCACCAAAGCCGCCATATAGCGGGGGAAGGTCAAGCCGACGATCGGCAGGCCGTAGAAGACAAAGATCAGCTGCAGCAAAAGTGGGGTCCCCCGCATCAGCCAAACGTAGAAGTTGAGTAGCCACTTCAATGGGGCAAAGCGGCTGCTTAAGCCGAAGGAGACCAGGATCCCCAAAGGCAGGGAGAAGATTAAAGTTTCAAAAAAGATTTGCAAGGTCATCCCCGCCCCGCTAAAAAGGGAGGGAAGTATTTCCATAACGTATTTCATTCGTTTTACCCGCTTCCTAGAAAAATAAAATAAAAAAGTCCTCCCGGCCCCAAAGGGCCAAGAGGACGCGTCAGCGTGATTCCACCTCGTGTTCACCGGTCCCTCGCGGCAACCGGCCTCACCAGCTTGAAAAAGCCTTCAAGCTGCAGCGGTAACGGGCTGACCCGGAAGGAGCTACTAAGCCTTCACCCCTCCTGCTCACAGACGTGTGTTCAGCCAACCCTCGCTCCCCTTTCCACCGGCGGGAAGTCTCTATCTGTCCAGGCAGGCCTACTTCTTCTGTTCATCGCATGAAATATAACCGACTCTAAGTCTGTTTTTAGTAATATTAAGCCAATATTAAAAAGCCGTCAAGCTTTTCTTTTACTTTTTTACAAAAGTTGCTTCATTAGTTGGCAAAAGCGGACTCTTTTCACCAGCGTAAACCAGGTCCAGCTTGTACATGGCCCGGGAAGCGATCGTGTAGACCAGCTGGGTCTCGTCTTCTTCGTGGTAGGTCGCTTTAGAGGCATCCCACATGATTACGGCGTCAAATTCCAGCCCCTTGGCCAGGTAGGACGGCAAGACCAGGTTCCCTTCCACCAGGCGCTGGTTAGCGCTGGAGATAAGGTGGACCCCCTCAAGCTGGTCAGCCAGCTTTTTAGCCGCCTCCAGGTCCTTAGTGATGATGGCAGTCGTCAGCTTTTGAGCGTCATTTTCCGCTAAAGCTGCTTTCAAAGCCGCTAAAGCTTCTGCTTCATCACTTCTGCCCCAGACTTGCGGCAAAGGCCCCTGCCGGTTGAAGCTTTCGATTTTTTCACCATGGCGGAGGATCTGCTTGGTGTAGTCAGTCAGCTGCTTGGTTGACCGGTAGGACTTGGTCAACTGAACCAGCTTGGTCTTTTCCGGGTCAAAGAGGCCGGAGATCTGCTTTAAGAGGCTGCTGCTCTCGTCCTTGGTAAAAATCGCCTGGTTCAAGTCGCCCAGCATGGTGAACTTGGCCCGGGGGAAGTTGTAGCGCAGATAGGCCACCTGGAAGGCTGAGTAGTCCTGGATTTCGTCGATAAAGCAGTAGCGCATTTCCAGGTTAGTCTGGCGGGCAATGATCTGGTCGTAAAGGTAAAGATAGGCTGAAGCATCCCGGAGGTCAATTTCCTGCTCTTTAAACTTAGCCTTAACTTCTTCAACATGGGCCAGCCATTCTTCTTCGCTGATCCCGTACTTGGCCAGGTCCGTCATCTTCGGCACGGCCCGCAAAAAGGCCAGGTACTGACCCCGCAGGTTCAAGAAGCCGTTGTGGTTGATCCGGCGGGCAACTTTAGCCAGGTGCTTGATAACAATCTTTTTACCCAGGAAGGCCCGTTCAGCCTTTTCTGAAGAGAATTCCTGGTCCGGCCGGTCGTACATGTCCAGCATCTGCTCGCGGCTGAGCCCTTCGATTTCCCGGCTGACCCAGACCTTGCGGGCTTCACTGGCCACCCGTTTGTTCAAGCGGCGGATCAGTTCCTCGCGGGTAGCGTCAATCCGGTTGCCCAGCTTGTAGTTTTCATTGAAGGAGTAGTAGATCTCCTTGATTTCTTCCTTGCTGAAAAACGGCTTCTTTTTGGTCCGGAAATAGATATTGCGGAAGATCATGCCGGACTGGTTCAGGTGCTGGCCGTAGCGGGTAGCCAGCTTGTAGAAGGCCAGCGAATCCTTGAAGCGGCCGATTGCCGTGTCAGCCTGCCGGTCTTCAAACTGGTCAAAGAGGTTCTGCACCTTCATCTTCGGCAAGCGGCGGGCGATAAACTGCCAGTAGGTCATCTGGACCATGTTCTGCTCGCCCATTTCCGGCAGGACGTTTTCGATGTAGTCGTTAAAAAGCTGGTTAGGACTGAACATGATCACATTCCCGCTCTTGAGGTTGCCCCGGTAGCGGTACAAGAGGAAGGCGATCCGCTGCAGGATGGCACTGGTCTTGCCAGACCCGGCCGCCCCCTGGACAAAAAGCAGGTCGCTGGTCGTATCCCGGATAATCTTGTTTTGCTCCTTTTGGATGGTCTTGACGATGGACTTCATCTGGATGGAGGACTTTTCTGACAGAACTTCCATCAGCATCTGGTCGCCGATGGTTTCGTCGGTGTCGAACATGTTGATGATGGTTCCGTCTTCGATCATGAACTGCCGCTTCTTGCTCATGTTGACTTCAACCGGCCCTTCCGGTGAGTAGTAGGTTACCTTGCCGATCTTGCCATCGTAGTAGATTGAGGAGATCGGGGCCCGCCAGTCATAGATCAAAAGCTCATTGTTCTCGTCCATGAAGGAGGCCAGGCCAATATAGATGCTTTCCGGCTCTTCGCCAGCCTCCTCAAAGTCGACCCGGGCGAAGTAAGGATGGACATGCAGCCGCTTTAAAGTAGATAGTTCGCGGGCGTTGACCTGCCAGGCATTGTCGCGTTCTTTGAGCATTTGCTGCTGCTGCTGAATCGACAGGGCAGTGTCCATTGAGGTCGAGTAGTCGTCATAGTCCAGGCGAATATCATCATAGAAGTGGGCGCTGATGTTGCGGGCTTCGGCCTTGTCTTTAGCGATAGCCTGCTGCAGCTTGTCCCTCTTTTGATCAATCTTTTGCAGGACCTGGTCCAAGTGGGCTTGTTCTGCTTTGCGGTCTGAGTTTTCTACCATGTAATATATGCACCTTTTCTAAAAAAATAAACTCCAACAGCTTTTCTTTGAAAAAACTTGCCTAATATTCTACCATTTTTCAGCTTAAAACTAAAGCCAGACCGCCTTAGGAAAAGCTTAAGCAGTTTCAGCGGCCTTTTTGCTAGGAAAAAGAGCTGGCAAATCTTATAATAATTAGCGCAAAGGAGAAAATTGATGCGACGATTTTTTAATTTCATCAAGAACCTGCTCATCTTAGCGATCATGGCCGCGGCCGTGGTCAACTACCATGAGCAAATACAGACTTTCCTGCTGGAAGCAGCGGGCACGGCCAGCACTTATCTGGAGCAGAAAGGCTTAAAGAGCAAGACTCTGGATTTAAGCGGCGGCATCGTTGCTGAAAACAATAAGAAGGTCACTAAGAACACGACCGGCTACCGCTGGCCAAAGGCGACGGCCAAGGTCTACATCGGGGTCAAGCAAACCGACCTCTACAACGCCACGGTCAATGCCATGGCAGCCTGGAACCAGACGGGAGCTTTTACCTTTAAGCAGACTAAAAACAAGAAGAACGCCCAGATCGTGGTCGTGGCCAACTCCAAGAACAACGGGGCAGCGGGCCTGACTACCTACAAGTATCTCAGCCACACCAACCGGCTCTACTCAGCCCAGGTGGCTCTGAACACCTACTATCTGGAAAACGACTATTACAACTACACGCAGGCCAGAATCGTCAACACGGTTGAACACGAATTAGGCCACGCGATCGGCTTAGACCACCGGACCGGGGTTACTGTCATGTACCCGATCGGATCCATCTACACGATCCAGCCAAAGGACATCAAGCTGGTTAAGAAGATTTACAAGAGCAAGTCATAAGGCAAGTTAGAAAAATGAAACGGATTTATCTGGTTAGACACGGGAAAACTTTTATCAACAAGTACAACAAGATGCAGGGCTGGTGCGACACCCCCTTGACTGACGAAGGCCGGGAAGGCGCAGAAAAGGCCGCTGAGGCCTTGCAGGAGCTGCCCTTGGACATTGCCCTGTCTAGCAACACTTTACGGGCCAGCGAGACCTGTGAAATCATCATGGAGAAGAACTGCAACAGGGACCTGCTCCAGCACCTGGCCTACCCTTACTTCAGAGAGCATTTCTAGGGCTACTTTGAGGGGATGGACAATGACGTGGCCTGGCGGATGGTCGGCGCGGCCCACGGCTTTACTAACGCTGCTGATTTGGCTGAACACGCGACTTGCGACCAGATAGCTGACTGGACCAAGGAGGCTGACCCCTACCACGATGCTGAAGACAGCAAGGAATTTTGGGCCCGCTGGCAGAAAGGTTTTGACTTGATCCAGCAATTGGACGGGGCAGAAAATATCCTGCTGGTCAGCCACGGTTTTGCTATCAAGACCCTGGCCCAGAAATTTGCGGTGGACGGGATCGACACGACCGTTCACCCGAGAAATTCATCAATTTCAACTTTAGTGATGGATGAAGCTGGCAATTTGCAGATGACCAGTTACAACAAATTGCAGCTGTAATTTTTACCAGATTTTTACGGACAAAAGGCTTACAAGTTAGCATAGAGCTACTATAATATGAGCCGACAAGAGACAAGATTCCAGTTTAAGGATGGAGCGCAATTAAATATATGAGAACGAAGATTTTTGGTCACCGCGGTTATCCAGCCAAGTTCCCGGAGAATTCCCTGGAGGGCTTTGACTACTGCATGCATCACGGAGCTGAGGGGATCGAATTCGATGTCCACTTAACCCGTGACGGGGTGCCAGTGATCATGCATGATGAGAACATCAAGCGGACCACTAATGGCAAGGGCCTGATCAAGGATTTCAGCTTGGCGGAATTGGACCAGTTCCACCTGGCCAATGGCGAGCGGATCCCCCGTTTGAAGGACCTCTTCCAGCTGACTGAAGAATCTGGCTATGAAGGCCAGCTGAATCTGGAGATGAAGACCAATAAGTTCGATTATCCAGGCTTGCCGGAGAAGATTTTTGCCCTGGCGGACCAGTTCAAGTTCAATCAGGAGATCATCTACTCCTCCTTTAATTTGCAGACCTTGATCCACGCGCAGAAGATCCGGCCGAAGGAAAACTACAATTTCTTGACCGACAAGCGGATCAAGGACCCGGCAGCTTTTGTCAAGGAGCACGGCTTTGAGGGGGTCCACCCCAAGCGCTTGCTCGACACGGACACGCCGGAGCGGATCTGGACGGTGGACAGTCCCCTGCGGGCCAAGAAGATTATTGAGTACGGCGCGGCCGGCTTTTTCACCAACAAGTTCGAAGATATGATGGACCTGCGCAAGCGGGTGGCAAATTACTAACGCGAATATATGAGGAGAGTTGCCTTAGCGGGCAGCTCTTTTTTGCGCGGTTATTTTGCTAACGCCTCTATCAGCAGCAATCTGTCGCATTGTTTTGTTCATATAGCCGTCCTCATCTCGTGCAATATAAGATCAATTATAGCAATGGCTACACACGACTACCCATAAAAATACCCGAAACGATTTCTAATAACGCTTCGGGTCACTTATTTGAATCGGATTTTAGGCTTTGTTTCAAGCTGTTTCTGGACGATCCGTTAGTGTACAATCTAACGGATCAATTTTTGAAAGTTTATCAGTTAGTAATCATTGAGCCACAAGCTGTAGCCATGTTGTCAATATCGCCGTCCCAATCATTAACAGTATCTTGCTGAGAATCCAGCGTTTCTCTCCTGCAGTATTCTCTACTGGAGAAATATTAGACAGAGGAAAAGCCAACAATTTTTTGTGCCGAAATTCTAGCATCATCTGCACAATGGTTAAGATAACAAACAAGACAATTGATGTCCACAAAATCATTACACGGACACTATCGTCCAAAGAAATTATCAGAAAATCGTTTATTGAATAGACTATCCAGCCACCTAAGAAAAACACCAATGATAAAATCTTTGTTGTGCTTTCCAATTTGACTAATTGGTTCACCTTCTTAAATAAAGTTGGATCTTCACCCAGATATTTAGCTACTTCTATATAGGCTTCACTACGCTTTTGATGCGCAGCTTGTCGCCGTACCAACATTGTCAAAAAAAGAGAACTTAATAACACTGTGAATCCAAGCACACCAAGCATTAATTGTAACAACCCCAATTAATCACCTCCTTAAAAGCTAAGCAGCAATGAATGTCGCTGGTAATAGTTTAGCAGCCGTTCCAACAAGCGTAGCCGCTACTTCTGGAGCCATAATAGAAGCCAGCAGCAACTTTTTGATATCTTTCCGTTTCTTCAAAGAAATTTACTCCATTTTCTTTTCCCGTATATTAGATTAACATCTCTATTCTAGCGCATTTTTGCTAAATAAAACAAAAAGCCAATGAACAAATTGCCTTTTGTCCATTGGTAAAAATAGCTCTTAACTTGTTTTTAGCGGCTTATGCCAACCCATCGATAAAATGGTCAATCTGCAAGAAGTATTCTACTAATTCCCGGTGCTTCTGCCCGTCTTTTTCATAGTAGTCCTGCAGATCAGCTAAATCCATCTGCTCCATCAGCTTGGAAGCCGTCTTATCTTTGCTCCAGCTTTGGTGGCGCTGCTGCATCAAGTCATACATGTGCTGCTTAACGTCTTCGTATGGCGCAAAGACATGTGTCTTCTTGCCCTCTTTAAAGACCAGGTAGTTCTCAATCTCCCGCTTAAAAGTCGCGTGAATATGTGTCTGCATCCCTGGATATTTTGCCCTGATCCGGTGCAAGTGCCGCTGGCTCTGCTTAGCTTCATCCGTCCCCTTGTCTGAGTCGATCAAGATGAACCAAGGTTCATTCAGTTTAGAAAAAAGGTCAAAATTCAGCCAGGCCAGCAGACTGCCGCATCCCCCGACCGGTAAAATAAAGAGCCCTTTTTCAGCAAAAGTCGCGTCTACCAGCTTTTCTTCATACATCCACTGGTTGATCTTGGTCACAAAACGGACGTCTTCCTGCCCTTCGACCAAGAGAACGCAACGGGACTTGACCGCCCGCTGGTCAGCCGCCAGGCCCAAGCTGCTAGACACTTCCGCCAAGATCTGGCTGTCATTCAAAAGTTGCTGCTGGCCGGCAACCTTCTTGATGATCTTGATCCCTTCCAAAGGCAGAAGACCCATCAAGTGCGGCGTGCGCGGAATCAAGATGACCTGTTTGTTCTTAGAGACCAGTTTAAGCAGGGCCTGGGCCAACAAGGCTTCATCTTCCTCCGACAAATCATTCGCTTCAAAGGCATAGACCACGTTGTCGATGCTGGCATTTTCACTTTGGGCTAAAAGAAAGGCCAGAATAATCCGGCTGACCTTGGCCGTTCCCGTCACTCCGACCTTTTCCCGCTGCTTGATTAGTTCAGCCAGGTTGGGATCCTGGAAGACAAACTGGGGAGCTGGTTCACCCAAGTCCCGGTAGTTGGCCAGAAGCTGGGAGAGACTGCGGCCCAGGCGGTCGTCCAGGTAGCCCTGAATTTCCTTGATTTCGGCCGCCTTGTCGCGAATAGCGCTGCGGACCACGAAGTTCAAGGGGCTGGCCGCCTTTGACTCTTGATCAAAAAAGACATACAGGGGCATGCTGGCTGAAAGCTGCCGGTAGCGGCCCCGGTTTTGGTCCGTAACTGGCTGAAAGTCCCCGCCTTCTTCCGCGAAGCTGTCGCTTTCTTCCAAATATTGCTTAAGGTCAAAGGACTTTTTGATAGCAAAATCATCGAAATAGCAAGTGATGGCAATTTGCCAGTCCCCGGCCTTGAAGGCTTTCTCGTTTAAGTCTTGCAGCTTCAAAGGCCGCTTAGCCAAAGGGCCGTTGAAAAAAATGTCCAGAGCCCGCAGGATGGTCTTCTTGCCCACTTCCCCTTCACCTAAGAGACTGGTCAAGGGAGCAAATTTCAGCTTAAAATTGTGATAACCGCGAAAGTTATGCAGCTCAACCGCACGCAGCAACATGATTTGCTCCTTAATCGGCTTCGTCGCCGTGTCTTTGCCGGTAGTCCTTCCGGCTCATCTTAACCTTCGGTACCTTTTCAGTTGGGTTGGCCAGTTGCCGGCTGACCCGGTCCAAACGGGCAGCTTCTGCTTCCCCCTTGGCTTCAGCTTCCGCGTGTTCCCGGGCCTTGCGGAGTTTTCTGGCCTGGATGTCCCACATCCACAAGGTCGGCATGATTGCTACGGCTCCTAAGAAGGCACCAATGGTGTTGGCGATCATGTCGTTAACATCATATGTGCCCAGCCCTGTCATCCGCTGGAAATGTTCAATAAACCAGGACAGGCAGAAGGCCATAAATGTGGTGATCATGATGCTATGCAGCCACTTGGACCAGGATGGAATAATGTAGCCCAAGGGCACGAAGAGCAGAACATTCATCAAAAAGCCGTAGCGGCCGCCATAGTTTGAACTGGCAAAGACTTTTTTCAGCCCCCATTTCCAAAAGGCCGGGTCTTTCAAGACCTCTGAGCCGGCGGCCATTTGGGCCGGATGCTGCCAGTAGTAGACAGCAGCCGTCAGCATTCTTGAGGCAAACACATAGTAGATCAAAGCACAGCCATAGATAACCGTTACTACCAGCCGCAAAAAGGAGTTCCCCGTGCGGATAGCCCAGTAGCCTGCCAAAACACAAGCAGCAATGACCACAAAGCGGATCAGCAAAGCCAGTTCATGATACATTCTTTTTCACTTCCCCTTACGAATTCCTTTCTACATATTTTATACCATTAGTCGACTTATCAACAAAAGTTGTGATTATTAATTTTATTATCAATATCACAAGATCATTTTTCCAAAGTTCTGCTCTGTGCTATTCTTTATATTAGTGCTTTCAATTACAACAATACATAAAATTGGAGTATCAAACATGTACAAAGAAAAAATCAATGAATTATGGGACAAGTACAAGGATATCATCCCCTATGTCTTCTGGGGCGTCATAACCACCCTGGTCAACATCTTCTCCTACTGGCTCTGCAACAGCGTCTTCAAGTGGGACATCATGCCAGCGACGATCATGGCTCAGTTCCTGTCCATCGTTTTTGCCTACTTGACCAACCGCAAGTGGGTTTTCCACAGCCAGGCATCCACCTTTAAGGAATACGCCAGTGAAATCGCCAGCTTCTTCGCGGCCAGAATCGGGACTGCCCTTTTAGACATGGCCATCATGTTCATCTTCGCTGAACAAATGCACTTAAACAGCATGGTCATCAAGATCCTGGCCAACGTGGTTGTCGTTATTATCAACTATGTGGCCAGCAAGTTCTGGATCTTTGAATCCAAGGACTCAGAATAATCTATCTGAATTAATTGCTAAGAAATGGTAATTATTCCGGCTAAAAGTTTCAACTAATGCATTTTCGTGTTAATCTTGAAGTCAGTTTAACCAGAGAGGAAGGGTGAAAATGCGGAAAAGAAATATTATTTTAGCCTTTTTGGGATGCTTGGGGTCGGTCCTGCTGATCAGCGGCCTGACTTTCCAGAATTCCGGCCAGTCAGCCCAGCTGACCTTAAAGTTCGTCAACTTATTTGAGAAGGTTCATTTTCACTTGACCGGTACTATGATGGCTGAGTACCCGATTTACCACATGATGCGGAAGCTGGCCCACACGGCTGAGTATTTCCTGCTCGGCGCCAGTGCCTGCTACTTCTTCAGCCGCTGGCAAAAGCGCTATGCCTGGTCAGCCCTGGCCCTGTCAGCCGCCTTCTCCCTCTTTGACCAGACCAGCAAGCTGCTGGTTCCCGGCCGGGAATTCGACCCAACTGACTTTCCTTTCGATATCGCCGGCTACCTGCTCGGGATTGGCTTAATCCTCTTGCTCCAGCGTACATGGGCCAAGCGGGCAGTCAACTAAACCGCTAATACATTTTGCTAATTGCTAAAAAGAGTGCTTTCCCGGCACTCTTTTTTCATCTTTAGCATTTCCTTGCTTCATCATTGCTATTTTCAAATTATCATAAACAGCTAAAAAATGTATAATATGTATTGTTTACAATTTGCTATCAGAAGGAAGGAAAAAATACTAACTCCTCCACATTCAACAAATCATACTTTCCCTCCCGCCAATCGGCGGTGCTTTCAAAAGAGAATGCGATATGGAAAAAATATCAAAGGAAATCTTAATGAATACGAACAAATAGAAAGGTATTTCTAAATTGGATATAAAAAATAATCTCCACAATAATAAGAGCAACCCGCGTAAATTGAATTTGCTTTACCTGGGCCTTTTGCTCTTCGTCACTTTGCTGACCACCCTTTATTTGGCTAGCAGCAAGGCGATCTTTGCCGTCTCAGACTGGACCTTCCACGCTGCCCGGGTAGAAGAAATCTACTTGAACCTTAAGTCCGGCTCCTTCTTCACCTTTATCGCGGCCAGAACTTTCCACAACACTGGAGCTGCTTCTTTCCTCTTTTACCCATGTATTTTCCTTTATCCATGGGCCTTCCTGCGTTTTATTCTTTCCCCGGTCAACGCCTTTTACGCCTGGTACGCCCTAGTAACCTTTGCCACGGCTACAATCAGTTACTTCTCCATGAAGGCATACTCAAAGAAGTCTCTGGCCAGCTTTATTTTCTCCCTGGTCTATACATTTGCCCCTTACCGGCTTTACCTGGGCGAGGCAGTCTTTGGCGAATACCTTGCTGTAACCTTCCTGCCCCTGCTTTTCCTGGGCATCTATGAAGTCCTGTGGGGCGACAAGAAAAAATGGTACCTCCTGGCTATCAGCGGGGCACTGGTTGCTTATGCCCACATCCTCTCTGTCTTTTTGAGTCTGCAATTTGCCGTAATCCTCTTTATTATCAAGCTGATCACCAGCCGCGGCATCAGCAAGGATCGGATTAAGTCCCTGCTTTTGTCTGCCGGTGTCTGTGTCTTCCTGGTTTTGCCAGTAATCGTGCCTTTTTTCACTGACTTTATCGGCCAAGGGCTCTTCAGTGCCTATCCTGGAATCGTCTACACCATGGCCATGGGCCCACGCAACCTGCTCCTCAACCCCTTCTCTGCCCCCCAAAACAGCTGGAATCTGAGCTTCATGCTGATGTTAACAATCCTTACTGCCTGGGCCTTTATTGAGAGCCGGCGGAACTGGATCATCTACGGCTTAGGCCTCTTTGCCTGCTTCTTGGCCACCCGCTATTTCCCTTGGAAGCTCACTGCTGGTACGCCTTTTGAAATGGTTCAGCTGCCTGTCCGCTATCTTTCCTACGCTTCACTTTTCTTAACCATCCTTTTTGCCCTGGGCAGCAGCAGCGTGCTTGAAGAGCATGTGACCGGCCGAAAAAAGCTGGCTCTCAGCTGCAGCTTAGCCGTCTTCATGGCCCTCTTCTCCCTTAGTTCCTTGTCAGTTTACCGGGATACCTTAAAGCATGTTCAAGACATGCCGAAAACCAGTGCCAACAGCACACAGCCAGCGCCATTCAAGCGCCTGCGCGACTATAACTATTACAACCAGTTCAACTACAAGATTCTCTTTGGCGCCTTTGATTATATGCCAAAAAGCTCACTGACCAGCGTGCAAAAGCGAAATTCTCTTTTAATGCACCAAGCCTACTTGAATGGCAAGACTTTAACCCTGAGTCCTTTAATCAAAGCCAATCAAATTTCTTACCAGGTCAAAAGTGAAAAAGCAGCTGATGTTGACTTGCCGGTAATTGCCTACAAGCACACCACTGTCAGCGTCAATGGGCAAAAGCATGCATTCCGCCGCGGCAACCGGGGGACGGTTGTAGTCGGCCTCAAGCGCGGGCAAAACACCGTCACGGTAGGCTACAAGGCCAGTCCTGTCTTCTACTTGAGCATAGTCATCAGCATCCTCAGCTGGCTCGCCTTGCTTATCTACTTGGTCAAGTTCAAGGCCAAATATGCACAATAGAAAAACACAGTAAGCACCCAATAGCGCGGTATCTATCAACCCCCAGTCAATAGTCATATACTGTTCTTAACAATTGAATACGGAGGAACACGATATTATGACTGAACATCCAATCGTACCGCTCGAGCTGCCGAAGGGCAAACTCAGACCTAGGAATAAGCTTCCAAAGAACAGGCTCGTTCTCAATCTGAAGTCCAAAGGGGTTGAGCTATCATTTTACAGTGATGCCACTAGCGAGCTTATGCTCGAAGTCGTAGACAGGTTCTTGAGCCATGATTAATCTGGTTGAGTTAGGTCGAGTGTTCATTGTTTGCGGTAAGACCGACATGCGCCGGGGAATCGATTCACTTGCTTACATAGTTAAGAAGAGTTTCAATCTCGATCCATTCTCCGGATGCATCTTTCTCTTCTGCGGTAGCCGGAGAGATCGCTTCAAGGCACTATATTGGGACGGCCAGGGATTCTGGCTGCTCTATAAGCGCTTTGAGAACGGGAAGCTGGCCTGGCCGAACAGTGAAGACGAAGTTCGAGAGTTGTCCGATGAACAAGTCATGCGCTTGATGCAGGGCTTTACCATTGATCCTAAGATTAATACCGCAAGAGCTCGTGAATTCTATTGATTTCACGAGCTTTTCTGGTATTCTTATGATTATGAATCAAGGAGGGACAACGACCATGGCTGACAAAGAAACTTTAGCTTTAATCGAAACGCTCAAAGCAAATAACGAAGAATTGCTCAAGCAGGTTGCCCTTCTTACTGAACGCTGAGCCTTTTCGAAGAAGACAACGCCTCCCAAGATGACGAGGACTTGCCCTCGCATTACCGAAACTATTACCTATAAGAGACGCAAGCAAGTCAGCAGAAAGCAAGATGTCTTAGACTCTCTGCCGGGCGAGGAGGTTCATCATCGTTTGGATGATCTTACTTGTCCAGACTGCCAGCACGAACTGAAAGAGATCGGCAGCTTCTGTGCTAGACAAGAGCTGCTCTACATTCCAGCCCAGGTTAAGAAAATCGATCACATCCAACACTCTTACAAGTGCCAGCACTGCAGTTATGAAGCGCCAGCCGACAAGATTATCAAAGCTCCTGTACCCAAGGCTCCGTTAACCAACAGTCTTGGCTCAGCGTCTTTGATCTCAAATACTATCTATCAGAAGTACGTTCTCAAGCTTCCTGCCTACCGGCAAGAGAAAGACTTGCGGCGTATGGGCCTTCCGCTTGATCACAAGACGGTTTCGAATTGGCATATCAAAGTCTGTGAGTACTACCTATCCAGCCTTTACGAGCTCTTGAGAAAAGAGCTGCTAAAGCTGGATGTCATTCACGCAGATGAGACGCCATATCGAGTCTTAGACAGCGAAGGAGCCAAAGACTACGTCTGGACCTTCTTGTCAGGCAAGCATGCCGAAAAGCCGATTGTCCTGTATCACCATGGATCACGAAAAGGCACCGAAGCATGGGATTTCCTCACAGGCTTTAGCGGATACCTTCACTGTGATCAATATCCTGGCTATTTACGATTAAGCCAACAAGATGTGACTCTTATAGGCTGTATGGCTCATGTAAGACGGAAATTCCATGATTCCTTGCCTAAAGACAAGGCCAGAGAATCCGACGCAACTTCGGTGGCTAATCAAGGGATCCACTACTGTAATCAAATGTTTAGCCTGGAGCGCGCCTGGGAAGACCTTTCCGCTGAAGAGAGATACGAGAAGCGTCAGTCCGAATTAAAGCCTCTGCTAGAGAAGTTTTCCGACTGGTGCTCCAAGAAATCAATCTCCGTGTTGCCTTCCGGCAAGTTGGGGACAGCCTTCCAGTATTGCATAAAGCACATGGACAAGTTCATGAACGTTCTAAAAGATGGTCGCCTTGAACTATCCAACAACAGAGCAGAACGAGCAATCAAAGAGATCGTCATGGGACGCAAGAACTGGCTCTTTTCACAGAGTAGTACCGGCGCCAAGTCCATGGCAATCATAATGAGCATACTCGAAACCGCCAAGCAAAATGGCTTGGATCAATTCAAATATATCAACTATCTTCTAGACAAGCTGCCCAATGAGCTGTCATTATTAGACAATCAACGTCTGGAAGCCTATTTACCATGGGCTGAGAATGTTCAGCTCCACTGTAAGTAAAGTCCCATAAACTGATTAATCCCATCTTAGCATTGCTAGGATGGGATTTTAATATACCGTACTATTGGGTGCTTACGAATATTTTTAGACATTAAAAGAGCATTCCGTTGGGAATGCTCTTTTACTTTGCTGATTTACTTTTTAGCATGGTCCGGATCAGTGTCCAAATCTTCGTGAGATAACTTGCTTTCTTCAGTTACCTCGTTAGCGTCATACAGGTCATGCTTGATCTTGGATGAGCTGATCTCCGGGGTTCTTGGCAGGTAAACGACGTTGACACCCTCTTTTTTCAAAAAGTCGAACTTGCCCTTCCAATCATCCCCCATGACAAAAGTGTCAATGTGATATTCATGCATGTCGCTGCGCTTTTGGTCCCAGTCTTTTTCTGGGATAACCAAGTCAACGTAGCGGATGGCCTCCAGCAGTTGCTTGCGCTGCTCATATGAGAAGTAGGTCTTCTTGTGCTTGGAATTCCAGTTGAACTCATCAGTAGACAAGGCAACGATCAAATAGTCGCCCTGAGCCTTGGCCCTTCTCAGCAGGTTGATATGTCCGTAGTGCAGCAGGTCAAATGTTCCATAAGTAATTACGCGTTTCATAATTGCTCCTTGTCCCCTATTTCAGGTATTCCTTGTAAGACTTGTCTGGGTCGAAAATGACTGAGCCATGGATAGACCCGCCTCTGACAAAGACATTCCATTTGCCGTACTGCTTGGTCAGCAAAGGATCGTAATCCTTTGGGATCGGCAGGCTAAGCATCTCAAACGGCACTCTGACTGGATTGGCCACATACTCGCGCTTCCAGCAGCACTTTTCTGTCTCCAACATGACCATCATGACCTCTTGGGTGTCCTGGTCATCATATTTGGTGATTTCCTTGGCAAAGCGGTCGTAATAAATGTTGCGGCCACCGCTCTTTTTCTTTTCAAAAAAGAACTTGGTATAAAGCAAAAATTGCTTTAGTCCAGACAGATTCTTGTTCGGATATCCGTTGCAGTAGTTGTAAAATTGCCGAGCCCGGTGTTTGAGCTGGTTGACGCTTTTGACAAAAGCCTGCCGCTCTTCCGGATCATCTGGCACATTGTCTAATGGGAAGATATCGATAAAAATCCCCTGGTTGAACTGGTAGTGAAAGTACTCCTCAGACTTTAAGATTGCAGTGGTAGCCGAATTACGCAACTGTGCATGCCCTCGTATAGATCCTGTATCCGTTTCTTCAGTCTGAAAAAAATAAGGTTCCGTAAATTCTTGACTGGCAACTTCGCAGAGGCGTTCAAAGTCCTTCCTGTACATCATCAAATCGATATCATCATCCCAAGGAATATAGCCCTGGTGACGAACAGCGCCTAAGAGAGAACCACCGGACAAATACCAGGGAATATCATATTTCTGGCAGACTAGGTCCAGCTGGTCCAGAAGATCCAGTTCCACGGCCCAGACCTTCTTCATCTCCGGGCTGACTGTATAGTCGTTTCTGACTTCTTCTTTAAAAAAATCTTCTGAGAGCTTGAGCTTAATATTGTCCATTGTCTTTTCTAAAATCTCCCTTATCCCCTGCCCAAAATCTTCTTAAGCAGGCCAACAGAATCATCCTTCATGATAAATAAGGTCGCCAGGTAAGTACCCGCGCCTAAAACAAATTGGATGCCCAGCTTGATGATGCCAGGATTGCCAAATGGATTCAAGGCCAGGATGACCAGCATCATCAGAGTTCCGGCAATCAGCTTTTTCCAGATCACCTTGCCAATATAAAACGGCTCTAAGTAGCCATTGTCATGGTAAAGGTAAAGCAGGCTGATTGTCAATTCCGCGATGATTGAGGCAAAAGTTGCCCCGGCACTGGCAAAGCGTGGAATCAAGAACAGGTTCAAGACAAAGTTGACGACTGCCCCGATGATAATGTAAACCGCACTCTGCTTCCGCAGGCCAGCCGGGTTGTAGTATTGCGAACCCAGACAATTGGAAATCCCGATGATCACGATCTGCGGGCTGAACAAACGGAGCAAAAGTGCCACCTTATCCCAGCCGTGACCGAAGAAGACCGGCACAAAGGTATCCGCAATTCCGAGCAGGCCAAAGCCGATCCCCACTCCGATGAAAAGGATATAATTTATGGATCCTTGGATCCGCTGCTTGATTTCCTTCTCTTTCTTCTTGGCAAACAAGTAGGAAATTCTGGCCCCCAGGACATTGTTGACGGCGGTAAAGGTCACTGCCTTGGTCAAATTGATGATCTTGGTTGCCTGCTCATAGTAGGCATTTTCCGCGTTGTTCTGGGTCATGAAGCCGATCAAGGTCTTGTCCATATAAGTATAGATGGAGGTGGCAATGGTCGGAATAAAGTAGATCAGAGTTTCATGGAAGTGCCGTTTCAAGTTGACCAGTTTGATTGGAACTTTTACCACGAACTTATGCAGCTCCAGCCACATAGACATGGTCCCCAGCAAGGTCGTCCCCGTCATGATGAAGACATAAAGGTTGGTATCCTTAGGACTCTTGACGAAGAGCAGGATCAAGATAACCCCAGCCACCTTGACCAGGGCGTTCTTGGTCACAGTATACTGGAATTGCTCCAAGCCATCAAAGAACCAGGAGATGTCCAGCATAGTGTTGAACAGGTTCAAGGTCAAGATAAGGAACATAACCCGGTAGTGGCTTTGAAAGCCTAGGTAAATTCCCCATAACAGCAGCATGGCCAGGGAGGTAAAAACACTCAGCAGCTCAATTTCCCAAAAAATCTGGCTCCGCTTTTTAACATCGTTGCGGTTGCGGGCAATTTCCCGCATCCCATATGAAACCGTCCCCAAGGCCGCGACCAGGGAAAAGTAGGTCTGAATTGAGGAAGTCCAGCTGTAGGCCCCAATCCCATCAGTCCCGATAACTCTGGAAACGTAAGGTGCCGTAACTAATGGTGTAATTATAGATAAGACCTGATATAAGGTGCTAATGAATATATTTTTCTTAATGCTCGGATTATTCATTTACGCTCTCAATCTAATAAAAGCTACTGTCGAACCGTAATACCATACAAATTAAGCTGCCACTGTGACAATTACCATACGGTCTTACTATTTTTAATACCTTTAACAAGATTTTTTCGTCATCAGGATAGTAGCTAGGGCCATATCTTAACCAAGCCGTTTTTACTTTTCCAAAGCTTTAACTGCTTTTTTCAAAGCAACCTTGGTGAAGTCGCCTCTTCTGAGCTTTTTAGCTACTTCTCTCGCATTGATCGCGAAGTGTTCGTATTCTTCTTTTGTCACTTTATTCAGGACTTTTGGTAGATCATTCAAGGAGTCAATAGTTAGTCCGAGATTGTTATCAATGATGAAGCTAGCTTCAGCTGCTTGGCTCCAAATGATAACTGGCAAAGCTGAAGCGAGATACAGTGACAGTTTATGAGGATTGTTATATCGTAGGTAATTGCCAAAGGCGCCATCACAAGTCTCAATGCTACTACCGTCCCAAATTAATCCAAAGCCTGAATTTAATTGATTTGGAATCTCATCAGCTGGAAAAGCGCCATGATACTCAACATTTTTGTAAGCATCTAGAGTAAAATTTAACCCATAAAGATTAAATTTTGCATCTATCTTTCCAATATCTTTCAAATATTGTGTCTTACTTACATCCAGATTACCAGCAACTGAAACGGATCTCTCAAATTTAGCATGGTTAATTTCACCATTTGGAATCAAATAGTCAAATATTTTTAGCGTAACCAATTTCTTTGGGTCAACACCACGATCCTCAAAAAAATTTTCATGGAATCGTTGTGAACGATCAAGCAATCAGCATACTTAAGCATCTGGTTGAAATCTTCCTCAAAAAATTTACAATAGTAAAACTTTCTCAATTCTTCAACGTCATGTACCAAATAAATAAACTTAACGTTTTTTTATTCTTAAGTTTAGCTAAGGTTTCCTCTGTATTTTTACTATTTCTGTCCCTTGCGGCTCAAACTCCCCTTAGTGGTTAAAAATTGACTTGTAAGGGTAGACTTGCTCAAAGCCCATAGCAAAGTCATGGACAAAGAGTATACCAAAGATCACAATAACTAAAATATACAAGATCAAGCGACGTTTGTCATCTCTTCCAAATTTACTGATTGCATTTGGGATAAAGATGAACTGGGCATAAGTAAAGATTCTAACTACCCGGTACGTAGCTGGCAAAATTCCATCCATAGCACATACAATCAAAACCATCCATTGCAAAAGCTTGGCAATTGCCCATTCTTCAGCTGAATTTCCTAGTTTTTGGCGATCATCAAGTTGTAACATGCCAACCAATTGGCTCTTAAAGGAAGACTTGTTATAGGAAAACTGCGTCAAATCCCTATTAAAACGCTGCTGGTATTCTAGATAAAGGTAAATTAGTGAGATAGCAATTTGTACTCCCAAATAAAGTTTACCGATCGTCTTACCCAGATATGCTCCTTGATTTAGATACATCTGTACTCGCGGAATGAGTAAGGCTAATAAGGCTAAAATTCGCTTGCCTAAAAGCTTAATAAAAATGTAAAAACCTAAGTTAATCAACAGATAGCTGAGCTGTGACAGAGGTAGTAGATCCAGAACCGCCATAATCAAGAAATAGTAGGCACTTTGGTGCATGGTCCCTGCTAGAATCGTCAATAAAACAAAAGCAATTTTCTTCTTACGAACTAAGAAATATAAAGCTAGTAACAAGATTGCTGAAGCTAAAGCTTGTCTAATATTGTTGATCGAAACAAAGTAGGTATAAGTCAAGTAGAACAGCAAGATCGACATAAAATAATTATCTGATAAAAAAACTGTTACTACATATACCAGTCCTAGGGTTAGAAGCGCACAAAGAGCAATTAACCACTGTGGATCACTGGTTAAACTAGCGACTAGCAGATTCAGTAAATAAAAACCAGGTTCATAATAATGAGTATAACTACCATTTACAATTGATAGAAACTGAGGGACATATGTATGAAAATAGTCAGTTCCCACTCCATAACGAAAACAAGAAATCAGCAAGATGGGTAGGGCAGATAAAGAAACAAGTCCAATTAGCTGCCATTTCTTGGTATCTTTGTACCAAGGCTGCTTAACCAGTAAAAAAGTTCCATGTTGGGTTTCTTCAATTAGTCGTGGCACAAAAGCAGCCACAAGAAGCGACATCGAAATCGCAATCAGATAAGCCATACTATACTCCCTTATTCTTTCCAAAGAAACAGTTTGGTAGTTTATTTTTTCAAAGTGTAAAAGATCTGGTTGGTGATCTGGCGGCGGTAATTAGTAATTTTTTCCTTCATTGGCATTTCGGTATTAACGATCGGTAAGTGCTTAACCTTCAATTCCTTATGCGAGATCCAAATATTTAACAACCGCTCTGACAAGAAACCATATAATCTTTGCTGATATGCATTCAAACTACTTAAATCAACCTGTGGCTCTAGGTTAAAGAGGATTGTAAACAACCACTGACAATATTCATCAAATAAGTCCCCTCTGCAAAACATCATATTAAATAAAACTGCCTTGTTTTGATTAAAGAATTTATCAAAATCAGATAAGTATTCGGGACTGCATTTGGCCACGCTGGCTCGCAACTTACCAAAAATTTCTTCAGTACAACAATGAATCATAATTTCATCATGAGCATTCTGCTTAAAGTTAGCGACATATGAAGTCACCAAATCATGGTCCTGTAAAAAGCCTTTAAGCTCATCATAACTATATATCTGCTCAAAACTAGAAGAGAAATCACTTTTGCCAAAATAACGACGATAATGTACTAATCCCTTATAATCATCTTTTGTATTTTTCCAGATCCAATATAGTCCTGTCAATTCACAATAGTTAGGATTTTTTTCAGAAATATTATCTCCTGTATCATCAGTCAAGTAGTCCAGGTGTTCATGCAAACTACTCCCCACTTGCAAAGGAAGATATTTGTCTAGCTTGGGTAGCTTGACTCTTTTATGGGTAATAATGTAGATCATTTTGACCTCGTTTTTAATGATTACGAATTATATAGCTTCATGAAAGCAGCCACTGTATCTGTAATATCCAATTTTTGACGGGATAATAGGTCATAGTTGTCACGATGCCCTAATTCCAGATCCTTGATCACTTGACTTTGCCAAGCTGACAAGCTTGTTTCATCAATTGGCAAGAAAGAAACATTGTTAGTCATTTTAGCCTCACTAGTGATTTGATCAGAGAAAATTACTGGCAAACCAGCAGCTTGTGCTTCAACCCCGACAATTGGCAGTCCCTCAAAATGTGATGGTAATAAAAAGACATCCATAGCTTGAAATAATTCGCTAGTGTTAGAACTTAATCCATAAAAAATAACTTGTTTATCTAACCCTAGTTCATGTACTTGCTGACGGCAAACGTCTGCGAGATCCCCTTTTCCAACCAAAAGTAACCGAGCTTTAGGATCCTGCGCGTAAACTTGAGCAAAAATTTGTATTAGGTATTGATGATTCTTTTGATATGCAAATCGGCCAATATGCCCTAAAACGTGCTTCCCTGACAGGCCAAGTTTATTTCGCACGTTCTTTCTGATAACAGGATCATAGCGAAAAGCAGCTAGGTCTACTCCATTCATAATTTTAATAATTTGTGACTTAGGCACACTTGGGAACATCCAATCTGAGGCCAAATCAGAAACTGATACATAACGGTCCGCTAACTTTACTAATCTGCCCCGCAAACTCTTATGAACAAATCGCTTGAGCTGACGATGTTCTCCATCCACCTCGCTCGCATGCGAGTGCAGAATTATTTTGGCTCCGCTGTCAGCCTTGTAAGCGGCCAATGCCGTAACGTACAATTTGTTAGCCACATCGCCATGAATATGAATGTAATCATAGTTTCCATTCTTTACCACTTTTTGTAAATTTTCGTAGTACTTAAACTGCTTACAAATTTTATTACCAGGATAACCAATGTAATAAACCTGCGTCCCCAGCTGGTTTAAATAGGAAATATTGTCCTGCGATTCAAATGGTTCAAGACAGGCTAGATCGATCTGATAGTTAGCAGGCTTATTTTCAATTACCCGTTTGATTAAGGAATATACTCCGCTATAACCATTGTCATCAACATTGACTTCTAGAATTCTTTTAGTCATTCTTTTCCTCAACATACTCAATTTTCGGTCTGAAAAAGATCCCTTGAATCGAAGCACTTAAAATCACGCCAAGCTTCTTCAACTTATGTGGATTGCTAGTAAAAATAACCCGCAACATGTGGTAATTGACTTTAGCAAATTGCCGCAGTCTCCCCTTCATACCATTCTCTCTGGCAATAACACACTCATTTCGGTAAGCAAACTTATAGCGTCCAATACGATCCCCCCGCTCTTTAGCAATATTTGATCCATTGTTGTCCTTTGTCTTGTGAATGACCTGACTCTTACCGACTACATAGCACGGATACTTTTTGGACAACCTGTTGGAATATTCTACATCATCTCCCCAAATGAAGAAATCTTTGATTGGTAAGCCAAGTTCCTTAACAGTTGCAGATTTGACAAAAAAGGAAACAAAAGTTGAATAATATGTTCTTACTAAACCGTCAGACAAATATTCTAGATCGCTAGTCCAATCTTTAATCAGTTTTGGCCGATTCATCACACACGGTTGTCCATCAATCCAAAAGACAGCACTGGATAAGTAGCCATAATTTCCTTTGAGCAGGTGGTCAGCTCGAAGCAATTCTTCTAACGCATTCTTTTTTACAATCGCATCATCATCCATTATCCAGATATACTTGTAACCAGCTTCATAGGCTTGCCGCATTCCGAAATTAAATCCTCCAGCGCCGCCCAGATTATTGCCTGTATTAAAATAGACAATTTTGTTTTGAACAATGTAATCAGTAATATATTCTTTAGTGCCATCTGTGCTTGCATTGTCGACAACTAACACGTCAGCTTCCGGTAAGCTCTGTGACAATAACGCATCGATAGCTTCTTTAAGTAATTTTTTCCGATTATAAGTTACAACAACGGCAGCAACTGATTTCAAATTTACTAAATCCTTTCACTAATTATTAGTATTTTCTACGGGTCGTTTTTCTGACTTGATAAACAACCTTCACCTTAGAATAGGAGAATCAAAGTGATATATATCACTTTATTAACGCCTACTTTACAAACTAGCTTATAACAAGCACTGGATACCAATTGTGTCAGATCAGCTATCTACCCAAACCGCTGTACATGGCCGCGATAACTAACACGCACGATTACTTACCGAATTCCTCATTAACAGCTTCCAAAGCAGCCGCGATGACCTGGTCCATGTTGTAGTACTTGTACTGACCCAGGCGGCCGCCGAAGATGACCTTGGCATCTTCTTTGTCAGCCATTTCCTTGTACTGAGCGTACAGGTCGTTGTTTCTGTCATTGTTGACCGGGTAGTAAGGTTCATCGCCCTTGTGCCAGTCAGCTGGATATTCCCGGGTAATGATGGTCTTGTCCGGGTCCCCATTGCCAAATTCAAAGTGCTTGTGTTCAATGACGCGGGTATAAGGCGTTTCTGCGTCGGTGTAGTTGATCACCGCATTGCCTTGGTAGTTACCCACGTCCTTTTCTTCAGTTTCAAAACGGAGGGACCGGTATTCCAGTTCACCCAGCTTGTAGTCAAAGAATTCATCGATCGGGCCAGTGTAAACTACCCTGTCGAACTTTTGCAGGTACTCGTCCTTCTTGGCAAAAAAGTCAGTTTCCAGTTTAACCGTGATCTTGTCATCCTTGAGCATGTTTTCCACCAGCTTGGTGTAACCGCCCTTAGGAATCCCTTGGTAGTCATCGTTGAAATAGTTGTTGTCATAAATCAAACGAACTGGGACACGCTTGATGATAAAGGCCGGCAGTTCAGTTGCCTTTCTGCCCCACTGCTTTTCCGTGTAGCCCTTGATCAGCTTTTCATAAATGTCGCGGCCGATCAAAGAAATAGCTTGTTCTTCCAGGTTTTGCGGGGTCTTGCCCGCCATTTCAGCCCGCTGCTCGTTGATCTTGTCCATGGCTTCTTGCGGCGTCCGGACACCCCACATTTGAGTAAAGGTGTTCATGTTAAAAGGCAGGTTGTACATCTTGCCCTTGTAATTAGCTACCGGGCTGTTGGTGTAGCGGTTAAATTCCGCGAACTGCTGGACATATTCCCAGACTTCCTTGTTTGAGGTGTGGAAAATGTGGGCACCATACTGGTGGACCTGGATGCCGTCAATTTCCTTGGTGTAGATATTGCCGGCGATGTGGTCACGCTTTTCAATCACCGTAACTTCGTGGCCCCGCTTGGCTGCTTCGCGCGCAAAGACAGCACCGAAAAGACCTGCACCAACTACTAAATACTTGCTCATACTTGTTTTGCTCCTTTTATTTAAAAGTGGGTCTGCTTCTTGCCGATACCAAGCTTGCGCTTGATCAAGTTGATTCCCTTTTTGATCTTCTTTTCGCCACCCAGCTGACCCCAGGTCATCTCAGTGTAGTTCTGCTTGGTCGTGTAAAGCCAGACGTCCATCAATCTTTCAGAAATATAGCCATAGACCCGCTGGTCCTGGACTGAGTAGCCGGAAATGTCGATTTGCCCTTCCAGCTTGCTAAGAACGCTGAAGATAAATTCACAGTAATCGTTAAACTGCTCTTTCTTCATGACGAACATGTTAAACATGTGGGCACTGCGCCGCTTCATCATCATGTCAAAAGCCGGCAGATAGTCCGGATAGTCAGCCGAGATGATTTCACGGGTCTTGTCCAGAGGCTCTGCCGGATGGGCATGAATGTAGTGGTCATAGTTGCTTTCGATGTAATAATTCCGCTTCTTCGGCACGATCACGTCGTGGTCAGCCAAAAAATGCTCGTAATCGGCTCCTTTAGCCACGTGGTCCAGGTCATGAGGCTTGGATACGTAAAAATAGCGGCGGTAATGCACCAGGCCAATTGCGTCAACGTCCTTTAAGTTTTTCCAGGCCCAGTAGATCCCTGTCAGTTCATTGTAATAGGGATTCTTGGCCGAAATATTTTTGCCAGCATCATCGCGCTGGTAATCGATTCCTGGCTTGTAGTTCTTAACCGCCCCAACCAAGACCGGCAGATAGACAGAGTCGTCCGGCATCGGGAACTGCTTGTGGGCCGCGACTAATACTTTAATTTTCACTAAGTTTCCTCCTATTTTAGTAAGCCCCTTCTTTTTTGAAGATGCTGAAGATTGTTTGGAAGAAAATTTTTACGTCATAGGTAAAAGAGATATTGTCGATGTATTCCAGCTCAACGTCGCAGCGCTCCGGGTAGCTGATATTGCTCCGGCCCGTTGCCTGCCAAAGTCCCATGGCCCCAGGTCTGACTGAAAGGAACTTATCCTTGCGGTTGCCATATTCAGCCAATTCTTTTTCAACCACCGGGCGGGGGCCGATGATGCTCATATCACCTTTAAGGATATTAACGAACTGCGGCAACTCATCAACTGAGGTCCGCCGCATCCAGCGACCAATCGGCGTGATTCGCGGATCTTCATCAGCCAGCAGCTTATAGTCGTTGTCCACGTACTTTTGGTAAAGTTCTGGATCGCTTTTGAGAATTTCTTCAGCGTCCATCTTCATTGACCTGAATTTGTACATTTTAAAAGGCTTGCCGCCTTTGCCAATCCGTTCTTGAGCAAAGAAGGCGGATCCGCCATCCCGGCTCTTGATCAAGATGGCCAAGATTAAGAAAATCGGGGAAAAAATTATCAAGGCCAGCAGGCTACCGACAATGTCTAAAAATCTTTTCACATACTTGTAAGCGCTTATCTTTTTTTCGTAATTAGACGATATTTCTTTTTTAATCATTTATTACCCGTACAACTAAAAACAACTTGCCTAAGTAATCTTTGGCTAACAAAATATATCTATGACGAAAGCACAACTCGCCGCAGTATACTCAAGTATAACATCTTTTACTTGTATTGTGCACTATCAATAATGGAAGGACGATTGTAAACAAAAATGCTGGATGGTTGCATCCAGCATTTTTAACTGTTTTAAATTACCGAACCGTCTTTGTCTTAAGACCCATGGCCTTTCTGACCAAGTCACTGATTCTCTGCCGTTCCGTCGTAGACACTTGCTGGTAAGATACGCCATCTTGCATAAAGCCAGTGCCGTGGGTGTAGTCAGTTACGACATTCTTCGTGGCTGGCAGGTATGAAGATGCCATCGAAGTCAAGTCGCTGAAGGTCAAGTCAGTTTGAACCTGCTTGGACAATGATGAAATAAAGCTAGTGTTCAGCAGCGTCTGGGCTGATTCAGCCTTCTTGACCAGGGCCTGCAACACTTGCCGCTGCCGCTTTTGCCGGCCGTAGTCACCTTCTGGATCATCATACCGCATCCGGCTGTAAGCCAGAGCCTTAGCCCCGTCCATGTGGGTCTTCTGACCCTTGGTGAAGGTGTAGCCTTCGTAGCTGAAGCTCAGAACCGGCGCGATGTCAACCCCGCCAACCTTGTCGACGATGGTCTTAAGTCCGCCCATGTTAATTAACACGTAAGCATTGATCGGGATGTTGAAGTACTTCTTCAGCACCTTAGCAAGTTCACCAGCATTACCGTATGCGTAAGCCGCGTTCAACTTAGACGGTGAGTGTTCCGGATAGTCCGGCAGGTTGACTTGAATGTCACGTTCGAAGCTGACTAGGGTGGTCTTCTTGGTCTTTGGGTTCAAGACCGCGACCATGATGGAGTCGGTCCGGCCTTTGTATGTTCTGCCCAAAGCCCCGGTGTCAGTCCCCATCAAGAGGACTGCCATCGGCTTCTTGTTACTGATGACGTCGTTCTTGCTCCCGTTTTCCGCGCTGCTGATCCCGCCTAAACGGTAAGCAGTATTGGCCGCGTTCTTAACTGAACTGTATTCATACCAGGCAAATCCAGCCAGGCCAACCACGAATACCCCAACGACAATCCAGAAGATCCGCCAAAACTTATTGCGTTTCTTCCGCTTCTCAGTTCTTGTATTTAACTTTTTCTCATTCACAGCTTTTCACCATATGTCCAATCTTTAGAATAGATGTAATAGTTTCATTATATATAAAAACTCCGGGTCTGCACCAGACAAATCCACTTTCCTCTGTTTTTTTAAAAAAACTTAGACAAATGCCTAGCTAACACTTCAATTTTAGCAGATCTCCCCGCCATTTAAACTCTATTGATTGAAAGCCGCATACAAAAAGAGGAGTCAAGGCTCGCCTTTAACTCCTCTGCAACTTTTTATGATTAGTAGCCGGTACCAGTGTTTTGACCGTACATATTTTGGCTGCTGTCCTGCGTGCCATAGCCGGAATTATAAGTGGAATTGGAATTAGACCCGTAATTGGAATTATAGTTGGAACCAGTATTAGTATCAGAGCCAGGAGCAGTCGTTGAACCGCTAGCATTGCTGCCAGGGGTATTTCCGGCAGAGCTGCTTGAGCTTGAACTGGTTGAGCTGCTAGTAGAAGTATCGATTAAGTCCGTACTTACCTTTTTAGTCTTAAGACCCAAGGCTTTTCTGATCAAGTTACTGATTCTCTGCCGCTCAGAAACAGAAATCTTCTGGTAGGAAACCCCGTTTTGCATATAGCCAGTACCGTGGGTGTAATCAGTTTTCAAGTTCTTTGTAGCTGCCAGATAATTTTTAGCCAAAGAGGTCAAATCAGCAAAGGTTAAGTCAGTCTGCACCTGCTTGGACAGGGAGGAAATAAAGCTGGAACTGAGCAGAGTCGTCGCGCTTTCCTCCTTCTTCAAAAGAGCCGAAAGAGCTTGCCGTTGCCGCTTTTGCCGGCCATAGTCACCTTGCGGGTCGTCATAGCGCATACGTGAATATGCCAAAGCCTTGGCTCCGTTCATGTGGGTCGTTTTGCCCTCGGTAAAGGTGTAGCCTTCATAGCTGAAAGACAGCACCGGAGCAATATCGATCCCGCCGACCTTGTTGACGATGGTCTTAAGGTCACCCATGTTAATCAAGACGTAGGCATTGATTGGAATATTGTAGTACTTCTTCAAGACCTTGGCCAATTCTTTAGCATTGCCGTAAGCATAGGCCGCGTTCAACTTAGAAGGCGACTTGTCCGGGTAGTCAGGCAAGTTGACCTGCTGGTCTCTTTCGAAGCTGACCAGAGTCGTCTTCTTGGTCTTTGGATTCAAGACCGCGACCATGATCGAGTCGGTCCGGCCCTTGTAAGTTCTCCCCAAAGCCCCGGTGTCTGTCCCCATCAAGAGGATTGCGATCGGCTTGGAGCTGCTGATGACGGAATTCTTGCTTCCATTTTCAGCACTGCTGATCCCGCCAGACTTGTAAGCTGAATCTGCCGCGTTCTTGACTGTATGGTACTCGTAGTAAGCAAAGCCTGCAATCCCAACCAAAAGAGCGGCCAGAATACCCCAGAAGATACGCTTGGTTTTGCCCCGCTTTTTCCGTTTGCCAACTCTGGTATTTACATCGTTATTATTTTTCAAAGTCTTCACCAGTATCCTATTCTTTTGAAATAAAAGTCATTATCTCCATTATAGTTAAACTGGTATCAGATGGACGCTGGCAGACAGATTTTTATCTTTTTTGAAGAGTATTTTCACATCTTGGTCAAAGAAAAAAATCCCGCTGACGCGGGATTTTTCTGCTTACTTGATTTTAGAAGTTTGCGGACTTGATGTACTTGCCGCTGGCTACTGCGTAGAACTTCTTACCTTGGAAGATCACAACAGAACCGTAAGTGTACTTAGTGCTGCCCTTCTTTTGCACGCCCTTAAGTGCCTTTACCTTCTTGCCCTTCTTGACATAGATGTAGGCATTCTTCTTAAGAGTACGCTTCTTGCCGACAGTAATGTTGCCAGCCTTGATGTACTTACCATTGCTGAGCTTGTAGTAAACCTTGCCCTTGATAATCCGGATACCAACAGACTTGGTGTACAGACCCTTCTTGTAACTCTTAGCCTTAGTCTTCTTGCCCTTAGCTGAGTAAAGAGCGGCGTTGTGCTTCAGACGGATGTAAGTACCAACCGTTTGGTAGCTGATCTTGGCGCCTGATCGCTTGTCAAACATGTACCACTTGCCGTTAATCTTTTGCAGGCCGTACAGCATTTGGCCAGTCTTAGGGCTGTAGTAGACAGTCTTCTTTTGGCTGGCAATGTACTGGAAGCCAGTTTGCATTACGCCAGTCTTCTTGTCAAACATGTACCACTTGCCGTTGATCTTAATTTGGCCAGTAACTCTCGCGCCTGAACCTGGAGCAAAGTAGTAAGTCTTGCCATTGATCTTTTGCAGGCCGTAGAGCATGTGGCCAGTAGCTGGGTCGTAGTAAACCGTCTTGTTTTGGCCAGCCAGGTATTGGAAACCAGTTTGCATCTTAATTGAGCCGTCATCGGTTGAATCGTTGTACAGGTACCAGTAGCCGTCCTTGTTAACTTGGAAGCTGTAACTGTCAGTTGACCGTTTGGCTTCCTTTAAGGATGCAGCTGCCAGTTCAGGCTTAGGACTATTTTCGTTCCAGTCCCAAACGCCCTGGTCAGTAGTTGAGTTGGCCAAGACAGTCGTCTTGTCACCATCGACCAAAACCAGGAAGCTTGGCCCAAGAGTTGCGTTAAGGCCCTTACCAGCGGCTTCTCCCCGGTTACTCATGTAAGCATTAACCAAAACAACGTGGTTAACAAAGTAATCCTTGTCATAAGTTACGCCATTAACGGTAACTTTATCACTCTTAATGTTGGCCGGATTAATCTTGACTACATAATATGAGTAGGTGGCTGTCCGCCAACTTGAAGGTACAGATGCGCCGATAACCAAACCATCGCCATTCAATGGGACAAAGCCACCGTCAACTCTATCAGAAACAAAGCCAAGCATAGCAACATTATCACCAATTGTACTATTAGCTTTAGCCAACAGATCCGTATCAGTTGCACGGGTAAGCCGACCATCAGTAAAGAGATAATATTTGCCGTTTAACTTGATCAAGTCTGGACGTTCAACCTCATCACCAGACAAAACCGTCTTTACCAGTGGTCGGTAGAGAACCAGCTTACCGTTTTCGTCAGTAGCAACCTGAGGGTTCTTAGGGTCACTCATGTCCAGCTTAAGCAAGCCAATTGCACCATTAGCAACTGCTGCCCGCTGGCTCAGTGTATCATTATCAACTAACTTGAGGAACTCACTCAAGTTGTAGGCAGCGTTACCACCATATCTGCCCCATTCGTAAATGTGAGCGCTGCTTTCTGCTTCATCACCCAAATCACCGGTAGCAGTTTCGAAAGCAATATAGTAGGTTCCGTCACTGTCTTTAAAGATGTGCGCATCACGCAGTTGTGGATTGTTAACACTACTGTTGGTACCATTCTGCCATTGTGAGAAGTTTTGGTAAACAGTACCATCACCAACAAAGTAAACATGGTCGTTTTCAACGCTCTTAATGTATACTCCATCAGCATTTTGACCGATGTTGATTGTTGCAGTAGCCAGTCTTTGATTATTTTCGGTATTGTAAACAACATCGGTATAGAAAAGCTGGATTGAACCATCTGCGTTAAGCATGGCTGAACCAGACCACTGACCTGTAGATGGATCATTGCTGTAACCGAAGATTGAGCCAGCAACCTTCCAGTTGGCAAAATTGTTGTCACCATATTTGCTGTAAAGCAAATAAAGGTGGTTGTCACCCTTATGCGGGATCCCAATCATTGCCACAACCAATTGGTAACCATTCCAATTCTCAACATAACCTGTTTCTGGATCTTGTACTGGCCAAGAGTCCCAGATATCCATGGTTGCCTCTTCACCAGTTTCAGCATCCTTTACTTTTTCCAAGCCAGGCATATTGACAATTTTTTCACCCTTAAAGAGTGGAATTTGAGAACTGCTGTCGCGATTTACAATTTTCTTGGCAATTGAATCGTAATCTTTCAACGTATACTGATTATCATCAGTCGTAGTCAAAACAACCCTGTTTAAAGCGTTGATTTCTGTTTTAGTCAGCTTGGCCAGGTCAACCGTACTACCTTCTCTCAAAGCAGCAGCCACGATCTTCTTACCAGTGTTATTCAGCTTAGCGTAGTTGTCCTTAGCTGCTTGACTAGTCAAATAGCTGTTGATAATTGAACCTTCGCCAATATTTTCATTTGAAACGTCTTCACTGACATTTTGCTTCCCAAGTTCTGAAGTTTCATCACTGGAGGTATTGCCAGTAGATGAGCCTGGGTGAGTCTGGGTGTTGTCGCTGGCTGAACCCGGGTTGTCGGTCGTGTTACCAGTACTCTTAGTATCAGTCTTAGTGCCGGTGTTGGTACCAGTTGAACCTGGGTTGGTTGGATCCGGAGTACCAGTGGTCGTGCCGGTTGAACCTGGGTTAGTTGGGTCCGAAGTGCCAGTGGTCGTGCCAGTAGTAGCTTGGTTGGTGTTGCCAGTTGCAGTGTTGGCAGTCCCGTTATTTGCGGTATTGGTGTTGTTAGTGCCGGCTGCGGTATTGTTATTAGTTGCAGTCGTGGTATCAGCTGTAGTAGTGTTAGTCGGAGCAGCCGTAGTGTTGGCGATAGTCGTGGTTGCAGTAGTTGCTGCCTTGACTTCAGTCTTTGCCTTTTCAACAGTATCAGCCTTAGTATCAGCCTTAACAGTTTGTGCCTTACCCGCGCCAGCAAGCAAACCAATGGTCATTGCCGAGAGCATCAAGTAATCTTTGCCGAACAGACCGCGTTTCTTTTCTTCCTTTTTCATAACCTTAAGTTTTTCCTCAAAAAATAATCTGTCTATTACTTAAAAAATAGAATATTTACACATTTTACTCAGCCAGCTAACAAGCACACTAAGCAATATTTTTATTCTACAACATTTCTTTCACATTTTTTGTAGCATTTGTATCGACTTATCTATTTAAAGGTAAATCGCTTTAAAATCCCACTAATTCTCCAAGCTCACTTAATAAAACAAAGTAATATTTTCTGTAATATATTCTCCACCATTTTCCGCCTATTCCTTCTTTATGTAATCATGTTAGACTGTCAAAGTTGTTTGTTCTAACACTAAAGTGATTTTGTAAAGAAGAGGAATTTCCGTGAAGAAAGCAATGCAAAAATTAACGGCCCTCCTGCTGGCCTCAGCCAGCTTCCTCGTGGCCAGCCACGCCAAGGCCAGCAGCCTGGCTGACCGCAACTACCAGGGGCAAAAAGTTGTCACCGTCAACCAGGACCGGCCAACTTTTTCCAAAAAGGCCCTGTCGACTAAAAAGGGGGCCTGGCAGAGCTACCACAAGCTGGACTCTTTAAACCGGGCCGGGGAAGCCGATGCCCTGCTGAACAAGCGGCTCATGCCGGCCAAGGCTAGAGAGCCCCTTTACTGGAACCCAACCGCCTGGCACAACAAGAAGATCGCCGGCGGCTGGCTCTACAACCGCAGCCACCTGATCGGCTACCAGCTGACCGGGCAAAACAATAACCCCAAGAACCTGATCACCGGGACCCGGCAATTAAACGACCCGGGCATGCTCAAGTACGAAAACCAGGTGACCAGCTACATCAAATCCTCCAGCCGCCACTACATCCGCTACCGGGTCAAGCCAATCTTCCGCGGCCGGGAGCTCCTGGCCCGCGGGGTTGAGATGGAGGCCCAGTCCACTGGCTCTAACGCTGTCCGCTTCCACGTCTACATCTTCAATGTCCAGGACGACGTCAAGCTCAACTATTCAAACGGTACCAGCGTGGTTACCGGCGCGGCGAAAAAGTCTGCCAAAAAGACAGTAGTTAAAAAGGCCGCTGCTAAAAAATCCACATCTTCTAAAAAGAAGATCAAGACTTCTACCACCGGCCGGATCGTCGGCAACCGCCGGTCCAAGATCTACCACGTTCCAGGCCAGGCCGGCTACCACATGAATTCAGCCAACGCGGTCTACTTCCGCACCGAAACTGAAGCCAAAAGAGCCGGCTACCGCCGGGCACTGCGCTAAAGCATATTTCTTGTATTTTTGCAAGGGTCTGTGTAGTATTGGTAGTAGGAAAAGGCAAGAGAGATGGACCTACCTTTTCCTGTAAAGGTTTTATATCATGCTCTTTTCTTATTGCATTTTTACACACACTCTTTTATCTTATTTGTACAGTTTTGGTACAATATGTTGGCATATCGAGCGACTCATTTCAAACACTTCTAACATCTTTCGCATTTTTTCGATTCCCTTCTATTTATAAAATGCATCGAAGCCATGTGCCATTCCCTTTTACATCAAAGAGGAGTCCCAACCGCGGGTTGGGGCTCCTTTCTTTTGCCCTATTCTGATTTCTTACTCGTCTGCTTTTTCTTCTTTTCCGTCTTCTTCACCAGCAGCGAGCTCTCTTCCAGCTTATTCAAACTGATCTGCCGAAGCAGCTTCTTGAAGTGGGCCTGGCTGCCGATTTTTTCTATTTGACCCCGGTTCCCCTTGAACCAGTAAACGCCACTAGCGTCTGCAAAGAGGCAGACCATATCAGAACCCGCGTAAGCGCCGGTCAAACTTCCTTCCGTCTTGCCAATCGCCACTTTTTTTCCGGTAAAAATAGCGCGGCTTGGCCCCGCCAACCGGGAAATAGCTAGGCAAGCTGTTTCTCTGGGTCTGCTTGACAGCTTGCGCGCTCAGCCAGACGCTGGCTCCCATGGCGGCAAAGCCCACCACCAAAGCCAAGACCGTCAGCCAATTCTTCTCCTTCATCATCTTATCCCCCTTTTTTAACATCACTCTTTCATTATACTACTTCCTTTGAAAAGGCTTCCGCCCCCCTGGATAAAAGAAAAAGGCGGGAACTTCCCGCCTTATTGAGCATCGCGCTCGGCAATATCGCAGCGCATCAGCTTCTCAATGATGTCAATATACTCCCGCGGCACCTGCTGGCCCAGATAGGTCAAACGGATATCGCGGTCGGTCAAGTCGACCACCCTGCGGTCTTCCTGCCCTTCCTGCACCAGCATTTCTACCGGCAGCCCGGCCAGAACGCTGTTCCTGGACACGCCAAAAATATTCGCTATCTTCTCAACAGCCTTCATCCGCGGTACCTTGCGGCCAACCTCCCAATTAGAGATGGTCTGCTTGCTTACTCCCAAGGCCAGGGCCAGCTCCTGCTGACTCATCCCCCGCCGCCGGCGCAGGTCTCGCAAATACTTGCCAATCATGTTCTTTTCCATCCAAAGTCACCACCTAACATAAGCATAACATAAGTTGTAATAAAATGAAATGTTTATGAGAGTTTTTGCCTTTTTTTAGAAAAGAATAGAAAAGATAAAAAGAAGCCTGCTTCCGCAGACTTCTTAATTAACTTTATTACTTGGTCATTTCTGACTTCTTTTCCCGCAGCATCAAGGCGTCAACGGTTTCCCGGGCATCAGCACCGCGGTTGACCACGGCGTCAACGGCGAAGACGATTGGCATTTCCACGTCATACTTGTCAGCCAGTTCCAAGGCGGCTGGAATGGCGTTGATCCCTTCAACGACCATGCCGACTTCCTTCTTGGCTTCTTCAGCGCTCTTGCCCTTGCCGATCAAGTAACCAGCATTGTTATTCCGGCTTTCCTTGCTGGTAGCAGTAACGATCAAGTCCCCCATGCCGGCCAGGCCATCAAAAGAGTCTTCCTTGCCGCCCATCTTAAGGCCCAAGCGCTTGATTTCCGCCATCCCGCGGATGATCAAAGCTGCCCGCATGTTGTCTCCGTAGCCCAGGCCTGAACAGATCCCGCTGGCCAAAGCAATTACGTTCTTCAAGGCCCCGCAGAGCTCAACGCCCAAGCGGTCAGAGTTGGTGTAAACCCGCATGTTCTTGTTCATGAAGACATCCTGAACCTTTTCGGCCACAGCTTGGTCTTCACAGGCGGAAACGATGGTGGTTGGCAGGTCCTTGGCCACTTCTTCCGCGTGGGTCGGGCCAGACAGGGCAACGTAGTGGACATTGCCATGCTTGCCGTCCTTATTCAATTCGTCAGCGATGACTTCAGTCAAAGTTAAGAGGGTGTCTGGTTCGATCCCCTTAGCCACGTCAACGATGATCTGCCCGTCTGGAATAAAGGCAGCGGCAGTCTTGGCAGTTGAGCGGACGAAGACTGATGGTACGGCGAACAGGATGATGTCCTTGTCTTGGCAGGCTTCCGCAATTTCCTTAGTGAATTTAATTTCGTCAGGAATAACCATACCCGGCAGGTTCTTCTGGCGACGAGTTCTTGAGAGTTCGTCGACTTCTTGCGGCAGGGCTGACCAGACGGTCACTTCACGACCAGAGTTGCTGAGCATCCGGGCCAGTGCCATGCCCCAAGTACCTGCTCCCAAAACACCGATTTTTGCCATATTATTACCTCACTTAGTTTGTTGATTCCTATTTGCGGCGGCAAAACGGCCGCCACTAATCTAACCTATTATAGCACTCAGCCGGCAACTTTCTCTTTAACCCCAGCCTAATTATTAAGAAATTAGCCTTTGCCCGCGCAAAAAAAGACGTTTCCCAATTGAAACGTCCGTTAGAGAATAGCCATATTAAAAAGTGTAAACAAAAAACAGCTATGCATTTATCTCCAAGTGAAAAACTCAAGACTTTATTAAAAGCAACCGCTTACTCTTGCATAGCCTATTGTATGATGTAAAATAGGATTTGACAAGGATTTTTGTGAATTTAAACGATTTTTATGCACTTTTTCAAAAGACGAACGATTTTCCCCTAATTGCTTTCTCAGCAGCATAACATTTTATCAATTTGTAATAACACTATCCGCTATAGTATACTGAACAGTAGGATTATCCTTCAACAATTTGGACATATGTCTAAGCGAGGAGGATTATAATTAAGGAGATATTATATTATAACAACAAATAAGGCGTAATTCAGCAATGTTTAAACAGCTTAGAAAGCAAACCAAAACGACTACTTGCTTATCACGGCTACTTTGATTTTGTTGGTCGTCTTCAACCTCAGCTTGCTCAGTTACGTCCAGGGACAACAGAAAGCAGCCGAGCGCGACCAGGCCCAGGCCCTGGCAACCGGCTTCTCCAGGACCTTGAAGGGCAAGATCAAGAACGCCCTGACCCTGTCGACGACTCTGAAGGAACTAGTTTTAGCCAGCGATGGCAAAGTCGACAATTTCTCCACAGTTGCCAAGTACCTTTTAGCAGAAAATACCGCGGCCAGCAACCTGCAGCTGGCGCCTAAAGGAAAAGTCACTGAAATCTACCCTTTAAAAGAAAATGAAGCAGGCAAGATCAACCTTTTGACCGACCCGATCCGGGGGCCGCTTTGCCGCTACGGGATCAGCCGCCAGGTCACCGTGACCCAGGGGCTAATTGCGGACTGCTTGGCTGACATGGAAAAGTACGTTTTCCCGGAAGTAAATAAAGACTAAAAAAGGCTCTGCCATCGTGCTTGATGACAGAGCCTTTATTTTTGCTCAAATTAATTACTTAGCTGAGCTAGTTGAAGATGCTGAAGTTGACTTTGCGCTAGCCTTCTTTGCAGCCTTCTTAGCAGTCTTAGCTGCCTTCTTGGTGTTCTTAGCAGCCTTCTTAGCTGACTTCTTGGTAGTCTTAGCTGCCTTCTTGGTGTTCTTAGCAGCCTTCTTAGTTGACTTCTTGGTAGTCTTAGCTGCCTTCTTGGTGTTCTTAGCAGCCTTCTTAGCTGACTTCTTGGTAGTCTTAGCTGCCTTCTTGGTGTTCTTAGCAGCCTTCTTAGTTGACTTCTTGGTAGTCTTAACTGACTTCTTGGTATTCTTAGCAGCCTTCTTAGCTGCCTTCTTGGTAGTCTTCTTGGTGCTCTTCTTTGCGGCCTTCTTAGCTGCCTTCTTGGTGCTCTTCTTTGCGGCCTTCTTAGCTGCCTTCTTGGTGCTCTTCTTTGCAGCCTTCTTGCTTGATGATGAAGCTGCTGAAGAGCTGCTCTTTGAAGCTTCTGATGAGCTTGAAGCCTTTGATGATTCTGGTGAGCTGGTCTTCTTTGATGAAGATTCAGCAGCAGTCTTGTTGCTCTTAACTTCAGTCTTGTTTTCAGTTGCGGCCAGAACTGGGCTTACGCCAGTAGCCAGCAGAGCAGCAGCAACAGTAGCTTTACCAAGGTTTTTCATTAAACGGTTGTTCTTCATAATACGGTTCCTTTTCCTATATCGGTATCAAAACAATTTCCATTACTTGCCCTTAATTATACTCAGCTATTGAAAGATGTTAAGCCAAAAAATGAAGAAAATTAGAATTAAACTTTTATCCTCACTGAAAACAAAATTATCCAGCTTATTTTCAAGTTGAAAGAGTTTTTAGCCTGTTTTCTCCACTTATGAACATTATATGATCGATTTCTATATGTCTACACAAAAAGTATAAGTTATATTTTTAATAAAAAAGTATAAACAAGAAGTATAAACAAAAAAACAGCCCTCCTGCTCAGCACAGGACTGTTAAAAGCCTTATTCTTGCTATTTTACTGCCGCTTTCACTCTTGCGCCCAGCCCCACATAAAATTATACAGTTCCAAATATTCAATACACCGGAAATAAAGGCTCATGGTGGTAATGAAGACTGGTATGACGAGCTATTGGAAGAAAACAAGCTTTTCTTCACAATAGACTTCGTCAAAGACCTGCTAGATCAGGCATATAACTCACATGACGAAGTAGAAATGTGCGTCAGACTTGAAGAGATCATAGATATCTGTAAGGCAATTGAAAATAGTCACTTTATTTGGTTTGTACGTCTCTTATACCGCCATTTGAGAGGGATCTACACGTTTGCCAAATACGGAATATCAACTGGCAAATTTGAGGGTATTAACAATAAGATCAAGACCGAGAGACGTAAAGGGTATGAGTATCCAGATGATGAATACTTCTTCCTGCGGTTAATGGAGCTATTACGGAAGGCTTCCTAAGTCTCTCAATCATTTACACAAGTTTTTATACTGACCCCTTTTAAGCAAAAACTGGCCGAGCGACGATTTTTCAGATTAATTTTTCAATTATCAGACTATTCTTGCTTTTTTAGGGTTAAAATTAAATTAACTTTGGGAGAGGAGGATAATACTATGCAATTTACCAAACAATTTGAAGGCACTTTTGCCCAAGTCAAGGAACAAATCGACAAGTTCGTCGCTGAAGGCGGCCATATCGACGCGGTCATCACCGACCACACTGGCGAAAAGGTTACCGAAGATCACACCTTTGGCTACAAGATGCGGGTCATCGCTATCTGCAGCGAAGAAGAAAGCTAAATAAGCGCAAAATGCGCCATCCCCAAATCGTGGGATGACGCCTTTTTTGTCTATAAATTATTCAACGCTTGGCAACTTAATGTCCACGTCATGTTTGTCAGTAACTACCGTCATGACCGTTGGGTCGTAGCCGGCTTCCTTAATGCCGTCCAGGTCAAACTCGATCAGAGTTTGCCCGGCCTTAACCAGGTCACCTTGCGCAACCTTGACGTTAAAGCCCTTGCCCTTTAGCATAACCGTGTCGATCCCGATGTGTATCAGCACTTCCGCGCCAGCCGTAGTCTTCAAGCCAATCGCGTGGCCAGTTTCAAACAAGGCTGCTACTTCACCGTCAACCGGAGCCTTAACCACGCCCTCAGTTGGCACTACCGCGAAGCCTTCACCCATGGCACCAGTTGAAAAAACTGGGTCGTTGACGCTTGACAAAGCAATCACCTTGCCAGCTACCGGAGCAGTCAAAGTTTCGCTCTTTTGCTTAGCTTCACTGCCTGGCCGTTGCTTCTTTTCAACCTTCTTGCCGGCAACCATTTCGTCATTGTAGCCCCAAACCCAGGCCACGATGAAGGAAATTACCAGAGCTGCCGCGCTGGACAGAAGGAAGGCGTAGAAGCTAGTCAAGTCACTTGGATTCTTCGGGTTGAAGAAGGATGAGAAACCGATCAAAGAACCAGTAAAGCCGTACATGGTCCCGTGCATCAAGCCAGTGATCAAACCGCCGACTGCTGACCCGATCAAACCGGAGATAAAGACCTTCTTAAAGCGCAGGTTGATCCCGTAGATCGCTGGTTCCGTAACCCCGCAGAAGGCTGAAACAGCTGCGGAGATCCCCAAAGTCTTGGTCCCCTTCTTCTTAGTCTTCAAGGCTACAGCCAAAACTGCCGCCCCTTGGGAAACCATAGTCGCAGAAATAATCGCGTTCAATGAACTCTGGCCGCTTTGGGCAATCTGCTGGGCAACCAGCGGCACAACGCCCCAGTGCAAACCGAAGATAACCAGAACTTGGTAGAAGGCACCGATCAACAGACCCCCGATCCAGCCAGAAGCTGAAACAACCCAGTTGATCAAGTCCGCAATCCCGTTGGCCACGCCCTGGATCACCGGACCGGTAATCATCAAGGTAACTGCTGAAACCAGCAAGATGGTAATCATCGGCGTGAAGATCATCTGCAAGTAATCCGGCAGGTGGTCTCTCAGCCAGTCTTCCAGTTTCTTAGCCAGCCAGGCGGCCAGGATCATCGGGAAGATTGAGTAGGTGTAGTTCAAGAACTGGAAGTTGAAACCGCCCAGACTGAACATGGTCTTGTACTGCCCGCCCCAAGTAACCAGCTGCGGGTAAGTTAGGACCCCGCCGATTACCGCGGCCACGATTGGATCACCGTTCAGCTTTTTAGCAGCGGCGAAGCCAACCAAAATTGGCAGGAAGTAAAAGGCTGAGTCCGCCATAGCGCTGACCGTGATATAAGCCGTGCTCTTCACGTTCAAAAGGGCCCCTAATTGCGGCAAAGTCAAGAGTGCCAGGATCCCCTTGATGATACCGGAAGCAGCAATAACGCCGACCACCGGGCTCATGGAGCCAGTAATGAAGCCGATCAAGTTGCCAAAAGCTTTGGAAACCGGGTTCTTGCCATCATCTTCCTTAGTTTCGGCTGCTTCGCCGCCTTCTGGCAGGCCGCCCAGTTCCGCCATCACGGCGTCGTAGACCTGGGTAACCGCGTTGCCGATGACCACTTGGTACTGGCCGGAAGCGTGCATTACGTCGATAACGCCGTCAGTTTCCTTTAAAACTTCATCGTTGGCCTTGCTTTCATCCTTAAGGTAGAAACGCAGGCGCGTGATGCAGTGAATCAAGCTGTTGATGTTCTCCTTGCCGCCGACGTTGGCGATGATCGTCTTCGCCAGGCCGCTGTAATCTTTCTTTGCCATATTCATTCTCCAAAAAACTTAGCGACTGGTAACCGCTTTCTCTTAACTGTCTCTATCTTATACTTGTGCATACAAGTTGTCAATACTTTTTGCAGATTATTTTATTACCGCTATTGTTTCCGGTTTCTATCTTCAGATTATCTTGTCCATACATGTTGAAAAGCCACCTACGCCCGGCTATAATGGAGGCAGAAAAGAATTTGGAGGCAAAAAATGACTGCCAAGCAAGACATGATTACCCAAGACCTGGCCGGCAAGATCCGGCACGGGATCTACCCGCCCAAGAGCTTTTTGCCCAGCGAAAACGAACTGGCCAATCTCTACGGGGCATCCCGGAACACGGTCAGAAAGTCCTTGGAAGACTTAACCAGCCTGGGATTAATCCAGAAGATCAAAGGCAAAGGCTCGATCGTCCTCGACTTTTCCCGCTTGAGCTTTCCAATTTCCAGGATCACGACTTTTAACGAACTGAACCAGTCCCTGGGACTAAAAGCAGAGACCAAGCTTTTGGAAATCAAGGAAGTCAAGAAAGTTCCCGACGACTTCAGCTGCGACAACACGGAGCCTTTTATCAAGGTCAAGCGGCTCAGAATCATTGACGGTGAGCCGGACGTTTTAGACGTAGACTACATCTCCACCAAGTACGTCAAGGAAATCAGCCCGTCTGTGGCGGAACATTCCTTATATGACTACTTTGAAAACGAGATGGGCCTCAAGATTTCCTACGCGGTTAAAGACGTCAGCGTGCAGATCGTGAGCGAGGAATTAGCCAAGATGCTGGAATTGGACCCCGACCGGAAAGCCGTTTTAGTGAAAAGCATGGTCTACTTAGAGGACACCTCCCTCTTCCAGCTGACCGCCTCTTACCACAATCCCAACCGTTTCAGATTTATTGACTTTGCTCGCCGCAGCAAAATATAGGAGAAAAAACATGCAAAATCTAGGTCAAAAAGTCATCTACCAGATCTACCCAAAGTCCTTCTACGACGCTAACGGCGATGGGATCGGGGACCTCCGGGGCATTATCGAGAAGATCGACTATATCAAGAAGCTGAACGTAGACATGATCTGGTTCAACCCCTTCTATGTTTCCCCGCAAAACGACAACGGCTATGATATCGCCAACTACAGGGAGATCGATCCCCTTTTTGGCACGATGGCTGACTTTGAAGAGTTGCAGGCCAAATTAGCGGACATCGGCGTGGGCGTGATGCTGGACATGGTTTTGAACCACTGCTCAACTGAACATGAATGGTTCAAGAAAGCTTTAGCCGGGGATGAAAAATACCGGAAGTTCTTCTACCTGCGGCCCGGCAAGCCTGACGGCAGCCTGCCAAACAACTGGCAGTCCAAGTTCGGCGGCCCGGCCTGGTCCAAATTTGGCGACACTGACCTTTACTACCTCCACCTCTATGACCCGACCCAGGCTGATCTGGACTGGCACAATCCGGAAGTCAGAAAGGAACTGGAAGACGTGGTCAACTTCTGGCGGGGCAAGGGGGTCCGGGGCTTCCGCTTCGATGTCATCAACGTGATTGGCAAGAGTGAGGATCTGGTCGACTCCACTGACCCAACCGAAGAAAAAACTCTCTACACCGATACGCCAGTGGTTCACGACTACTTAAAGGAACTGAACCGGACGACTTTTGGCCAAGACGAGGACTCTATCACGGTTGGGGAAATGTCTTCGACGACTATCCCCAACAGCGTCCGCTACACCAACCCTAAGGAAAAGGAGCTGTCCATGGTCTTCACCTTCCACCATTTGAAGGTCGACTACAAGGACGGGGAAAAGTGGACTAAGACGCCGTTTGACTTCATGAAGCTGAAAGGCCTGCTCAGTTCCTGGCAGACAGGGATGACCGAAGGCGGCGGCTGGAACGCTGTCTTCTGGAACAACCACGACCAGCCTTGGGCCTTAAACCGCTTCGGCGATCCGGTCCACTACCGGGAAAAGTCAGCGGAAATGTTGGCGGCCACGATCCACTTTTTGCGGGGAACGCCATTCATCTACCAGGGAGAAGAACTGGGGATGGTCAACCCGGACTACCAGTCAATGGACGAATACGTGGACGTGGAATGCAAGAACGCCTACCAGGAATTGCTGGACAAGGGAATGAGCGAGGATGAGGCTTTTGCAATCATCAAGGCCAAGTCCCGAGACAACTCCCGGGTGCCAATGCACTGGGACGATAGCAAGTACGCCGGCTTCAGCCAGGTTAAGCCGTGGCTTCTGCCAACCTACCAAGACGAAATCAATGTCAAAAAAGAACTGGCTGAGGGAGAAATTTTCGCCTTCTACCAGAAGCTGATTGCTTTAAGAAAACAGGAAGCAGTAATTTCTGCCGGCGGCTTCCGGGAAATCCTGCCGGATGACCAGCAAGTTTTTGCCTATGTCAGAGAGCTGGACGGGGAAAAGTTGGTTGTCTTCAACAACTTCTATGGAAAAGAAGCCGTGATCTCCGTGCCAAGCGACCTGCAGGAATGCGGCCAGATTCTTTTGGACAACTACCAAAGAGAGCTCAGCTGCCTGCCAGGTGAATTGAGCCTGCGGCCATACGAAAGTTTGGCCTTTAGAATTTAATAAAATGTGAAAATGCCTTGCAAGATTTAGACAAAAGTCTCATGTTTGCAAGGTATTTTTGCTAATATTCGTTATTTTTGTTATTTGATCATCTATTACGATGATTTTTTGCTAAAATTATTTATAAGTACTTACTTTAATATAGTTCATTTTGATTACAAGTAGAGGAAGTCCTTTTCTTATACCCAATTGAGTGTAATTTACAGAACTGTATATCGTTGTTTGAACGGTATATCTAATTTTTTGCCATAATGTATTTCTCTTTAAGATAAAAATATAGAGGAATGATAATTGTGAGCCACAAACGCGATCCCAATTTCAACAGCAAATTAAACGGGAAAGAAAAGTTTGGCTTTCGAAAATTATCGATTGGCCCGGTAGCAGTCGCTTTAGGCACCAGCTTTTTTGTAGGTAGCGGGCAGCTGGTACAAGCTCTAGTACTACAGTTGAAGAAAGCACTAGCAGCGAATCTACTACAGAAACTGCAGAGAAGACTAATAGCGAATCTACTACAGAAGGAACGGCCCCTCCTGCTGATGAGCAAAAGCAAGCCGCTGTAACAAGCAGGCTACTGAACCAGCAAAAACCAGCGCGGCGACTACGGAAACCAGCATCCCGGAAAAGGATGTGACTGCTAAAAATTATCCATTTTATCCAATGCTAAACAGCAACGTTTCTTACCAATTTTTTATATAATGCCGGTATCAAAAGATTGGAAGGAAGAAACGATGAGCGAATACATGTCCATATCAAAAGCAGCTGAGTATCTTAACGTTGCCAAGTCAACTCTCCGCAATTGAGAAGCTGAAGGACTGATTACGCCGCTTAGAACTGCCTCCAATCAACGTCGCTACACTAAAGAAGTGCTAGATGAGGTTCCGTGCTGAATACAAGGAAAAGCTGCAGGTGCTCAACCTGGGTCTGGAAGACCGGTTGACTGCTAAAGTTGGCCTTTTGTCCGGCGGGCAGAGACAGGCTTTGACCTTGCTGATGGCAACTCTGCTCAAGTCGAAAGTTCTTCTCTTGGATGAACACACGGCTGCACTGGACCCGAAGACGGCGGAGAAGGTCTTGAAGGCGACAGACCGGATCGTCGAAGAAGACAAGCTGACCACGATTATGGTAACTCACAACATGAGGGATGCCATTGCCCACGGCAACCGCTTGATTATGATGAACGACGGCAAGGTCGTTTTAGACATCAAGGGTGAAGAAATGAAGAAACTAACAGTGGAGAAATTGCTCCACCAGTTTGAAGTCGTATCTGGCGAGGAATTCGCCAGCGACAAGGCAATTTTAGGTTAGAAAACAAAAAAACTGGCGATTTCCAAAGTAAGGAAGTCGTCAGTTTTTTCGTTTATTCGAAAAGCTGCCGGTATTCGCCGTAACCCGCTTCTTCCAGCTGGTCGTAAGGGATGAACTTGAGGGCAGCAGAGTTGATGCAGTAGCGCAGGCCGCCCTTGTCCAAAGGACCGTCGGTGAAGACGTGGCCCAGGTGGGAATCAGCCTGGCGGCTGCGGACTTCGGTTCTTTCCATGCCAAAGGACTGGTCCCGGCGCTGGGTCAGCTTAACCAGAGGCTTGGTGAAGGCTGGCCAGCCGCAACCGGAATCGTACTTGTCCAAAGAGGAAAAGAGGGCTTCCCCACTGACCACGTCGACATAGATCCCTTTTTCGAAGAAGTTGTCGTACTCACCTGTATAAGGCGGTTCAGTTGCCGCGTTTTGGGTCACGGCGTACTGCACTGGCGTCAGCCGGTCTTTCAAATCTGCTTTTTCGTTCATCTTGGTCACCTCATCTATTTAGATAAGGCTATTGTAGCTTGAATAGATGCGCGAGGCCTTGATCTGGATCAAGAAATTAGTTAAGAGATTACTTATTTTTGGCCTGTACCTCTGTAAAAGGCTTAATTGCTGACAAGTCACGGCTAAGATGCTTCTTGGCATCCCGCAAGTCAATGTCACTTTGCAGATTAAGGAAGTAAGCATCTGACACGCCAAAGAATTTGGCTAATCTGAGTGAAATGTCAGCAGTGATTTCCTGGCTGCCGTGCAAGATATCCTTGATTCTTGCAGCCGGCACATGGATGGCTTGCGCCAAGTCAGCAGCGCTAAGGCCTAACGGCTACAGGTATTCGTCATTGATGGTTTCAGCAACTGTTGGCGTTTTGATAGATTCGGTCATTTTTTGCCTCCTTAAAATTATTTCTCTTGCACTGTTTGAGCCTATTCTACCCTATCCAAAGCAGATTTTTTGGAACGTGCATTCGGTAGAGAACCCCCGTCACTACAACATTCTTACACATCATACTTTTTGGAAAGTAGCCACCGCTAGCGCCTTTCTAGAAGAAGATCTTGCCACAAAAGTTTTTGGCCGATTTTTGGGCGAACGAAAACCCTCTTGGAAATTGAGAGCATATTCCAAGAGGGTGTTTATATCTTTTAGCAGCATCATGCTTAGCACATGGTGCGCTCGGCGCTATCTACCTTATTACCCATAATATCATATTTTGCCTGTTTAGTCCTATGGCTTGCTCTATTTTAGTACCGCTTGGACGATTACCATGAATAGGTTGATATACCTAAAAACAAGCAAAAAAGCACCGGATTTCACATCCAGTGCTCTTAAAAATTGCTTAGTCAAAAAAGCCGTCAGCCTTCAAGGCTTCCAAGTAGCGGTGCACGGCGTCTGGCCAAGTTGGCAGCGGCTTGAAGCCGTTCTTTTCCAGCTTGCTCTTGTCCAAACGTGAGTTGAATGGCCGTACAGCCTTGGAGAGGCCGTATTCTTCCGTGGTAACCGGAGTTACCTTGGTCTTGTAGCCGGCCTGGCGGTAGATTTCCTTGGTGAAATCGTACCAGCTGATGTAGCCGGTCTTCGTGCCGTTTTCATCATAGCCGCTGGCAGTTTCTGGCAATTCCGCGTTAGTTGCGTGGTAGTAGCCGTACTTGTCAGTTTCGATCATGTCGACCAAAAGCCGGGCCAAGTCCAAAGTGTAAGTTGGCGTACCGATTTGGTCGCTGACCACCTTGACTTCATCATGAGTCTTACCCACGTTAAGCATGGTCTTGATGAAGTTCTTCCCGTTCAAGCCGAAGACCCAGGCGATCCGGACGATGAAGTACTTGTCCAAAGTTTCAGATACGGCAAGTTCCCCGCCCAGCTTGGTTTCCCCGTAAACGTTCATTGGCTTGTAGCCCTTGAAGTCCGGGTCCCATGGAGTGGTGCCCTGGCCATCGAAAACGTAGTCAGTGGAGATGTAAACCATTGGCACGTCTAATTCCTTGGCTACGTTGGCGATGTTTTGAGTACCATCGGTGTTAACCTTGCGGACAGCCGCAACCTTGTCGTCGTCTTCAGCCAGGTCAACCGCAGTCCAGGCAGCGCAGTGAACGATCACGTCAGGGTTAACTTCAGTGATGGCCTGCTTTACGCCTTCCGCGTTAGTAATGTCCAAAGAAACGTAAGGAGCAGTAGTAACGGCTGAGCCGTCAGCGATCCCGCTGTATTCCGGAGCCAAGTCGCTGCCAACGCCTTCGTAGCCGCGCTTAGCCAGTTCGTTCATCACGTCGTGGCCCAGTTGACCATTGACGCCAGTTACGAAAACCTTCATTTTTTCCTCCTAATTAAAACTTGAAAGTGTCCTTGAGGCCCAGCCACTTTTGGTCCCTGTCGGACAAAGTCAGCTTAGTACCGTCTTCCAAAGCGTAGCCGCTAGCATCAGCTGAGCCCGGGTATTCGCCAACCAATTGCGGCCATTCAATCCCGATTTCAGGGTCGTTCCAAGCCATGCCGCCTTCATCGTTTGGGTGCCAGAAGTCGTTAACCTTGTAGCAGAATTCAGCCACGTCGCTCAAAACCAGGAAGCCGTGGGCGAAACCTTCTGGAATCAAGAACTGCTTCTTGTTTTCAGCGGTCAGTTCCACCCCGTACCACTTGCCGTAGGTCTTGGAGTCGCTTCTCAGGTCAACGGCAACGTCGAAGACATCCCCGCGCACGACCCGAACCAGCTTGCATTGCGGGAAGTGCTTTTGGAAGTGCAGGCCCCGCAAAACGCCCTTGGTTGAGCTTGATTGGTTGTCTTGGACGAAGTTGATGTCAAAACCAGCTTCCTTCATGTCGTTTTTGTTGTAGGTTTCCATGAAGTAGCCACGGTCATCCCCGTGAACTGCTGGCGTAATCACTGCCAAACCTTCAATACCGCCGACATTCTTTTCAACTTTGATTTGACCCATTTTTTCTGACTCTTCTTTCTAAAAAATTAATACTTCAGCTTGCCTTCAGCCACTGCCTTGAGGTGCTGGCCGTAAGGGCTCTTGCCGTAGTGCTTGGCAGCTTACATCAACTTGTCTTCGTCAATCCAGCCGTGCACGTAGGCAATTTCTTCTGGGGCTGAGATGCTTACCCCAGTCCGTTCTTCTACCATCTTAACAAAGTTGGAGGCGTCAACCAGGCTCTGCATCGTCCCGGTATCCAGCCAGGCGTAGCCCCGGCCCAAAAGCTGAACGTCCAGGATGTTGTCGTTTAAGTACATCTCGTTCAAAGAAGTGATTTCCACTTCCCCGCGGGCACTTGGCTTAACCTGGGCAGCTCTTTCGCTCACGCCAGCTGCGTAGAAGTACAAACCAGTTACGGCGTAGTTGCTCTTTGGCTGAGCTGGCTTTTCTTCGATAGAGATAGCGTGGCCATCCTTGTCAAATTCCACAACCCCGAAGCGTTCCGGATCGTTGACGTAGTAGCCAAAAATCGTTGCCCGGCCAGCTTCCGCGTCCTTAGCGGCGTTTTCCAGCATGTCAGTAAAACCGTTGCCGTAGAAGATGTTGTCGCCCAAAACCATGGCGCAAGGTTCACCGTTGATGAAATCTTCGCCCAAAGTAAAGGCTTGAGCCAGGCCGTCTGGACTTGGCTGAACCTTGTAAGAGAGCTTGACGCCGAATTGTGACCCGTCGCCCAAAAGTTCCTTAAAGCGCGGGGTGTCAGCTGGCGTGGAGATGATCAAGATGTCCTTGATCCCGGCCAGCATCAAAGTTGACAACGGGTAGTAGATCATTGGCTTGTCATAAACAGGCAAAAGCTGCTTACTGGTAACCAGGGTTAATGGATACAGACGAGTGCCTGAACCACCTGCTAAGATAATTCCCTTCATTTTTCCTCTTCCTTGCCTCTTACTTTTCGTCTAAAACTTGCTTCTTGCCGTACATTTCCTGGTAGTAGTTCTGGTAGTCACCGGAGATAATGTTTTCCCACCATTCCTTGTTGTCCAGGTACCATTGGATGGTCTTCTTAATACCGTCCTTGAACATGGTTTCCGGCAACCAGCCCAGTTCATCGTGGATCTTGGTTGGGTCGATAGCGTAACGTTGGTCGTGGCCCTTCCGGTCAGTTACGTGTTCGATTAAGGAGTAAGGCTTGTCCAGGTAGTCGCAGATCAGCTTAACGATGTCGATGTTGTGCATTTCGTTGTGACCGCCGATGTTGTAGACTTCACCAACCGTCCCCTTTTCCAAAATGAGGTCGATGGCCTTGCAGTGGTCTTCAACGTAAAGCCAGTCGCGGACATTTTTGCCTTCACCGTAAACTGGCAAAGGCTTGTCGTCCAAGGCTCTTTGGATCATCAATGGGATCAGCTTTTCCGGGAATTGGTAAGGGCCGTAGTTGTTTGAGCAACGGGAAATAGTTACAGGCAGGCCGTAAGTTCTGCCGTAAGCCCCGACCAAAAGGTCAGCGCTGGCTTTTGATGATGAGTATGGGCTGGAAGTGTGCAGCGGCGTGTCTTCGTGGAAGAAGAGGTCTGGCCGGTCCAGCGGCAGGTCGCCGTAAACTTCGTCAGTTGATACTTGGTGGTAACGCTTGATCCCGTACTTGCGGCAGGCGTCCATCAAAACGGAGGTACCGATGATGTTGGTTTGCAGGAAGATTTCCGGGTTTTCGATTGACCGGTCAACGTGGCTTTCTGCGGCGAAGTTAACAACAACGTCCGGGTGTTCTTCTTCAAAAAGCTTGTAGACGCCTTCGCGGTCGCAGATGTCCAGCTTGACGAAGCGGAAGTTTGGCTTGTCCATGACATCATTCAGGGTTGACAGGTTGCCCGCGTAAGTCAGCTTGTCCAGGCAGATGATCTTGTAGTCTGGGTGCTTCTTCATCATGTAGAAGACAAAGTTGGAACCGATAAAGCCGGCACCGCCGGTAACGATAATTTTCATGTAATGAACCTCCAAGTTCAGCTAGTCAAATCAATTTTTCTTGCTGACTCAAAGTATAAAACATGACGTAACGTAAGCTTCAATAGGGAAAATAAAATAACTGCCGTTTTCAAAAAAATGGCAGCTATTTGCGGCAGATAAAGGTCCCAGCGTCTTTAGTGATGTGGAAGCCCCCGGCGACCTCGTCTTCAACGAATTGCTTGAATTCCTGGTAGCGGTCCAAGAGGAGGGCGTTTTGGTTGCCGTGGCAGGACAAAATATAAGAAATAACAGGTTCTGCTTCGTCTAATTCGATGGCGTCCTCGTAGCGCTGACAGGTCACCTGGGCAAAAAATGGAGCGAGGATCTCTTCACCGTTGTCTAAGCCGAAGCGGTCATAGAGGTTGACGGAAGAGAGGACGATTTGGGAGTTGAACTCCTGGACCAGATCAGTAATTTCGTGCATGTGGCGCTTGCTGTAAGTTGACGCGCAGAAGCGGCCACCTTTTTTCAAAACCCGGCGGACTTCTTTAAGGACCTGGGGGATGTCATCGCAGTAAAAAAGCATGTGGTTGGCGACGACCAGGTCAAACTCTTCGTCAGCAAAGGGCAAGTGGGCAGCGTCGCAACGGTCATAGGAAAAGCGGCTGTCTTCGCCGATTTCCTTTTTGGCATCGGCCAGCATCCCTTCTGAAATGTCGGTCAAGATGACCTGGCAGTCCTCTGGCAGACGGTCGTGGCTCGTGGCCCAGAGTTCGCCATTCCCGCAGCCGATCTCTAAGATTTTTAAGCCAGGAGTCAAGTCCAGCTGGCGGAAAAGCCAGGGAAACCAGCCCTCCTTGTTCATGGAGTGGTCCCGGTGCAGGCGAATTCGGGCAGAGATGTTGGTGGCGTTCTGGTACTGAGTCTTGAGGCTCTGGGTCATGGTTGACCGGTGAAGCAGTTCCAGCATCCGGCTCCAGTCAACAGGCTTGCCAGCTTCCAGGGTTTGGGTGGTTGAGTCGATGGCGGCTTCAACGGCGGTCATTTCTTCAATCCGCTCTTCTACCAGCCGTCGCTGGATCTGGAGGGAATCCAAGAGGCGGCGCCGGTCACTGGCCCCCAGGGTCAGGCCGCGGATTTCCCCTAAGGAAAAGCCCAGGTACTTTAACAGGAGGATCTGCTGAAGCTTGGCGAAGTCAGCGTCACTGTAGCGTCTGGCCCCGCCCTTGCTTCTGGCTGAAGGCTTGAGGAGGTTCTGCTGGTCATAGTAGCGGATCGTTCTGACAGACACGTGGGCCCGCTTGGCGAATTCACCGGATGTGTAGTAGTCGGTCATGGGAGCTCCTTTCTGCCTTAGATGCTAATTTCCCATAAATTACTACTCAAAGTGCTCTATCACTTGATATATCAACCTTTTAGAGGATTTCGTTGAGTTTAAGTTACAACTCAAAAAATATTATCTTAAACTTCGAAACAAGCCGTAATAGTAGGCTTCTTAGACATTGAGTTGTAAAATCCTGGGAAATTAGCATTAGATTATAACCGATTTTTTCCGAACAAAAATACCCTTGAGCTCGAGCTGGAGTTCAAGGGTGAAATTTTACAGATTCAAGGTGAAGTGGAGGGCGTTGTCGACCTTGCTGGCAATAACGTCGTATTCCAAGGGATGCGGCCGGAAAAGATTATCAATCATTGTATAAGTCAGTCCCAGGCAAAAGGTCTCCACAAAGTCTTTGGCCTGTTGGTCATAATCTGCTCCTTCTTCTTCAATGATCTGCTTGAGCAAGAAAGCAATATGGCTGGAAATTTCCCCGACTACATCAACCTCTGTCTGGCTTTCATAGACGCTCTTGTAGAACTTTTTATTCAATTCAATTCCGTAAAAGACCAAAAAGATGATACCTTCCCAGTCCAGGTAGCCGATATTGCTCTCGATATCGTTTTCCATCATCGATCTGATCGTATATTCCAAAAGATCAAGTTTATCTTTGAAATTCTCGTAAAAAGTCTGCCGCCTAATCCCGCTCTTTTTCATGACCTTGGCAACACTGACATGGTTAAAGCCGTTTTTGGCCACCTCATCTTTAAAAACTTGCGAGATGTGCAGCTTTAAGCATTCTGGCATTGGCTAACTCTCTATTTCAACAATGCCTGCAAGCCGCTAGCTAAAAGACCACCGGAGATTGGCCCTAAGACTGGCACCCAAGCATAAGCCCAGTTAGCCCCGCCCTTGTTCGGCACTGGCAAAATCGCATAGGCCAGACGTGGTGAGAAATCCCGGGCGGGGTTCAAGGCAAAACCAGTCGTTGAACCCAAAGCTTGGCCAACTACCATGATCAAGAAACCAACAATTAATGGCTTTAAGCCTTGGGTGAAGTTGCCCAGGTTGAGCAAGGTGAAGATGAAGACAAAAGTCGCGATCGTTTCACTGCTAATTTCCCAGGATTTTACAACTCAAACCATACGGCTGACAGATTTTCTGCCAGCCGTATTTCTTTTATGCATGACTTTCCAGAAACGCGAGGATCTCAGCTTTAGTTCGGGTACTTTTATCAATAGCTTTTAGTAATTCCTCCTGCTCCCGGTGCTTCTTGAGCTCATAGAGAGCATCTAGTTTCTGCGATACTTTATCGCAGCGCTCTTTAAGGCGCCGGAGTTGTTCTTCGGTTTGGGAGATCTCGGCTTCAATTGTCTTAATACTCTTCGTTCTCGGCATCTTCATCATCATCTTTCTGTTCTTCTGGCATTGCGGCGTTCTGGATATCTTTTCCAATCAGTCTTGCCTGTGCCTTGATCCATTCTTCGTCCAGTCCAAAGGCCCCTAGTATTACTTTCTGGGTAGCTGTGACTGCGTGATCTAGCTTATAATTGCCGTTCGGTTGGCGTATCAGCTCAATCTTTTCGAGCTCTTTCAGTGCTGAAGGTACGCTCAAATAGTTAGGCTTGCCCGGCATTTCGGCTTTGCGCTTTCTCAAAAGCGTGTAGATTCTTGCACGGATTATCAAAGCGATGAACTGAATGAAGATCTTGGCTTCGGCTGCTTGACTGCTTGCGACTCTGAATGAGCGATTGCCAAGGAAGGCCTTATCATTGCCAAACAGCTTCTCTGAGATATCGCGGCTCTTGTAAAGATTCAAGGCTTCAGAGGCCGTCATCTTTTCGGAGGTCACGATCGCGAAATAGCCGCACAGCTGCAGCTCTCGTTCGATGACATCTTCCCGTTCCTCGTAGCCATAGAACTTGTCTTTGTGGTAGGTGAGCTTGAAGTAGTATGATGTTCTCTTGTTGAGTACTTAAACTATGTCAGATAATATAGGCTTGATAACGACTTCTCCAGCGAGAATCATCCAACACTAGGTTGGTTTATTTTTGTTAAGCACTTTGCGTATTATTACCATATTATTTTTTGTATCTACTCCAATTGGTTCTTTTGGAAAAGCGCTACTTACCAGTCTAACATAAGTTAAAAAATTCCCTTTACCGTACTGTCCTCGTTCGGAATACATACGATATAATTTATCTACTCCTTTAAACCCGCTTTTAAGCGTATATTGACAGGCTATGCCTCTTGCTTTATGCCTCATTCGATAGTAATATTTTGAAATTGTTTTGGAACGTATTCTAACTTCAAATCCATCAAAACAGAGTCCAAGGAAATTTATTTTCTTATGCTCTGTACTTAATTTTGGATTAAAATCGGCTCCTATATTACATAGTTCCTTGTCAGAAATAAAACTAAAAACTTGGGTTTTATCCGGCTGTAATTCCAAAAGTCCCTTACTCCTATAGTCATCAAACAGACTTATTAACTTTTGAAGATCTTTTCTCTGACTAGTTGACATAGGCAGTATTACGACAAAATCATCACTATAACGCAAATACATTCCATTGTGTTTAGCAACAAAATTATTTATTGCTTCATCTATCTCTATCATATAGACATTAGAAAAGCACGCACTTATAGAAGAGCCTTGAGGTATCCCAAAATCATTTTTGTGATGGCAAATATTCTTTTTATGTTTTTTGAATTGCTCTTTTGTCAAAGCCCTTTTTTTAGAATTTAATTGCTTCAGACCCGCTCTAGTATCTTCTAGGCCATTTAATCTTAAGATGTTTTTTAAATCCCACGTATCATACTCTGTGATGCTTTTAAATACTGCATAATAGTCTGCAGGTAACCTATTCACTTGCAATAATTGGCAAAGCTGTTTTTTTAGGTATGCGTGATTTAGTTTTCCGAAGAAATCAGTAAAATCACCTATCATCACATAGCATGACTTATTTTCTAGCATAAATTGATGAATTTTCTGACAAGCTGCTATATTTCCCATTCCCAAGTTAGATCGGTATGCAATTGGGACTTGATTTATTCTATGCTTAGTTAAGTATTCTTCGTACTTTTCGTTAACGAGAAAACTGTAATATTGATAAATGCATCTATCAATATGGGCAGAATAACATATCTCCCTAGACTTTACATATTTTTCTTTGGTACTTGACCTAAATTTAGTAAAAATCTGATCATACCTAATAAAGGGATAAAAACCATGGTGAGCTATTTTGTCTGGATTTGTAATATATTTTTTAGCACGTTCTAAATTAGTCCGTAAATCAAAGTGCGCATAGCGACGTTTACTTTTGGGAGTAACTTCCCTAAACCATTCATTAATATCCATTTTATCTCTAAACATAGCGATACCCCTTGGCAACGGAGAACAGTATTCCTAACCAAGGGGTACTAACTTAACTTACAGCATTAAACTGCAACTGCTCAATTATGCTATCTTTCTTGATGTTATAATCAAGGGTAAAGGAGTCGATATGATATTCTTCATACTCACATCTTCTGCGATAGCCATGACTTGTGGCAAACTGAACAAGCAGCGCAAGCAAGAAATGGCAACTTATCTCGAGTTATCTAAACTCTTGACAGAAATCCTTATCCGCTACGCCCATTAATCGTAACGCACAACTATGATACACCCACAAAAATATCTATTCAATAAATAAGCTTACTATTAAGCTTAATCTATGTACTTATTCAATCATAAATATACAGCAGCCAAATACATACAGCAAATCCCATCCTAGCAACGCTAAGATGGGATTAATTAGTTTATGGGACTTTACTTGCAATGGAGATGGACAGACATCTTCTGGTAAGAGTAAAATAGGTTTCCAGACGTTGATTCTCTGTCAATGATAGCTTGATTGCTCATATACTTGAATTGATTCAAGAGACTTCGAGTACATCCACAATGCTAACCATGGCTTCATTATCAAAACTGAGCCAACACTCTTACAAGTGCCAGCACTGCAGTGATGAGGCACCAGCTGACAAGATTATCAAAGCTCCTGTACCCAAGGCTCCGTTAACCAACAGTCTTGGCTCAGCTTCTTTGATCTCAAATCTATCAGAAGTACGTTCTCAAGGTTCCTGCCTACCGGCAAGAGAAAGACTTGCGGCGTATGGGTCTTCCCCTTGATCACAAGACGGTCTCTAATTGGCACATCAAGGTCTGTGAGTACTATCTTTCCAGCCTTTACGAGCTCTTGAGAAAAGAGCGGCTAAAGCAGGATGTAATCCATGCAGATGAGACACCATATCGAGTCTTAGACAGAGAGAGCTAAAGACTACGTCTGGACCTTCTTGTCAGGCAAGCATGCCGAGAAGCCGATTGTCCTGTATCACCATGGATCACGAAAGGGCGCCGAAGCATGGGATTTCCTCACAGGCTTCAGCGGATACCTCATTGTGATCAATATCTTGACTATTTACGGTTAAGCCAACAGGATGTGACTCTTGTAGGCTGTATGGCTCATGCAAGACGAAAATTCCATGATTCTTTGTCTAAAGACAAAGCTATAGATTCCGACGTGACTACGGTGGCTAATCAAGGATTAACTACCGTAGTCAATTTTTTTACCTGGAGTGCGCCTGGGAAGACCTTTCCGCTGAAGAGAGATACGAGAAGCGTCAGTCCGAATTAAAACCTCTGCTAGAGAAGTTTTCCGACTGGTGCTCCAAGAAATCAAGCTCCGTGTTGCCTTCCGGCAAGCTGGGGACGGCCTTCCAGTATTGCATAAAGCACATGGACAAGTTCATGAACATCCTAAAAGATGGTCGCCTTGAACTGTCCAACAACAGAGCAGAACGAGCAGTCAAAGAGATCATCATAGGACGCAAGAACTGGCTCTTTTCACGGAGTGGTACAGTCGCCAAATCCATGGCAATCATTATGAGTATACTCGAAACCGCCAAGCAAAATGGCTTGGATCAATTCAAATACATCAACTATCTTCTAGACAAGCTGCCCAATGAGCTGTCATTATTAGACAATCAGCGTCTAGAAGCCTATTTACCATGGCCTGAGAATGTTCAGCTACACTGTAAGTAAAGTCCCATAAATTGATTAATCCCATCTTAGCATTGCTAGGATGAGATTTTAATATACTCTGCTATTGGGTGCTTACGATACGCTCTAATACATCAAGCGCAAATTTGTTCTTCATTCCAAGAAGTATCAAAGCATACTCTATAATCGACAGAATTACATCAAACAAAATAATAATCATTGTTGAATCAAATAACATATTGCCAATACAGCAAATAATTACTATAGCTAGTGACCCTACTGTATAAAGAAAAATGTCTTTCCAAAAAGACCTTTTGTATAGCCCCTTGACAATATCTCTACTATAGTATATCCCTAAGATCATAGAAATCACTTCTGATAGCGATGTTGTTATTGCCGCAGCATTTTCTTTTAAAGATGGCATTAATAGTAAATTCAACGCTAGATTAACTACAGCACTAATTACGGTTATGATTAAGACTTTATTTTCACGCTTTGCTGGTATAAGAACACAACTGGTAAAAATCCAACTAAAAATTGAAAAAATTAATGCTGGACATAATAAGCGTAATGAACTAACAGCACTAATATACTTTTCACTTGACAATAGTATTACAATCTGCGGAGCTAACATATAAACTCCAACGGCAGCTGGTATTGATATCAGTGCCAAAACATTTGAAATTTGTAACAATAACTTACGATACTCTCTATATCTGTGTCTCCCCCACAGTAGTGCAAATCTTGGAATTGTAACAGTTAACACCGCAGCTATAAGTTGTTTGACAATATTATACATTTTTGTCGAAACAGAATAGATACCTACAACATAGTTGTTATTTATCAGCCCCAATAAAGTTGTATCTAAGCTTAAGTAGATCGTTGTAGCAATTGATGAAGCAAAAATTACTAATATTGGTTTAAGATGCTTTTTCCAGTCAATTCTAAAGGTAAACCTAATTGTACAAAATTTCTTAGCATGTAAATAATTTAGAATATTTGAACCTACAGCAGAAAAAACAGTTATTCCTGCATAACTTAAGTAATCACCTTGATTTCTCACAAACATAAACAGCAGCAATATAGATAATATCTTAAAAGAAATACTTCTAACCGTTATATAGGTATATTCTTCAAAAATACTATATATCCATTCCGTACCTAATGTAGTGAAAATAATCTGAATACTAAATATATAAATACATACTGCATAGCCTTGTACTTTGGGGAAAATTATAATGCTTAAAAAAAGTAATATATATGAAGCAACAGTAGAAATTAAATTAATTGAGAATACTTGACTAGCAAAATCACTAATTTCCTCACGATCATTCCGTAACTTGGCCCCTTCTCTAACAGCATATGTCGAAATACCTAATCCAGCAATCAGTAAGAAGTACGATACATATGAATTTGACCAATTATACTTTCCAAGTTCTCCAACACTTAAAATTCTAGACACATACGGAAACGTGATTATCGGAAATATAATATTTAAGACACTTCGTAATCCGTTCAAAAATGCATTTTTCCCTAATGATTTATTTTTCACGGCTTACTTTCCCCCTACTCTATATACTAAAATCAAAGAGTGTTTTGCTATTCCAACTATAAATCAAACCTTCTTTATCATCCTTTTAATATTTGCTATATTATCAAATAAGATCCTATTTTTGAGGAACAGTTTAGCTTCAATTCTTTTTTTAATACTCAACGATTGACATTTTTTGATATTTACTGTAATAAAATCATTAAAAGCGTTATACCTGTCGTCAGAGTCGCCATAATAATACATATATGACAATATAGCGCTAACTGTATTATCGACAATCAAACTGAAGTACTTTGGATAGTTTTTCTCGATATATGTACATAAATCAAAATTTGCTACAGCAGCATCCTTGTATCTAGAAATATTTTTATTATGTGACGCACCGCTAAAGTTTTCTCTATAACCATATAGTTTGTTATCAGTTAGTAAAATTCTTTTAGCTTTATCAAAGGCTTTATAGCAAAATTCCATATCTTCGCACATCACCATTTCAACAGGAAATGATATATTGTTTTTTACAATTAATTCTCTTCTAAAGATCTTGTTCCATGGAAATGTGGCAAAGCTTGGATCTAATAGAGAATAAATTGCATCCTCTTTATTTAGCTTTTGAATCTTTATATTCTTCGATCCTTTTACTCCTTCAAAATTTTCCTTTTTTACATATCCAAAAATAAATATATCAAAATCATTATCAACTATGGTATTAACAATCTTCGATAAAACACCATTTAACACTACATCATCGCTATCGATAAACCATACATACTTTCCAGTAGCCGATTTTAAGCCTAGATTTCTAGCTCTAGATACTCCTCCATTTTTTGCATGTATAGTTTTTACATTAGCAAACTTGCTTGAATACGTATCGCAGATCTGACCACTACCATCGGTTGATCCATCATCGATCAAAATAATTTCAATTTTAGATGAAGCATATACTATTGACTCTATACACTTGGTTATATACTTTTCGCTGTTATATACCGGTATTATGATCGTTAATATTTTTGTGTTGTCTTTCATATATGCACTTATTACTCCTAATTCATTAATGTGACATTTTTTCTTTTTACTTTAGCTGGTGTTCCTGCAACCATGCAATGCGATTCCGACATTTTTATGCCCAAAACTAATGAACACGCACCTACAATGCTATACTCACTAATAACTGATCCTTTTAAAATTGTTGATTGGGATGCTACCCAAGCCCCTCTTTTTATCCAAACTCTTTCCGATGCACTACTGATTCCATCATTTTTCTCAACATTATGGCCATCTGTATCTCGAACGCTTACTTTCCAGCCTATTAATACGTCATCTTCTATGATGCTCCTATTTTCACATTGAAATAAAAAGTCTCTATTCGCATAAACGCTTTTTCCAATTATAAGTGTACCGCCATCTACAAAGAGATTAACTCCTTCTCCAAATATACAGCTTCCATAAAAAACTATTTTCCCACCATTTAAAATAGTTAACGATGATGATCCATAGGAGATAAAATTTGAACCTTGAAATCCTATTCTTATCATAAATCTAGAAACAGGTGCTTTTATAATCAAATTATTTCGTTTTAGTTTGCTTTTTACATTATAGTTTATCTTAATTGGCAAATAAATTGCCTGATGAAACGGTAAGTATCTAAAGTTAAATTGTATAGTATATATTAGTGCCAAAATCTTTCTCAACATATATATTTCCTCTTTTTTTAATTTCAACCAAATTTCCACCAATTGTAAAACATCTAGTGTAGTGTCATGCTGATATCTTAAGTATGATTAACGCTATAGCTTTGGATACAAAGATGCAAGTTTGATACGTGCATCCGAAGTTCTAAACTGCCAGTTTACCAAAGCATAGCTATTGTTCCGCTCACTTTCCCAAGCGCTCAATCCTTCGCGTAGTGTCTCAATATCCGGAATTCTTCGAGAAAAACACTATCTGGTCATCACATTCAGTTCAATTTCAGCGATATCTTACCAGCTACCATGCTGGGAATATAGTGAATCTCAAGCTTCTTAATGATTCGACATGCTTACTCTGGCTTGAAAGCCTTATATAGTGAGGATGGCTTGTGCGTATTAAGATTGTCCATGACAAGAATGATTTTCTCGGCTTCAGGGTACATCTCATCAACCATATATTTGATTTCTTCAGCCCAGTCAACTGCAGTTCGGTGTTCTCTGACGCTTGTGTGATGACGACCTCCAAGCGGCTTTACGAAGTCAAAAATACTGCATGTACCTTTACGAACGTATTCTGAATCGAGTTTCTTATTGTCACCTAGACGCATAGTCCCTAAGTCTCTGACTTCGCCTAGCAACTGATATGGCTTTTCATCCATGCAAACTACCGGCACTTTGGGATTGTAAGGAAACGCATAAACATCCAGAATATCCTCCATGCAAGCTATGAATTCTGGGTCTTCTTTCTTTGGGAGGCACCAATAGTAGCTGCGGTGTGGTCGAAGTTTATTTAGAGTTCTGCGGATGACTTCACGACTGATTGACTCATCAAGAATCATTTTCATTTGCGCTTCAAGAAGGCGCAGAGTCCAACGGCTATGCCCTTTGGGAACGGACCCGCAAACCACTTCGAGTAGTTTCACTTCTACACGTCCATCAACTTTGCGTTGTGCGTTATCAGAATTGACACTCCGCTTAAGCTTTATAGTGGCGTCAAGGCCTTCACTGACGAACTTTCTCACGACATTAGTGATAGTTGGCTCACTGATTCCATGATCTGAAGCGCACTGCTTGTAGGTCTTAACTGGCGGATGATTCGCATCTATGTCTTTAAGAATGTGGATTCTGTTGGCCACTGTTTCACTCGTATTTTTCTGGCGAAGAATTTCGCCGATTGTAAAATTAAACTGAACACTGTTCCGATCCAGTAAGAAAAATCGCTTTCACTGGATTGGAGCACAAAAAATCCATTTCAACCATCTGGTAGAATATGAATTACCACAAACATTTCTAGAGAGGTTAAAATGGATCATTCTTATTCTAACACTAAACCACACCAAAAGGGCAAGCACCTTACGCTAAACGACCGGACTACAATCCAGGAGCTGCACTCTAAGGGCTACTCTAATCGTGCTATAGCTAGAGAACTTAACTGCTCACCGAGTACGGTCGGATATGAGCTCAAAAGAGGCACAGTATCCGTGTATACCGGCAATGTGAAGCGGTATAAAGCTGTCGAAGGGCAAAGCACTTACGAACTACATAGAAGCGAATGCGGCCGCAAGAGCTTGTTTCTTCGCAGACATAAGTTCATCGACTATGTTTCCCACTGCTTCCATAATCAAGGCTGGTCTCTTGATGCTTGCGTGGGTTATGCTTTGGCCAAGGGAATCTTCCAGAAGGATCAGGTCGTATCAACCAAAACTCTGTATAACTACGTTATGGATATCAAGAACGGTGATCTTCCAGAGAAGGTCAAGCGCAATACTAAGACTCGTCGTGCCCGTGTAAACAAGCGTATCCTGGGACGAAGCATCGATGAACGTAGTCCTAGAATCGAAAGCCGTAAGGACTTTGGTCACTGGGAATGCGATCTGGTTCTTGGACACAAGACTAAGGACGATGATGTGTTGCTTACTCTGTGCGAACGAAAGACGCGTCAGTTCTTCATGATCAAGATTGAGGATAAGACCTCAGCTAGCGTTATGAAGGCATTTGATAAGCTTCGAGAGTACTACGGATCCAAATGGAATCAAATCTTTAAGTCTATCACAACTGACAACGGATCTGAGTTCGCAGATCTATCCAATCTTGAGCAAGTTTCCAAGACTCTTGTGTACTACGCTCATCCTTATACATCTTGTGATAAAGGCAGCGTAGAACGGCACAACGGGCTTATCAGACGCTATATTCCCAAGGGAGACCGTATGGATAAGTACAGTGTGGAAGATATTGCTAAGATCGAGGTATGGTGCAACTCTCTTCCTCGGAAGATCTTAAACTACAAGACTCCAGAAGAATATTTTGACACCGAACTTGACCGCATTTACCGGCGTAGATAGTCAAAATCTACTAGATGTTATGGTAAGTGTTCAATTTATTCTTGCAATTGGCGTGGCGAAGAATTTTGTTAAGTCACTTGAGATCGTCATCTAACAATTTGACAATGTGTTTTTTAGAAGTAGGTGTCATGGTTGATAAACCTCCGTAGCTAATTGATAGATATACTACAGAGATTGTACCAGAATTGTACACTACTTCCAAAATGTCAGCATTACACTAGATAGCTAAGATATTTTCTGTGTTTTAATCCGACGAAAGCGTTTCTCCCTAAATTGAATCAATGTTAAGCTTCATTCTACAATCGGTGATATTTTATCTTCTAAAATTGAATAAACGGCAATGAGGAGCACACATCCAATAAAACTAGCCCCTACGGTAATTTCAAATATTGAGAGCACGGTAAATGTATCCAACATTGCAAGCAAAGCGAGCAGAAAATTTTTATTTCGTTTATCTACTTGGTGAATAGAATAAATTACTAATATTGCCAAGAAAGCAAATGACACTACTCCAACTTGCAATATAATATCCCAAAAACCATTTTGAGTATTAGGCATATTTAAATAATTGTGAATTACCTCATACGAGCTACTAGGGCCATACCCCCACAACCAATGACCAGACATTAATGTTGGTAGTTTCTTATAAATATTAATACGACCGGTTAGGGTAACCCCCCTATCTAAAGATCCCAAAAAAAAATCTTGATATATTCTTGATCCAACTATATAGCTATAGTTAAAAACTGAAACAAATGATAGGGTAGATAAAGTAATCCACAATAGAGGTTTCTTTATCAACTTACTCGGAAGAAAGAAAAAGAAGATACAAAAAAATAATATGCCCATAATTCCAGTAATACAGTCTACAGTTAATGAAATTATTAAAGCATATAGCACTAATGTTACAATATATTTTTTCTTATACTGACTCAGAGCACCTTGAAAAATATATAAAACTAGCATCTCTAAATGCATGTAAGAAACGTCAAACTTATTCCCTAATAAGTAGCCTTGCGTGATTTTAAGAGTCTTTATTCTAGGAATAAGAAGTGCATCGTTTATTAGACAATATATTAATGCTAGTATAAAGAGATTTTTTGCCAGTTCTTTACCATTGCCTGTTTCGATAATATAGAAAATCAATACAAAGAATGAGGATATGCGTATTACAAAATATATTCCTGCTCGAAAATTATTCATTTGAAAATAGCTAAACTTAGCTTGATATGCAGAATATAATGCGCCTAATAAAAAAAACAATAGCATGAGCTTTACAGCTAATTCCTGAATATTCTTCTCCAATTTTGGAATAAGCATCAGCGCAACGAATGCAGCTATAATTATCCCAAAAATATTTATTAACTTTTGAAAAGAATCAGGTGCTAAAGTACCAAATAATAAGTTGAAAGAAAAAAAAGACAGTATAAATACTTTTATACTTTGCTTTTTCAAAGTAAAAATCATATTCATTGCTACTTACCGGTTATTATATGTTTACTACCAAAATTACAATTGCTATCAGCATTATATATGCGTACTCTTATAAAGTGACGCCCAATTTTCTTTTTAATCCATCTGTTTTCCATTTCAACAACAACTTTATTTTTCTGAAGGAGTAAACTTTGTGCGGTATTTGCTTGAAGTTCTTTACTGTGATTTCTTTTTGGTTTAAAAGATAAAAACCATTTCCAAGAATTTTTATAGTTGAAGAATCTAACACCCGATCATCTACTTTCATTTCTCTTTGTTGGAAGTGCATGTACATATATTCGTCTCTATATATAGATCCACCTTTTAAACGATAACGGAAAATTTTACCATCATCCCAGACAAAAATTGAGTTATAATTCCTCTCTACTTTAAATGTATTCTCTTCCGGAAGATAGTATACCCTCTGAAGATTTGCTGGAGCAATATTGCAATTAAAAGCCCAGTCTTTCTCTAGAACTTTTTTACCATAATACTTAAAAAGTGTATTAATATTATGCATTCCACCATATGTTTCATCAAATATTGTTGTTCTTGGTGTTGAAAAAGATTCTCTATACCAGAATCTTCCGTTTACCGATTTCATAAACATTCTGTTGTTTTTATAATTATTTTTGAACATCACACAGTGGCCTAAGCAAAATAATTTGTCATACTTCTTCAGAATATCATTTGTAATAAATCCATTTAAATCTCCAAAAATCGTATCTAAGTCACAGTATCCCCAAAACTCAAAATCTTCAAGGTAGCTTTCAAATATATATCCAAACGCTGGCTTTAAATCACAAATTTTATGATAATCCTGTATTTCTACTTTAAAGTCAAACTTACTCTCAACAATGCTTAAAAAGTCATTAAAACTCATCGACTTTAAAACAACATTTTGTGGAACTCGGTATTCATGTTTGTCATCAGTAAAAATTAACCATTGATAATCCCTGTTCTTCTCACAAGATTTTGCGAAAACCTCAAAATAATTTGGTAATTTTCCAAAATATGGAATTATAAAACAACACTTTTTCATCTATAGCTCCAAACTAACCGTCCTTATTATTGCTTGTATTCAAAGCTCTTACTTTTTTTGCAGGAACTCCCGCAAAAATTGTATGAGCTGGAACATCATGTGTCACAACAGCGCCGGCAGCAACCACTGCACCAGTTCCTATATGAACTCCCTTTGTTATAGTTACATTAGCTGCGATCCATGAATTATCTTCAATTACAACAGGCATAGTGCTCAACTCATTTTGAACGACACCTCTTGAATCCATCACATGGTCATGATCAACAATTACGACATTATTTGCAATAGTAACATTATTCCCTATAATGATGCTGTCTGCAGCCGTAATTGAACAATTATGATTAAAGAAAACGTTATTTCCAATTTTAACTTTTCCATTAACCAAAATCTTTAAGTATAGCGGACCTTGGGTCATTAAAAAGTTTCCAATTTTTAGTGTAGCATTAGTCTGTAAGTCAACTTTTGTCGTACCACGAAGAGAGTTTACTACATACAAGCTACATCTTTTTCCATACCTGATTTTCATAATCAAATAGAACAGTATTGCTTTGATACCAAGAAAAAATTTTGTCATCTTTTTCACCTAATCATTTATTAATCCACACTGCACTAACATGCTTAGGCTAACTGACCATTTGTTTTTTACCATACATATAAAGAACTTCTGCTTAAACCCCAATTCGCTAACAGGATATTCCTTAATTGCTCTTTGCAAAACAGGATTATTACACATGTTTTTTATGTTCTTTCTTATATCGGAAAAAAGCCTTCCTTTTTCTAGAGCAAAACAAGATCTTACGTTAACAAATAAATTTTTAGTTAATCTTAGTTTAGCTTCATCCTCAATTTCCGTTTTAGAGATTTTATCAATCATATATTCAAAAAAGCTGATACACCTTTTAAAACGATCTGGTCTATATGTTTTAGACAAAGAGTTAGGATTTGATCTATAATAATATAGTGACGAGCTTATCACCTTTACACTCTTAGAATACTTAAAATAATCAGAATCCCACACAATATCCTCTGAAATATACTCACGCTCTGAAACAAAAGATATGTTATTTTCCTTTATTATTTTTGTTGAATACAACACATTCCAAACAGATGCTTTTATCGAGTCATGACCAACCGGGCTACTCCCAAGCATATGACAGAATATCTGACTATAGCAGTTATCATTATTAACTACTTTTTCAAAGTATGACTCGACGTACAGCTTTTTGCCTTTATCTGTTATTTTAGTAAAGCCACCAATTACTGTATCATTTTTACCTGAATCCAATCCACACACTAATTGATTTATTGCCTCTGGGTCTAAATAGTCATCACTATCAACAAAAGTTACATAATCTCCCTTAATTCGTTCTAAACCATAATTTCTAGTTAAACCCAATCCACTATTCTTTTTATGATAGGTAAAAATATTAGCGTATTCTTGAGCATACCTATCACATAATTTTCCACTACTATCTGTTGATCCGTCATCAATTAAAAGAATTTCCATATTTTTATATGATTGTTCAATCAAAGATTCTATACATTGAGTTAAATATTTCTCAACATTATATACTGGCACAATAACAGAAACTAAAGACGACACCAAATTTACTCCTTTACTTTCTACTTTTTATCAATTTATACTTCTATAGTAATTTATGTATCTTGTTTTCAACACATCAAAAGAATATTCTTTATCATAAATCGCTTTAGCTGCTCCACCCATTTTTTGCTTTATTTTTTGACTAATTACAAGATTTATCTTTAATGCTAAATCTTTACTATCTTTTGGCTTAACCAAATAGCCATTATATCCATTTTCTATCTCTTCAATAGTACCATCTACAGCAGTTCCTATCACAGGGATACCGACACTAAATGCCTCAATGGGAGTTAGTGGTAGCCCTTCCCACAAGGAACTTAACACTACTAAATCGAACTGAGACATTAAATTTTGAACATCCTTTCTATATCCCATCCATTCAATATATTCTGATATTCCTTGTTCAATAGAAAGTTTTTTTAAGTCATCTTCTAATTCGCCAGAACCCACTATGAAGAATTTGGTTTTTGGATGCCTGTTAACAACCATTGGAATTGATCTTATAAAGTATTCAATCCCTTTTTGCTCGGTTAAACGTCCAACATTACCAATCAAATAATAACCTAAGTCATGCCACTTTTTTAAAGATGGCTCTAGTACTACAAGGCCAGAAAATGGCTTAACTGCATTATGAATTACTGTAACATCTTTTAGCCCATACTCATTTGTCAGATTTTCTTTAACCTTTTCACCACAAGCAATCAAGTGTGCATGATTATATGAGAAACGCGTGAATTTTATCTTATCATAGAAGGTGTTGTGACTAGTATTAATAAAGACACACTTCTTATAAAGCCCTAACAACGTCACGTAAAACGCAGCCATTCTGTGGTGAGTATGAATCACTGTAATATTTTCGGATTTAACTATCTGTCTAAGCTTGAAAGAAATATCTAGCATAGTCTTAGGACTCTTATCAGCTAAATCTGGTATTTCATAGAACTTGATTTGCATTTCTTTCAAAGCATCTTTATCAAAGCCCTTACCCGCGCAGACGATAATTTTATTGACTAGTGGCTTAAAAGTTTCACACAATTGCAAAACAACGTTCTCAGTCCCACCATGAATTGGTGCTCTAGCGATGAACAGAATGTTTTGGTCTGCCAAGTCCATTAAGCACATACTCCTTTCAAATGACTACAACTTTATAGTTAGTTACATCTTGCTCTTTTAAAGTAAATTTCTTTATGTTTTGATTCTCTAGGTAAGACATTATACTTTTAACATCTTATGAACTAATTGCCAATAAGCAACAGCCGCTATATAGCTAATAATCATAGCAACCAATCCAAGGCTTATCTGGTTCATTAAGCTCTGTGGTTTTAGTAAAAAGATAGTTGTGAAAACCACTACATGGACTAAATACCATTCATACGAATACTTACAAATTGTCTCCCAAATTTTCTTTGTGCCTTGCCCTATAACGGCGTATAACCATATCGCTAAAGCAGTATACCCAAGAAATGCTGGAACATCATTTAAGGCCTTCAAAGTAGGAAACTTAAGTGCTATTACAGCTTCTAGTCCGATACCAACAATTGCTATGAGAAACAGTTGCCACCTTTTAAAATCAAGCTCTTTACCTGATTTTAATACTTTTGCTACTTCCATACCCAAGCAGAATTCCCATAAAAACTGCAAAAAGAAACTATTCAGAACACGTTCTTCGCCAAAACCTAGAGCCGTCACCAAGCATGACCACGCTAAGCTAACAATCACTGAACCGATAACAAACTGTTTACCATTAATTTTTTCTCTAACCTTACAAAGTAAGGTAAAGATAAAATAAAACTGAAACTGTGTTGACAAATACCACAGCTGAAAACCAAAACTACCTTCATATCTTGGCACAAACATCTTAAACAGAAAAATATGGCTGAGTAGAGCAACAAATCTATCAGATCCAACATACATCCACGGTAATATGAATGAAATGATCACAATCAATATATACGGAATATAAATCTTGCCGAATCTTTTTTCATAAATTCAGTAAACGTCGTTGAATGCTTAAGGTAGCTTAAGTATAAGCCACATCCTGAAGCAAAGAAGAAAACGTGCACCCCCGTACCACCTAATGAAGATGCTGTATTGATAACGGATGGTAAAGCCTTGAGATAATTCTGAACACAATGCATCAAAACTATTGTGATAATTGAGAAAGCTTTTAAAAAATCTAACGTTTGAATATGTCCTTTTTTATCAAGTTCAAATCCAACAACTAGTTCATCTGTCTGTCTGTTTGTCAAGATTATGTCCTTTTTACTGCAAAGTCAACTGTATAACAAATTTAGTTTTTCTTCTTGTACTTCAAAGCTAGCTTAAGGATTTTACGATCATCAACTAAATAGCGTTTCGCCAGTCTTTTTGGATCTTGAGTAATTCTATAGAACCATTCAAGCCCATGATCAGCCATCCACTTTGGAGCACGCTTAATTTGGCCAGCTTCAAAATCCAGGCTAGCTCCCAAGCCCAAACTAACAGGTACACCAAGGCGTTCACGATTATGATAAATAAATTTTTCCTGCTTAGGAGCTCCCAGACCAACAATCAAAATCTGCGGAGCAACATCCTTAATCATCTTAGTAATCTTATCCATCTCAGACTCATCATTTTCAAAGCCATAAGGCGGGGAGTATACACCACAAACGTTCAAGCCTGGGTAACGATTTTCCAAGTTCCTAGCAGCCTTAGCAGCAACTCCTTCAGCAGCTCCTAAGAAAAACATCTTATAACCCTTTTTAGCAGCTCTTTCACAAAGTAGAGGAAACAGATCTGAACCTGAAATTTTTTCTCTAATTGGCGTTCCATACCACTTAGCTATCCAAGTAAGGGGCTTACCATCACAAAGAATCAAATCTGCGTGTTTATATACTTCTACAATCTCTCCCCCTCGTTCGAGCTGGATGATGTGATCAGCATTAGGAGTAACAACGTATGCATTCTTATCAGCCGCTACTAGCTCTTCAATCGCATCTAATGCCTCCGTCATTGTTAAGTTGTCAATCTCTGTGTTCATGAACTTGATTCGTGACATTAATTTCTACCCACCTTTAAATATACGCAAACCTGAAGATAAAATCACCTTCAGGTTCACACATAACTATATATTCATTTCTATTCTTTACTACCAAATTCGTAGCTTGATTTATCACTAACTGAGATGTCAGAACCAATTTGAGTTTCCAAGACAGATAAGTTAGTTCTTGCAATAATAGTGTGTTTACTACCGGCTGGTAGAGTAATCACACTCCCCGGTTGAATAGCTCTCTCTATACCATCAACAACGACGCGACCAACACCAGACAGAATCGTCCAGACCTCTTCACGTAAATCATGACTGTGATATGACATTCTGTGACCAGCTTTCATGGTAGCTTTAGCTACTAAGTTGTTTTCACCAACACTGATAATCTGATATGATCCCCATGACTTATCTGCATAGCGCACATCAGTAGCAATCTTTTCAACGTAAGGCTTCATATAACCTGATTGCTCTTTCTCAGCTACCAAGATACCATCACCTGAGGCTGCAACAACCATGTCATGTGCCCCCATTACCAAAATTGGAATATCCAATTCATTAATAACGTGAGTGTTAGTTGTTGTTTCGTCCAAAGTGGCATTACCAATTACATTGTCAGCCATAACTTCAGACATCATATTCCAGGTACCGACATCACGCCATTCACCCTTGTAGCGAAGAACGTTAATGCTACTTTCCTTCTCAACAACGGCATAGTCAAAACTGATCTTTTCACATTGATCGTATTTGTTGTAAAGGTCTTGGTAATTTTCAAAATCAATCAACTCATGCGCTTTTTCCATTAAGTATGACAACTTAAAGGCGAAGATTCCTGCGTTCCAAACAGCACCCTGTTCCAAGTACTTTTCTGCAGTTGCACGGTTAGGCTTTTCCTTGAATTCTTTAACCGGACTAACCTTGTCCTTTGATTTAGGAATGATGTAGCCATACTTTTCAGAAGGGTAAGTTGGTTCGATACCCATCAAAGTTAGATTGGCTTGACCAGCAAGTTTTCCAAGCTGTTCGACAGCTTCATAATAGCTATCGCCAACGTAAGGGTCAACGGGACAAACAACAACCGGTTCGTCATCCTTTACACCCATTTCATCATGTAAGTATGCTGCGGCTAAAACAATAGCTGGGAATGTGTCGCGGCGCATTGGCTCTACGCAAACTGAAACATCTTCACCTAATTGATTATGGATTGCTGGTACTTGGGACTTACTAGTCGCAATCGTAACTGTTGCATCTTTGTCAACACGCTTGATTTGACGGTAAACACGCTGAACCATTGATTCATGCTTATCGCCATTTCTGAAAAGCTTGATGAATTGCTTACTTCTAACATCGTTAGACAATGGCCATAAACGCTTGCCAGAACCACCTGAAAGTAAAATGATGTTCATTTGACCTCTTCCTTACTTCATGTACTCAGCTAATTGATCAGCAACTTTCTTTTCTGTTGCTTCTGATTCTTCCATCGTATCTGAAACAATAGAAATGTAAGCTTTAAGCTTAGGCTCAGTACCTGAAGGACGAACAACAACTGAACTTTCACCTTCCAAAAGATACTTCAACACATCTGATTTAGGAAGACCATCCAACCCTTGACTGTAGTCAAGAGTCTCAATTACCTTGCGACCACCAAATTCATTGATGCCTTGGTGGAAGTGCTTCATGATCTCTTGCATCTTTTCGAAACCAGCTGCACCTTCAAAAACATATGAGTGCAAAGTGTTCAAACGGTAGCCATATTGCTTGTAAAGGTCTTCAAGCTTCTCTAACAGACTAATGCCTTGAGTCTTGTAGTAGGCAAACATCTCACAGACCATGAATGCACCACCAATAGCATCTTTGTCACGTACATACGTACTTGACAGGGTACCGTATGATTCTTCGAAACCGAAGATATAATCATTCAAGCGGCCTTCCTTTTCCAAGAGGCCAATCTGTTCCCCAATGAACTTGAAGCCAGTCAAAACATCTATCGTCTTTACACCGTAGTGATCAGCGATCTGGTTCCCCATATCTGAAGTAACGATAGTTTTGACTATGACTGGGTTCTTTGGCATCGTACCATGCTTAATACGCCGACTACAAATGAAGTCAAATAGAAGCAAACCAATTTCATTCCCAGTCAAAAGACGGTAATCCCCGTCCTTAGTCTTTACACCAACGCCACAACGGTCTGCGTCTGGGTCAGTAGCCAAAAGGATATCAGCGCCAACCTTCTTGCAAGTATCAAGACCAAGCTGCATGGCTTCACGGTATTCTGGATTAGGGAACGGGCAGGTAGGGAAGTTGCCATCTGGCATTTCTTGTTCCTTAACCAATGTAATGTTTGTAAAACCAGCTTCTTTTAAAGCTCGAGTCATTGGAACTCGGCCTGTACCGTTTAACGGAGTGTAAACAATCGCCATATCACGGTTGATATCTTCAGTAACAACCGATTGTTTCTTAACTTCTTCAATAAAGGATGTCAATACTTCATCTGAGATGTATTTAACCTTACCCGCTTCCAAATCAGCATTGAAGTCACCCATCTTAACATCAAAGTAGTCAATAGCTTCGATTTCCTTAAGGATTTCAGCAGCAGTTTCAGTAGTAATCTGACAACCATCGTCACCATAAACCTTGTAGCCATTGTACTTAGATGGGTTGTGCGATGCAGTAATCATAATACCAGCTGATGTGTGCAAGTAACGAGTCGCAAATGAAACAGTAGGAACTGGGCTCAGCTGTGGCCAAATATTAACTTGAATACCATTCAGCACAAAAACAGTTGAAGCAACTTTTGCGAAAAGATCTGACTTAATCCGTGAATCGTAGCCAATAGCAACAGAAGGATTGTCGTACTTCTTGTTCAAATAGTTGCTTAACCCTTGTGACGCTCTAGCAACAGTATATACATTCATTCTGTTTGTACCTGCGCCAATAGTACCGCGAAGACCACCAGTACCGAATTCCAAATCACGATAGAATGCATCTTCAATTTGTTCTTCGTTCATACTGTTGAGCTCAACGCTTAAGTCTGGATCAGCAATTGCTAATTTTGACCATCTACTGTATTCATTCTTGATATTTTCTTTTAACATTAGTCTTTCCTTTAAAAAAAGCCGTTTCCTACTCTTCATACATCCCGTTCGGATGGAAAATAACCCCAATTGTCTTGATGATGATCCATAGATCAAAGAAGACGCCACTCCGGTTGATGTACTCGATGTCAAGCTGCACCATTTCCGGAAAGTCTGCCGCGTTCCGGCAGGTTGCCTGCCAAAGGCCACTACATCCCGGCTTAACCAGTAATCTCTGCTTGTCATAGTCAGTATACTGTTCCACCTCATTTGGCAACGGCGGCCGGGGACCAACCAGTGACATATTCCCAATCAGCACATTCCAAAGCTGAGGCAATTCATCTAAGCTGTGAGCTCTGATGAACTTGCCAATATTAGTGATCCGTGGGTCATCATGCATCTTAAACATAGCCCCTTCGACTTCATTTTGCTCCAGCAGATCCTTCTTCAGCTTGTCAGCATTGACCACCATAGACCGGAACTTGTAAATCCGGAAAGGTTTCTCATCCTTGCCGATTCTGATTTGTGAGTAAAAGACTGGTCCGCCGTCTTCGCCATGAATCTTGATCGCCAGCACCAGAAAAAGCGGCGACAACAAAATCAAGGCAACCAAGGAAGCCAGAAAGTCAAAGAGACGCTTAATCCCATGGTAGAGAGGGCGGCCCTTGACTTTGGACTGTTTAACATATGCTGGACTGCTGCTATATCCCATATCCATTTTTTCCTCTCCTTCATCCAAATTTCTACTTTAAAACAGACCCAAGAACTTCTTGCGCTTCTTCGGTAAAGGTTGCCAGTCTAGGTAAACTGGATCGCCATTGATTACCGCTTGCGCATTATCCAAGTACTCCTGTTTCTTATCTTCACCAAATTCTTTTGCCAACTTGTTTAACGCTTCACCCAATTGGTATTGCCGTCTTGGCAAATCATGAGCATCACTGGCAAAGAAGGCACATTGTCCAGCCTTGATAAACTCCCGGCTACATTCTTCAATTTCTTTGCCAAACAAGCCGGTATATGAGCTAGCCGTGATCTGTACCAAAACTCCCATTTCCAAGAATTCCTGCAGCTTCTGTGGATTTGCCAGAATTTCCTTATTCCGTTCTGGGTGAACAATGATTGGCGTAATCCCTCTTCTGGTCAGTTCGTACACCATGTTCTTGGTGTAATGTGGCACTTCATTGCTTGGCAATTCCAAGAGCATGTAGTGGCCATCTTCATCGCAGAAGAGGATGTCATCATTGTCAAGAGCTTCAGTCAAGCCACCTGACAATCTGACTTCATGTCCTGGAAAGACCGTCAGCGGAATACCCGCTTGGTCAATCCGGTCTTGAAACTCTTCCGTCAACTTGATCACATCTTGCTTGTGGTTGGTGTAGCGGCCATTCAATGTGTGTGGAGTACACAAAGCATGGGTTACGCCATCCGCAACCGCGGCTCTGGCAAGCTTAAGTGAAGCCTCCCAAGACTTTGAACCATCGTCGATCCCTGGTAAGATGTGACAGTGTAAATCAACTACCGGCATGAGCTACTTCTTTCTCCCAAAGAGACCCTTCTTCTCCTTTTCTTCGCCATAACCGTAGCCGTATCCATAACCATAACCATATCCATAGCCGTCATCCCCATCGGCATCAACATCGTTCATAACATAACCTAAAATTGGTGACTTAGTCAGCTTAAGCAGCTCAACTGCCCGCTTTACCGCTGACTTCTGTGAATATGCCTGGCGCACAACCAAGATCGTCCCGTCCAAAGAACTGGTCAGTAGCTGGGTTTCGGCCGCGTCCAAGACCGGTGCTAAGTCGATAACTACCATGTCGTATTCTTGCTTCAAGTCTTCAATCAAGTTCAACATATGCTTGGAAGACAGAAGTTCTGAAGGGTTTGGCGGGATTGGACCTGCAGTAAGGATTGACAGGTTCTCAACTCCGCTTTCCCGGATCACACTGTTTGCGCCCATTTCTTTTGCCCGGCTAGTCAACAGAGTCGTCAAGCCGTTACTGTTGGATACGTTGAAAGTGGAGTGCAAGGTTGGCCGACGCAAGTCCGCGTCGATCAAGATCGTCTTCTTACCAACTTGTGCCATGGTAATGGACACATTGGCACTAACCGTAGACTTGCCGGCACTGGCCATGGCTGAGGTAAAGGCGATCGTCTTTACTTCTTTATCAACGTTCATGAAGTTGATGTTGGTCCGGATGTTTCTGAACTGTTCTGAAATAACGCTTTGCGGGTTGGCCAAAGTAATCAGCTTGACCCCGTTCTTCATTGTTTCACTGTCGAAATGCTTTTTTCTGCCAAATAAGCCCATGCTAACCTCCTAAACCCGTCTTCTGGAACTGCCACGCTTTTCAGCGGTCTTAGCCGTAAAGGTCCAGTCCTTTGGCATCGTGATATGTCCAATTTCACCCAAGTTGGTCAAGCCTTTACCCAAGTTGGTCGAGCCAAGTTCATTGGTCATGAATGAATCTTCACGAACAGTCGTATCTGACAAGTCCTTGATGATGATGATCAACAAGCTGACTACCAAACCAACTAAGGCACCAACAGCCGTCATCATCTTCACGTTAGGGAAGCTCTTAGTGCCGTTAGATGCAGTTGCAACGATGGTCACGTTGTTAATATCCATGATAGATGGCAGCTGTTCCTTGAACTCCTTGGCAACGGCGTTGGCTTCGGCCTTGGCCTTGACTGGGGTTTCTGCCGTAGCAGATACGCTGAAGACCTGAGATGAAGTGGTCGTCGTAACACTAATGGCGCTCTTTAATTCGCTAGCAGAAACAGTGTAGCTCTTGCCATCCCGCTTGATCACAGCTGGCTTGGCCTTAACGGCCTTTTTAACTAAGACTTTAGTGCCATCGTCTTGAGTCTTGTAGACAGCCTTCTTGGCTGGAGTGGCTTTTCTGACAACCGTAACCGGGTTGGCCAGGTACTTGGAAGCGCCCTTCAAGATCTTGCTACTGGTAATCAGGTCCTTGTAAGTGGTAACGGCGTTAACATCGGCTTGCTGCATAGCGTAAGCTTGGCTAGCATCGCTAGATTTCCGGTTAACCAAAAGCTGGGTCGTCGCCGTGTACTTAGGAGCGATCAGGTAATCGGATACGCCGTAAGCGACTAAGCCTAAGCCAATGGTCCAAATCAAAATGCTAATAATGTGCTTTCTGATTAAGATGAAAAGCCTGCGCAGGTCAATGGTTACTTCTTCATTATTCTGTTGTTCAGCGCTCACTAGTTGTCCTCCTTATAAACGTTGACATTCTTAATTCCTAAAGTTTGCCGGATGTTATTGGAAATCCGCTGTCTTTCCTTAGTAGACATGATTTCAACTTCCATGTTGCCGAATCTTTGATTGTTGACGCTGCTGCTCTTCCCTTGAGCGTAGTCTGACTTGACATTGTCAGTTGCCCCTTGGTAATTCATGGCCAACTTAATCATGTCGTTCAAACTTAGATCAGTCTGTATGCTGTCACCCAAAGATTGCATGAATGAGCTGTTCAAGATGGTCTTGTAGGACACGCTCTTCTTAATTGCAGCCATCATCACCAGCCGTTCACGCTCCTGGCGGCCGTAGTCTTGCCGCGGATCACCGTGGCGGAGCTGGACGAAAGCCAAAGCCTTCTTACCAGAGATGTGGTAGGTCTGCCCTTCTTTAAAGCTGTAACCCATGTTGGTGAAGGTCAGTGGTGACACTACATCCACCCCGCCCATCTTGGTGATGATCTTCATGGTGCTTTCCCAGTTGACCAGGACGTAGCCATCGATCGGCACGCTGTAGTACTTGTCCAAAGTCTTGATCGTTTCACTGACCCCGCCCAAAGAGTAGGCGCTGTTCAGCTTGATCGGTGAAACCTCCGGGTAATCCGGCAGGTTAACCTTGGAGTCCCGGGCGATCGTGGTTACCCGCGTCTGCTTCTTACTTGGATTGACCGTGACAAACATCATCAAGTCAGTCAAGCCGTGGTAGTTCTTTACGCTCCGTCCTTCAGCCCCGGTGTCAGTCCCCAGAATCAAGAGGTTGACTGGCTTCTTGGCATCCAGGATCTTGTCTAAGCTGGACCGGTTCTTATTTGACTTGGTAGACTTTGAAACCGGCGTGTACATCGTCGTCGCTGCATCCCTGGCATTCTTATAAGCATGACCGATTACTAATAACCCTGCCAGCAGCAAGACCCCAACAATCCCCGCGATCCAGCGGCCGATATGGCGCTTACGGCGGCGGTGATGGTGATGATGATGGTGGTGGTGAACACGACTTTGATCAGGTTCATTCATAATTATCTTTTCTTGTTCTCCTTATATCCCATACCCATTTTTTATCTCTATTTTTCCTAGAACATAACGGTTCTTGTTGGATAAGCATTGCTACTATAGCATGCACAATCCATGATAATGTCCTATTATACATCTCATCTCATTCACAAAAAAGGTCTAAATCGTTTCCAATCTATTTCCATGGATCAAATCTCCTTAACATTTATCTGTTTAAGCAATTTCCACCTAAATTTAGGCAAATTCAGCGCTTTTTCTTCTCCGCTTCTTTACAATAGATAATAAATAGATGTACAAATTCATCATCTAGCAATACAGAAAGGAAGTTATAGATGATCGACAATCAAGCTCACTCAGTCAAGGCCTACTTAGCCGGCGTCAATCTTGATGATCCCAACTTTGACTACTCCATGACCGAACTGGCCAATTTAGCAGAAGCCAATAATTTCACCGTTGTCGGCTCCAGCCAACAGAAGGCGGAAAACATCGTCGCCTCCAGCTACCTGGGCAAGGGCAAGGTGGCTGAAATCAAAGACCTGGCCCAAGGACTCGGGGCCTCCGTCCTCATCGTCAACGATGAACTGACCCCAGTCCAAATCCGCAACCTGGAACACATGACCAAACTCCGCGTCATCGACCGGACCGAACTCATCCTGGAAATCTTCTCTTCCCGGGCCCGGACCAAGCAAGCCAAGCTGCAGGTCCAATTAGCGCGCCTGCAGTATGAACTGCCCCGCCTGCACCCGTCCGAAAACAACCTCGACCAGCAGCACGGCAGCGGCGGTTCCACCGGCGGGGGCTTCGCCAACCGCGGGGCCGGGGAATCCAAACTGGAAATGAACCGGCGAACCATCGGCAAGCAGATCTCCGCTATCAAACATGAATTAAAGGAAATCTCGGGTCAGGAAGAAATCAAGGCTGCCCGCCGCAACCAGAGCCAGCTGCCTAAGGTCGCCCTGGTCGGCTATACCAACGCCGGCAAGTCTACCACCATGAATGGCCTGCTCAATGCCTTTGGAGCTGGCAATGAAGATAAACAGGTCATGGCCAAAGACATGCTCTTTGCAACCCTGGACACCTCAGTCCGCCTGATCGACCTGGATGGCTTCTCCTTTATCCTGTCTGACACGGTCGGCTTCGTCTCCAAGCTCCCCCACAAGCTGGTCGACTCTTTCAAAGCGACCCTGCAGGAAGCCAAAGACGCTGACCTCTTGATCAATGTCGTTGACGCCGCTGACCCGAACATGAACCAGATGATCAAGACCACTCTGGAAGTCTTGGACGAAATCGGCGTCAAGGACCTGCCAATGATCACGGCCTACAACAAGGCTGACTTGACAGACCGTAACTACCCGCAGATTGAAGGGGGCGACCTTCTTTACAGCGCGGTTGACCCAGCTTCCATCCAGGCCCTGGCCAAGCTGATCACGACCCGCCTTTTCAGCAATTACCAGATCACTGACCTCCGCCTGCCGCTAACAGCCGGCAAAGACCTGGCCTACCTGCACCAGCACTCCCGGGTCTTAAAGGAAGACTACCAAGCTGACGGAATCGAAGTTTCCGCCCGCCTGTCACCCCAAGACCGGGCACGTTTTAGCGCCTACCAAATTTAGACCGCATAAAAAGCCAGACTCTATCACTAGAGCTTGGCTTTCCTATTGCTATAGAACTCTTCTTGCCCGACCAGGCCAGAAGTAGGTGGACAGGCTCGCTTGTACAACCCCCTGCTGGTCTCCAGCAGCGGTAACGTACTTCCCGTCCCCCACGTAAATGGCTACATTATATGGTTTATTCTTGGAACCCCAAAAGAGCAGGTCTCCTTCCGCGAAGCCAGAACTTGGATCAACCGCGATCCCCTTCTTGACCTGGCTCTTGGTGCTGGAACCTGTATTGACGCCAGCTGCCTGCTTGTAGACATAGGCAACCAAACTGGCATTGTCAAAGGCATTCGGGCCCTTGGAGCCCTTGACATAGGCCTTGCCGACCTGCTGCTTAGCCAAAGACACGACTGCCTTAGCCCGGGCCTTAGACCCCATCGGGGCAAACCAAGAGGCTGCCAAACTGGCAGCACTGCGGGCCTTCTTAACCGTCTTCTTAGATTTAGCCTTGGCCTTCTTGGCCTTCACGGCCTTCTTGGCAGACTTGACCTGGTTAAAGTACTTGGCCATGACCCATTCCCTCTTGCCAATCCGGTACCACAGATTGCCCATGGAGTCAGTTGCCGTCTGGTAGACAAAGTGGCTGCTGCCCTTCTTTAAATGAGTCGCAACATGCCGCCCTCTCTGATAGTTGGTCCAGACAGTGACATATTGCTTGCTGATAACCTTGATCCGCTTGCTGGCGGCCTGGGCCTGCTTGACCGGCTTGACCCCTGTCGCTGAGATCCCTAAGAAAGTCAGCGCTACAGCAGAAAACTTGATCATATTAGACTTCTTCATGCTCATTTTCTCCCTTACACCGCTAACTCTATTTTAACACGGAAACTAGAGACGCCGGGCCGTTGATGGCCAGAAGTAACTGCTGATGGTTGCCAAGATAACCCCCTGCTGCTCATCAGCGGCGGAAACATATTGACCATTACCAACATAAATTGCAACGTGATATGGCGCTGCCACATCCCCCCAGAAGAGGAGGTCCCCCGGCTGCAGGCTGGCCGTTGATACCGGCACAGCTACGCCTTCCTCAACCTGGGTATAGGTAGTCCGGGAAACGGTTTGACCAATCGCGGTCTTGTAAACCCATTGGACTAAGCCGGAGCAGTCAAAGCTGCTTGGACCGGTCGCGCCCCAGACATAAGCCTTGCCGACTTGCGCCTTGGCTAAGGCTACTACGGCATTTTGCCGCCAAGATGAACCAACGGGAGCCTGGGAAGAAGCAGCTTGCGTCAATTGATTGGTGTTTAAGACCGGGTTGGCCGGTTTCTTGGCTGCAGTCTGTTTGGTCGTTGTTAAGACAACCGTGTACTTGCTGGCAATCCACTTTCTATTCCCAATCTTCAGCCAAACCTTGTGCTTCTTGTCAGTAGCTGAGGCCTTGACCTTCTTGACCGTACCCTTCTTAAGGTACTTGTGGGTCTTCTTGCCCTTCTTGTAGTTGGTCCAAACCGGAGCCTTCTTGACTACCTGGACCTTGGAAAGGTGACCCTTGACTTGCGCGTTTGCTGGCTGGCCGCCTAGGCCCAGTCCCCCGAAAAAGAGCGCCGCCACGCCCAAGAATTTAATCCATCTTGCATTACCCATATTTTTTCCTCCAACGGAAGCAAAACTTATACCTAATATTAATGATAAGCGTTCGCCCCCCTGGCCCGCAAGCCCCCTAATGATACAAAAATATTACAAAAAACGGGGAAGGCGCCGTCGCCCTCCCCGCTGGAAATATGCAAGTGTTGAATAATCGCTGCAGTTTGTCCCGTTGGAACAAAAAAGCCGTCGTAACGACGGCTAATTCAAACGTGTAAACTTTAAATCGGCCGTCACCGGCTCGAGTTCATTCTACTTAGACTAGCGGAAAAATGCAAGATAAGAACGCGGCTTAAATTACTTTCCGCGCGCTGGATGGGTAGAAAGCACTGGAGCGGTTCGCGCTGACCTTGTACTTAATCACCCCAACCGTCGGGCTGGAGGCATGGACGAACTTGCCGCCGCCCACGTAAATCCCTACGTGGCTTGGAGCTGACTTAGAACCAAAGAAGAGCAGGTCCCCCTTGACCAGCTTCTTGGTTGATACCGCCTTGCCGTAGTAGAGCTGGCTGACTGAGTAGTGCGGCAATGTCAAGCCTGTTGCCTTCTTGTACACGTACATGGTCAAACCTGAGCAATCAAAACTGTAAGGACCAGTTGCCCCCCAGACATAAGCCTTGCCGACTTGTGCGTTAGCCAGCTTAACAACTTTGTTCTGCTTAGTCTTTTTAGCCGCGGCGGCCTTAATTGAAGCGTACTTCTTAGTCGTGACTGTGTTAGTCCCCAGAATCCACTTGTTGTCCTTGATCCGATACCAGGTCCGGCCCTTGTACTGGGCCTGGCCCGTGGCCGTGAACTTGTAGCCGGACTTAACCTGGCCAGCCAATTTCTTGCCGGCCCCGTAAGTGGTCCAGGTGTTGACCTTGTTACCCTTATTGTAGGCTACCCGGGTCTTCTTCACGATCGTAATATTGCTGTCCTGGCTGTCGGTTGCCGCGTAGGCCGGCTGCGCCCCGCCGAGCCAAACTGCCAGCAGTAAAAGGACTAAACTGAATTTCCGCTTCATTATAACTGTTTTCTCCTAAATTGAATCCGCTTTTTCTAGTGTAAGCAAGTTTTGTTACAGAAAGGTTACAGAAAAAATACAGTTATTTTTTAATAACAAAAGGCAAAACATACTAACCTAGTGTTGGATGATTACTCGACGGAGTAGTCGTTCAACACTTTTTCTTTTACTATGTAAAGTGGAGATGAAGCCAATGCCGTTCCTTTTCTGGACACACGATGTCGTAGGCAAAACGGGCAGCTTCACCATTCAATTGTGAATCTCGTCTAAGTATGTTGGCTGTTAAAGTCCTGTTGAGAAAATTAGATCTGATTGGATTAGGTGAAGGTAGCTCATCTCCGAGTAAAGCGGAGGTTTATTCTTATGGATTTATTGAAAACTGTTTTCGGTATTGATGTTAGCAGCCGAAAGTCTAACGTATGCATTATGGTCAATGGCCAAAAAGTTAATGACTATGCCATCTACAACGATATGGTAGGCTTCAATCAGCTGCTAGGTGACCTTAAGCAGGTTACTAACCCACAGATTATCTTTGAAGCAACTGGCGTCTATTCCAGAAGACTCCAGGCGTTTTTAGACATGCACGAATTGCGCTATGTCATGATGAACCCGCTGGAAGCCAAAAGAAAGACAAAGGATAACCTGCACCAGAACAAGACCGATAAGCTTGATGCCTTGTACCTTGCCAAGCTGCAATCTGAGCACCCGCAGCGGCTGGCCTACGTTCAAAGCGAAGAATATCAAGAATTGATGGCCAATAACCGTATCTATGAGCAGGCTTCGCACGATCTGATAACCAACAGGAATAGACTGCACAAAGCCATTCAGCTCACTTTCCCAGAGATTGAGCACTTAATGGTTAATCCGAGAGGGAAAAACTACTGGAGTATTGTCCTCAGATTCCCACACCCAGATATCGTACTAGAAACAAAAGAAGCCGATATCATCGACTTCTTAAAGGGCTTAACCGGTATTGGTAAAAAACGCGCTAACGACATAGCGCAAAGTCTTATTCGGTTGGCTAAAGTCGCATGCCCAGCTGTCAAAAAGAACAGTGCTCATATTCGTGGCCTCAAAATGGCTATTAACAACATTTTGAGCGCTGAAGAAGAGTGCCAGACTGCTTTACAGGAGATGGCTAAGCTGGCTCCTAAACGGGATCTGGAGATCCTCACAAGCATTCCAGGCATCGGCGAAAACACTGCTCTAAGAATCATTAGTGAGCTTGGGGATATCAGACGCTTTAACAACCCTAGCCAATTAAATGCCTTCGTTGGTGTTGATCCTCAAGTTTATGAATCTGGCAACCTCACGGCCCACCTGTCAATTTCAAAGCGTGGGACAGCTATTGGCAGAAAGGTGCTGTACTTGGCCATAAACCAAATTCAGTCGGCTAAGAAAGTGGGAAACCCTTGCCATATTGCGGATTATTACGAGAAACGAAAACGGTCTTCTGAGACTGCAAGTCACAAGAAGGCCGCTATCGCATCGATCCATAAATTATTACGGACGATCTTCGCTTTAATTAAGAATGATCAATTGTATAGCTATGACGTAGCCAAACATAACCAAAGACTTTTGTCATAAAAATTGATCCAATAGATATTATAACAGCCTCTTTTTTGAAATTACAGAAGGTGGCTGTATTTATCATGCCCTAAACCAGATATTTAACTCGATTCTCCGGGAACCATTTCCCGATTAGGCCCTTATTTCAAAATAAAATTGCCTAAAATCGTTGATAACACTTGACTTAGAGTAGAAAAGAAAAAGGACGCCAACTGGCGTCCTATATAAAGGATATTTCTCAATTAAATCAAGCGCTTGGCAGTTGATGGCCAGAAGTAGTAGCTCAGGCTCTGCTTGATCACGCCCTGGCTTGGAGTAGCCGCGTGAACAAACTTGCCGTCGCCCACGTAAATCCCCACGTGGTATGGTGAAGACTTGGAACCCCAGAAAAGCAGGTCCCCCTTCTTCAAAGTTGTCGTAGAAACAGCAACCGTCTTGCCTTGGTGCACTTGCGTGTAAGTGGTTCGGGTAATGTACTTGCCTAGGGCCCGGCTGTAAACGTAGCTAGTCAAGCCGGAGCAGTCAAAGCTGTAAGGACCAGTGGCACCCCAAACGTAAGGCTTGCCCACTTGGGCCTTGGCCAAGGCAACAACCTTGTTTTGCTTGGTCTGCTTGCTCTTAGATACCTTCTTGGCTGCCGCAGCCTTCTTAGCTGCCTTGGCAGCGGCCTTCTTGGCTTCTGCTGCCTTCTTGGCCCAGGCTTTAGGACTCAAAGTGTAAGAAGCCAGAATCCATTCGTTGTCAGCGATCTTGTACCAGGTTTGCTTCTTGTACTTAACTTCGCCGATCACCGTCAAAGTAGTCCCGTGCTTGAAGCTGATGCCAGTGTCGTTGGCCGCGCCAAGCTTAACCTTGTAATTCTTCCAGGCCTTAACGCTGTAGCCGGACACGTAGTTGACCACAACCTGCTTGTTAACAGCCTCAACAGTCGCTGCCTGGGCGGCCGGAGCTTGGGCGCTGGCGGCAACAGGTGCGACCAGGGCCAGGGCCATTAAAACTTTGACTAATAAACTCTTGAACTTCAAAACTTGATACCCTTTTCTATTCTGATGTTTTACACAGGTTCTATAATAAATTACCGATGTTACAAGAATGTTACAAAAAGGATACTAGATTGTTAAAATTAAGTCCAATTTAAAAAGGCCAACGCTTTTTGCCGCGCTGACCTTCTTTTTTATCGTTATTATCGTAATTTTAGCAGGTAATGATAAACTAGATAACCCGCTTGGCAGTTGATGGCCAGAAGTAGGAGCTCAAGTACTGCTTGCGGACACCTTGGCTTGGAGTAGCCGCGTGCACGTACTGGCCGCCGCCCACGTAAATCCCAACGTGGTATGGGGAAGACTTGGAGCCCCAGAAGAGCAGGTCGCCCTTCTTCAAGCTGGCAGTTGAAACCCTAACGGTCTTGCCCTTCTTTACCTGGGTGTAGGTGGTCCGGGTAATGGACTTCTTGATCGCCCTCTTGAAAACGTACTGGGTCAAGCCTGAGCAGTCAAAGCTGTAAGGACCAGTAGCGCCGTAAACATAGCGCTTGCCAACTTGCTTCTTGGCCAGCTTAACGACCTCGTTCCGCTTGGTCGTCACGCTTGCTGCCTGGGCCTGGTGGCTGTTTGCCTGCACGGCGATTGGCACAACCAGGGCCAGGGCTAAGGTCAATTTTACTAAGATCTGCTTAAACTGCTTCATTACGTTGTAACTCTCTTTCTCTTTTCTCGATGCTTGTATCATAGCCGATGAGTGTTACAAGAACTTTACAGACCGTTTGCAGTTTCTTTAATAAGCCTTTGCAGTTTTTTTAACATCCTGCAATTTTTCCGTAAAAAAAGGCCCCGGCAAAGAGCCAGAACCTTAATTTATTAAGCCCGCAGCTTCTCAGATGCGAAAGTGGAGCTTTCCGGTGCAGCCACGACTTCATTGCGGGCATCAACTGCCCCCTCAGTGGCCATGTTATGGAAATTGTTAAATGACAAGGAGATCATGTCTTCCAGGGCTGGTTCAGTAAAAGAGCCCATGTGCGGAGTCAAGAGCACCCGCGGGTAAAGGTCCATTAAGGACTGGACTTCCTGGTCCGGCACGTCGCTTTCACAGTCAAACTTGTGGCCCATGATCTTCTTTTCATTGGAAACCACATCAGCGCCGTAGCCAGACAGGTGGTTACTGGAGACAGCAGCGGCGATAGCTGCTTCATCAGCCAGTTCGCCCCGGGCCGTGTTAACCAAGACTGCCCCTTCCTTCATCTTAGCGATGAATTCAGCATTCATCAGCTTGTCGTTCTTCCCTGGGAAGTATGGCACGTGAACAGAAACGATGTCACAAGTTGCCAGCAGTTCGTCTTCTGTTACAAAAGTGCAGTATTGCTTGGCGAAGTCAGATGGGAATGGGTCATAAGCATAAACTTCGGCGCCCAGAGCCTGCCACATCTTGCCTTCAACTGCCCCGATCTTGCCGGCCCCGTAGATGCCGACCTTCAAACGGTTGAATTCCGTAGCGAAGTAGTCCGGATGCATCCCAAAGTCCTGTTCATGGACATGATGGGCAGCTTCACCAACGTGTCTTGACAAAGTCAAGCCCAGGGTAAAGGCCAGGTTGGCTACCGCGTATGGGGAGTAGTTTGGCACCCGGGCAACGGAGATGCCCAAGTCCTTAGCGGCTTCCAGGTCGAAGTGGTCCACGCCGACTGACCGGGTGAAGACCCAGGAGATCCCGTAGTTCTTAAACTGTTCCAGGTTGGTCCGGTCACAGAGGCAGTTGCCCCGGACCAGGACGGCGTCGCAGTCTTCTGCTTGTACTACGTTTTCCCGGTTCAAGTATTCAGTAATGAGCTTCAAGTCGTAGTCATACTTGTTTAGTTTTTCAAAATAACTTCTTTCAAGCGGCCTAACGCCGTAACATGCAATTCGCATCTTGAATACCTTCTTTTCTAGGACTTTACTTTATTTCTTTCAATAATTGCCCCTATTCTATTTAATTCCTTTCTCATTTACAACCCTTTCCTTCAATTTCTTAACTATTTAATTTTCTCCCGCCTTTCCAGGCCAGGTAAGGGCTGACAGACTTTGCTTTCCGTAAATCCTTCCCTTAAAAGTCCAGCTTTTGCTTTTAATCTACAGGCCAAAAAGGCAAAGAAAAACGCCCCTGAGGCGGGTGCCTCAAGGACGCTGATTTGATCATTTTGAAGTTTGCTAATTAGATAATCCGCTTGGCAGTTGATGGCCAGAAGTAGGAGCTCAGGTATTGCTTACGGACACCCTGGCTTGGCGTAGCGGCGTGCACGTATTGGCCGCCCCCAACGTAGATGCCCACGTGGTATGGGGAAAACTTGGGACCCCAGAAGAGGAGGTCACCCTTCTTCAAGCTGGCAGTTGAAACCTTAACAGTCTTGCCTTGGTAAACTTGGCTGTAAGTAGTCCGGCTGATGTACTTGCCGATGGCGTGGCTGTAGACGTATGAAGTCAAGCCTGAGCAGTCAAAGGCGTTAGGACCGGTTGCCCCGTAAACGTAACGCTTGCCGACTTGCTTCTCGGCCAAGGAGACGACCTTGTTGCACTGGCTGGTCTTAGAAGCAGCTTGGACAGTGTTGCTTTGAGTGTTAACAGTATTTACGGAAACGAAACCGGCGAAGGCCAGGGATACGGCTGCGACTACTTTGGCTAATGACTTCTTGAACTTCAAAACGATTTACTTCCTTTTCTTAATTTGATGTTTAACATTTTACAGGAGAAATATTTCAATTCTGTTTCAAAAAGGTCACGCCTTTTTTACAATCTATGAGAAAAAGCTTAATTTTGTAATTTTCTCACCAAACTGTCCAAGCTGGCATAGGTCGCTTGCAGGTCGTCATTGACCAGGACATGGGCGTATTTTGCCAAATCTTCCGGCAATTCGTTCAACTCGCTGCCGGTCAGCCGCTTCTTGATCTGGTCACTTGCATCACCCCGGTCAGCCATTCTTTGCGCCAAGGTATCCAGGCTGCAAGTCACATAAAGGAAGTAAACCTGGTCTCCTAAAGCTTCCAGGTAGGACCGGGCCCCCTTGATATCCACGATCAAGCTGACCAGGTCGTTTTTAGCCCAGGCTCTTTCCAGCCCTTCTTTACTGGACCCGTACTGGTAGTCTCCGTATTTGACATGTTCAAAAAAGTGCAGCTGGGCAAAAGAATCATCGTCTTCAAAATAATAAGCTGACCCGCTTTCCCCAGGCCGCTTCGGCCGGGTGGTGTGGGTAATCACCCGGGGGATCTGGTAGCGGTCGGTCAGATATTCAGATATAGTCGTCTTGCCCGCCCCGCTGGGACCGGCAATCAAGATAATTTTTTTAGCCAAAAAAGGATCTCCTAACTTGAAAATTTTCGCTCTATACTATATCATAGCCTAGTTGAAATTTTAAACATTTGCGAATTAAGGAGATTGCCATGAAGAAAGCCGATGTTGAATTAGGTGCCGTCGTTAACGCCAAGTCAGAAGAAGAACTGAAGAAGCAGTTCCAAGGCACGGTGGAAAAGATCTATGAAAACTCCGCCCTCCTGGCTATCACTTCCTTTGACGACGTTGATGCTGCTGCCGTCAGCGACCTCAACTACAAGCTGGTCGTCAACTTCAAGAACATGAAGCCGGCCCGGGCAGCCAAGAAGGCCAAGGCCCTCTCCACCAACAACGTGACCATCGAAAAGATGGCCCCGACCATGAAGGCTGACGACAAGGACAAGAAGGAAAAGAAGGCTCCGGCCAAGAAGAGCAAGTAAGAGAACTCCGTGGTTATCCCGCGGAGTTTTTTGTTAAGATAGTAGAGAAAGCGAGTTGACAACATCAACTACCCCCGACCGAGGTCGGAGGTTTGCAACTAGCTAGCGTGGTCCAAGCAAACTCCCCGAGGGGAGTTCTCCCATAGCCAAGCCCGAAGGCTTACGCTGTCGCTTCTCAAGCATCCTTGGCGAACCTCAGATGCTCCCGCAGGCTGACTACTACGGCAGAACAGCACGTTTACGCACTGCTCTAATTTGTTTGTTTCTTTGTTTTCTTGCCTTTGGCTTTCTTAGCATCTGTCGTATCATGCTTACTCTGATACGACGGATTAGGCACGCCGCTGACGTACATCGTTCCCAGCATTTGAATGTTCATTGCGGCTATGCGGTCGTCATTAGAGCGGTAGCCGCATCTGTCACAGATATACATGTGCAGCTCATGGTCACGATTTTCTTTCAAAATCCGCCCACACTTAGGACAGCGCTGACTGGTATAGTGAGCGTCTACCTCGACAACCTCGCTGCCATTCTGATGTGCCTTGTACTTGAGCTTTTGTTCCAGGTCATAGAAAGACCAGGAATGGTGCTCATATCTATTTTCCTTCTTACGGCTATAGACCGTATCAAAAGTTACGTCAGTAAGATCCTCAAGCACAAAGAGAGTATCAGCTCCGTAGTGGTTGACGAGTGTCTTAGACAAGCAGTGATTGTAGTCGCTCATCCAGCGGTTCTCTCGTTGACCAATCTTGCGAATGCGTCTCTTTGAGTTTCTGGTATTTGTCATCTGCAGATGACGTCTCAGCTCTTTATAGTGCTGACGCTTTCTGGCAATCGTCTTCCCGTTGTGGAAGAAAGTTTTGCCTTTTTCGTCATAGCAGGTAACGATCTGGCGAAGGCCTCTGTCAACCCCAACTACATGACGAGTCTGCTCAATCTCGTAATCTGGAAAAGACTTGGTTGCGCTGATATGCATAAACCAGTGCTTGCCAGATCTAAGGATTTTGGCAGTGCCAAAAGTCCATTCGTCATCCAGATATTTTTCAAAGCCTGGCATGGCAATTTCGCATTCAATCCGTCCGTTAAGGGTATTGACAGACACGATCTTGCCATTCTGCTTGAAGGAATAATCCCGATCTCTTACTTCATCCAATTGCGGACGCTTGAAAAATATTGGCTCCCAAAGCCAGTCAAGATCACGTTGGACAGTGTAGTAGCCCTTGTCTTTCGGCGCATTGATGTCGTGAAATTTATAAGGCTTCTGACCAAGCTGCGTTTTAACAGACTTGTATCTGGCGATAACGGTCTTCAAGACAGACTGAGCCATTTGTGATCTGAGGTTGAATTTTTGTCGTAAGTCAGAGTAGACAGCTTTGTTCAGCTTTGCTTGGCCGAGTTCAAAGTCATGCTCAAAAATGTATTCAGATGCAAAATTACAACCTTGTCTATAAGCTTCCATGCTGTCTATCAGTGATTTAGCATTTTCGGAACTGGCAACTTTGATGTGAGCTTTAATAGTCAAAGAAATATCCATGGTTTGCCTCTCTTCACTAAAAATAGCATACCACAAAAACTAGTGATATAGGAGGCTAGACTACCGAATATCTAACAATCAGAAAGGAGAAAGGCGTGCTCCTCCCTCGATTGAAATCGAAGGTTTCCGCACGCTACATTTTAATGAAAGAAAAAACTAAAAGCCTGCTCTACTGGTTCATCCTCCTCCAGCCCTTCCTGGATTTGGACTTCTTCTACCGGGGGAAGCTGGCCACCATCCTGCCCTTCACCATCCCGACCATCATCCGGATCGCCGGTGTCATCGTCTTGGTGGGCCTGCTTGTCTGGGGGCAAAAGCAGCTGCCTCCGGCCTGGCTCTGGGCCTACCTGGCCCTCTTGACCCTCTACGGGATCTTCCACCTCTGGCACATGCAGAACTTCAAGAGCCTCAGCCCAAACGATTATGGCTACTCGAATTTCGGGGAGATTTTTTACCTCTTCAGAATGCTCCTGCCCCTGGCCTTGATCTGGGTGACCAAGAAACTGGAAATCAGCCAGGACTTCTTGTTAAAAGCCTTCGCCTGGGTCAGCGGCCTCTTCACCGGCACGATCGTCTTGAGCAACCTCTTCGTGGTCTCTTTGAAGTCCTACGAAACTGGGGTAATCTCCGGCAACATCTTCACCTGGTTCATGGGGCCGCTTTACGGCTACTCCCACAGCGCCTCCAAGGGTTTCTTCTACTTTACCAACACCTTGAGCGCCATCCTCTTGATGCTGGCCCCGGTCGTCTTCTACCTGCTTCTTGAGCGCTTCTCTTGGCAGACCGGCCTTTTGGCCCTCAGCCAGACTTTGGCCATGCTGGAAGTCGGCACTAAGGTCGCCCTCTACGGCTTAGCCGGAACCCTGGCCGTCAGCTTGATTGCCTGGCTGGTCCACCTGTTTTGCTTAAAAAACGTCAAGTTTTCTAAAGGCGGCCTGGTCACCCTTTTGGCCTTAGCCGGGATCACCGGGGTCTGCTGGCAGGTCTCCCCGGCTGTCCAGCGCTACAAGTACGAGATCTACTGGGCAAACAGCCATGACTCCAAGATCGACCAGGAAAACGCGCTCTTAAAGGCGGGCCTGGCCAAGTACAAGAATAACCCGGACAAGCTGAAAGAGTTTGAGAAGGACTTTTTGGCCAAATATTACCAGAAGTACGCCTTAAACAAGCGCTTCATTACCAAGTCCTATCCATATAAGTACGACCCGCAGTTCTGGATCGACCTGCTTAAAGAGCCGGCCAGCGTCCGTTTAGCCAACCGCAAGGTCGAAGAGGCCATGCTTAAGCAAGTGGTCAAGTATGACAATGATCCTTTGGACAAGTGGCTGGGGATCGGTTATATGCGGCAGACCAACATCTTCAACCTGGAGCGGGACTTCACGGCCCAGTACTACTCTCTGGGGCTAGTCGGCGCCTTCCTTTACCTAGCCTTTTACCCGGCCATCATCCTCTATGGGGCCTTTGAGTGGCTGAAGGAAAAAGCCTGCCGGACCTTTTACTTAACCAGCCTCTTGATCGCTAGCGCCCTGCTACTGGGGGCTAGCTACATGTCGGGCAATGTCCTGGACTTCCCGACCTCTAATCTGCTTTTAGCCTTCCTAGACGGCGGCCTCCTGGCTTACATCAAGGAAGAAAAAGGCCGAAGCAGAGGACTGCGAATCGTCAGATTTGAGAAAAAGTAAGAAAAAATCGTCTTCTTTAATTAGAAGGCGATTTTTACTTTGTTTAATTCTTACTTGCTTTCCTTGTCAATAAAGGAACTGTCCGGCACCCGGATCAGGTAGAAGCGCTTGGCCTGGTGGCCAACATGGAGGCCGATCCCGTTAGCCGCGGTGTTCTTGTACTTGGCCGTGTAGATAGCCACGTAGGCCTGCTGGTAGCGGGAATCTTGCTTCTTTAGCTCCTTGCGGCTGAATGGCAGAGCCGAGGCCGTCACGTTGATCGGATCCTTTTCATAAGAGACCGTAGCCAGGTAGCTGGGCACGGTATACTTTTTCCCCTTCAGGTAAAAAATATACTGCTGGCTCAAATCCCGGTTCTTGGTGGACTTGACCTGGACATAGTAGTTCTGGCTGGCGCTAGGCTGCAGGACCAGGGGCTTGTAGATCACGGATGAAGTAATCCGGGAAGTATCCGTCAAGTTCGGGTCGTCAAAGAGGCTGACGGCTAAGAGCCAGCCGGCCAAAAGGCAGAAGCTGGCGACTTCCAGCAGGCTGATCAGGGAGTTGCCCCATTCAAATTTATGCTGGCGCTGGATGATCATCTTCAGCCGCCGGCGCCGGATATTTTGCACGATAAAGACCAGGTAAACGATGGCTACCACCCAGAGGGCCACCCCCAGTACGTTCCAGCTCCACATAATTATGCCTCTTTCTTCGTCTTGGCCTTGGCTTCTTTGGCAGCTTCCTTGGCGGCTGCTTCGCCTTCCTTGACCTGCTTGATCTTCTCGCTCATGGCGTCAGCCAGGCGGTCGGCTGCCCCTTCAACATCGGCTACTAATTCGTCGCCATCCATGAAGAGGTCGATCCGGAAGTGGGAAGCGTTCAGGTATTCGCTGGCCGTTTCAAAGTAGACCTTGACCGGCTGGGCTTCTTCTTCGTCAAAGAAGTTGATCAGCTTCTTGTAGTTGGCCAGGGGCAGGTTGATGATGTTGGTTTCCAGGGCAAAAGTGATGGGGTTCTTCCCTTCCAAAACCAGCTGGACCTGCATGAGCCGGTCTTTCTTCAAGGCCGTGGCCACTTCCTGGACCATGGTCAAGGCGTGTTCACGCAGCTTCTTCTTGCTCCGGGAGACTTCGGAATACTTGATGGTCTCCATGTCAGACAGGTAGGTCTGTTCTTCGATTGCTTTAGTTAAGTCTTTCAGGTTGATCTGCATTTTTTGTCACCGTCCAATTATGTCTGTATCTACATTAACTAAAAAAGTCCCCGGGCGCAAGCGAAAAAAAGAGCCGGCCAGGGGGGCCGGTTCTCATTAGGATTAATAGGAAATGTAGGTTGTCACCAGCACTCGACTGATTTATAACCTCCGGGGCGGCGATAACATGGGGAAAACACCGCCGCTCCGGGAAATAGAGCCTGCCGCGCGGCAAGTTCTCTATTACTCTGCTATTTTAGCATATCCATCTTCAAGAATCTCTCATGATATGCGATCTCAGTGAAAAAATCTTCGGCTATAGCTGAATTATTAGACAGCTATTCTGGCCAGAAGAGGTCGTTTAGGGTTTTATCCAGGGTTCTAATGAATAATCTCTCTAGCACGTGACTTCTTTACGTGCTTTTTGTTGATATATGCTGATTTTTTGATAAGGGGATTATAATTGGAAGAAGAAGATTGACAAGGGCGACGCCAACCTCCCTTATTACAAGGAAATCACGGTCCGCCGGAGCGAGATGGGCTGGAAGGTCACCGTTTCTGATTCGATTGGGCAAGAGGAAAGCAATTATAGCGTGAAATGACAAAAAAGCCGCCAGAAGCATACTTGCCTCTAGCGGCTTTCTTAACTCAAGGCACTTGCCAAACGGCAAATGTGACTCCTTCTCGTTCACATCAAGGGTGTGTCAGCATCGACGCTTCCCGCGTCTGGCCAAAGGCCTGATGCCCTCTATCTTAAAATACGCACCTTTGCGTTTTCCTCGACTCGTCGATATTAGATTATACGCTCTTTCCCAGGCCTTGTAAAGCTACTTTTTCAACTTTTTCCGCAGCTTGAGCCGCTTGATGTACTTGTTCCAAGCTTCCTGGAACAGGGTTGACAGCAAGAAGCCCAAAGCGATCGACACAGTCACGATAGCCACCCGCATCATCATCTGCTGGGCAGCAATATACTTGCCATCAATCAGCCGTCTGACCACCATATAAGCCGGCGCTCCCGGCACCAGCGGCACCAGGCCCGGTACGCTGAAAAGGGTGACGGGACACTTTTTCCACTTAGCCAAAACTACCGCGACCAAGCCCACGGCAAAGGCCCCCAGGGTGTTGGAAATCATCCTCCCGCCAGAAGCCTCCGTCACCAGCCAGTAGACCATCCAGCCCGCGCAACCGCAGATCCCGCTCCAGTGAATCACCCGGTGGGGAATATTCACCGTCAAGGCAAAGCCCACCGTGGCAATGTATGAAAAGACCAAGTTGATCAAGACGTCCCAGGTGTTGAAACTAACCTGCATCCCCAGCATGACTAAGCTCCTAAAAATCTAATCACGATCCCGACGCCGCCGCCCAGGGCAATCGCCGTCATCGCCGCCTCACACATGCGCACGATCCCTGACACCCAGTCGCCCATAAACAAGTCTCTCAAGGCGTTGGTCAAGGCCAGGCCGGGTACCAGAGTCATCAAGGCCCCAGTCAAAATATTGTTTACATTGCAGGCCGGAAAAATCCCATTAATGATAATGGTGAGTAGCCCCATCTCCATGGCCGCGATCATTTCCGCCAGGAAGCGGATCTTGGTGTAGCCCTTAAGCCAGGAGTCCATCAAATAGCCGCTGGCCCCGACCAGCCCGGCAACCGGGAAGTCGACCCAGTCATAGACATCCAAAAAGAGAACCATCAAGGTGGCACTCAAGATCCCGGCCCCGATGACCTGCAGCCATAAAGGAAAAGTCGGGATGTTCTCCTCGATTTCCCGCAGCTTCTCTTCCAGCTCCTCCAGGTCAATCCGCTTGTCTGCGAATTCCCGGGAGAATTCATTGACCTGGTCGACCAGTTCCAGGTTGATGGCCCGCTTCTTTACGGTTTCCAGTTCCGTCACCGTGCTGCATTCCCCATCATCCAGGCTGACGAAGAGGCCGGTTGGCATGGCAAAAACATTGACCTCCTTGATGCCGGCGTTGACAGCGATCCGGCGCATGGTGTCCTCCACCCGGTACATTTCGCTACCGCCGGCCAGCATGAGGCGGCCAGCCTTCAAACAAGTATGAACGACTCTTTTCATGTACGCGTCTGTGCTCATTTTTTCACCGCGAGCCTGCCTAAAGGCAGCTAAATCAATTATTCATGGCTTCAATATCGACGACCTTGTCGACCCAGTCACCTCTGAAAAAGTCCCGTTCGTGACTGACGATGATGACCCCGCCCGGGAAGTTGACGATGGCCTTCCGCAGGCTGTCCTTAGTTTCATTGTCCAGGTGGTTGGTCGGTTCGTCAAGGAAAAACAGGTTGGCCGGCTCAAACTGCATCTCAGCCAGCTTCACCTTCTCCTGCTCGCCCCCGGACAGTTCCTTAAGTGGACTCATGACCAATTGGGCGGTCAGCCCCATCCGGGCTAAAGCCTGCCGCAATTCCTTGGGCTTCTTCTGGTCAAATTCACTCTCTAAGTACTGCAGAGGCGTCATATTCTGGTTGGGCCAGGTCAAGTCCTGCTTGAAGTAGGCCAGCTTAGCCGTAGCCGACAGGTCAAATCCCCCATAGATCGGCGGAATCTGCCCCAAGAGGGTCTTCAGCAGGGTGGTCTTGCCGATCCCGTTAAAACCGGTGATGGCGACCTTTTCCCCATTGCCAACGGAGAAGTTGAAGGCTTCCTTAACCAAAGCCTGGTCGTAGCCGATCACCAGGTCCTGCGTCTGCAAAAGCAAGTTAGAGGCCGTTTCCACGTATGGAAAGTCAAATTTGGCCTTCTTGCCGTTTTGCGGAGGGGTCAGAATTTCCATTCTGTCCAGCTGCTTTTGCCGGGACCGGGCACTTTTGGCCCGGGTGCCGGCTTTATTTTTTCTGATATAGGCTTCAGTCTTGGCGATCTGCCGCTGCTGGTTGGCATAGGCCTTCATATAAGTCTGCCGGTTGGCTTCCTTTTGCCGCACGGCTTGCTTTAATGTACCGGTATAGCGGGTGATGGTCCCGAAGTCGATGTCGATAATACAGTTGGTTATCCGGCCTAAAAAGTCGTAGTCGTGGCTGACAACGATAAAAGCGCCCGTAAAATCATTCAAGTAGTCGACCAGCCAGTCGATGTGACCGACGTCTAAGTAGTTGGTTGGTTCGTCCAGGACCAGGACCTGGGGCTGCTCTAAGAGGAGCTTGGCCAGGATCAGCTTGGACCGCTGGCCCCCGGAAAGCTGGGAGACGTCCCGGTCAAAGCCCAGTTCAGCCAGGCCTAAGCCGCTGGCCACCCGGTCGATTTCTGTGTCCAGGTCATAGAAGTTGTTTTCTTCCAGGTAGGTCTGCAGGCGTCCGGCTTTAGTTAAAAGGGCCTCATCGCCGCTTTCGCTGTAATCGATGTAAAGCTGGTTCAACCGGGCTTCATCTTGGTAGAGCTGGTCAAAGGCAGTTTTTAAAAAGTCCCGCATGGTCAGACCGGGCGTCAGTTTGGCGTACTGGTCCAGGTAGCCGACGGAGAGCTTGTTTTGCCACTTGACTGACCCTTCATCAGGGAGGATTTCCCCGGTCAGGATTTTGATCAAGGTGGACTTGCCGACCCCGTTTTGGCCGGTGACCCCCATGTGGTCTTCCTTGTTTAAAACGAAATTGGCGTCTTCATAGAGGGTCTTTTCCGCAAAGCCCTGGGTCAAGCCGCTGACGGTCAGTAAACTCAAAATTTTTTCCTTTCTTACAGGTGAAAGTTTTCCGCCTGCTTGCGCTCATGGTCGTACTTCTGCAGGGTCTTGAGGATCCGCGGCCAGAGATAGCGCGGGGCGGTCAAGTGCAGGTGGTCGTCAGCCACCCGGAAGTAGCTGGGACTGAGCTTGGTTAAGCCGGAGAGGAATTCCTCATCCAGGTGGTACTTGTCAGAGATCCGCTGGATTTCGGCAATCGCGTATTCGGTGTAAGACGAGCTCACGAAGACCAGGATGGCGCCGATGATGCCCCAGACCAGGGACTGGGTATTGGTTAAGGCGAAAGAGTGCCGGCAGATGTAGAACATGGCGATGAAAGTCATTACGCCGGCAATCCCGCCGTAGATGTATGGATAATAGCGTTTTTTCACGAAAATTCCTCCTAATTCTATCAACTATCTTAACGTATTTTGCCCCCTGGATAGTAGGAAAATTATTGCTGAAAGGGAAAAAATACCCCTAGCTAAGCTAGAGGCATGATTGTCAGCACTACCAAGAATCACTGTTTCTTGGCGTAATTGAGTTGGCTTCATAAATCGTGTAGTTGGTGATGGTCTCATTGCTGGAGAAGTCGACCCCGTTATAAGTCTCGTTCAGACTGTTCTGCCGGGTTTCCTGGTTGGTCAAAGTCTGCGTGGACAAGCCCAGGCTCTTTCTCAGCTTGTTGGACCACTTCTGCAATTCTTCAGTTGACGCTATCTGGAAGCTGGTTCCGGAAATCGTCGCGTCGTGGCCCTGGATGTAGCCGCTGGAGATGTTGCTGGCCGCGCCTCTGTAGTTGATGGCCAGGCTGGTCATGTCGCCAAAAGTCAAATTGGTCTTGACGTACTTGGCAAAAACCTTGAGCAGCTTCTGGTAGTTGGCTAAACCGTTGACGGACAAGCCCTTCTTGACCACAGCCTGGATGATCTGCCGCTGCCGCAGCTGCCGGCCGTAGTCCCCCCGGGGGTCGTCATAGCGCATACGGGCATAAGCGATGGCATGGCGGCCATCCAGGTGCTGCTTGCCCTTCTTAAAGTCACACCAGTCATAGCTGAAACTAAACGGCACGTTGACGTCAACCCCGCCTAAAGCGTTGACCAGGCCCTTCAAGGCCTTCATGTTAACTTCCACATAATAGTTGATCGGCACGTTGAGCATGGCCGAAACCGTCTTGACCGACCCGCTGCTGCCCCCAAACTGGTAGGCCGAGTTGACCTTGAACATGTAGTAGCTAGTGCTGCTCGTTTCACCCAGAATTTCCGTCAAGGTATCCCGGGGAATCGAAGTCATGGTCGCCTTCTTGGTCGTTGGGTTGACGGTCACCAGGATGATGGTGTCCGAGTTCCCCTTGTCATTTCTCCCCTCAAGCCCCTGGTCGACCCCTAAAACCAGAATCGAGATCGGCTTCTTGGTCGCGATCCGGGCACTGGTCGCCGTGCTGCCGTTATTGCCGTTCATGCTCACCAAGGCTGAATGCAGGGAGAAGTAAGCATGCGCCCCCCAGGTCACCGCGATCATGACGGCAAAGGTCACCAAGAGGCCAATGATGGTCGGCAAAGGACGGCGGGACTTTTTCAAAAAGCCAGCCTGGACAAGAGTCACATTACGAAAAATTTTCTGTTGTCTTCTGCTGTGTTGCTCTTCCATGGACTAACCCCTTTAGTAATTTGCTATTATTTATTTTCGCATGAAAAAGGCATTTAATAAACCAGGCGTGGTAATATTTAGACTATCTTATTTTTTGGCAAAAAGCCGCTTTGAGAGGACAATACTAGTGGCAAAAAACGTACTTAATGTGTTTGATTATATGTAAGAGATAACAGGTAGGTTCTAAGTTCAATTAATTTAGGGAAATCCGGAACTTTGCTTTAGGATAGATCCCAGCTTTCACCCACACTTCAAAAACGTATGTTTGGAAATCAGCAGGAATACCTGCTAAAATATTCCTCGAAACAAAGATATAATTCTGAAAGGCGGTGAAATCAAACGGCGGAACAGGTAAAAGAAGCACCGGCAGAATTAATTCAGACAAGAGTCTATGAACTACGTCCCAACAAGACTATGAGAAAAGTTTTGGATGAAGCTTGTGACTACCGTCGTTATTGCTGGAATCAAGGCCTCGCCTTGTGGAATGAAATGTATAAGGTAAGACAAACACTTAAATCTTCTTTGTCCACCGACTCCAAAAAGCTGACCGAAGAACAGAAAGTGCTGCTTAAAGACAAGCCTTCATCGAGTGAACGAAGAGTTCGTAATATGTTAGTTGCCGATAAAAAAGACTGGCAGTATGCACAGTCAGCCCGGATTCAGCAACTGGCAATTTCTGATTTGGGTAAGGCTTGGAACAATTTCTTTGATAAGGCCCAACCAGGCTGGGGCAAACCAAAGTCATGCGGGTTGGCTGTACCCGAGGATTGGTGAGAGCCTTTCCCTGAAGTTGCAAGAGTGGTGCTTCGGTACCTGCGCTGGTCAATGCGGTTACCCCCTTGTTGGGATATCGGAATACTGGTGATGACGGCAATAAGAAAAATGTCTGTATTCATGTCTTTGGACATACGTAGTCAAAGATTACGGTTTGGCTACATTGCACACGTTTTTTTGCAGCAGTAGAATATCAAGTATCGTAAACACACTAAAAGAAATGAGAAAAAGAAGAGGTATCGTATGGAAATCCCTTATCGCAGTGAGGTTCCCAAAGAACAGACCTGGGACTTGACCCGGATCTTCAAGACTGAGGCGGACTGGGAGGCCGCCTTTAAAGCTGTCAAGCAGGAAGTCAAGGCCCTGCCGGCCTTGGAAGACGGCTTTACGGAGAGCGCGGCCGTCCTCTATGACCGCTTGACCCAGATTTTTGCCGTTGACCGCCGCCTGTCCAAGATCTACGTCTATGCCAGCATGGCCAGCGACGTCGACACCAGCAACCAGAAGAAGCTGGCCCTCAATTCCCGCGCCCAGAGCCTGGCCGCTGAATACCAGGCGGCTGTTGCCTTCATTCAGCCGGCTGTTTTAGCCTTGGGGAAAGAGGGCCTGGACGCCTTTTTCAAGGAAGAGCCAAGACTGGAAAACTACCGGCACTATTTGGAACAGATCGTCAAGCAGGAAGAGCACGTTTTGCCAGCTGAAGAGGAGAAGCTGGTATCGGCGGCCGGGGATGCCCTGTCAGCTTCGGCCAACACCTTCAACGTCTTGACCAACTCCGATTTGCAATTCCCTTACATTGAAGATGAAGACGGGGAAGCAGTGGAACTGACGGAAGCCAACTACGACATCTTGATCCAGTCCCAGAACAGGGAAGTCAGAGAGGACGCCTTTGACGCCCTTTACGCTGTCTACGGCCAGTTCGCGTCAACTTTTGCCTCAACATTGGCCGGCAATGTCAAGGCCCACAACTTTGATGCCCAGACCCACCACTACCAGGACGCCTTAGCCGCGGCTCTGTCAGAAAACAACATCCCTGTCGACGTCTACAACCAGCTTTTGACTAGCGTCCACAAGCACCTGGACCTCCTCCACCGCTATGTCAACTTGCGCGAAGAGATCCTGGACCTGAAGGGCGACCTGCAAATGTGGGACATGTACGTGTCGATCACGGGCAAGCCAAGCCTCAGCTACACTTTCGCTGAAGCCAAGGCCCAGGCCAGAGAGGCCCTGCAGGTTTTGGGCGAGGACTATGTCAAACACGTCGACTACCTCTTCAATAACCGCTGCATCGACCACGTGGCTAACATGCACAAGCAAAGCGGAGCCTACTCCGGCGGGGCTTATGACACCGACGCCTATGAGCTCTTGAACTGGCAGGGGGACCTGGATTCCCTCTACACCCTGGTCCACGAGACCGGCCACTCAGTCCACAGCATGTACACCCGGGAAAACCAGCCATACGTGTACGGGGACTATCCGATCTTTGTCGCGGAAATTGCCTCAACGACCAATGAAAACCTGCTGACCAACTACTTCCTGGATCGGGTAACGGATCCAAAGACCCGGGCCTTCCTGCTCGACTACTACTTGAGCTCCTTTAAGGGAACGGTCTACCGGCAGACCCAGTTCGCGGAATTCGAGAAGTTCATTCATGAAAGCGACCAGGCGGGTGAAGCCTTGACGGCTGACTACCTGTGCGGCTTCTACGACCGGCTCAACCAGCAGTACTACGGCCCGGCGATCAGCCTGGGCAGCGACATCGCCCTGGAATGGGCCCGGATTCCTCACTTCTATTACAACTTCTACGTCTACCAATACGCGACCGGCTTTGCCGCGGCGACTGCCCTGGCTAACAAGATTACTTACGGCAGCCAGGAAGACAAGGAGAAGTACCTGGACTTCCTTAAGTCCGGCTCCAGCGACTACCCGATCAACATCATGCAGAAGGCCGGCGTCGACATGACCAAGTCCGACTACCTGGAAGATGCCTTCAAGGTTTTTGCGGAAAGACTGGACGAATTTACTGACTTAATCAAAAAATTGTAGAAAAGAAAACGAAGCTGCTCAAAGTGAGTAGCTTCGTTTTTTGCTATTAAACTTGACACATGTTCAATCTTAGTGGTGTGAAGCACCAGTAGCCGCGTCTGGTTCAGACTTGATTTGGTTGACCGCGGTAACTGGGTATGGCTTGCGTACCCGCGGGTCAGTGCTGGATGGCTTAGTGTCGCCAGCGTACTGGAAGTCAGTCAAGCGGGCGTGCTTAACGTCTTCAATAGTCTTGCAGCCAGTCAGTTGCATGTCGATCTTCAATTCATCGTTCAATTCGTTGATGACTGAAGCAACCCCGTGCGGGCCACCCAAAGCCAGGCCGTAAAGGTAAGGACGGCCAATACCAACTAGGTCAGCCCCTAAAGCCAAAGCCTTGAAGACATGGGAGCCCCGGCGGACACCACCGTCGAAGATAACCGGGCAGCGGCCGTTGACTGCTTCAACAACTTCTGGCAATACATCGATAGTTGCAGGAGCACCGTCGATTTCCCGGCCACCGTGGTTAGTCACGTAAACGCCGTCTGCGCCGGCAGTCAAAGCAACTTCAACGTCTTCAGCACAGTTGACACCCTTAACGATGACTGGCAAGCCGGACATTTCCTTGATCCGCTTGATGTCATCCGGACCGATGTTCTGGGCGCTGGAAGCGTACATTTGCGCAACCGTTTGCCCTTCGCCCTTGGCGCCTTGGAAACGGGTGAAGAAGTCCAGCGGTACCGGGAAGGCAAAGTTGGTCCGCAGGTTGGCTTCCCGGTAGCCTGATACCAAAGCGTCAACCGTCAACAGGATTGCCTTGTAGCCAGCAGCGTTGATCGCGTCAAAGACCATATTGTTGAAGTCCCAGTTCTTTGAAAGGTAAAGCTGGAACATCCGCGGAGCATCTGGCGCAGCGGCAGCGATTTCTTCAACCGGCTTGTTGCCGTAAGTGCTGGAAGTAAACATGGCCCCAGCCAAAGCTGCCGCCTTTTGGGTAGCAACTTCAGCGTCAGCGTGGGAGATCCCATGACAAGCGATTGGTGAGATCATGATCGGCGTCTTCAGCTTCATGCCCAGGAATTCAGTTTCAGTTGACGGGTTGTCCATCCCGGTCAAGGCCCGGGGAACAATCTGGTAGTGGTTGAAGGCAGTAGTGTTGTTTCTCCAAGTCCATTCATATTCTGAACCTGAAGCTACGTAGTAGTAAGCCCCTTCCGGCATTACTTCCTTGGCCTTTTCTTCAAGCTCATCAACGTTAACAAATTTTAAGTCTTCATCTGCTTCGCTTTGCGGGAAGCCCTTGATGTAATGTGTCATGGAAATCTCCTCAATCATTAAAAAATTACTATCAATTACTGTTAACTTACAAGGATTATCATAGCATTTAATCGCTTACTTTTGGGCCAATCTTTTGCTTTTTAGAATCTGCTCAAAAAATTAGAAGTACTAGAAGTGCAGCTGTCCCGTAGCCAAGCCGACCAGGTACAGGAAGATACAGATGATTGCAGTGTAGATCCCGCACCACTTGAAGGCCTGCTTCAAGATCGTGCCTTCGCTGCCTTCCTGGCCGATAGCGGTAGACGCAACCGTGATGGATTGCGGGGAAATCATCTTCCCGGCAGTAGCCCCGACCATGTTGTTGGCCACGACCCAAGTCTGACTCACGCCCAGGCTTCGGGCAGCTGAGGCCTGCAATTTGGCGAAAAGGATGTTGGAACTGGTGTCTGACCCCGTCACGAAAGTCCCCAGGGCACCGATGATTGGCGCGATCAATGGGTAAACCGGACCCATGACCTTGACCAAAACAACCGCGATGGCACTGGTCATGCCGGCATAGCCCATAACCTTAGCCAGGGCCACGATAGCGGAAATAGTCACCGCCGTCTTGCCGATCCCCTTAATCAGGTTCCAGAGGATTCCAAAAGTTTCCTTAACGCTCAAGCCCTGGATCATGGCCCCGATGAAGGTAGCCAACAAGATCAAGGTCCCTGGTGAAGACAGCCAGTTGAGGCTGAACTGACCAGCATTTTTGCCAGTGTAAACCTGGAACTTCAAAGTCGCGGAGTTGAGCAGGCTGTTAACGGCTGGGAACAAGGATGAAGCGGCCAAAACGAAGACGAAAACTAAGATGAATGGCGCGCAGGCTTGCAGCAGTTCACCAGCTGAGTGCTTGGCAATGTCCCCGGTAGAAGCGGAGTATTCCGGCACGTCCTTGTGCCGCTTGGCCAAGAGGGCCGTAACCAGGATGCAGACGATGGAACCGGCGATGGCTGGCAATTCCGCCCCAACGTACTTAGCCACTAAGATTTGCGGCAAGGCAAAAGCCAGACCAGACATGAAGGTAATGAAGCCTACCCCCTTGATAGCCTTGACGCCCCCGCCGACCAGGCCAACCAAGATGTAAGGGATAACCAGGATCAAAACGCTCAGCTGCAGAGATACCACGAAGGCCATGTTCATCACGTCCAGGCCGGCAGTCTGGGCCAAGGTGATGACTGGCAGGCCGACCGCCCCGAAGGCAGTTGGAGTGGTGTTGGCCACCAGGCAGATAACGGAAGCTTCAATCGGGTTGATCCCGAAGGTCATCAAGATGCTGGCCGGGATGGCAACAGCGGTCCCGAAGCCGGCGATGGCTTCCAGGAAGCCCCCGAAGCCCCAGGCGATCAAGAGGACCAGGACCCGCTTGTCGGTCGTCAGACCACAGAGCATGTCCTGGATTTTTTGCATGGCGCCGGATTTAAAAGTTACCTTGGAGGTGAACATGGCGGCCACGATGATGTAGACAATCGAGAACAGGCCGCCCAGGATCCCTTCCAAGGTCCCGGTCAAAGTGTCAACGACTGGCAACTGGAAGGCAGTAATGGCCAAAATGATTGCCAGGATAAGAGAAATAACGGCTGCCTTGGCCGCAGGCATCTTCAAGGCTGTCAGAGAGATGATCATCCAGACGATCGGGATCAAGGCAAAAATGAATTTAACCCATATTCAGATAACTCCTTCTATAAGTATTTTTCACAAGGATTATTGTACATGAAAGCGCTTAAAAAGTCATGTGAATTTTGCTTTAAAACGTTGATATATTAGCGCTTGTACTTGAACTTATTTCACAATATTTTTGTTTGCTAAAAGAAAGATCCAAAAAAGCCCCGCTATTGCGGGGCTCTATATATTTTTTCACAAACTTGTTTGTTAACAAGGTTGCCTCTATTGATCGTCAAAAAAGATTTAAAAAATTTTGCTATTTAGCGTTAGGCGTACCTAATTTTTCCAAAACGTAGTCGCCGTCACTGTCCTGGCTGATGATCCCGTTTTGGTAAGTGTCAGTCACGCTAGTGTCATCCTTGTCACCGGTGTCACCGGTGTAAGAGAGCTTGTGGGTGACCGTGTAGTTGACGTAAGTCTTGCCGCTGCTGGCCGAACTGGTAGACAGGACGCTGACGACTTCGTTGTAATTAGCGACTGAGTCAGAGTCGTCCCAGTTGTCGTGCAGCTTCTTGATGCTGAGGTAGCCGGTATTGCTGCCGTTGACCCAGTCTTCGCTGCCATTGTCATCCCAGATGTCCTGGAGAAGGTCTAAAGCGTCTTCGCTGCTTGCCTTGCCTGGAGAAGGTCTAAAGCGTCTTCGCTGCTTGCCTTGGTCTTAGTATTCCTGGAGAGGCTGCACGATTTGCTTATCCTTGGCATAGTGTGCCTTGCTGGCGCCGCAGTTAGCGCAGTAGATTAGATCATTTTTACTTCCCCCTTTTTGATAAAAACTCTGTATGCTTAACTGGCAAAAAATGCTCTCAAGCCCAGTATTGCATAGAAAAATACAATTTTAGGCAAAAGAAAAGGAGCTCAAGAGCTCCTAAAATTCCATATTTGACTACGCCCGCTTCTTTCTGGCTTGGGTGAAGTAAACCAGCAGGTAAGCCGTTACCTCAATTACAGAAATGAAAAAGGTTACCGGCCAGTTGGTGATGTAGCCCAAGCACAGCCCGGCCCAGACCCCCAACAGGGCCAGGCCGACCGACCAGGCCAGCATGCTCGGAATCGACTTGCCCAAATAACGGGCCGTTGATGATGGCATGGTCAAAAGGACAAAGACCAGCATGGACCCGACCACCTGGGAGCCAATGGAAACCGCCATGGCCAAAGCCACCAGGAAGACCACCCCGACAAAGCCGGTATTGATGTGGTGGGCCGCTGCCCCGATATGATCAAAGGAATCATAGTTTAGGGGCCGCTGGATGGCAAAAATGATCAATAAGACAACCACTGACAGGCCGACCAGCTGATAGACGCTGGATCTGGACACCCCGATAATGGACCCGAACAAAATGTTGGTCGCGTAGCTGCTGGCTGAGCTGGACAGGGACAAAAAGAGGATCCCCAGGCCGACGAAGAAGGCGGAAATCGCGGAAATCGACGACTCCTTCTGCTCAGTCTGCATGGACAATTCCCCGACCCCGATTGAACCCAGGAGGGCAAAAATCAGCATCCCCGTCAAAGGCTTCAGTCCCATCAAAACGGCAAAAGCCGCCCCGGCAAAGCCGATTTCCGACAGGGTGTGGGCCAGGAAACTGAAATTGCGGGCCACGACATAGACGCCCACCACCCCGCAGGTAATCGCGATAAAGGTGGCCGCCCAAAAAGCATTGCGCATGAATTCGTAGGCAAACATCAGTTGAAACTCTCCTTAAAATCTTCCATCTTCCCCTGGCTGACCGTCCCGTCGCTTAAGTAAAGATAGTCCTTCATATAGCGCTTGGCCAAAGGAATGTCGTGGGTGACGAACAAGACCGTCATCTTGTGTTCATGGTTGAGGTGGGCGATTAGGCTCATCAATTCTTCCTTGGCCTTAGGGTCCAGGCTGGCCGTGGCTTCATCCAAAATGATGAAGTTCGGCTGGTCCAAGAGGGCCTGGGCCAGGTAGGCCCGCTGCTTCTGCCCGCCGGAAGCCTCCCCCATCCTGGTGTCCGCCAGGCCTTTCAAGTGGGTCTCCTGCAAAATATTGTTGACCTGGTCCTTAACCTTCTGGCTCTTCCAAAAAGGCGTGTTTAATTCGATAAAAGACTTGATTGACAAGGGATAGTCCGGGTCAATATTGCGGAACTGAGGCACATAGCCCACCTTTACGTCGTCAGCCAGCTCAAAATAGCCGTGGCTGGGACTCAGCATCCCTATCAGTATTCTGACCAGGGTGGTCTTCCCGGCCCCGTTAGGGCCCAAAAGAGCCGTCATGGACCCGGTCTCCAAGCTGAAATTGAGCTTTTTAAAAATCTCCTGGTCGTCGAACTTCATGCTCAAGTCCACGACCTGCAAAACTTTACTCATTTACTTACCTCTAGTCTCAGTCTCTCTATAGCTTCTTCAGCAAGTCCAGGACCTTGTCCTGGACTGCACTTTCATCGCTTGAGCCGATAATCCCGTTAGCCGCCCGCTTGGCTTCCGGCAAAGCCGTAGCTGTCGCGTAGCTCTGGCCCACGTATTGGAGCATGGCCACGTCGTTGCCCCCGTCGCCGAAGGCCACCATTTCGTCAGCCGGGATCCCGTAGCGCTTGCCCAAAAGCTTGAGGCCTACCGCCTTGTTCATGCCCAGCTTGCTGATGTCAACGGCTGAGTCGCTGCCGGCCACCATGTCCAGGCTCGGGAATTCCCGCTTGAGCTGCTGAGCAAAGGCTGATGATTCCCCTTCCCCGGTCGCCACAGTGAACTTGAAGATCCGGTCCTTGACGCTTTCGTAGTTGTCCACGGCTTTCAGTTCCTGGTAAAAAAGGTGGAGGTAGTTGTAAAACTCTTCCCCGTAGCTCTGCAAGGTGTAGGCGCTATTCACCCCGGCCAAGACAGTCGGGTGGTCCTGGCCGTACTTTTCCTTGATCTCGTGGATCATGGCCAGTTCATCGCTGTTTAAGTCCACGATGTTGAGGATTTCCCGCCCCTTCAAGACATAGGCCCCGTTTTCAGCCACGAAGTAGAGCTGGCTGAGGTATTCTTTTGGAAAACGGGTAACCAGGTTTTCATACTGGTTGCCGCTGGCGATGACGAACTTGACCCCCTTTTCCCTGGCTAGGTCCATGATTTGCTTGAACTTGTCCAGGTCGTACTCCTTCTTGGAGTTGAGCCAGGTACCATCCATGTCGGTCGCGATTAACTTGATCATCTTTTCTGCTCCATTCTCGTAATAAATCGTCTCATTTTTCAGTAAGTATAAAACTTTTGCTTTCTTTTGCTTTTTCCACTATCTATCTTACAGAATTTTGCCCGCTATTACTTGCTTTTTGTCCGCATTTAAAAAATCTGTAACAGTAGAGTATAACAAATCTTCCAGGAGAATGCCAGTATTTTTTCTAAAAAGAAAATTTAGGGCTAAACACAAAAACAGGAGGGACTTAATCCCCTCCTGTTTTGCATTTTAACTTATTTGTTTACTTTTCAATTGGTTTCTTCCAGAAGCCCATCATCAAAGCAGCTACGATTGAGCCGACAGCTACGGCGCCCAGGTAGCCCAGCCAGTTGCTGGACAAAGCGATAACCCAGAAACCACCGTGAGGTGCTGGCACGCCGACATGCCACAGACCCACCAGGGCCCCGCCGACAGCACTGCCGACGATTGATGAAACGATAACGTGCAGCGGGTCAGCACTGGCGAATGGGATAGCCCCTTCAGTGATGAAGGAGAAGCCCAGGATCCAGTTGGAAACACCGGCCCGGCGTTCATCTTCGGTAAACTTGTTCTTGAAGAAAGTAGTCGCGATAGCAGTCGCGAATGGTGCTACCATACCACCAACCATAACGGCAGCCATCAAGATAGCTGAGGTCTTGGAAGTCGGGTCGTTGGCGAAGGCACCTGAAGCGAAGACGTAAGCGGCCTTGTTGAAAGGACCACCCATGTCGATACTCATCATGCCGGCCAGGATCATGGTCAAGAGAACCAGGTTGCCAGTGCCCATGCCGTTCAAGAAGTTAGTGATAACCCCGTTCAAGGCACCGAAGACCGGGTTGATGATGTAGTACATGATCAAGGCTACTAAGAGCAGACCAAAGATTGGGTAGAGCAACATTGGCTTCATACCTTCAACGTTCTTCGGCAGCTTAGCGAAGAGCTTCTTGAGGCCCAAGATCAGGTAACCGGCGATGAAACCGATGGCAATCCCGCCCAGGAAGCCGGCTGGTGAAGCAGCCTTGACGTCGGCGTTAACAGCGTAAGAGCCACCCAAGGAAGAGTTGGCGATTGAGGCCATGAAACCACCGACGAAACCTGGCATCAAGGCTGGCAGGTCACCGATTGATTCAGCGATGTAGCCGGCCAGAACCGGAACCATGAAGGCGAAGGCCAGGTTACCAGCACTGTTCAAGAAGATGAAGGCCGGGCTCTTGGCGCCACCCATGTATTGTTCAACCAGGAAGGAGATGGCCATCAAGATACCGCCACCGATAACGAACGGAAGCATGTGGGAAATACCGCTCATCAAGTGCCGGTAGATGGTTGACCATACGCTGCCGTCGCTTGCAGCTGAGCTTTCACTGGCTTCACCAGCTTCTGCATGGTAAACGCTGCCCTTGCCGGACAGGATCTCGTCAATCAGTTGGTCTGGCTTGTTGATCCCGTCAACAACTGGGTGCTTGACCAGTTGCTTGCCGTCAAAGCGGGCCATCTTGACCTGCTTGTCGGAAGCGATGATAACACCCTTAGCCCGCTTGATTTCGTCAGCAGTCAGTTCGTGCTTAACGCCTTCTGAACCGTTGGTTTCAATCCGGACTTCAACGCCGCGCTTTTTACCGGCCTTGATCAGGGCTTCTTCAGCCATGTAAGTGTGGGCGATCCCGTTGATGCAGGCAGTAACGCCGACGATCAATGGCTTTTCGTCACTAGCTGCCTTAGCTTCTGCTTCCTTCTTAGCGGCCAGCTCGGCTTCGCGTTCAGCGTCTTCCTTGTCCTTGTCAGCTTCTGCCTGGCTGAAGAGGTCGATAACTTCGTCAGCCGTCTTAGCTGCCTTCAGCTTTTCAACCAGGTCAGGGTTGATCAAGAGGCTGCTCAGCTTAGCCAGGGCTTGCAAGTGGGTGTTGTCCGCACCGGCTGGGGCAGTGATCATGAAGAAGAGGTAGACTGGCTGCTGGTCTAATGAATCGAAGTCCACGCCTTTTTCACTCTTGGCAAAAAGCACCCGAGCCTTGTTAATGTATTCGTTTCTGGCGTGAGGCATGGCAATCCCGCCACCGATCCCGGTAGTGGATTCCTTTTCCCGGGCCCAGATGGATTCAACGAACTTTTCCTTGTTGTTGACGACGCCCGTAGCTACTTCCAAGTCGGCCATTTCGTTGATGGCTTCTTCCTTGGTGGTAGCCTGCAAGTCCATAATCATCGACTCTGGGCTCAAAATGTCTTTAATCCGCATCTTGTTCTCCTCAGTTACTAAAAAATACTTTGTTACTTCTTATTCCCTTTATTCAACGACGTCGATCTTGATTTGCGGCAAAACGGCGTCGATTTGGCTCTTAACCGCGATGTCTTCAGTGAAAGCCGTTGCCCCGCCGCAGGCGCTACCGACCCGGAGGCCTTCAGCCGCGTCGTGCTTTTCAAACCAGGTGCCGACGAAACCGGCAATCATGGAGTCCCCGGCGCCAACGGAGTTGACCGCCGTGCCCGTGGCCGCGTTGGCGTGGTAGACGTGGTCAGCAGTTACCAGGTAAGCACCTTCGCCAGCCATGGAGATCATGACGTTTTGCGCGCCCAGCTTCTGCAACTTCTTGGCTGCTTCCAGCATGTCGGCAGTTGATGAGAAGCTGGTGTCAAAAAGGTCAGCCAGTTCGTGGTGGTTTGGCTTGATAACCAATGGATTGAACTTCAAAGTACGCAGCAGGGCTTCGCCAGTCGTATCAACGACGAATTCCGCCCCCTTTTCCCGGATCAGCGGCAAAAGGCTTTCGTAGAAGTCCGTTGGCAGGCTTGGAGCCAGGCTGCCGCTCAAAACAACGACATCGCCTGCTTCCAGGTCGTCCAGGCGGGACTTGAAGGCTGCGACTTCCTGGTCGGTAATGTCCGGGCCAGCCGCGTTTATTTCAGTTTCTTCCTGGGCATGGATCTTAACGTTCACCCGGGTGTCGTCGCTGATTCTTACGAAGTCGCTGCTGATCTTCTTGACGTTCAATTGGCGGATCAATTCTTCGCCGGTAAAGCCGCCGACAAAGCCCCAGGCAGTGTTGTCCACGCCTAATTGGTTAAGAATCTGGGAAACGTTGATCCCCTTGCCCCCAGCTAAGAACTGGGTGTCGCTTGACCGGTTGGTCTCCCCGTCCTTGACTTCTGGCAGTTGCAGAACGTAGTCCAAAGCTGGGTTGACAGTCACGGTGTAAATCATTATTTAGCCTCCTCAAGTTGAATATTTACTGGCAATTTCTCCCGGTCGCCAGCCTCCAGGCGGCTGATGATGGTCACCTGGTCGGTCTTGGCGAATTCGGCAAAAGTTACCGCGTTAAATTTGCTGCGGTCGATTAAAACGAAAGCCTGCTGGCTTTGCTGGATAGCCGTCCTTTTCACGGCAGCTTCCTCAGTGTCCGGTGTGGTTAAAAAGCCGGCCGGGCTCAGGGCGTTGGCCCCAATGAAAGCCGCGTTGAAGTTCAGCTCCTGCAGGCGGGAGACAGTGGTCGCGCCAATGGCCGCGTGGGTCTGCCGCTTGACATGGCCGCCTAAAAGGCAGCAGTCAATTCCAGCGTCAGTCAAGGCCAGGGCCGTTTCCAGCCCGTTGGTCACCACGTGCAGGCCGCTGATCTCTTTTAAAAAGGGAACCATTTCATAAATGGTCGTCCCCGCGTCTAAAAAGAGATAGTCGTGCGGGTGGACCTTCCTGGCGGCCAGGCGGGCAATAGCCAGCTTGTCATCCCTGTTCAGATTGAAGCGGATCTGCTGGGCCACATCCTGGCCAAAAGTTTGCAGGCTCTGCGCTCCGCCGTGGACCCGTTTAAGCAGACCCCGGTCTTCCATTTCACTCAGATCGCGTCTGATCGTCGACTCGGATGTCGAGGTCAAGCGGCAAAGTTCCGTTACGCGGCAAATCTGATGTTCATCTACATAATGGGCAATCATTTGTTGCCGCTCTTCCGTCAGCATCTTTATCTTACCTCGTTATCTATTGTGAAGGCTTTCTCAGTCAAAAGCAATCATTTTTCGTCAAAAATGAGCGATTTTCCTAAAAAATTGACTTTTTTTGACAGAAACATACTTAAAATTAGCCAGGCAAGCAAAAAAGACCAGGAAACCCTGTTCTTTTATTTAGTCATATAGATATTTCTGACAGGCCTGGCGGGGATCTTGCCCGTTCCTGATCGCCAGAGCCAGTTCGATCGACACGTCAGCGATGATCGACTGGGGGTCGATAACCTGGTAGGGGTGGTCCGGCGACTGCTCCTGGGCTAAGGAAAGTTCCGTGCAGCCCAGCAGGATCACGTCGCAGCCATATTCGTCGTGCATCTTGCGGAGGATCTCATGGTAGAGCTCCTTGTCGACGATCCCCTTCTCCTTGATGTCCCGGTAGATCAATTCCGTCACCATCGGCTGGATCTCGGGACCGCCGAATTCGACTTCCCGTCCCACCCGGTGGATCTCGTCTTCATAAAGGTGGTCGTAAATTGACCCTTCAGTCGCGATCAAGCCGATCTTGGGACTGTTTGGGAACTGGTCGACATATTGGTGCACGGCAATCCGCATCATGTGCAGGAAGGGAATGTCGGTCAAGGCCGCCAGGTCGTCATAAAAGTAGTGGGCCGTGTTGCAGGGCATGACCATGAAGTCCGGCCCCAGCTTGGCCTGGCCTAAAACATCTTCTTTAAGCGCATTGAAAAAATTCGGCTGGCTGTGGTCCTTGATGTAGGCCGTCCGATCTGGCACCTGGGCATCATTGACCAGGATGTAGTTCAAGTAGTCCTGGTCCTTGCTGATCTTGACCCGGTGGTTGATCAAGCGGACATAGCTTTCGGTCGCAATGGTCCCCATCCCGCCAATAATGCTAAAGAAATGCTTCACTAAATATCAATCCTTACTTTTCTAATTCCTGGACCACCTGCCGGGCGATAACAATATCGCCGGCATATGGGGTGTCTACCCCGCGGATCTTCTGGAAGGCGTCAGCCCCCTTGCCGCAGAGCAGGACCACGTCGTTCGGGCCAGCTTCGGAAATGGCTTCCTTGATGGCCTTCTCCCGGTCCAGTTCGATAACCGTTTCACACTTGGAGTGGTCGATCCCGGCATCGATTTCCTCGCAGATGTCCTGGGCATTTTCAAAGCCAGGGTCGTCCGTGGTCAGGTAGGCCTTGTCAGCTTCCGCCGTCAAGCTTTCACTGAAGCCCGGCCGGCGGGAAATTCCCTTGTCCCCAGGCGCGCCGACCACGACGATAATCCGGGGGTTGGTGAATTCCCGGCGCATGAACCGCATCAAGGCCAGCATCGAGGCCTTGTTGTGGGCATAGTCCACCACAATCAAGCCGTGCTTTTGGGTCGTGACGGTTTCCATCCGGCCTGGGATGGTCACGTGCCGGATCCCCTTGGCGCAGTCTTCATAGCTCATCCCGGCTAGGCCAGCCCCGATGATGGCGCCGGTAGCGTTGGTTTCGTTGAAGTCGCCGATCATCTGCAGAGTGTATTCACCAGAGATTGGCAGCTTGTGGGCCTTGCTTGAAGCCGTAGTCAAGATGAACTTGGTTTCAGCCAGGTCAGTTTCCACGGACTTGTAGCGGAAGTCGATCGGCTTCTTCAGATCCGGGTTTTCAAAGCCGTCCCGGGCAAACAGGTAGATGCTGTCCGGGTTGGTCGTGGTCGTTGCTGCCGCGTAAACATCAGCGAAACGGTCGGTTTCCGCGTTGATGATGCACTTGCGGGAGTTAACCAAAAGCTGCAGCTTGCAGTGGAGGTAGTCCTCAAAGTTCGGGTGCTCGTTGACCCCGATGTGGTCCGGGGTGATGTTCAGGAAGAAGCCCAGGTCGTAGGTCAGGCCAAAGACCCGGTTCTTCTTGTAGGCTTGGGATGACACTTCCATAACCATGTGGGTCATGCCGTTGTCAACTGCCCGCCGCATGTCTCTGAACAAGTCCAGTGATTCCGGCGTGGTCAGGCTGGACTTGAAGGTGTCTTCCGGAGACAGCCCGAGGATGTTGTCGACTGAGGACAAAAGAGCAGTCCGGCCCCCGTTGAGCTGGTCCAGCATCCCCTTTAAGAAGTAGGCGGAAGTGGTCTTGCCCTTAGTCCCGGTAAAGCCAACCAGGAAGAGGTCGTCTTGCGGGAAGCTGTAGAAGGCAGATGACAAAAGGGCCATCGCCTTGGACACGTTGCGGACGATCAAGGCGTGCATCCCCGTGCCTTCCGGGTATGGCTGCTCAGCCACGTAGGCAATTGCCCCGTTTTCCTTGGCCATGGTCAGGTAGGTTGGCCGGAAGCCCGCCCCCTTGCAGAAGAAGAGGCTGTTGTTCTGGACATCGCGTGAGTCATAAGAAACAGCCTCCATTCTGGTCTGGACAGTGTCCTGGACGGCACTGGACTTGAGTAGGTGGTGTTCTTTTAAGATTAAAATACAGGTGTTTAATGAGATGCTCATTTTTACTCCTCACTGTCAATTAAGATTCAATTCAAATTATACCACAGGTCTAAGAGCAAAGTTATTTGCCTGGGGATCCCGGGGCAAGAGAATGATGAAACTGGTCCAATCCTTGTTTGATTCACAGCGGATCGTCCCCCCGTGCAGCTCGACGGCCCCCTGGACGATGGACAGGCCTAAGCCCGTGCCCCCGGTCTTGGTATTGCGCGAGCTTTCCACCCGGTAGAAGCGGTCAAAAATCTTCTTCAATTTGTCCTTGGGAATCGGTTCCCCGTTATTCTCAACCCGCAGCTCAACCTGCTCGTGGTTGATCAGGTTGGCCACCAGGTTGATCCGGCTGGCCCCAGCCGCGTACTTTAAGGCATTGGAGATCAAGTTGTTGTAGACCCGGACCAGCTTTTCCACGTCGGCGTTGACGATCAAATCATCCGGCCGGGCCTTGACGCTAAAGGCAATGCCCTTCTTCTCCGCTTCTAGCTCAAAGCCGGCCGCCACCTGCTCCATCATGCCCTTGATATTGATCGGGGTCACGTTCAGCTTGGTCTTGGTCGACTTCAAGGTGGTGTACTCGAAAAGGTCATTGGCCAGGGACCTCATCTGCTCAGCCTTGTCATAGGCGATATTGATGTACTTGAGCATGTCCTCCTGGCTGGTCACGGCCCCGTTCTTCAGCAGGCCCAGGTAGCCGATGATGCTGGTCAAAGGGGTCCGGATATCGTGGGAAACATTGGTGATCAGTTCGTCTTTCGACTGCTCGATCGCCTTTTCTTCATTGATCGCCCCCACGGTTGAGTCGACCAGGGAGTTGATGGAATCGATCACCTTCTGCATGTCGTTGTTGACGCTGAAGGAAATCCGGTGGTCAAAGTGGCCGTTGGCAATATAGTGCAATTCGGAAATGATGTGCCGCAGCTGCATTTGGTGGTAGCGGCGGATTAAGCGCCAGTACAAGACGATGACGTCAGCGATCCCCATCAAAATTATCCCGATTCTTTCCCAGGACCAGATATGGTAGCCCGGTCCGATCGTCATGGTCTTTTTCAAAAAATAAATGCCGTTGACCAGGCTCTTGTCCTGCAGGACCGCCAAATGGTAGAGGATGATGACGGACATGTTCAAGAGCAGCATGATGATGACCGTCACCACGCCTTCAGCAAAAAGCTCGCTCTTCTCAGCCGCGGTCAGCTTGACTCGGGGCCGCTTGCCCTGGACGACTTGTTTTTCTTTGTCTTGCTTAGGCTTCAACCTTGTAACCTACACCCCATACAGTCTTGATAACTTCTTCTCCGTCGGTGGCCTTCTGGATCTTGTCCCGCAAGTGGGAAACGTGAACCATGACCGTCTTGGCGCTGACAATGGACTCTTGCTGCCAAACCCGCTCGAAGATCTCATCAGCTGAGAAGACCCGGTTGGGGTGGCTGGCCAAAAGGTAAAGAATGCCGAATTCCAGGGCTGTCAGTTGGATTTCCTTGCCTTCAACCGTCTTGACCTCATGGGAGTCCTTGTTGATGATCAGAGGCCCGACTTCCAAAACGTCAGGCTCCTCTTCCTTGACCTGCTTCTGGCTGCGACGCAAAAGGGACCGGACCCGGGCCATGACTTCCAGGGGGTTGAAAGGCTTGGACACGTAGTCGTCGGCCCCGGTGATCAAGCCCTGGATCTTATCCATGTCGCCGGTCTTGGCGCTGACGATGATGATCGGAATGTCAGAATCTTTGCGAACTTCCTTGACCACATCGATGCCTGACAGGTTCGGCATCATCACGTCCAGAATCATCAAGGCGATATCTGGCGTGGTTGAGAGCTTGGTCAAAGCTTCCTTGCCATTGTAGGCGGCAATCGGCTCATAGCCTTCGTTCTTCAAATAAATGCTTAAGAGTTCCACGATTTCGTGGTCATCATCGACAACGAGAATTTTCATTTGCAAAACCTCTTCTATTCCAAACTTATCTATCCTGTATTGTACCTTTTATTTTAACCAATATACCAAAAAGAGCGTACTTTGACGTACGCTCTGACTTGGATTTTAGCAAAACATAAGATTCGCTCTTATTGGATTTCTTTTTTGCCGGTGTAGAGCTCGTAGTAGTAGCCCTGCTTGGCCAGAAGCTGGTCGTGGTTGCCGGCTTCCAGGATCCGACCGTGGTCCAGGACTATGATCAAGTCGGAGTTGACGATGGTGGACAGACGGTGGGCAATGACGAAGCTGGTCCGGCCAGCCAAAAGGTTGTCCATCCCGGCTTGCACCAGGCGCTCAGTCCGGGTGTCGATGGAACTGGTGGCTTCGTCCAGGATCATAACCGGAGTGTCAGCGATCATGGCCCGGGCAATGGAGAGCAGCTGCAGCTGCCCTTGAGAGAGGTCACCGCCGCCCCCGTCGATCACCGTTTCATAGCCATCATCCAGGTCATGGATGAACTCGTCGGCCCGGGCCAGGCGGGCTGCCTGGTAGACGTCGTCATCTGAAGCGTCAGGCCGGCCGAAGCGGATGTTTTCCATGATGGTGCCGGTAAACATGTGAGTTTCCTGCAAGACGATGGAAACAGACTTGCGGAGGTCATCCTTCTTGATGTCCTTGATATCGATCCCGTCGTAAGTGATCGTGCCGGAATTAATTTCATAGAAGCGGTTGATCATGTTGGAAATGGTAGTCTTCCCGGCCCCCGTTTCCCCGACCAGGGCCACCTTCATGCCAGGCTTGGCTTCAAGGGAAATGTCGTGCAGGATCTGCTTGCCTGGTACATAGCCGAAGCTGACGTGGTCAAAAACGATGTGACCCTTGACTGGCACGTACTTAAAGCCGTTTTCGGTCGGCAGCTTCCACTGCCAGGCATTCTTGACGCCCGACTTCTCTTCGATAGTTACCTGGCCGTCGTCAACTTCAACATTTTCATCCAGGACCTGGAAAATACGCCGGGCCCCGGCAATAGCCAGAACGATGGCGTTCAGCTGCTGGGAAATCTGAGCGATCGGCATGATGAAGGCCTTGGACAGCTGCATGAAGGAAGCCAGAGCCCCCAAGGTCAGCGGAATGTTGCCGGCTAAGATTGCCGCCCCGCCGATCAAGGCGATCAAGACATAGAGCAGGTTGCCGATATTGCCCATGATTGGGAACAAGATGGTGGCATAGGTGTTGGCCTTACCTGAGGCAATCCGCAGCTGGTCATTGTAGCGGTCAAAGTCGGCCTTGACTTCCGGTTCATGGGAGAAGACCTTGATGACCTTCAAGCCGTTAAGCATTTCTTCGTTGTAGCCGTTGACCATGCCCATAGTCTTCTGCTGCTGGTCAAAGTAGTAGCTGGACTTGCCGGTCAAGTAGCGGACAACGCCTAAGGACAGGAGAACCACTACCAGGGAAACCAGGGTCAATTGCCAGCTGAGATAGAACATCCCCGCCAAAACGAAGACTACTGAAAAGACAGAGTTAGCGAACATCGGCAGGGCCTGGGAGATCATCTGCATCAAGGTGTCGATGTCGTTAGTGTAGCGGGACATGATGTCGCCGTATTCGTTCTGGTCAAAAAAGGCTATCGGCAGCCGCTGCATGTGGGTAAACATTTCATTTCTGATTTGCTTTTGCACCTGCTGGGACAAGACCATCATCAGCAAGGTGAAAAGGTAGTTGGCGACCAGACCGATGGCGTAAACGCCGGCCATGAGCAAAACAGCGTGAGCCAAGGGGCCAAAGTCCGGGCTCTTTTGCTTGAGCATGGGCGTGATGTAGCGGTCGATAACCTGTTCAATGAACAAGGAGCCGACAACGGAAGCCGCCGCGCTGATGATCACGGAGACCAGGGAAACGATCAAAGCCGCCGGGCTAACCCGGTAGACGTATTTCAGCAGGCGGGTCAAGGTCTGCATTTGTGATGGTTGCTGAGCTTGTTTTTTAGTCATCGATTATCACCTACTTGCTGTTTTCTTCCTGGAACTTGGCGATGGATGAGTACAAGTCGTTGCGCTTGATCAATTCATCGTGGGTTCCGACGTCTTCGATCTTCCCGTGGTTCATGACCACGATCCGGTCGGCATCCTTGATGGAGACGATCCGCTGGGAAATGATGATCTTGGTCGTTTCCGGCAGGTCCCGCTTCAAGGCTTCCCGGATTTCCCGTTCAGTCTTGGTGTCGACGGCACTGGTGGAGTCGTCCAGGATCAGGATCTTCGGCTTCTTCAACAGGGCCCGAGCGATCGTGATCCGCTGCTTTTGCCCCCCGGAAACATTGTTGCCGCCTTGTTCGACCATGGTGTCATAACCGTCCGGCATTTCCCGGATAAAGCCGTCAGCCTGGGCAATCTTGGCTGCCCAGACGATTTCCTCGTCGCTGGCCTTTTCATTCCCCCACTTGAGGTTGTCCTTGATAGTGCCGGTGAAGAGGACGTTCTTTTGCAAAACGACCGCCACGTTGTCGCGCAGGGTCTTAAGGTCGTAAGAGCGCACGTTGTGGCCGCCGACTCTGACTGCCCCGCCGGTCACGTCGTAAAGGCGAGGAATCATGGAAATCAAGGTTGACTTGGAAGACCCGGTTTCCCCGATAATCCCCAAAGTTTCCCCGGACTTGATCCGCAGGTCAATGTCCTTTAAGGCATAGTGGGCATCTTCCTTGTTGTACTTGAAGTCAACGTGGTCAAAAACGACTTCCCCGTTGGTCACGCTGGTCAAAGGTGACTTGGCCGGGTTGACAATAGTTGGCTTGGCCATCAAGACGTCAGCCACCCGGCGCCCGCTTGACTGAGCCATCATCAGCTGGGTGAAGATCATGGACAGGATCATCAAGGACATCAAGATGGACATGGTGTAAGAGAACATGGAAACCAGCTGGCCGGTTGCCAGTTGATGGCCCACGATCAGTTTTGCCCCAAACCAGGACAGGGCCAGCATGACAGCGTCGATCATCATGGTCATGACCGGGCCGTTGAAGGCCATGATGAACATGGCCCGTCTGAAGAGCTTGTAGATCTTGCTGGTGGACTTTTTAAAGTTGTCGATCTGCTCTTCTTCATGGACATAGGTCTTGACTTCCCGGATCCCGCGGATGTTTTCCCGGACCTTCCGGTTCAGTTCGTCATAGGCCCGGAAGATTCTCGGGAAGTATGGCCGAGCATTCTTAATGATCAAGATCATGGCAAAAGCCAAAATCGGAACAGCCACGAGGAAGATCAGTGTCAGTCTCCAGCTGATCGAAACTGCCATGAACAGGGAAATGATCATCATGAACGGGGCCCGGACGGCCATTCTGATGCTCATCTGGTAGGCCTGCTGGATGTTGTTGGTGTCAGTCGTCAGCCGGGTCACCAGACTCGCGCTGGAGAACTTGTCAATGTTTTCAAATGAAAAGTCCTGAATGTGGTAGAACATGTCATGGCGGAGGTTGGCGGTAAAGCCGGCTGCCGCGTGGGCTGAGAAGTAGCTAGCACTGGCCCCCAGGACCAGGGAGACCAGGGCCAGCATGATGGTGAACAGACCCATCTTGCGCACGTAGTCCATGTCCCCCTTATTGATCCCGTTGTCAATCAAGAGCCCCATGATATATGGGATATACATTTCAATGAAGACCTCGACGACCACGCACAAAGGAGACAAGAGCGTCTCTTTTTTGTACTGGCGGACGGACTTCAATAAAGTTTTAAGCATTAATGACCTCCCTCTTTACTGCTCATCGCTTTTTATAAAAAAATCGTCAAACAAAAACAAATAGATGCTGAGCATCTATTTGTTTTATACTTATCAGCTTATTTTACACCCATTAGGATTAAAAAGCACGCTATTGATTTACTTTTTCTTCATGGTCAGCTTGTCCGGGCTGAGAGAAGTCCCTTCAATCCCGTAGTGACGGCGAACCAGCCAGCGAATCCCGTAAGCGGCTGCGGCCACCAGGATGTCAGCCCAGCCTGGCAGAACCGGGTTGATGACGGACAGGGCCGGAATTGAGAGGACAAAGACGATCAGCATGATGATCAAAAGTGACCCCAGAAGGCCCCAGATCACCTTGCCCCAGGCCGGCTTGCCGGTCTTCGGGTCAGGCTGCATCCAGGTGTTGTATTTGGTGAAGTACCAGCCCATGGCCAGACCCATCACGATCAAGGTCAGGATCCCGGAACCGGAGGAAGTGGACTTACTGTTGTCCGTGAACAATTGCAAGACCCCAAACAGAACCGTCAGCATGGCCGTGTAGAAGAGGGCCCCGTCCAGGGCTACCAGCTTGTCCGGCACCCTTTCCGGCTTAACGACCGGGTGCAGGATCTGGCTGGCCTTCAGCTTAGGCGCGGCGCCAAACAAAACGTTGGCCGGCTGCCCCTTGATCTGGGCGTCGTAGATTTCCGGCAAAAGGCCGTCGATCTGGGCGTCAGCGTCGCCTTCGCTCATGCCGCCGGCAACCAGTTCCTTCTTCAAGCGGTAGATGTAGTCCTTGTTCTTGTTGGACAATTTCCCCCGGAGTTCTTCCGGGTTCTCCTGCTTGATGCTTTCCGTCTTGGCTTCTGCCTGCCCCTGCTTTTGCAGCTCGGCTTGAGAAGCGTTCTTAACTTGCTTTTCTTCGCTCACTTCTGTCTCCTGCCTTATACGTTAAATCTAAATTCGATGATGTCGCCGTCCTGGACTTCGTATTCCTTGCCTTCCAGGCGGACTCTGCCGGCTTCCTTGATCTTCTGCATGCTTTCGTACTTGTCCAGGTCTTCGAAGGAAACGACTTCGGCCCGGATGAAGCCCCGTTCAAAGTCGGAGTGGATGACACCGGCGACTTGCGGCGCCTTCATGCCCTGGTGGAAGGTCCAGGCCCGGGTTTCCTTGCCCCCGGCCGTAAAGAAGGTTCTGAGGCCCAGCAGGTGGTAGGCAGCCCGGATCAAGCGGTCCAAACCGGATTCTTCAACCCCTTCAGCCGCCAGCATTTCTGCCTTTTCTTCATCGTCCAGGCCGGCAATTTCTTCTTCGATAGCCGCGGAGATGCCCAGGCAGCCAGCCCCTTCCTTGTCGGCGTGGGCCTTGACGATTTGGTAGTACTTGTCGCTTTCCGGATCAGCCATGGATTCTTCCGCGATGTTGGCCACGTAGATGACCGGCTTGGAAGTCAGGAGGAAGAGGCCCTTGACGATCTTGGCTTCGTCATCAGTGAACTTGATGGACCGGACCGGGTCGCCGGCTTCCAGAACTGGCTTGATCTTTTGCAAGACATTGTATTCAGCCATGGCTTCCTTGTCCTTTTGCTGGGCCATCTTCTGCACCTTGCCGATCCGGCGGTCAACTGAGTCCAGGTCAGCGTAGATCAGTTCCAGGTTGATGGTGTCGATGTCTTCTTCCGGGTCAACCTTGCCGGAGACGGAAGTGATGTTTTCATCGTCAAAAGCCCGGACCACGTGTACGATAGCGTCGGTCTGGCGGATGTTTTCCAGGAACTTGTTGCCCAGGCCTTCACCCTTGGAAGCCCCCTTGACCAAACCGGCAATGTCGGTGAATTCAAAAGTCGTGTGGACAACCTTCTTGGCCGGGATCAGTTCTTGGATTCTGGCCAGGCGCTTGTCCGGCACTTCAACCATCCCCACGTTCGGTTCAATGGTCGCGAATGGGTAGTTAGCCATTTCCGCGCCCGCCTTGGTAATTGCGTTAAAAAGAGTTGACTTGCCGACGTTTGGCAAACCGACGATACCAGCAGTTAAAGCCATATTTTGTAATTCCTCTTTCTTGTTTTTTCTTGCTTGCGTGTTTAATTCTTGGCCTTTTGGCCAGATTAGTCAATGCCTAGCCGAAATTTGGCCGGGCGATGTCTTCCTTGGCCACGTAAAAATCGTTCTTCAAGTTGACGGGATCATTGCTCTTGGCCAGGACCTTCTTGACCTTCTTGTTGAAATCAGCCCGCGGCATCATGACCACGTGCCCGCAGCCCATGCATTTCAAGCGGATGTCGGCGCCCAGGCGCAGGACCTCCCAGTTGTTGGTTTGGCAAGCGTGGGGCTTCTTCATTTCAACCGTGTCCGCCAAGTCAAAAGTAATGTTTTTAGTCATCGAGATTCACACCTAACAAATCCAGAATTCGGTTCAGTTCATCCGGGGAAGCAAAGTCAATTGACAAGTGCCCCTTCCCCGTCTTGTTTTCCGTAATGCTTACCGGCGAGCCGAACTTGGCGGCCAGCTGGCTTTCGCTGGCCCGCACGAATGCTGACTTGCCGGCATTCTTTTTCTTCTGCTTCTGCCCGCGCTCGTTCATCTTGGCGACCAGCGCCTCGACCTTGCGGACCGGCATCCCTTCCTTAACCACCCGCTTGGCCAGTTCATCGATCCTGTCCTTGTCCTTTAAGCCCAGAAGGGTTCTTGCCTGGCCCATGGACAATTCCCCTCTTTGCAAAAGACCCTTGGTCTTCTGCGGCAAGGTGAGCAGACGGAGGTAGTTGGTGATGTAAGGGCGGGACTTGCCCATCTTCTTGGAAACCTCTTCCTGGGTCAAGCCCAGGTTCTTTTGCAGCATTTCATAAGCCTGGGCTTCTTCCAAAGGAGTCAGGTCTTCCCGCTGCAGGTTTTCCAAGATGGCCACTTCCATCATCTGGCTTTCATCAAACTGGCGGATGATGGCCGGGATGGTGGCCTGGCCGGCTAATTGGGAAGCCCGGCAGCGGCGCTCACCGGCGATTATCTCGTAGCCGCCGACTGACCGGCGGACGATGATCGGCTGCAGGACCCCGTTTTCCTTGATGGATTCAGCCAGTTCTGCCAGCTTCTTTTCATCAAAATTCTTCCGCGGCTGGTAAGGGTTGGGCCGGACTTCTGCCAAAGGCAGGTCTTCGATTTCTTCGGCCGGCTTTACCTGGGGTTCTTCTTCAAAAAGCGCCCCCAAGCCCCGGCCCAGGCCGCCCTTCTTTTCCTGTTTCTTATTTCTTGAGTCTCTTGCCATGAGCCTTCAGCACCTCTTTTGCTAAGTCATCATAAACCTTGGCCCCGCGCGAACTTGGCGCGTATTCCGTGATTGCCTCCCCGTAGCTTGGCGCTTCAGCCAGCTTGGTGATCCGCGGAATGATCGTCTTGTAGACCCGGTCGCCGAAATATTCCTTGACCTGCTGGACCACGTCGGCCCCCAGGTTGGTCCGGGCATCCAGCATGGTCAGCAAGACCCCCTCCACGCCCAGGTCCTTGTTAAAGTGCTTCTGGACTAAGCGGATGGTGTTGAGCAGCTGGCTCAATCCTTCCATAGCGTAGTATTCGCTTTGGACCGGAATCAAAATCGACTGGCTGGCCGTAAAGGCATTGATGGACAACTGCCCCAAAGAAGGAGGACAGTCGATAAAGACGAAGTCGTACTTGTCGCCCAAGTCTTCAATGGCCCCCTTCAAGCGGGTTTCCCGGGCCATCATGCTGATCAGCTCGGTTTCCGCCCCGGCCAGATTGATCGTGGCCGGCAGGATGTCCAGCTTCTTGCTGCTAGTCGGCTTGATGGCTGAGGCGATCGGGATTTCATCGATTAGAACATTGTAGATATCATACTCGATGGTCGACTTCTCAATCCCCAAGCCTGAGGTGGCATTGCCCTGCGGGTCAATGTCGACAATCAATACCTTGTAGCCTCTTTTAGCAATGGAAGCGGCCAAATTGATGGTCGTCGTGGTTTTGCCAACGCCGCCCTTCTGGTTGGCGACTGCGATGACGCTACCCATGCTAGTCCTCCTTCTTCTTTCTCTGATTCTTCATCACGATAGTAATCTGGTACTCATCCGGGCTCTTCGCCTCGGTAACCTTGACTTTCACGCCGGACTCCTTGGCCAGTTTAACCGCCTGCTTGATCGTGTTGATCTGCAGCTGCATGTCCCGGCCATAGCGGACCACCGCCTTCTTCTTAACGGCTGGCTTAGGATTGGCCAGCTTGGCCGCCCGCTCTTCCGTCTCTTTCACGCTGAGACCTTTTTCGACAATCTCTTCAGCCAATTTAACCTGGTCCTCTTCGCTTAAGCCCAAAATGGCCCGTCCATGGCGGGCACTGAGCCCGCCTTTGGCCAGATACTCTTGCACAGGTTCAGCCAGCTTGAGCAGGCGGAGCTTGTTAGCTACGTAGGACTGGGACTTGCCAATATCCTGGGCCAGCTGGGTCTGGGTCAAGTCGTTGAGCTGCATCAGCTGCTCATAAGCCTGGGCCTCATCGATCGGATTCAGGTTTTCCCTTTGCAGGTTTTCGATTAAGGCCAAAGAAGCGGTCTGCTGGTCATCGAGATTGTTCACGATAGCCGGGATCTTTTCCCAGCCCAGGCTCTTGGCCGCCCGGAAGCGGCGCTCGCCGGCAATGATTTCGTAGCCGCCCTGGTCCTGGCGGACGATGATCGGCTGCAAGAGCCCTTCTTCTTGCAAGGTCTGGGCGAGTTGCTGGATAGAATCATCGCTAAAAGTCCTTCTTGGCTGGTAGCGGTTCGGATGGATTTCCGCTAAAGGCAGGTCCTGGACCTGCTTGTTTTGGGGAATTTCATTTCGATGAAAAAAACCAAAAGCCATTTGGGCACCTCCAAAAAACTACAAGGGTTTCCGGTTTGGCGTGCCTGCCTGGCGCGGGTACTTGCCCGGAGTTGCCTTGACCTTGTCAACCAGGACGAGGATCCGCTCTTCAGCGCTGCCTGGCAGGGTGATGACCCGGCTGAAGACAGCTTCGCCGCCCAATTTCTCCAGGGCACCCTTGGCGTCTTCCAATTCTTCATCAGCCCGCGGCCCCTTTAAAGCCAGGAACTTGCCGCCGACTTTGGCCAGGGGCAGGCAGTATTCGCTCAAAACGCTCATTCTGGCCACGGCCCGGGCAGTTACCAGGTCAAACTTCTCCCGGTAGTCCGGGTTTTGCCCCACATCTTCAGCCCGGCCGTGCACCAGGTTCACGCCTTCGATGCCAAGCTTCTCCAGCAAGTCAGACAAGAAGTTCAGCCGCTTGCCTAAAGAGTCAACGATGGTGACTTCCAGGTCCGGGCGGAGGATCTTGATCGGCAGTGACGGAAAGCCGGCTCCGGCCCCGACATCGCAGAGCTTGGCTCCTTCTGCAAAGACCTCTGGCCAGAGCAGGAGCGGAGTCACGCTGTCGTAGAAGTGCTTGAGGTAGACCTCGTCTTCGTCCGTGATCCGGGTAAGGTTGACGTGTTCATTGACCCGGACCAATTCCTTAAAATATGTTTTAAATTGTTGCTCTTGGACAGGAGACAACTTAAAATTATATTTTGACAATGTTTCTGCAAAAAGTTCAGGATTCATTCTTTCACCTGTGAAACCGTGTTTCACACCCTTAAATGTAACGCAAAAAGCAATCTTGCGCAAAAAAATGTTACACAAACCATCTTAACAATTATGGATTATTTTTGCTTGAAGGTCAAAAAGAATCCATGGAAAATTACAGCTAAAAACAAAGGATATAAAGGATATAAAGATGCTCTTAGTTATTTTCGTCATTCTCTACATCGCCTGGCAGACCTACAAAGGCTACCATGTGGGTTTCTCCAAGCGGATTGTCAATTTGATCTTCGCCGGTCTGGTCTTCATGCTGGCCATCATGCTGCAGAATCCAGTCGGCGACCTGATCTACACCCAGTTCGTCCAGGGGCAGGCGGGCGACTCCAGCCTGGTCCTGCATGCCTGCCGCTTCGGGGCCTTCTTCGCCCTCTTCTTCATCCTCAAGCAGATATCCAAGATCTTCAAGGCCTGGCTACCCGCCCAGGAGACCAAGACTGGTTTCACGGCCACTTTGGACCACATGGCCGGGGCCATCGTTTCTTTCGTGGCCTCCTACTTCTTCATGTACGTGGTCTTGTCCATCCTCAACTCAGTCGGCATCAGCCAGCTGAGCCAGCTGATCAGCGATTCACAGCTGCTCAGTTTCATCGTCAACGACACGCCAGGTCTGTCGACCGGGGTCTTCAAGACTCTCTTCAGCATCAGCCGGACCACGGCCTAAGGAAAAAGCAGCTTCACCAGAAGGTGAGGCTGCTTTTGCTTTACTTTAGTAATCCAGGCCGACTTTTTCCACCCGTTCATCGTTATACACGTAAATGGCGCCTAAGCGGTGGTCATTGACCCAGTTGGCAATTGGCTGGCCGGCAAAGAAGCAGCGCTTGCACTCGATTTCCGCGTCAACGGAATTCTTGGTGAAGGTCGTCACCCCGGCGATGTTGGTTTCCACCGGGTAGCCAGTCCGGGAGTCGATCAAGTGGTGGTACTTGTGCCCGTCCACTTCCAAAAAGCGCTCGTAAGTCCCGCTGGTGACCACGGAGCATTCCGGGATCATCATGGCCGTGATGTTTTCTCCCCGCGGCTTCAAAGGATCCTGGACGCCTACCGTCCACATCCCGTTGGCCCGCTTCGGGCAAGGGTTGACGAAGAGGACATTGCCGCCCAGGTTGATGATGCCGGCTTCGACCCCGTAGGCCCGCCAGAGGTCCCTGATCCGGTCGGCCGTCCAGCCCTTGGCGATCCCGCCCAGGTCCAGCTCCATGCCTTCCTGCTTCAAAAAGACCGTGTGGTCATCGTCATTTAATTCGACCATCCAGGGGTCGATCAGCTTCATTTTCTCCTGGATTTCCGCGTCACTTGGCACGCGGGCATCCTGAAAGCCGATGGACCAGAGCTTAACCAGGGGGCCGATTAAGGCGTTGAAGCCGAAGTTTTTCCGGCTGGTCTCAACGGCCAGCTTGATCAAGCCGTAAACGCTGCTGGAGACTTGCACGGCCTCCTTGCCCGCCTGGTCGTTGACCCGGGTTACTTCGGACAGGCTGTAGCGGGGGTGGTCCGGCTTGCGGTTGACCGTCAGCAGGTCTTCAAAGTGGTCGATTAGGACCTTGGTCTGGTCCAGGATCTTTTCCGGGTCTTCCCTTGCCCCGTAGATCTGCAGGCTGATGTGGGTCCCCATGGCCTTGTGCTGGGCCATCACTTGGTCAGTTGATATGTATTTGATGATTCCCATTTTTAAATCCTTACTCTTCTAGATACTTGGCCCGGAGCTGGTCACGAAGGACGGGCGTTACGCCCAATTGCCGGGTCAAAAAGGCTTCCATGCCGCCATATTCCTGGTCGATGGTGATCAAGGCGCTGTCTAAGTACTCATTGTTGACCGTGCCCAGAGACCTAAGGTTGGCCCGCTGCACCAGGCTTTCCCCGTTTTCCCGGGCTTCCTTGTCCCTTTTGGCCCGGTAGTCGTTAAGGTAGGGAGCGGATAAAAGATAGTCCTGGCGGATGGTTTCCGGGTCAACCCCCAAAACTGTCAGCAAAAAGACAGTCACCAGGCCCGTCCTGTCCTTGCCTTCCGAGCAATGATAAATAGTTCCGCCTTCAGTTTCAGCCAGATAGGCTAAAACCTGGCCAAAAGCCGCCTGGGCGTGCTCTTCCGTCACCATCAGCCGGTAGCTCTCCACCATATGGCGGAAGCCCGCCAGGGGGTCTAGGCCGTACTGCCTGGCTAATTCCGCCAGGCTGGCTCCGGCCTTGGTCTGGTCCCGGCTGTTAACGGGGATATTGACGTTCTGAATCCCGGCTAGCTTTTTATCCGGCCGCTTGCGGCATTCTTGCGGAGAACGGAGGTCGATGATGGTTTTCACCCCGCGAGCCCTCAAATAATTGCCATCTTCTTCACTGATCGCTGCGACCGTCCCGGTCCGCAGCAAAAGTCCGGCCTTGATCTTCCTGCCGGCAAAGCCGGTATAGCCGCCAAGGTCCCGGGGATTGCGGACTGTTTTCAAGGGTAAAAGCTCCTCTGCCATCTTTTCTCCTCCTTCACTTCTCCCTACAATTTTAAAACAAAACAAGGCGGAAGCGCCAAGCTATCCGCCTTATTTTGCAGTTTTTCTTTTACATTACTTCTTGGCTTGGGTAACGAAAGCAAAGAAGGCTTCCATAACCTTGTCCAGCTGAGCGATTGAAGCTTCGTCAACCAGGTCGCCGCTTTCCTTGTCAAAGCTGCTGTAAGCCTGGCCGATCAGCAATTCGTTGCCTGGCAAAACGTTGGCCGTCATGTCCGGAGACAGCAGGATTTCCCGGGCATCTTCCTGGGCGCGGGAAGCGCCTTGGCCGCCCAAGGACACGCCTACAACGCAGACTGGCTTGTAGGCCATAACCTTGCTGCCAGCGTGGCTGCCCAGCCATTCCAAAGCGCTCTTCAAAGCAGCTGGAATAGCGTGGTCGTATTCTGGAGTAGCGATGATCAAGCCGTCAGCCTGGTCAACCTTTTCCCGCCATGCCGCAACGCGGGCATCAGCTTGCCCTTCCTTGTAGAAAGCTGGCAGGTCGCCAATTTCAGCGACTTCGATTTCCGCCTTATCGCCAAAGCGCTTGGCGATGAACTGGCAGAGCAGACGATTGAAAGAAAAATCGGCATTAGTTCCGACAATAGCTAATAATTTCATTTGGCAATTCCCCCACTTACTTCGTGATTTGTGCGTACCAGGCGTCGACTTCGTCAAAGAAGTGTTCCAGGAAGTCAACGGTACCGGGAATCTTCAAATCGCCGTTTTCGTCAAAGGCAGTAGCTGCCCCGCCCATCATGAATTCATCGTCGTTGAAGACAACCGGGCGCAGGCCCGGGGAAGCCAAAATCGTCTTCAGCTTGGTCTGTGACCGGGCAGCCCCTTGGGCCAGCGGTGAAGTTGACACGATAACGACTGGCTTGCCGTTGAAGGGGTGAGTGTTGGTTGACAGCCATTCCAGGGCGCTCTTCAAAGCGCTGGTTACTGAGTGCTGTTGTTCCGGTGACCCGATCAAAACCAGGTCAGCAGCGGCAACTTGGTCACTTAATTTGGCCACGTCAGCCGGGTCTTCCTGGCCTTCCTTAAACATCGGCAACCCCTTCACGGTCGCGAATTCAAAATCATACTTATCAGCGAAGTGCTTGGCAATGAACTTCAGCAGCATTTCGTTGTAAGACTTGTCAGCGTTAGATCCGTTAAGAGCTAAAACTTTCATAAAAACCACCTTTCAGATTTTCCATTACTTCCCTATTATACCCAAATTAAAGGGATTTCAGCAGGGCTTTTGTGAATAAATTACAAGGATAGAAATGCCCGATTGATAGTTTAATTTTTTAAATGGATCAGCGGTCAAAAAGGCTTTCCAGCTGCCGTTTGATGATCCGGACGAAGTTGTCCTGGTCATAGTCAATCAGGCCATCGACCAGCATTACGGCCAGGCCGTTGACGATAATCCAGTTGAGGGCGATGAGCCACTTCTCCAGTTCCGGGTCAAGGTCGCGCTGGTACTGTTCGCGGAGCTTGGTGTGGCCCAGGTCCATCAAGGTATCGCGGATTAAGTCGTCACCAAATTCCCCATTGACGAAAATCGTTGAGAACAGGCTCCGGTGGTCGCGGGCAAATTGCAGGTAGGAGAGGTCAACATCGTATAAGGGCTCGCCAATAAATTTCTTCTGCAGGATTTCATCACGCAAGGTGCGGGAGACGCGCTTAAGCACTTCCTTGCGCAGGCCATCCATGTTCTTGAATTCCAAATAGATCGGTTGAGTTGAAAAGTGGCCAGTCTGGGCAATGCTGCGGGCAGTCAGGTTCTCGATCCCGTCGGTCAAGGCCTTCTTGTAGGCGATGTCCAATATTCGCTCGCGATCAATTTCTTTCCTTCTGGCCATCATCTGCTCCACCTAATTTCATCATATTCTGAAAGCACTTTAATATTTCATTCCTAACCGGACCAAGCTTTTCCAGCTGATTCTATTAGCTTAGACTAATGAACTATCGGCAATCAGCCTATAAAAAACTCTTATTCGTACTAATTAATATATTAGCACAATATCAAACCAACAGCGTATTTTTAGTAAAAAGTTAAGCAGATAAACCCCGTTCCTGCGGGCGGAGGCAAAATAAGGTAAAATCTAAACAAGAGCAAAAGGAGAAAAGAGGACAAATTATGACAACACACGGACGTTCATCCTGCACTTCAATCTTGATCGGGAAAAAGGCCAGCCTAGACGGCAGCGTGATTATTGGCCGCAATGAAGACTCACGGACGGCCTGGCCCAAGCACCTGGCCTTCCACCAGCGGCAAGCAGGAGCCCAGACTTTCAAGTCACATGATAACAAGTTCACAATTGATTTGCCAGAGGAGGCCTTTGCATATTCATCCACTCCAGAATGGACGAAAAAGTACGGGCTTTTTGAAGAAGACGGGATCAATGAGTACCATGTGGCAATGAGTGCTACGGAAAGTGCTTATGCCAACGAGCGGGTTCTGGCCATCGACCCCTTTGACGCTGAAAAGGGCCTGCTGGAAGAAGCCATGGTGACTATTGTTTTGCCTTACGTCAAGACGGCCCAAGAAGGGGTCAAGCGCTTGGGCGAAATCGTGGAAAAGTACGGGGCGGCTGAATCAAACGGGATTCTGTTTGCGGACAGAGACGAGGCCTGGTACTTGGAAATTGGGTCCGGCCACCACTGGGTTGCCCAGAGAATCCCGGACGACTCCTACACGGTGGTTGCCAACCAGCTGTCAATTCAGGAGATCGACTTTAAGGATCCGGCCAACTTCCTTTATTCAGCCGGCCTGCAGGAATTCGTTTATGAGCACCAGCTGTGGCCAAAGGAAGCCAAGTTCAACTGGCGGGAAATTTTTGGCACGAGAAGCGAGAGCGACCTGCACTACAACACCCCGCGGGTTTGGTACGGGCAAAAGCTGCTGACCCCGTCAGTTAAGCAAGAGCCACAGTCTTTTGACCTGCCATTTATTCAAAAGGCGGACCGGCCACTCAGCGTCCAGGACGCCCAGACGGTACTGGCCAGCCACTACAGCGATACGGAATATGACTTGACCAACCCGAAGAACGCGGGCCAGGCAAGCTTCCGGCCGATCGGGGTGGCGACGACCCAGGAATCCCACCTCTTGCAGCTTAAGGGCGAGGACATGTACCACTGGCTGGCCATGGGGGTTACGGCGCAGAGCGTCTACATTCCCTTCTTCCCGCAGGGGACCAAGGTGCCTTACATGTGGGGCAACGGTAAGGTCGACTACAGCCCGAACTCTGCCTACTGGATCTTCAAGCTGGCCGGGGTTCTGGTTGACCGGAACTGGGGCAAGTACGGCAAGGAACTGGCCAACGCCCAGACGGAAGCCAAGGAAAAGGTCCTGCGCCTCCGCTATGAATACGACCAGAAGCTGCACGCTGACCCAAGCCAGGCCACGGCGATCGCTGATGAGGCCAATGCCAAGATGGCCAAGACGGTTACGGACATCTACAACAAGCTGATCAGCAGCTTGATTACCCAGCAGACGAGTGATTCCCCGCTCAGCTTCCAGATGGACCCGAACTTGTAAAAAAGCATATTAAAAAAGGCGCGAACCCGCATCCCCGCAACGTTCACGCCTTTTTCTTCATCTAAATTAATGGTAGCTGATCGTCTGGACCGCTCTTTTGGCATTGATCTCCCTAAAGAAGACCGGTGCCGAGACCCCTTTGAGGATCTGGTCGTTGGTATAAGTCACGATCACCGTATCGTCGTAGCCGAGACCGCGGAGCAGCTTGCGGTTCATCGTCGCCAATAGCTGCCCCTTTTTAACTTCCTGACCGGCTTCAACTAAAATGTCGCAGCCGACCCCGCCTAGCTCTACCGTATTCAAACCCAGGTGGATCAAGAGATCCAGTCCTTCCTTGGTCCGGATGCCAATCTCATGGTTGGTCGGAAACAAAGAAGTAACCGTGCCGTTCAAGGGAGCGTAGATCAAGTCGCTGGACGGCTGAACCGCGAAGCCCTCGCCCAGTCCCTTGCTAGCAAAAATCTCATCGTTGACGTCCTCGAGCGGGAACAACCTGCCCTGGACCGGAGCCAGAACCTTGCTCAGCCGGGCCCTGCTCTTTAGCAAATCAAAAATTCTAAACATAAATCAACCTCAAAATTATATTCAGACTAAAATATGTAAGCGGAATCATCACTGTCTAGTTTATCATTTTGATGGTAGTTTTGCTATATGTTCCCGCTAACAATTGTCATTTTCCTAACGGAGCATCCGTTTTGGCCGCTATTTCGACCTTCCAATTATATTCGTCAACCAATTTATTTGTCCATTTCATGACGGAACCTCCGTGAAAAGCTTAGAATCTCACCGTTCAGCATGACAATAGTCCGTTTGCGCAAGTTGATCGAGATAACCATAAATAAGCTTGGCCGTGGTTGACATGTCTTGGTACTTTTCATCAGTGAACAGCTTGCCATTTAGGACAATGCTGGTATTCCGGAGGTCTAGTCGGGCTGGGCCATCGTCCTAACTGTAGAATAGGGGATTCCTGTTTCTTTAGCAATGCCTTGCCAACTTAATTTGGACTGCAAGATCTTTTGATAGTCCAAGCTGGTGCTGCTTAGACCGTTCAGTGTCTTCGTATCGTTTGCATCAAGCAGCTACATCAAGCTGCTGCAAAGCCTTGCCAATCATCCGGCCGTATGGTGATACAAGCTGGAAATATGTCGACAGTTCATTCAGCCCAAGCCGGAGATGGCCAAAAAGCTCCTAAACACTAACCCCCTGGTTGATTTTCATCCAACCAGGGGTTTTCTTGTCAGTTATTTAGTTTAGATTTTTTGCTTAACTTCTTGCACGTGGACAACCAGGACCTTCCGCAACCAAGGCAGATCGGCTTTCATGAGGTCAAAGTACTCGCCGGCTTCAACGAATTCGCCAGTAGCATAAACGTGGTAGCCACGGCCTGGACCTTCAGTGCCTTCAAACTTCATGGAGCCGAAGGTCAGGATCAGCTGGCTGTTTTGAGTCGCAATATCTGCTTCAATCGACCGCATCCCAGCAGCAGGCACGAGGAAGGTTGAGTCATCAACCACCTTGATGTAGCTGCTCCAGGTGTTGACCACATGAGCTGGACTGGCTTGGTAGGAAACGATCGTTACTGGTTGCGGATCGCTGATTACCTCCAAAAAGTTTTGGGTTAAAGTAGTGCTTTCTTCTAACATATTTAAATTCTCCTTTTCTTCTTGTTGTAGACATCATAAAATAAAAAGATGACAATTTACGGCACCTTTTAGCAAAAATAAGGAGAAAAAATTGAAAAAATCTGAGCGGCTTAATCAAGAGCTGATTTTTTTAAGTGACAAGAAGCGCTTTAACCTGCAGGACCTGATGGACAACTTTCAGATTTCCAAGCGGACGGCCCTAAGGGACGTTGCCAGCCTGGAGGAACTTGGCTTGGCCTTATATGCTGAAGCAGGCCGGGCTGGCGGCTATTCACTGATTCAAGAGGACCTGCTGACCAAGATATACTTCAATTCGGATGAGGTTGCCGCGATATTTTTCGCGCTCAAAGCCATGGAGCAGCTAAAAGAAACCCCGTTTAACGAATCTTTCCAGATGATCAGCCAAAAGCTGCTCAAGAACCTGGCAGCGAGCCGGCAGCAGCAGGTCTTAGCCTCACAAGCAGCGGTTTCCTTCTTCAACCCCCCGGCAGTTCACCACAACCCTTACTTGCGCCTGCTGATGGAGTCAATCCTGCACGACTCCCTGGTCCGGGCCAACTTCAAGGGCCAGCAAGTCCTGCTGCAACCCTGCCAACTCTTTTTTAGGGATGGCAACTGGTTGTTTGCAGCCTATGACTTGCTGGGCCAGGCCTTTTGGAACTACCGCTGCGACCAATTGCAGGATTGTACTGAGCAGGCTGCCGTTCCTAATAAGCTTAGTTTGGCTGAATTGAAGCAAAAGCAGCTAGAGTTTGAGCACGACAAGTCAGGCCAGGAATTTAAAATTCTCCTCAACCACCGGGGCCAGGAACATTTTTTGAAAAATCTCTACCCAAATATGCAGCTTGAGCATGAAGGCGGGACTACTTATTTGACCGGTTCATATACGCCACGCACCTTTGAGTACTTAATTGACTATCTCTTGACTTTTGGACTGAATGCGAAAATCATCACGCCAGAAGAGCTAAGAAGGAGCTTTAAAGAGCGGCTGGCTGCCATACTTGACCAATACAGCTAAAAAGCCCCTAATTGGACTATATTCCAATCCAATGTCATTAAGTTAAGGGATTGACATCAAGAAAGAACCGTATTATCCAAAATTTGGGTAGTACGGTTCTTTTGACTTTTGTAGAATTCGGAATAAAAATAAACGTGGAAGTGTCATTAGCACTCCCACGTTTATTTTTCCATCCCTAACGACCTCACATTTCTCACTCGTTTTCTTATTTAATCACAACCTTTTTCCAGATTTTTCTGCCAAAAATTCAAATCCGGTCATTTTTCTGCGTATCCGGTCAAAAAAGGCCCCGCCTGAGCGGAGCCTTCTTCTGTTATTTTCTTTGTGACAACTGCCCGTCCATCATGTCATAGATGTGGTCAGCGTATTTTTCCAGCCGCGGGTCGTGGGTGACCAAAATGATCGCCTTCCTGTCATCCTTGGCCAGCTTCTTAAACAAGCGGCCGACTTCTTCCACCCGTTCACTGTCCAGTGATGCCGTTGGCTCATCAGCCAGTAAAATCTTCGGGTTGGCGTACATGGCCCGGGCGATTGCCACCCGCTGCTTCTGCCCGCCTGACAAGTTCTCCGGATACTTCTTGACCAGGTTCTCAATCCCCAGGTCAGCCAAAAGATCCTTTAATTCTTCCTGGCGCAAGTTGCCGGTCTTCTTCACCTTGTCCACCAGCTGGAACTGTTCCTTAACCGTCAAGTAAGGCACCAGGTTGTAGGCCTGCAAAATAAAGCCCAATTTGTTCAAACGCAGGCGGCTGCGGTCCTTCTCCTTCAACCGGCTGATGTCCTGGCCGTCGATTTCCACCTTCCCGCTCGTCGCGGTCTGCAAGGCACCCATAATCGTCAGCAGGGTGCTCTTCCCGGCCCCGCTTGGTCCCATCAACAGAACCACGTTGCCAGTATCCGCGCTGAAGTCGACCCCCTTGAGGGCAACCGTCGCTGCATCCCCCTGCCCGTAAACTTTTTTCACGTTCTTAATTTCAATCGCTGCCATCTTAGCCTCCAATTGCCTGTACCGGGTCAATCTTCAAAATCGTTCTAACTGGGTTAAGCCCGCCCAGCAGACCCATTACCAACATCCCGCCGATCGTCGCCACGAAAATCCCTGGCGTAAAGGCCATCGGAACAGATGCCGGTATCGCGGCCGCCGTGCCCCAGATTGCCAAAAGAGCAAGGACCAAAGCGCTCGTTACCAAAATCAGACTCTGGCTGACCGTGGCCCAAATCAAAGTCTTGGCCGGCACGCCCTGTGCCCGCAGAACCGCGTAGTTCGGCAGCTTCTGGATAGTCAAAATGTACAGGAAGACTGCCACGATGGCCAGGGAAATGATGAACATGAAAGCAATCATCAATTCAAAAGTCAGGTTCTGTTCAGAGTGGCCCGGCAGTTTTTGCGTAAATTCCTTAATCCCGTAAGCCTTGAAGTTCTTCCCCTTAACAGACAGCTTCCGCTGGGAAATGATCCCGGAAGCTTCAATCCCCGGTGCCACGTTCTTTAATTCCTTCCATGCCGGCAAAAAGCCATACATGATCGGTTCAATATTAATCTTGGCATCCTTGACGAAGCCGACGATCGTGTACTTGTGGTCTGACCCGTTCAAGGTCACCTTGTCGCCCAGCTTGTAGCCCTTGTCCTTAAAGCTGCTGTCAGCCGTGACTTCGTACTTGCTCTTAGCCCGTCGGCCAGCAATTACATCCTGGTCCTTGTAGATAAATTCGCCCTTCTTAACCCCCATGTACTGGGCGTTAATCCCGGTCTTGCCCTTCTTCTTGGCCACTACCTGCAGTTCGCCGACCACGGCTTCCTTGTCAGTCAGGTCGATCTTCTTCAAGTCGTCCTTGGTCAAAATCGAACTGTTCATAAACAGGTTGGCGTTCTTGTTCAAGACCACGCTCTTGGTCTGCCAGCCTTCCAAAGCCACCGTGTTTTCCCGGGCCAGGCCGTATGCCAGGCCCCAGGTTGCCAAAATCATGTACGCGATCAGAAAAATCATGAAGACGATCAAGCCGTACCGCATCTTTTCATGCTTGATCTCTTTTAGTGCTAAAAACATTTTTTTGCTTTCTTCCTTTCTTATGTCTTTTCCCAGCCTGCCTATTTATGTTGGCTAAAGAGCTTCTCTAAAGCCTTATGCTCCCGGTCTAAGTAAAAATCAGCCTTGTCCGGGTCCAGCAAGGCTTCCCTGATCGCCTCGTGTGACAGGGCCATGGCCGCCCAGGCACAGGCCGGCATCTGCTTGTTGGGCCTGCTGCTTGGCAAAAGCGCCTCGTTAGCCGCGTAGTGCAGGCGGATCAAGTTATAGTACTGGCTGCCAGTAGCCTTGGTCACAAAGTCCTTGGTCATCTGATAGAGCTCGTCTGCCCCCATCCGGCCGGTCAGACCCGTGTGTAGGTCCCGCATGGCCAGCTTGAACAGGTACTGGTAAGCATCCGTCAAATCCTCAAAGTACTTGTAAAAGGTCCCCCGGGCAATCCCGGCTTCCTTGACGATCCGCGCCACCTGGGCGCTGGCCAAAGTATGGGCGCTGAATTCCTTGAGCAGGGCCTCTGTTACCCGGTCCTGCTTGTCTTTACTTAAATTCTCAAAAGTTGCCTTGACCATTTTTCACCTCCGTGACACCGTGTCACCCTCAACTGTTTTCCAGTATATGCCTGAAGTGACACCGTGTCAACATAAAAAGTGACGCAGTGTCATTTTTTTTGCACAAAAAAGGGCTGCCGGAGCAGCCCTTCCCTGTGATAATTAATTTGTGAAGATTAAAAATTAAAATGTTGTTTTGTTGTTTTTATGTACTTACTGTTAGGTACTTGTTCTTTTCGTTTTTTGGTTAATTCTTGATTTGCTTAGTTGATTAGTTCTTGATTATTTTTACTTTGGATTTTCCGCGCGGAGGGAGCCGTGCTTTAGTTTAACGGGAAGATCTTGTCTGGGTTAAGGATGCCCTTAGGATCGAAGAGGCCCTTGACCTTTCTGAGCAAGTCGGTGTAGTCCTGGCCGTAGAAGTCTTCGTAGTAGTTCTGGCGGGCGTAGCCAACCCCGTGTTCACCGGACATGTTGCCGTCCACTGACTTGGCGGTCTTGTAGAGTTCGGAGATAACGGTGTCGCCCTTCTTGGCGAATTCTTCGTCAGTCATATCGTCTGAGCAAAGGTAGATGTGCAGGTTACCGTCGCCGGCGTGGCCGAAGTTAGGAATCCGCATGTCTTCTTCCTTTTCCAGTTCTTCGATCCGGTGCAGAACCAGCGGAATCTTGTTGATCGGCACGGAAACGTCGACTTCGTCCATCTTAGGAGTTGACTTTTGGATGGCCAAAAGCAGCTTTTCACGGGCGTCCCAGATGGTCTTGGCTTCGTCTGATTCAGCGTTCAAGACAGTTTCCTTCAAAGCGTGGAATGGCTTGACTGCTTCCAAAGCTTGAGCCAATTGGGCTTCAGCGTCGCTGGCCGTGAAGGAGTCGATGCCCAGGATGATGAAGCCATCGCCTTCCTTGATTGGGAAAGTAGCGTCGTAGTACTTTTCCCACAGGTTCAAGACCTTGCGGCCCATGTATTCAACAGTGGTTGGCACAACGCCGGAAGCCAGGATAGCTGGCACTGACTGGATGGCATCGTCCAAAGTCGGGAAAGGAATGATGGCGTTCAAAGCGTGCTTTGGTCTTGGGTAAAGACGGAGAACAGCTTCAGTGATCACGCCCAAAGTCCCTTCAGAACCGATGATCAGGTCCTTCAAGGAGTAGCCGGATGATGACTTAACTGACTTGGAACCGAACTTGTAGACCTTGCCGTCAGTCAAGGCAACCTTTACTTCCCGGATGTGTTCACGGGTTACCCCGTACTTGATAGCCTTCAAGCCGCCGGCGTTGGTGCTGATATTGCCGGCTACAGTAGCCCAGTGCATGGCTGGTGCTGGCATGTAGGTAAATGGCTTGTCTGCCAAAAATTCTTCCAGTTGGTTCAAACGGATGCCTGGTTGAACAGTGATAGTCAAGCTGGCTGGGTCGTAGTCGATAACCTTGTTCATCTTAACCATGTCCAGGGAGATCCCGCCGTGCACAGTCAAGTTAGCCCCCATCAAACCAGTTGAGTTGCCCCGTGGAGTCAAGGCAATTTCGTGGTCGCTGGCATACTTCAAGACGCTGGCTACTTCTTCAGCCGTGGTTGGCTGGATTACCAGGTCAGGCATAGCCCGGACAGTCTTGAATTGGTCGTGGTCCCAGTGTTCAGTTACTTCAGTAATAAAACGTTCTGGGTCGGCAATCATTGGCCGCAAGTTTTCAATGTCTTCAGCAGTTAACTTATGATATTCCATTCTAGTTCACCTTACAGTTTTCTTTTTTGTGTTTCAATCTCCGTTTCTATTAAATCACATATGAAAGCGTTGTCAATTTTATGATTTATTGCACAAAAGAAAAAAGGCCTGTCAGCAAGCGCTTCCTAGCCTTTTAAAAGTGTAAATTTTTTCTCTTTTTTCGCACTTTGTGAAAAATCGTCATGCCTTCTTCCGAAAAACGACCCGGTCTTCCCCGCTTTGGTCAGGGGCAAAGGCATAGCCGAAGTCGGTGAAGTCCGGCAGGTCGGACAAGTCCCGTCCCCCTTCCGCCAGCCAACGGACTAAACGGCCCCGGGCCATCTTGGCATGAGTTGCCTGGGGCCGCCATTTGCCGTTTTTCTCTTCCTGGAAGACGACCTCAAGCAAGCGGTCTCCCTCTTTTAAGAACGGAGTCAGGAGATGGCTGTATTCCTTGGAAGCCAGGTTGAGGACCACGGAATCATCTTGGTAGAGCTCTTGGTAAACTTTTTCTCCCCAGAATTCATAAAGGCTCTTATACTTAAAGGCAGGCAGGGGGCTCTTCATTTCCAGGCGGTAGGGCACGATCCCGTCAAAGGGGCGAAGGCTGCCGTAAAGACCGGACAAAACGCGCAGGTGCTGATCTAGGTAGTCTAGCCCGGCTTGGTCTAAAACATCAGCGGCCAGGTACTGGTACTGCAGGCCACTGTAGGCAAATAGGGCTGGTACTTGCGGCTGAGTTAGGTCAGCAGCCAGCATCTGGCGGGCTTCTTCGGTGATTTTGGCATTGGCCCGCCAGACTTTTTCCAGATCAGCTTGATCTAAGGAATGCAAATAGGACCAAAGCTCCTCAGCCTGGTCGAGGAAGACGGGCTGGCTTTTCGGCAAAAAGCCGCCGTCTGTCTGCATTTTTTTAGCTGGGGAAATTACAATCTTCATTTTTTACATCCTATTAATAATCTAGTAAAATAAAACATGTGTTTAACAATAAGGAGGAGCAAGCATGATCAACCCTGATTTTGCGATTATCTTAAATTTTAACCCAACTGGGGCAAATGTAAACGCGGATGCTCTGGTCCGCCGGGCAAGGGACATCGGTGCCCGCGCCGTCAGCGGCCGGGAAGAATTAAAAGCGGCCTGCGAAAAGTACACCATCGCCTACCTGCCAGACCAAGCTGGCCAGCACTACAAGGCAGATGAAGTCGTGGACGCTTTGCTAGCTGCCAGAAAGGCCGGCCAGGCCTTAGTCGTTGACGTGGACGGCGAAGACGAAGCTGACCAAGCGGCTTTAGACGCTTTGAACGCCTGGATGCACAAGTTTGGCCACGCGGTTAATGAAGGCCAGGAAAGTGACTTGTCAGCTGACGCGGCAGAGGCTTTTGTCTTGACCAACCGGCACGCGCCCTACCAGGCCTACCTTTTCTTAAAGGCCCCTTATCCTGCAGAGGTCAAGGTGACTGGCTTGACGAAAGCGCCAAACCGGATCGAATGGCTCGACGGCCGGGAAGAATGTGAATTTGTTTTTGAAAACGGAGTCCTGACGGTTCAGTTAAAGAAGCAAGAAAGTCCTTTTGCCTGGCAACTGGTGCGGATTCAAGGCCACCGGCCGGAGGACGATATCGCGGAGACAAAATTTTAAATTCATATTAAAGATCTTTCCGTACATTTTAATCGCTAAGAGATTCGTATTATACTGAACACAATCTTTTGAATGAGCAGATTGGAGTTATTAATGACATCTCGCAAAGACTACCGGAAGAAAAACACTCAAGGCAGCAAATACCTGATTATCGCGGGTGTGGCGGTTATCGTCCTGGCCTGCGCGGGTATTTGGGGCCACAATGCCTACCAACAGCACCAGGCAACCGTTCTAGCGGAAAACAAGAAGCAGGTGGCATACAACAAGAAGCACTTCAACGCTAACGTCACTATCTATGGCGTCAAGGTGGGCAAGCTGACGGTTGACCAAGCGGTCGAAAAGATCCAGGCCAAGGCTGTCAACAAGCTGGTCTACAAGGACGGCAAGATCAGTGCTGTTCGTGACAGCAAGTTGACAACTATCAGCAAGGAGCAGGTCCAGAAGTACTTTGACAAGCAGTACACCCAGCTGCCGACTGACCAGAGCTACAATTACGAGAACACGGCTCTGAAGAAGGGCAAGAGCAAGCTGAAGGCCATTACCGCGGCCAGCGTGGACTACTCTGTGGCGGGGAAGACTTTTACCCTGCCAGCTAAAGACTACTTGACCCAAATCAGCTACTACAGCGGCGCTGTCCACTACGACGACGCAAGCAAGCTGACGGCGAAACTGAACGCCATGGACAAGGAAGTCAAGACTTTGGGCAAGAGCTACAAGTTCAAGACGCCAGCCGGGTCAACCATCACCGTTACCAACCAGAGCTACGGCTGGGGGATCTGGACGGCCAGCGCCAAGAAGGCGGTTCTGTCAGCTTATGAGACTGGCAAGAAGACCATTGACGGGAAGAACCACATCTATGGTGAAGGCTACACCACGCAAGGTCTGGGCTACGGCAAGAGCAACAATGGGCTGGGCAACAGCTATGTGGTTGTGTCAATCGCCAGCCAGGACATGTGGGTGGTTGTCAACGGCAAGGTGGTCGTAACTGTATCTGACGTGGTTACGGGGACGGCCAACAAGGGCGACAACGCTACTCCTACTGGGGTTTGGTACATCATGTACAAGCAGAAGGATGCTACTTTAAGAGGGCAGAACGACAACGGGTCGAACTACGCTTCTAAGGTCAGCTACTGGATGCCGTTTACGATGAGCGGCTGCGGGCTGCACGACGCGCCATGGCGGACCGACTGGTCAAGCACGGCCTACCTGAAAGGCGGGTCACACGGCTGCGTCAACATCCGGCCTAGTGAAATCAAGTCCGTTTGGGACGCGGTTAAGGTGCACATGCCTGTGATCGTTTACTAAGAAGTAAATTACATATAAAAAGGATCTATCTTCATCAAGAAGGTAGGTCCTTTTTTGGTGTGTTATTTTCTATTTATCCGCTAATTCCTTAAGTTTCTGGACAGGTTCGCTCTCCTTGAGCTTTCTCTTCCCTTCTCCATGAGGATCCCTGCCTGCACGCCCTTCAAGAACGGGGCTGACCGCTTCAAAGCCTGTCCACCAGCGTAGCCTAAAACCAGCAAAAGGGCGATTCTCTTAGCATGTTTCATCTTCATTTTGCTCACCTTATTTCTCACACATCTCTGACCATTTTCTACTACTTATATTATAGCGCTTTCTCAGCGGCAGCAATGCCAACTTAGGCGAATTCCGTCACGTCTTTGACATCATAACGGACAGTATCTGGAACAACTTCACTTGGGTCCGGTTTGCCAATGGAGATGGCCATCACTGGAATGTATTGTTCTGGGTCCAGGCCAAATTCTGCTGCAGCCTTGCTTGCATCATAGCCAGCCATTGGGTTGGTTTCGTAGCCGTGTTCACGGGCAACCAGCATCAGTTGCATGGCAACGAGTGAGGCATCAACCATCGCGTCTGCAACTAACATTTGCCGGTCAGCCTTTTCGTAAAGTGGAAGGAAGGTGTTAACCGCGGCATCGCGTGCTTCTGGAGTTACCTTCTTTTCTTCTACCATGCCATTCCACAGGTCACGATACTTCAGATATGACTTAGTGTTACCGAAAACCATGATCGTGGCTGGAGCAGTGTCAACTTGAGGGTAATTGAACGGCATTAAGAAATCGCGAAGCTTCTTCTTGCCTTCTGGAGTGTCGACAATAACAAAGTGCCAGGACTGCAGGTTGCAGGCACTTGGAGCAGAGATAGATTCATTAATGATTTCCAGCAATTCGTCACGGGAAATCTTCACGCTGGAATCATAGTGCCGGATAGACTTTCTGTTTTGCATGATATCTTTAAAATCGTTGTTCATTTTATTACCTCAAAGAATGTACGATAGTATTTACATCTATATTGTAACCGATTGCAAACGAGTTGAATACATAAAAAAACTGTTTCCAGCTCTTACCGGAAACAGTTTTCTTATGCTCTATTCAATTACTTTTGCAAAGCAGCAGCAACCGCGGCGTTGACGTCAGCTTGTTCGCTAGCAATCAAGTCCACCCGGGCAGCGATGACCTTCCGGTCCATCTTGATTTCCCGGTTCAGCAGCATGTTGCTTTCCTTGTCAGTAAAGAAGGCGTTGTATTCGTCGTAGCGTTCCTTGGTCTTGAAGACGCGGGAGATGACAGTGATGAAGGTAGCGAATTCCATGTCGCCGCCGACCGTCTTTTCCAACCATGCCCATTCGTCTCTGATCCAGTCCCAGGCCAGCTGTTCACCTGCTGGGTTGGACAAAACGCCGCTGAACCAGCCGCGCAAGTCCTGCGGCTTAATGATTTCAGTGTTTTTGAACCAGGAAACGATCTTCTTCAGTTCGCCTTCGTCCTTGCTCTTCACGATCGCGGCTTCCAGGTCCATCTTGAATGACGGGTCACTGGTTGCCTGGTACAAACCAATCAGCTTGTCAGTCAATTCGCTTGACCCGTAGTTTTCAACTTCGTTGATCAAAACGTATGGCCGGATGTCAGCTGGCAGTTCTGCCAACTTATCAGCGTATTCCACGTAGATTTCGTGAGCTTGCTTTTCTGAATCAGCGTTGCGGCCGTAAAGACTAGCAGACAAAACGTATGGCCGGGTCTGAATGTCTTCATCGCTTTCCCCTGCCTTAGGCAGCCAGCCCAAACGGGCAACTTGGTCCTTGGACAAGTCGTTGTACAGAGCCCGCAGGTTCTTGTCAGCTTCACTGCCGGCTGGGGCAAATTGCCGCAGCTTAGCAGCAGTCGTATACAGAGCATCGTTGACAATGTGGCTTTCTGAGTTCTTGAAGAGTTCCAGAACTGGTACCACGTCAGCGTATGAAGCCTGCTTGCCTTCTGCCAAAAGCCGCAGGTCTTGCAGCAATTGCAATTGGGAAACTGGATCCAAGTCCTTGGCTTCCTTCATGATGTCGTCCATCAAAGTCTGGTCGTACTTCACGATGAAGTGGGAGTTGTTGCCCACGTTCAAGCGCAGAGCGTGGCCGGCTTCTGCCCGCAGAGCCTGGTAGTCACCCAGGTCAAGTTCAACGTCTGACATGATCTTTGGTGCCTTGAAGTTAGCGTTAAGCGGAATTTCCCACTTGCGGCCGACTTCCTTGCCTTCACCGATGAAGAATTGCTTCTGAGTCAGCTTCAAGTGGCCGTCCTCAACAAAAGCATTCACCACTGGGTAGCCTGGCTGGTCCAGCCAAGTGTGCATGATTTCCCCAATGTTCAAGTCAGTGGCCGTTGACAAGGCATCCCAGAGATCGTCACCTGCCGCGTTGCCAAACTTGTGCTCGTCAAAGTAGCGCTTCAAGCCCTTTCTCAAGGCTTCATCGCCCAAAAGTGACCGGACCATGACCAGCATTCTTGACCCCTTGGCGTAAACGATGGCCCCGTCAAAGAGGGCGTCGATTTCAGCCGGGTCATTAACTTCCACGTGCACTGACTGTACCCCGTCGGTTGCATCCCGGGTCAAGGCAGACGCTGCTTCAGAAGTCTGGAACATTTCCCAGATGTGCCAGTTAGGTTCCAGGTGGTCAACTGACAGGTATTCCATCATGTTGGCGAAACTTTCGTTCAGCCAGAGGTTGTCCCACCATTCCATGGTTACCAGGTCACCGAACCATTGGTGGGCCAGTTCGTGGGTCACCACAGTCGCAACCAGCTTCTTCATTTCCAAAGTGGTGTTGTCCGGGTCCAAAAGCAGGTAGGCTTCCCGGTAGGTTACCAGACCCCAGTTTTCCATGGCACCGGCTGAGAAGTCAGGCAGGGCCAGCTGCAGTGATTGCGGCAGCGGATATGGAGTTTGGTAAAAGTCTTCGTAGAATTCAATTGCCCGCTTGGCAATGTCCAAGGAGAAGGTCAGTTCCTTTTCAGTGTGGGCTTGAGTTGAGTAAACCCCGATCAAGACCCCGCTCTTGGTGTGGGTGGTCAATGACCGCATTTCACCAAAGGCGAAAGCAACCAGGTAGCTGGACATGCGGACAGTTTCCTTAAAGTAGTGCACACCGTTTTCTACCCGGTCTTCTGGCATGTTGGCCAAAACAGTCTCGCCTTCGTGTTCGTCGAACTTGAGGGCGAGGGAGAAGGTTGCCTTAGCTTCTGGTTCGTCAACACATGGGAAGGCTTCCCGGGCAAAAGTAGTTTCAAACTGGGTCCCGATCAGTTCCTTCTTAACGCCATCAACTTGGTAGTAGGACGGGTAGATCCCCATCATAGTGTCAGTCAAAGGCGCTGAGTAGTCGATCGCGATGACCGCTTCCCCAGTCTTGCCGGCTTCGATCTTGATGCCTTCAAAGTCGTCGCCAAAAGTAAACGGCACTTCCTTGCCGTCAACAGTGACCTTGCTGATGGTCATGTACTTTTGGTGGACCAAGACAGTTTCTTCCTGGATTTCACCATGGATGGTGGAAGTCCCTGAGAAAGATCTTGCTGCCCGGTCAACGTCGATGTATAGATCGTAGTGATCTGGATGGAATGTTTCGTAAAAACGCTTAACAGCCATTGTTTCCTCCTATAATCCGCGCCTAATTTTTCCTCGCGTATATTGTATTCATACTTCTCTATTCTAGCAAAAAAGGCTAAATAAAGCCCATTTAACGCAAAATATCTTTTCCCCTGCCAGCATTAAAAAACGCGTACACCACCAAGCCCGACCTTGCGGGTACATGGTAGCGTCATGGCCCTTAAGCAAGACGATGTACCCAGCTACTTAACCAGACGGAAGATCCTGTCTCCAGTTAAGCTGGCCATGGCAGAAAAAGCCAACCTCAACCAGCTCCGCTTTACCAAGGAGCAGCAAGGGCTGCTGACTGAATTAACCCGGCTGACCCGGCGGGTCAAGCTGAGCTTCGTCTAGCTCAGCCCCTTGATCTCGATCAGCCAATTCAGTTTCTAACGGAAATTAATTCCATTTTTGAAATAATTGCATATGTAAAAGACCAGTCTAGCAGCTGGCCTTTTCCTTTTATTGCAGTCTCTTGACAATTGTTACTAATGTTACTTATCTGTATAGCTAATTTAAAGCGCTTAAAATGATAATTTCGGCCCTATCTTCGACTTTTTTATGATCTTTTTGCCAAAAAAATGTTCATTTTACCTGATTGTTAACGAGCTGTGGTCGTTTTGTAACACTCCTGTCATATTCCTTTAGTAGCATAGACTTAGTTTTTAAGAGAAGCATGTGAGGAGTTTCTACTATATGACGTTCAAACACAATTTCAAGAAAGTTTTATCAGCAACTGCTTTTGCAGCTGCCCTCGTGGTTGCTCCCGCCGCTAACGTTTCAGCGGCTACTAATGATGCAAGTTCTACCCAACAATCAGCAACTGCAACTAGTCAAGACCAACAAGCCAGCCAAGACCAGGCCGCAAGCCAGTCTAGCGCTGCTAACCAAAGCTCAAGCACTTCTACTTCTAGCGCGACTTCAACCAGCACGGTAAAGAAGGTTGCTAAGAAGACTTCCAAGAAGAAGGCAGTCAAGAAGGTTGCTAAGAAGACTAGCAAGAAGGCAACTAAGAAGACCAAGAAGACTAGCAAGAAGTCAACTAAGAAGACTACTAAGGCCGCTACCGCAGCTGTAACTGCCAGCGCTGACCAAAGCCAGGCAACTGACCAGCAAGACGACGCTGCTAAGAAGGCTGCTGAAGCTGCTGCCAAGAAGGCCGCTGCCGCTAAGAAGGCTGCTGCTAAGAAAGCTGCCGCTAAGAAGGCTGCTGCCAAGAAGAAAGCCGCCGCTAAGAAGAGGGCCGCTGCCAAGAAGAAAGCTGCCGCTAAGAAGAAGGCTGCTAAGAAGTCAGCTGAAAAGGCAGCTAAGTACTGGATCGCTATGCGGGAATCAGGCGGTTACTACACTGCCAGAAACGGCAGTTGTTACGGCCGCTACCAACTCTTGATTTCTTACCTGGGCGGTGACCTGTCCAAGAAGAACCAAGAACGGACTGCTGACCGCTACGTTTACGGCCGTTACGGTTCATGGGTCAACGCCAAGAGATTCTGGCTGGCTCACAACTGGTACTAAAATCAGACAATGCCGAAGGGGGAATCGATCGATTCCCCCTTCTTTTTTACCCTTTTTAGTTCTTTTTTCCCTTTTTCAAAAAGTGATACCTTTTTACTTATTTTACAAAAGCAACCTTTTGTTTTACAATATTCAAATAGTCTTTTAAATGTCTAAAATTGGGAGGAAATCATGCAGCTCAGCAACGACCAGCTTGCGAACATCGCACACGACTACTACATCAGCAAACTCAACATCGCCGAAATTTCCGCCAAATACAACCTGTCCCGCTACCTCATCGACAAGGCCTTAAGCGATGCTGAAAAGACCGGCATCGTCCAGATCAACATCAAGGAAGGAGCCAAGCGGAATTCCGGCCTGGAAAAGAGTTTCCGCCAACAGTTTGGCCTCAAGGAAGCCTTTATCTTAAAGAAGCTGGAGACCAAGAACCAGGACAGCGAAAAGATCGTCAGCTTTGCCGCTGAACAGATCCAGAGCTACATGCAGTCCAGCAAGAACGTCGGAATCACCTGGGGCACGACCATGCTCGACATCATCAACTCCTTTACGGAAGTTAAAAACGATGACCTGACCTTCGTCCAGCTGGTTGGCTATCCTCTCCAGGGCAACGGCCGCAAGAATCCGCTGGAAAGCATCGCCGCTGCCCAATGCGGGGGCCACTTCCACGCCCTTCCCGCTCCCCTTTACTCCTCCAACCCCGACCTGGTCAACTTGATCAAGAAGGAACCTTTTTACGAGCAGCTGGATGAGCTCTACGACAACATGGACCTCCTGGTCGCCAGCCTGGGAACCCTGCAAGCCTTTGAAGAAGAAAGATTCCTGCACGAAAAATACGAGAGCCTCCTCTTCAAGAACATCCACCAAAAGAGTATCTCCGGCATGATCTTCGGCCGGCCATACGACCATGAAGGCCACTTCTTCAGTTCAATTACTGACAAGATCATCGGCATCTCCGACCAGCAGATCGTCAAGACCCCGGTCCGCTTCGTCGTGGTCAACGACCGCTTCAAGTCTAAAGCCCTCTTAGGCGCCCTCAAGTCGGGCATCATCACCCACCTAGTCACTAGTGAAACCATCGCTGACCGGGTCCTGCAGCTGCAAGAAGAAAGCGGCCGGTAAAAAATTAATTATTTTGCCTGCTTAGCAGGCAAAAGGACCAGCTCCGAAAAAGAGCCGGTCCTTTTTTCAACCGGTATAATCTAGCTATCCCCTATTTTGTATGTAAAAATCTTTCTCATTTTCCGATAATTTCTTGCCCAGCTCCTTCTTAATAAAGTAGTTTCTCTTTTCGTATAGGATTTTAATTTAACGGTTAGATGCTTATGATTTCTTTCAGTAAGCGCTAACAAGCGCTGCTGTGTGATTGATAGGATTATATTTGATAGGGGGAAATATCATGCGTAAGTTTATTTGGGCTGCCGGTGCCCTGGGCCTGGCCGCTGCTTTTACCGCCACACCTGTTAAGGCTTGCACGACTGTAGTAGTTGGCAAGAAGGCCACGACCGACGGATCAACCCTGGTTGCCCGTAATGAAGACATTGGCGCCTGGTCCAAGCACTTCTATGTTCACCAGGCAACCAGCAATGGCCCGACCACTTATGTTTCTGAAGACAACGGCTTCAAGACCAGCTTGCCGAAGACTGCCCTACGCTATACCAGCACGCCAGACGTCGAGCAGGTTAATGGCCACCAGTGGATTTTTGGCGAGAACGGGGTCAGCTTCAGCAACAAGAACGAAATCTGGTACATGGAAATCGGCTCCGGCCACACCTGGGCAGCTGTCAGAGTTCCAGACAACAAGTATGCCGTCATCCCTAACCAAATGGTGATCGGCAAGCTCAACCTCAAGGACTCTAAGAACTACATGGCTTCAACCAACCTGGTCAAGAAGGTTAAGGCCTGGTCCCAGAACAAGAAGATCAAACTGGCTGGCTATGTAAAAGGCACGGTCAACTACTCCAAGGCTTTTGGCACCAACGACAAGACCGACGCCATCTACAACCGGCCAAGAATGTGGGACGGGCAGAGAATCTTGACCTCAAGCAAGAAGCCGTCAATTACTAAGAAGTCCTACACCGAATCATAAAACTTACTAAATCTTGATAATCACATCAATATTGGTAAGTTTTTCTGATATTCCTTTCTAGTTAAATCTATGAGTAGATTCAACTTGGCAAAAGAAACGCCGATTGTAAAATTAAACTGAACACTGTTCCGATCCAGTAAGAAAAATCGTTTTCACTGGATTAGAGCACAAAAAATCCATTTCAACCATCTGGTAGAATATGAATTACCACAAACATTTCTAGAGAGGTTAAAATGGATCATTCTTATTCTAACACTAAACCACACCAAAAGGGCAAGCACCTTACGCTAAACGACCGGACTACAATCCAGGAGCTGCACTCTAAGGGCTACTCTAATCGTGCTATAGCTAGAGAACTTAACTGCTCACCAAGCACGGTCGGATATGAGCTCAAAAGAGGCACAGTATCCCTGTATACCGGCAATGTGAGGCGGTATAAAGCTGTCGAAGGGCAAAGCACTTACGAACTACATAGAAGCGAATGCGGCCGCAAGAGCTTGTTTCTTCGCAGACATAAGTTCATCGACTATGTTTCCCACTGCTTTCATAATCAAGGCTGGTCTCTTGATGCTTGCGTGGGTTATGCTTTGGCCAAGGGAATCTTCCAGAAAGATCAGGTCGTATCAACCAAAACTCTGTATAACTACGTTGACTTGGGCCTAATGGACATCAAGAACGGTGATCTTCCAGAGAAGGTCAAGCGCAATACTAAGACTCGTCGTGCCCGTGTAAACAAGCGTATCCTGGGACGAAGCATCGATGAACGTAGTCCTAGAATCGAAAGCCGTAAGGACTTTGGCCACTGGGAATGCGATCTGGTTCTTGGACACAAGACTAAGGACGACGATGTGTTGCTTACTCTGTGCGAACGAAAGACGCGTCAGTTCTTCATGATCAAGATTGAGGATAAGACCTCAGCTAGCGTTATGAAGGCATTTGATAAGCTTCGAGAGTACTACGGATCCAAATGGAATCAAATCTTTAAGTCTATCACAACTGACAACGGATCTGAGTTCGCAGATCTATCCAATCTTGAGCAAGTTTCCAAGACTCTTGTGTACTACGCTCATCCTTATACATCTTGTGATAAAGGCAGCGTAGAACGGCACAACGGGCTTATCAGACGCTATATTCCCAAGGGAGACCGTATGGATAAGTACAGTGTGGAAGATATTGCTAAGATCGAGGTATGGTGCAACTCTCTTCCTCGGAAGATCTTAAACTACAAGACTCCAGAAGAGTACTTTGACACCGAACTTGACCGCATTTACCGGCGTAGATAGTCAAAATCTACCAGATGTTATGGTAAGTGTTCAATTTATTCTTGCAATTGGCGTTGGCAAAAGAAATCAGATTTTTAACCTTTTGAAGTTAAGGTCAGTGAGTACGGTTGGCTGTCAAATAACGCCAAATGGCATTATCCAATAGCTTTTTATCTGCCCCACTGGAAACTTTTAGCATGGCAGTCGGAAAGGCATCTTGCCCGCAAAAAGCGGGCAAGCATATCGTGATGCCTTCTCGAAGCAGTCAAGCCGCGATTTTAATACCCCGAACTGAGTTCGTTAAAGCTGACTGCTCTTACATGCTAGAGCCTTCAACTTTGTAGTATTACTTGCCTTATGCTTCTTTTATCCGACTGGCAAGAATCTCCTTAACTCGCTTGTAAGGCGTGTAAAGCGTGATTTCTTCGTCAGTTAATCTACTCAATATGTTTTTGGCTGCGGCGATATTCGCATTCATCTCGCCGCATTTCTTGCATTTGGTCAGTTCATGATGACTGCCGTATCTTTCCTCAAAATGCTGCCCGCAGATCGGACAGTACTGAGAAGTATATGCCGGATTGACATCATGAGTTTCAATCGAATTCTTGCTTGAAAGATATTCAATACGTTCATCCAGTTGGCCCTTAGTCCATGAATTCAAGCGTTTGCGTATCTTTCTTGCGAATCTGCTGTTATCTGATTTGACGCCTTTTTCTTTTACGAATGTCAAGTCTTCCTTAGCAATGACCGCCGGATGCTCTGTCTCGATCATCCTGTTTATCGCATGGTTGATAAAGCTTCTGACAGTTTCTTGCGCTGAGCGGTAGCTCTTGTCATACGACTTTCTGCCGATATTGTTCTGCTCCAGATTCTTAAGCTTGCCAAGCAGTTTTATTTTCTTCCTCAAAGCAGTCTTAGACAAAGGTTGGTTTGCCTTCTCCAGTTGCTCAAGCTGCTGATTGAGCTGCCAGCGCAAACTCACATATGGCTGGCGATTTGCGTTTCGCTTGCCGTATTTGTCAACGATGGCATTGGCAAGCTTGCTGAAGTTTTCACCATATTCATTGCCGCTGCTGCAGGAAAGCAGGGTGGCAAGCCCCTTGTCAATGCCGATTGCCTTCTTTGAATCATTGCTGTAACGCTTGCTAGAGATCAGCTTATGAACTTCAAGGCGCTGCTTGATGCGGTCAAGCACCACGGTGATATCGCCGGTGCGTGGATAATTCCACGAACTGGTCATCTCTACAGAAAACTGCTTTCTAGGCACATCGGAACTGAATGAAAAAGTATTTCCTTCAAATGCCCAATTCAAGTCACACTTCATGCTAGAGCCAAGCTTGCCCGACTTGCGTGCCCGGTAGTGGCAGCGGTACGTAATCCGGCGCAGGTAGCTGTGCGCTTGCTTGATTTGCTTATCCGTAAGTTTAGCTTCTATTTCAGTTAAAGCTTCAGTGTATTCTTCTGGCAGCTCAATTGGCTTGTGAAGAAGAACGGCTTGCCATGCGCTCTTAAATTTCAAAATAAAGAACAGAAGGTGGCGCTGATCAGCAGAAAGATTTTCATTTCCTTGGATCACTTTCTTCAAGCGATTCGCCAGATTCGACCACATGCTTTTTATGTTGGCACATGCTTTTTATGTTGGCACATGCTTCACGGAGAGCGCCTACCCAGTGCTTGGTCTGAAAGTTGTAGACTGTTTCTAGCTTGCCTTTTGAGCCTTTAACCGGCTTGTCCCACTTGCGAACTTGGTTGCGCAGAGCCTGCCAGTTATTAACCGCTAGCATCGACTTGATGCCGCAGTAGCGGTTCAAAAAGAAATGCCGGCATCTGCCGTATCTTTCAAAAAAGTCGGACATTCTGGCAAATTCTTCATCGCTTATCTTTTTGGAGTAGACTCTAACTGTCTTGGGCTGAGTCTTTTTCACTGTCTGCTTGACTGAAGAGTTTCTTGGATGACTCTTGCATTCTGATGCGACCTCTTTCCATACAGCTTAGCTGAGAAAACAGTGATTATAGATAAAACATCTTCTACAAGTTCTGAATTTGGATCAACGTTATCTGTCTGATTGATGACAACCAGCTCTACATCGTTTGCCTGACAGATTGTCTCAATCATTTCAAAGCCAAAACGGACAAGCCGGTCTTGATAATTTACCACGACTCGCTCGCACTGCTTCTTGCAGATCATGTTGATCAGCTCTGTCAGGCCCTTTTTCTTATAGTTGAGACTAGATCCAACATCTTGAATGATCTTAAACTGATAGCCATTGACTTCGCAATATCTGGACACTACATCCTTCTGCCTTTGGAGGTCTTCTTTTTGATGACCAGAAGAAACCCGGCAATAGCCGATGGTTAGCAGCTTCTTAGGCTTAGACGCCTTCACATTTCCTTGCAGAACTTCATCTAGCATTTCTTTAGTGTAGCGACGTTGATTGGAGGCAGTTCTAAGCGGCGTAATCAGTCCTTCAGCTTCCCAATTGCGGAGAGTTGACTTGGCAACGTTAAGATATTCAGCTGCTTTTGATATGGACATGTATTCGCTCATCGTTTCTTCCTTCCAATCTTTTGATACCGGCATTATATCATGAATTGGTAAGAAATATTACTATTTAGTACTGGATGAAATTAATACTTTTTAATAGTCACAACCTTCTTCCTCAAGCCGGACAAGAAGGTTAGTCCGGCCAAGGTTGGCCAGGTGCTTTCCTCCCACTTCACCGGGACCAAGTACTCCAGCTACGGCAAGTGGAAGGGCGGCTACCGGCCGATCAACGTGCCAACTGACGTGGAATCCCACATCCTGCATGTGCCTAAGGAATACGCGGCTATCCAGTGGCTGGCCATGGCCTCCTCGGCTAACAGCGTCTACCTGCCTTTCTACACCAACATCAGTGACACGCCAAGCCAGTACAAGGTTGACGTGACGGCAACTACTAGGACCCGACTAATACCAAGTCCGCCTACTGGACTTACAAAACTACGGCCATGGTAATTGAAGCCTACAAGCACAAGAAGTTCATCGACAGCTCAACTGGCAAGAAGATGGACCTGATCTACAAGGACGTTAACCCGACTAAGAAGGCCGTAACTAAGTAGCTCAAGGCCTACCTGGCCCAAAGCGACAAGCTGACGGCCTATCTGACAGAACAGAACCAGAAGAAATGCCGACTACGCTCAAAAGAAGTGGCAGACCATGAACAATAGCTTGATCGTCCACTCCAACAAGCTGGCTCCGGTAACCAAGTCCAAGCTCACTTTCAACAAGTAATTTTATTTCTGTAATCTCCATAGTAACTGTAAACAAGAAGCATTTTAACAAGTAAGAAGAGTAACATCGATATTTTAACCGCGCGAAAAAGGCAGCCTTAGCGGGGCTGCCTTTTCACTTACAAACTTTTTACTTTACTTACAAGCACTTTGCAAACTTGCTTTTAACCTTTTTACCACAGGCCGATCAGCTTCATCCACAAGCCGCCAATGCCGCCGTAGACTACCAGGTAGAAGAGACCCAAAACGAAGCACATCTTCCACCAGTCAGTCTGCTTGACATAGCCTAGGGCGAAGAGGGCAGTAGCCGGCCCACATGAGTAGTGGGTGGTTGACTGGAAGATCGCCCCAGTCATGCCCAGCATGATAGCCGCGAACATTACCGGCACGCCAGCACTCTTGGCAATCAAGAGCAGAGGCGCGTACATGGCAACAACGTGGGCCGTGCCGGAGGCAAAGAGGTAGTGGCTGTAGAAGTAAACCAGGACCAGGATGGCCATGACCAGAACTGGTGACATGCCGCCGATGACAGACTTGATTGAAGTCTGCAGCCACGGAATCACGCCGCCCTTAAGGCTCAGTTGGTTGGCCATGAAGATCAGGATTGAGAACCAAACGACAACGTTCCAGGCACCAGTTTCGCTCAGCATGTCCTTGGTGGTCAGCACCCCGGTTACCAGCAAAAGCGCGGTTGCCAGGAAGGCTACCCAGGTAGCGTCCAAGCCGATGAAGCTGGACAGCATCCACAAGACAAGGGCCAGGATGAAGACTGCCATCATAACCTTCTCAGAAGCCTTTATAGCGCCCATTTCCTTCAATTGGCCGTCAGCCCATTCCTTGGCGTTAGGAGTTTCCTTAATCTTAGGCGGGTACATCTTGTAGATGATAATTGGCACTAAGATGAAGGAGATCAAGGCTGGCACGATAGCGGCTGCTACCCAGCCGAACCAGGAAATCTTGACCCCATTAGCCGCTGCCAGACCAACCGCGGCCACGTTAGGAGCTGAGGCAGTCATGAAGAGGCTGGATGAGATCGTGTTGGCGTGGAATTCGTTGAAGACCAGGTAGGAACCGATCTTGTCTTCCGTGCCATCAGAAACCTTGGAACCGAAAGTGTTGGACAAGGATTCGATGATTGGCAGGACGATACCACCAGACCGGGCAGTGTTACTTGGGGTGGCTGGTGAAACGACCAAGTCGATCATGGACAAGGAGTAGGCCAGACCCAAAGTCTTTTTCCCGAAGGCCCGGACGAAGATCAAGGCGATCCGCCGGCCCAAGCCAGTCTTGGTAAAGCCCCGTGCAATCATGTAGGCCATGGCGATGGTCCATGGAGTTGAGTCAGCGAAGGCTGACAGGGCTGGCTTCATTTGCGCCAGGCCCAGGCCGATGATGGTCACGTAGGCGATGATGGATACCCCGGCGATTGGCAGGGGCTTGGTAATGCAGGCAATGATCGTCGCCAGGAAGATGGCGAACATATGCCAGCCGGCAACGGTGATGGTCGCCGGGCGCAGAGGAGTGAGCAGGAAGAGCCCAATCCCGATGATCAAAGGCCAGATGAAGCCTTTGTAATTAACTTTTGTTAACATTTTTTCTCCCGCTTTTTGAAAAAAACTATTCTTCCGGCTTAGTCCGGTCGATGTTGGTCATGGCCATGTAGTCCATCCATTCATCGTATTGTTCTTCAGTCACCTTGCCGCTCTTCAGGGCAGCTTCCTTCAAGGTAGTGCCTTCACGTTGAGCAGTTTGAGCGATTACGGCAGCTTCATGGTAGCCGATCTTTGGTGACAAAGCAGTAACAGTCATCAGGGAGTTTTCCAGCAGGTCATCCATTCTTTGTTCGTTGACAGTCAAACCGTGGATCATCTTGTCAGCGAAGCCAGTAATAGTGCCGGCCAGGATGTCAGCTGATTCCAGGAAGGCAGCGATCATGACAGTCTTGAAGACGTTCATTTCGAAGTTACCTTGGCTGGCAGCGAAGTTGATAGTTACGTCGTTACCCAATACGCGGGCTACAGCCATGGTTACTGCTTCAGCCTGGGTTGGGTTAACCTTACCTGGCATGATTGATGAGCCTGGTTCGTTGGCTGGGATGTTAAGTTCACCGTAGCCGGCACGTGGGCCAGAAGCCAGGAAGCGGATGTCTTGGGCAATCTTGAACATGTCGTTGGCCAAAGTCTTGAAGGCGCCGTGCATTACGCTCAAAGCTGAGTGGTGAGCCAGGCCCCAGAACTTGTTGGTGTCAACCTTGAATTCGTGGCCGTAAACTTCTGACAGCTTGCCAGCGATAGCTTCAGTCATGCCCGGAGCGGCGTTCAAGCCAGTACCTACGGCAGTACCACCGATAGCCAATTCGTAAAGGCTTGGCTTCAATTCTTGGATGTAAGCCAGGTCATGCTTCAAAGCTGAAATGTAGCCGGAAACTTCTTGGCCGAAAGTCAAAGGAGTAGCGTCTTGCAGGTGGGTACGGCCAACCTTGACAGTCTTCCAGTACTTGTTTTGCTTTACCTTAAGTTCGTCAATCAAGTGTTCAATAGCTGGTTCCAGCTTGTCGACAGCTTCAACAGCAACGATGTTCATTGCAGTTGGGTAAGTGTCGTTTGAGCTTTGGCCACGGTTAACGTCGTCGTTAGGCAGGATGTTCAAGCCTGGGTGAAGCTTGTTAGCCAGGTTGGCAACAACTTCGTTGACGTTCATGTTGGTTTGAGTACCTGAACCAGTTTGCAATACGTGAAGTGGGAAGTGCTTGCGCAGGTCTTCGTCGCTAAGTGCCAGCAATTGGTCGATAGCTTCTTCGATTGCTTGTCCCTTTTCAGCTGGTTCGTCGCCAACTTCAACGTTTGATTCAGCAGCAGCCTTCTTCAAGTGCAGGAAAGCACGGATGATAGCCAATGGCATCAATTCGCCGGATGGGAAGTTGTTGCGGCTTCTTTCAGTTTGCGGGCCCCAGAGAGCTTCCTTAGGAATCTTAACTTCACCGATCGTGTCTGATTCAATACGGTATTCTTGTTCTGCCATCTTACAAATCTCCTTACAAAAAGCTTTTACAAAAATCTTGCTTAACTAATTGCATTATATAACGGCTTTTTTGAATTTTGTTAAAAATAACACAGCTTTTTGTCGTTTTTTAAAGAATTTCAAGGACCGTCTATTTTTTGAAATTTAGGGGATTTTTTAGCAAATTTGTTAAAATGTAAAAGTTTTCAGTGATAAGTAAGCGGTTGCCAGAAGCTCTTTGCAATTTATTTTGACGTAGTAAAAAAATTTTAGCCTGTTTTTTACAGGAAGTTAATGAAAAATGTAACTTGTGAAATATTCATTAGCCAAAAGTGGTTCAGGCAGTTTTTCCTTATAATAATACGCTTTCATCGTTTTAAGAAGAATGCGAAAAATGAGCATAGCTAAAAAATGAGGGATTTTGGGCAGTTGCATCCCCGGCACAAACACAAAAATACAAGGAAGAAAAAGGTCTATCCTCAATTGGTCAATGTCATTAAGTTAAGACATTGACTCTGAACGGAGAACGTCTTAGAACACTCATCAGAATTTGATGAGTGTTCTTTTTGCTTAATTTTTGAAATCGCTTTACGCTATCTTTGATTAGAAATTTTATCAAAGGTGGCGTATTCTCATGACTAAGAAACATCAAGTCTTTAGACAGCTTGATTCTGTAACGGATAAGGCTGCCGAATGCATCAATTACTTTGCTTATCATCCGTGCAAAGATTTCACGCGTAAAAGAAAATTGGATGCTAAGACATTCATTAAGACCACTCTTGGCATGCAAGGAAACTGCTTAAATAAGGAGCTAGCTGACGCATTTCCTAAGTTCTCTGAGCGAATGACTGTATCGGCCTATGAACAACAGAAAGCTAAGGTTAACCCTAGATTGTTCAAGGTAATTCTGTATGAATTCAATTCAACTCTGAAACAGCCTGCTTTATATCGTGGCTATCGACTGCTGGCAATCGATGGTAGTGACTTTGCTTTGCCATATGATAAGCATTCACCATTTCTATGCAATATTCAAACAAGAAAAACACCTTCGGCCGATAATAAATTAACGACCAAAGGTGCTTGCTTGATTCATGCCAATATCCTTTACGATATCGCAAATTGTTGTTACCTAGACTGCTTATTGCAATCACGAAAGGGTATGGATGAACGCAGTGCGGCTGTGCACATGCTTCAGAACTTAAGACTTCAGCACCGCTATATCGTACTGATGGATCGTGGCTATGAATCCTTCAATCTTTTCAAGCATGGCAATCGACTGTCTAACTGCAACTATGTTGTTCGCCTCAGAACTAAAGATAAAGGTGCTATTCGGGAAATCAGTGCTCTTCCCGACCAAGAATGTGATCTTGAGATGACGTTTAACATCACCAATAGCGCCAAGCAAAAGAAGCTTCATCCGGAGTATCACAAAATCAATGCCCCAAATCGTCGCTATAAGGACAAATATTCACCCAAGTACCGTACAGCGCACTGGGATTTTGAAAGTTTTTGTCCGGTCCACTGCAGAATCGTTAAGCTTAAGATCAACGACCCACAATCGGGAAGCACCAAGTGGGAAGTACTAGCTACTAATCTAAGCTCGAACGACTTCCCGCTTAGTGAAATGAAAAAACTGTATCATCTGCGCTGGGATATTGAAAGCTCATTTCGCAAGCTAAAGTATGATCTCGGTGCAGTATGTTTTCATTCGAAAAAACCAACATTTCAAGAAATCGAGTTGTACTCTCAACTGATTATGTTTAACGTGGTCAACAGAATCATATCCCTTTGCCGGGTAGCTGATGCTCACAGGAAATGGCCTCATGAGATAGACTTTAAAGAGGCAGCCAACATAGTTCACCGCTATTATACAACGTCCATGAAAGATGCCCCAAAGCAGATGATTGAAGAAATAGAAGCGTATCATCATCCAGTCCGAAAAGGCCGAAAATATCCAAGACCTTTACGGTTTCAAGGTTCTGTTAATTTAAACTATCGAATTTCGTAAAAAGACAGTCAATTGACTGCTTATTTGTCATGCCCAAAAAACAGAAAAGACACCTATCTAACATAGATAAGTGTCTCAAAACGGCTCCCTGTTCAAAGTCAATGCCTTAACTTAATGACATTGCCCTTTGGCAGCAGTCGCTTTGTTTGAATCAATATTAGCGGGATCTAATCAGTTAATACCCCTCCGTTGTAAAGTACCAACGAACGTTGTCCCCACTCTTAAGCTTCGTTAAGTTTGCAGCATGGTCAATAAATTTCTTGTTAACACTGAACATCCAACCGGAACCGGCCTTAACGTCATTTTCCTTGAGGCCGTTAATGCCGTTCACGTAAACGGAGGGGCCCGGAATATAACTAATCTTCAGGTTCGTTTGCTTTAAAATCGAAAACGCGTTGGCGCCCTTTTTAACGCGCATCCACTTCGAATAGAAAACTTTTTTGTATCCATCAACCGTTAAATGGATTTGAATTGTATTCTTAGCATTAGACGACTTTTTAGCCGCATGATGCGTATCCTGAACCACCTTGGTTTCTGCTTTGTGGTTAATTTTACCCAGCTTATCAGATTTAGGGGCATTTGACCGCTTAGTTTTAGCGACCTTGTTAGGACTTGCCTTTGCACTGGATCCGGTTGTCCGATTAGGGCTTGTGCTTGATTGAGAACTAGCAGTTTGGGGCTTGTTGGCTGTTTTTTGAGCCCGCCTATCTGCTTTTGGTTTTGCTTTGCTTGCACCCTTTGCTTTTTGCTGGTGACTTGGCTGTTTAAGATAACTTGAACTGGTCGAACTTGAACTTGAACTTGAAGAAGTCACTTGTTTAGAAGTTGTCGGCTTAGGGGCTGCGTCTCTCGATGAAATCACCTGTTGGGCGCCAAAAGCGATTCCAATTGTGAGAATGAACGTAAGAATGAAGCCAATTGCTTTTTTCATATTGTTTTGTCACCTATCACTCAAAATTTGGCGATTAATTAATTGTGTAAACTGAACGATTCTTTAAAGCAGCTTTATAAGCGGCAACCGCTAAATTTACCTGACCGACACCATAGAGCTGAGTAGCTGCGTTTTTAATTGAACCGGATTTATTGACATAGGTCAGCATTGCATAAAGCGGCGTACTAGTTTGACTTGTTTTCATCGCCGTGTTATTCACATATTTCTTCATGCCAAAAACATTTGATAGGGCAATAATTGCTTCAGCGGTTGAATTGGCATTTGGCGTTGTTTTGCCATTAAACGTGTAGCCAAATGCACCACTGGGCTGCACAATACTAGTAAGAAATTCTTGCCCCTTCAGCAGGCTGTCCTTGACGTTAGTTGTATTAACCTTTCCTAGAGCCAGAGCGGTTAGAACCATGCTGGTCGTGTCGGCATCCCTAACTCCTTGTTGGTTATTATACGTCCAACCATGATTATTTAATTGAGCTTTCACTAGCCGAGCACTCAAGCTTGCTTTGCTAAACTTCGCTCCCTTTGGCTGCTTGAACTTTGAGCTCATCGAAATGGCAATCAGCACTTGTGCCTGGGCACTTGTCGTTTGTTTGGAAACACTTGTCCGGTACAACTTGGTTACCAGATTGATTCCCTTTTTGTGGCCATATGGCTTATAATCTCTAGCGTTGAGCCCCATCGCCTGAACGGCCATCACGGCATTGGCCATTGTTGCAGCAGGGGTTGTCTTTTTGATTACCAAGTTTTTTCGCAGCAACGTTTTTTCCTTGGTATTAAATTTATAACCGTTTCCCTTGAGCCCTAACAGAAAGTCAGAGTACCCCGCAGTCGCACCAGTATCAGGATTGAGTTTCTTACTAAAAATAGGACTGCTTTGACCGGAAAGTCCGGTCTTATTTTCTTTAATCATCTTTTTGGCATAGGAATAAGTACGGGCAATTCTGCTGTGAATGGTGCCGGTACTAGCCTTCCTAATTGATGCAGCGTTGGTAGTTGTTGAGAGCGTCAAAGCGGCGATAACCAAAGTTGCAGAAGTCAAGACTGATTTTATATATTTATTCATAGGTGTGATCTCCTTAGATAATGCATAAAAGTGGCTGGGGCCTCATTTTCCCCCAACCACTTTGATATTTGATTGTTAGATGAAGAATTACTTATTGTAGGTCATCGAAATTGAATCGCCATCTTTCAGGTAAGGCACCATTAGCAACAATCCGCTTATAAAACATATTGATCGCGGTAGTTGGGTTTAGACCTAACTGGCTTAAAACGGCTTCGGTATTATCTGCCAATTCTTTGTCAATCTGGACTTGTACGCATTTCTTTTCCTTAACTGCCATGATTTTCTCGCCCCCCTTTATTACTACTCACATTATACTAATCTTTGAGTACCACTCAATTAGCCTGCTTCTTTAAAAGTTGTGAATTTAAGTTTGCTGTCCTTTCCGCAATGGCACTTATACAACGTTCCTAAAGTGCCCGTAAGCGCATTTTAAAACTCGTTTAATATAATTATGCTCTATCTGTTTAAAACAGCTTAAATGGCCTTATATAGCTTTTTAGTTTTAAGCACGCTCATCGTTAGGGTGTTTGGCCGCATATTCTCTAGCCGCCTGTTTATTCCACCAAACACCAAATAAGTTTTGCATGGTGCCATACAAGTAGTTCTCAACGTTCTTGATGTGCTTCTCATTGCTTCTTAGGGCGTTAAAGTAGCGTCTTAGTGCTTTAGTCATCAAAGGTTTCAGTTTTCCTCATCATCAAGTGGGATTATGACGCCAATGTCCTGATGATCCTTTTCAACTCGATATTTAGCATTCAAGATGATACCAATAAACCGGCGCATTTGTTGCGGGGTGCGGCACCAGAAACTAAGTAATTGCACGGCTTCGGGTTCTAAGAAAACGGGTAAGCCACTATCTTCATCAGTTAAGAAATCATTAGCATGGTTCACCAAATCCTTGTTTTGCTTTTCTAGTTCTGCTGGTGAGAATTGGGCTGTGGAAAAGTCCAACTTTTGAGTATCTATATTATATCTATTAGTATCTAAATTATTAGTATAGTCTAGATTGTGACTCTTTTTGACACTTTCGCGTGTATCAAGGGTTCGCGGCTCTTGTTGCCGAGATTTTGTATAAATGTCTGTTGCCGTAACTTCTAAATCTGCTAAATACAATCTATTTGGTTCATTTTTACCAGTTTTGGGATTAAAGTGCATGGTTTTCTGAAATAATAATCCTTGGTTTTCAAGTTCATTTTTTACCCTAATCACTTTCTTTTTTGACCAGCCCATAAGATCTGTTAGTTCTTGATTTGTAAAAATGAAATAAACCCGGTTATCTTCATCAACCCAGTTTTTTTTCAATGAATAATCTAGTGTAGTGTCATGCCGATATTTAAAGCATGTGCAATTAGAACTATAACTGCTGATATAGAGCCGCATGCGTAGTATCCGTGTCAATATTACTAAGATATCATCATGACACTACACTAATCTATCGTGTAAAATCATATATCCTAATTTTGCACTATCACTTAATGTCTTATATTGAGATCCATAAATTAAAACCTGTGGGAATTGGAAAAAACGAGTTGCATAAGCTTTTTCCGACTCAATAAAATTGAAATTAGTTTGATTCATTATAAAACTTCCCTTCTCAACTGACACATACTGTCTCGAAAGAGAGTTGCTAAAACATTAGATTTGCTTTAAAATAAAAATCTGATATGCTTTAACTAAATTACAAAGCATTCATTTAGCCGTGAGGGCTTTGTAATTTACCAGCATGTGTCTATTCTTGGTTGCCCATTCGGCAACTTTTTTAATTTCTGGTAGATTGCAAATTTAATCCGAATTTTTGGACAAATTTGCAATCTACCATTAACACGGTTCTGACCATTTTAGGTATGCTAGGTGTAATTACAGACGTACAAACTATAAACGTCTCACAGGACACGACAGGCACCTTAAAACATGTTACAAACGAGGTGGACTCCGCTAGCCAAGCTGATAAAGCACCAACTAGTGCGAACGTTTCTAATGTGACCTCAACTAGTGTAATGTCATACTGACATTGCACTAGGTGACCTTAAGCAGGTTACTAACCCACAGATTATCTTTGAAGCAACTGGCGTCTATTCCAGAAGACTCCAGACATTCTTGGACATGCACGAATTGCGCTATGTCATGATGAATCCGCTAGAAGCCAAAAGAAAAACAAAGGATGACCTGCACCAGAACAAGACCGATAAGCTTGATGCCTTGTACCTTGCCAAGCTGCAATCTGAGCACCCGCAGCGGCTGGCCTACGTTCAAAGCGAAGAATATCAAGAATTGATGGCCAATAACCGTATCTATGAGCAGGCTTCGCACGATCTGATAACCAACAGGAATAGACTGCACAAAGCCATTCAGCTCACTTTCCCAGAGATTGAGCACTTAATGGTTAATCCGAGAGGGAAAAACTACTGGAGTATTGTCCTCAGATTCCCACACCCAGATATCGTACTAGAAACAAAAGAAGCCGATATCATCGACTTCTTAAAGGGCTTAACCGGTATTGGTAAAAAACGCGCTAACGACATAGCGCAAAGTCTTATTCGGTTGGCTAAAATCGCATGCCCAGCTGTCAAAAAGAACAGTGCTCATATTCGTGGCCTCAAAATGGCTATTAACAACATTCTGAGCGCTGAAGAAGAGTGCCAGACTGCTTTACAGGAGATGGCAAAGCTGGCTCCTAAACGGGATCTGGAGATCCTCACAAGCATTCCAGGCATCGGCGAAAACACTGCTCTAAGAATCATTAGTGAGCTTGGGGATATCAGACGTTTTAACAACCCTAGCCAATTAAATGCCTTCGTTGGTGTTGATCCTCAAGTTTATGAATCTGGCAATCTCACGGCCCACCTGTCAATTTCAAAGCGTGGGACAGCTATTGGCAGAAAGGTGCTGTACTTGGCCATAAACCAAATTCAGTCGGCTAAGAAAGCGGGAAACCCTTGTCATATTGCGGATTATTACGAGAAACGAAAACGGTCTTCTGAGACTGCAAGTCACAAGAAGGCCGCTATCGCATCGATCCATAAATTATTACGGACGATCTTCACTTTAATTAAGAATGATCAATTGTATAGCTATGACGTAGCCAAACATAACCAAAGACTTTTGTCATAAGAATTGATCCAATAGATATTATAACAGCCTCTTTTTTGAAATTACAGAAGTTGGCTGTATTTATCGTGCCCTAAATCAGATATTTGACTTGATTCTCCGGGAGCTATTTTCCGATTAGGCCTTTATTTCAAAATAAAATTGCCTAAAATCGTTGATAACACTTGACTTAGAGTAGAAAAAAGCTCCAGAACTTGCTAAACGCTTCTGAAACTCTTTCTTTATGGACTGATTTTCAAAAAATCAAGACTTACTTTTCTTGCTTTCTTTTCTCAAAGCTGAAGCCAAAGAGAGAAACTCCGGCCAGCAGAGAAATAATGCCTGCCAAGATGCCTGGCTTAGCGTCCTTTTCACCGGTTTGCGGGAGCTGAGCTCCAGTGGCTGCTGGGGCCTTGGCTACTGGTGCAGTGTTGGCTAACTTAGTTACAAGAGTTGGAGTCTTGGCTGCTGACTTAGTTGCTGGCTCTTCATCCGTGTTCACTACAGTCACAACGTCACCGCCGTCAGTATCTTCCTCCGTATCAGCTGGTTCTTCAGTATATTCCTTAGCGGTTGGTTCTGTAGAAGGTTCTTTGGACGACTCGGTAGTCGGTTCTGTCGTTGGATCCGTTGACGGTTCTGTACTTGGCTGAGTCGGTTCAGTTGGAGTCGTTGGGTCCGGTCCGTCGGCTGTGTTGCTTCCAAGGCAGCCAAGCGGGCCTTTGCCAGGTTCAAAGCGTGCAGAGTTGCGGCCGCTTTTGCCGTAGCAGTGGCCAACGCTTCCTTCTTTTCCGCTAAATCAGCTTCCTCCGCGATCAAAGCAGCTTGCGCGCTTTGCAGCTTCAGCCGTCTTAGCGTTGCGCCGTCTTCAAGTCATCCTGGCTGGACCCTAGCCTGGACGTCATTAGTGGCCGCGTTGACTGGCTAAGGCAAATTTGCCGCCCCCAGACTGACTGCCCCAATACCAGCAGCCGCAACTGCTGCCATCTGCTTGATCCGGGTCTCGCTTCTCGCTTTCATGTTTTTCCACTTTTCGCTCTTAAATAGTAAGATCACATATATATAATTATAAATGGTGGAAATATTCCCGGGAAAGCAGGAAGCACCGGAAAAGTAAAGATTCTTTTATCTATTAAAAAGAAAAAGTATCATCAAAAAGCAATAAAGCTGCTAAACTATTTTTCACCCAAAGGATCGGTAATTAGCCTATAATTTTAGTTAAACCGTCTGAAAAAAGAGCCTTTGCAAGCCAACTTGTGCTAGGCTTGTGATGCGAAAGGAAGATTTATATGGCAAGAATGTCGCGCAGACAGTACCAAGAAAGACAAGAACAAACCGCGCAAAAGCAGACGCGGCAGACAAACCCTAACTCCGTTCCTCGCTTGGACACTGACAGGGCTTCAAGAAGCGAGCAGAAGGTCCGGCTCAACTTCTGGCAGATCTTCGCCGACCGCCCTTACGTCACGGTCATCATGATCAGCCTGGCCCTCTTCTGCATCCTGGCCAAGTGGTGGATCGGCCTGGCCATCATCATCATCTTGACCATCGCCGGTATCTTCGTGATTGGCCGCTCTCACCACCCTAACCGGGTCCTCAGTCTGGAATTCAAGCTCAAGGCCTCCCGCAAGCTGAGTATGATCAAGGCCCTGCAGCTTTTGGGTTCAAACATCATGTTCCTGGCCGCCTACATGCGGCAGATCGTCAGCGTTGACTTCTCCAGCGCCGGGGCGACTGACAGCCTTACAATCATCCAGAACATGCTCTCCAATCAAGGGACTTTCGGCCAGCAAGGTTCCTATTTCTTGAGCCTCTTCAACCAGCTGACCGGGGGATCGCTTTGGGGGACCTACCGCTACGCTACCAACAGCTCGCAGATGATGAACTCCACGGCCGGCACCATGATCATCCTCTGGATCTTCCTCTTGATGATCGCCCCAGCCTTCTGCGTTTTGTCCCAGTTCTTCAGAGAGCCTTACTCCCGGCACGTGATGACGGTGGCTTCCTTGATTTCCACCATCTCCTTTGCCTTGACGCCAACTTTGATGAACCGCTGGGTCATCTCATACGCCGTAGAAAACCAGATGAGCCAGGCAGCGGCGGAAAACGCTGTCCAAGTCGGCGGTATGGTCTACCCGGCCATCATCTCCGCCGTCTTCGTCTTTATCCTGGCTATCTACCGGGAAATCAAGAAAGATGAATTTTAATAGCAATGAAAAAAGCTTCAGTATTGCTTTACTGAAGCTTTTTCGTTTGATTCTAAATCTATTTTGTCAGAAAAATCCAAAGCAGGTTGACTGCCAGCAAAACAGCTGCCGTGCATCCCTTCCACAAATTGTATTTCTCTGCCGGCGCCTTCTTGTTCACCAGGTACTCCATGCCAAAGCCGCAGACCAGGTTTAAAGCCAGCATGACCAGGCGGTACTGCAGCGTTCCCCAGCTACTCAGCAAATTTAGCAGAGCCAGCAGGGTAAAGACGATTGTCACGTAATATTTTCTCAACACCTTCTATCCCTCTCTTGTAAGCAAAAATATAATTTACACTATTTTCAAATTAGCATTAGCTTAAACCGTTATGAGAGAGATGTCAATCTCCATTTCCTACCCTAGCAATTTCTGGTACAAGGCGTAAGTCCGGGCGTCGTAGGCCACCATGATTACCCGCATTTCGTAATCCTTGTGCTCTCTCAGCCACTTGCGGACCTCACCGAAAGCCACCTTGCTGGCCGCGTCCAGCGGATAGCCGTAGACCCCGGTTGAGATCGCGGAAAAAGCGACCGAGTGCAGGCCATTTTCCTTGGCCACCCGCAGGCTGTTTCTGTAGCAGGCAGCTAAAAGCAGGGGATCGCTGTGTGAACCCGAGTAAATCGGCCCTACAGTATGGATGATGTACTTAGCCGGCAGGTTAAAGCCCGGCGTGATCTTGGCCTCACCCGTCTCGCAGCTGCCCAAGGCCCGGCAGGCCTCATTCAATTCAGGTCCCGCTGCCCGGTGGATGGCCCCATCGACGCCACCGCCGCCCCGCAGTTCCCGGTTAGCCGCGTTGACGATCGCGTCCACCTTCAAAGTCGTGATATCCCCTTGCCAGATTTCTAAATTCATTAGTCTGTCTCTTCCTCCTCTAAGTACATTTCCCGGAACTTTTCCAAATCTGCCTGCTTAAAGCCCAGTTTTCTGGTAAAAAAATTGTCAAAACTGCCCCAGCCCTGCCGGATAGTCTCCGTGATCCCTTTAACCGCGGGTCCTTCGCCCCGGGTCACGTTCATCTTCGCGATCACCTGCGACAGCTTCTCATTAGTCGGATGCTGCTTCTCAATGGAAAAATCGTACAATTCATCCGTCAGCAAATAGTCCTCCGCGATGGTCTTGTCGTCCACGCCTAGGGCCATCAAGATCAAAATACTGATGATCCCCGTCCGGTCTTTCCCGGCCGCGCAGTGGTAGACCAAGGCCTGGTCCTCCGGCAGCTTCAGCAATTCCTCAAAGACCCGTTTGATCCCCTCTTCTGAATGCTCATTTAACAAAACCTGCTGGTAGATCTTAGGCAGGTAGTCGTCAAATTCCGGCAGATGGTGAAAAAGGCGCAAGAAAGGATGGGCCTGGTTGAAGCGGTCCCCTTCAGCGTAAAGGCCAATATTCACAAAACGGACCCCCGGCCAGAGCAGGTCGGGGTAGGATCGCTGCTCCCGGCTGGACCGCAGGTCACAGTCCACCGTAATACGCAGGTTGGCCAGCTTGACCCGGTCCCTGGCTGACATCTCGTTTAAAGCCGCCGACCGGTAGATCTTCCGCCACTTAACCCGGCGGCCGTCCAAGCCTTGATAACCGCCCAGGTCACGGAAGTTGACCGGTATGTCCAGTTCAATTACCCTTTGCATCTCCATCCGGCATCCCTCTTTTCCAAAAATCCGCGAAAAATTCTTCTCCCTTCCATTTTAGTTTTCCCAGAATTTTTTGGCAAAAAAATCGCCCCAGCTTAAGCCGGAGCGAAAATCTTATTCTAAAAACTTGTCCCTAAGCCTGTCCAAGTCTCCTTGGCCAAAGCCCAGGCTGGCAAAATAGCGGTCAAAGCCGCCCCAGGTCTGCCGGATCGTTTCCGTAATCCCGTAAAAAGCCGTCTGGCTTACCTGGGTCTGGTTCATCTTGGCAATCTGCTGGCCCAAGCGGTCGTTTTCATCCGCCTCATCCCAGTCCCGGCTGTATTCCCGGCTGTATTCCCGGCTGAGCAGGTAGTCCCGTAGGATTTCCCGGTCTTCCAGGCCCAAAGCCATCAAAACGATCACCGACACCATCCCCGTCCGGTCCTTGCCCATGGAGCAGTGGTAGATCAAGGCTTCATCATCTTCCAGGGTCAGCATTTCCTTAAAAATCTTCCGCATCACCAGGCCCGTTCTGGGGGCGACAAGGTTCTGCTGGTAGACCATGGCCAGGTAAGATAATTTGGGTAGCTTGCCCGAATACTTCTCCCAGGCTGCCTCAGCTTCTTCCTCTTCATCCCCGCTCTCACTGTAAAAGTGGGCGTCGACCAGTTTAGCCCCGGGCCAGAGCTTGTCCGGGAAGTTGTCCTGTTCATGCCGGGAGCGCAGATCACAGTCCACCACAATCTTCCGCCGGGCCAGTTCCGCCTGGTCTGCCTTGGTCAAATGGCTGAGTGACCCCGACCGGTAAAGCCGACCCCACCTGACAGTCCGGCCGTCCTGGCTGACATAGCCGCCCAAATCCCGGCAATTGTAGCCGGCCTCTAACTTTACGATCCGCTTTGGCATTTTTTATCCCTTCATCCTGTTAAACGTTAAAAACTAAAAATCTTTCCCGTGGGCAAAGACCCGGGTGGCCAGAACCGCCCGCTGCCAGCCCGCGTAGAGCCGGTCTCTTTCCGCCTCTTCCATCTTTGGTGCAAAGGCGGCCCCGGTCTTGGCAATTTCCTTCAAGCTATCCAGGTCTTGCCAGTAGCCGACGGCTAAACCTGCCAGAAAGGCGGCCCCCAGGCCAGTGGTTTCCAAATCCGCTGCACGCTCGATCTTCTTGCCTAATAGGTCTGCCTGGAACTGGAGGAGGTAGTTGTTGTTTGAAGCCCCGCCGTCGACTCTGAGGACCGGAATCTCAATACCCGAGTCCTTCTGCATGGTGTCGACCACATCCCGGGTCTGGTAGGCCAAGGACTGCAGGGTTGCCTTGATCAAGTCCTTGTCACTGCTGCCTCTGGTCAAGCCAAAAATCGCCCCCCGGGCTTCACTGTCCCAGTATGGTGCCCCCAAACCAGTAAAGGCGGGAACCACATAGACTTCATTAGCGTCTTTAGATTCCAGGGCCGCCTGCTCTGATTCCGGAGCTGAGTTCAGCAGCTTGACCGAGTCTCTCAGCCACTGGATGGCTGACCCGGCCACGAAGACTGACCCTTCCAAAGCATAGTTTACTTGATTGCCCAGCTTGTAGCCAATAGTCGTCAGCAAATTATTCTTGGATTCGATCGGTTCCTCCCCCGTGTTCATCACGATGAAAGACCCGGTCCCGTAGGTGTTCTTGACCATGCCTGGCTTGACGGCCAATTGGCCAAACAAGGCTGCCTGCTGGTCCCCGGCCATCCCGGCGATCGGCACCCTGCCGCCGAAGAACTGGTAAGGGTCAGTTTCCCCGTAGACTTTAGAATTTGATTTAACCTCCGGCAGCATGGCCCGCGGAATCTTCAGCAGGTCCATGATCTCCTGGTCCCAGGTCAAATCATGAATGTTAAAGAGCATGGTCCGGCTGGCATTGGTGCAGTCAGTTACATGGACCTTGCCCCGGGTCAGCTTCCAGACCAGCCAGGTGTCGATCGTGCCAAAAAGCAGCTCCCCTTTTTCCGCCCTTTCCTGGGCCCCTTCCACATGGTCCAAAATCCAGCGGATCTTCGTGGCAGAGAAGTAAGGGTCGATCACCAGGCCCGTCTTTTGCCGGATCATCTCGCTGTAGCCGTCCTTAACCAGCTTTTCCGCGATATCGCTAGTTTGCCGGGACTGCCAAACGATAGCCGGGTAGATTGGCCGGCCCGTCTCCTTGTCCCAGACCACCGTGGTTTCTCTTTGGTTGGTAATCCCGATGGCCGCCAGTTGGTCCGGCCGGATGGCGGAGTTGATCAGAGCAGTTGACGTCGTGATCTGGACCGCGTTCCAGATTTCCTCAGCATGGTGCTCTACCCAGCCGGGCTTGGGGAAGTACTGGGTGAATTCTCGGGCCACGCTGGCCACCTGCTGGCCGGCATGATTGAAAATGATTGCCCTGGTTGAGGTAGTCCCCTCATCGATTGCCAAAATGTATTGTTCACTCATATGTGATCCTTTAAACTTATCCCTTTCTTGCTTTACTTACTTGCTTTTTCGCCGTCTTTTTCGAAAACGCTTACCATTTTAGTCTAAGCCAGTTTGTGAAAAAAGCAAGCCAAAAGGACCTGGCCTTTAGATTATTATTTTTCCGCCTTTTAGTTTATAATTAGTGTGATTGATTACGATAAGGAAGAATTTGACTATGGATGATAATTTGATTCGCATTGCCTACCTCTACGAAGACTTGATGAACACCTACGGGGACTCCGGTGACGTCAAGATCCTCCGCTACTTTTTGCAGAAAAAAGGCTGGCAGACCCAGATCGACAATATCTCCCTGGGCAGCCAGTTCAACGCGGACGACTACGACTTTGTCTTCTTCGGCGGCGGCCAGGACTATGAACAAAGCATCGTGGCCAAGGACCTGCAGCGCTTCAAGGAAACCCTGAACGACTACATCCAAGCTGGCAACCCCATGCTGGCCATCTGCGGGGGCTATGAACTGATGGGGACCTACTACAACACCATTTCCGGGACCAAGATCAAGGGCCTGGGGATCCTGCCCCTACACACGGAATTTGACCCAGAGAAGCGGATGATCGGTGACACCAAGTACGAAACTGAATGGGGCCCGACCATCGGCTTTGAAAACCACTCCGGCCAGACCTTCCTGGATGACCGGAAGATGCTCAAACCTTTCGCCAAGGTAGTCGAAGGCTACGGCAACAACCATGAGGAAAAGGAAGACGGGGTCCGCTACAAGAACTTCATCGGCTCCTGGTCCCACGGCCCGATGCTTAAGAACGAGAATGTGGCTAATGCCCTGGTGGACATGATTTTGAAGCGGCACGCTGCCCGCGTGGCTCAATAAGATAGCTTTTTGACCAGCTTTTGACGAGCTGGTCTTTTTTTCGCGATTTTTTTAAAAAAATCGTTATTTCACACTTGTGGTATATCACAGATGTGGTATAATAATTGGCGTAGGGGAGTGAGAACGATGAAGATCGATATTCTTCGATACCTCGACGACAAGCACCTGACCATTTACCGGGTGGCGAAAGAGTCGGGCTATGGCTACACTACCCTTCACAAGTCATTTAACAAGCAGCAATCAAATGCGACGTCAATCAACTTGCGCGATCTCGACGCGATCGCCCGGGCCAAGCACGTGGCGATGTGGCAGGTTCTGCGTGAGCTGGAGAATGATTATCTCAACGATGACGATGATGACTAAACTAAATACGAAGGTTGGTTTAACCGCTGAGCAAATCCTATTGTTTTGATTTCGCTTGATGCAGAAGTATAATAGTTGGCGTAGGGGAGTGAGAACGATAAAGATCGATATTCTTCGATACCTCGACGACAAGCACCTGACCATTTACCGGGTGGCGAAAGAGTCGGGCTATGGCTACACTACCCTTCACAAGTCATTTAACAAGCAGCAATCAAATGCGACGTCAATCAACTTGCGCGATCTCGACGCGATCGCCCGGACCAAGCGCTTGGCGATGTGGCAGGTTCTGCGTGAGCTGGAGAATGATTATCTCAGCGATGACGATGATGACTAAACTAAATACGAAGGCTGTTTTAACCGCTGAGCAAGTCCTATTGTTTTGATTTCGCTTGATGTTGAAGGAGTTTTTAGTTAGCCAAAAACCAGCAACTTATTTTACTCAGAAAGGGGTAAAATCATGGATTACAACAACTTTAACGATATGGATGATCTTTTTAGAGAATTAATGAACGGCTTGGGCGGCTTCAATTCCGAAAACCGCCGCTACTTGATCAACGGCCGGCAGGTAACCCCGGAAGAATTCGCTGAATACCAGAAGACTGGACAGCTGCCAGGACAAGGCCAGGCCAAGAATTTCCAGGGCAAGCAAAAGAAGGCCAACGGCATTTTGGAAAAGTTAGGCCGGAACCTGACCGCTGAAGCCCGGGAAGGCAAGCTCGACCCGGTTATCGGCCGGAACAAGGAAATCCAGGAAACGGCGGAAATCCTCTCCCGCCGGACCAAGAACAACCCAGTCCTGGTCGGGGACGCCGGGGTCGGCAAGACCGCGGTTGTTGAAGGCTTAGCCCAGGCAATTGTCCACGGGAACGTGCCGGAAGCAATCAAGAACAAGGAAATTATTTCCATCGACATCTCCAGCCTGGAAGCCGGGACCCAGTACCGGGGCTCCTTTGAGCAGAACATCCAGGACCTGGTCAAGGAAGTCAAGGACAGAGGCAATGTCATCCTCTTCTTTGACGAAATCCACCAGATCCTCGGTGCCGGCGGCTTGGGCGACGGCAATGGTTCCAAAGGGATGAGCGACATCTTGAAGCCGGCTTTGTCCAGAGGTGAAATCACCGTAATCGGGGCCACCACCCAGGATGAATACCGGAACACCATCATGAAGGACACCGCTTTGGCCCGCCGCTTCAACGAAGTAACTGTCAATGCTCCGAGTCCAGCTGAAACCTTCAAGATCTTGAAGGGAATCCGGGCCTTATACGAAAAGCACCACAATGTGGAACTGCCAGACGACGTCTTGAGGGCCGCCATCGACTACTCAGTCCAGTACATTCCGCAGCGGTCCCTGCCTGACAAGGCCATCGACCTTTTGGACATGACCGCCGCTCACCTGGCTGCCCAACACCCGGTGACTGACGCCAAGACCATTGAAAAGCAGATCAAGGAAGAAAAGCAGGCCCAGGAAAAGGCCGCTGAAAAGGAAGACTACGAAGCCGCCCTTGACCACAAGACCAAGGCTGAAAAGCTGGAAAAGCAGCTGAGTGAAAACCACAAGGAAAGAAAGACCGTGGCTACCCCGGCTGACGTGGCCGCTGCTGTTGAACGCCTGACCGGGATTCCGGTTTCCAAGATGGGCGCCAGCGACATCGAACGCCTGAAGGGGCTCAGCAGCCGCTTAAAGGCCAAGGTCATCGGCCAGGATGAAGCCGTTGAAGCAGTAGCCAAGGCTATCCGCCGCAACCGAGCTGGCTTTGACGAAGGCAATCGGCCAATCGGCTCCTTCCTCTTCGTTGGCCCGACCGGGGTCGGCAAGACGGAACTGGCCAAGCAGCTGGCCTTGGACATGTTTGGCTCTAAGGATGCCATCATCCGCCTGGACATGTCTGAATACTCCGACCGGACAGCCGTTTCCAAGCTGATCGGGACCACGGCCGGCTACGTGGGCTACGATGACAACTCCAACACCTTGACGGAAAAGGTTCGCCGCAACCCTTACTCAATCATCCTTTTGGACGAAATTGAAAAGGCTGACCCGCAGGTCATCACCTTGCTCTTGCAGGTCCTTGACGACGGCCGCTTAACTGACGGGCAAGGCAACACGGTCAACTTCAAGAACACCATCATTATCGCTACCTCTAACGCCGGCTTCGGTAATGAACAGCTGATGGGCGACGCTAAGAAGGACGAGAAGCTGATGGACCGGCTGGCTCCTTACTTCAGACCGGAATTCCTCAACCGCTTCAACGCGGTCATCGAATTCAAACACCTAACCAAGGAAGACTTGAAGAAAATCGTTAACTTGATGCTGGCTGACGTAAACGAGACTCTGGCCAAGAAGGGCATCAGCCTGACTGTCAGTGAAAGCGCCAAGGACTACTTGATTGAACAAGGCTACGACGAAGCTATGGGGGCACGGCCGCTGAGAAGAGTCATCGAACAGGAAATCCGTGACAAAGTAACTGATTACTACCTGGACCACCTGGACGTCAAGAAGCTGAAGGCGGACATGGTCGACGGGGCCCTGGTTATCAGTGAAGATAAGTAATAGTATTCTGTTAAAGATCTTGCACAATCGTAAAAAAGGCAGTCAAATGACTGCCTTTTTTACTTTGTCCGGATTTTTGCATTATAATAAACAGGTAATATAAAATTGCTTGCGGAAGGTTGCCTTATGCAAGATAAATTCTACGCTTTTAGTGAGGAAGCCAGGGAAGTTTACAAGCGCTCCCCTTTCCCAACCTTGATCTACCAGTTGATCGACGGTCAATACCAAGTGGCGGGAAGATCAAGCCGGAAAACCTCTGGGATGCCATCACCCACCAAATCAAGCTGGGCGTCTTCTAGAAGGACAGACAGCGGAACTTCCTGGGGGCTAACCAGCACTTTTTGGACTACTACGGCTTGACTCTGCCGGCTATACTTACGGGATCGCCAATAACAGCGACGAGATCAAGAGCATGATCCGCCTGGCCGACCACAACCTTTACCAGGTTAAAAAGAACGGCCGCAAGGACATCTGCGGCAGTCCCTTCCAGCCGAATTTTTTTGAATATGAGTAAAAAGAAACAGCGTGAAAGCTTAATTTGCTTTCACGCTGTATTTTTTGTGGCAGGTAACGGCCGGCAAAGGTCAGGGCAGCCTTAGCAAAAGCAGTATTGCTAATAATGCTTGGGGCCGCGTTCAAGCCGTCAAAGAGGGCCGGGATGATCGTGAAGTAAACCGCGAACTTGTAAACTGCCGGATTATTATTGAAAAAATTGCTGGTCAAGCCGCAGAAGATAAAGGCGATGGCCAGGGGGTAGAGGAACATCAAAACCGGAGTTGACCAGGCGATGATGGTGGTCAAGCCAAAGTTGGCAATGGCAAATGAAAGCAGGCAGTTAAAGGTCAGGAAAGTCCGGTAGGAAATTTTTGGAAAACGCTTGTGGAAGTCCTGGGCAAAGGCAACTACCAGGCCGATGGCCGTGGATATCCAGGTGATGGTAGCCAAGGTCGCCAGGAGGGCTTCCCCGAAAGTGCCCAGGTAGTTTCCTTGCCTTCCTTGATCTTGAAGCCCTTGATGGCCGTAACAACCGTAATCCTGAAGGTCAAAGCTGCCAGGGCGTCCAGGGTGTTGTAGCCCTGCAGAAAGCCGTTGGTCAAAGGAGCAGCGAGGTAGTCGGCGCTAGCTTGCGTGCTGCTGGTTGCCCCCATTGGCTTGATAGCGGCAATTAAAAAGATGATAAAAAGCAGGGCCAGGAAAGACGGGTTAAGGATTTTGCCAACCCGGTCGGTGATCTTCCCTTCGCTCAAAGAGCAGTAGTAAACGATACCGAAGAAAACAGCTGAATAGATCAGCAAGGCCCAAGGCTGCATCCCCTTTGAGAATTGGTCAGAGAACATGGAGAAAGGCACGGTTGCCGTCCGCGGAGTCGCGAAGAGCGGCCCTAAGGTCAGGTGAACCAGGATCAAGAAAGGTCAAGGCGAACTTTTCCCCAGCGGCCGGGCTAAACCAAAGATCCCGTCAGCCCGGGTAACGGCCAAGGCCAATAAGGCGGCCAGAGGGATCAGAGTCCCGGAAATGATGAGGCCGATGGCGGCGAAAAGCCAGTTTTTACCGGCCATTTGCCCCAGGTGAACCGGGAAGATCAGGTTCCCGGCCCCGAAAAACATGCCAAAAATCAAAGAGGCGATGATCAGATACTGTTTGCTAGTTAACTTTTTCATGATAAATCTCCTTGCAATCACTAATGATGTCCGGAGATCAGCGCTAATCCCAAGTTGCTAAAAAACGAGTAAAAAAAGTCCTTGCAGAAACGATTATTTCTACAAGGACGCTTGCGCGTGTTACCACCTTTGCTTCACCGCTTTGTCACCAAAACGGCCTTACCCCGTGCTGGCCCATCGGCCAAGACGTTGTCGCTGTAAAGGGCAAACACATTTGACACTTCGCAAAGACGTCGCGCCAACCACTCAGAGCCTACTTTCGCCTTGGACCCGTCTGCCGCTTTCCCAGCTGACCGCGGCTCTCTGGAAGACTTCCGTCCGGGGCTACTCTGCTCTTTTCAGTGTTTCAACTCGCTTTTTTAACTTGTTTATGATCTAATACTTTTTCTCAGCTAAATGCAAGCTTTTTTGCCGAATTTTTAAAAAAATCTGAACAGGGCCACGCTGGCCACCCCGGTGACCACGATCCACATCAGGCTCTTGGTGAAATAGGCCACTAGAAGTGTCGGCAGAGTTGCCGTCAGATACTGCCAGTCAACCTTGGGCAGCTGCCCCTGCCTGGCCGTAAAGAGGCTGCCGAACCAGAGAGTGGTCATGATGACGATCGGCACGAACTGCAGGAATTCCACCATCCACTTGGGCAGGCAAAATTTTTTTAAAATCAGGAAAGGCAGGATCCGCAAAAGGGTTACCCCGCCGCCGCAGACCAAAAAAGTTATCAGTAATTTACTCGAAAAAGACATGCTTGATCACCATCCCCACTAAACAACCAACTACCGTCACCACAATCGTAGCCACGCTGGCCGGCAGGAAGATAAGACCTAGGTAGGTTAGGACCATCGTTCCCCCGATCATGACCAGCTGCAGCTCGATTTTGACCGACTGGTCGGTGATCAGCTGCAGGTACAAAAGGCCTAGGAACATGGCAACCACCGCGTAGTCCAGGCCCAGGGCCTTGGTGTCGGTGATCACGCTGCCGATTAAAGCCCCGAAGAGGCTGGACAGGCACCAGGCAGCATAGGCCACCAGGTTGGCCGCGTTCAGCCATTCGTATTTCAGCTTGCCCTTGGTGTAGTTGAGCTTGGTGATTGCCAAGGCAAAAGTCTCATCAGTTACCAGGCTGCCCAGCCAGAGATTTTTGATCAATTTCTCGTCCTTGAATTTCGGGGCCAGGGTCATCGTCATCAAAAGCATCCGGGCACTCATCAAATTGGTGGCCGCGAAGATTGAAAACAGACTGCTCCCGGCCGGAAGCATGCTAACCAGGGCGAACTCACCCGAAGCCGTGTACACCAGCAAGGACATGATAAAAGTCTCCAAAGGACTAAAGCCATTGGTATGCGCGATAATACCAAAAGCGGTGCCAATCCCCACGTAGCCGAGCACGGTCGGCAGGGTATCCTTGACCCCGGTTTTGGCGTCTAATACATTATTCAATTGTTTTTCCCCCATGTTAATGATCAAATCATCGTTTTGGTTTTAACACAGTTTTCCTTGCTCTGACGGGCTTTTTCGGCAATATGGATAAAAATTTCTAAAGATTTCTTCGCAATTTGCCCCGGCGGGGACTGGGCACGACCTGCAGGCAGGTGGCCAGGATAATCAAGACCCCGCCCGCTATCTTCATGATGCCAAAGTCGCTGCCCAGAAGGGTAACCGACAGAATCGTCGCTACCAGCGGCTCAAAGGCCTCCAGCATGCTGGCCAGGCCGGCTGAGATGTACATAACGCTGGAAAGGTAGAGCGAGTAAGCGAAAACCGTACCGGCGATCACGATGTAGATCACCAGGCTCCATTCCTTAACCGTAACTCCAGTGGCGGGCATCACGGACAGGGCCGGACTGAGGATAATCCCGCCCAGCAGCATCCCCCAGGCCAAAATAGTGATGGTCCCATACTTTTTAAAAAGCTTGGCCGGCATGGCAATGGCCAGAGCCTGGGTCAAGGCACTGAAGAAGCCCCAGACCAGGGTTTTAGGCGTCACCGCCAAGTGGCTGAAATTTCCGTTGGTCACCAAAACCACCGTCCCGACCACCGCTAGCAAGACCGCGATCAGATCGATTCTCCGGGGCATTTGCTGGGTTTTAGCCGCTATAAAGCAAATGATCAAGACCGGGGCCAGGAAGACCAGGACAGTGGCCGTCGGCGCGTTTGAGGCCGCTACCGTGTAGAAGTAGGTAAATTGGGCCCCGGTGATGCCCAGCATGGAGAAAAGGGCCGCGTAGAGAAGGTTGCGGTGATTTTTGAAAATAGCAAAGGTTCCCTTCCCCTTGTGGACCAGGGAAATGAGCAAAAGGCTCGCCCCGGCCAGCCATGACCGGACGTCAACCAGCCAGAAGGTATTGATATTTGGGCTTTGGTAGAGCATTTCCGCCGCCGTCCCCGAGGTCCCCCATAAGGCAGCCCCAGTAATTGCCAACAGGATTCCCAAATGCTTGTCTTTCATTTCTTCACCGTCATCGTTTCACGTGTAACATTCCATTTCTGCCTGGAAAGACAGATCCTTTTATATTATGACAGTTTTATGAGATTTTTGTTAGTCCCTTCCTGAAAAAAGGCAAAAGAAAAAGCAGCGAAAACGCTGCTTGCTTCTTTTCTTCTACTGCTTCTCTTCTTCCGCCTTGTCGATCAGGTACTTGAAGAGACGGTTCATGATGGCTGCTTCCGGGGCAGGGTTAGCGTGCATTTCTTCCGGGTGCCACTGCACGGCGATCACCTTGCCGTCAGTGCTTTCCAAAGCTTCCGTCACCCCGTCGCTGGCGCTGGCTGATTCGGTCAAGTCCGGAGCCACTTCCTTGATCAGCTGGTGGTGGAAGGAGTTGGTCATGAGGCTGCTTTCCCCCATGATCTTTTCCAGGGTTGTCCCGCTCTTGATCTTGACCACGTGGGTGCCCACGTCAGGCCGGGTAGCCTGCATGTGCTTTAAAGTGTTGCCTGGCCGCAAAGACAGGTCCTGCCACATGCTGCCGCCGTGGGCCACGTTGATGATCTGGGCGCCCCGGCAGATGCCCAGGACCGGTTTGCCGGTTTCTTCCGCCCGCTTCAAGAGGGCCATGTCGAAGGTATCCCGGTCTGGCCAGGTTTCCCCGCTTTTTTGGTCAATTTCTTCCCCGTACAAGTGGGGGTCAAGGTCATGGCCGCCAGACAGGATCAAGCCGTCAACTAAGTCCAGCTGCTTAAAGGCCATTTCTTCTCCGCCAGCAGTAAAAGGAATTACCAAAGGAATCCCGCCGTTCTTGAGGACTGAGTCCACGTAAGCAGCGTTGACGTAGGTCCGGGGCTCACCCATGAAGGGGCCGGACTGGATCGTAACTTCTGAAGCTGAAATACCGATAACTGCTTTTGCCATCTTATTCTCCCATGTCTACAAACTTCTCCACCGCCAAAGCGATGCCGTCCTGATTGTTGCTGGCCGTGACGTAGTCAGCCGCGGCCTTGATCTCGTCGATCGCGTTGCCCATGGCCACCTTGAAGACCCCAGGCAGCTGGAAGTCAGAGAGGTCATTGTTGTTGTCGCCAAAAACCATAGCTTCTTCCGGCTGGATGTTCAAAAGGTCCAGCAAAGTGGTTAGGGCCTGGCCTTTGGAGGTGCCAGCAGTATTGAATTCCAGGCACTGGCCGCCGGAAGCTGAGATTTCGAATTCCTGCTCAGTCGCCGGACTGAGGCCAGCCCGGAACTTCTTCATCTTGCTAGGCAAAGAAACAAACTCGCCCTTGATGAATTCGTAGTGCTGGCCGGGCACCATCCGCTTGACCCCCATGTTCCGGGCCTTGGCCAGAAAGCCGACACCGAAGGCACTGCCCTTTGGGGCTACATAGAAATCCTTGGTGTCCATGAAGTAAGGGCCAAAAATCCCCGTCTGCTTCAAGGCCAGAATGTGCTCCACGTTTTCATCAGTCAAGGGGCTGGCGCTTAGGACTTCCCCGTCCATCCGCTGGATCAGGCCGCCATTGTAGCAAATAGCAAAGTTGTCTGCCGGATCCAGCTTGAAGGGTTCAAAGACCTTCAAGACGCCAGGCAGGGGCCGGCCGGACAGGGGCACCACAAGAATTCCTTTTTCCCGGGCCTTTTTTAAAGTCGCCAGGGTCTTAGGGCTGACCTTCTTTCTGGAAGTCAGCAAGGTTCCGTCCAAGTCCACCGCGATCAATTTAATTTTCATAGATGTTTCCTTTCATCTTTGCAACTATTTTACGGCAAAAGGCGACCAGCGCCTAATTTCACGCTTAGTTTTCCTTGTGCTTGGAATTTTGGCTGTTGTTTGGCCCCGGCTTGACCTGCTGCTTGAGCAGGTACTCCTGGATAATCCTGACCACCTGCTTATTCTGCGGCAGGCTGGAGTGCTGGGCTTCTGCCCCGGTAACAGTCATCGTGGTATAGCTCTTGACCTGGTTCTGGAAGATGTACTTGCCGGCTTCCACGCTGCTTTCCGGCACTATCCCGTCGGATTCGTAGTTTTTCCCGCCGGACAGGGAGTAGACGATCATATTTTTCGGCAGGCGCTTGCGGTACTTGATAAAGTCTGTCATCATTTGCGTCTTGTACTTGATGCTCTTTTCACTGAAGTTGTAAGGCGAGCCCAAGGTCATCAAGCGCTTGATTGTGATTTCATCTGAATAGTCGCTGTAGTAGTGTTCCAGCCAGTAGGTCCAGATCAGGCCCCCGTTTGAGTGGCCAAAAGCCTTGAAGTTGTTAAACTTGTAAGTTTTAGCAATTTCGTAAAAGGCATCGTCCAGCCAGCCGGCCTGCTTCTTGATATTGCTGTAACCGTCATGGTTATTTTGGAAGCCAATCACGATAAAGGGCTCATTGTCCTCCTTTTTTATTGAACCAGAATAAGTCAAGGTCCCGTCTTCACTGATTTCCACCTTAAGCAGGCTGTGCTTATAAGGGGTATTCTCGTTGAGCAGGTCCACCAGTTCATTGAAGCGGTTGACGGTAGCACTGGAGCCGGGAACCATGATCAGAGGTGACAGTTGCGAGCGCTGGCGTTCAGCGTGCTCCTTGTTGGTCTTTTTCATCCAGGAATAGCCCGGAACGGCCAGCAAAATAATGATCGTCAAGGCAACGACGATCAGTTTCCAGTTGCGGCTCTTAAACATGACGGTCATCCTCCATTTCATAGTCCTTCAGCAGGATCTTGGTCCGGTTGTCCAGCTTGACGGCTGGAATCATCATGACCACGTCCAGGCAGAAGAGGAAGATGGTGAAAATCAAGGTCGGCCAGTTGCCGTTAGTGGCAAAAAACGGCACCAGAGGGCCTGGCGTCCCCGTCAAGACCGTGTAGACCGGAGTCGGCACGATATGCAGGAAAATCGCCAAAGCCGCGATCAGCATGTTCACGACTGGCACCAGGACCAGCTCAAGGGCATAGATCGGGTTGAGAATCACCGGCAAGCCGACCAAAAAGCCCCGAGACGAACTGAACAAAAGCGGCCAGAGGTTCATCTTAGCCACTGTTTCCGACTCCTTCCCCCGGCCCCAGATCAAGATGGCCACGGCTAAAGCTAAAATTGCCCCGCAGCCGCCCATCACCCCGTAAATCGAGATCATGGACCCGCCCAGGTAAGGATAAGGCACCTTCCAGACTGCCCCCCGCCGCAAGACATAGGTCAAGTTGGCAATCGCGGCGGCTGATCCAGCCATGTTGCTCAAATCGAGAATCGGGGCTTCCAGGCCCAGCCAGCTCAAAAATGAAGCCAAGGCCATGGCCGGCACCGTCAAAAGCAGGTTGTTGGAATTTTCAACCGGTGACACGATGCTGGTCAGGCTAAAGTCGGCCTTGACCTTGCTGATAACCACATAGAGAATCCCGCCGATAGCGATTCCCCCGATTACAGTAACCAGGGTCGGCTTCAGAGCCTTGATCGCCCGGTCCTGGACTAGTTTGGTGTGCTCATAGTTGACAGACTCATAATCGCCCCCTAACCAATGGAAAACCTGTCCTACCCCATAACCTAGCAAAAGGGCAAAGGAGGTGTACTGGAAGCCCAAATAGCCCCCTGTAAGCAAAGAAATCCGTCCGGTCAAGCCCAGCTGAAAGAGATAGATCATGACCAAGAGACTGGTCAGAGCACTGATCCCAGCCATCGTCGCATCTTTACGGTAGATTTTAGCCGTAAAGGAAGCTGAGAAATAAACCGTGAACAGGCAAAAAAGGCCGAAGATAACTTCAACCACGCATTGTGACAGGTTGGTCCCGATGTCCCAGAAGCGGTCACTCATGATTTTGTCAAAATCAAATATATTATAGATAAAACTTTCCGGCGCAAAGACGCTGTACTGCAAGACCTGGAAAAAGGCTCCGACCGTCGCGATCGGCATCAGAACGGCAAAGGTCCGCTGGGCCACTCTGAAAAAGGAGCGGCGGCGCAGCCAGATGCACCACTTGGCTAATTTGTCCATTTACTCTTCCCCCCACAAAAACTATATCAATTATACAAATTTCCTTAGTACTTGAGCAAACTTTTGCCGCAAAAAACCGGACCAATTTCTGGTCCGGTTTAAAAAGTAACAAGAAATGTATTTATTCAACACTTGTAGCTGTCTCAGTTGCCAATGTAGGGTTAACCAGCATTACCAAACCGATGATGAGTGTTAGTAATCCGAATTCAAAAACATATCCATTAATATTCAAGTGAACACTAATGAACACATTCTTGTCCTCTAGCTGAAGCTAGAAGATTTTTTAGGCTTTTTTGCGGGGAAATGCCTTGTGCGCTCAGTTGTATGTACCTCCACTAAAGTTTCCCTTAGCTTCTGATACTTTTATCATACGCACAGTCAAAGAGTTCGCCATATTTTGCTTAACAAAGCCCGAAGACTCAGTCTCACAAAACGGGCAGGAATATGTCCTAAGTTTCCCTAGTGCCGAAGCTCTAGGGCAGCGCCCAGTCCACGACTTGAAGCAGGGACGAACCCACGCTTGTGACGCTTTGATTGATAGACTATGCCATCACCAACTGTTTGTTTGCGTAACGGTCTTCAAGAATCAACTTAACATTCTTGTACGGCATATATTTCGTTATTTCTTTGTCATCCGCCCTTTGCAAAATATTTACCGCTGCTGCTGTATTTGCGTTCATTTCTCCACAATTTGGACAGACAGCCGTTTCATGATGTGTGCCTTTTCTTTCACTGAAATGCGCACCACATCTTGGACAGAACTGAGACGTATACGCTGGATTAACGTCAATGGTTTGAATTCCCAGACTGCAGCATAAATACTCGATACGTTTATCCAGTCTTCCTTTAGTCCATGACGATAACTTTCGTCTCACTTTTGCTTCATAGCGGTTTGATGCTTTAGGCAATTTCTCTTTCGTAAAAGTCAGATCTTCCTTGACAAGAATATCTGGATCTTCTGCTACAAGCATCTGTCTAATACTTGTGTTCATCACCCGCTCCATATTGCATAGCTTTCTTTCATGTTGGTGATGGTAGAGCTTGCTGCCAAGATGGTGTTTTTCAAGACGGGAAATTTGGCACTCAAGACTTCCAATGCGGTGTCTGATACGCTTCTTTGTTTTGGCTGAATAATTCTTTGCTAACTTTTCCTGCAAAGCAGACTTTTCTTCTCTTAATTCCTTGGCTAACTGGATGTACTCATTGCGATTTGTATTGCGGTCATTGATCCGCTCAACTTCAGCGCCTACCAGCTGACTGAAATCTACCCCATATTCTTGATTACTACTGCATGAGATAAGTGTTGCCAATCCCTTGTCCATCCCCAGTTGCTTTTGTGGCTTGCGGATATTATGGGCAACAGCCTTAATAGCACGATGAACTTCCAGACGTTTCTTGTCTCGATCAAGAATGAGCTGGATGTCACCGCGTTTCTTCTTATTGGCATAGCAGTATGGCCCGGTCAGCTTAATCTGCTTTTTCTTTCTGCATTTTGCCGTCATGATTTCTAGGTAGCTTGAGCCATCTTTTTCAACAACTTTCCACATCATTTCGTCACAGAGCATGCATCGTGCTGCCGTTGAATGAGGGTAGGGTTTATGTTTTCTGGTGAGACGTCTGATATATCCAAAGCAGTGCCGAAGCTGCTTCTCGGATAAAGCGGCTCTTAGTGCAGGATACTGGCTCATTTCTTCATTTGGCTGTGCTTCATTCTCACGTCTCTGCAGAATGAGTTGCCAGTAATACGGAGAAGTGAAGACGTAATTGAGATACTGGCGCTCAGCATTAGACAATGCATCATTAGCTTGAACCATCTTTTTCAGTTTCAAGCCAAGATTTGACCACATGGAATTGAGATTCATGCACACGTCTTTAACCGCTTCTGTTACATGCCGGCCTTGAATTCCAAACTGCTCGCTAAGAAGCTTTTGCTTTGAGAGTCTGACCGCTCTTGAATCAGGAAATTTCAATCCTTGAGCTTTATTCTTCTTATAAGCCTTTTTCCAGTCTTTGACCGCTTTGCGGGCTTTCTTGATTTCACCGTCATGCTTGCGGATTTTATCTCTAGGGCCATACCAGTTAGCAACATCAGTCATGTGGTTGATGCCGCACAACTGTGAATAAAGGAAGTCTCTGCATTTGCCGTAAGCAGTAAACAACTCATCCAATTCTTTTAGTTCGTCACCATTTAACTTTACCGTATAAGCTCTGACTGTCTTAGTTTGAGTTCTTCTCTTTTTTCTGGTCATTTTTGGAAACGACTTTCTTTTTACGATTTGCGATCTTATGTTCGCATCTATCCGTATTATATCACAGAAGCTCGTTCAAATACATTGGGAACATGACCTAGAATAGAAAAGACTACAAATAAGCATTAGTAGTCTTTAATTGCTATTTTTGACTATATATTTTTACGGCTGCTGATTTCCCAAAAAAGAAAACAAAGAATAAAACAATAAAACAAAAAGAGCCAGACTTCCGTCTGACTCTTGATTCGCGCGGCAGCTTCCTATCCTCGCAGGCAGTTTCCCACCAACTACTTTCGGCGTTAAGAAGCTTAACTTCTGTGTTCGGCATGGGAACAGGTGTATCCTTCTTGCCATTGCCACCGCACTCTTTGCTTGAGCTTGCACGCTCAAAACTGAATATCTCTTCCAAGTCAAAACCTCATTGCTTTGCTCTTTTGGTCAAGTCCTCGACTGATTAGTACCGGTCCGCTCCAAGCCTCACGGCTCTTCCACTCCCGGCCTATCTACCTCATCGTCTCTGAGGTGTCTTACTTTCTTAAAGAAATGGGAAATCTCATCTTGAGGGGGGCTTCGCACTTAGATGCTTTCAGCGCTTATCCCGTCCGCACATAGCTACCCAGCGATGCCTTTGGCAAGACAACTGGTACACCAGCGGTGCGTCCATCCCGGTCCTCTCGTACTAAGGACAGCTCCTCTCAAATTTCCTGCGCCCACGACGGATAGGGACCGAACTGTCTCACGACGTTCTGAACCCAGCTCGCGTGCCGCTTTAATGGGCGAACAGCCCAACCCTTGGGACCGACTTCAGCCCCAGGATGCGACGAGCCGACATCGAGGTGCCAAACCTCCCCGTCGATGTGAACTCTTGGGGGAGATAAGCCTGTTATCCCCAGGGTAGCTTTTATCCGTTGAGTGATGGCCCTTCCATGCGGTACCACCAGATCACTAAGCCCTACTTTCGTACCTGCTCGAGTTGTCTCTCTCGCAGTCAAGCTCCCTTTTGCCTTTACACTCTGCGAATGATTTCCAACCATTCTGAGGGAACCTTTGGGCGCCTCCGTTACACTTTAGGAGGCGACCGCCCCAGTCAAACTGCCCGTCAAACACTGTCCTCGGCCTGGATCACAGGCCTGAGTTAGAGCATCCGTCAAGCAAGGGTAGTATCCCACCAGCGCCTCCGATAAGACTGGCGTCCTATCTTCTCCGGCTCCTACCTATCCTGTACATGCTTGACAGATACCCAATATTAAACTGCAGTAAAGCTCCATGGGGTCTTTCCGTCCTGTCGCGGGTAACCCGCATCTTCACGGGTATTATAATTTCACCGAGTCTCTCGTTGAGACAGTGCCCAAATCATTACACCTTTCGTGCAGGTCGGAACTTACCCGACAAGGAATTTCGCTACCTTAGGACCGTTATAGTTACGGCCGCCGTTTACTGGGGCTTCAATTCAAACCTTCGCTTGCGCTAAGCTCTCCTCTTAACCTTCCAGCACCGGGCAGGTGTCAGCACCTATACTTCATCTTACGATTTTGCAGATGCCTGTGTTTTTGATAAACAGTTGCTTGGGCCTTTTCACTGCGGCTGATCTTGCGACCAGCGCCCCTTCTCCCGAAGTTACGGGGCCATTTTGCCGAGTTCCTTAACGAGAGTTCTCTCGCTCACCTGAGGATACTCTCCTCGACTACCTGTGTCGGTTTGCGGTACGGGTGCACCGTTTCTGGCTAGAAGCTTTTCTCGGCAGTGTGACGTCGCAGCCTTCGCTACTTTAATTTCGCTCCTCATCACGCCTTGTCCTTATGAAAGCAAGCATTTGACTCGCTCTCAGACTTGACGCTTGAACGTGGTATCCAGCACCACGCGCTGCTAGCCTCCTGCGTCCCTCCATCGCTCATAACGATTCGGTGCAGTACAGGAATTTCAACCTGTTGTCCATCGACTACGCCTCTCGGCCTCGCCTTAGGTCCCGACTTACCCTGGGCGGACGAGCCTGCCCCAGGAAACCTTAGTCTTGCGGCGGACAGGATTCTCACCTGTCTTTCGTTACTCATACCGGCATTCTCACTTCTAGAAGCTCCACATGTCCTCTCGGTCATGCTTCACCGCCGCTAGAACGCTCTCCTACCACGTGCATAAACGCACATCCACAGTTTCGGTATCATGCTTAGCCCCGGTAAATTTTCGGCGCGGCGTCACTCGACTAGTGAGCTATTACGCACTCTTTGAATGATGGCTGCTTCTGAGCCAACGTCCTAGTTGTCTGCGCAACTCCACATCCTTTTCCACTTAGCATGAATTTTGGGACCTTAACTGGTGATCTGGGCTGTTTCCCTTTCGACTACGGATCTTATCACTCGCAGTCTGACTCCCGCACATAAATGTCTGGAATTCGTAGTTTATCTGAATTCAGTAACCCTTGACGGGCCCCTAGTCCAAACAGAGCTCTACCTCCAGCATCCTCTTTGCGAGGCTAGCCCTAAAGCTATTTCGGAGAGAACCAGCTATCTCCAAGTTCGTTTGGAATTTCACCGCTACCCACAACTCATCCCCGCAATTTTCAACTTACGTGGGTTCGGTCCTCCAGCGCGTTTTACCGCGCCTTCAACCTGGTCATGGGTAGGTCACTTGGTTTCGGGTCTGCGTCAGCCAACTGCTCGCCCTCTTCAGACTCGCTTTCGCTGCGGCTCCGTCTTTTCTGACTTAACCTTGCTGACTAACGCAACTCGCCGGTTCATTCTACAAAAGGCACGCCATCACCCGTTAACGGGCTCTGACTACTTGTAGGCACACGGTTTCAGGTTCTCTTTCACTCCCCTCCCGGGGTTCTTTTCACCTTTCCCTCACGGTACTGGTTCACTATCGGTCACTGGTTAGTATTTAGCCTTGCGAGATGGTCCTCGCGGATTCAAGCGGGATTTCACGTGTCCCGCCCTACTCAGGATACTGATAGGCCTTCTTTGGATTTCGCTTACGGGGCTTTCACCCTCTCTGGCGCGTTTTCCCAAACGCTTCTGCTATCCTCTGAAGTACCATGTCTCAGTCCTACAACCCCGGCAGATAAATCTGCCGGTTTGGGCTCTTTCCTGTTCGCTCGCCGCTACTTGGGAAATCGATATTTCTTTCTCTTCCTGCAGCTACTTAGATGTTTCAGTTCGCTGCGTGTTCCCTCCTTAAGCTATGTATTCACTTAAGGATAGCATGTCTGCACATGCTGGGTTCCCCCATTCGGAGACCTCCGGATCAAAGCCTACTTACGGCTCCCCGAAGACTTTCGCGGTTAGTCGCGTCCTTCATCGGCTTCCAGTGCCAAGGCATTCACCGTGCGCCCTTCTTCACTTGACCTTGCAAGTTTGTTCTTTCGAACTCTCTCGGTCGCTTTGCAATGTTTTCATTGATCTCAATGATTCTCGGTTTTTTCTTGGAATTAAGATATTCAGTTTTCAACGTACAAGTGAGAGCTGATACTCTCAAAACTGAACAAAGTTTCTTTTGCAGTGTGCTTCCGTAACTGGTGGACTTCTATTAGCATTTCTGCTCTCCATCCATCCGTTTTCCTTAGAAAGGAGGTGATCCAGCCGCAGGTTCTCCTACGGCTACCTTGTTACGACTTCACCCCAGTCATCTGCCCTGCCTTAGGCGGCTGACTCCTATAAAGGTTATCCCACCGACTTTGGGCATTGCAGACTTCCATGGTGTGACGGGCGGTGTGTACAAGGCCCGGGAACGTATTCACCGCGGCGTGCTGATCCGCGATTACTAGCGATTCCAGCTTCGTGCAGGCGAGTTGCAGCCTGCAGTCCGAACTGAGAACAGCTTTAAGAGATCCGCTTACCCTCGCGGGTTTGCTTCTCGTTGTACTGCCCATTGTAGCACGTGTGTAGCCCAGGTCATAAGGGGCATGATGACTTGACGTCATCCCCACCTTCCTCCGGTTTGTCACCGGCAGTCTCTTTAGAGTGCCCAACTTAATGATGGCAACTAAAGACAAGGGTTGCGCTCGTTGCGGGACTTAACCCAACATCTCACGACACGAGCTGACGACAGCCATGCACCACCTGTCTCTGCGTCCCCGAAGGGAACCATCTATCTCTAGGTGTAGCGCAGGATGTCAAGACCTGGTAAGGTTCTTCGCGTTGCTTCGAATTAAACCACATGCTCCACCGCTTGTGCGGGCCCCCGTCAATTCCTTTGAGTTTCAACCTTGCGGTCGTACTCCCCAGGCGGAGCGCTTAATGCGTTTGCTGCGGCACTGAGGACCGGAAAGTCCCCAACACCTAGCGCTCATCGTTTACGGCATGGACTACCAGGGTATCTAATCCTGTTCGCTACCCATGCTTTCGAGCCTCAGCGTCAGTTGCAGACCAGAGAGCCGCCTTCGCCACTGGTGTTCTTCCATATATCTACGCATTCCACCGCTACACATGGAGTTCCACTCTCCTCTTCTGCACTCAAGAATGACAGTTTCCGATGCAGTTCCACGGTTGAGCCGTGGGCTTTCACATCAGACTTATCATTCCGCCTGCGCTCGCTTTACGCCCAATAAATCCGGACAACGCTTGCCACCTACGTATTACCGCGGCTGCTGGCACGTAGTTAGCCGTGACTTTCTGGTTGATTACCGTCAAATAAAGACCAGTTACTGCCTCTATCCTTCTTCACCAACAACAGAGCTTTACGATCCGAAGACCTTCTTCACTCACGCGGCGTTGCTCCATCAGACTTTCGTCCATTGTGGAAGATTCCCTACTGCTGCCTCCCGTAGGAGTTTGGGCCGTGTCTCAGTCCCAATGTGGCCGATCAGTCTCTCAACTCGGCTACGCATCATTGCCTTGGTAGGCCTTTACCCCACCAACTAGCTAATGCGCCGCGGGCTCATCCTAAAGTGACAGCTTGCGCCGCCTTTCAAACTTGAATCATGCGATTCATGTTGTTATCCGGTATTAGCACCTGTTTCCAAGTGGTATCCCAGTCTTTAGGGCAGATTGCCCACGTGTTACTCACCCATCCGCCGCTAGCGTCCAACAAATCACCCCGAAGGGATCTTTGAATTCAGCTCGCTCGACTTGCATGTATTAGGCACGCCGCCAGCGTTCGTCCTGAGCCAGGATCAAACTCTCAATTTTAAAATTGAGCTTTTTTAATCTGCTCCAGATTATTTGCTTGCGAATTGACTTCGCTTATTTGTTTGGATCAAACAATGTTTGACCCGCACACTGCGAAACTTTGTTCAGTTTTCAAAGTACCAACTTGCGTCTTAGCGACGCAACATTTTATATCTTACTCGCTTGTTGACTTCTTGTCAACAAGTTTTTGATATTTTCTTTTTCGTGTCTCCGGCGAATTCCTTCTTCGCCGCGACAACAAATACTAGTATACTCGTTATTGTTGAAAGGTCAAATCCACCTTTTCATTCGCTTTATCATGGGTACAGCCGGCAGAGTTGTAACAAGCGCTGCTTGATATAGTTTTGCCTTTGTTTTCGCTTACGGGGGAAAATCTTTTTCTTTGCGAAGAATAGTTCGGATTATCGTAATTTTTCCGGGAGAAAAAAGGTGAAACTTTTTATTTTTTTGCTTTAAACAAGAAAAAACACTAGAGTGAGGCACTCAAGTGTCAGCAAACTCTTCATTTTTTTTACCAATATCCAATGCACTTGGTCCACAGCAAACCGCCGCCCAGCCAAATAACATTGAAAATCACACCGATGATCGCGCTCAGCTTCCACCAGTCCTTGTTTGACACATAGCCTGTACCGGACAGCATAGCTGCCGGTCCAGCTGAGTAAGTCGAAGTCGACAGGAAGACCGACCCGCAGAAAGCCAGCATGATAAATCTGATTTATCAATAAACCAGCACGTTAGAGCTATGTTTTACGATAAGCGAAAGGATTTTTATATGGAATTCAGAGATCTGCGTTATTTTATCGACTTGGTGGAAAGCGAAAGCTATCATGCCACTGCTCAAAAGAATCAGGTCACCCAGCCAGCCATCAGCGCCATGGTCAAAAGGCTGGAAGAAGAATGCGGGGTCCAGCTGGTCTTTAAAAAATCAAGCCGGGCTCCCCTGGGTCTTATATAAAAGGGCCAAGAAACTAGTCAAAGAGGAAAATTCAATTAAGATCGAAGTCAAACGGGCCAACGCCAATAACTTCCGCTTAGGCTATTCAGAACTGGCCGGCAAGGCCTGGCTGGCATCAGTGATCACTCACTTAAACCAAAGCCGGATGCTGGCAAATATCGAAACTAAAGAAGAAGATTCCCACCTGCTTGAGCAACATCTGCGGGAGGGACGCTTTGACGTAATCGTCTTCTCCAGATTAGGCGATGAGCCCTTACCAGGAATCAAGACTACCCCCTTGCAGCGCTATCAATATGTTTTGGTAGTTGCTGAAGACAGTCCCCTGGCCCAGCTGGATGAAATCCGCATTGCTCAGATCAAAGACACGCCCTTGATCATGCGGCACAAGTGCTTTTTATCAAGAATATCCCTTGACCGGCTCTTTGCGGCAAGGAATGGGCGTCAGCTACTTGATGGACATTGCCGTGGAAAATGTTCCCGGCGTCAAAGCCATCCCCTTGGTTCCAAGCCAGCGAAGCTACTGCTACTCTAGCTTGGGGATCCGCGAGAATTTCATTCCAAATGAGGTTCAAAAGCAGTATCTGGAGATCTTGAAGAAGAACCAGGACCTTAATTAAACAAAAATAAAAAGCTGAATTGGTCAGCTTTTTTAACAGGAAAAGGGCCCCGCGTCTCAACACTAACGCGAAGCCCCTCATGCCACAATAATATTCAATTTTATTACAAACTGCCTGGCAAGTCGTCATTTTTGATCGGCCCAGTCGCTGTGCACAAACAGAACACCCTTGCGCGGAAGGCTTTCCCGCTAAATCGCGACTGCTGCCTTAGCCTTGATCTTGCCGACAGCAAACTGACAAATACGCCCTTTCAAGAGGCTCACTCATCAACCATCTTTTCTGTCATTCGCATACGCCCTTTCCATAAGGTTCGATACGATATTCGAAAGTACTTTCTCTACTTAGGATAATAGCACAAAAGTTAAGCGCTTGCAAGTTATGGGGATTAACCGATTTTTTCCTGCAGGCTCATCATTTCCAGCAGGCTCTGGGCGGTCGCGCTCCCCTCGTTGCCGACCTTCAAGCCGGATCTTTGCAAGGCCTGGTCGATATTCTCCGTCGTCAGCATGCCAAAAGTCACCGGTACCTTGCCCGCCAAATTCAATTCCATGACCGCGCTGGTTACATTGCTGATGATCATCGCGTAGTGGTCGGTCTCGCCCTTGATCACCGCCCCCAAAGTCATGATCCCGTCGTATTTGCCGGAATCAACCAGCTTTTTAGCCGCGAAGCCCAGTTCAAAAGCCCCCGGTACCCGGTAAGTATCAATATCTTCTTACTTGATCCCAAACTTAAGCAAAGTCTCGGCCGCGCCGGTTGCCAGGCTCTTGGTCACCAGCTCGTTAAAGCGGGACACCACGATCGCTACCTTGCCGTGGACTTGCTTAAAATCACCTTGAATTACTGCCATCTTTTTCTTCCTCACTATAAACTGACTAACATGTGCTTAAAGCGGTCCCGCTTGGTTTCCAGATATCTGCGGTCCTCAGCCGTTGCCGTCATTTCCAGAGGCAGGCGGTCGGTAATTTCCACCCCGGCCTCTTCCAATTGCTTGATCTTGTCCGGGTTATTGGTCAAAAGCTGTACCTGCTTAATCCCCAAATCCTTGATCATTTTGGCGGCCACGTCGTACTTGCGCTCATCTGGAGCAAAGCCCAGAAGCAGGTTGGCGTCATAAGTATCATGACCTTGGTCCTGCAAGACATAAGCCCGGAGCTTATTAGTCAAGCCAATCCCCCGTCCTTCTTGGTTAAGGTAGAGGATAAGCCCGGACCCCTTTTCTTCAATCCGCCGCATGGCCTGGTGGAGCTGGTGGCCGCAGTCACAGCGCTTGGAGCCGAAGACGTCCCCGGTCAGGCACTTGGAGTGGATCCGCAGCATTACCGGCTCATTTTTGGCAATTTCTCCTTTCTTAATCACCAGGTTGCCATTGCCGTAATCCTTGATTTCAAAATCGCCGTAGTCAGTTGGCAGTTTTACGAATTCTGACCGGCTACTCGCGAAGCTCCGGCAGTACTCCTGCAATTCCGCGATCGTGAAGTATGGCAGGTCGTATTCCTTGGCGATTTCTTCCAGTTCCGGCCGGCGGGCCATGTGCCCGTCTTCTTTCAAAATTTCGCAGATGTAGGCCACTTCCGCTTCACCAGCCAGTCTGGCCAAGGTAACTGAGGCTTCCGTGTGCCCGTTTCTTTCCAAAACGCCCCCGTCTTTAGCGACCAGCGGGAAGCAGTGACCTGGCTTGAAAAAGTCTTCTGGCTTGGCTTCCGGGTCGGCCAAAGCCTTGATCGTAGTTGCCCGGTCGTAAGCTGAGATTCCCGTGGTCGTCGTCTTGTAGTCAACGCTGACGGTAAAGGCCGTCCCAAACGGGTCCGTGTTGTCCTGCCACATCTGCGGCAGTTCCAGTCTTTCCGCGATCTCCCGGCCAATACTGGTGCAGAGCAGGCCCCGGGCATGCTTGGTCATGAAGTTGATTTTTTCCAGAGTAACCTTGCTGCCCAAACCAATCATGTCCCCTTCGGCTTCCCGGTCTTCGTCGTCGGCCACGATTACCAGGCCGCCCTGTTTCAGAAAGCCCTGTCAATCAGGAAGAAGATCTTTTTTATCTTACTCCTCTTTTCAATCAGCAATTCCATGGGAATAAAAAGCAATAGAAACGAAAAAAAGCAACGACCTAAGTCGCTGCTTTAATTACGGTCCATGCGGGATTTGAACCCGCGATCTCCTCCGTGACAGGGAGGCGAGATAGACCACTGCTCCAATGGACCATATGGAGGATACAGGGCTCGAACCTGTGACCCTCTGCTTGTAAGGCAGATGCTCTCCCAGCTGAGCTAATCCTCCGATGCACCCAGTAGGACTTGAACCTACAACCTTCTGATTCGTAGTCAGACACTCTATCCAGTTGCGCTATGGGTGCGCTGGAATATTCTGTTTGCTAACGCTGCTGCGTTAAGCGGAAGACGGGATTCGAACCCGCGACCCCCACCATGGCAAGGTGATGTTCTACCACTGAACTACTTCCGCATGTTCGCTTAATGCGAGATCGGGAAGACAGGATTTGAACCTGCGACCCCCTGGTCCCAAACCAGGTGCTCTACCAAACTGAGCCACTTCCCGGTACTCCGCCTGTCAGACTCGAACTGACGACATCCTGATTAACAGTCAAGCGCTCTACCAACTGAGCTAAGGCGGAATGTTGAGCGCGGCAGCTTCCTATCCTCGCAGGCAGTTTCCCACCAACTACTTTCGGCGTTAAGAAGCTTAACTACTGTGTTCGGCATGGGAACAGGTGTATCCTTCTTGCCATTGCCACCGCACTCTTGCTTGAGCTTGCACGCTCAAAACTGAATATCTCTTCCAAGTCAAAACCTCATTGCTTTGCTCTTTTGGTCAAGTCCTCGACTGATTAGTACCGGTCCGCTCCAAGCCTCACGGCTCTTCCACTCCCGGCCTATCTACCTCATCGTCTCTGAGGTGTCTTACTTTCTTGAAGAAATGGGAAATCTCATCTTGAGGGGGGCTTCGCACTTAGATGCTTTCAGCGCTTATCCCGTCCGCACATAGCTACCCAGCGATGCCTTTGGCAAGACAACTGGTACACCAGCGGTGCGTCCATCCCGGTCCTCTCGTACTAAGGACAGCTCCTCTCAAATTTCCTGCGCCCACGACGGATAGGGACCGAACTGTCTCACGACGTTCTGAACCCAGCTCGCGTGCCGCTTTAATGGGCGAACAGCCCAACCCTTGGGACCGACTTCAGCCCCAGGATGCGACGAGCCGACATCGAGGTGCCAAACCTCCCCGTCGATGTGAACTCTTGGGGGAGATAAGCCTGTTATCCCCAGGGTAGCTTTTATCCGTTGAGTGATGGCCCTTCCATGCGGTACCACCAGATCACTAAGCCCTACTTTCGTACCTGCTCGAGTTGTCTCTCTCGCAGTCAAGCTCCCTTTTGCCTTTACACTCTGCGAATGATTTCCAACCATTCTGAGGGAACCTTTGGGCGCCTCCGTTACACTTTAGGAGGCGACCGCCCCAGTCAAACTGCCCGTCAAACACTGTCCTCGGCCTGGATCACAGGCCTGAGTTAGAGCATCCGTCAAGCAAGGGTAGTATCCCACCAGCGCCTCCGATAAGACTGGCGTCCTATCTTCTCCGGCTCCTACCTATCCTGTACATGCTTGACAGATACCCAATATTAAACTGCAGTAAAGCTCCATGGGGTCTTTCCGTCCTGTCGCGGGTAACCCGCATCTTCACGGGTATTATAATTTCACCGAGTCTCTCGTTGAGACAGTGCCCAAATCATTACACCTTTCGTGCAGGTCGGAACTTACCCGACAAGGAATTTCGCTACCTTAGGACCGTTATAGTTACGGCCGCCGTTTACTGGGGCTTCAATTCAAACCTTCGCTTGCGCTAAGCTCTCCTCTTAACCTTCCAGCACCGGGCAGGTGTCAGCACCTATACTTCATCTTACGATTTTGCAGATGCCTGTGTTTTTGATAAACAGTTGCTTGGGCCTTTTCACTGCGGCTGATCTTGCGACCAGCGCCCCTTCTCCCGAAGTTACGGGGCCATTTTGCCGAGTTCCTTAACGAGAGTTCTCTCGCTCACCTGAGGATACTCTCCTCGACTACCTGTGTCGGTTTGCGGTACGGGTGCACCGTTTCTGGCTAGAAGCTTTTCTCGGCAGTGTGACGTCGCAGCCTTCGCTACTTTAATTTCGCTCCTCATCACGCCTTGTCCTTATGAAAGCAAGCATTTGACTCGCTCTCAGACTTGACGCTTGAACGTGGTATCCAGCACCACGCGCTGCTAGCCTCCTGCGTCCCTCCATCGCTCATAACGATTCGGTGCAGTACAGGAATTTCAACCTGTTGTCCATCGACTACGCCTCTCGGCCTCGCCTTAGGTCCCGACTTACCCTGGGCGGACGAGCCTGCCCCAGGAAACCTTAGTCTTGCGGCGGACAGGATTCTCACCTGTCTTTCGTTACTCATACCGGCATTCTCACTTCTAGAAGCTCCACATGTCCTCTCGGTCATGCTTCACCGCCGCTAGAACGCTCTCCTACCACGTGCATAAACGCACATCCACAGTTTCGGTATCATGCTTAGCCCCGGTAAATTTTCGGCGCGGCGTCACTCGACTAGTGAGCTATTACGCACTCTTTGAATGATGGCTGCTTCTGAGCCAACGTCCTAGTTGTCTGCGCAACTCCACATCCTTTTCCACTTAGCATGAATTTTGGGACCTTAACTGGTGATCTGGGCTGTTTCCCTTTCGACTACGGATCTTATCACTCGCAGTCTGACTCCCGCACATAAATGTCTGGAATTCGTAGTTTATCTGAATTCAGTAACCCTTGACGGGCCCCTAGTCCAAACAGAGCTCTACCTCCAGCATCCTCTTTGCGAGGCTAGCCCTAAAGCTATTTCGGAGAGAACCAGCTATCTCCAAGTTCGTTTGGAATTTCACCGCTACCCACAACTCATCCCCGCAATTTTCAACTTACGTGGGTTCGGTCCTCCAGCGCGTTTTACCGCGCCTTCAACCTGGTCATGGGTAGGTCACTTGGTTTCGGGTCTGCGTCAGCCAACTGCTCGCCCTCTTCAGACTCGCTTTCGCTGCGGCTCCGTCTTTTCTGACTTAACCTTGCTGACTAACGCAACTCGCCGGTTCATTCTACAAAAGGCACGCCATCACCCGTTAACGGGCTCTGACTACTTGTAGGCACACGGTTTCAGGTTCTCTTTCACTCCCCTCCCGGGGTTCTTTTCACCTTTCCCTCACGGTACTGGTTCACTATCGGTCACTGGTTAGTATTTAGCCTTGCGAGATGGTCCTCGCGGATTCAAGCGGGATTTCACGTGTCCCGCCCTACTCAGGATACTGATAGGCCTTCTTTGGATTTCGCTTACGGGGCTTTCACCCTCTCTGGCGCGTTTTCCCAAACGCTTCTGCTATCCTCTGAAGTACCATGTCTCAGTCCTACAACCCCGGCAGATAAATCTGCCGGTTTGGGCTCTTTCCTGTTCGCTCGCCGCTACTTGGGAAATCGATATTTCTTTCTCTTCCTGCAGCTACTTAGATGTTTCAGTTCGCTGCGTGTTCCTTCCTTAAGCTATGTATTCACTTAAGGATAGCATGTCTGCACATGCTGGGTTCCCCCATTCGGAGACCTCCGGATCAAAGCCTACTTACGGCTCCCCGAAGACTTTCGCGGTTAGTCGCGTCCTTCATCGGCTTCCAGTGCCAAGGCATTCACCGTGCGCCCTTCTTCACTTGACCTTGCAAGTTTGTTCTTTCGAACTCTCTCGGTCGCTTTGCAATGTTTTCATTGATCTCAATGATTCTCGGTTTTTTTCTTGGAATTAAGATATTCAGTTTTCAACGTACAAACTTGGCCTTCCGGCCAATGGAGGCAAACGGGATCGAACCGATGACCTCCTGCTTGCAAAGCAGGTGCTCTCCCAGCTGAGCTATGCCCCCGTAAAATATCAACTTTTAAGATGTTACTCCATCTTGCCCGAAATGTAAAGAGATTTCTTTGCATTTCAATGGGCCTGGATGGACTTGAACCATCGACCTCACGCTTATCAAGCGTGCGCTCTAACCAGCTGAGCTACAAGCCCAAGTTCTTATTGTTGGTACTCTCAAAACTGAACAAAGTTTCTTTTGCAGTGTGCTTCCGTAACTGGTGGACTTCTATTAGCATTTCTGCTCTCCATCCATCCGTTTTCCTTAGAAAGGAGGTGATCCAGCCGCAGGTTCTCCTACGGCTACCTTGTTACGACTTCACCCCAGTCATCTGCCCTGCCTTAGGCGGCTGACTCCTATAAAGGTTATCCCACCGACTTTGGGCATTGCAGACTTCCATGGTGTGACGGGCGGTGTGTACAAGGCCCGGGAACGTATTCACCGCGGCGTGCTGATCCGCGATTACTAGCGATTCCAGCTTCGTGCAGGCGAGTTGCAGCCTGCAGTCCGAACTGAGAACAGCTTTAAGAGATCCGCTTACCCTCGCGGGTTTGCTTCTCGTTGTACTGCCCATTGTAGCACGTGTGTAGCCCAGGTCATAAGGGGCATGATGACTTGACGTCATCCCCACCTTCCTCCGGTTTGTCACCGGCAGTCTCTTTAGAGTGCCCAACTTAATGATGGCAACTAAAGACAAGGGTTGCGCTCGTTGCGGGACTTAACCCAACATCTCACGACACGAGCTGACGACAGCCATGCACCACCTGTCTCTGCGTCCCCGAAGGGAACCATCTATCTCTAGGTGTAGCGCAGGATGTCAAGACCTGGTAAGGTTCTTCGCGTTGCTTCGAATTAAACCACATGCTCCACCGCTTGTGCGGGCCCCCGTCAATTCCTTTGAGTTTCAACCTTGCGGTCGTACTCCCCAGGCGGAGCGCTTAATGCGTTTGCTGCGGCACTGAGGACCGGAAAGTCCCCAACACCTAGCGCTCATCGTTTACGGCATGGACTACCAGGGTATCTAATCCTGTTCGCTACCCATGCTTTCGAGCCTCAGCGTCAGTTGCAGACCAGAGAGCCGCCTTCGCCACTGGTGTTCTTCCATATATCTACGCATTCCACCGCTACACATGGAGTTCCACTCTCCTCTTCTGCACTCAAGAATGACAGTTTCCGATGCAGTTCCACGGTTGAGCCGTGGGCTTTCACATCAGACTTATCATTCCGCCTGCGCTCGCTTTACGCCCAATAAATCCGGACAACGCTTGCCACCTACGTATTACCGCGGCTGCTGGCACGTAGTTAGCCGTGACTTTCTGGTTGATTACCGTCAAATAAAGACCAGTTACTGCCTCTATCCTTCTTCACCAACAACAGAGCTTTACGATCCGAAGACCTTCTTCACTCACGCGGCGTTGCTCCATCAGACTTTCGTCCATTGTGGAAGATTCCCTACTGCTGCCTCCCGTAGGAGTTTGGGCCGTGTCTCAGTCCCAATGTGGCCGATCAGTCTCTCAACTCGGCTACGCATCATTGCCTTGGTAGGCCTTTACCCCACCAACTAGCTAATGCGCCGCGGGCTCATCCTAAAGTGACAGCTTGCGCCGCCTTTCAAACTTGAATCATGCGATTCATGTTGTTATCCGGTATTAGCACCTGTTTCCAAGTGGTATCCCAGTCTTTAGGGCAGATTGCCCACGTGTTACTCACCCATCCGCCGCTAGCGTCCAACAAATCACCCCGAAGGGATCTTTGAATTCAGCTCGCTCGACTTGCATGTATTAGGCACGCCGCCAGCGTTCGTCCTGAGCCAGGATCAAACTCTCAATTTGAAAATTGAGCTTTTTTAACCTGCTCCAGATTATTTGCTTGCGAATTGACTTCGCTTATTTGTTTGGATCAAACATTGTTTGACCCGCACACTGCGAAACTTTGTTCAGTTTTCAAAGTACCAACTTGCGTCTTAGCGACGCAACATTTTATATCTTACTCGCTTGTTTGATTCTTGTCAACAAGTTTTTTGATATTTATTTTTGCCTTGCTTCAAGCACTTGGCTCGTTTCAAGACAAATAATACTTTACCTTCTTTTTGTCCTTTCGTCAAATTGGTCATTTTATTCGGTTTATTATGTGAACACACGGCTTAGTTGTCATTTTTATTTTTTCTTTCTTTTGCCTTTTGTTTAATTTTATCTGGCTTAATCTGGGAGAAGCAGTCTTTTAGTTCGCTTTTAGGTCATTTTTACCGGAAGACTTTTTCAAAAAAATGTTATTTCCCGGTAAAAAAGAAAAACCGCGGATCAAATCCACGGTTTCTTAGTTATTGCTCTTATTTCAATCTGCTTTCTTCTTAAAGCCATTTTCCAGGTAGCTCAAGCGGCGGTCCAGGACTTGGGCCAGCTTGGCCGTATCGACGGGCCGGCCGGCTTCATAGTCTTCTGCTCCTTTACTAAGGCAGCTGATGAAGGCCAAGAGCAGGCTGTGCAGGAGAAATTTCAAGTCAGTCCGGTCCTGCAAAGCAACCTTAGCTGTCAAACCGGCAATTTCCTGAGCCGACAGGCAGGACAGCGGGTCTTCTGCCTGCTTGGGCCGGGGCACTTGCTGGGAATGCAGCATGTCAATCTTCCGGTAGAAGAAGGCCGCGTTTTCCCCATAGAAGATTTCATCCAGCCACTGGGGCAGGACCTTCCTAGCCAGGGCAAAAGGATCATAGCCGCAAGCAGCTAATTCTTTCCGGGCGCCTTCGATCATCCGCTGGCTAATCTGGTCACCCAGGTAAAAGTAGACGTCTTCCTTATCCGCAAAATACTGGTAAAAGCTCCCCCGGGGGATCCCTGCCGCCTTGATCAAGCGGTTGATGGATGCTTCATCGAAGCTGTGGGTAAAAAATTCCTCCCGGGCCGCTGCCATAATCCGGTCCTGCTTTTCCTTAGGCAGGTTGAAAAAAGTCTGGCTGGGCATTTTTTACTCCTTCCGCAAAGCTTCAACTGGATCCAGCTTGGAAGCGTGGTTGGCTGGCAGGATCCCGGCGATCATGCTGATGACAATGCTGATGAGCAAGCCAGTCAAGGCGTATTGCGGGGTAAAGCTGACCACGGCCGCCTTAAAGGCTGACTGGGTGAAGCTGTTGATCCCCTGGGCCAAAAGCCAGGTCAAAGCAATCCCGACAATCCCGGAAGCCAGGCCCAGCAAAAAGGCTTCGCTGGAGAAGATCCGCCGGATGTCCTTGCGCCGGGCACCCAGAGCCTTCATGACCCCGATTTCCTGGGTTCTTTCGACTACCGAGATATTCAAGACAACCAGGATCATGATAGCTGAAACCAAAAGGGAAACTGCCGCGATAGCCGTCAGAACGTAAGTCAAAACGCTCAAGATGCTGTCAAACATTTCCGCCATCTGCTCCTGCATTGAGCCGGCAAAGCCCTTGTCCTTGGCTGCCTGCTTGATAGAAGAAGTGTACTGCTTGTTCGTTGCCGTCAAGTAGACCACGTTTGCCTTCAAGCTCAAGCCGTTGTCTTTGAAGATTTTTGCCAAGTCGCTGTAGGGCAAAAGCAGGGTGCTGACCTGGCCGGAACCGGAAGCTTCATAGATCCCGACTACCTTGACCGTTTTGGTGATAGTCTTGGTCCCAATCTGCAAACTTGCCTTGACCTTCTTGCCTAAGATCTTCTTGCCCAAGTTGTCGGCGCTGCCGCTGTCGATCATGACCTCGTCCTTGCCAGCCTTAGGCAAGTGGCCCTTCTTGACCTCTGACTTGGCGATCCCATCATTGACCGTCTTAAGGTAGATCATGCTGGCCGTCTTCTTGCCGTATTTCAGCTGGTTGGTCCCCAGGGAAATCGCGCTGTAGCCCTTCTGCAGCTTTTTGACATGGGCGATCTTCTCCAGCTTCTTTAAGTCCTGCTTGCTAAAAGCCGAAGCGCTACTGGTCCCGGACAAAGAGGCCATATTGTTTTGCTGCTGCTTGGCCAGGGCTGCCTTGTCCCCGGTTTGCTGGGCCTGCATCCCCTGCTGGCGCATCTTCTGGCTGGAAGTCTTCTGGATTTCCGCGACCAGGGGGTTGGAGTAGGTGCTCATCTGCCCGCTGACATAAGAGGTAACCCCCTTGCCCAGGCTGAGCATGAGGATTACGGACATGATCCCGATCCCCATCCCGGTTGAAACCAGGGCGTTGCGGCCAAACTTGGCCTTCATATTCTTAAAAGCCAAAGAGATCGCCTTAAAGAGGCTCATCTGCTGGATCTTAACTTCAGTTCTCTGCTCCAGGTGGTGGTCCAAGGGCTTTTGTTCCTGGTCGCTGACGATCTGCCCCTGGTCGATCCGCAGAACCCGGCTGCAGTGGCTGGCCACCTTGTCTGAGTGGGTAACCATCAGGACCAGCTTGCCTGAAGCCGCGATGTCTCTGATCATGTTCAAAATCACGTCAGTCGTGTCCGCGTCCAGGGCCCCGGTTGGTTCATCGGCGATGATCACGTCCGGGTCATTGGCCAAAGCCCGGGCAATGGCCACCCGCTGCTTCTGCCCGCCGGACAACTGATCGGGCTTCTTGTGCATGTGGTCCTTTAGGCCCACCTGGGTCAAGAGCTCTTCCGCCCGGCCGCGCCGCGTTTTTTCATCCGCGTTGGACAGGGTCATGGCGATTGACACGTTGTCGATCAAGTCCAGGTGGGGGATCAAGTTGAAGTTTTGAAAAATAAAACCGATTGATTTCTTATGGTAGTTAACCATTTCCTTTTGGGAAAAATCACGCAGGTTCTTCCCTTCGTATAAAATGGCTCCTTCAAAGTCAGAGTCCAGGCCCCCGATCGTGTTCATCAAGGTCGACTTGCCTGACCCAGATTCCCCGACGATGGCGACCATTTCCCCGGCGGCAAATTTCGCATTGACCCCGCGCAAGGCCTCGTACTGGCCCCCGCCCGGCATCTTGTAGTACTTTTTGACGTCTTTCAATTCAAGAACTGTCATCTATCCATCTCCTATGCAAAAATATGACAACTTGTCATATAACATGTTGTCATATTAATCCCTCTCCCAGTTTCTGTCAAGCAAAACAAAAACATGACCCCGGAAAATTCCGAAGTCATGTTTTTTTCACGTTCTTAGCAGCTGGCGCCGTTTTGAATCTGTTCAGCGGTAAGTTTGCTTGGCTCGTAAACGTTGACGCCGACCGCGCTGTCAATCAAGCCGCTGCCGTCGCTCAAGGACAGCATCCCGTACTGTTCGCCAACGCTCAAGTTGTCATCCAAGAAGCCCATTTCCGCCTCGCCCGTGTACAAGTCCAGACCTAAATTGTTGTCGATCTTGATTTGATAGTCCGCGTCTGGCTGGTCCAGGGCGACGAACTGGAAGTTAGCCCCGATCGTACAAGACCCGCCTTGCAGTGAGTACTTGTTGGACCCGTCATTTAAAGCCAGGAGCAAGACTGCCTTGTTTCCCTGCTTCTTTTTCAAAAATTCTCCAGCTTCCGGACTAAAAGTCATTTCAACCATATTGTTACCTCCTCATCGGACTTACTTATTTTTTGATAGTTTGAGTGTAGCACGTTTTTTCTCAGCAAAAATTGATCCAGGTCAATTTTCTTCCCTCTAAGGGCGGAAAAATGCTTAAGAATGTTATAATTTCCCTAAAAAGAGTGAGGAGGTGGACCACATGACTAAAGTCAAATTCAACCTGGACGACGGCCTGGCCATCCTGCTTCAGGCCTACCAAGACCAAAGCGGGACAGACAGGGACGCCATCATCAACCAGGCCGTCAAACAGCTGCTGGTCAAAAAACTGGGCAAAAAGCGGATCGCCCAGCTACTCACGGACAGCGAAGACGGCAGCGACTACCAGCTGGAACAGTTCTTCAGCAGCTACGACTGGCTTGAATAGGCAAACAAAAAAGCCCAATTCCGCCAACATTGGAATCAGGCTCACACAGTGCGTGCCAAAGCAAACCACATATTAAGGGCTGTTTTCGCTACCGGAGAAAACAGCCTAAGCATTTGACACGAGATAGATTATATACTCAAACTGGCTTTCGGACAATCTTTTCACCCCGAAAGCTTATTTTTTTAATTTTGCCAGGACGTCTTTATTCGTCAAAGCCACCGTCGGCAGCTTTTTCTTTTCCCGCCAAGTCTTGGTCAGGTAGTAGTCGTTAATCGCGTATTCCGGTTCCGCGTACTTCTGCTCCATAAAAGGCTTGACTGCCTGGTCAACGGCCAGCCAGCCGTTCCAGCCCAGGTGGATGGTGTCTTCCATAAAGTACTTCTTCTTGCCGTCCTTGGACAGGTCATAGATGTTGTCAAAGCCCTGGCTGATCAGCTGGTGCTTGATCTTATTCGTAGCCGTGTCATACATCTTCTGTGACAAGCCAGTGTACTTCTGCCACTTGGCGTTAACTGGCGGAATAATGAAGAGGACCTGGGTCTTGTCCTTGGCGAACTGGTTCAAGAGCAGCTCGAAGTCCGAGTATTCCGGGGATTCAACATAGTTGAACTTCTTCTGGCTCCCCTTCAATTTCTTGAGCAGCTTGGCATTCAAGCGCTTTTTGTAAAAACTAGTCCGGATCCCAAAGCGGTTGCCCTTGGTATCCTTCTTGGCTTCCTTCTCTGAGGCCTTCTTCAAGCCCTCGTAAGAGTAGGTATCCGGCAGCTTGGCCCCCTGCTTCTCAATCTTTGGCAGGCGGTCGCGCAGCTGCAGGGAAGTAAAGAACTTGTCTTCCGTGGAGTAGATCTGCCGCCGCCAGCGGAGGTAGTAGCGCTCCATCTTGGAGATCCCCACCCCGGCCGCGATTTCTAGCAGGGCATGGTGGATCACGTGCTCACTCTTCACGCTTGGCATTTGCAAAAGGCGGCGGGCCGCGTAGCGGTCAGCTTCCGTGTCTTTAGCGTTCAAAATAAAGTCGCTGGCATGCAGAGGCGAGTAGTAGAGGGTAAAGGCATCCGGGTTCTGCCCCTGGGGCGTGAACCATTGCGGTGAAATAATCACCACGGCCTTCTTGCTTGGCGCCTCCTGCATCCCCAGGTATTGAGCCAGGGACTGGCTGCCCGGTCCCCCAAGCAGGAAAGGCGTGTAGGAACGATGGTACTTGGTAGCCAGGACAGTCGGGTGCATGTTGTCAAAACGCGACAGTTCACTTGACCCGTAGAAAGGCACATAGCCCTCCTTATAGGCCTTCTGCCGCATGGCCTTGCCCTTGAAGACAGTCGTGGTCTGCGAAGCGGCGGCCTGGAAAAGGCTGCCCTTTGAGAAGGTCCGCTCCCAAGGCAGGGATAAGATCCCCATCAGCAAGAGCACCGCGCAGATGACTGGCCCAAAGATCAGCCAAAGTTTTGTCTTATTCTTCATCTTGCAGTTTCTTCACCTGTTCAACCAGCTTGTTCGGGGTGTTCCAGTCGTCGCGGTTGAATTCAGAAACCGGAACAGTGATGTCGAAGGTTTCCTGCAGGGTCAAGAGCATCTGCACAGTGGCCATGGAGTCCATGATCCCGCTCTCGTAGAGTTCTTGATCCATGTTGTCTGAGAAGTCTTCACCAGTTGCTTCAGCTAAAATGTCAACGATTTGCTTTTGAATATCCATAATTTTCCTCTTCTTGTTAAATCTGTTTCTTTAGATCTTTTTTCTGTTTTGTTTTCTGTTGATTTTTTAAAAAAATCGCCGATTGTAAAATTAAACTGAACACTGTTCCGATCCAGTAAGAAAAATCGTTTTCACTGGATTAGAGCACAAAAAATCCATTTCAACCATCTGGTAGAATATGAATTACCACAAACATTTCTAGAGAGGTTAAAATGGATCATTCTTATTCTAACACTAAACCACACCAAAAGGGCAAGCACCTTACGCTAAACGACCGGACTACAATCCAGGAGCTGCACTCTAAGGGCTACTCTAATCGTGCTATAGCTAGAGAACTTAACTGCTCACCAAGCACGGTCGGATATGAGCTCAAAAGAGGCACAGTATCCCTGTATACCGGCAATGTGAGGCGGTATAAAGCTGTCGAAGGGCAAAGCACTTACGAACTACATAGAAGCGAATGCGGCCGCAAGAGCTTGTTTCTTCGCAGACATAAGTTCATCGACTATGTTTCCCACTGCTTTCATAATCAAGGCTGGTCTCTTGATGCTTGCGTGGGTTATGCTTTGGCCAAGGGAATCTTCCAGAAAGATCAGGTCGTATCAACCAAAACTCTGTATAACTACGTTGACTTGGGCCTAATGGACATCAAGAACGGTGATCTTCCAGAGAAGGTCAAGCGCAATACTAAGACTCGTCGTGCCCGTGTAAACAAGCGTATCCTGGGACGAAGCATCGATGAACGTAGTCCTAGAATCGAAAGCCGTAAGGACTTTGGCCACTGGGAATGCGATCTGGTTCTTGGACACAAGACTAAGGACGACGATGTGTTGCTTACTCTGTGCGAACGAAAGACGCGTCAGTTCTTCATGATCAAGATTGAGGATAAGACCTCAGCTAGCGTTATGAAGGCATTTGATAAGCTTCGAGAGTACTACGGATCCAAATGGAATCAAATCTTTAAGTCTATCACAACTGACAACGGATCTGAGTTCGCAGATCTATCCAATCTTGAGCAAGTTTCCAAGACTCTTGTGTACTACGCTCATCCTTATACATCTTGTGATAAAGGCAGCGTAGAACGGCACAACGGGCTTATCAGACGCTATATTCCCAAGGGAGACCGTATGGATAAGTACAGTGTGGAAGATATTGCTAAGATCGAGGTATGGTGCAACTCTCTTCCTCGGAAGATCTTAAACTACAAGACTCCAGAAGAGTACTTTGACACCGAACTTGACCGCATTTACCGGCGTAGATAGTCAAAATCTACCAGATGTTATGGTAAGTGTTCAATTTATTCTTGCAATTGGCGTTTTTAAAAAAATTACTTGCCCAGCGGCACGTTGAACCACAGGTTGTTCAGGAATCCTGAGAAGATCAAGAAGCTGAGGCAGACCACGTTGAAGGTCACGAAAATTGCCACCGCTTCAGTGAACTTGTTGTGCTTGACCAGCTTGTGTTTCTTCTTGAAGCGGAGCCAGATGTCGTTGATGATGATGGCCAGGGCGTGGTAAAGACCGTAGACGATGTAGTACCAGGTCAAACCGTGCCAGACCGCCATTACCATGAAGTTGACCAGGTAGGCCGCTTGAGCCAGGCGGTTCCGGTTCTTGATCAAGCGCTTCTTCATCGCGAAGAAGGTGAAGCGCATGAAGATGAAGTCTCTGAACCAGAAGGACAGAGTCATGTGCCAGCGGTTCCAGAATTCCTTGATGTTGTGGGCCGCGAAAGGCTTGTTGAAGTTCATCGGCGTGTGGATGCCCATAAAGTAGGAAATCGACACGGCGAAGAGGGAGTAGCCCGCGAAGTCAAAGAACAGGTACATTGAGTAGCAGTACATGACCCCTAAAAGCCACCAGGACAGGTGCAAAGGATACATCCGCCCGGCCAGGATGGCCTGCTGCTCAAGGTATGGCAGGCAGTAGGTCCCGAAGAACCAGCCCAGGAGGAACTTGTACAAGAAGCCCTGGAAGAGGTATCTGACCGCGTAAGAGAGGTCCTTAATGTAGTCTTCCCGGCTCGGTGCCTTGTCATAGTCCTTGACGAAGCGGCGGTAGCGGTCGATCGGGCCGCTGGAGATGGTCGGAAAAAACAAGAGGAAGCGGGCGTACATAACCGGATCCACCTGCTTGATCGTCCCGTCGCGCAGCTCAATGACCACCTGGACCGTCTTGAAGGTTAGGTAGGAAATCCCTAAGAAGCCGAAGTCGATCCCCTGCTTGTGGGGCACGATCGGCCAGATTTTTACCCCGACCAAAGGCAGGATAGCCAGGATCACGGCCAGGCAGAAGACCCAGGTCTTATTGGCCTTCCCCGTCTTCTTCCGGTAGTGCTGGTAGGCAAAAGTCACCAGGAACTGGTAGACGATATAGCAGATCAAGGTTACCCCCTGCTGCCACTTGTCCGCGTCGAAGATGAGAAAAATGAAAGCAAGGGAGACCAGGGCTTCGTACCACTTGTAGCGCTTGCCGAAGTAAAGGCCGATGATCAAAGGCAAAAGCGCGATCAACAGGTAGACAAAGTACTGCGGGTTTTCATATGGTTGCAGATTTATCACGCCTGGTTAACCTCCTTGATGACCGCCTTGATGTCGACCTTCCCGTTCTGGGAGATCGGCAGGGCGTCTTTGTAAAGGTAGCGCTGCGGGATCATGTACGGCATCACGTCCTTGGCTAGGCCGTCTCTGATCTGCTTGGTAATGGTCCCTTCAGCGAACTTGCGGCGGACCCCGTCGTTTAACTCAACCACGGCTACCAATTGCTTGATCGTGTGGTCAGGCTTGTAGATCGGGGCAGCAACCGCGTGGCGGACCAGCGGATTCTGGTTCATGTAGAAGTTGATTTCTTCCAGCTCGATCCGGTAGCCGTTGAACTTGATCTGGAAACCGATCCGGCCCTTGTAGAAGAGCAGGTCCCCGTCAAAGTAGCCCACGTCCCCGGTCCGGTAGTGCTGAACGCCGTCTTCCTGGTAAAAGGCTTCTTCGGTCTTTTCCGGGTTATTGATGTAGGCCTTGGAAACTGACGGGCCGGCGATGATCATTTCCCCGCTCTTGCCGTCATCGCCCTGGCTGAGGTCAATAGTGATTTCCGTATCTTCCTTGACATAGCCGATTGGCAGGCGGTCATATTTTTCCAGAATTTCCTGGGTGATCTCCACTTGCGTGACTGCCACGGTCGCTTCCGTTGGCCCGTAGGTATTAAAAATCCGGCTGTCCGGGAAGCGTTTCTTGAGCATTTCAACTTCCTTACGGGGCAGTTCTTCCCCGCAGAAGAGGAAGTGGCTGAGGCCGGCGTGGTGGTCTGCGTCAAAAGTCCGGTCCAGGAAGCACATTTGGGCAAAGGACGGAGTTGACACCCAGACATTTACGTCGGTTTCCGGCAAGGCCTTGAAGAGCTGGGCAAAGTTTTCCGTCACTTCGTGAGGCAAAACAACCAGTTCCCCGCCGCTCAACAGGGCCGGATAGATGCTCATGACTGACAGGTCAAATGAGTAAGGGGCCTGGGCCAAAAAGCGCGGATGGTCCGGCAGGTCAAAGTCCTTCAGTTCCCAGTCAACGAAGCTAACCAGGTTGTCGTGGCTGATCTGGACCCCCTTAGGCTTACCGGTCGTCCCGGAAGTACAAATGATATAGAAGTTTTCATCGCCCTTGACGTAGTCTGCCTCATCCGCTGTCCCCTCTTCCGGAACGTCGTCCGGCTTAAGCAGGGTCAAGTCGCCCAGGTCGACTTCCGGCAAGTCGCTGATGGCGATCAAGACCGGGGAGGCAGAGACTTCTCTGACCAGGTCGATTCTTTCAACGTTAGAATAGTCGGCGATTGGCACGTAGCAGTGCCCGCTCTTTACACAACCTAAGAAGCAAGCCAGCATGTCAAAAGTCTGCCCGCCCCAAATCATAACGGGTACCTTGGCCGGTGCTTTTTCCTTTAACAAGGCTGCCCAGCTGTTAGCCCGCTTGATCAAGTCAGCGTAGGTGTTCTTTTGACCCAGGTAGTCGTAAACTACCCGGTCTGGTTCTCTTTGCGCGATCTCATCGATCGTCTTGACAATATTTCTCATTTCCACTCAACTCTCCTAAAATTCATTGTAAATAAAGCCAGTTGAACCCAAGCCACAATATTCATACAAATAAATCAAGCCTAATAAAATGAGGCTGTAAAGCAGGGTTCGCAGGATAAAAGACCGGATGACCTTCCCCCGGCTGACTGGTGTCTTATTTTCCATTAAGCTCATCTCCTCTTCTTTTCACCAGAGTCTGCTATCCCAACAGAATGAAACAACACAACTTACTTTTTTATTACAGTCAACTGTAACACATTATTCATATTTCGTTCACAGTCTTCTGACATTTTACCATTTCTTAACGTATTAAAAAACACAAAAAACTAGTCCTTCACCTTATATTTTTGCAAAAAGCTACTTCAATCCGGCCTTACGCTCCTGGCTGTAGCAGAACAAAAGCAGAATTGAAGGCAGGAAGCCGACGAAGAACATCGCGATCAAGCTCATCCGCAAAACGTAGCTTGGGGACTGCCACTTGTCCAGCTTGGCGGTCGCCAGCACGTAGGCCGCGTACAAAACGACCAGGGCCAGGCCCCACAAGAAGCTGGTGTAATGAGTGACCTGGTAGAGGTAGAGCAGGCCGCTGGCCGGGATCAGGCAGGACCAGCCGGAAATCTGCACGTCGATGATGATTTTCTTAGCAAGTTGGCTATCCATTTTTTATTGTTTCCTTTATATGATATTCGCTATTTATCAGTTATTGTCCAGCAGGGCGTTGATATTGACCGACAGGGTCCGGTCCATGACCGTGATATCCTGGCGGGCATACTGGCTGGAGGCCGATTCAAAGAGGCAGAGCAGCTGGCCCTTATAGACTGTGATCTGCTCTAAGTAAGGCGGCATCCTGACCACCTGCTCGGCATTTGACTCGTCGAGGTTGTTCACGGCCGTGATCGGGAAGATGTAGAGCTTGGAATCCTGGCTGCCATATGACTGGCTGAGGAAAATTTTGTCCCCGTAGATGGCCAGGCCCTGGATCTGCTTGTTCATACTGGTCGTCCCGTCCGGGTCAGACCAGGAAACGGACTCGTTGATACTGGAAATCTCACTGGTGGTGATGGTGTTTTTGTACTGGCCGGACCGGGCCAGCTTGTAGCTGGCGACCTTGCCATGGCCATTTTCATTGAAATAGCCGACAAAGAGCTGGTCATCGTAATAAGTCAAAGCTGAGGCCTTGGCGATCGAGTTGATCGGAATCTCATGATCATAAACCAGCTGGTCGCTGGTCTTGGCGCTGGCCACGTATTCGATCAATTTGGCCAAGGAGAAGGACATCAAGGCTGACTGCCCGTCCTTTGACCCGGTCAGCCAGATCTGCATCCCCTTAGGGTCATAAGCAATCCCGCCCAGGTGCTGCCGGCCTGGCAAGCGGACCGTTTTCAAAAATTTCCCCGTCTTTTTGTCTAAAACATAAATGACCGAGGCATGCCGGTGCTGGCCGTCATAGGCCGTGATCAAAAGATAATTGTAGACCACGGCGATCCCCTGGGGGGTCATGGCGCTGGCTGAAGTAATCTTTTTCGCCTGGTAGTCATAGCTCCGCGTCGAAATGAGGCCCGGGATGACCACGTCCTGGCCCACCGTCGTCCTTTTCGGGGTCTGGTAGGCGGCCTGGTAGACGAAGCTGTAATTGTCCCGGATCGCCTTCCGGTAGGCTGTCAGCTTGTGCCAGGCCGGGCTGGTGCTGGTTCCGTCCTTGGCCTTGGTCAGCTTGGGCCGGGCCGCCAGCATGGCCTGCTTCATCTGCCACTGGCTGTAAGCCGGATAGGCCCAGTAATAGCCCCAGGCTGCCAGGCCCGCCAGCAGGATTAGGTTAAAAATCAGCAGGCGCAGCTTCCGGTGAAAATGGTGCTTCTTCCGGCTGACTAGTTTCTTTCCGCTTTTTCTGTCTTTTTTGCCCATTGGCCCTCCTTCCGGCCTTTTTTCTGCAATTTTTTCCCTAAAAAAGAAAATTCCCCTCTATCTTAACAAGCCCGGCCAGGGGCGAAGCAATTTTTTTGGCTTTTTTTGAATTTTTCGCTAAATGTCATACTTTGTTCACATTTCCAGTATAATATAATGACCGTAGCAAGCGAGAGCTTGTTACTACACTCAACTTTTTGTTTTTCATTCATACTCCTCCAAAGTAAATGAAAAATATCGACTGACTCCATAGTCGATTCATATCTATCCCTTTCGGCTCACGTGCGTTGCGTGAGCTTTTTTGTTGCTTGAAGAGGTCTTTATATATCCGCAAGCAATTCTTTACTCTTTGTTAAGGAATTCCAAACCCTTTATTGAGAATTACCCTGTATGATAAACATGTAATGAGCTGGTAGAACTCGTTACAAGTACTCCCACTTTTTTATTTCATTCATTCTTACTCCTCCAAAGTAGATGAAAACCAATTAGGCCTGCGCGAGCAGGCCTTTTTCTTTTTCTCTTTTTCCAAAATAGTTTTATACTTAAATTATGTCAAAACAAAAATTAGCAAAGAAAAAAATATAAGGAATTAGGTTGATGATTTCAGCAGCTATTCAACGCGTTCTCGCGGAAAAGTCCGGCTCCTTTTTGATTCCGGCCAGCAAGATTGCCATCGTTGAAGAAGACAATCCCCTTTACCATGCCTTCTTGATCTTAACCAAGGTCAAGTACGCCAAGATTCCCGTCTTGAACAAGAAGGGCCAGATCACCGGCCTCTTAAGCCTGGCCATGATCACCGACAAGATGCTGGACCTGGATGGCATTTCCGTTAAGCCTTTGAACAAGTACAAGGTCAAGGATGTCATGGAGACTGACTTCGTTTCCATCAGCTTTACGGAAAAAGACATCGAGACCCAGCTCCACCTGCTCGTTGACAACAACTTCCTCCCCGTTGTCGACGACCAGGGGGTCTTTCAAGGGATGATCACCAGGCGAGAATGGTTCAAGGCCTTCAACTACCTGGCCCACACTTTTGACGACCACTATGTCACGGTTGACAAGAAGCAGGTCCTTAAATTAGAAGCGGAGAATTAACAATTACAATCATAAGCATTTTCAGTATAAGAAATCCAATTTGTGCTAAAATATATCTAATAATCTATATTGTCTTTTAAGATAAAAAGTGAAGTGTGTGTCCACACTCCTTGTTTTTACTATTGGGAGGAATAATTCATGAAACGCCAATGGAAATTCATTGTCGTCCTGGTTCTCGGGGCAATTGGACTGATCACTGACAATGTCCTGCACATTCCGGGAATCGCGGAGGTCCTGTTCGACATTGCTGGTGCCTACATCAGCATCTCCTTAGCCAGGGAAATGTTTGGGGACTTGAAAGAAGGGCACTGGGGCATCGACGTCCTGGCCCTGATCGCGATCATCTCCATGATGATTACCCGGGACTACTGGGCTGAATGGATGATCCTGGTCATGTCTACTGGTGGCGAAAGCCTGGAAGACTACGCGACCGGCCAGGCCAACCGGGAACTGCGGGCCCTTTTGGACAAGAACCCGCAGGTAGCCAGCAAGCTGGTTGACGGCAAGGTAGTTGAAGTCAAGGTTGACGACCTGCAGATCGGCGACCAGGTCTTAATCAAGCCAGGTCAGCAGGTGCCAGTAGATGGGACCATCATTGAAGGCAGCTCTACCTTTGACCAGTCATCTCTGACCGGGGAATCAGTTCCGGTGGACAAGACGGTCGGCGACGACTTGATGTCCGGTTCCCTTAACGGGGAAACCGCCGTAACCATGGAAGTCAAGAAGCTGGCCAAGGACTCTGAATACCAGACCATCGTTGAACTGGTTAAGTCTTCTGCTGCCCAGCCGGCCAAGTTCGTCAAGATGGCGGACCGCTACGCCGTGCCATTTACCATTATTTCATTAATTATCGGGATCGCTGCCTGGGTGACGACCGGGAACTTCACCCGCTTCGCGGAAGTCATGGTCGTTGCCTCCCCATGTCCGCTCTTGATCGCCGCTCCAGTTGCCCTGGTAGCGGGGATGAGCTCCATGTCCAAGCACCACATCATCGTCAAGTCCGGTCCAACCTTGGAACAATTAGCCAAGGCCAAGACCTTTGCCTTCGACAAGACTGGGACTTTGACCCAGAACCAATTGGTCATCCAAGACGTTCTGCCGGAAAACGGCTTTGACAAAGAAACTATCCAAAGCTACGCGGCCAGCCTTGAGCAGCAATCCGACCACATCATCGCCAAGTCCCTGGTTCAAGGGACTGACAAGAACTTGATCCAAGCCGTAAGCAACTTGCAGGAATCAACTGGTAACGGGGTGAGCGGGACCGTTGACGGCAAGTACGTCATGGTCGGCAAGCTTTCCTACGTGGCGCCTGACGCTAACGTAAACAAGGCCAAGACTACTGCTGTCTACGTTTCAGTTGACGGCAAGTACGCCGGCTGCATCACCTTCAAGGACCAGCTGCGGCCAGAAACTCCGCAAACTTTGGCCCGCCTGCGCAAACAAGGCGCAAAGCACATCATGATGCTGACCGGGGACAACAAGGACGTAGCCCAGGCGATCGCTGACGCGGCCGGCGTCGATGACGTCCGGGCCAGCCTTTTGCCAGCCCAGAAGATTGAAGCCATCAAGAACGTGGCGCCTGAAAACCGTCCAGTCGTCATGACCGGGGACGGGATCAACGACGCGCCAAGCTTGACGGCCGCTGACGTCGGCATTGCCATGGGAGCCAATGGGGCTAGCGCGGCCAGCGAAAGTGCTGACGCGGTCATCATGGTCAACGACTTGAGCAAGATCAACGATGCCGTGGCCATTGCCAAGCACACCATGAAGGTGGCTGAAATCGACGTTATCACTGCCATCGTGGTCGTTATCATTCTGGAACTGGTGGCCTTCACTGGTCTTATTCCGGCCTTCTGGGGCGCTGTTTTGCAGGAAGTGGTCGACATGATCACCATCTGCCTGGCCCTTTTGGCTAAGACCGAACCGAAGAATCCAAAACAGACCGGTTTATGACATGCTCCCCCGACCAAGGTCGGGGGTTTCTTTATAGGCTAGTGCTCACGCACAGCCTACAGCTTCTGAGAACAACCAACTTATTCTTGCAAGCAGGATTGGCCGAAGTCAAGACTGCTTTTTTACTGGTTCTGTCCAGCAAGCTGAACAGCAGTGCAAAAACAGAGGTCAGTCTATTTATCACGGAAGTGCCCCCTCCAACGATTCCGCCAAGCCGCAGTGACTGCTGTTTGACGGTACGATTTTTTTGCTTGCCCAGCTCTCTCAGAGCTGGGCAAGTCCTTTAAGCAAAATATTGATTGATGCATTGATGTCACGGTCATGATGCGCCTTGCAGAATGGGCAGTCCCATTCCCGCACTGACAGTGGCTTCTTGCCCATATCCTTGCCGCATTTTGAGCAGATTCGGCTGGTGTATGCTGGATTGACCTTGATGAGAATCTTTCCGTACTTCTTGCACTTGTATTCCAGCATTTCGCGGAATTTACCCCATGACTGACGCAGGATTGAGTGGGCAAGGTGGTGATTCTTTGTCATGTTCTTGATCTTGAGATCTTCAATGACGATGACGTCGTATTCCTTTACCAGCTGATCCGTGATCTTGTGCAGATAGTCATCGCGCTGATTCGTGATGCGGCTCATATAGCGGTTTTTGGCGACATTGGCTTTCTGCCAGTTGCGATAGTCAGACAAGCTTTTTGCGCCAAGAACCTTTTTGTTGACGTCCTGCTGCGACTTAACCAAAGCCAAATGACGGCGCTTGGATGACTTGCTCTGCCAGATTTCTGCTTGTTTCTCGCAGAAATCCGATGAGAACCTGTCAAACTTTCTGCCGTCTGACAGAATGGCCAAGTGCGTCAACCCCACGTCAATGCCAACCGCCTTGCCAGTCTTTGGCAGGAAGGCGGTCTTTTTCTCCACGATGAGAGAAAGCCAGTAGCGACCGCAAGCATCGATGCTGATCGTGTAGCGCTTGATCTTGCCGTCGATGACGCCGGTTTTCGATGATCTGACTCTTCTCAGCTTCGGCAGGAACATGTTTCTTTTGCCCATGATCCGGATGCTTGACGACTTGCCAGTATATGACTGCTTGGCGTTATGTTTTGAGTGGAAGCGGGGCTTGCGTCTCGTTCCGGCAAAGAACGCCTCCCAGGCATCGCTGATGTTCTTGGTCACGATTTGGAAGCTGGAGCTGTCGCTTGCCTTGAGGAATGGATATTCGTTCTTCAAAGCGGGAAGCAGATTGTTAAGATCGAATTCCGTTAACAGTTTTAAGCTCTTGTTGTTCTTGTAGCGTCCCTGATAGAGGCTGACAAGTTGATTCCAGAGGAAGCGGTCATTGCCAAAGAACTGTCTAAGTTTGGCTTGTTGTACGAGAGTCGGGTACAATCTGATTTTCACTCCATATTCCGGCAGATCTGACTTGCGCTTGCGTATTGCCATGTCGCTTCCTCCTTTCTAGCGTTTAGTGAAATGGTCTATTCCATTGCGTCTCAATGTATTTCTTGACGACAGCTTCGGTTGTCACTCCAATGCTTCCTGCGTAATAGCTCGGTGACCAGACGTGACCACCCCAGAAGTATTCCTTCATCGTTTCTGGATACTTTTCAAAAAGCCACTTGGCCGTAATGCCTTTGAGCTTCTTGACGATATTTGTCACGCTCTCTTGGGGTTTGGCAGACAGCAGAATATGCACGTGAGTTGGCATTATTTCCAGAGCCTTGACCGTATACTCATTCTCACGGCAGATCTGAAGGATCTTGTCCTTGAGCGAATCGACAATAATTGGATTAGCCAAGGCTTGGTTGCGATACTTGGTACACCAGACGATGTGGTAATTGAGGTTGTATACGTAGCCTCGCCCATGGATGATATCTGGCTCATCATTTCTGAATTCGTATTTAGTCATATGAGTTGCACCTCCTTTCAGTATTTACAGCTCTCTAGCTATTTATATTATATCACATGTCGAACTAACGTTCACATACTAAGGTAAAAAGTTGGCGATTCAACTCGGCATTGAAATGTCAAGTTTTCTCACCCCCAACGTAATAAAATTTGTCTTTTCTCCAATTTCTTGCTAAAGTATTATTAGTTAACATAACATTTTTCAGAGGTTGGAGTTTCAAAACTTTCAAGAATTTGCTTCTTTGGGTCAAGAAGCTTTTTCTTGGGAGTTTTTTGTTTTCCAGCCCTTTTTTGAAACGGAGGTCAATATGGAATTTATTGGACAATTGATACTGGTCTTGCTGATGACAACCCTGCTGGGGCAAGTCTTTGCCCGCTTCAACTGGCCCTCAGTCATCGGCCAGCTCTTATCGGGGATCCTGCTGGGATCGGCTCTTTTGGGCTGGATCAACCCTAACGAAACGATGACTCTCTTCTCCGACATCGGGGTTATCATGCTGATGTTTTTAGCCGGGATTGAAAGCGACCTGGACTTGCTGAAGAAGTACTTTAAGATCAGCTTCACGGTGGCCACGGTCGGGGTTATCCTCCCTATCCTCTTTATCGGCGGGGCCTCCCTGCTCTTCGGGATGCAGTTCCTGGAAGCCCTCTTCATCGGGATCATCTTCGCAGCCACCAGCGTCTCCATTTCCGTGGAAGTCCTGCGGGCGACCGGGATGCTGCAGACCAAGGCCGGGACGGCAATTTTGGGGGCAGCGGTAGTCGACGACATTTTGGCGGTGATCGTCCTCAGCCTCTTCACCACCTTCAGCCATGAAGGCGGCAAGTCTGGACTGACCAACAACTTCTTCCTGAACCTGCTCTTTGAAGCCCTCTACTTCGTCTTCGTCTGGCTGGTTTACAAGTTCATCGCGCCAAAGTTCATGCAGCTGGCGGAAAAAATCAATGTCAGCTACTCTGTGGTCATCGCCTCTTTGATCCTGTCTTTGGGCATGGCCTACATCGCTGAATTAGTCGGCTTGAGTGCCGTGGTCGGGGCCTTCTTCGGCGGCCTGGCCATCCGGCAGACCAAGCAGGAAGCAGAAGTCAATTCCTCAGTCTCCGCGATCGGCTACTCAGTCTTTATTCCAACCTTCTTCGTCAACATCGGCCTGTCGATGACTTTTGCCTCCATCGGCCAGGACTTCCTCTTCATCGTGGTCATGACGGTTCTGGGCGTTCTGTCCAAGTACTGGGCCGGCAAATACTCATCAGAAATCTTCGGCCTTAAGCCGCTGGAAGGCAGCATTGTCGGGGCCGGGATGGTTTCCCGGGGGGAAGTGGCCTTGATCGTGGCCCAGATCGGGATTGCCCACCACCTTTTCCCAAAGGACATTTACTCCAGCTTGATTCTGGTCATCATCTTGACGACGGTTCTCTCACCAATCATGCTCAACCACTACATCAGAAAAGACGAAGCGTGAAACTAAAAAGCAGCGAAGCCAAGCTTCGCTGCTTTTCGTATCTCCAAACAGATTTCTTTTTTTCTCTTTTTGTTGTATTCTTGTATTTTTCCTTTTGGCCTAGCCTAAAATGCTGAGCATGTTCCACATGATGTGAGTGGCCATGGAGTAGCGCAGGTCCTTGGTGGTCATGTAGACCCAGGCCAGGACTGACCCCATCATCCAGTAAACCAGGAGATATGGTGACCAGAAGGGATTGTGGGCAAAGGCAAAGAAGAAACCGGAAACCAGGATCCCCGCCCACTTGGCGACCTTGCCGGCATGGTTAAAGAGGAGGTTGAAGAACATCCCTCTGAAGATGATTTCCTCCATAACCGGGGCAACTAAGACCACCATGATATTGTAGGTTGGACCCGCCGTCTGCTGGAGGTGATCCAGGTTCTGCTGGTTGACTGAGACCCCGCCGCCGATCAAGTTCATCAAGAGGATGTAGAGCAGCTGCATCAAGAAGAAGCCCCCGACTGCGGTGGCCAGCTTCCACCAATCCCAGTGGAAGTCCTGGCTGAAGCCCCAGTCATTGTCATCATCCAGCTGCCCCTTATAGAGCCAGAAGCTGAACCAGAAGACCAGGACGGTCGAGAGGGCCAGGATGAAGGCCTCAGCCGACCCGAAGCCAAAGATGTCCGGGTAGAAGTAAAACTCCTGCAGGGTCGTGTACAGCGCGAACAAGATTGCGATTTCGATCAAGTAAAAGAGATAATGCCCAATTTTTTTCATGTTTGTCACCTTGTTGTCTCAAAAAAATTCTTATCCTCTATTATAATAAAGTTTAACCAATTTTCTAAACGATATGGACGAGGACCTAAAAAATGCCATCCAGATTAAACACACTGCTATTTCTATTCAGCCAGAACCGGGCTTTCAGCTACTTTACCATTTTGGTGGCGATTGCCTCGGTAACCTTCATTTTCTCCTGGCTGAGCGACCCGCGCCGCTTGATCAACGGGGTCTTTTTCACCTTTTTCATCGCTTCGCTGGGGGCCTGGTTCACCTTCCTGGTCTATGCCACCAACCTGCCCAGCTTCCGCAAGGTCTACCTCTGGGCCCTGGCGATCCTGGCAGTAACCGTGGCCGTCATCGTCTCCTTCTCCTGGATCCTGCTTTTATGGAACTCCTATGTGGTCTTGAAGCATGAGAGCCATACCCTGCCCAACCTCCTGACCTTGATCCTGGCCGGGGCCATGCTGGGCCTCTGGGTCTTCATTTTCATCGGCCACTTCACCCGCAGCACGCCGACCGGCCTGCGCCTCATCCTGGACATTTTCCCGACGGTCGCGGTCTACCTCGCAGCCGTCATGTACAACTTCCTGGTCAACCTCCTGCTATACCAGATTGTTCCTCGCCGCTACCAGCAGAACTACCTGATCGTTTTGGGAGCGGGCCTGATCCATGGGGACCAGATTTCCAACATCCAGGCGGCCAGAATCAACCGGGCCATCCAGTTTGCCTACCACCAGCAGGAAAAGGGCCAGCCCTTGCCCAAGTTCATCATGTCCGGCGGCCAGGGGCCGAATGAAAAAATTTCTGAAGCGGCAGCCATGGCCGCTTACGCCATCAAGCGGGGGGTCCCGAAGGAACTGATCCTGCTGGAAGACCAGTCCAGAAATACCGAGCAGAACATGGAATTTTCTCAGATTGTGGCCTACAACGACTATGGCAATGACAACTTCAAGGCTTGCTTCTTTACCAGCAACTACCACGTCTTCCGGTCAGCCATCTACGCGAAAAGGGCGGGGCTGGATGCCAACGGGATCGGCTCTTACACCCGCCCTTACTACCTGCCCAACGCGGTTTTGCGCGAATTCGCCGGCATGTTCGTCATGAACCGCCTCCGCCACTTCACCGTGATGGCCTTGATCGTGGCCGGCTACATCGCCTTGGCAATTTGCAAACTACTAAATGTCTTTTAACTTTTTTAAAATTACCTGGAAAATCCGGGTAATTTTTTATTTTTTCTAGTATGCCCTTCCCGCTTAGAGTCATATATCTTGAGAGCTTTCTGGCAAAAACGAGAATCCCGTCAAATCAACACTTTATCTTGTGGGTGCACTTTTGACATAACTACCAAATATTGATAAGATCGTAATCGTGTTAATCTTAAGGGGGATTTTATCGTGAAGAAATTCAAATTCAAGCAAGTTTTGGCTACTGGTACTGTTTTAGCAGCAGGGATTGCCCTGACTGCCTGCTCAGGGGCCAAGCAAAACGGCGGCAGCTCCAACAAGAAGAGCTCAGCCAGCGTGGCCTTGATCACTGACATCGCCGGGGTTGACGACCACTCCTTCAACCAGTCCGGCTGGGAAGGGATGGTAGCTTACGGCAAGTCCCAAGGCTTAAAGCGGGGGACCAACGGCTACCAATACTTTGAATCAAGTTCAGCTTCTGACTTTACGCCAAACATCAACCAGGCGGTTGCGGCCGGCTACAAGACCATTTTTGGCGTTGGCTACTCACTTAAGGGCGCGATTGCTTCAGCAGCCAAGAAGCACACTGACAAGAACTTTGTCATCATCGACGACGTGATCAAGGGGCAAAAGAACGTGGCTTCCGCCAACTTTAAGTCTCAAGATGCTTCCTACATGGCCGGGGTAGTTGCGGCCCGGACCACCAAAACCAACGTGGTTGGCTTCATTGGCGGGGTTCACGGGGACATCGTCGACTTATTTGATGCTGGTTTTGCCAAGGGCGTGCAGGACACGGCCAAGAAGATGGGCAAGAAGATCACGGTTTTGAACCAATACGTCGGCTCATTTACGGCCGCTGACAAGGAAAAGTCAATTGCCAAGGCCATGTTCGCCAAGAAGGCGGACGTGATCTTCCACGCTTCAGGTTCAGCCGGCCAAGGCTTGTTCAGTGAAGCCAAGTCAGTCAACCAAGAACTGACTGCCAACTCCAGCAAGAAGGTCTGGGTCATCGGGGTTGACTCCGACCAGTCCAGCCTGGGCAAGTACAAGTCCAAGGACGGCAAGAAGTCCAACCTCTGCTTGACCAGCGTGATGACCGGGGTCAACGTGGCCGTTAAGGACATCGCTACCAAGGCAGCCAAGGGCAAGTTCCCAGGCGGCAAGCAGCTGGTTTACGGCTTGAAGCACAACGGGGTCTACTTGACCCGGGGCTACGTCCAGGCTTCAGTTTGGAAGCAGGCACAAACTGCCCGCAGCCAGATTCTGGCCCGCAAGGTTTCAGTACCAAGCCACCCAAGCAAGTAAGCAAACAAAAATCTCTGAGCAAGAGCTCAGAGATTTTTTTGCGTATCAAGCTTTTTTCTCGCGGCCAGACTGAAGCAAGACCAGGCAGAAGATCACGAGGAGGATAATGGCGCCAGCTGAGAAGTAGAGGGCCACGCTGCTCTTTACCCGGCCTTCAAAGAAGCCCAGGACCAGGGCCATGATCAAGGTCAAGAAGATGCCCACGAAGCGGAGCAGGGCCGTGCTTCGTCCCTGGTAGCTGGCGGGAGTTTTCATGATCCGGCTGGTTTCCAGGTAGGTGTAGACTGGGATGCCAGTACCAAAAATACTGCCGAGCAGGAGGCCGAAAACAAAGGGAGAAAGTTGGCGGCCTGCCCCGCCGCTTAGGTAGGTTGCCCCGGCAGAAAGGACGATCAAGGCAAGGACAGAGAGCTTTTTGAGGCCAGCAGGCAGGCTGACCACAGCCCGGTTAAGGCCAGCACCGACTGCCACGGCAAAGATGATGCCCAGGCCAATCACCAGGATTGACTTGAACTGGGGATCATAGCGGCCGATTTTTAAAATTACTAGGCTCATGACCAGTTGGTTACGGCAGGTAAAAAGGACTTCGGCGGCAAAGATCAAGGCAATGCTGTTTTTAAAGACGATGCTGACTGATTCCCGGATATCGCGGGCCAGGATGGAAAAGCTGAAGGAGGGTTGGACGGAAGCCACAACTTGATCAGCCGGTACCCGCAGCCAGATTAAGAGGGCCAGCAGATAAAGGGCGGCGCAGAGGTAGAGGTAGTTGGGCAAAGCCACGAAGCTGAGGGTCACGAAAACCAGCAGATAACCGACAATTGAGGAGATAGAGTTCAGCGAGCTGATCCCCTGCTGCACCAAGGGGATGGCCTCCCGGTTCTCCTTGCGGACGATATAGACGGTTCTGGCGGCGTTGTCGAACTCACTGATGATGGAAATGACAATGTCGACGACAATTAAGACGCCGATGAAGGCCACCTTGTCCAGGTCAAAAATCAGCGGCGGAAGCAGGCAGGCTATTCCAGAAAGCAAGGTGGTGAAAAAAAGGATCCGCCAGGCACCATGCTGGTCAACGAAGCTGCCGATAGCCAGAGCAAAGGCCACGCTTACGGCAACGCTGATGTTGTTGACCAAGCTGTTGACCGCGGGACTGGAGACGTACTCTTGGACTATGAAGGACAGGGCCACGCTATAGATGCTGGCCGCCAGCATGATTATTCCTTGCGAGGAATTAAAGGGCAAAGTTGGAATTTCTTTTTTCATTGTTCACTCACCTTGTTTTCACTTTTTATTCTTTACTGAAATCATACTCCTTTTTCACACAAATGGTATTTTTTATAAAGTGGATATAAAAAGTACTGAGCAGAGGCTCAGTACTTTTACATCTATTAATTTTTCCCGGCTTTAACGGCCCAAGAGACCAGGAGCAGGCCAGCAAGGCACTGATGATCAAGACAGCCGGGAAATCGCGCCAATCTTCGCTGGTGAAAGCTTGCCAGTCCTTTTTGGCAAACATCATGACCAGGCCAGCAAGACCCAGCAGCAAATAGAGAACCGCAATCACAAAAAGTACCTGCGCCGTTTCAAACACCTTTCTGACCAGCATCCCTTCAACCAATAGCAGACTCCCGCTTGCCAGAAAAATCACTGCCAATTTCCGCCAGCTGAAAGTCACCGGCAATTGCTTAAAACCGCTCAGCAGCATCCCGCAGCCGATTAACAAATTTACCCAAAACAAGCTATTCATTGCTTTCCTCCACTAACAACTAATATCCGCCATCCTACTCTATTATTCTTCTTCGTTCAAGCTCTGATAGCCGTAATTTGCCAGCTGCTGGTCAGTATCGATCACTGACATCCCTCGGACCAGGCAATAGATCAAGACCGCATCCCGCTTCACATTGGCATAAAGCGCCCCGTTGTCGCTCAAAGACAAGAGACGGTTAGTCTCTTTCAATGACAGCTTCAAGCTAATGGCCAGGGCCAGAACCTTGTTCCTTGCCGGCAGGCGCCGTCCTTTTAAGATCTGATAGCCATAGCTGCGCTCAATCGCGGCCTCATTAAACAGGTCACTCTTCTTGACCCCCTTGTCTTCGATCAGCTTGTTCAAGTAGCCGGCAAAATTGTAATCAGCCACTTGATCTAGTACATTAGAAATATGATCTGCTTTCAAAGCAGCGAGTAATTTTTCAGTTTCCATTTTTACCCCCATTGTTACCATTATGGCAGAAAGATTTTATATAAGATGAAGCAAGGAAAAATAAGCGATTACGTTAATCCTGTCCCCATTAAGATATACGTTAATCCTGTCCCCATTAAGATAACGGACGACAAGGCAATTTTCAAAGTTGAGAAGCTGGTCCCGACGCCTTACATCGAGCGGGTCCTTCCTTTAGAATACGCCCCTTTATATGAACAGCTGGCCCAGCTAGACACCGCGATTCCCAAGATTGTCTGCCTGGAAAAAAGCGACCGCCTGACCGTCATCGAAGAATACATCGACTCTCCCCGTCTTGACCAGTACTTAGAGACCCACAAGCTCACTTCTGCCCAGATCCACGACTTAATCTGCCAGCTGCTGGACGTCCTCGCGGTCCTGCACCAGCAGACACCGCCGATCATTCACCGGGACATCAAGCCGGAGAATATTTTTTATGATGGCAAAAAGCTGATCCTGGCCGACTTCGATATCGCCCGGAACATGCAGGAAGACGCTGACCGCGACACCCGCATCCTGGGGTCAGTGGGCTACGCGGCCCCGGAACAGTTTGGTTTCAGCCAGAGCGGTCCAGCCAGCGACTTCTATGCAGTCGGGGTGCTGATGAACGTCCTTTATACTGGCTCCCTGCCCCAGCGTCCGCCTTTATAAAGGACCAGAACGGGAAATCATTGAAAAAGCTACCCATATCAACAGCCAGAAACGCTACCAAAACGCCCAGGAATTCAAGGATGCGATTACTGGCTTAGGCCAGTCCAGCTGGCTTTTGCCAGGCTTCCGCAGCCATCAGCCCGCCCGCATGCTTACAGCCGGTTGCGGCTACTTATTGATGCTGTTTAGTTCCTTTAGTATGGACGCCAAGAGCGACTCAGTGGCTGACAGTTTCCTGCTCCGCCTGTCCTTTTTCATGGTTCTTTTCTTGATCGTCCTTTTTGCCTGCAACTACCGCAATATCAAGAGCATGTGCCTTTTCCATTCATCCAAGTCCAAATTTACCCGGGCCTGCGGGATCATCATCAGCTACCTGCTCGTGGCCACGGTTTTGACCACGGCTTTAGCCGCTTTATCGGTAGCGATTTCATCTTTTGGCCATTAGTGGGCTGCCTGCCCACCAATCCTTCTCTTTAAAAGTCTACACTTAAACTGGATGCTGACCCATGCAAGATGGTGAATTTTTTAGCTAAGAATTCTGCTTGAGCCGTCTTAGGCAAAAATGGAATGTGTGCAAGCAGACTTTCAGCTTTCAGCATCAATTAAGTCACTTGTTTAAGGAGAGGATAAGATGAAAGTAGTTGGAATTCTGTTAATCATTTTAGGCGTTATTGGTATTGCCATTGGGCTGATGATGTTCGGTGATATTGGCGTAGCATGTATTGTCGGCGCTCTTGCCGCCCTGCTGTCGGGATTCGGCTTCTTAAGCGTTAACAACAAGCTGAATAGTTCTGAGTCTTAAAGCCGGGGGGATCTTGCCATGAAGTCCAATAAAAATCCATTTTACAAGCAATGGTGGGCTGTAACCATCGCCTTCATTTTCGTGTTTTTTGTCGGCTACATCTTCGGCTCTGCCGCTTCTTCGAGTGACGACTCCAATGACGAAGCCTCTGTAGCCAGTTCATCAAAGAGTTCTTCTAAGAGCACTACTGACGACAAGTCTTCTGAGAAAAACAATGCTAAGAAAACTTTGACTGTCAGCTATAAAAATTACGAAATTTCTTCAGAAAAGACCTTTAAGCCGAACTATACGAATAATAGCTGGGCCGGCGGCAGCGTATCTGTCGACAGCATTACTTTGTACAAGACAGCCAAGGCCTACAATTATGATAGTGCCAACGATGGCAAATTCACTATTCAAGGTTTCATGCAGATTCATTACGTAATTAAGACCAAAGCTGATGTTTCAGTTTACCCGACTCAAGGAACATATATCTACTCCAATGGTGAACAGCACGGAGCAGATTCCACTGAAAGTTGGGATGGCGATATTTCTAAGAACGTAACAAAGCAAGGAACGGTAACTGTCCCAGTCGAAAAGATTTCAAGCGTCAACAGTGTTCGCGTAAAATTTGACGCGAGTGCCCAAGACGTTAGTGATGATTCTTTAGACCACGATTTTGATTTCACTATCACTTTGTCCTAACAGACAGCTTGATCTTTAAGAAATTTGGTTGGCGAAGCAAAGACTTCTGCCAAAACGCTGCAGCTGCAATACAAAACCTCAATTTGGAACGACAATACGGTTAAATTCAAGCTCAAATAAACCGCGAAAGCAAAGCCTGCGAGAGCCAGGTTTTGCTTTTTTTGTTAACCGTTGTCAAAAAAGCAGTTCGGAATTTCGCTTATATTGTTGCTTTTTTCTGTTTTTACACTATAATAAGCTAAGATAAAAATAAACATTTTTTCACGATTGTCACACAAATATTCGTGTTGTAACGGAGGAAATCACGTGTCTGTTTCTAAATTTAAAAAGTTAGCAACCATCGCTACTGCTGCTGTTTCAGTTTCAGTTCTGTTGACTGCCTGCCAAGGCAAGAAGTCATCATCTTCAACTGGTACTAAGACCACCAAGCACAGCATCGCGCTTATCACTGACAACAACGCTATTGACGACCACTCCTTCAACGAAGCTGCCTGGAATGGTTTCAAGGCCTTCGGTAAGAAGCACGGTCTGAAGCAAGGCAAGGGTGGCTACCAATACTTTGAATCTTCATCAGCCGCCGACTTTACTCCTAACGCCAACGAAGCTGCCAGCTCCGGCTTTGAAACCATCTTCGGTGTCGGCTACCAACTGACCAGCGCTATCAAGTCCGCTGCCAAGAAGAACCCTAAGAAGAACTTCGTGATCATCGACGACGTGATCAGCGGCCAAAAGAACGTTGCTTCAGTTACCTTCGAAAGCAACCAGGCATCATACCTTGCAGGTATTGCTGCTGCTTACACTACCAAGACCAACCACGTAGGTTACATCGGTGGTGCCAAGTCAGCTACCTTGGAACTGTTCGAAGCCGGCTTTAAGCAAGGTGTTGAAGCAGGTGCCAAGGCTTTGGGCAAGAAAATCAAGATTGACGACCAATACATCGGCAACTTCACTTCAACTGACAAGGCTAAGTCAATCGCTCAATCAATGTACGCCAGCGGCGCGGACATCATCTACCACGCAGCCGGCAACGCTGGTAACGGGGTCTTCACTGAAGCCAAGGACATCAACAAGAACCGCAAGGCTTCCAAGAAGGTTTGGGTCATCGGTGTTGACGTTGACCAATCAAGCCTGGGTAGCTACACTTCCAAGGACGGCAAGAAGAGCAACTTCGTTCTGACTTCAGTTCTGAAGGGTCTGGACGTTGCTGTTGAACGTATCGCTGAAAAGGCATACCAAGGCAAGTTCCCAGGCGGCAAACACTTTGTCTACACTCTTGAAGGCAACGGTGTTTCTGTAACCAAGGGCAACATCGACTCCAAGACTTGGAGCAAGGTTCAAGCAGCCCGCAAGCAAATCTTGAACGGCAAGGTTAAGGTTGCTGAAAGCGTAAGTGACTTGAAGTAATCTCAAACAACAGATTTTTTAAGAGGCACTCATCATTCGATGGGTGCCTTTTTTCTTCGCCTTAGCGTTATAACTTAAACTTCCCAGTCCGGGAACTGGTCTATACAAAGCTACCACTTTGTTCGTGAATTAACCGTTTTCTTAACCGCTGAAAAACTTTTTCTCCAAATTTGTCCAAAAAAGCGAATATTCGCCTATCTGTTCTCTTGCTTTTTCCAAAACTGAATGCTATCTTTAATACATAATCGTTCGTCTATGAAAAAGAAAAGAAGAAAAAGAAAGAAGTAATTTCGCTATGCGCTTTAATTACAAGAAATTGGTTGCCGCTGGGGCAACCACCCTGTCAATCGCTGCTGTATTGACTGCCTGCTCCGGCAAGAAGTCTAACACTTCCGTCAACAAGGACACCAAGCACGGTATCGCCTTGATCACTGACGGTAACGGTGTTGACGACCACTCCTTCAACCAAGCCGCTTGGTCTGGTTTCAAGGACTACGGCAAGGAACACGGCCTCAAGCAAGGCAAGGGCGGTTACCAGTACTTTGAATCATCATCTGCTGCTGACTTCACCCCTAACCTGACTCAAGCTGCCCAAGCCGGCTACCAAACCATCTACGGTGTCGGCTACATGCTGACTGACTCAGTTAAATCCGCATCCAAGAAGTACCCTAAGAAGAACTTCGTCTTGATCGACTCAGTTATCACTGGCCGCAAGAACGTTGCTTCAGTTACCTTCAAGAGCAACGAAGCTTCCTACCTTGGCGGTCTGGCTGCTGCCTACACCACCAAGACTAACAAGGTCGGCTTCATCGGCGGGGCCAAGTCCAGCGTCCTGGACCTCTTCGAAGCCGGCTTCAAGCAAGGTGTCAAGGATGGTGCCAAGGCCTTAGGCAAGAAGATCACCGTTTACGACCAATACATCGGCAACTTCACCTCAACCGACAAGGCCAAGTCAATCGCCCAGTCAATGTACACTGACGGCGCTGACATCATCTACCAAGCTGCCGGCAACGCCGGTAACGGTGTCTTCACCGAAGCCAAGACCCGCAACAAGGCAACCACGGCTGCCAAGAAGGTCTGGGTCATCGGTGTTGACGTTGACCAGGCAAACCTGGGTAACTACACTTCAAAAGACGGTAAGAAGGCCAACTTCACGCTGACCTCCGTATTAAAGGGGCTGCGTTTCGCATGCAAGGACATCGCTGACAAAGCCTACAAGGGCAAATTCCCTGGCGGTAAGGTAATTTCCTACGGCTTAGCTCACGATGGCGTCTCTGTCACTAAGGGGAACCTTGATGCCAAGACTTGGAAGGCAGTGCAAGCTGCCCGCAAGCAAATCCTGGCTGGTAAAATTAAAGTTGCAACTGCTCCAAGTAAGTAGCACAATATATAGTAGTCAATCTGAAACACTCCGCAATATTACGGGGTGTTTTTTGTAAAAGTAATAAAGAAAGTTTTGTCATATGGAAAAAGAGATCAAAAACATCATTGAGATGCGCCATATCGTGAAAGACTTTAACGGTTTTAAAGCCAACAACGATATCAACCTCACGCTCCGCAAGGGCGAAATCCTGGCGCTTCTTGGCGAAAACGGCGCCGGCAAGTCTACTTTAATGAGTATTCTTTCCGGCCTGCTCGAACCAACCTCTGGCGAAATCTACGTGCGGGGCAAGAAAGTCAACATCTCCGGCCCAAACGTCGCTACCAGCCTGGGGATCGGGATGGTGCACCAGCACTTTATGCTGGCCCAGGCCTTCACTGTCCTGGAAAACATCATCTTAGGCCACGAAACCACCAAGGGCCTGGCCCTGGACTTCAAGACCGCCAGAGAAAAGATCCTGGCCCTGTCCAAGCAATACGGCCTGGCCATCGACCCTGACGCTAAGATTTCCGACATCACCGTCGCTCAGCAGCAAAGAGTTGAAATCCTGAAGGTCCTTTACCGCGGGGCCGACATCTTGATCTTCGACGAACCAACTGCCGTTTTGACGCCGCAGGAAATCACTGAATTCATCAAGATCATAAAGAACCTGGCCAAGGAAGGCAAGTCCATCATCTTGATCACCCACAAGCTGAAGGAAATCAAGGAAAGTGCCGACCGGGTCACTGTCATCCGGGCTGGTAAGTCCATCCAAACTGTCAGCGTTGCCGATGCAAATGACGAACAATTGGCCGAAATGATGGTTGGCCACCATGTTAACTTTAAGCTGGACAAGGCTCCCCTCAATCTAGGCAAAAATATCCTGGAAGTCAAGGACCTGCACGTCAATGAAGACCGGGGGACCGAATCAGTCAAGGGTCTCTCCTTCAATATCCGCGGCGGGGAAATCCTTGGTCTGGCCGGGATCGACGGCAACGGCCAGGACGAACTGGTCGAAGCCATCACTGGCCTGCGCCATGTTGAAGGCGGCCAAGTCGTCATCAACGGCCAGGATTTGACCAACAAGCCAGTCCGCCAAATCACGGAAGCCGGCGTCGGCCACATCCCTGCCGACCGGCAAAAGTACGGCTTGATCCTGCAACTGCCTTTGTCTGAAAACATTGCCAGCCAGACCTACTACAAGGAGCCTTACTCCAAGCACGGGATCATGAACGAACAGACCATCCGGGAACACGCCCGGGAACTGATCAAGAAGTTCGACGTCCGCACGACCAGCGAACAATTGCCAGCCAGCGACCTGTCCGGTGGTAACCAGCAAAAGGCCATCATCGCCCGGGAACTTGACCGGGACGCTGACCTGATCATTGCCTTCCAGCCAACCCGGGGCTTGGACGTCGGGGCCATCGAATACATCCACAGCCAGCTGCTGAAGCAAAGAGACGCCGGCAAGGCCGTGCTCCTTGTGTCCTACGAACTTGACGAAATCTTGCAGCTGTCTGACCGAATTGTCGTCCTGCACGACGGGGCCGAATCAGGTGAAGTCAAGCCTGACCAGACTAGTGAAACTGAACTCGGTTTGCTTATGACCGGGAAGAATACCAAGAAGGAGGCTGCCGCTAATGATTAAGGTGAGCCCTAAAACCAAGCGGCTTTTAGTGCCGATCGTTTCTGTTATTGCCGGCTTTTTAGTCGGGGCCATCATCATGCTGGTCTGGAGCTATGACCCATTCCAGGCCTACAGCTCAATGTTTGAAAGTGCCCTGGGCTCAGCCAACGGGATCGGGGAAACTATCCGTAACGCCACCCCGTTGATCTTTATCGCCATCGGCTTCCAGATCTCTTCAGCCGCTGGCTTCTTCAACATCGGTCTGCCGGGCCAGGCGCAAGCCGGCTGGCTGACCGCCATCTGGATCGGCCTGGCCTTCAAGGGCCTGCCCGTCTACATCCTCTTGCCATTTGAAATCATCGCCGGCAGCCTGGCCGGTGCCTTGGTTGCCGGGATTGCCGGCTGGCTGCGGGCCTACTTCGGAACTAACGAAGTTATCTCAACCATCATGCTTAACTACATCGTCCTCTACCTTTGCCAATACCTGCACCAGGACGTCATGAACAAGAGCCTCCGCGTTGACACCGACACTACCAAGACCATCGGGGCTAGCGGCAGCCTGCGGATTCCGTGGCTGAGCGAAATGTTCGGCGGCTCCCGGATCAGCGGTGGTATCTTCCTGGCCATAATTGCCCTGGTCATCTTCTGGTTCTTGATGAAGAAGACCACGGTTGGCTTTGAAATCAAGGCGGTTGGTTTGAACCCATTCGCCAGCCGTTACGCCGGCATGAGCGACAAGAAGAACATCATCATCTCCATGCTCCTGTCAGGCGCCTTCTGTGGCCTGGGCGGGGTCGTACAAGGTCTGGGGACTTACCAGAACTACTTCACCCAAACGACTACCCTGGACATCGGCTGGGACGGCATGTCCGTTGCCCTTTTGGGCGGCATGAGCGCCATCGGCATCCTGCTGGCTTCCCTGCTCTTCTCTATCTTGAAGATCGGTGGCCTGGGGATGCAGACGGCAGCCGGGATTCCATTTGAAATCGTTTCTATCGTCATCGCTGCCATTATCTTCTTCGTAGCCATCAGCTGGGCTGTCGGCCTCCTTTTCAAGGAAAAGAAGTCTGACAAGACCGCGACCTATATTGCCACGGCGGAAACCGCCGGCCGGCAAGCCGCCAATGACCAGCAAAAAGGAGGGGAAGCATAATGAACTTCGTGACTGTATTAGCCTTAATCGTTTCATCAACTTTAGTTTATTCAGCTCCCTTGATTTTCACCGCTTTGGGCGGGACCTTCAGTGAAAACTCAGGGATCGTCAACGTCGGTTTGGAAGGGATCATGACCATGGGGGCCTTCACCTCCATCGTCTTTAACCTGAGCTTCGCCTCAACCTTCGGCACCGCTACTCCATGGCTGGGTGCCCTCTTGGGCGGGATTGTCGGGATCATCTTCTCCCTGCTGCACGCCGTTGCCACGGTCAACTGGCGGGCTGACCACGTTATTTCCGGGACGGTCTTGAACTTGATGGCGCCGCCATTGGCCGTCTTCCTGGTCAAGGCCATCTACAACAAGGGGCAGACCGAAAACATCAACCAAAACTTCGGCTACTTCTCCTTCCCTGGCCTGGCCAACATCCCGGTTATTGGGCCGATCTTCTTCAAGAACACTTCAGCTCCTGCCTGGGTGGCCATCGTCTTGTCCATCTTCCTCTACTGGGTACTATACAAGACCCGCTTTGGCCTGCGCCTGCGGTCCAGCGGTGAAAACCCGCAAGCTGCCGACACTTTGGGGATCAACGTCTACAAGATGCGTTACGCCGGCGTCTTGATCTCCGGTTTCCTCGGCGGGATCGGCGGGGCCGTCTTCGCTGAAGCAATTGCCGGGAACTTCTCAGTTTCCACTATTGCCGGGCAAGGTTTCATGGCCCTGGCTGCCATGATCTTCGGCCGCTACAACCCAATCGGCGCTATGCTGTCCTCCCTCTTCTTTGGCTTCGCGCAAAGCTTGAGTATCATCGGGGACCAGCTTCCGGGCATTTCCAGCCTGCCATCCGTTTACCTGCAGATCGCGCCTTACGTCTTGACGATCATCGTTCTGGTAGTCTTCTTCGGCAAGACTGTCGGGCCAGCTGCCGACGGGCAAAACTACATCAAGTCGAAATAAAGAAAACAGGGCTTTGGCCCTGTTTTTTACTGACATTTTTTCTGAAAAAATACTAAAGTAAATTAATGACAAGTTTTTAAAGCAAGCTTTGTCGAGCTTGGTTCACTGGAATATTAGAGTATGACTCCAATTCTGGCTGAATCCAAAGACCCCTTCCGGGCCCGGATTCGCTGAATTGGAGTTTTTTATTGGAGGTTAGAATTTAATAGAAGCTCATGAAAAAGTCGCCCCTTCCGTGATCTGGTCGATCATCGGGACCGCGGCCATGTCCGTGATCATTGCCATCGCCGGCAGTCCTTACCAGGGGCAGAGCAAGCAAGTGGTCATAGGGTCACAAGCCGCCTTCATCGTCCTCTTCATCTTCACCCTCTTGATTTTTGCCTGCATCTTGCGCTTTATTAAACGCGACAAGCAAGGTCTAGTCAAAAACTAAAGCAAGCGAAAAGCCTTACTCCACACGGAGCAAGGCTTTTCCTTCAGATTGAACTATTTACTCTGCTAGTAGAAAGCAATAAATGCAATCCGTCTGCAAAAATAATTATCGCGCACATCATTAAGCACCAGACCGGTTTAATCTGGCCCAAAACAAGCCCGAACAAAGCATATCCCAAAGGAGAAAGCAAGGCTACTACTGAACTGGTAGTCGCTCCAACTCTCCCTTGAAGATTAACCGGCACCTTGGTTCTAACATACATGGCATATGGCAAGTTTACCGCGGCCAAGCAGGCACCTACCACCAGCATGCAGATGCTAAAAATACCAGTAGCAAGCAACTTATTCGGACACAAACATGCTAAAGCTAGTATAATAAAGTCACCCGCTAAAATGATTCCAATTCTGCCGGTCGTCAGCAAATAATTCTTTGGCATCTTGAAAGAACCTAGCAATAGACTGACCAGAAGCATCCCTCCTGCGCAAAAGCTGTCCGCCAATCCATATAAATTTGCAGGAATTCCCAGTTCCTTCATCATGGCGATTGGCAGGCTGACTTCCAGGCCGCTTAAAGCAAAATTAGCAATCACGGCAAAAAGCAGCAATTCCATTAAATAGCGGTCATTTTTGAAATACTCTAAGCCATTTTTGATGGATAAGAGCCATGAATCACTGATCGCTTCCACGTCAACAGAAATCAAGCGGAAATCCAATAAAGCAATTGCCAGCAAAACCACGCTTTCACCAGCTAATTCAAGCAAAGCAATATTGGAGATGGCGACTGCCCCAGCCAGCAAACCGCCCAATATCGGTGCCAAAATAACAGCACCCGCGTCTGTCAGTTGTTCATAGGCAACTAATTTTTGCCGGTGTTCTGCAGCTACCATTGAATTCGTTGAAGCCTTATAGCTGGTCGATTGAAAGGTATCACAAACTGTCAGCACAATACTGCTGGCAACAATAATCAGCAACCGTTCAGATAATGAAAGCTGCTCTCTAAATAGTGCTATAAACAGTATTACCGCTACAACGCTTGTTGCCTGGGCGATCATGCAAATTTTTTTATGATCATACTTATCAACGCAGAAGCCGATTAAAGAACTCAAAAGCAAGTTGCTCAAAGGCCGAACCAAAAGCAGCATGGAAAATAGCATGCTAGAAGATGTCTTTTGCAAAACATACACGCCCAGGCAAAAGGAAAAAGTCGCGCTCGTTAAATTACCGATTCCCAGGCTGCTGATTGCCAGAATTAATTGCTTTTTTGATTTTTGCATATTTCACCTATCGTAAATCCTAGATATAACTTTTTTCATTAAAATAAAGTAAATGGTGCAATACTCAATATAATGTTTCGGGATGTCAGATGTTTGAATCAGAGGATTTACGTATCCGTACAGATCGTCATGCCTCTTTTGTCTATCTATGAGCGAATCAATACGTATGATTGTCTGCTCTCGATATTTCACCTTTAATAATCAGATATACTAGTAACTCACCTATAACTTTTTCTTTGGATAAGGGGTATTTTTTATTATTAAAATTATAGAAAAAGCGCCAGTTTCCACCCAAAATGTTACTAGCGCTTTTTTCAATCTCTCTCAAATGTTTACTTAGCATCTTTAAAGCAAACTACAACCAGGCATATATAACTCATCATAATCATCAGTAACAATCCATTCAATCATTGCAAAATATTTACCGTATGCAGCGCTTTCCATTGTTAGGCAATTACAAACATCTGATGAACTGATCTTTTTGATAGTTAAACTCATAAAAGAAACCTCCTAAAATATTTTCCTAAGTTTGGATTTTGCTTTAAAATTAAAACTAAATAAATTAAAGCATGGATAGCAGACTTACTTTTTCTGCCTTCTCATATGTGAGAAAAAAGCCCTAATTTTATTTTGGAGGAAAGATGACAGCAATAAACTTCAAGCAAATTAGACAGATGCAGGGACTGACTTTGAAAGAAGCAGCAAGTGGCATCTGCTCTATTCAGATGCTGTCCCGGTGGGAAAACGGTACTGGCAATATGGATTTTGAAAAAACACTCAAATTGCTTGAAAGGGTGAACATCACTAGTTCAGAATACGTTCACCTGGCCAGCTTAGACGATACTGATCAACTATCAGCTGAATTGCAGAAGGCATGGGAGCAAAAGGACCATACTCTAATTAAAAGAATCGCCCGAAACAGCTTAGAGGAATTCCATCTGACTTCAAATAACTTAGCCTTAAACTACGGAGCAATTGCTTGCAGCCTTTATCATTGTTTAACAAAAGTCAATTTACTGGAGATTGATGAACAAAACGCGCTTAATAAAGAGCTATCTGAGATTACGGTCTGGGGACAAGAAAATATTTCCCTGTTCTTTAACACCATTCAAGTGCTCAGTCCCAAAATGATTTTTCAAATTTCTGCCCAATTAATTGAAAATTTGGATTTTGCCAAGCAAGCAGGTTCGGATACTTTTTACTTTGCAACGACCACTTTATTTGAAGCCGTCATCGCCTTACTTATCAGCAACAATTCTGCCTATGCCGCAAACATCTTAAGGCAATTAAACCACTTCGATTTCCCTCAGCGCGAAACAATGCTGATCATTGGCCGGAAATTTTTAAATAGTTTGATAGACTGGCAAGAGCCGCAAAACGAACAAAGCATTTTAAAAATTATCGATTTTCTGCTCGATATGGGACTGACAATGCAGGCCAAAAATTTCTTGCAAGTCTATAAAACCGTTCGAAAGGTCAAAAACTAAAGCAAGTGAAAAGCCTTACTCCACACGGAGCAAGGCTTTTTCAGATCTTAAAAAGCAATGTAGCCAGCAGGCGCAAAAGCGCGAAGACCGCGAAGACCCAGATGCTGTCTTTGATCCCGCCTAAGTAGCGGCGCTGGTAAAGAGTCATCCCGGCAGCCGCGGCAAAGAGCAGGATAAGGGATACGGCGGCCAGCCAGCTGCCCGGCCAGTAGATCAAGTGGATCACAAACAGGCAGGCCAGGTAGGGCCGGGACCACTTCAGCCGCAGCAGGCTAAACTGCTTCCGGCTCAAGTGCCGGGTCAGCAAGAGCGGCTCAATCCCGGCCAGGTCCTCTGGGAGAAAAAGCCGGGCAAGTACCTGGCCTTCCCAACAACTTGCAAGCAGAATTAAAACAGCTTCCTTGCCAGCCAAGCGGCTGGATCATCAGCCGCTTTTTGGACTGTGGGGAAGAAGGCGGCAAGGTCTACAACTACTACAAAACTTTCGTGAAGATCAGCTGAAAATTAAATGCTCTCCAAGGGCTGCTTGCTCTTCGGTGGCAGGTAATCCCGGTCCAAGGCGGCCAGTTCACCGGCGGTCAAGACCAGGTCAGCAGCCGCCAAGTTGGCCCGCATGTGGTCAACTGAACTGGCCTTTGGAATGGTCAAGACCTGCCCGGTCCGCATGGTCCAGGCCAGCAATACTTGATGGACGGACACGCCCCGCTTGTCAGCGATCTGCTTTAAGCTGGCTTTAACGGGGATAGATTGCCCGTTGCCTGAGTTAAAGGGCGAATAGCCAATAAAAGCAATGCCGTGCTGCTTTTGCCAAGGCAGGAGGTCATATTCAACGCCCCGCTTGTCGAGATTGTAGAGGTCTTCATTGGCAAAAACGGCCCCTTCCCCGGCGATATCTACCAGCTCCTGCATATCAGCCGTGTCAAAGTTGGAGACGCCCCAGTAGCGGATCAGGCCGGCAGCTTGCAAATCCTGCAGGCCCTTGACTGTTTCTGCTAAAGGATAATCGCTCTTCCAGTGCAAAAGATACAAGTCCAGATAGTCTGTCCCCAGCCGCTTCAAGCTGGCGGCCAGGCTTTTTTTCTGCTCTCTTGGACTGGCGTGCCAGGGGTAGAACTTGGAGATAAGGAAGAGCTGGCTCCGGTCCAGGTCCTTGATGGCTTCACCGACCAGGCTTTCGGCCTGCCCTTCCCCGTACATTTCAGCGGTGTCGATCACGTTGACCCCGGATGACAAGCCATACCTTATAGCCGCGATTTCCTCCTCCCGCTTGCTGGCCTTTTCCCCCATACCCCAGGTGCCCAGGCCCAGCTGGCTCAGTTTTTCTCCTTTGACAGTCATGTATTTCATGGAATTTTCCTCCATCTGTTTTATTGTTTTTCTATTTTTGCTTTCTCATTAAGAATAGTACAAGGGCGGCCATTTTTTAGCAAAAATCACACAGATTTTACCAAGATTTATTGGTCTATACCTTGACAAAAAATACTTACGGAACTAGAATGGACTATACCAATATGAGCAAGCAAAAAAATCAAGGAGTCGTGATCAAGATGAAAGTTATCGTTGTGAAAAACGCCAGTGAATTAGGCAAGCAGGCCTTTGACCTTTTGGCAAAGGCGGTTGACGAAGGGGCTAAGACCTTGGGGTTGGCAACCGGGTCTTCACCGGTTGAGCTCTATCAGGAGATGGTGGCCAGCCAGCTCGACTTCCGCCAAATGACCAGCGTCAACTTGGATGAATACGTCGGTCTCAGCCCGGAAAACCCGCAGAGCTACCACTACTTCATGAACCAGCATCTCTTCCAGTACAAGCCATTCAAGCGCTCCTACCTGCCAGACGGCCAGGCAAAAGACATCCAGGCAGAGTGCAGCCACTACAACCAGATTTTGGCAGACAACCCGGTAGACTTGCAGGTCTTAGGGATCGGGCAGAACGGGCACATCGCCTTCAACGAACCGGGGACGCCGTTTGACAGCGTGACTCATGAAGTTGCTTTGACGGAAAGCACGATCAAGGCCAACGCCCGCTTCTTCGACAGCATTGATGAAGTGCCAAAGAGCGCCATCTGCATGGGGATTGCCAATATCATGGCGGCTAAGGAGATCATCCTTTTGGCCAAGGGGGAAAGCAAGGCTAAGGCTATTAAGGCCATGGTTGAAGGGCCAGTGACTACGGATGTCCCAGCCAGCGTCCTACAAAAGCACCCGAACGTTACGGTGATTGCCGACCAGGCAGCCGCGAGCTTACTTAAATAAGAAGTAAAACAGGAGCACCTTCTTCGTAAAAAGATGCCCCTGTTTTTGCTAGCGCTTCGGAAAGCGGTTGCGCAAAGCAAATGCCAATGATAATATAATATGTAACAGATACTATAAGCTTACTTCGGATTTAACATTGGGAGTGATGAAAATGCCTTGGTTTACAATCATGACGGTCATCGTAGTCATCTTGGCAGTCTTCGGCCTAATTACTTTAGCCAAGTATCTGATAAAATGATTGATAAGTTATTCCCTGTGACGGATTATCTGTCACGTTTAGCTTGTGTTAACTATGATGACTAACTATATAAAGTGTCATTAAATGATTTGCAACTAGCAATCACTAGCAACCTCCATTTCCCTCTTTCGTTCATAACCGTTCACAGGCGTTCATAGGTGTTTCGATGCTGACACGGCCATTTATTTACACTTAAACTAGATCCTGTGGTTAGTTGTCCTTTAGAGTGCATCCCCTTGCCCTATTCCTAATTCCGATAACTCTAATTTAATGAATTAGAGTGATTATATGCTGACCTATCATATACTGAGCAATCATATAAAGCCCGCCCGGGGGATTGCGAAAATGTCTGGTTTTGTCCGGTTCGAAAAACGAATTTAAAGCGTGCTATAGCCTGTCGCCCGCTCCCCTTGCTGGGGGCTCTGAGATAAAGCCACAGACTTGTATGGCACCATGCAGAACTTATTAGGCATTTGGTGGAATAAACAAGCGGCTAGAGAATATGCAGCCAAACACCCCGAAGAACAGAACACTGACAATGAGCGTTCTTGGAATTAAACGGGCGCCGAAAGTGCAGACGACAGTGCCTTGCTGAATACCTTGCAGCAAATTGTCGGTGCGGTTTCAGATTAAAAAGCCGCAAGTGAGCCGCGATCTTTAGTTCCGCAAATGCGCATTAATGAGTTCCGGTAAGTGATTGCCAAAACAATCGCCCTTACCGGAATTTTTTTGCTATTAAGCGGATTCTTTTGCAAAAAATCTTTCTGCCTCTAAGCATTGTCCGTTGCTAATTTGTATGCCATCTGTTATGCTTAACTTCTTTATTGTTAGTAGACAGTGTATAAGGAGGTCGATGTTTTGAAGAATCCATATGATTTTGATGTCTTGTACTTAGGTAGTGGGCATGGCGCGTTTGACGGGGCCGGCCCATTGGCAGCTTCGGGAAAAAAAGTTGCGGTGGTTGAAGGTGACATGATCGGCGGCACCTGCCCGAATTATGGGTGTAACGCGAAAATCACGCTTGATACGCCGGTGGTTTTGCAGCGGTTGGCAGAACGGATGCAGGGTGTTGTGTCTGGCAATATCAAGATCAACTGGTCGGCATTAGTGGCCCATAAACAAGCCGTGATTAAGCCGTTACCGAATGCTATCGGTACGGGATTAACCCAAAACGGCGTGACGATCATCCATGGCTATGGAAAATTTCAGGACGCGCACACGGTTGTTGTGGGTGAAAAGACTTATACCGCTGACAAAATTGTCATTGCGACCGGCCAGCGCCCGCATCGCATCGATGTTCCGGGGACCGATTTAGCCCATGACAGTCGGGCCTTCATGGACTTGGACGTCTTGCCGAAGCGAATCGGTATTTTGGGATCTGGCTATATCAGTATGGAATTTGCGACGATTGCCAATGCGGCAGGCGCCGATGTCCATGTGTTGATGCATCATGATCGTGCTTTGCGGGAATTCCACCAGCCGTTTGTCGAAGATGTGATGGCCGACATGACGAAACGGGGCATTCAATTCACGCCGAACGCGGCGGTGACGGCGCTTGAGAAGACCACTGATGGCATTGTGATTCATTATGGTGACAAGGAACAGTTAGTTGTCGATTGGGTGCTGGACGCAACCGGCCGAATCCCGAATGTTGAGCAACTGGGATTAGAAAACATCGGTGTCAAGTTTAACCAGCACGGGATTCTTGTGGACGACTATCTGCGAACCAATGTGTCCAATATTTATGCATCGGGCGATGTTTTAGACAAGCTACAACCCAAATTGACTCCAACAGCCACGTTTGAGTCCTATTACCTTTACAAGTTACTGAGCGGCCAAACAACTGCGCCGATTGATTATCCAGCGATTCCGTCAACGGTTTACACCTCGCCAAGAATTGCCAAAGTAGGTGTGGCACCGGAAGCGGTCAAGGATGATACTAACAAAGTCGTGCACAACCACATTCCGGATGACTGGTATCATCAAACCGATCAGGAAACGGTGGGTGATAGCCTTTTGGTGTTCGATCAGGAACATCATCTTGTCGGCGCCACGGAGTACAGTGCTCAGGCCGAAGATGCGATCAACACGTTATTGCCGGCGATTGTCTACCATCTGAGTCGCGATCAGATGTGGCAAATGGCGCACATTTTCCCGGCTGAGGGTGCAGCGGCATGGCATAAGATTCGGTAATTTCGAGATAAAGCCACAGGGGGCTGCTTGCTTGGCTTTAGTGCAAAAGAAAAAGGTTGACCATAACTGGTCAGCCTCTTTTTATGTCGTTACCTTTGTTACTTAGTTCCGCCGTGCCTGTGCCCTCACTAGTGGGGATGGATCAACTTGTAGCTTTTGGCGGTCAATCGGTCGTCCATACCGTGCCACAGCCGCCCTTACTAGCGGGGATGGGTCAGTAACTAATCGGTCAAGGTCTTGCGGTCTAACGGCCTTTGCTACCCAGATTCTAGCGTTTTCGTCCGGGTCAGTAACAAGGCGGTCAAGCGTTGCATTGTCTCGGTCAAGCACCGCATCGATTGCCCTTAATTCTTTTTCTGGCAAATCACTCTTAACCATTGTTACTTTACTACGCTTTCTATAAACCGTATTTCTTCATGTTGTTAATATACAGGTCACGAAAGAGCTCGCTATCCGTAACGTCCCGATCTGTTACCCACAGCTTGTCTAAATATTCTTGAAAGAGTTCGGTTGTGGTCTTGCCCGTGATCGCTTTGTACACCTCAAGCTTAGCACGTGTTTCCTTACTGATTACCATGTTTATATGCTCACTTTTGACCTCAGCGGGCTTTTTCCCTTTTGCCCGGGGTCTTACCACCTTAACCGCCTGTGGCTTTTCCTCGGCCATTTCGGCCGCCTATGCGGTCTTTTGCATTACGTCCTGAGCATCTACCTTAATCTTGTTAGCCATTCTTTAAATCCTCTTCAATCTCGTTTAATAGTGCTTTCGCATCCTCGGTTACCTTTGCCCCTTTGGCAGCATACTCAAACAGGCTCTGTTTGGCGTTTTGCGCCTCTCTCACGGCCGTTTCATCCCTTAGGGTAGAGATCGATAAACCTTAGTATTAAATTGCTCTGCTACCTCATTTAAAGCCTCTGTGATCGCCTTGCTTAGGTTAGTGCGGGGGTTATATCTGTTTAGCACAATGCCACAGATTGAAAGGCGGGGATTAGAGCGCCGCTGTATTGCCTTGACACGCTGGGCAAGGGTTGCCATGCCTTTAAAGCTGTAAATGTCCGCCTGCACGGGGATGATGAGCTTATCCGCCGCCGTCAATGCATTGCTGACAATGACGTTTAAGCTTGGCGGGGTGTCAATGACTATCAAATCATAATCATCTTTGACCGCCTCTAGCTTGTCAGACAAGATAAACTGAGCATCTAGCACGCCCGCTAGCTCTACCTCGACACGCTCTAAAGTGAGGGATGCCGGGACTAGATCAAGATTCAAGTATCCACTAACGGGTGTAGCCACAGCCGGGACTTGCACGCTCTCGCTGGTCAATAACTCATAGCTCGTTTTGCTGGGATCGTAATCGCTGACCAAACTATAAGATGCATCCCCTTGCTGGTCAAGATCCACTAGTAGCAGCCTCTCGCCTCTTAGAGCCTCGCCTGTCGCTAGTAACAGGGCAAGGGTAGTTTTACCCGCCCCGCCTTTTTGAGTGGTTACAGTTACTATTTTTGCCATTTTAGACACCTTATATAAAGACTAATCAAATAATGCCTTGCTAATATCGGCCGTTGCTGAGTTGCCCAGCTTGCCAATCTGGTGCAAATAAATGTTTGTCGTGTCGCCGCTCGCATGTCTGAGCATTAGTTGGGTATCTCTTTGGCTGTGCCCCAGCTCTAAGGACAAGATCCCGGCTGTGTGTCTCGTGCTGTGTGCCGTCCATTTTGGGTCATTAAACCCGGCTTTGATAAATCTAGTCTTACAGATCTTGCTAATGGATCGGGTACTGAGGGTCTGACCGTTTGAACGGTTGCTAGTGCTTGTAAAAAGCGGCTCTGTGCATGCTGGGATATCCTTTGCATCGATGCCACGGGTGGTTAAATAGTCGGTCAAGACAGTGTAAACGTGATCCGGCAACGGTACATAGTCGCTCGCATCGGCCTTCCCCTTGCCTTGCACTAAAAGCACCCGGGATGCCCCTAAAATGGTTATATCCTTGACCTTAGCCCGGGATGCCTCAATCGTCCGTAAGCCACAGGTAAAGAGCAAAACTAACAGCGCATAATCCCGCTTCCCGGCCTGTGTGGCCTGGTCGATCTGGTCTAGTATCTCTTTGACCTAAGCCACCTCAAAATAGCTTTTAGGGCTCTTACGGTTGACCTTGCCCGACTTGACGTACTAGGCAATGTTGGGATATTTGCCGATGCTCTCAAGCCATTTAACCCATTGCTTGATCGCTACCATGTAAAGGTGCACTGTATTAGGTTTATAACCTCGCTTGGTCAGATCCTCTTTATAGCGTCTAATAGTGTTCGTTGTCGGTTGCTGGGCGTCCGGTTGGTCTTTAAGCCACAGCTTAAAGCGCTTGATACAGCTTTTATAGGTCTTAGCCGTGTTCGGCATGTCTTCAAGATACAGTAAAAAGCTATCAAGGGTTGCCCCGTCTAAGGTTTGGGCAAGCGTGATGTCATTGGTCATTTTTGCACCCCTCTTAACTATGATTACTAATCATATAATCATATATTGACTCTTTACAGCTATTACAGCACCTTTTCCGCCTATGTGTTTATGGAATTAGAACTTTTTTCAATTAGTTCGGGATCTGCTCCCCCCGATTTTCAAATTTCTATCCCACACGAATAAAACCATGGGCACTGCCCAAACCCGCAAGCTGTGTCAGCTTGACCCCATAAATGAGCGGGAGCTCCCGCTCAAACTCACCCCGCACTCGCCGTGAGGCAGGCAAAAAAAGCAGGTGTGCTTTTCTTTACATGTGCAAAAGTGTCTTGGCCTAGTGAGTCCATCAACTCCTTAAAGCCGTTCTACGTCGATTTACCGTTGACGGACAGTAAAATTATACGGTTAACAGCTAAAATGGCTTAGAGAGCAAATTAGGGGCATTTAAAGCCAATAAAGTCCAGTCGCCAACTCTTTCGGACTTTATTGGCTTTGAAGATTCCAATTGACGCAAGTCAGTTTTGTTTGAGCAAAGCGAAATCTGATACAGATTTTAATGGGTTTAGCACAGCGTAATCTTTAATGACGTATAAGTGCGCCTCTGACATTTTCGTCGGTTTTGAGTTATAATAACCATATCAAAAGGAGATCAATCTAATGAAATATACGAAAACTAAAGCAGTATTAAATCAACTCGTTGCCGATTTGAGCCAGATGTCAATGATTATCCATCAGACGCATTGGTACATGCGTGGACCCAACTTTTTGAAGTTGCACCCCTTGATGGATAAGTTCATGGAAGAAATTGATAGCCAACTCGATGTCATTTCTGAACGGCTGATTGCGCTTGATGGCAATCCTTACTCGACCTTAAAAGAAATGGCCGAAAACACTAAGATTCAAGACTGGCCTGGTGAATGGGACAAAACAACCCCAGAACGCCTCGCACACTTAGTTGATGGCTATCGTTACTTGGAAGACCTTTACCAACACGGCATTGAAGTATCCGATGTTGAAAAAGACTTCAGTACCCAAGATATTTTCATTGGTCTCAAAACCGCAATTGAGAAGAAAATCTGGATGATTCAGGCAGAGCTTGGGTCGGCGCCGGAAATTGATGAATAAAATAATATTAAAAAATCGGTAGGCTTATGGGTAGGCTTATGGTAGATTGTAAAATTAATCCGAACGCCCATTTGAATATTGGACAGCCCTAGTTCACAAAAGGTTTCGATTTTAATTCGTTCGGAATAGATTATACTAGACAAAAGATCAGCTCCTAAAAGATGGGTTTGTGGTAAACACCATTTTAAAGTAAGCTGATCTTTTTTGTCCGAGTACAGAACGATAAAAAATTTGGCTTAAAACAGTGGGATTTGCAACACTTTTTAAGTATTTAAAACACCCTGATTTAACCCGGGGATTGATATGACCCCTAAAATTAGGACACTAATTTTAGGGGTTATTTTCATGACTAAATACACTAAAGAAATCAAACTTGCTATCTACCACGAATGGATAAACGATGACAGAAGAGGTGCCTACCTTAGCCGGAAATATGGGATGAGGCTAGGAGAAATTGCATATATGGTGGCCTTACTTCAAAGGCATGGAGAAGGTATCCTGGATCGCCCTCAACAGAAATATACTTGTGATTTTAAGCTTGCGGCTATTGATAGGGTTCTGCTAGGTGGTGAAGCACTTAGACAGGTTTCCTTAGACTTAGGGCTCACGAATCATGGAATTCTTGCAAATTGGCTTCGCTCTTTCAAATAAAAAAATTGGAGGCCTTAATTCAAGAACGCAAGAAGTAACTATTACTATCAGACCCATAAGCCAGATAAGGATTCTGGTAACCAGAAGCTGATGGATAGAATTAAAGAGATCTTTCTTGAACACAGACAGCGCTATGGGTACCGGCGAATCTACGGACAGCTTCGCCGGGAAGACTATGAGGTCAACCATAAGAAGGTGCAGAGGCTCATGCAAAAGATGGGCTTGTTCGCCATCTCAATCCGCAAGAGACGTAAATACAGCAACTATTACGGCGTTCAAGGCAAGATCAAGCCAGACTTAATCAAGCGCAATTTCTACGCAATTATTCCCGACAGACAATGGTTTACCGACGTGACAGAATTCCATCTCAAAGATCAAAAGCTCTACCTTTCTCCAATTATTGATGGTTGTACCCAAGAAATCATCTCCTACAATATTTCTAGGCACCCAGACCTTAAGCAAGTAATGACCATGCTAGATGACGCATTTGAGAAGCACCCGGCTCTTAACGGGCTTATTTTCCACTCAGACCGTGGCTGGCAATATCAGCACCAAGCATATCAAGCCGCTCTGGCTAACAGAGGGATCGATCAGAGTATGTCCAGATTGGGTAATTCTCTTGATGACGGCTTAATGGAGGGCTTCTTCGGCATTCTTAAGCGGGAGATGTTCTACGGCCAAGAACATAAATACAAGGACTTAAATGAGCTTGAGCAAGCTATTCACAAATACATCGATTACTACAACAACGTAAGAATCAAGACAGGACGAAAAAACATGACCCCGATTGAATATCGGAATCATGTTTTAACAACCTTAACGGCGTAATACTAAATTGTCCCAATTTTAGGGGTCATATCAGGCAGATCCTTTTTTAGTTTATGTATGTTTGTCAGAGCTTCAAACCAAGCCAAGAGCCGTAAAAGATAAAAGCAAATAAGAAGATAGCAGTGACTACCAAGGCCAAGATACAGCTCAAAAACAGGCTAACTGAGTGCTTTTGCCCCCACGCAATCAGCCAAAACAGCAGTAAAAGATCGCCAATATCTTCTAGAGCATAATATAGCCGGGCTTGATGAAAAAATGGAGTAACAAGCAGAGTCAGCAGCCAGAAAGGCAAAAAGCGACCGATCCAATGGTAGCTTTGCTCATCAAGAAACTGTCTACGCATATTGATATCGCCTGCCTTTTTCATCTAAACTTTCCCTTTAATTGTAGTCCATCAGACAAACTTTTCCAGATCAATCACCCGGTCAGCTTGGGCAGCTTCCGCGAGATTGTGGGTAACCAGCACGATTGTCTTACCCTGCCGGCTTCTCAAATCCAGCAATTGGTTAAAAGCAGCTTGAGCCCGCTTGGCGTCCAGTGCTCCCGTCGGTTCATCCGCTAGAGCGATCTCCCCAGGCTTCAAAATTGCCCGGGCCAAGGCACAGCGCTGCTGCTCACCACCTGACAAGGTCTGCACCTTGCTCTGCTTGACTTTGCTTAAATCCAGGCTTGCCAGGACCTGGTCAATCTCTTTCTGCTTTTCCCTCTTGCTTTTCTTGACAAAAGCCATGGCCAAGAGCAAGTTTTCCTCTACTGTCTTGGTTTGAATCAAAGCAAAAGATTGAAAAAGATAGTTCAGTTGCTGACGCGGCAATTTGGTTGCCTGCCGGCTGTTGACCTTAGGCATCAGCTTGCCCAAAAGCTTGATCTCCCCCTGGTCAACTGCTTCAAGCAAACCCAGCATGTTGAGCAGGGTCGACTTGCCTGAACCCGACGGACCCACGATCGCTACGAATTCGCCGCGTTCAACCGCAAAACTTACATCCTTAAAAATAGTCCGCTGCCCGTACTTTTTACCTAAATAACTGACCTCAATAACTTTTGTCATACTACTCTCCCTTAAACAATTCAACGACGTCATTGAAAGAATCCTTGATCACATACAGATAGAAGAGGCTCAGCTGCAGCAGGTAGATCAGCGGAAGAACAAATAGGCCAACCTTGCTTCTCAATAATCCCGCGGCAAAAAGCTGCCCAGCTCCCGTCAGAAAGATCACTCCAAGTGGCAAGGCATACAGCTGGCGCGGGCTGAAGCCGAGAAACTTCTTCACGGCTATTTCCTCCCGGTTGAGCTGTTTATAAATCATAACCAAGATCAACAAGAGCAGAAGCAAACGGACCAGCAGAATTGCCAAAGCCGCGCCAAACATGATAACCGTCTGCCACAGGCTCTTCTGCAGCCTGTCTATATAGGAAGAAACACTGACAAAATTGGGCTTGTTATCGCTCAGATTGAAGCGGGCCAACAGGGCCTTGTTCGTGTATCTCTCCCGCGTTTTTTGGTCAGCAAATTTCAAATAGCCATTCATCACGCTGGCAAAAATCCCCCCGATCTCAACATAGGTCATGTTTTCCGAAATCGCCATATGGATGACTGGATTCCTAATCTGGTAGGGTTCTTTCAGACTATTGTTCCACGTGAAACACCATCCCTCCTCCAGGCAAATTATTCCTCTATCATATAAAAAATCTTTTTGGACAAAAAACTTGCTAAGGCACTATATCTTGCAATAAACTATTAGAGCAACGTAGATCTAGTATAGTATGAATAGAAAGAGTGTGATCACCGTTATTGTCTTAAGTGGCCCAATTGGAGCCGGCAAATCCAGTTTAACCAGTATCCTCGCCAAGCACCTTGGCTCAACAGCATATTACGAAGAGGTCAACAACAATCCGGTTCTGCCTTTGTACTACAAAGACATGAAACGGTACACCTTCCTCTTGAACACCTACTTCTTGAACAAGCGGCTGGCTGAAATCAACGCCGCCGCCGGCAACCACAACGACGTTTTAGACCGGTCCATCTATGAAGACCTGCTCTTCTTCAACATGAACGTCGATAACGGGGTTGCTGACCCGACTGAATACCAAATCTACCACGATTTGATGGACAATATGATGGAAGACGTGCCAGGCAACCCGCGCAAAAAGCCGGACCTCTTGATCTACATCCACGTCTCCCTTGACACCATGCTCAAGCGGATCGGCAAGCGGGGCCGGAAGTTCGAACAGCTCGACTCCGACCCGGGCCTGAAGGAATACTACCAGAACCTCCTGCGCTACTACGAGCCCTGGTATGAACAATATGACATTTCACCCAAGATGATGATCGATGGTGACAAGTACGACTTTGTCGACAACATCGATGACCAGGACCTAGTTCTGGACATCATCGACAACAAGCTGCGCGAAATCGGTAATTTATAGTTAGTTGTTAGAAGGAACGTGATGACCGTTATTGTACTAAGTGGGCCCGTTGGAGCCGGTAAATCCAGCCTAACCGCAATTCTTTCCAAATATCTGGGGACCAAGCCTTTCTACGAAAGCGTCGATGACAACCCTGTCCTCCCGCTTTTCTACAAGGACCCCCTCAAGTACACCTACCTGCTGCAGCTCTTCTTCTTGAACACGCGCTTCCGCAGCATTAAAAAAGCCCTCAGCGACGACAACAACGTCCTGGACCGGTCCATCTATGAAGATTCTCTTTTCTTCCATATGAACGCCGACATCGGCCGGGCCAATGACCTGGAAGTCCAGACCTACGACGAGCTGCTGGAAAGCATGATGAAGGAACTGGAGCGGATGCCTAAGCGCCATCCTGACCTCCTGGTTCACATCAATGTTTCCTATGAAACAATGATCAGACGGATCCAGAAGCGGGGCCGGTCTTACGAGCAGCTCAGCTTCGACCCGACCCTGGAAGACTACTACAAGCGGATGCTCCGCTACTATGAGAAGTGGTATGACGACTACGACTACTCACCAAAGATGATGATCGACGGCGACCACTACGACTTCATGGCCAGCGAAAGCGACCGGACTGAAGTCCTGGACCAGATCACCCAGAAGCTCAAGCAAGTGGGCAAGCTGCCAAAGAACTGGCAGGCCGGTGAAATTGCCACCGAATCAATCGAATTTTCATCTTAAGAAGCTCCCCTGACGGGGGCTCTTTTATTTAGGCTAAATTCTTTGTTTAGTTAGCTTTCAGCCTTGTAGAACAATTTTTTTAATTCTTTATGGGGTTTCACTTTAAAAAGAAAATTGGTACCGGTTGCTTTTATCCAAAGATAAGCTGTATAAAATAAACCGTTTCTAAAAAACGTGATACAATATTGACGATCTGCTTTTCTAGCGGAAGAAACTATTTATGAAAAAGGGTGAAAAGATAACATGCATTTAAAGAAACTTCGCAAACTTCTCCTGCTGCCAGTCAGCCTACTCATCGCCGCGCTATTCTTAACGGCGCCCAAGGCCCAGGCTGCTAGCAAGAAGACTTACATCATCGGTACCGACCAGACTTTCAAGCCCTTTGAAATCCAAGACAAGGATGGTACCTACAATGGCAAGAACCCGGGGATTGACATCGAAATCCTCCGGGAAATCGCCAAGCACGAAAACTTCAAGTACGAGCTGAAGATCATGTCCTTCAACGCCGACGTCCAGGCCCTGCAGTCTGGCCAGATCGACGGGATGATCGCCGGCATGAGCGTGACTGAAGAAAGAAAAAAGACCATCGACTTCAGCAACCCCTACTACACTGACGGGGTCTGCCTGGCCGTGGCCAAGGACAGCAAGATCACCAGCATGAAGGACCTCAAGGGCAAGACGGTTAACGTTAAGACCGGGACTACTTCTGCTATCTATGCCAAGTCCATCCAAAAGAAGTACGGCTTCAAGCTGAAGTACTACACCAACTCCAACACTTCCTGGGCTGACGTCAAGGCCGGCAACGCTGACGCCTGCTTCGACGATGGTCCGTCCCTGCGCTACGGGATTGCCAACGGGACCGGCCTGCGCATCGTCGGCAAGCAGGTTGCCAACGCCCCTCTGGCTTTTGCCGTTAAGAAGGGGGAAAACCAGGAACTCCTCAAGATGTTCAACGACGGTCTGGCCTGGCTGAAGAAGACTGGCCGCTTAAAGAAGATCGTTAACAAGTACACCAGCAAGAAGGCTGTTAAGAGCCAAGTCGTAGCTGATACTTCAATTTTGGGCTTAATCAAGGGCAACGCCGGCGCTCTTCTGCAAGGTCTGTGGATGACCATCGAACTCTCAATCGTCGGCATCCTGGCCGCCCTGGTCTTCGGTTTAATCCTCGGGATCATGGGGATCACTGAACACAAATTCTGGCATGGCCTGGCCAACGTAATCATCTACATCTTCCGTGGGATTCCAATGATGGTTTTGGCCTTCTTTATTTACATCGGCATGCCAACCTTGCTGGGCCACAAGCTGCCTCTCTTTACTGCCGGCATCCTGACTTTGATGCTGGACGAAGGGGCCTACATCGGGGCCATCGTCCGCGGGGGCTTCGAATCAGTTGACGTGGGTCAGTGGGAAGCGGCCCGGTCCCTGGGTCTGCCTTACTACAAAGCCCTGTGGAAGGTTGTTGCCCCGCAAGGCTTCAAGCTGATGATTCCATCCCTGGTCAACCAGTTCATCATCACTCTTAAGGACACTTCCATCCTTTCCGCCATCGGGGTCATGGACTTGACGCAAACTGGTACCAACTTGATCGCCCAGAACTTCCAGGGCTTCAAGATGTGGCTGATCATCGCCGTAATGTACCTGATCATCATCACCCTGCTTACCTGGCTGTCCAACTACATTCAAAAGAAGATGCAACATTAGTTAAAAGGAGGCTTTTCCCATGGAAGAAAAATACAAGGTTCAGGTAACTGACCTGCACAAGAGCTATGACGGCGTTCATGAAGTCATCAAGGGCGCCAGCCTGGACGTCGCGCCAAGCGAAGTCGTCTGCATCATCGGTCCGTCTGGTTCAGGCAAGAGTACCTTCCTGCGCTGCATCAACAAGCTGGAAGACTTCCAAGACGGCCACATCTACTTGGATGGCGTTGACCTGGCTGACCCAAAGGTCGACATCAACAAGATGCGGGAAAAGATCGGCATGGTCTTCCAGCACTTCAACCTCTTCCCGAACATGACCGTCCTGGAAAACATCACCCTGGCTCCGGTCGAACTGGGCAAGGAAGACAAGGAAACGTCCATCAAGGAAGCCCACAAGTACCTGCAGATGGTCAACATGGATGACAAGGCCGACGTCAAGCCGACCACCCTGTCCGGCGGCCAGCAGCAGCGGGTAGCCATCGCCCGGGCCCTGGCCATGAAGCCGGATGTCATGCTCTTTGACGAACCGACCAGTGCCCTGGACCCGGAAATGGTCGGCGACGTTTTGAACGTTATGAAGAAACTGGCCCAGGAAGGGATGACCATGATCGTGGTAACCCACGAAATGGGCTTCGCCAAGCAGGTGGCTGACAAGGTTGCCTTCTTCTACGGCGGCGTGATCAAGGAACTGGGGACGCCGGAAGAAATCTTCGACCACCCGCAGGAAGAAGAAACCAAGAACTTCTTGAACAAGGTTTTGAATATCTAAGCTGAGTTTAGATTTTTTTAAAACAAGTTAAAAATTAAAAGGAAAGCGCTTGAGTTGCCATGCTCAAGCGCTTTTTAGCGGCTAAAAATAATGGAAACACACTTTATAGTAACTAACAAAATTATAATTCGTATTTACATCCGGTTAATTCCATGTTAAGGTAGAAATATCCCCTTATATCGGAGGAAATTCCGAACATTACCTACTGGAGGATCAAATGGAATTTATTAACAAGTATTTCGAGCTCGACAAGCTCGGTTCAAACCCTAAGCGGGAGTTCATCGCTGGTCTGACGACCTTCTTCGCGATGTGCTACATCCTTTTCATCAACCCTAGCGTCTTGGCCGCCAGCGGGATGGACAAGGGCGCGGTCTTCACGGCAACTGCCCTGGCCAGCGCGCTCGGCTGTCTTATCATGGGTATTTTTGCTAACTACCCGATCGCTACTGCCCCGTCTTTGAGTCTTATCGCCTTCTTCACCTACACTGTCTGCATCGGCATGAAGGTAAAGTGGCAGACTGCCCTGGCCGCTGTTTTCCTGGCCTCAATCATCTTCATTTTGATTACGGTCTTCAAGCTGCGGGAACTGATCGTTGACAGCATCCCTAACGACTTGAAATTTGCCATTTCCGCCGGGATCGGGATCTTCATCGCCTTCCTGGGCCTGCAAAACGGCAAGCTGGTTGTCAACAGCGCTTCTACTTTGGTAACTATCGGTTCCTTCAAGGACCCAGCTGCCTGGGTAACCATCTTCGGTCTGCTGGTAACCATCTTCTTGATGATCCGGCAGGTGCCAGGCGCGATCTTCATCGGGATCGTCCTGTCATCAATCTTCAGCATCCTGGTTGGCCAAAGCAAGATGCCGACTTCAGTCGTTTCTTTGGCGCCAAGCTTGAAGCCAAGCTTCGGCCAAGCCATCTTCCACTTGGGCGACATCAATACCGTTCAGATGTGGACCGTTGTCTTGACCTTCCTGCTGGTAGCCTTCTTTGACACTACCGGGACCTTGATTGGTCTGGCTCACCAAGCCGGTTTGGTTGACAAGGACGGCAAGATGCCTAGAATCGGCAAGGCCATGACTGCTGACTCAACGGCCATGATGGTTGGTTCCGTGCTTGGTACTTCACCAGTCGGCGCCTATGTTGAATCTTCATCCGGCATCGCTGCCGGCGGCCGGTCAGGTTTGACTGCTGTTTGGGTTGGGATCTTCTTCCTGCTCTCAATGTTCTTTAGCCCGCTTTTGAGCGTGGTAACCACGACCGTAACTGCTCCAGCCCTGATCATCGTTGGCGTGCTGATGGCATCCAACCTGGCCAAGATTTCCTGGAACAAGCTGGAAATCGCCGTTCCTGCCTTCCTGATCATGGTTGGCATGCCTTTGACCTACTCTATCGCTGACGGGATGGCTTTGGGCTTGATCACTTACCCAATCACCATGGCTGCTGCTAAGCGCGGTAAGGAAGTTTCACCAATGATGTGGATCTTATGCGTGATCTTCATCATCTACTTCTTGATCTTGAACGTTTAATTAAACTAGATAGTAAAAAAGCATCGAGCTCATGCTCGATGCTTTTTTGCATAGAAGTATTCTCTTTATCTCTCGTTCATAACTAATTTTTTGTTTTGAGTCAGCAATGCACAGAGCACGATAAAAAGCGTTGCTAAGATGGTAAACAGTATCCAACTTACTTGAGGCGTTTGCATATTTGCAATACTAAGAAAGAGTGCCTGACCCACAGGGGCTCCTATCAAGACCGACATCTGCATAAATCCAGAAACGGCAGCAATTTTCTCGTTAGGAATTTCTCTAACCATTAAGGCACTGATTCGGGGGTTGACTTTACCAGCTATGTAGCCCGCTGCAAAAAGGCTTACTGCAGCTAAGATTAAAGCTTGGTGCCAGATAAACGACACTCCTAAAGCTGCTAACGAAGCTCCAGCCAATAAAAGCAACGTTAGTAAACGACTATTTTTCAAGAAATCATTCATTAAAAGACTTCCCAAAATGATTCCAACTGACAAAATAATGTCTAATAAGGCTACTGTATTCCCATAATTGCCAAGCCACATAGTGCGTTCACCTAACAAGGCGACATTAATCAGCCCATTCATTGAGGCACCGAGGAAATTGATTATTACTGCTAAGGCAATAGTCAACAAAATAAAACTATGTTTTTTCAATTCAAGCCAGGCATCAGCAATATTGCTCAATAAAGATTGATCTGGCTTTTGTGATAATGGAATCTCTTTTTCAGCTTTAATTAACCTTGGCCAGGTTAATTTTAAGGGTAAAATTGCTAAGCAAAAAGTAGCCGCATTAATCCAAGCAAAGGCAGAGTAATTGTAAGCCATGGCAACAATCAGCGCAGCACCAAGACCTTGAAAGATAATCTGCACCGTGGTCGTGGCTGCAGTTTCTAAGCCAAAAGCAGCATTTAACTCATCCTCAGGCAGCAGTCTTGGCAAAAAGGGCAAAGTTAAACCGTTAGCGTAACTGCCAATTGTATCTGACACGATATTAATTAATAGTAAGAATAGAAATAAAGGGAATGACTGTGGTAGCTTAATTAAACCAGCTAACAGCACAAAGAGAGCTGCTTGAATCATTCTAACGATAATTACGCTTTTAGCTTTATGATGGGTCTGATCAGCCAGGCTGCCAGTTACTACAGATAAAAGAGACGGCAGTAAGGTCGCAAACGAAGCTAACGATACTGCTAGTGATTTATTGGGGACACTTGCCGCATAAATGATAAAAACAATATTATACAGACTATCTCCAATTCCGCTTAAAACTGTTGAGTTAATTAAGGCTCGATACCCTGAGTTTTTCAGATACACTTTCATTCGTATTCATCCCTTTACTTGAATAATCCATAATATTTAAAGACTTCCCAATCCTCAACTTTTCCATTCCCACATGTAGGACACTTATCAGGATATCTAGGCCATGGCTTATGCGCAAAGGAACTGAAGTTTTCATAGTCAATTTCTAATTGTGTAGATAGGCTCCTTGGTTTAGCATATCCCGTCAATACTCTAACAGCTTCATCTACAACAACGGATGTTAATTGGTATATTGCTGGCCCGTAAGCAATTGACTTTGGTCTAAAGCCGCTTTTAGCCGATCCAATAAATTGTTTCAAAAATTGTTTATCCGTCAAAGTATAGTGAATATTAAGGCAGTCAAAGCATCCTGTAATTCCTGGAATAATAGTAAATACACGCCCATGGTTCACTTGGGTACCTGCGAAAACACAAGGTATATTAGCTTTAACAATTGCCTCGTTAACAACTCTAACTATCTCGAACTGAGGCTCATCAATAGCACTAATTACCATATCTACAGACTCTAAATATTTCTGTAAATCTTCCGGCTCTTTTATCTTAAGATTATGTACCTCAACTTCAATTTGAGAATTAATCTGATTGATTGCCCTTCGTGCTACATCTGTCTTCATCAAACCAATATCTGCTTCACTATAAAGGAATTGCCTACCTAGATTTTCTTCTTCAACCATATCATAATCAATAATTTTAATTTTTCTAGGACCTAATCCAGCTAGCAACGTTAATATATTTGTACCACCTCCACCAAGTCCGAGCAACAAAATCGTAGATTCCTGTATTTTTTTCTGAACATGGAATCTATCATTAGTAGAGTTGATATAATGACTAAAATATCTAACATTTGGCATATACCGTGCGTTAAGGCATTCTTCTTCCTTTAAATCAGTTTCTTCCAAAAAGCCTTCTTGATCTAGCAGATTAATCCCATCAAGTATGTAGTCATCTGACAATTCTAAGTCAGGAAACCGTCTTCTCTCTTCATCCAATACATCCTTCAAAGAACGACCATCTAATATAGTGGCTAGATTCCATAATTGTTCTGTAGGATCATAAAATTCTTTAGTAATTCCAATTTGTGCACCGATTCTAAAGTGCTCTTGGTCTAAGCGATATACCGGATATATCTCCTTAATTCGTGGTCTTTCATACATATCTCGTCCTCCATAAAACAAAAACTGCAGCTTTAATTACTGCAGTTTCTTACTGCTAAAATACAGTCCAAACAGTGTACTTATCGTTGTCCAAGTTTCTCTTAACTTCTACGAACTTGCTCATTACGCTCATCTCTTTTCAAAGAACTAGATCTGACACAACAATAAAATTAATTTTTTATTGTTGCGCTAATAGTATTATCATTTTAAGCTTTTTTCAATCAAATTTGCATATTTGCAAAAAATAAAATCCTTTTTGCTTTTTATTTGATTTAGATATTCTATATTGGCTACAATAGACTTGTTAAAAAGTACAGTATTGTTTGGAACGTTAAAAATATGTTTGGCGAAGTTTTCAAAAAATTAAGGAAGAGTAAACATATTACATTGGAAGCTATATCTAAAGATGTAATTTCAACATCTCAACTTTCACGTTGGGAAAATGGTTTAAGTGATATATCTCTCAATAAATTAATTATTCTTTTGAATCGAATAAATGTCTCACCACAAGAATTTATAGCAATGACAATTCCTAAAAATAATGAGACTAACAATTTTCTAAAAAATCTTTCTTTACTTTATAGTGAGAAAGATTCTATAAGTATATATCGAATTTTTCTAAAAAATATTGCGGCTTACCATCATACGAATAACGTGGATTATCTGTTTCACGCAAGTGCTGCCGCAAATGTTCTTTTCGACATAAAAAATAAAAACTATCTAACTCCTCAAGATCAACAGGACTTAAAACTATTTCTAACTCAAAACAACCATTGGAACCTATCGACCATTCAAGCTTTTGGTAATTCTGGTTTTATTCTTCCAAATAACACTGTTTTCCAATTAATTAACAGTTTAATTGAAGACATAGTCTACTTAGAAAACATAAATTTTGAATTTTATCTAGAGGCTTGGAATACGATAATCAACAACTCGTTGATTTTAGTTAAAACAGATTTCAAAAAATCAAAACTTCTTCTAGCCAGAATTAAAGAGCTTTCCTATACGGAGCCTTACTTAAGCATTACAGTAAAAGTCAATTTTCTCGAACTACTTATTCACTATAGAGAAGACGGTAATTCTGAACCGATTAAAAGATTTCTAGAATCTGCAAAAGTCCTTGGTATACCTAACCTATATAATGATCTACTATTTGGTTGGGCTCTTTTAAAACTAAATTCTTAGTATTATATACACTTTGTTGCTTATGTCCGCTTTTTGTACCTGGTTCCGCGGCCGTTGCCAACCTTGACGACAAGATTTTTAGCAATCAAATCCTTCAAAATTCTAGAGACTTTGGAGCGGCTATAAGGCAACGCATCTGTAATTTCGACTATTGGTTTCAAGATATTTTTACTCAAAGTATCATATGCCAATCCTTCAACCGACGTCATTTCAACCTGTCCCTGTACCGGCAACGTTACCTTGACCGAATTAGCAAAAGCCTCAAAAATCGGCTTTCGCTCGCTATCTTTATATGCCTCCTGAATCCGCAAGATTCCTGTGCCCAGTGTTTCAACGATGTGTAGACGGTAAAAAATATTCCCCAAGATCGGGTTTCTAAGAATCGAAATATTGCCACGCGAGTACTCCTCTTCTGAGAGTCCCGCTGGCAAGACACCTGGTGACGTGACTTCAATCCGGTCATCAAACATCATCACTCGAATTTGTGCCGGAATATCCCAAGTCCGGTGCATCAAGGCGTTGGCTACAGTTTCTCTGAAGGCTTCTTCGGGGATCCGAAAGACCTTTTTTCTAGTCATCCCGGAAATTTCTTCGTAGCTATAGTAGTCCAAAAAGACGTTCACAGTATCATCTAGCTCTTTGAGAACCGATTCATGGTCAAACGTTGCTCGCTTGGTGATTACATTAATGCTGTCACCAAAGTGGATAAGTTCAATGCCCGGAAATGAGTTTTGATCAGATAAAAGCTCAGCCACTTGATTATAGCCAAGGTCGTCATCATATAAATTCAAGATTCTTAAGATATCCTGGCTAAAATTTTCCAGCCCAATCTCCCGCTTAGCCCACTTTTCGAAGTAGTCAAAGGTCAAGTCTTGATTCTCAGCTAGCAAACTTTCGCAATCAAGATATTTTTCAAACATGACTTTGTCACCTCCAGATTGCTTTACGCGTGAAATTCGGTCGTAAATACGCGTAAAATTGAACCGTAAATGACGTGCAAAATTTTACGATTGATTTACACGCGCGCGAAAATCAATCAAGCTCTATTTCCTTACCAACCGCTTTTACATTTCTAGGATTATATCCTAGATCCTTATATTCTTCAGTCAGTAATTCCTCATAGTCCAAATAGTCATATGCAGGATCTGACCAAAGATCGTATCCTGTTTCCTCATGGATAAACATCATCCTCAACCTTCCCTTTCTTGTCCATAATTCCCTCTGATTCTAGTAAAAAATCGTTCAAAAGACAATCAAAAAGGCTGCTCTCTGAGCAGCCTTTTTCTACATATCTACTTTTCATTCTGTAACCTAGCCACTTCATCATAGATGACGCCGCGCTGGTTTTCATCCAGTTCCAAAACGACCAAATCGCCCACTACGAGCTGGGTGTTGCCGTCCGGGATGATATCCTTTTGCCCCCGGTGGATAACCTTAACCAGGGTCCGATCCGGCCAGGCGATCTCCTTAATCTTTTTGCCAGCCATCTGACTGCCCTCAAAGACGGAAAAGGTCAGCTGGTCGGCTTCCCCGACATAGTCGTTGTCTTCCTTGGTCTGCATCCGGCCTGCTAGGCTTTCGTAAATCGGCTCCCCGCCAGCCAGTTCATTGGTAATGTAGGCCATCACCGACACCACTGCCAGCGGCATCAGGTGCAGGAGCGACCCCACCATCTCTGCGATCAGCATAATCGCGGTAAAAGGCGAGCGAACAATCGCCGCAAACAGCCCCGCCATGGAAAAAATCACCAAGTTGACGACCAATTTCTGGTCCAAGAGGCCCAGGCCCACCATAAACTGGCCGTAGACCGCGCCCAGAAGCGCCCCCATGGTCAAAATTGGCAAGAAGATTCCCCCTGGCAGACCAGAATCATAGGAAATAATGGAAAAGCTGATCCGCAAAAGGAAGATCAAGGCCAGGATCCCAGTGATATGCATTTGGTTCAAGCTGAGAATCAAGTTATTCCCCCCGCCGACATAGCCTGGGAAGTAGTACATGATTGGCACCAAGATAAGTGCCGGGATGATCCCATGCAGCCAGCGCGGAAGGACAGGGATCTTTTGATAAACGTGGCTGAAATTAAGCAACCCCCACTGGTACAGGCGCCCGATCAAGCCCAGGAAGGCCCCCAGCAAGAGCAGGTGCCAGTACTGCAGGATGGGGAAACTGTGCTTGTAGTCAATCGCTAAGACCGGGGTCTGGCCAAAGACATTGGAGACCACAAAGTTGGCCATGATGGCGCCAGCCAAGGCGTTCAGCCAGACCCGGGGTGAAAAGTTGTGAAAGACTTCTTCAACGATAAACATGGCCCCGCCTAAAGGCGCGCCAAAGGCCGCGGACAAGCCGCTGGCCGCCCCGGTTGCCAGGAGAACTCTGGAGTCAGTTTTGGAGGCCTTGAAGCCCTGGGCCACTCCCTGGCCGATCGTTGACCCTAGTTGAATTGACGGGCCTTCCCGGCCCAAAAAGAGGCCTGAGCCAATGGACAGAACCCCGCCGATGAACTTCCGCCAAAGGATCGGCAACCAGGCCAGTTGCAGCTTACCCTGCAGCTGGAGTTCAACTTCCGGGATCCCGGAGCCGCCGGCACGCGGCTGCTGCTTGACTAAGAAGCCGGCCACGATCACGCTGGCTAAAGCCCCCGCGGCTAAGAGCCATAAGAGGGCTGGATTGGCGTGTGCTGCCTGGTAGCCCTTCTGCCATATGGCCAGGATCTGCCCAATCAGCCAGCGGAAGCTGCCGACAACGATGCCCCACGACCAGGGCTTCAAATAATAAGCGCAGGTTGAATTTGCGCGTTTGTCTGTCTTCACTCTCCATATATTGTTTACCCACCTTTTTTACTTATAAGAACAGGATAAACTTTTTCAGCAAACATGTAAAATCCTCCTTACGGCTTCATCAGCTTGGATCGGGTCACTTTAAAGGAAAGCTGCCGGGCAAAGCAGTAGCTGCTGACCACATCCAGCATCCCCTGCTCCTGCCCCAAAGTCATCTTGCCGTCCAAACTGAGCAGAATCCCCAAGCTGGCGATGAGCAGGCAGCAACCGATCTGGCCCAGGCCGCTCAGCAGAATCATTACCGTGGAAGCAGATAAAGCTTTATCTGTGTTGTCTTCTGCGGTGTCGCTTGGCACTTTTGCCGTCGCGTTCCAGGCTTTTTTCCATTTCCAAAATAAAATTGAACATTGTTTTTGCTCCTCATCTAATCTACTTACAAGGCAATTGTAGGCTACGAAGCTGGCCATAAACGAAAGCCGTCAAATTTGCCGCTTTTCGCGTCATTTTCGTCAGATAAAGGGCAAAAGAAAAGAGCGAAGCTCATGGCTGGAGTTTCGCTCTCTAGAGTTATCTTCGCTTTTAGTAGTTGGTTACGGTTGCCTGGCCAACGCCGATAATCTTGAATTGGGCTGCTTGGCTGCTCTTCTTGCCAGCAGCTGAGGCAACGACCTTGAAGTTCCCTTTCTTGCCCTTCAGTGACTTGGCTGAGAAGAAGACCTTTTGCTTGTCCTTGGTCAACTTAGCCTTTTTGACCAGCTTGTTCTTGTAGTAGAACTTTAAAGTAGTTTTCTTCTTGGCATCGGTAGTGAAGGTCAGACCCTTCTTGGTCCGGTCATCCTTAAGCAGGGTTGGCTTAGCGGCAGCGTAGTTGTCCTTGGTCAAAACATAGGCCTTGGTTACCGCCTTTCCCTTGGCGTTTAAGCCGGTAAGAGTGAAGTCCTTGTAGCCGGTAAACTTGACGGCCGTCTTGAATTTCCCCTTCTTGGTTACCTTGACTGGCTTAAGTGCCTTAGCATTGTAGCTGACAACCACCTTGCTTGCGCCTTTGGCCTTGCCAGCGATCGTCAATGACTTGGTCTTGGCGTTATAGCTGGTTTTAACGGCGGTTACGGCTGACTTAACCGGAGTATAGTTCACAACCGTTACGATGTCAGCGGGATCATCATTGTCCGCGGCATTGACTTGCTTCTCACCAATGACTGTCAACATTCCCAAGGCTAAAGCAGCCGTTGAAACAGAGGCTAAAATCTTATTTCTTTTCATGTTTCCCTCCTAAAAATCAATTAATTAACTTACTCTGCCATTGTAGACCTAGGAGGCGTTTTCTAACAAAAAACGTCATATTTGGCTTATTTCGCATCATATTCGTCCATAAAAAAGAACGAAACCCCAACATGGAGTTTCACTCTTTAGCGTTATCTTTGCTTTCAGCAGTTATGTTAAACGTTCAATTTATTCTTGCAATTGGCGGAAATTATCTTTTTTAAAATGATTTCTCCTTTTTCAAAAAAGTAAAAATTCGTTTTTAAAATATATGACTGAATAAAAACATTGCTAAAGCCGCGTTTAGCATGATACTAGAGCATGTGTCAATGACTTTTGCTTGAATTTTTTGTTTAAATTTATGTTGACAGGGATTATATGTGTAACTATACTGAAAGCGATTAAAGGGGGAAGAAAAAATATAAGGGAGGAGCCGTATATATGTATATTATTAGGCAACAATGGCTGCAGGACAATGCTATACGTAAGTGGTATTTTCTAGCAGCCATTTTAATTTTATTTGGAGGATGCAGTACTGCTATTCTGGTGAGCGACGCGCCGCAAAATCAGTGGTTAAGCCAGACCATATTCTCACGCTTTCTTGTTTTCAGCCTGCTGGTTCCTGTCCAGATCTTACTTTTACTGAGTACATTTCGTGTCCGTCTGCAGGACATATATATTACTGGGAGCAGGCGAATAATTTGGAAGCAGCTGGAGTATCATTTGTCGATTGCTTTGCTCGTGACCCTTGTGCCATGGGGAGTCGGCTGCCTAATTGGCATGTGCCTCAATGGCTGGAGGACCAGATTAGGGACTATAGTGGCAGAAGCATTGATTCGCTACCTGGATCTGGCTTTGTCCTGCCTGGCTATTCTCTTGCTAGTCAGTCTCTGTTCACTGGCTAGCAAGAGAATCTGGGCCTTTCTGGCCGGCTTTGTTCTAAGCGGAATTTCCTATTTTTTGAACGTCAACCATCATTTTTCCTTGTTCTATGATTTTCTCATCGATGATTTGGGAACCCTGCTTCTGTCCCGCTTGCCGATCCTGCTCAGCATAGTCTTGTTTCTAGCTGTTGGCGTACAAATGGAAATCGCTAGAAAGGATTGGTAAAATGCGGCTTTTTAAAGATCAGTTCCTGTATTTCTGGCAGCTGATAAAGGTGAGATTCCTATCTTGGCTACTGTTGATCTGTTTGTTTTTACTAGTTGCCGGTGGTTTCATGAGAAACGGCAGAAGTGCCAGTATAATAGTCTTCCAAGGGCTCGGCCTGGCAGAGATAAGGGCTGGCATTAGAGAATTTCCAGTCTTGTGGTTTGGATATTTCTTTTTCCCGTTGATGATCAGCTTGAATATTTTCAAGGAATTGTGGATCAGCAGGGTAATGCAGCTGCGGGGCCAGCAGATCAAGCCAAGTCATTTCAGCTGGGTCAATGTCGTATTGCAACTGCTTCTGGCCGCTGTTTACGTCTTGGCAAGCAATGCCTGCCTGTGGTTGAAAGACTTGCTGTGTGGCAACACTCCTCTTGTTCTGGGACCCTGGCAAGGAGGAGCGGCAGAGTTGTACTGGATATTAATTGCCTGGCTTGGGGTGAGTTCACTTTTACTGATTCAAGCCAGCTGCAGTGAATTCATCCCCGCTTTGGGCCTGATTATGCCAATCGTCTTGTTGGTTTCGACCTCTTTGACGGCTTGGAGCGGCAATCCGCTGAATGCTTTAATGTTTAGCCGCTGGACCAGTGGCGCAGAGTTGTTTATGTTAGTGTGGACCCTGATCTGGGCTTTGCTGTACGTGTTAGTTGACAGCAAGCACGGCTGGGTCTAAAGGAGGAAGAATATTTATTGAGCTAAAGAATGTAAACAAGGTCCTTTCAGGCCGGCAGCTACTCAGTCAAGTCAACTGCGAGATTGAAGCTGGACAGATTGCGGTTTTTGAAGGGATCAACGGATCTGGGAAGACCTTGATTTTAAAGACGATTTTGGGCTTGATGAAAGTTGACGGGGAAGTCTTGGTAGCTGGCAAGCAGGTCAAGCCGCAAGATGCTTATCCGATCAAGGCTGGGATTTTGATTGAAAATCCCAGCTTGATTACAGACTTCACGGCAACGCAGAATATGGAGCTTTTAGCCAAGCTTGATGAGCATATTTCTGCAACTGAAATCGCAGAATTGCTGAAATACTTTGACTTAAGCCGCTTTCCTAATGAAAAGGTCAAGAAGTTTTCTTTAGGGATGAAGCAGAAGCTGGGCATTGCTGAAGCCTTCTTGGGGTCATATCCGCTGATTGTTTTAGATGAACCGACCAACGCTTTGGACAGCGATAGTATTGATAAGTTGGTGGATTTGATCAAGTTGCGGCAAAGCAAGGGATGTACTTTTGTCATCGCCTCACATGACCGGGATTTTGTTAATCAAGTGGCAACCAGGCGCTTTAAAGTTGAAGAAGGTGTGGTTCATGAAGCGTAAAGTGTGGCTGGCGGTAGCCTCTGTCTTGTGCGTGCTGGCAGGCCTGCGTTATTGGCAAGTAAATGCTAATCCTCTTTGCCGCGGGGTAGACAAGGAAATTTTTGTCAAAAAAGGGCAGGAGGTTCATGCTCCGGGAATCGACTTTAAGATTCTGTCCGCCAAGATGGTCAAAGAGAAAGAAAACGTCTATTTGACTGTAAAGGTTGATCTGAAAGACCGTGGCTATTACGCGGATGGCAAGCGCGGCATAATCGCAGCAGTTAACAACATGTATTTCAATATGCCATACAGCCTCAGCAATCCATCAGATCTTGATGTGGTGGATGGCAAAGGTCACAAAATGGCCATTGGATATTTGACTAGCAAGACTCCCCAGCCATTGACGCTGAAATTTGACAATGTGCGAAGTTGGTATGATACAGAAAACGCACCGGCCAGATTTAGCTTTTTGGTTGGGGATGGCAATGGATATAAGAAGTATTCAATGCCTCTGGAATGAGCATAATGAGGGAGACAAAATGAGTTTATTGTGGTCAAGGCTGAATAAGCGCTGGTTTGTTGCGGCAATCGCTGTTGGCATGGCAGTGGGCTTGGGTCAGATAATCGTCAACTGCTACACTGGCATGGCGAATATCGACTCGCCTTACACTCGCTGGTTATCAATTAATACTGACTCATCTGCAACGACAATTTTCTTTATCCTCTTGCCCTTCTTAGCTAGTATTCCAGCAGGAAATATGTTAAAAGAAGACTTGGACAGTGGTCTATTCAACAAGTTTAAACTGCAGGTGCCTGTTGCTCGTTTGATCATGCAATATGCGGTTATGGCATTTGTGACTGGTTTTGTGACCATCATGATTCCTATGCTTTTTAACTTGTTGGGGTATCTGTTGATTCTTCCCAATTTTAAGCCGGATAATTTGCTGAATATCAATATTGGGGTTTTCAACTTCAACACCATGCTGGTTTCTTTGTACTATAGTCATCCATTTGTTCACGCATGTTTAAACATCTTGTTAGCTTCTGTCTGGGGAGGTTTGTTTTCGGTATTTGTCTTGGTCAACTCGGTTTGGATTAGAAATCGCTTTGCATCATTGAGTACAGCCCTGGTTTTAGAGCTAGTACTAATGGAGCTAAATGCCGTTCTACCGATTGATGATATGCCAAGCATATCACCTACTGATTTCTTGCCAGAGCAAGGAGACCGTCCCTTGTTGTGGCTGACAGCTTTGATAACGATAGTGTTAGCTGCCTACTGTGTGGGGATGTATAAGTTGGCTTGCCGCCGGGCCGTGCTGTAACTTTCGTGCGAAAGGGGAGGAGTCTAAGTGTGAAGGTTATTAAACAACAATGGCTGTTAGATACTGCTGTACACAAGTGGTATCTGCTAACGGCCACATTGCTATTCTTTGGAGGATGTAGCAATACATTTTTAATAACTAATACACAACAAAGCTTGTGGTTAGAGCAAACTCTGTTTTCTCGCTTTCTGATTTTCAGCCTTCTGATACCTAGTCAGATGTTGCTCTTATTAAGTACCTTTAGAATTAGGTTTCAAGATATTTACATCGCAGGTGGAAGATGGATTATTTGGAAGCAACTTAAGTACCGTTTGATAGAGATACTGTTTTTCAGCCTTTTACCATGGGCGTATGGCAGTTTAACGGGGATGCTTGTTAATGGCTGGAGGCCGACATTAGGAACCATAGCTATTGAAGCATTAATCCGCTGCTTATATCTGATTTTGTCGTGCTTAGCTCTTCTTTTGCTTACTAGTTTTTGCTTTCTGATTAGTAACCGAATTACTGCCTTTCTGATGGGGTTTGTTGTAAATAGTTTTTCTTTCTTCTTGCTTGTTAATGGCTGGAGGCCGACATTAGGAACCATAGCTATTGAAGCATTAATCCGCTGCTTATATCTGATTTTGTCGTGCTTAGCTCTTCTTTTGCTTACTAGTTTTTGCTTTCTGATTAGTAACCGAATTACTGCCTTTCTGATGGGGTTTGTTGTAAATAGTTTTTCTTTCTTCTTGAATGTTAACTACCACGTGTCCTTATTTTATGATTTTGTCGTTCCAAAATTTGGTACTATACTCTTCTCCTGCTTTCCGATAATGTTAGGCTTACTTCTTTTCTTAATAGTCATTGTACAGCAGGAGATTTCCAGAAAAGATTTGTAACATATGGTGAAAAGGCTGTCTTATCTAGCGTAATCAATATATAGAAAAGTAGAATTGAGCGCAGCGTCTCTAGTGTAATGTCATGTCGACATTTAAAGCATGTGCAATCAGAACTATAGCTGCTGATATAGAGCCGCATGTATTATTAAGATATCATCATGACACTACACTAGCTATGCAAGCAAAAAAGAGTGAAACTTCATTGGAAAGTTTCACTCTTTTCATCAATACTGTTTGTTATTTTTCTTCATACCATTCGGTGTGGTAAACGCCCTCGCGGTCGTTCCTGTAGTAAGTGTGCGCACCGAAGTAGTCTCTTTGTGCCTGAATCATGTTGGCCGGCAGGCTTGGGTTGAAGATTGATTCCAGGTAGTTCAGAGCGGCGCTGAAGCTTGGAGTCGGCACGCCAGCTTCCGCAGCCAGCTTAACGACTGCTCGCAAGGCTGGCAAGTTCTTTTCCATCACACCCGCAAAGTATGGGTCTTGGAAAAGGTTGTCCAGTTGCTTGCCGTCAGCGTAGGCATCTTCAATGTGATACAGGGTCTTGGCGTGGATGATGCATCCCGCTTCCCAGTTCTGCGCGATCGCCGGGTAGTTCAGTTCCCAGTCGTACGCCTTAGCGGCCATGGTCAACTGCTGGAAGCCTTGAGCGTAAGCCACGATCTGTGCCAGGTACATTGCCTTGCCCAAGTTGTCGATCAAGTCACTGGCAACTTCACCGTCGTAAACGACTTCCTTGCCTTCCCGGGTCGTTGCCTTGGACATGAACCGGGCCAAAACTGCTTCCGCTACCACCGTAATTGGAGCGCCCAGCTTGATGGCGTCTTCCAGCATCCAGTTGCCAGTCCCCTTGTAGGAAGCAACGTTCAAGATGTGGTCGATCACATCGTCGTCAGTCAAGTCGTCCTTTTGCCGCAAAACTTGTGAAGCAATTTCAATCAAGTAGGCGTTCAGGTCACCCTTGTCCCATTCAGCAAAAATATCTGCCATTTCCTTGTTGGACTTGTGGGCTACCTTGCGCATGATGTCGTAGACTTCAGAGATTTCCTGCATGATCGCGTATTCCATCCCGTTGTGGACCATCTTAACGTAGTGGCCCGCCCCTTCTGGCCCGATGTAGGACACGCAGGCGCGGCCGTCTTCAGTCTTAGCGGCCATCGCGGTCAAGATTGGCGCTGCTTCTTCATAAGCTTCCTTGTCCCCGCCTGGCATCAAGGCCGGGCCGTTCAAGGCGCCTTCTTCACCGCCGGACACGCCCATGCCGATGAAGTGCAGGCCGTGCTTCTTTAATTCATGGTAGCGGCGGTTGGTGTCGTGGAAGTTGGAGTTCCCGCCGTCAATAATGATGTCGCCCTTGTCCAAAAGCGGGATTAGCTTCTGAATGGTTTGGTCAACCGGGTCACCAGCCATGATCTGCACCAGAATCTTGCGGGGCTTTTCCAAAGAATCAACGAATTCTTCCCAAGTGTAGCAAGGCTTCAGCTTGTCATCCTCGTACTTGGCCAAAGCATCGACTTCCGGCTTGTCGATGGAGAAGCCGGAGACTGAAAAGCCGTGATTTCTAACATTGAGGGCTAAGTTCTTGCCCATGACCGATAAACCGATCACACCAAATTGTTGCATTTATTTACCTCCTAGTATGTCTGCCTCTTTTATTATACTTGCAAGCAAGAAGAAAGCGAAACCAAAAGGTTTCGCTTTCTTCTTTATTTATATTTCTCTTAGTGAGAAGCACCTGAAGTAGTGTCTGGTGCAGTTTCTTGAGATGATGCACTAGTAGTTGCTTGAACTTGTAAAGCGTCAGCCTTGTCTTCTGAGTGGCCGGATGCACCTGAAGCCGCGTCAATTTCCAAACCAAACTTTTCAGCAAAGTATGAGAATGGGTGCAAAGCTTCTGCGTGGTAGTACTTCACGAATTCTGGGTCATCCAGAGTGTTAAGTTCAGTTGAGTAAGCCATGTGCTTAGTGTACTTAACGTCGATGAAGGCCGGGCCGTCCATCTTCTTCCATTCTTCTACAGCGGCTTGGAATTCAGCCTTGTCGTGAACAGTGAAGGCCTTCATGTTCATACCTTCAGCAACCTTTGCCCAGTCGTTGTCTGGAATGATAACACCTGACAGAGGTTGGTTGGATTCGTCACGCTGTTCTGCTTCGATGAAGCCCAAAGTTTCGTTAGTGAAGACAACAGTCAATACGTGCATGTTGTAGCGAGCCAAAGTAAGCAGTTCTTGGCTCATCATCGCGAAGCCACCGTCACCGGCCAAGTGCCATACTTCACGGTCTGGCATTGCAGTTGCGGCTGCAATGGCAGCTGGTGAGCCGTAACCCATGGTTGCGTACAAGCCTGAAGTAGTCCAGCGTTGCTTGCCATTCATGTTCAACAGACGTGCGTGGTCCATGTTAACGTTACCAACGTCAATAGCGAAGACAGCGTTGTCTGCGGCTTCCTTGTTGATGACATCCCAGATTGGTTCTTGGCGTACGCGGCCTTCGTCCTTCAAGTGGTCGTCAGCAAATGAAGCAGTCCATGCGTCCCATTCTTCACGGTCGGCCAAAGCAGCCTTGTAAAGTGGTGATTCTTCACGGGCTTCACCGGCGTCGATCAAAGCACGCAAGCTCTTCTTAGCGTCTGCCAGGATTGATACGTCAACTGAGTGACGCTTGCCTTGCTTTTCTGGGTCAACGTCGATTTGGATAACCTTGGCGTTCTTAGGGAACCACAATACTGAGAATGGTGAGTTGTTACCAACCCAAACTACCAGGTCAGTGTGGCCTTGAACTTCGTTAGGAGCCTTAGCACCGAGACGGCCGATAGTCCCCAAGTATGGCTTGAAGCTGTCTTCAACGATACCCTTGCCCAGGTATGAGGACATCATTGGCATCTTGAACTTGTCAGCAAATTCCTTCAATTCTTCGGCAGCGCCTGAAGCACCCAAACCGAAGTAAACAACTGGGTTCTTAGCTTCCTTGATCAACTTAGTTGCGGCTTCAATTGATTCAGCAGTTGGAGCAGCGTAGTTGTCAGCAACGTGGTTGCTTGCGGAAACGCGGTAGTTGTCTTCGATTTCTTGCCAACCGAAGTCCTTAGGAATTACCAAAACAGCTGGACCCTTCTTTGCGTAAGCTTGACGGATAGCAGTGTCCATCAAAACTGGCAAAGCTTCCTTGGTCTTGGCTTGGTGGACCCAAACGGCAACGTCACGGAACCATGGCGTTTCGTCAAAGGCTTGGAAGAAGTTGATGTCTTGACGAGGAGTTGGAACATTGGCTACCAGGGCAACCATTGGGGTCTTGTCGTACTTAGCGTCATACAAGCCGTTCATCAAGTGGATGGCACCAGGGCCAGCTGAACCCATGCAGACACCAAGCTTACCAGTAAGCTTGTATTCTGCTGAGGCAGCCAAGGCACCGGCTTCTTCGTGACGAACTTCGATGAACTTGATCTTGTCTTGCATTTCGTAGATCGCGTTCATGGTTGAGTCAAAAGAACCACCTGGGAAACCGTAGAGGTGGTCAATGCCCCACTTGTACATAACATCTAAAACGGCGTTTGCGCCCTTAATTTTTGCCATAAGTGAATCTCCTTAAAAATTATTACTTACAGCCCTTTATTAAACCACATTTTTTCACTTTTGCAAGTGCTATCAAAAGCCGCTATATCAAGGATAGTCGCATTTTAAGCTAGTTAATTCACAAACTTGCTTTTTCTGGATAAAAATTTTGTGCTATCTTCCCTTTCTTTATTGTGAAAAAATAGCTAACTTCTGGAGAATATTTTTCGGTGAAGTCTTTATTAATTTTTGAAAAAGTATAAAAGCTATCGATTATTTAAAAAGCAGGCCAGGATCTCTGGTCTGCCTTCTAAAATTATTGCTCTTTACTTCTGAACCTTGGCGTATTTGCCATTTTGTATGTAGACGCTCAAGATGGCCAAGTCAGCCGGGTTGACCCCGGAGATTCTTTCCGCCTGAGCCAGGGTTTCCGGCCGGATCTTGGCGAACTTCTCCCGGGCTTCTGTAGCCAGGCCCTCGATCTGGTCATAGTCGATGTCCTTCGGGATCTTCTTGGCTTCCTGCCGGCGCAGGCGGGCCACTTGAATCTCCTGCTTCTTGATGTAGCCGGCATACTTGATGTCGATTTCCACCTGTTCCTTGACATAGCGGTCTCCGGCCAGCTTCTGCCCAGTCAGACGTTCAACGTCTTCAACCGTCACCATTGGTCGTCTGAGGAAGACGTCTGCCTTGACCCCGCCGTTTAAGTCAGTTTGGCCTAAACCTGCCAGGTATTCGTTGACGGCAATGGTCGGGTGAACGGTGATTTCGTGCAGCCGGTCCAGGTCTTCCTGGATCAGTTCCTTCTTAGCCAAAAATTCAGCATAGCGATCATCGTCAATCAAGCCCAGGTCATGCCCCTTTTCCGTCAAGCGGAGGTCGGCATTGTCGTGGCGGAGAAGCAGGCGGTATTCAGCCCGGCTGGTCAAGAGCCGGTAAGGTTCTTCCGTCCCCTTAGTTACCAGGTCATCGATCAAAACCCCGATGTAAGCTTCGTCCCGGCCCAGGGTGAAGGCTGGCTTGCCTTCCGCGCTCAAGGCCGCGTTGATCCCGGCAATCAGGCCCTGGCCGGCGGCTTCTTCATAGCCGGAAGTCCCGTTCATCTGCCCTGCCATATACAGGTGCTTGATCCGCTTGGTTTCCAGGGTGTGGGTTAACTGCCAGGGGTCAACCACGTCGTATTCAATGGCGTAGCCCGGCCGCATCATTTCAGCCTTTTCCAGGCCAGCGACCGTGTGCAGCATTTCCAGCTGCACTTCTTCCGGCATGGAGGTTGAAAAGTCCCCGACATAGATTTCTTCCGTCTTCCGCCCTTCCGGTTCTAGGAAGATCTGGTGCCGGTCCTTGTCCGCGAAACGGACGACCTTGGTTTCAATTGACGGGCAGTAGCGCGGTCCTACCCCGACGATGTCACCGGAGAACATTGGTGACCGGTCCAGGTTTTCATTGATGATTTCGTGGGTCTTCGGGTTGGTGTAGGTCATCCAGCAGGAAGTCTGGTCGGTTAGGTAGTCTTCATCCCTGCTGGTAAAGGAGAAGTGGCGGGGCTCCTTGTCGCCCGGCTCTTCTTCGGTCTTGGAATAGTCGATGGTGTGCCGGTTGACCCGGGGCGGCGTCCCGGTCTTAAAGCGGCGCAGCTTGAAGCCCAGTCTCTCCAGGCTTTCAGACAGCTTAATGGCTGGAATCGTGTTGTTCGGACCGGATGAGTAGTTCAGTTCCCCGATAAAAATCCGCCCTCTGGCCGCGGTCCCCGTCGTCAAGACCACGCTCTTGGCCCGGTAGCGGGCCCCGGTGTTGGTCACTACGCCCCGGCATTCCCCGTCTTCAACGATCAAGTCGTCAACGACCGCCTGGCGCAGGGTCAGATTAGGGGTGTTTTCGATGGTCCGCTTCATCTCTTCGTGGTAGTCCCACTTGTCAGCCTGGGCTCTTAATGCCCGGACAGCCGGCCCCTTGCCCGTGTTCAGCATCCGCATCTGGATGTAGGTCTTGTCGATGTTCTTGCCCATCTCCCCGCCTAAAGCGTCGATTTCTCTGACCACGGTCCCCTTGGCCGGGCCGCCGACTGAGGGGTTGCAGGGCATAAAGGCCACCATGTCCAGGCTGATGGTGAGCAGCAGGGTCTTCTCCCCCATCCGGGCACTGGCCAGGGCTGCTTCACAGCCGGCATGGCCGGCGCCGACTACGATCACGTCATATTCGTTTGAAACATAAGTCTTCATTTTTTTCGTCTTCCTTGCCTTCCTCGCTATTTCCCTAAGCAGAACTGACTAAAGAGGTCATTGATCAATTCATCCGGAGCGCTGTCACCAGTGATTTCCCCCAGGCTTTCCCAGGCCCCGGTAAAGTCTATCTGAAGCAGGTCAACCGGCATCCCTGCCTCAAGCCCGCTGGCCACGTCGGCCAATTGCTGCTTGGCCTTGGCTAAAAGGCCCGCCTGCCGCTGGTTGGTCACCAGGACCTGGTCGTTGGAGTTTTCGATCCCCTTGAAGAAGAGCTTCTTGATCATGGCTTCCAATTCGTCCAGGTTTTCCTTCATCATGATCGAGGTGCTGATCACTTCACTGCCGCTTTCTTTAGCAATCTCAGCCGCGGTCAGCTTCTGGCCCAGGTCCGTTTTGTTCAGCACGATGATCCGCTTTTTACCGGCGGTCAGTTCCAAAAGCCGCCGGTCTTCTTCCGTCAATTCCTGGCTGCCGTCCAGCAAAAGCAGGATCAAGTCCGCCTGGGCAATGGCCTTCTTCGACCGCTCGACCCCGATTTTTTCCACCTGATCCTCGGTATGGTGAATCCCAGCCGTGTCAATCAACTCCAAGGGCACCCCCTTGACAGACACGAACTCTTCCAGGGTGTCCCGGGTAGTCCCGGCCACGTCCGTCACGATCGCTTTGTCGCTTTGGGTCAGGTAGTTCAAAAGGGAGGACTTGCCCACGTTAGGCCGGCCAACAATCGCTGTCTTCAAGCCGTTTCTGAGGATCTGCCCCTCCTGAGCTGTCTCCAGCAGGCGGTCAATCTTGCCGCTGACGGCTTCCGCGCAAGCCAGCATCTTCTGGGCCGTCACTTCTTCTTCATCGTATTCCGGGTAGTCGATGTTGACTTCGACATTAGCCAAAACATCCAGGATTTCCTGGCGCAGTGCCCGAATTTCCGTCAAAAGGCCGCCGGAAAGCTGCTTGACCGCCACCTGCCGGGCCTTGTCAGTCTTGGCCCGGATAATGTCCATCACGCTTTCAGCCTGGGTTAGGTCGATCCGCCCGTTGACGAAGGCCCGCTTGGTAAATTCGCCCGGGTCAGCCATTCTGGCCCCGTTGGCCAAGAGCAGCTGCAGGATGTCATTGGTGACCACGATCCCCCCGTGGCAGTTGATTTCCACGATGTCTTCCTTGGTAAAAGTCTTCGGCGCCAGCATGACGGAGGCCATGACCTCGTCGATCACCTGCCCGGTCGCCGGGTCCACGATGTGGCCGTAGTTAATCGTGTGGCTGGGAACCTTTTCCAGGTCCTTGCCCTTAAACAAGCGGTTGACAATGACGACTGCATCTTCCCCGGAGACGCGGACGATGGAGATCCCGCCTTCTCCCAGCGGCGTTGAGATCGCCGCGATCGTATCAAATTCCGTTAAACGTTGAACCATCTCGTTACCTCGTTTTTTCCAATAAAAAAAGCGCAATTTCCACCATGAAAAATGATGGATAAAGCACTTTCACTACTTTATCTAAAAAACTTTAGATGACTATTCAATTATTTCCGCTTGATCCGCTTATAAGCCCGCCGCATCTTGCGCTGGCGCTCGCGTTCAGCTTCCTCCTTGGCTTCCTGCTCCTTGCGGTACTTGAATGGGTTCTGCAAGACCAGGGTCTGGCCAACCTGGAAGAGGTTGGAGATCACCCAGTAAAGGGAGATCGCGGACTGGAAGACGATGGCCCAGATCCCGACCATGATGGCCATGACATAACTCATCATCTTAGTCATCGTGGTCTGGGAAGACTTAGGCACCGACAAAGTCGCGATGTATGAGGACAGGAAGGTAAATACTGTTGCCAAAATCGGCAGGATGTAGTATGGGTCTGGCTTGCCCAGGTCCATCCACAAGAATTTACCATTCTGCATCTCTGGCGTCCGCCAGATGGCCTGGTACAGGGCCCACATAACCGGCAACTGGATCACCATCGGCAGGCAGCCGGCGTAAGGATTGACACCCGCTTCCTTGTAAAGCTTCTGCGTTTCTTCGTTTAGCTTGTTCCGGGTCTCCAGGTCCTTGCTGGAATACTTCTCCTGCAAGGCCTTCAGTTCCGGCTGGATCTCCTGCATCTTTCTGGTGCTGTTGATCTGCACCGCGTTCAAAGGCAAGAGGATCACCCGGATGATAACCGTAAAGATGATTATGGCCCAGCCGTAGCTGCCCCCGCAGACTTTGGCAATCCAAAGCACGAACTGGGAGAGGTAGTAAACTACCCAGGCATCCCACCAGTTGCTGGAATTATGGGAGATCGGCGTTGGCTTCTGGGTGGTCTGCGTGGCGCAGCCGCTCAGAACAAGGGCAAAAACCGTCACCAGTGCCAGAGCGGCCAGAAGGCGCTTGGTACTCTTCTTCGATAAAATGTCCTTCACTATTTTTCCTCTTTATTTGGCATTTCTTCAATGACGTGGGCCAGGTTCAGCGCGTGAAGCAGGTTTTCCCGCGTCTTTTCCCAATCGAAATCGCGAGCGTAGGGCCTGGCAATCACCAAGAAGTCCAAGTCCGGCGCAATCCGGTCCCGGTTCTCGGTCAACACCGCCCTGATGTAGCGCTTGAGACGGTTGCGCACGACGGCCGTGTGACCGACCTTCTTGCCCACAGAGATGCCGACGCGAAAATGCTTATTCTGCTTTCTATGCAGGACGTAGATCACAAAAGCCCGGTTGGCAACTGATTCGCCATTTTCAAAGACGGTCTGAAAATCCTGTTCAGATTTAACTCGATATGACTTTCTCAAAGCTCTTTACACTCTTGCAAATTAAAAAAACCACTGGGATTCAGTGGCTTAAGCAGATAATACGTTTCTACCCTTTGCACGGCGTCTAGCCAAAACCTTACGGCCGTTGCTTGTAGCCATACGCTTCATGAAGCCGTGAACGCGTGAACGGTGACGCTTCTTAGGTTGGTAAGTTCTCTTAGTTGACATATCTTTGCACCTCCATTTTTTAGTGCTACGTGCACAATTTCTTATCTAGAATAGCACGGAAATCGAAAAAAACCAAGTTTTTTCTTGCAAACTTGCCCGATTTTTTCCTTAGAGTGCCTGAACCTGATCCCCGGCCTGTGGACAGAAAGCAGACCGCGAAAAAATTTTTTCCCAGCAATCAACAGGCTTTTTCGCAGACTTATCCACAGTCCACACCCTGTCAAAAACTTTTTCAACACCCTGTGGATATATCTGGTCAAAACTAGGCTCTCCTTTTGCCTATCTAAGAAAAGTTGTCCACAAGGCTTATCCACTTTTGACCACTTTTGATAAAATTATCATCAGAGTTAACAGGCTTCTTTTTGTTTCTTGTCCACAGCATGTGGATTCTGGATTTATTTCTTCCACCTGTGGAAAACCCGGTCAGTAAATGCTAAAATAATTTTGCTAAACGATTTTTTGGAGGGAATGTTTTTTGTTCGATTTAGAAAAATTCTGGGATAGCTTCAACGCTGAAATGCGGTCCGAATTTAATGAAGTATCCTACAATGCCTGGTTCAAAAACACCAAGCCGGTCTCCTTCAACAAGGACACCCATGAATTGGTAATCTCCGTCCAAACCCCCGTGGCAAAGGGGTATTGGGAGCAAAACATCTCCGCTAACCTGATCCAGTCGGCTTATGCCTACGCGGGAATCGATATCTACCCGGTTTTCGTCGTTAAAAACGGCCCGGCGCCCAGCAGCGAAAGGATGCTGGAGCCCCAGCCGCAGGCCAAGCCCGAGAAAGCCCGGCCGCAAGGCCGCGAATTCACCAAGGACCTGCGCTTAAACGAGAAGTACACCTTCGAGAACTTCATTCAAGGCGAGGGCAACAAACTGGCTGCCGGGGCCGCTTTGGCGGTTGCCGACAACCCGGGGACCTTCTACAACCCCTTGTTCATCTTCGGGGGCGTGGGCCTTGGTAAAACCCACTTGATGCAGGCGATCGGCCACCAAATGCTGGCGGAAAGACCAGATGCCAAGGTTGTCTACATTCAAAGTGAGACTTTTGTCAACGACTTCATCAATTCCATCAAGAACAAGACCCAGGACAAGTTCCGGGAGAAATACCGGACAGCTGACCTACTCTTGGTCGACGACATCCAGTTCTTCGCCAAGAAGGAAGGGATTCAAGAAGAATTCTTCCATACTTTTGAGACTCTCTATAATGATCAAAAGCAGATCGTCATGACCAGTGACCGGCTGCCAACGGAAATTCCCGACCTGTCCGAGCGGCTGGTCTCGCGTTTTGCCTGGGGACTGCAAGTTGAAATCACCCCGCCAGACCTGGAAACCCGGATCGCCATCCTGCGCAAGAAGGCTGAATCCGAAGGCCTGGAGATCGATGAAAGCACCCTGGACTATGTGGCCAGCCAGGTCGATACTAATATCCGGGAGCTGGAAGGGGCCCTGGTCAAAGTCCAGGCCCAGGCCACCATTCAAAAGCAGGACATCAACATTGGCTTAGCTCGGTCGGCTTTAGCCGACCTCAAGCTGGTCCAGAAGAGCAGGGGACTACAGATTTCCAAGATCCAGGAGGTCGTGGCCAACTACTTCCAGACCTCAGTGCCGGACCTTAAAGGAAAGAAGCGGGTAAGGCAGATCGTCATCCCGCGTCAGATTGCCATGTACCTGTCCCGCGAGCTCACCGATGCCAGCCTGCCAAAAATCGGCCAGGAATTCGGGGGCAAGGACCACACGACCGTGATGCATGCCTGCGACAAAATCGCCCGGCAGATCAAAACGGACACTGAAATCAAGTCCGCTGTTTCCGACCTGCGGCAGATGCTGGAAAGATAGGTCCGTTGATAACTTGTGGACAAGTCCATGATTTATCCACATTTTTTTAACTGGCAAAAGTCCGGATTACCGGGCTTCCGGTTAGTTATCAACAGAATTCACAGGACCTACTACTACAACTATCTATATATAAACAAATAATTAAATAAAGAGAGCAGCAAACTAACCAAGGAGGACCAGATGAAATTTACTGTACAGCGCAATCTTTTTATCAATGACTTGAATTCCGTTTTAAAGGCAGTTTCTTCAAGAGTCCAGATTCCGATTTTGAGCGGGATCAAGCTGGACCTGACGGAAACTGAACTGATCATGACTGGCAGCAATGCCGATATTTCCATTGAACTGAGCCAACCGGTTTCTGATGACTTACGGGTTGAATCAACTGGCTCCATTGTCGTGACCGCACACTTGTTCAGCGAAATCGTCCGCAAATTGCCAGGCAGGGAATTCACTTTTGAAGTCAAGGAAGGCAACCAAATCCAGATCACCTCTGACAAGGCGGACTACGTAATCAACGGCCTGGACGCCAGTGCCTACCCGCGCCTGCCGGAAATTGCCGGAACTTCCTTCAGCCTGCCGTCTAAGACCCTGCGGGAACTGATTACCCAGACTGTTTTCGCCGTATCCACCGAAGAAAGCCGGCCAACTCTGACCGGGGTCAACTTCAGCTTCAAGAACGGGCATATCAAGGCGGTGGCTACTGACTCCCACCGCCTGTCCCAAAGAATCGTCGACATCGCGGCCGGTCCAAGCGAAGACCTGTCCCTGATTATCCCGGGCAAGAACCTGCAGGAACTAGCCCAGATCATCGGCGACGCTGACCAGGATATCAAGGTTTACCTGGGCGACAGCCAGATCCGCTTTGAATTTGAAAACCTGTCCTTCTACACCCGTCTTTTGGAAGGGGCCTACCCGGACGTTGACCGCCTTTTGCCAACTGAGTCAACGACCAGCGTGCAGTTCGCCGTTTCTGACTTGATGCAGACATTGAGCCGGGCCAGCCTCTTGACCCACGCCAACCGGACCAACGCCGTCCAAATGACTTTGAACGTGGCTGACCAAACCGTCCTGGTTTCCGGTAATTCCCCGGAAGTCGGAAAGATTGAGGAAGAAGTTGGCTTCAGCAGCTTAACTGGCCGAGACCTGACCATTTCCTTCAACCCGGACTACATGGCCGCTGCCCTGCGGGCCTCAGTAACTGACTCCGTCATCATCAACTTCACGGAAAGCCTGCGGCCATTCACGGTCGTGCCAAATGACCAGTCAGTTGAATTCGTGCAGCTGATCACCCCAATCCGAACTTTCTAAAACAGACTGCCAATAATTCACAAAAGCCACTCTCCGGAGTGGCTTTTTTTCGACTATTTTTTAATACAAGCGTTTTTTACGGCTTTAAGCCCAAAATACCTGCTTTATGTACCACGATACTAAATGGGTAAATAAGCGCTCTGAGGCCCTAAAAAAGGCCTTCTTGATTGAGTTTCCCTGGAAAAAAGACTATAATTTATAAGTGGAATACTAGTTTTACATTGGTGAAGGTGAAGACTATCGAAACTTTTGCGATTAATGGTGAATTCATCACCCTCGGACAATTTTTGAAAGATGAATGTGTCGTTTCCTCGGGCGGGCAGGCCAAGTGGTACCTCAAGGACAGTCCAGTTCTGGTCAATGGGGACAAGGAAGACCGCCGGGGCAGGAAGCTCTATCCTGGTGACCGTTTGACCGTTGCCGGCAAGGAATATGAGCTGGTTCAGGGACTTTAATGTACCTGGGTCGGTTTAAGCAGAGCGGTTTCCGTAACCTGGCTCTCCTTGACCTGGAATTTGACCCACACGTGAACGTTTTTCTGGGTGAAAATGCCCAAGGCAAGACCAACCTGCTGGAAGCAATCTACTTTCTGGCCCTTAGCCGGTCCCACCGGACCAGCAATGACCGGGAGATGATTGCCTTCGGCCAGGACTTTGCCAGCCTGGCTGGCCGGGTGCACAAGCGCCAGCTGGACCTTGACCTGCGCATCGTCATCAGCAAGAAGGGCAAGAGCGCCTGGGTCAACCGTGTTGAGCAGGCCCGGCTATCCAAGTATGTGGGCCACCTTAACGCCATCCTCTTTTCTCCGGAAGATCTGGAATTGGTGAAGGGGGCCCCTTCTTTGCGCCGGCGCTTCATGGACCTGGAATTCGGCCAGATCAATCCGGAGTATCTCTATTTCGCCAGCCAGTACCGGCAGCTGCTCCAGCAGAGAAATAACTATCTCAAGCAGCTGGCCCGCCGGCAGGCCAGTGACCAGGTCCTGCTCGGGGTCTTAACTGAGCAGGTGGCCACGGCGGCCAGTGAACTGATCTGGCGGCGCTACCGCTATTTGGCTGACCTCAACCGCTACGCGGCCGAGGCCTACCGGGCCATCAGCGGGCAAAGAGAAGAGCTGCGGGTCCTTTACCGGCCTTCAGCCAAGGAGATTACGGCTGCAGACCAGCCGGCCCAGATCAAGCAGAAGCTGCTGGACCGCTTTGCGGAGATCGCTGACGATGAGCTCAGAAGGGCCACGACCCAGCTGGGTCCCCACCGCGACGACCTGGAATTCCAGCTGGACGGCAAGAATGCCCACCTGTTTGCCTCCCAAGGGCAGCAGCGGACCATTGCCCTCAGCTTGAAACTGGCGGAAATCCAGCTGATCAAGCAGCTGACGGGAGAAGAGCCGATCCTGCTTTTGGACGACGTGATGAGCGAACTGGACCAGAACCGCCAGGCAGCCCTGCTCAATTTCATCCATGGTCAAACCCAGACTTTTATTACGACAACCGATCTAGATGGTATTTCCCAGGAAATAGTCAAACAGCCGCGAATTTTTTACATCCATTCCGGCCAAATTATAGAAAAAGAGGAAGGATTAAATGGCAGACGAAGATAACAAATTGAAGAAGGCTAAGCAGTTTGAACAAGAAGCTGACAAGTACAATGCCAGCCAGATTCAGGTCCTTGGCGGCCTGGAAGCCGTACGCAAGCGTCCGGGGATGTACATTGGCTCAACCAGCTCCCAGGGCTTGCACCACCTGGTTTGGGAAATCATCGACAACGGGATCGACGAAGCCCTGGCAGGTTTCGCGACCAAGATCGAAGTCACCGTCAACGAAGACAACAGCGTGACTGTCCAAGACGACGGGCGGGGGATCCCGGTCGACATCGAAAAGAAGACCGGCCGGCCAGCCGTTGAAACTGTTTATACGGTTCTGCATGCCGGTGGTAAGTTCGGCGGTGGCGGATACAAGGTTTCCGGCGGTCTGCACGGGGTCGGGGCTTCTGTTGTCAACGCCCTGTCCACCAAGCTGAACGTCACTGTCATGCGGGATGGCAAGAAGTACCACATCGCCTTTGACCACGGCCGGGTCGTTGAAGAGCTGAAGGAAGTCGGCACGGTGCCTTTGACTGAACACGGGACCATCGTCCACTTCTGGCCGGACCCGAACATCTTCACGGAAACCACGGTTTTTGACGACAAGATCTTGAAGAACCGGATCCGGGAACTGGCCTTCTTGAACAAGGGGCTGAAGCTGACCTTCACTGACAAGCGGAAGGACACGGCGGAAACCGACGTCTACCACTTCGAAGGTGGGATCAAGGAATACGTCTCCTTCCTCAACCGGGGCCAGGAGGTACTTTTTGACGAGCCAATCTACGTGGAAGGCAAGTACGAGGGCATTGACGTTGAAGTATCTTTGCAGTACACGACCGGCTACAAGACAACCTTGATGACTTTTGCCAACAACATCCACACTTATGAAGGCGGGATGCACGAGGCGGGCTTCAAGACGGCCTTGACCCGGGTGGTCAACGACTACGCCCACAAGGCCAAGATCTTGAAGGAAAACGATGACAACCTGTCCGGGGAAGACATCCGGGAAGGGATGACGGCCGTGATTTCCGTCAAGCACCCGAACCCGCAGTTTGAAGGGCAGACCAAGACCAAGCTGGGCAACTCCGACGCCAGAACTGCCGTTGACCGCGCCTTCTCAGAAACCTTCTCCACTTTCTTGATGGAAAACCCGCAGGTGGCCCGCAAGATCGTTGAAAAGGGGCAACTGGCCGAAAGAGCCAGAGTTGCCGCCAAGCGCGCCCGGGAAGTTACCCGGAAGAAGTCCGGCCTGGAAATCGCCAACCTGCCAGGCAAATTGGCCGACAACACTTCAAATGACCCGAACATCTCAGAACTCTTCATCGTCGAAGGGGACTCCGCCGGCGGCAGCGCCAAGCAAGGGCGGAGCCGGCTGACCCAGGCCATCCTACCCATCCGGGGGAAGATCCTGAACGTGGAAAAGGCCTCAATGGACCGGATCCTGGCCAACCAGGAAATCCGGACTCTGTTTACGGCCCTGGGGACCGGCTTTGGGGCAGACTTTGACGTCTCCAAGGCCCGCTATCACAAGCTGATCATCATGACTGACGCCGACGTCGACGGGGCCCACATCCGGACCCTGCTCTTGACCCTCTTCTACCGCTACATGCGGCCGATGATCGACAAGGGCTATGTTTACATCGCCCGTCCGCCTCTGTACCAAGTGCGCCAGGGCAAGCTGATCAAGTACCTGGACACTGATGAAGAACTCCACGACTACCTGGGGTCATTGCAACCAAGCCCGAAGCCAATCGTGCAGCGCTACAAGGGGCTGGGGGAAATGGACGCTGAGCAATTGTGGGAGACGACCATGGATCCTGAAAACCGCCGCCTGGACCGGGTGGACCCGGAATACGCCAAGGACGCGGATGAAGTCTTTGAAATGCTGATGGGCAACGAAGTTGGCCCGCGGCGCAAGTTCATCGAAGACAATGCCCAATATGTTGAAAACTTGGATGCTTAATGGGAGGTAGGAATGGATAACGAAAATCAAGGACAAGACCGGCGGATCAGAAATGTCGATCTGACGCAAACGATGCGGAGCTCCTTCTTGGACTACGCTATGTCCGTCATCGTGGCCCGGGCTTTGCCAGATGTCCGCGACGGCTTGAAGCCGGTTCAGCGGCGGATCCTGTACGGGATGAACGAGCTGGCCGTGACTCCGGACAAGCCTTACAAGAAGAGTGCCAGAATCGTCGGGGACGTCATGGGTAAGTACCACCCGCACGGCGACTCCTCTATCTACCTGGCCATGGCCCACATGGCCCAGGACTTTGCCTACCGCTACATGCTGGTAGACGGGCACGGTAACTTCGGTTCCGTCGACGGCGACCGGCCGGCCGCCATGCGTTATACTGAAGCCAGAATGAGCAAGATTGCCGTGGAAATGCTCCGCGACATCAACAAGAATACGGTTGACTGGCAGAGAAACTACGACGACACGGAAAATGAACCGACCGTCCTGCCAGCAAGAATTCCTAACCTCCTGGTCAACGGTTCCAGCGGTATCGCGGTCGGGATGACTACCAACATTCCGCCGCACAACCTGTCTGAAGTCATTTCCGGTATTCACATGCTGATGAAGAACCCGGACGTGACGACCAAGGAACTGATGAAGGCCATCCCAGGGCCGGACTTCCCAACCGGCGGGATCTTGATGGGCCGGGGCGGGGTTCTGCACGCTTATGAAAGCGGCAAGGGCAACATCGTCGTCCGGGCCAAGACCGAAATCGAAACTGAAAAGAGCGGGCGGGAAAGAATCATCGTCAGCGAGATTCCTTACCTGGTCAACAAGGCCGAACTGGTCCAGAAGATCGCTGAACTGGCCCGCGACAAGGTGATCGACGGTATTACCGGGGTGCGGGATGAATCCGACCAGAGCGGGATGCGGATCACGATTGACGTGCGCCGGGATGCCAGCGCCAGCGTGGTTTTGAATAACCTCTTCAAGGAAACTCAGATGCAGTCCAACTTCGCCATGAACATGGTGGCGATCGTGGACGGGGCACCGAAGTCCCTGACCTTGAAGCAGATGCTGCAGTACTACCTGGCCCACCAGGAAGACGTCATCACCCGCCGGACCAAGTTTGACTTGGAAAAGGCTGAAGCCAGAGCCCACATCCTGGAAGGTTTGCGGGTAGCGCTGGATCATATCGACGAAATCGTCAGCTTGATCCGGAACTCTGAATCAAGCGACATCGCCAAGGCGGGCTTGATCAGCCGCTTTGACCTGGACGACCGCCAGGCCCAGGCTATCCTGGACATGCGTCTGGTCCGCCTGACCGGTTTGGAAAGAGACAAGGTCGAAGGCGAATACCAGGAGCTTTTGGTCAAGATTGCCGACTACAAGGACATTCTGGCCAAGCCTGAAAGAATCGACCAGATTATCTACGACGAGCTGCTGGACATCCAGAAGCGCTTCGGTGACAAGCGCCGGACCCAGATTACGGCCAGCGAAGTGGTCACGATCGAAGACGAAGACTTGATCGAAGAACAAGACGTCCTGTTGACTTTGAGCCACCAGGGCTATGTCAAGCGGATGCTGATCGACGACTTCAAGACCCAAAACCGCGGCGGCAGGGGGATCAAGGGGATGGGCGTCCAAAAGGGCGACTTCATCGAGCACCTGCTCTACTCAAGTACCCACGACTACCTATTCTTCTACACCAACAAGGGCAAGGTCTACATGAAGAAGGCCTACGAAATCCCAGAATACGGCAGAAGCGCCAAGGGCCTGCCAATCGTCAACCTCCTGCAGCTGGACAAGGGCGAGCACATCCAGACCGTGGTCAACCTGCCGCAAGGGCATGACGACGACTACGCCTTTTTCATCACCAAGCTGGGGACGGTCAAGCGGACCAAGATCCGGGAATTTGAAAATATCCGGACCAACGGTTTGATCGCCTTGACCTTGAAGGATGGCGACGAACTATCCAACGTCCTGACCACTGATGGCCAGCAGAACATCTTGATCGCTACCCACCAGGGCTACGCCGTGACCTTCAATGAAGATGACGTCCGGGCCATGGGGAGAAGCGCGGCCGGCGTCCGGGGGATCAACCTCCGCGAAGGCGACTACGTGGTTGGCTCAGGGATTCTGAAGCCGGAAGACGAAGTTTTGACTATCTCGGAAAAGGGCTACGGCAAGCGGACCGCGGCCAGCGAATACCCGGTCAAGGGCCGGGGCGGCAAGGGGATCCAGACCGCCAAGATCGGCGAAAAGAACGGTCCTCTGGCTGGCGTGGCCGTGGTTGACGGGCAAAGCGACATCATGTTGATCACCACTGACGGGATCATGATCCGCTTCAAGACCAGCGATGTCTCCCAGACTGGCCGGTCAACTATGGGCGTCCGCCTGATCAAGGTGGCTGACGGCAATGCCGTGGCAAGCATGGCAGTCGTGCCGGCTGAAGCTGAAGGCGAAAGCGAGCCGGAAACGGAAGTTTAGCGGCAAAGAAGCAGAAAAAAGTAAGATAAAATAAAAAATTACCAGCATTTTTGGCGTAATAGTTAGTGGGAAGAAAATCCCGGATCACGTGTAAAAAATGTTTGGTAATTTTTTTTATTTTGTGCTAAAATTAGGCATTGCGAGTAATTAGATCAATTACTCCTTGTTCTTGATTTTAGCAAGAACCATTTAGTCCAAAAGGAGGTGCAATAGTCTATGACAACCAAGTACGAAATTACTTACATCATCAAGCCAGACGTTGACGATGAAGCAAAGAAGGCCATTATTGACAAGTACACTAAGGTGATCACTGACAATGGTGGTGAAATGGTTGAAGCTAAGGACTGGGGCAAGCGTCGTTTCGCATACGAAATCGAAAAGTATCGTGAAGGTAGTTACTACATCATGACCTTCACTGCTGAAGACGCTGCAGCTGTCAAAGAATTTGCCCGTTTGAGCAAGATCGACGACTCAGTTCTGCGTTCAATGACTGTCAAGTTAGACAAGTAATTGTAGTTTCCCGTAATACAGGAATAGGAAGGAAATAAGTATGATCAATAATGTTGTACTTGTTGGCCGTTTAACACGTGATCCTGAATTACGTACTACTGGGAGCGGCATCTCGGTTGCTACGTTCACTTTGGCCGTTGACCGGCAGTTTACCAATGCATCAGGCCAGAGAGAAGCGGACTTCATCAGCTGCGTGATTTGGCGCAAGGCTGCTGAGAATTTCTGCAACTTCACCAGCAAGGGCAGTTTGGTGGGCATCCAGGGCCGAATCCAGACCAGAAACTATGATAACAAGGACGGCCAGCGAGTTTACGTCACAGAAGTCCTCGTGGACAACTTCTCACTGCTCGAATCACGCCGCGAGCGTGAAAGCCGTCAGCAAAACGGCGGATTTGGCGGCCAAGGTCAAAGCCAAAACACCGGCTTCAACACCGGATTTGGCGGCGGCAGCGGCTACGCCAACGACAACGCCTTCGGCAGCCCGGCCCAGTCAAACGGGCCAGCTAATGCCGGATTCAATGAAGATAACAAGAAAGATGCCGACGGAGACACGAACACTAACCCGTTCGACAGCTCTGACGATGCAATCAACGTCTCAAATGACGATCTTCCATTTTAAAATTACACAAGAAAGGATCTGAAGACATGCCTCAACAAAGAAGAGGTGGTCGTCGTCGCCGCAAGGTTGACTTCATCGCAGCCAACCACATCGACTACGTAGACTACAAGGATGTTGATCTGTTGAAACATTTTATCTCAGAAAGAGGTAAAATCTTGCCACGTCGTGTCACTGGTACTAGCGCTAAGAACCAACGCAAGGTTGCTAAAGCTATCAAGAGAGCCCGGATTATGGGCCTCCTGCCATTCGTAGCTGAAGACTAAGCAGCAGGATCAATAAGCAAATAAAGAGACCGAAAGGAGCTGGACTCCTCCCGGTCTCTTTTTCTTTTCTGTTTTGTGGCGGGCGGCAATAGGTTATAATGGGAGTAGTTTAATCTGCTTTAAAGATGTGGAAGAATTTTATGAAAAACTTTTTACGCAAACTTGAATTGCCAGAATTCGTCCGGGATTCCAGATTAATCATTGCCTTCTCCAGCATCGCCTTCTTGACTGTGCTGAGCACGGTTGTGGCTTTCTTCATCAACCGGATCTTCGGGGTGGCGCTTTTGCTGGTCTTGATCGTGGATGTCTTTTGGGTCGTTTTCGGCGTTTACATTCTCGCGAAAAATACCAACAATTACGCGGCCAACCTTTCCTACCGGATTAAACGGGGGGAGCAGGAGGCCATGATCAAGATGCCGCTGGGGATCCTCCTTTACGACGAGTCCCGGCACATCCAATGGGTCAACCCTTACTTGCAGCTCTATCTGGGCGACAAGGACGCTATCGGCAAGACGATTACAGCGGTTGACCGGAAACTGGGCAAGCTGGTTGAAGAAGCCCTTGAGGCCCAGACTTCGGAAAGCAAGGTGGTCAAGTGGGGGGATCACCAATTTGAAATGGTTGTCCAAGACAGCATCGGGGTCATCTACCTGCTCGACATTACCCGTTATGCCGACCTGGCTGACAAGTACCGGGCTGAGCGCCTGGCTATCGGGCAGATTTTTGTCGACAACTACGACGAGCTCAGCGAGCGGATGCACGACCAGGAACTGGCCAGAACCAGCACCTACCTGCAGACGACTTTGAACGACTATGCCAAGAAGTTCAAGGCCTACTTGAAGCGGATTGATGAGGACCACTTTTTGCTTCTGGCCCACTTGCAGGACCTGGAAGCCATGGAAGAAGACAAGTTCTCAGTTTTGGACAAGATCCGCCTGGAAACCAGCCGGAACAACACTCCTTTGACCTTGTCGGTCGGGATTGCCTACGGGGGTGAGTCGCTGAGAAAGATCGCCAACCAGGCCCAGGCCAACTTGGACCTGGCCCTTGGCCGGGGCGGGGACCAGGTTGTCCTCAGGGAACTGGGCCAGGTAGCCCGCTTCTACGGGGGTAAGTCCAACCCAATGGAGAAGCGCACCCGGGTCCGGGCCAGAATGGTTTCCCAGGCCTTGGGCGAGCTCTTCAAGGATGTTGACCAGGTCTTCGTCCAGGGGCACCAGCGGCCCGATATGGACTCTGTCGGCAGCGGGATCGGGGTTGTCAAGATCGCCCGCCTACACGGGGCGAAGGCCCACTTTTTGCTAGACACGGCCCACTGCAACTATGACGTTGACCGCCTGGTCAAGAAGATGCAAGCGGCAGACCCCCAGCTGGACCTTTTTGTTAGTCCGGATGAGGCCAACGCGGTCGCGACGGACAACTCCCTTTTGGTCATGGTGGACCACTCCAAGTACTCCATCACTTATGACCAGCGCCTCTATGACCGCTTGAGGAACCGGATCGTGGTGATCGACCATCACCGGCGGGGGGAAGAATTCCCGGAGAACCCGATGCTGACTTATGTGGAGCCATATGCTTCCTCAGCCAGCGAACTGGTGACGGAAATGGTGGAATACCAGCAGCCAGCTGAAGACAACCGGGTTTTGACCAACCTGGAAGCCACGGCCATGCTGGCCGGGATCACGGTCGACACCAAGGAATTCTCCTTGCGCACGGGGACGAGAACCTTTGACGCGGCCAGCTACCTGCGGTCGATCGGGGCGGACTCCTCGGTGGTCAGTGAGCTTTTGAAGGAGGACATTTCCAGCTTCCTGGTTAAGAGCCACCTGGTGGCCAGCCTGCAGATGCTGCGGCCGAAGATGGCGGTCATGCAGGGGCCGGAGGACAAGGTGATCGACCCGATCTTGACGGCCCAGGCAGCCGATATGGCGCTTGATTTGGAAGGGGTGTCGGCATCTTTTGCCATCACCAGAAGAAGCGGGGACAAGGTCGGGATTTCAGCCCGGTCGATGGGCCACATTAACGTCCAGGTTATTATGGAGAAGCTGGGCGGGGGCGGCCACTTGTCCAACGCGGCGACCCAGATCAAGGATATTACGGTCAAAGAAGCCAGTCAGCGCTTGCTGGCGGCAATTGACGAATATCTGGAAGAAAACAGTTAAAGAAGAAAAGGAGCAATGAACGATGAAAGTTATTTTTATGCAAGACGTTAAGGGCAGAGGCAAGCGGGGTCAGGTCAAGGACGTGCCGGACGGCTACGCCCAAAACTACCTGATCAAGCGGGGCCTGGCCAAGGAAGCCAACAAGGGCAACCTGAACACCCTGAAGCGGGTGGAAGCCAAGGAAAAGGCTGAATACGAAGCTCAAAAGGCAGCTGCCCAAGAGATCAAGAAGCAGCTGGAAGCTGACGAAACTGTGGTTGAACTGAAGTCCAAGGCCGGCAGCGACTCCCGCCTCTTCGGTTCAATCTCCAGCAAGAAGATCATCGAAGGCCTGGACAAGCAGTTCGGCATCAAGCTGGACAAGCACAAGCTGGAACTGCGGGAACCAATCAAGGTTCTGGGCTACACTAATGTGCCAGTCAAGCTCTTCAAGGGCGTTGAATCAAAGGTCCGGGTCCACGTTACCAAAGAAAATTAAGAAGCTGAAAGAAGCCGTGATTGATGGATAATCTTGTCACGCAGCAGATCCCGCATGATTCTGCTGCTGAAAAAGCCGTTTTAGGGGCGATTTTCATTGATCCCGAAGTCATCAACGAAGTCAGCTCGGTCTTAGAGCCGGCTGACTTTTATGAACATGCCAACCGCCTGGTCTATAGCGCCCTTTTGGCTCTCTATGACGAGAGTAGGTCAATCGACCTGGTTACCTTGCAAGAGGAGCTCAAGCGGCGGGGACAATTGGAAGAACTGGGCGACATGGCCTACGTGTCAGAGCTTTTGCTGGCAACGCCAACTGCCTTTCACGCCAAGGACTATGCCCGCATCGTCCACCAGAAGGCACAGTTGCGCAATTTGATCAATGCCAGCCAGAAGATCATCTCCAGTGCCATTCAAGGGTCCGACAGCGTGGATGAGATCCTCAGCAACGCTGAAAATGAGATCATGAACGTCTCCAATGAAAAGGGGAGCGGGGGATTTCATAAGATTGAGGACCTGATTGCCGGAGCCTTTGAGCAGATTTCAAATAATGCCCAGAACCAGGACGCGGTCACGGGTTTACGGACGGGTTTTGCCTATCTGGACGAGATGACGACGGGGCTGCATGATGACGAATTGATCATTTTGGCGGCCCGGCCGGGTGTCGGGAAGACCTCTTTTGCCATGAACATCGCCAAGAATGTGGGCATTACTGAGAAGAAGCCGGTAGCGGTCTTTTCCCTGGAAATGTCTGGTGAACAGCTGGTCCAGCGGATGCTGGCGTCAACGGGCTTGATCGACTCCCAGCACCTCAGAACGGGGATCCTGGACAGGGATGAGTGGAACCAGCTGGACATGGCAGCAAGTGTCTTGCGACAGGCTCCGATCTATATCGATGACACGCCGGGGATCAAGATCAGCGAAATCCGGTCCGAGTGCCTGGCCCTGCAAAAGGAGCTGGGCGACCTGGGCTTGGTCGTGATCGACTACCTGCAGCTGATTGAAGGGCCAAAGACTGAGTCCCGCCAGCAGGAAGTTTCCGCGATCTCCCGCCAGCTCAAGAAGATGGCCAAGGAATTGCACGTGCCGGTAATCTCCCTGTCGCAGTTGTCGCGGTCAGTTGAGCAGCGGCAGGACAAGAGGCCAATTTTGTCAGACTTGCGGGAATCCGGGTCAATCGAACAGGACGCCGACATCGTTGGCTTCCTCTACCGGGACGATTACTACCGGGATGAGGATGCTGACGGCGAGGAACCGAAGGAAGATCCGGAAAATGTTGAAGTTGAAGTTATTATTGAAAAGAACCGGTCAGGCCGGCGGGGATCAGCCAAACTGATGTTCTCAAAGCCTTACAACCGCTTCTCCAACCTGGACCCAGGCCATGAGGCCCAGGGGTAGGGGAAAGACAGCAAAAAAGCGCGAATCGTTGCTGATTCGCGCTTTTTGTTATTCTTGCTTGATGTCGTAGGCATCAAAGAAGATTGGCCCTTTCTTTGAATCATTGAAATTCGGCCGGTTCTTGTAAGGATCCTCGCTCCTGTTGAAGGGCAGGGTAAGGCTCTGCCGGGCCGTTTCAATGATGTTGTTAAAAATCTGCCGGAAGATAGCCCGCATTTCCGGATCCATGGCAAAGTATGCCCGGCCAAAGCGGTAGGTGCCGGTAAAACCACTGATCTGTTTGATCTTAGTGATGTCCAGGCTGCCAAAAGCCTCAAAAAGGGCGGACCACATCTGCCCTCTTTTTTCCGCGGGAATCTGATGGTTGAAGGCGATCAGGGAGTGGCGGATCACCCGGGCTGTAGCCGTGAGGCCCTCTTGCGCCAAAACATAGCTATCCCGGCCAACGCTCCAGGTTCTTGGGTCGTGCTGGCTGAGGACTGGCTGGTTGCACTTGACGACCAAGACGCGCTCAGTATGGTCCAGCATGCAGCCGATAATGGAGCTTTCCGGGATGTAGGTCTTCATCTTTTTGATATTGTCTTGGAAGCCGCTGGTTCCGTAAATTTGGTGCCGGTAGCCAGGTCCGTCAAAGCTGTATGACTTGATGACCCGGGCTTGAATCTGCGGATCAGCAAAGGCCAAAGCGTAGTGGGCGTAGTTGCCCCCCTTGGAGTGGCCGGTGATATAGATCCGGTCATTTGGGTAGGCCTGGCCGATCTGGTTGAGATACTTGGCGGCCAGCCTCTGTCCGGTAATTTCCGGTGTATAATTCATGACCATGTCCTCGCTCCAGCCGATCATGGACTGGTCGGTGCCCCGGTAGGCGACCAGGATGGTCCGGTCGTCCAGGCGGAAGGCGCCAGCGTTGAACTGGATGGGTTCAGGCTCAATCTCTATCTTGTTGACCCAGTCCAGAACGGTCAAGTCAGCCAGACGGGGAGACTTGGGCAAGAGCAGGAGTTCAGTTTTGTCCAGATTTTGCCAGCGGTCAGGCTCACGTTGGTAGATGGACTGGCAGACCTCGCCTAGGCTGTGGCCAACCGTACTGCTGTCAAAGGGAAGGTAGGCCAGGGATGCCATTAAGGAAGCATCCAGGCTGTTGAAAGGGCAAGCTTGAAAAGGCAGATCGCCTCGCCAGCGCAGATAGTCTAATGTTGATGCCATCGCAAAAACCTGCTGCAAAAAACGTGTGTAATGTAGCCAAATAGTAATCTTTGACTATGTATTGTCCGAAGACATGAATACAGACATTTTTCTTATTGCCGTCATCACCGGTATTCCGATATCCCAACAAGGGGGTAACCGCATTGACCAGCGCAGGTACCGAAGCACCACTCTTGCAACTTCATGGAAAGGCTCTCGCCAATCCTCGGGTACAGCCAACCCGCATGACTAAGGCCAGGGCCTTAGCCATTAATTCTCCTTTCTTTAATATTTATAGTGCATGATTTAATTCTGGGTACTCAGTCAGTGCTAAAAGACTAAGCATCGCATTCTTACCTCGATCTACGACCTTATTGTAGTTCGGGCATTTTTCGTTGTAGCAGACGTACTCATTGTGTTTAGTACCATGCTTCTTGTTTCCATAAAGGGTGATCTTGTCATCACCTTTTTTGACATTGCCACAGGCCGCACAACGCTGAGTAGACGGATACAGCTTGTTTGCCAGGATAAGTTCCTTACCATACCAATCGCACTTGTAAGTCAAGATCTGCTTAAACTTGCCAAACATCGACCGATGAACACCCTTCTGTTAACTCTTATATATAATCAAACATATCAAATACGTTTTTAGCCACTAGTATTACGCTCCTTAGCTAACATTGTACATTATTGCGCAAAAAGCGGGGCGGGGAAGGCTTTATGTTGATTGAATGTAATTCTTTATTTACGCCGATTGTAAAATTAAACTGAACACTGTTCCGATCCAGTAAGAAAAATCGTTTTCACTGGATTAGAGCACAAAAAATCCATTTCAACCATCTGGTAGAATATGAATTACCACAAACATTTCTAGAGAGGTTAAAATGGATCATTCTTATTCTAACACTAAACCACACCAAAAGGGCAAGCACCTTACGCTAAACGACCGGACTACAATCCAGGAGCTGCACTCTAAGGGCTACTCTAATCGTGCTATAGCTAGAGAACTTAACTGCTCACCAAGCACGGTCGGATATGAGCTCAAAAGAGGCACAGTATCCCTGTATACCGGCAATGTGAGGCGGTATAAAGCTGTCGAAGGGCAAAGCACTTACGAACTACATAGAAGCGAATGCGGCCGCAAGAGCTTGTTTCTTCGCAGACATAAGTTCATCGACTATGTTTCCCACTGCTTTCATAATCAAGGCTGGTCTCTTGATGCTTGCGTGGGTTATGCTTTGGCCAAGGGAATCTTCCAGAAAGATCAGGTCGTATCAACCAAAACTCTGTATAACTACGTTGACTTGGGCCTAATGGACATCAAGAACGGTGATCTTCCAGAGAAGGTCAAGCGCAATACTAAGACTCGTCGTGCCCGTGTAAACAAGCGTATCCTGGGACGAAGCATCGATGAACGTAGTCCTAGAATCGAAAGCCGTAAGGACTTTGGCCACTGGGAATGCGATCTGGTTCTTGGACACAAGACTAAGGACGACGATGTGTTGCTTACTCTGTGCGAACGAAAGACGCGTCAGTTCTTCATGATCAAGATTGAGGATAAGACCTCAGCTAGCGTTATGAAGGCATTTGATAAGCTTCGAGAGTACTACGGATCCAAATGGAATCAAATCTTTAAGTCTATCACAACTGACAACGGATCTGAGTTCGCAGATCTATCCAATCTTGAGCAAGTTTCCAAGACTCTTGTGTACTACGCTCATCCTTATACATCTTGTGATAAAGGCAGCGTAGAACGGCACAACGGGCTTATCAGACGCTATATTCCCAAGGGAGACCGTATGGATAAGTACAGTGTGGAAGATATTGCTAAGATCGAGGTATGGTGCAACTCTCTTCCTCGGAAGATCTTAAACTACAAGACTCCAGAAGAGTACTTTGACACCGAACTTGACCGCATTTACCGGCGTAGATAGTCAAAATCTACCAGATGTTATGGTAAGTGTTCAATTTATTCTTGCAATTGGCGAATTCTTTATTTACAAAAAAATTTAAAGGTATATGATTATGGCATAAAAATGAAAGGAAATGAGATGAATGAAAGTTGTAACAGTTAAGTCAATCTGGCTGACCCTGCTCACGGTCTTGAGCTTTGTCCTACCATTTTGGGGCTGGCTGCCACTGGTGTACTTGTACAGCCAACGGCAGGATCCGGCCATGCAGGGGATGGAAAAGACACTTAAGCTCGCGGCTGGCGTGCAAGTAGCGTACTTGGTGATTTTGGCGGTAATCTTCTACTTCTTTGTCCCGATTCACGGTTAAAAACAGATAATTTCAATTTTTTTAGTACAAGATCTTGTGAATGCCTCCTTGTCAGCTAAGTCTTTATAGAGAAATATTTTATCACTCTGTCAGTTCTTTTCACGTGAGGGCTACTTGCTGCCGGGCGAGTAAGTGATGCGCTTGATATCCGGGTATTTGCGCAGGTTCATGATGATCTGGTTTTCATCGATCCGGCCGGCGATTTCGCCATCGCATCTGAAAAGGACATGGTCGTCAGAGACGCTGATGATCTTGATGCTGAGCTGGTGGACCTCGTTTTTTTCCAGTTCGCTTTGAATGGTTTCCAGGATATGGGGCGTGTTGCTGGCTTCGATCAAGAGGCTGATGCTGACCTTGCGGAGCAGGTTGAGGACCGTTTCTTCCCGCAAAAAGCGCTGCATGAGCAGGAGCAGGACGGCGGCCACGATTCCAACCCAGTAAAGGCCGACCCCAATCGCGATTCCGATGGCTGAAGTGGCCCAGAGTCCCCCGGCGGTCGTCAATCCGGAAATCTGCTCTTTATGGACCAGGATGGTCCCGGCACCGATAAAGGAGATTCCCGTGACCGTCAAAGAGGCGATTCGCGATGGATCGTAAGAAACGTTGCTGAAAGTGAGCATGTCGTAGAACCCATACTTGGAGACGATAGAAAACAGGGTGGAGGCAATGGCTACCACGACGTGAGTATGCAGGCCCGCGCTCTTTCTCTGGGTTGCCCGCTCAAAGCCAATCAGGCCGCCGCAAAAGGCGGACAGCAGGATCCGCAGAAGCCAGACCAGTTGAAAGCTGACAGGTATGCCGGTAAATTTTTCCATATTTTTCCTCCTTGCTGATTTTAGTTCTTTCGGCGCAAATAAGCCGAAAAAATAAAAAAATTCCAAAAAGACTTGCAAAAGTCTGCAATTAATGATTAAATTAATAACTGTGTTAAGGCACAAGAGTTGCTGACTTAGCTCAGTTGGCAGAGCACTTCACTAGTAATGAAGGGGTCGGAGGTTCGAATCCTCTAGTCAGCATTATACAGATTCTTGTTTACGATTAAACTTTATTTATCAGCGTTTTGCAAAGATAAATAAAGTTTTTTTGTAATATCGATCTATTGACAGTTTATCAGAATGATAAGTCAGCAGCAGAAAATATGGAATCGTTTAATAAAGGGACTGTTAACTAGCTAGCTAACAGTCCTTTTTTTGACGAAAGGGAAGATTTGATGAAAATTGGCGAAGCACTGCGTAAAAAAAGATTGGAACTAGGGTTGACCCAGCAAGAAATGTGCGAAGGCATCCTTAGCCGACCTTTTTATGCAAAGGTTGAAAGTGGAAAAAATCGAATTAACGTGGAAAGCTTGTTCAAAATATTATTCGCGCGGCAAATCGACCTTGTCGAATTTGGCAAGCTGGTTCAAGGAACGTACGATTCGGCAGAAAATACGGCTGAGAAGCGGTATCAAAGCCAGATGAACGTGGCAGTAAGTACCAAAGAACTTAAATTAATGGAAAAATACTGTCAGGACATAATTGAGTCGTCGAATGATTCCGCAGCACTAGCTGTTTATATGGTTGAATTTAGTAGATCTCAATATTTAACATTAGATTTAAGTGCAATAAACTTAGGGGGGCAATTACAGAACATTGTAGGACCAATGATATTTGGAGAATCTGCCGCATCTAATTCGTTGGCTCTTTTGAGTATGTGTGTTTTGACTTTAAGTTTTACGGTGATTGAGTTAAGAAGAATACTTAGTTTATGCAGAAAAAAATAGCACAATGAATGTCGTCATGACACTATATTGAATGCACGCGAGTTAGGTTAAATACAAAAAAGAGCTGATCACGGCTCTTTTTTGTGGCATTCAATTTTAGCATGATTGACCGCCGCCGCCGGACGGCTACGGAATGGGCAATGCCTTGATCAAAATAGGCGATGCCCTTTTTTTCGTCGTAATTTTGCACTGCATCCAGGTTTATCAAGCTTTGCCGGTCAGCAGGGACCAAGCTTGGATACCTTTTTTCATAATCCTTGAGGGTGCCCAGGCAATCGAAGACCTTATTTTTGGCGTAAACCCGCAAGGTCTTGAAAGGCTGATTCCATATTTGGAAAACGGAAACTTCGGCTTGGCCTTTAGTCAGAAGCATGGACAATGTAATTTTGGATTTTGAAAAAATGGTTGAAAGAAAAGCTAAGCGACTGTCCCGTAAAGAGATCACGTCGGCAAGCAGTCTCAGCAGTCTTTGCACGGGGCATGAAATCAGCAATTTTGGGATCGGCGAGCTCCTTTTTAAGCTGTTTCAGTAGTGGATGAAATAATATTATTTTTTTATTAAAAAGTATTTACTTTCTCATTTTTAGGTACTAGAATACCGGTATAAACAACAGTGATAGAATCGGTTGGCGTAAGGGCTGTGGTACAAGAGTTGAATTAAAAAGTCATTAAATAATTAAACGGGGAACTGGACAGAAAAGACTTGAAGATTTCAGATCAAGAATTGATCAATATAATTGAGAAATTTCGGTCTTTAGGCTTAGTTACTACTAATTCGTATAGCGGTAACTCAAAATATTCCAGAAATATTAGTTTCTTTGAATGGATGGACACGTCTGACAATGTTGATCCAAATATATACCAAGAAAAATTGCAGAAAGCAAAAGTAGCTGTGTTTGGAGTTGGCGGGATTGGATCTGCAATGGCTGAATACCTGGTTAGAGCAGGAGTAAAGAATATCAAACTGGTTGATTTTGATACAGTGGAAGAATCAAATCTCACGAGACAAACGGCTTATGTGGAAAGCGACATAAATAAAGCTAAGATACAGGCGTGTTCAGATTACTTAAAAAAGATAGACAGCACTGTTAGTGTGGAGACTGTACATTGTAAGATTACAGGGCCAGCTGATATTGAAGCGAATATTGATGCTGAAACCGATCTGATTGTAAATTCGATGGATCAACCAGCAGAGTTAGACAGCTGGTTTGATGAAGTTTCTAACAAGACTAAAAAAGCTGTGATTTTTAGCAGCTACGCTTCAACTGCAACAAATGTGTATCCTAAAATTCCAGGTGTAACAAGAGATTACAGTGAATTTTTAGGTAAGGAACAGATTACAAAAGACTGCATAATTGACAACAGTTTTCCAATGGCGGCAATCTTGTCTGTAACAGCAATGGCAGCGGGCATGGCTAGTTACTACGCAATGTCATTAAGTTAAGGCATTGACTTTGAACAGGGAGCCGTTTTGAGACACTTATCTATGTTAGATAGGTGTCTTTTCTGTTTTTTGGGCATGACAAATAAGCAGTCAATTGACTGTCTTTTTACCAAATTCGATAGTTTAAACTAACAGAACCTTGAAACCGTAAAGGTCTTGGATATTTTCGGCCTTTTCGGACTGGATGATGATACGCTTCTATTTCTTCAATCATCTGCTTTGGATCATCTTTCATGGACGTTGTATAATAGCGGTGAACTATGTTGACCGCCTCTTTAAAGTCTATCTCATGAGGCCATTTCCTGTGAGCATCAGCTACCCGGCAAAGGGATATGATTCTGTTGACCACGTTAAACATAATCAGTTGAGAGTACAACTCGATTTCTTGAAATGCTGGTTTTTTCGAATGAAAACATACTGCACCGAGATCATACTTTAGCTTGCGAAATGAGCTTTCAATATCCCAGCGCAGATGATACAGTTTTTTCATTTCACTAAGCGGGAAGTCGTTCGAGCTTAGATTAGTAGCTAGTACTTCCCACTTGGTGCTTCCCGATTGTGGGTCGTTGATCTTAAGCTTAACGATTCTGCAGTGGACCGGACAAAAACTTTCAAAATCCCAGTGCGCTGTACGGTACTTGGGTGAATATTTGTCCTTATAGCGACGATTTGGGGCATTGATTTTGTGATACTCCGGGTGAAGCTTCTTTTGCTTGGCGCTATTGGTGATGTTAAACGTCATCTCAAGATCACATTCTTGGTCGGGAAGAGCACTGATTTCCCGAATAGCACCTTTATCTTTAGTTCTGAGGCGAACAACATAGTTGCAGTCAGGCAGTCGATTGCCATGCTCGAAAAGATTGAAGGATTCATAGCCACGATCCATCAGTACGATATAGCGGTGCTGAAGTCTTAAGTTCTGAAGCATGTGCACAGCCGCACTGCGTTCATCCATACCCTTTCGTGATTGCAATAAGCAGTCTAGGTAACAACAATTTGCGATATCGTAAAGGATATTGGCATGAATCAAGCAAGCACCTTTGGTCGTTAATTTATTATCGGCCGAAGGTGTTTTTCTTGTTTGAATATTGCATAGAAATGGTGAATGCTTATCATATGGCAAAGCAAAGTCACTACCATCGATTGCCAGCAGTCGATAGCCATGATACAAAGTGGGCTGTTTCAAAGTTGAATTGAATTCATACAGAATTGCCTTAAATAATCTAGGATTAACCTTAGCTTTCTGTTGTTCATAGGCCGATACGGTCATTCGCTCAGAGAACTTAGGAAATGCGTCAGCTAGCTCCTTATTTAAGCAGTTTCCTTGCATGCCAAGAGTGGTCTTAATGAATGTCTTAGCATCCAATTTTCTTTTACGCGTGAAGTCTTTACTTGGGTGATAAGCAAAGTAATTGATGTATTCGGCAGCCTTATCCGTTACAGAATCAAGCTGTCTAAAGACTTGATGTTTCTTAGTCATGAGAATACGCCACCTTTGATAAAATTTCTAATCAAAGATAGCGTAAAGCGGTTTCAAAAATTAAGCAAAGAAAACACTCATCAAATTCTGATGAGTGTTCTAAGACGTTCTCCGTTCAGAGTCAATGTCTTAACTTAATGACATTGAGTTACTACGCAATTATGTTTCTAACTGGAATTTGAATTCCGAAAGATGCTATTCAGATAGATTTTGATGGATGGACAATCTTGAAGATTAATGTTTCTGTAGCGGGATAAGGAGGAGTAAATTGTTAAAATTGTGGCTGAAAGCTAATCGGCCGCGGGCGGCCGTATTGCTGGCGCTGAGCGTCTTGTTTCAAGCTGTGTCAGCCTACAGTCTGTACTTAATCAGTCCGCAGCTGAACAGCTTGATTGGTGGAAAATTTACCTGGCTTTTCGGCCTGGCCCTACTTAAATTGGCTTTGGATTTGTTTGGCAACCTGCTTTTGGCGGTAAACAACTACTTGTTCAGCCAGCAGAGTCAAGCAGCAATCGACAGCTACCGGCAAAATTTGCTGCAGGCCTACTATGACAGCAATGATCAGTGGCCGACAGCTGATCTGCAGAATGACTTGGTCAATAATTTGCAGGTGATCAACCAAGATTATTGGCAAAGCATCTATTATTTCGTCAACAATGTGCTCTACGCCTTTTTTGTCAGTGTGGCAATTCTTTCCTTTAATTGGCAACTGGTTCTTTGTGCTTGGGCAATCGCTATTGTGGCTCTTTTTGTGCCGAAGCTCTTTGAAGAAAAAAGCAGCGCGGCAACTGAAGCCGTGGTTAACCGCAACCAAAAGTACTTGCAGGCACTGGACCAGTGGTTGGCAGCGATTGAGGAACTGCGGCGTTTTTCTTTAAAAAAGGTATTGTGCCGGCAGCTTGGTGAGGAAAGCCAAAAATTGGAGGACACCCGGATCAAGCGGCAAGCTTGCCTGTCAGTCGCGGAATTCACGCAAGAAATAGTCGACAATATCGGGATTGTGGGAGTCCCTTTTCTGCCGGGAATACTGTACTTCAGGGGCCAGGTGGCTTTCGGGGCAATCATCGCTGCTGGCTATTTAGCCAATGGCGTTTTCAGTTCCCTGCAAGAGGCTTTTTCGGCTTACATTTCGGCAAAATCAACGACTAAGTTGAACGAAACCATGCTCCAGCATTTGCAAGTTCAAGCGGCCGCGAAGACGGAAGATCCCCAAACGATTATCGGCCGGGGGATAGAAGTGAACTTGGGCGGGCAAGTGATTAAATATCCAGATTTTACGATCAAGGCAGGAGAGAAGGTCTTACTTACCGGGCCAAGTGGCTGCGGGAAAAGCAGCTTGCTTAAACTTCTGCTTGGCCAAATTGAGCCGAGCAAAGGCCAGCTGACATATTTGGATTCTGAAGGGAAGGAAATCCCAAATCCGGCCCGGTCCTTTGAATATCTGCCGCAGGCTGGCTGGATTTTCCCCGGAACAGTCGCTGACAATATCACCATGTATGATGCCAAAAAGCAGACCAAATTGGCGGAGGTACTGAAAAAGGTTGGCTTAGACCGGGACTTCTCTAAGGCAGTTGACCTCGACCGTGAGGTCAGTCCCCAGCAGGCAGACCTGTCTGGCGGGCAGAAGCAGAAGATTTTCCTGGCCCGCGGCCTCCTGCGTCATAAAAAGTTCTCCTTGATGGATGAACCGCTGAGCGCACTTGACCAGGCCAGCCGGCAGAAAATTTTGCCACTTCTGCTGGGGTGGAAACAGACTTTGATTTTTGTTGGGCATAATTTACCGCTCGAAGAGCGGGAGCGATTTGATCAAGTGATCAATTTGAAAGAAGGGGAAAATTTTGCAAATTAAGGATTTGTTTCGGCTAAACCCCGGCCGCTTTCTGGCATTACTGCTGGCCCGGGCATTGACGGCCCTGCTGACGGCGTGGGCAGCTTTTGCCTTGACCTGGGAGTTCAGCGCGATAAAAGACCGGCATTTTCAGCAATTTCTGCTGTTTGCGGTTCTGCAGCTTTTCTTGCTCTTGCTTGGCAGCCTGCTGGATCAAGTGACCGATTATTTTTGGGAACTTCACCTTGAAAAGTATTTTCACCAGATCCGGCAGGAGGTTCTTGCCCACGCTTATGCTGAAGCGGCTGGGACAAAGGAAAATCTTCAAAGCGAATTGACTAATGACCTGGAAATGCTGAAGGACCAGTATGCTGATTCTATTGGCGGCATCGTTCACTCGGCCGTCCTGCTGGCCTTGGTTGCCGGTTCTCTGGCGTCTTTCCGCTGGAGTCTGCTCTTACTGGTTATTGCCGTAAGCGCCTTGCAGATGTACTTGCCGCGCGTTCTTGACGAGCCACTGCAAAAAGCTACTGACAAAATTTCGGCCAGCAACCGGAAATATCTGCAGACTCTGGCCGATTGGCTCAATGGCATTGATACTTTGCGCCGCTATGCGGTCGGGGAAAAATTCTTAAGCATTATTCACGCTGATGCCCGCGAGTTAGAGTCTGCTTATGTAAAGCAGCAGAAAGCTGACCAGGAACTGGACTACCTCAATCAAGCTATTTATTCTTTGGGGAACACGCTGATTTTTCTGCTGACTGCTTATTTGGTAGCGCGCGGGCAGCTCGAATTCGGCTTGATTGCCTCGGTAAATGACTTCAGCTTGTACCTGTTTGGCTCTCTGATGAACATTGCCAATTACCGGGGGCAGTTGGTTGCCAGCCGCGGTTTGCGGGAAAAGATTCTGGACTTGCGGCAGCCACTGGCTCAAGCGGAAGAAGGGGGGACAGCGCCAGCTGCCTTCTCTGTAAAGGATCTGCGGCTGACTTTTGCCAATGGACACGAAATCAAGTATCCAGATATCCAAGTCAAGCCGGGGGAAAAAGTACTCTTGACCGGGGCCAACGGGACTGGCAAGTCGACTCTGTTTAAGCTCCTGGTAGGGGAAGCAGCGGCCAGCGGAGGACAGATCAGCTTTTTTGACCAAGCTGGAAAAAAGGTGAAGCCTGACCGAACGAAAATCGGCTACCTGCCTCAGCAGGCGGTCTTATTGCCAAGCAGCGTCATGAACAATATCACCATGTTTGATCCAGAACTTGAGTCAAAGGCGAAGGCCAGCGCGGCCGACGCCCAGCTGTCTGAGGCAGTTGATAGTTGGCCTCAAGGCCTGGAAACGCCGGTTGACTTGGCAGGGGACAATTTGTCTGGCGGGCAGAAGCAGAAAGTAGTGTTGGCCCGTGCGGAAGTTCGTGACAGCCAGCTTCTCTTGGTTGATGAAGGGACCAGCGCGATCGACCAAGCAGCTGGCCGGAAAATCCTGGACAAACTGCTCCAGTCTAAACAGACGGTGGTTTTGATCGCGCACAATCTGACTAAAGAAGAGCGGGACCTGTTTGACCGGGAAATTAAACTATCTGCCTAAAAAAATTAACTTTTTTCGCGAAAGCTCTTGTCAAGGACACGTTTTTATGGTTTAATTAATAACTGTGTTAAGGCACAAGAGTCGCTGACTTAGCTCAGTTGGCAGAGCACTTCACTAGTAATGAAGGGGTCGGAGGTTCGAATCCTCTAGTCAGCATATTTTAACCGTCACCTACAGGGTGGCGGTTTTTTTCTTGCCTAAAATCCTTCAAGCTTTTATAAAAATTGCTTCATCCTTTTTGGACTATAATGTAACTGCAGTATAAAAATTACAGAAATCAGGAGGAAGAAAATGGCACTCATTGAACTCAAGCAGGTGTCCTACCGGGCAGGTGACCAGGAAATCCTGCAAGACGTCTCCTTTGCCGTGGAGGAGGGGGACTACCTCACCTTGACCGGACCGTCGGGCAGCGGGAAAAGCACGACTTTGAAGCTGATCGCGGGCTTGATCTCACCTAATAAGGGGGAGATTTTTTATAAGGGGCAAAATCTTGATAGCCTGGACCTGGTCCAGTACCGCCGGCAGGTGTCCTACTGCTTCCAGCAGCCAACCTTGTTCGACGAAACGGTTAAGGACAATCTGGCCCTGCCTTTTGCCATCCGCAAGCAGGACTTTGCTGAAAAGCAGGTCCAGGAAGCTTTGAAGCAGGTAGATTTGCCAGCTGACTATTTGGATAAAAAGATTACCACCCTGTCTGGCGGGGAGAAGCAGCGGGTGGCTTTGATCCGTAATCTGCTTTTCCGGCCGGAGCTCCTCCTGTTGGACGAAGTGACGACCGGGCTGGATGAAGAGAGCAAGCAAATCGTCCATCAGCTGATCGCCCGGGTGCACCAGGAGGGAACCACGATAGTGCAGGTGACCCACGACCAAGAGGAGCTGGCCGCTTCCAAGCAGCTCCTGCACATGGAAAAAGGAGGAGTTTTGAAATGAAAGCAATAGCTGTCAGCGATCTGTCATTAATCTTGTCTTTTGCCCTGGTCCTGGTATCCGTGGCGATTTCCTGGAAGGAAAAGCTGGGCTTGACCAGGGACATTTTTTACAGCGTGGGCCGGGCTATCGTCCAGCTGGTCATTGTCGGCTACGTCTTGAAGTTCATCATGCAGGTCAACAATGCCCTTTTGACCCTCTTGATGACCTTATTTATCATTTTTAACGCGGCCTGGAACGCCAATAAGCGGGATCCCAACCCGAACCGCCAGCTCTGGCAGTCAATCATGGCCCTTTTGATCGGGACTTACATCACCTTGGGCGTATTGCTGCTGACTCAGACGGTGAAGCTGAAGCCGATGCAGATCATTCCGATTACGGGGATGATCGCCGGCAATGAGATGGTGGCTATGGGTCTGTGCTATAAGGTTTTAGCCACGGGTTTCCATGACCAGCGCCAGCAGGTTTTGGAAAAAATCGCCCTCGGGGCTGACGTGAAGACGGCCAGCATGACCATCCTGCGGCGGAGCATCAAGACTGCCATGCAGCCGACGATCGACTCAGCTAAGACGGTGGGGCTGGTCAACCTGCCGGGGATGATGTCCGGGTTGATTTTTGCTGGCGTGGATCCAGTTTATGCAATCAAGTACCAGATCATGGTCACTTTCATGCTTTTGTCAGCGACTGGCCTGGGCGCCGTGATCGCGGGCTACCTGTCCTACCGCAACTACTTCAATAAGCGGAGCCAGCTGCGGGAAGAGCAGTAGCGATGTTAGAAAAATATTTTACCTGGCTGGCAGAAGTACTGTTAATCATAGTAGTAGGCTTGGTCTTCATAACTCTCCATTCTCTCTACTATAGTTATGGCATGATGATTTTTGGTGAGCATTCCGCGGCAGCAATTGAAATGCTTGGGAAAGCGAAAAGCTTTGGAGTAGCATTTACACTGTCGCGGTGATAGTCATTGCTGTAAGCACGCAAATCGTCAGATCTTTTAAAATGAGTAAGAAGTAACTGGAGGATGCCTAAGTTATGAGCAGCGATGAGTGCATGGCTTGATGCAATCGAAGCAATGCGATTGTCGAATTATCCCTTCTTTTGCTGACCAAGTATTACCGCTAATTTTTATGAAAAAAGCTCTAACTGCCTCTGTGGCAATTAGAGCTTTGTTTGTTTCTAAAATTAATTCGCGATCCGGCTTACTTAACGTTGCCTGCCTTGATGTAACGGCCGACATTGATCCGGTAGTAAGTCTTCTTACCGATCTTCCGCTTGCCGCCGTAAGTGAAGACCTGCTTGCCCTTCTTTAAGGTAGCAACTGACTTCACCCGCTTGCCCTTGCTATTGTAAGTCCAAGCATTGTGAACCAGCTTGCGGGCAGTACCATCAACGTTGTTGATCTTGATGTACCGGTTGGTCCCGATCTTGTAGTAGTTGTTGCTGCCGATCTTGATGATCCCGCCGATCACGTAAACGTAAGTGTACGCGCTCTTGTAAGCACCGGTTCTCTTACCGGCGGAAGTGTAGACGTAAGACTTAGACATAATCTTCTTCTTAGTCTTGCTTACAGGTGCTTGACTGGCTGGCGTCTTAGATGGGCTTGATGAAGAACTGGAGCTGATTGACAGAGGCAGAACTGAGATGTTCCCGTCAACATTCAGCCCCTTCCAGTTTTCAGTGAACTGCCAGATGATGACCCCGTTCATTGACGGGAAGTATGAAAAGTCTGGTGCGTCGATCCGGCCTGAGCTGGTGTAGTAGGCTACCCACAATGAGTTAGGGTAGGTTGACGTAACCGTGCTCATGTTGATCGCGTTGTTCAAAAGGTAAGAACCAGAGTAGAGCAATGGCTGGTAGCCAGCTGCCTTAACCTTCTTCATGAAGGCCATAATGGCGCTGGTATTAGCACTTCTGCTCCCGCTGGTTGAGTTGCCGCTGCTGGTTTCCCAGTCACAAGCCAGGTATGAGCCTGCTGGCAGGCTGACTGCCTTGGCGCTGGCGATAGCGTAGTCCGCTTCACTCTTAGCTCTGGATGAGCTGGAACCGAAATTGGCGAAGTGGTAGGCCATTGGCAACAGTTTGTTGGCCTTGGCGCTGGCTACTTGTGCCTTGGCGTTTGGATTCCGGTAGCTGGTGCCTTCGCTGACCTTGACAATGACGAACTGAGCGCCCGCCTTGCTGTACTTGGTCGTGCTGGTTGGCTGGTAGCTTGACACGTCAACCCCATAAGAACGGCTGCTGGCGCTGGTCGTGCTGGCCTGTGCCAGGCCGGCGAAGCTTATGCTTACAGCTGCCGTTAATGTGGAGACTAACGCAAGCAGTTTAAGGTGTTTAAACTTCATGTATCTGGTACTCCCATTAAAAAAGTGTGTGATTGAAAATGCTCAAAACTCAAAATAAGTGGTTTGTTTTGCAACAGTCCTCATTATATAACTGCAATGTTACAAAACCTTGACACAACCTTTTCCAATTCTTAAATAATATTACAGTTTTTAGCACTGAAAAGGCTTCCCTTTAAGCAGATCGTTTGAGCTTGCCTGCCGACTTATGTAAAATACCCTTTGTCGTTGTCATTGAACCAGTAATATAGATAAGGGAGCGAATAGGAAATGCAGATTAGAAAAGCAGAATTGAAAGATTTTGACCAGGTGATGGCGATCCTGCAGGACGGGCGCAACCAGCTGGCAGAAAGCGGGATTGACCAGTGGCAGGGGGACTACCCGAACCCTGACCACGTCCGCCAGGACATCGAGAATGGCTATGCCTACCTGGCCAAGGCCGACGACGGGGAAACAGTCGGGACCTTGACCATTATTCCCGCGCCGGACCACGCTTATGATCAATTGGACGGGCACTGGCAAATCGACACGAATGACTACGTTACCATCCACCGGGTGGCTATCCACTCTGACCACACTGGTCACGGCTATGCTTCTCAACTCTACCAGGCAGTAATCAACTACTTCGCCAGCGGCTTCAATGACATCAAGTCCGTCAGAGTCGACACCCATGAGGATAACCTGCCCATGCAGCACTTGATCGAAAAGAGCGGCTTTAAGCGGGTCGGCACCCTGCATGGGGTCTACCGGGAAAACGAGACCAGCTACGTTTACGAACTTCTGACTGTTTAAATTATGCTTACTAAGTAATAAGTAAGTCGCATAAGTAAACAGTTTAAAAATAATAGCTGTTTTGAAATTCGTAAGGAAAAGATCATATTTTCATCACAACTATCTTGTATATTAGATTCGTAGCTTGAGGTTGTGGAGAGCCGCAAGTTGCAACATCCAAATTTCTTTTATTTTTCTTTCCTCAATGTAACATTGCATTGAATTTTATACATACACAACACATTCCTAACCAAAGTCAGTTGTTCTTCTAAGCAACTGGCTTTTCTTGTGCTCTGAAAATGAAAATGCCAGTGTTATACTAGTTATTACCAGATTAGAAAAAAGTTTCGCAATAATTACTTTCATATTTTTTAAGCAAGCATATAATAGAGCTACTGAGCAATAAGGAGGAGCCAAAGTGAAATCAGTCTTGATCAGTCAAGATCTATCTTGTGTTGGTCAAGTCTCGCTGGCGGTCGCCTTGCCCGTGTTAGGGGCCAGCGGCCTGCAGACCGCGGCTTTGCCAACGGCAATTTTGTCAACGCATACGGGCGGGTTCGGGGAGAACACCTTCCTGGACCTGTCGGCCAGTCTGCCAGATATTTGGGCGCACTGGGACAAGGAAAAGATCTCTTTTGACGCCATCTATTTGGGCTACTTGGGCCAGGCGGCCAGCCGGGTCTGGGAGAAGGGGCTGGAAGAATACAGCCGGCAGGGGAAACTCATCCTGCTGGACCCGGCTATGGCTGACCACGGCCGTCTCTACCGCGGCTTTGATGACAGCTATGTTGTCCAGATGCAGCGCTTAGCCCGGCAGGCAACGATTTTGACGCCCAACTTGACCGAAGCCCTGCTGCTCTTGAATGAGCCGGTGGACTTTACTGAGTTTGACAGCCACCGGGCCTGCGTGATCACCCAGCGCCTGGCCCAGAAGTTTGCCCTGTCCCAGGTAGTTTTGACCGGGGTGCCCCTGGCCGACAACCGGATCGGGCTTTACGGGCTCAGCCGGGGCGGCCGGGTTTGGGAAAGGACCCAGGACCGGATTCCGCACAGCTATTTTGGCACGGGGGACCTTTTTGCCAGCAGCCTCTTGGCCGGCCTGCTTCACGGGCTGGACTTGGAACAGGCAGCTGGCGTGGCCGGGGACTTCGTGGCCAAGGCAATCCTGGCAACTGATTTGGACCAGGACCAGCGCTTTGGCCCTAATTACGCGGCGGCTCTGCCTTGGCTTTTGCAGCAATTGCAAAATTAGTGCATTGATCATCTATTTTAAGGAGGGGGAAATAATTGCGCGATGAACAGAATTCTTTAAGAGCAGTCGTGATGACCGGCTTGTTCGCGGCCATGATTTATATCGGCATCTGGATCCTGCGGATCCCGCTGCCGGCGGTTGTTGGCCGGCCTTTCATCCACTTCGGCAACACCTTGACAGCCGTGGCCATTCTCTACCTGGGCTTCCGTAACGGGGCCCTGGCGGGGATCATCGGCCTGGGCGGCTTTGATATCCTCAACGGCTACGCGGCTACCAGCTGGCTGACTATGCTGGAAGTCGTAGTCGTGGCTGCCATTTTGTCCGCGGTCTACAAGGGCATGAAGTACAACGACAGCAAGAAGAACATCATTATTTTGGCGGTCATCGCCGGGGTAACCAAGATTTTTACCTCTTACGCGACGATGGTCGTGGCTGCCTTGATGGCCGGGACGGCATTGCAGCCAGCCCTGGTCGCGGCCTTCCTGAGCCTGCTGGCCACGGTGATCAACTCCTGTTCAACCGCGGTCTGCACGCCGATCCTCTACTTTGCCTTGAAAGATATTACCGTCCGCGTCATGAAGCGGGCACACTAAAAGGCTTCCCGGCTGGGAAGCCTTTTTTAATTGCTGAAAAGCTGGTCGGCGATTTTGGCTGGCAGGGGATCAGGCAGAACCAAATCCAGGCCGACCGCGCTCTTGCCCTTGAGATTTACCTCGCGGACCGTGGCAGGGTCGATTTTCGCTGAGCCCAGGTAGTAAAACTTTGGGCCGTAGGCATCCGCCCGCTTGACGAAGACCGGAATCCGGGTGACTTGCTGGCCAGATTCCGTCCCCCGCAAAAGCTGCTGGACTTCCGGGGAAGACAGGTGGCGGGGAGTTCTGGTATACCAGGCCAGGCGCTGGCCGCGTGCCTGGTTGTCATAGCGGGCATTTCTTTGCTCCTGGTCAGTTTTTTGATAAGTGATAAAAACCGGGCAGACATTGCCACTCAGCCGGTAGCCATACATGGGCCGGCTGACGTCTAGTGGCCAGTTGAGCAGGCGGCAGACCTCCTTGCGGTCGTAAGCCGCGTAGAGGGTGAAGTCTTGAGTCGGGTCTTTTTCTTTGGCGAGGAAGAGGCCAGTTTCGACCGCGTCTTTAAACAGACGGAGGAAGTCGGGACTAGCTTGGACGATCTGAGGATTTAAGGACCAGCAGCCGTCCTTTAAGCAGGCGACAGGCTCGCCGCCGTACTTGGCCTTTTGGCTAGTTGATCCGCTTTTGACATCATAGAAGTCCAAGGAGAGGATAGCTTCCAGAGATTTTTCCAAGGCGGGTGAGTCGTAGGCCCCGTAATTTTTTAACAGAGCTTGGAAGTCTGTCTGACTGATTTTGCCTTTTGGCAAAAGAGCCTGCAAAAGCAAAAGTTCATGTGGCCGCTGGCCTGGGGCCAGTTCCTTAGTAACGAAGGAGAGGACCTGGCTTTCGTAAGAGGACAGCTGGCAGGGCTGGCCCATTTTTTTCAGGAAGGCTCCGTAGTGGGGCAGGGACTTGTTGTCCAGCCAGAGGCGGGGTGAGACCTGGCCTTTTTTGGCGAAATCCAGCAAAAGGGGCGCCCGGCCCAGCTGCTGGGCCAGGTCCGCGTAGGCTTCCCGCAGCTGCTTGAGCGAGTCCAGCTTGACCTTGTCCAGGGAGGCCAGGATCTCCTGGCTGGCGATCCGGCTGAAGTTGATGGTGGACAGGCCGGCAAAGCTGACGGTTTGCAGCTGGTACTTCAGCTGGTCGCGGGAGAGCTTTTTCCCGGCTAAGGCCAGGGGGATCAGGTAGTTGTTCTGGTAGTTGCCGATGAAGTCCAGGACGGTGACGAAGTCCTGGCCCGGGTAGAGGCGCAGGCCCCGGCCCAGCTGCTGGATAAAGACCGTGGCTGACTGGGTGGCCCGGAGCATGACGATCTGGTTGAGGGCGGGAATGTCCACGCCCTCGTTGAAAAGGTCGACCGTCACCAGGTAGTGGAGGCGGCCGCTTTCCAGATCCTTGACCGCCTGCCGGCGGACAGCTGGGGAATCCTGGTTGGTCAAGGCCTGGGCCGGCTGGCCCTGTTGAGTAAAAGCTTCCGCCAATTGCCGGGCTTCTTCCTGCCGGCTGCAGAAGACCAGGCCGCAGGGGCGGGGACCGCTGTAGCCGTAATAATCCAGTTCTTTAAGGAGGTAGCTGACCCGCTTTTTCGCGCCCAGCCAGCGGAGGTCGCTGAAGTCATCAGAAGTCTGGCCGTCAATTTCATAGTCGCGGATACCGATATAGTGGAAGGGCGTGAGCATTTTGCTTTCCAGGGCATCGGCCAGGCGGATCTCGTAGGCTAAATTGTAGTCAAAGAGGGCAAAAATATCCTGCTGGTCCATCCGCTCTGGCGTGGCTGTCAGACCCAGGCAAAAGGCCGGGTTGAAGTGGCTGAGGACTTTTTGATAGCTGGGCGCGGCGGACCGGTGGGCTTCGTCAATCAAGATGTAGTCATAAAAATCAGCTGCCTGGCTGGCCAGGAACTGGTCCTGGGAAACGGTCTGGATGGTCGCGAAGGTGTAGCGGGCCTGCTGGTGGCTGGTCCCGGTCAAAAGGGCGAAGTCGCTGTCCTTGCCGCCGATGACCTTTTTGAAGGTCTCAAGGGCCTTGCGGGCGATCTCTTCCCGGTGGACCAGGTAGAGGAAGCGGCGGGGGACAAAGTCTTTGACCGCCAAAGCCGCCAGGTAGGTTTTCCCCGTCCCGGTAGCAGAAACGACAAGGGCCCGGCGGGCGCCGCTTTTGACTAAGGCTTGGAGATTTTCCAGGGCGGCTGCCTGCATCTGGTTGGGAACGATCTTTTCTTGTTTCACGTGTAACACAGGCTTGGCTGGCGGCTGCCAGCTTTTTTCATAGTCAGCCAGCCAGGTGTAAGTCAGGGGCTGGCTTTTGCCCGTCAAGTCCGCTAAAGCCGCGGCTAGTTGCCGGGGCAAGGCCGAATCGGTTTGGGAATCGACCTCGAGGCACCATTCCTGGTTGGCCAGGAGGGCGGACCGGGTGAAGTTGGCGCTGCCGATGACGGCGGTCTGCCAGTCCCCATGGTCAAAAAGATAGCCCTTGGCATGGAAGGGACCGTCCACGATCCGGACGGTAAGATTGGAAATTTTTAAGAGCTCGGCGAAAACCCGGGGCTGGTTGAAGGCCAGGTAGGTCCCGGTGATGATGGTCCCGCGGACCCCGCTGGCTTGCAGGTCTTCCATGACCAGCTTGAAAGGGGGCAGCATGTCGGCGGTGATGAAGGCCACGGCCCAGGTAAAGGACTGGCAGGTCAGCAGCTGCCGGCGCAGGGTTTGCCAGATGTTTTCTTGCTGATTGCTGATGAGCCGGGGCGGGCTCAAGGGGGAAAGTTCCATGGATTTGACCTCACTGTGGAAAGATTTTTTACCATCATAACACAAGAGAGCAGCGGGGAAGATAGGAAAAGAATTATGTTACATGTGAAACAATCAGCGCTATAATAATGGTGAAAATAATAAAAGCTTTTTTACAGAGGAGAGAACAATGAAAGCGAAGGAAATCCGGGCCCTGGCCCGGGAAAACCTGAAGCAGATCCCGAAGAAGATCTACATGCCGATGGGCCTGCTTCTGGTTGTGGCAAATATCATACCGAATGTCGTTGACCAGGCCACTGATTTCAAGTCGGGGGTTGGAGCTAATATCATCTTCTTTCTATTGGAAATCGCGGCCGCGCTTTTGACGGCTAACGGCTACATCTTCTTTGATCGCTGGCGGAATAAGATCCAAAAGGGCGGGGAAGAGCCAAATGCCTGGTGCGGCCTAACCGGCCAGCACATTGCCCGGCTGGCAGTCTACGGGGTTATCGGAGCCTTAATTATCGTTTCCGGGACGCTGGCGATTGTCGCGGTGATCGTTGGGTCAGCCATTCCGCAAGTACCGGTAGCGGTAAGCATCATTCTTTTGATCTTGCTGGTCGTTTTGCTGGTCTGGATTGAGCTGCGGCTGACCTATGTCGTTTATGTGATCGACGATGACGTGCGGACCGGGCAGAAGCGGTCAGTCTGGGCAGAAATCGGTGCTGGCTGGAAGCTGACCAAGGGCCGGGTCTGGAAGCTGCTTTGCCTTAATTTATCCTTCTTGGGCTGGTACATTTTGACCGCCTTTACCCTGGAAATTTTGGGTATCTGGCTGATGCCATACTACAATTTGGCAATTGCCGAAACTTATGAACAGAGCAAGGAAAACAAGTATTAGTATTATTAGACGCGCGATGGCGCGTCTTTTTTTACGGGCAAGGAAGAATAGCTTATAATTTTTATATAGAAAGGACGTGAGGCAGATGGCACAAGCCTTATATATCAGCGAGATTCACATGGACTTGAACGAGTACACTAGGATGGCCATGAAGGTGACGGAAAAGAGCCGGCGGCGGATCATCATGATCGCGGAAGCAATCTGGATCACGGCCGGAGCGGTGGCTTTCGCCTTGAAGCAGTATGACTTCACGGTCATGTTTGCCCTGGTGATTGCTTTTTACCCGGCGGCACTCGTCTACCTCTACAAGCGGCGGCTGAAGAAGATTTACGCGGGCATGCCAGCCATCAAGGATGACTACGTGCGCTACGAATTCTACCCGGACCACTTCCTGGTTTTGACCAACCGGGGGGACGGGGAATACCGCTATGACCAGATCACCCGCTATGTTGAAACTGACGAGGAAATCATCATGATGCCGGCTCCGGACCAGGGCATGCTGCTTCTGAAGAAAAACTGCAGCCCGGACTTGATCAAGTTTTTACGGGAGAAATGCCAGCGGTAGTTTCACGTGGAACACAGCGGAAGTGGCAAATTGCCGGAAAAGCTGTTAAGATTAAGGAAACAGGCTTTTTTAAAAAGGAGCTGGTAAAAAATGAAATTTTCCCATAAATTGAGTGACGCGGTCCACCTGCTGGTCTACATCGAGATTTTTCCCGATGATGACCTGTCCAGCCGGGCGATCGCGCGTAGCATCGTGACCAATCCCAGCATGGTGCGTAGTCTGATGATGGACCTGCGCAAGGCAGGGCTTTTGAAGACCAAGCAGGGGAGCGCTGAGCCGGAACTGGCCAAGAAGCCGGAAGAGATCAGCCTCTACGATATCTTCGCGGCAGTCGGTATGGACCACCACTTGCTGCACGTCGATGAAGACACGGAGCAAAAGTGTCCGGTTGGCGGCAACATTCAAGGGCCGCTGGCCAAGGCCTACGCGGAAGTGGAAGAGGCGGCTTTTGCCAAGATGCGGGAGATCAGCCTGCGGGAAATTGTGGACCAGATAAAAGAAGGGCAGCTTGCCTAATTACGTCAGCGAAAGCTGGCGTTTTTTTATGGAAATAGATGTTGACTTTAAAAATACACGTGCTAGAATTACTGTAGATTTAAAAATAACAAGTAAACGAAATAGAAAAAAGAGAAAAAGAAACTAACGGAGGCAATTATGAAGTACGCTATTTCAGCGGCTACTGGCAACTTCGGCCAGACCGCGGTCAAGAATTTGGTTGATGCAGTTGGGGCAGAAAATGTAGTGGCGATCGTCCGCAACGAAGAAAAGGGGAAGCAGCTTTTGCCAGCTGGAATTGAAATCCGCCAGGCAGACTACGGCGATGAAGCAGCTGTAGAAAAGGCCCTGGCTGGCGTGGACAAGTTGCTCTTTATTTCCTCTCAGCCAGGCGGGGCAGTAACTAGAGCTGACCAGCACAAGAATGTGGTTGAAGCTGCTAAGAATGCCGGCGTTGGCTACGTGGCTTACACCAGTTTCCCGAAGGCCAGTGAAAGCGACAACTGGCTGGCAGCTGACCACAAGCTGACGGAAAAGCTGCTTAAGGAGAGCGGCCTCAAGCACTCCTTCCTGCGCAACAACTGGTACCTAGAAAACGAAATGACTTTCCTTGCTCCAGGTCCGGCAAACCGGCTTTACTGGGCTAACAACTTTGCCGGCTGGGCACCGGAAAGTGAATACGCCGCGGCAGCGGTTAAGGTTTTGACCAGTGATGATCCAAAGGAAGTTTACGAATTTGCCGGCCCGAAGCGGAGCTATCAGGACCTGGCAGCGGCCTTGAACGTGGCAACTGGTGAAGAAGCAGCAGCCAAGCAGGTCAGCCAGGACGAATACGTGAAGGCCTTGGAAGGCCTGGGCTTGGATCATGATACGGCGGCAATGTACGCTGCCTTCCAACAGCCAATTGATGATGGTTCATTGACGGAAGAAAGCAGCGACCTGGAAGAAGTTCTGGGCGGCTTGACTCCGCTGGACCAGGCAATCAAGGAACTTTTGGCAAAGTAGCTTTGGCAGATACTTTTTTCTAAAAAAGCAGGTATAATGTAGGAAAAGTTACTTGTTTTTGAAAAAAAGGAGCAAAACAATGCCATTTGTACACATTGAACTCTTGGCTGGCCGGACGCCAGAACAACTGGAAAAGATGATGAAGGACGTGACCCGGGTGATCTCAGAAGACACTGGCGCACCAAAGGAACACATCTCCGTGATCATTAATGAACTTGGCAAGCAGCAGCTAGCTCAAGGCGGCGAATGGAGAGAACCACAAGCTTAAAGATTTTGACTCACCCAAGGCGGGTGGGTCTTTTTTTCGGGAAAATAACAGGTGGGAAATAATGTGCAAAGTGAATCAAAAGGGAAGGAGGGCTAGAGAGGCAAAGGATGAGGGGGCTTTCTTAAAAGAAAAAATCTTAGCAAAATTAATATAATAGTTGGCTAAGATTTGTATAAATTTTATGATAAGATAATAGTTGAAAAGTGAGTAGAAAAAAGCGACTGAGGCGAAAGCGGAAGATAAAACGCAACAACACTAGAAAGCCAGCACTGACAAGGAAGGGTCAGGGCTGGCTTTTGTTTTCGGAAAGAAAAGGGGGGCTGGGGGCTGCTGCGCTGCCGTTTTTTCATTATGAATAAATCGTAATAAAGTCGAAATCGCGCCAGACCAGGCTTTTACCGCTGCCGGCTGCAAAAAAAGTTCCTGGCACAGATAATGTGTCACGAACGGAGGTAGTAAAAATGATTACCAGTATCAAACTTTTGGAAGCTAATCAGATCCTGGCCCAGGTCTTGGACAGCGAGAGGGGCAGTGAGATCAACGTCAAGAAGTTCTGCAAGCTAGCTGCCTGCTCACGGCCAACCTTTTACGCCCACTATGGCAGCATGCGGCAGCTCAGTGCGGAATTACTATTAAAGAAGCTAGACCAGCACTTGTACTTTGCCACCAGTGATTATGGCAATGGCCTTAAGAGGCTATTGACCTATATGGAAAAAGACCGCTGTTTCATTTTGAACCTGCTGGCCTTGATTGATGCGGAGAAGGGGAAAATCAAGGGCAAGGAGTTTGCGACCCGTTTTCCGCAGAAGGTTGAATGGCTGCTGCGAAAGAAGACAGTTTGCTATGTTGATGCTCATTCCTTAAGCGGGGATTATTCGATTAAGACCTTGAACAATGCTGCCCACATCATCTACGCGATCCTGTACGAGTGGCTAGCTGAAGGCCTGCAGCTAAGTGCGCGGGATGTTTATGACCGCTGCCAATTGGCGATTGAGGTTGTCGAGGAGCAAACAAGTAAGAAAGCGCTTTTGTAATTCAAAAAGAAAAAAGCAAAAACTTTTAGAAAAAATATCAGTCAAAAATCCATCGTTTCCGAACAAAGAAAGCAGAAATAAAGTGAAAATGACTACTAGTCTTGATATTCCCGAACGAGACCAGGCCCCACCTTATCACAACTCTACCGGGTGTTTACAATGTAAACCGTATGAAAAGGCTGATTTGACCTTTCAAAAATAACGAGTATACTAATGTTTGTTGTCGCGGCGAAGAAGGAATTCGCCGGAGACACGAAAAAGAAAATATCGAAAACTTGTTGACAAGAATCAAACAAGCGAGTAAGATATAAAACGTTGCGTCACTAAGACGCAAGTTGGTACTTTGAAAACTGAACAAAGTTTCGCAGTGTGCGGGTCAAATATTGTTTGATCCAAACAAATAAGCGAAGTCAATTCGCAAGCAAATAATCTGGAGCAGATTAAAAAGGCTCAATTTTCAAATTGAGAGTTTGATCCTGGCTCAGGACGAACGCTGGCGGCGTGCCTAATACATGCAAGTCGAGCGAGCTGAATTCAAAGATCCCTTCGGGGTGATTTGTTGGACGCTAGCGGCGGATGGGTGAGTAACACGTGGGCAATCTGCCCTAAAGACTGGGATACCACTTGGAAACAGGTGCTAATACCGGATAACAACATGAATCGCATGATTCAAGTTTGAAAGGCGGCGCAAGCTGTCACTTTAGGATGAGCCCGCGGCGCATTAGCTAGTTGGTGGGGTAAAGGCCTACCAAGGCAATGATGCGTAGCCGAGTTGAGAGACTGATCGGCCACATTGGGACTGAGACACGGCCCAAACTCCTACGGGAGGCAGCAGTAGGGAATCTTCCACAATGGACGAAAGTCTGATGGAGCAACGCCGCGTGAGTGAAGAAGGTTTTCGGATCGTAAAGCTCTGTTGTTGGTGAAGAAGGATAGAGGCAGTAACTGGTCTTTATTTGACGGTAATCAACCAGAAAGTCACGGCTAACTACGTGCCAGCAGCCGCGGTAATACGTAGGTGGCAAGCGTTGTCCGGATTTATTGGGCGTAAAGCGAGCGCAGGCGGAATGATAAGTCTGATGTGAAAGCCCACGGCTCAACCGTGGAACTGCATCGGAAACTGTCATTCTTGAGTGCAGAAGAGGAGAGTGGAACTCCATGTGTAGCGGTGGAATGCGTAGATATATGGAGGAACACCAGTGGCGAAGGCGGCTCTCTGGTCTGCAACTGACGCTGAGGCTCGAAAGCATGGGTAGCGAACAGGATTAGATACCCTGGTAGTCCATGCCGTAAACGATGAGCGCTAGGTGTTGGGGACTTTCCGGTTCTCAGTGCCGCAGCAAACGCATTAAGCGCTCCGCCTGGGGAGTACGACCGCAAGGTTGAAACTCAAAGGAATTGACGGGGGCCCGCACAAGCGGTGGAGCATGTGGTTTAATTCGAAGCAACGCGAAGAACCTTACCAGGTCTTGACATCCTGCGCAACACCTAGAGATAGGTGGTTCCCTTCGGGGACGCAGAGACAGGTGGTGCATGGCTGTCGTCAGCTCGTGTCGTGAGATGTTGGGTTAAGTCCCGCAACGAGCGCAACCCTTGTCTTTAGTTGCCATCATTAAGTTGGGCACTCTAGAGAGACTGCCGGTGACAAACCGGAGGAAGGTGGGGATGACGTCAAGTCATCATGCCCCTTATGACCTGGGCTACACACGTGCTACAATGGGCAGTACAACGAGAAGCGAACCCGCGAGGGTAAGCGGATCTCTTAAAGCTGTTCTCAGTTCGGACTGCAGGCTGCAACTCGCCTGCACGAAGCTGGAATCGCTAGTAATCGCGGATCAGCACGCCGCGGTGAATACGTTCCCGGGCCTTGTACACACCGCCCGTCACACCATGGAAGTCTGCAATGCCCAAAGTCGGTGGGATAACCTTTATAGGAGTCAGCCGCCTAAGGCAGGGCAGATGACTGGGGTGAAGTCGTAACAAGGTAGCCGTAGGAGAACCTGCGGCTGGATCACCTCCTTTCTAAGGAAAACAGATGGATGGAGAGCAGAAATGCTAAGAGAAGTCCATCAGTTACGGAAGCACACTGCAAAAGAAACTTTGTTCAGTTTTGAGAGTATCAGCTCTCACTTGTACGTTGAAAACTGAATATCTTAATTCCAAGAAAAAACCGAGAATCATTGAGATCAATGAAAACATTGCAAAGCGACCGAGAGAGTTCGAAAGAACAAACTTGCAAGGTCAAGTGAAGAAGGGCGCACGGTGAATGCCTTGGCACTGGAAGCCGATGAAGGACGCGACTAACCGCGAAAGTCTTCGGGGAGCCGTAAGTAGGCTTTGATCCGGAGGTCTCCGAATGGGGGAACCTAGCATGTGCAGACATGCTATCCTTAAGTGAATACATAGCTTAAGGAAGGAATACGCAGCGAACTGAAACATCTAAGTAGCTGCAGGAAGAGAAAGAAATATCGATTTCCCAAGTAGCGGCGAGCGAACAGGAAAGAGCCCAAACCGGCAGATTTATCTGCCGGGGTTGTAGGACTGAGACATGGCACTTCAGAGGATAGCAGAAGCGTTTGGGAAGACGCGCCAGAGAGGGTGAGAGCCCCGTAAGCGAAATCCAAAGAAGGCCTATCAGTATCCTGAGTAGGGCGGGACACGTGAAATCCCGTTTGAATCCGCGAGGACCATCTCGCAAGGCTAAATACTAACCAGTGACCGATAGTGAACCAGTACCGTGAGGGAAAGGTGAAAAGAACCCCGGGAGGGGAGTGAAAGAGAACCTGAAACCGTGTGCCTACAAGTAGTCAGAGCCCGTTAACGGGTAATGGCGTGCCTTTTGTAGAATGAACCGGCGAGTTGCGTTAGTCAGCAAGGTTAAGTCAGAAAAGACGGAGCCGCAGCGAAAGCGAGTCTGAAGAGGGCGAGCAGTTGGCTGACGCAGACCCGAAACCAAGTGACCTACCCATGACCAGGTTGAAGGCGCGGTAAAACGCGCTGGAGGACCGAACCCACGTAAGTTGAAAATTGCGGGGATGAGTTGTGGGTAGCGGTGAAATTCCAAACGAACTTGGAGATAGCTGGTTCTCTCCGAAATAGCTTTAGGGCTAGCCTCGCAAAGAGGATGCTGGAGGTAGAGCTCTGTTTGGACTAGGGGCCCGTCAAGGGTTACTGAATTCAGATAAACTACGAATTCCAGACATTTATGTGCGGGAGTCAGACTGCGAGTGATAAGATCCGTAGTCGAAAGGGAAACAGCCCAGATCACCAGTTAAGGTCCCAAAATTCATGCTAAGTGGAAAAGGATGTGGAGTTGCGCAGACAACTAGGACGTTGGCTCAGAAGCAGCCATCATTCAAAGAGTGCGTAATAGCTCACTAGTCGAGTGACGCCGCGCCGAAAATTTACCGGGGCTAAGCATGATACCGAAACTGTGGATGTGCATTTATGCACGTGGTAGGAGAGCGTTCTAGCGGCGGTGAAGCATGACCGAGAGGACATGTGGAGCTTCTAGAAGTGAGAATGCCGGTATGAGTAACGAAAGACAGGTGAGAATCCTGTCCGCCGCAAGACTAAGGTTTCCTGGGGCAGGCTCGTCCGCCCAGGGTAAGTCGGGACCTAAGGCGAGGCCGAGAGGCGTAGTCGATGGACAACAGGTTGAAATTCCTGTACTGCACCGAATCGTTATGAGCGATGGAGGGACGCAGGAGGCTAGCAGCGTGTGGTGCTGGATACCACGTTCAAGCGTCAAGTCTGAGAGCGAGTCAAATGCTTGCTTTCATAAGGACAAGGCGTGATGAGGAGCGAAATTAAAGTAGCGAAGGCTGCGACGTCACACTGCCGAGAAAAGCTTCTAGCCAGAAACGGTGCACCCGTACCGCAAACCGACACAGGTAGTCGAGGAGAGTATCCTCAGGTGAGCGAGAGAACTCTCGTTAAGGAACTCGGCAAAATGGCCCCGTAACTTCGGGAGAAGGGGCGCTGGTCGCAAGATCAGCCGCAGTGAAAAGGCCCAAGCAACTGTTTATCAAAAACACAGGCATCTGCAAAATCGTAAGATGAAGTATAGGTGCTGACACCTGCCCGGTGCTGGAAGGTTAAGAGGAGAGCTTAGCGCAAGCGAAGGTTTGAATTGAAGCCCCAGTAAACGGCGGCCGTAACTATAACGGTCCTAAGGTAGCGAAATTCCTTGTCGGGTAAGTTCCGACCTGCACGAAAGGTGTAATGATTTGGGCACTGTCTCAACGAGAGACTCGGTGAAATTATAATACCCGTGAAGATGCGGGTTACCCGCGACAGGACGGAAAGACCCCATGGAGCTTTACTGCAGTTTAATATTGGGTATCTGTCAAGCATGTACAGGATAGGTAGGAGCCGGAGAAGATAGGACGCCAGTCTTATCGGAGGCGCTGGTGGGATACTACCCTTGCTTGACGGATGCTCTAACTCAGGCCTGTGATCCAGGCCGAGGACAGTGTTTGACGGGCAGTTTGACTGGGGCGGTCGCCTCCTAAAGTGTAACGGAGGCGCCCAAAGGTTCCCTCAGAATGGTTGGAAATCATTCGCAGAGTGTAAAGGCAAAAGGGAGCTTGACTGCGAGAGAGACAACTCGAGCAGGTACGAAAGTAGGGCTTAGTGATCTGGTGGTACCGCATGGAAGGGCCATCACTCAACGGATAAAAGCTACCCTGGGGATAACAGGCTTATCTCCCCCAAGAGTTCACATCGACGGGGAGGTTTGGCACCTCGATGTCGGCTCGTCGCATCCTGGGGCTGAAGTCGGTCCCAAGGGTTGGGCTGTTCGCCCATTAAAGCGGCACGCGAGCTGGGTTCAGAACGTCGTGAGACAGTTCGGTCCCTATCCGTCGTGGGCGCAGGAAATTTGAGAGGAGCTGTCCTTAGTACGAGAGGACCGGGATGGACGCACCGCTGGTGTACCAGTTGTCTTGCCAAAGGCATCGCTGGGTAGCTATGTGCGGACGGGATAAGCGCTGAAAGCATCTAAGTGCGAAGCCCCCCTCAAGATGAGATTTCCCATTTCTTCAAGAAAGTAAGACACCTCAGAGACGATGAGGTAGATAGGCCGGGAGTGGAAGAGCCGTGAGGCTTGGAGCGGACCGGTACTAATCAGTCGAGGACTTGACCAAAAGAGCAAAGCAATGAGGTTTTGACTTGGTAAAAGATATTCAGTTTTGAGCGTGCAAGCTCAAGCAAAGAGTGCGGTGGCAATGGCAAGAAGGATACACCTGTTCCCATGCCGAACACAGAAGTTAAGCTTCTTAACGCCGAAAGTAGTTGGTGGGAAACTGCCTGCGAGGATAGGAAGCTGCCGCGCGAGACAAGAGTCAGACGGAAGTCTGGCTTTTTTCTTTTGCTTGGATACTTAAGAAATGCCTTGACATTAGCAAATAAATATTATAAAGTTAAACTAACAATTAAATCACGTGTTATATCAAGAGCTAGTGAGTGGTTACACACTTTGACCTAGCAGCAACCTGCCGACCGGTAAGGTGCTCCACTGTAAACGGATATACGTCACTTAACCGTGTTCGTATATCGAACACGGTTTTTTTTGCGACAAAGTCCCAGTGACGTTAAACAGGAGAAACAGATGTCAAGTATACTAGATGATCAACTACGATTAATGGCTTTAAAGCAATACGGGTTAATTAAAGCAATTAAAACACCCGACATTTCTGAAGCGGATTTAACATTAATACTGAAAAATACAGAAAATGAAACTATTAAACAATTAGCAGCTGAAAAGCTACTTAAAAAACCCGTTTATAACATTTATAAAGCGGATTTAGAATTAATACTGAAAAATACAGAAAATGAAACTATTAAACAATTAGCAACTGAAAAGCTACAATATCTTAATTCGCATCCCAGATTAGGTTGGGCAGGTTCCATGGCGAGAGCAAATAGGTTGGGCAGGTTCCATAGCGAGAGCACAAAGGATTAATGGCCTGAAATACAGATATAAGGTCCTGATGAAAAAGTTAAAATTCGGGATATTTTACATAATGCTAATTAATCTGATGGGACACTCAAAATGGTCCTGGATGAATTCCTACCGGAACCGCTATGGCTTGATCCGCGACGACATTCACACCCAGAAGAAGACCTTGAAGAAGTCAGCCTACTGGTACCGGAAGCTGAGCAACAGCAATGAGCTGGACGCGGATTGATTTTTGTTGTTTTTTGCAAGAACTTTCGCTGTTTTTTCCCAATCCGACCGCAAAATAGCTTATGATGTTAATGGAGTAAATAAGTAAGCGGAAACACAATCGAAGGTGCAAAGGAGACTAAATGCAAATGGCAGAACCATTATTTTTGGAGCCAGTTTTTCATGAAAAAATCTGGGGCGGCACTGGCTTAAAAGACGAGTTTGGCTACCAGATTCCCAGCAACCATACCGGTGAAGCTTGGGTGATTTCAGCCCACCCACATGGCCCGGCAAGCATCAAGAACGGCCCTTACCAGGGCATGAAGCTGAATGAATTGTGGGACCAGCACCGGGAACTTTTCGGCAACGCTAAAGGTGACGTCTTCCCGCTTCTGACCAAGATTTTGGATGCCAACCAGGACCTGTCCGTCCAAGTACACCCGGACAATGAATACGCTAGAATCCACGAAGGGGAACTGGGCAAGACTGAATCCTGGTACGTGATCAAGGCCAAGCCAGGCGCCAAGCTCTACTACGGCCACAATGCCCAGACCCGGGAAGAATTCGCCGAAATGGTGAAGAACGGGGAATGGAAGAAGCTCTTACGGACTGTCCCGGTGCATGAAGGGGACTTCTTCTACGTGCCGCACGGCATGGTGCACGCTGTCGGCAGCGGCATCATGGTTTTGGAAACCCAGCAGTCCAGCGACACCACCTATCGGATGTACGACTTTGACCGGGTAGACAAGAAGACAGGCAAGCTGCGCCAGCTCCACTTGCAGCAGTCAATCGACACGGTGCAAGTGCCATTTGAAATGCCAAAGCTCAACCATGAAGAATGGGGTGTTGGCGACGTTCACGTGATCCAGTTCGTGATGGCGGAATACTTCGGCGTCTTCAAGCTGGACGTTCGCGGCAAGGGTGACTTTGAGATCAAGGATGGCAAGTACCGCTTGCTATCAGTCTTGGATGGATCTTGCGACTTGACGGTCGACGGGCAGACTTATCCGCTGAAAAAAGGTGATCATCTGATTTTGCCATCGACGATTTCCTGTTATACTTTAGATGGTCAAGCTACGATCATCGCTTCCAAACCGGGCGATGAAGCTTAAAAGACAAAATTGAGAGTTAACAGAAGCATAGGTGAGAACATGACAGATACTTTTGTAGGCAGTATTGAAGCCGGCGGCACTAAGTTTATCTTGGGCGTGCAAAACGTTGAGACTGGGGAAACCACTGCAACCAAGCGGGTGCCAACCACGACTCCGGCGGAAACCCTGGCAGCCTGCCGGGACTTCTTCAAGGAGAACCCAGTCAAGGCCATCGGGATCGGCTCTTTTGGCCCGATTGACATCGACCCGAAGTCAGCAACTTTTGGCTACATTTCCAAGACCCCAAAGGCTGGCTGGTCAAATACTGAACTGAAGGGCTACTTTGAAAAAGAACTGGGCGTGCCAGTCGTTTTGACGACTGACGTCAACGCTTCCTGCTACGGGGAATACATTGCCCGCGGCCGGGATGATGAAAAGACCTACCTTTACATTACCATCGGGACTGGCGTTGGGGCCGGTGCCATCCAGCAAGGCCACTTCATCGGCTACACCAACCACTCAGAAATGGGCCACATGCGCATTCCTAAGCGGGCGGACGACAAGTATGAAGGCGGTTGTCCTTTCCACCACGATGCCTGTGGGGAAGGCCTGACTGCTGGTCCAACGCTCAAGGGCAGAACCGGGATTCCTGGTGAAGACCTGGACCGCAGCCACCCAGTCTTTGACTTGATTTCCTATTACGTGGCTGAGATGCTCTACAACATCTACCTAACCATCCGGCCAGACGTCATGGTTGTCGGCGGGTCAGTCTTGAACGAAGGTGACATGGCAACGGTCAGAAAGTACTTCGCGGAAATGAACAACGACTACGTTGCTCTGCCAGACCTGGATGAACTGATCGTGCGGCCAATCGTGGCTAACAACGGTTCAGCTACCTTGGGCTGCTTTGAAATGGCCAAGGACTTGCTTAAGTAAAAAGCAGAAAAACAAGATAATAGTACTAAAAAACCAGCTCAAGCGACAGCTTGAGCTGGTTTTGTTATGGGTTTTATTCTTGATAATGTTCCGACGTAACGATATACACGAATGAGCTCTTTTTCTGACTGGCCAGCCAGCGCATTCTGATCTTAAATTCCAGGACGCCGGCTTCATAACTGGCCGAAATTGCCCGGTCCTTCCCCTGGCATCGGTCCTATCCACGGTTGTGGCGCTTGATCTGCAGTGGTGAACGCAACAACAATAATATTATAATTACACAAAATACTCTGAGACAGCGTAGGCAAATGCTCTAGTAAGTTGCATGGCTTTCTCCCTATAAAATACGACATGTTTCTTAATTAATATAATAACTCATTTGCCTTAACAATAGGGCTAAGCAGAGTAAAAGGGATTGATTAAAAAAAACAGATGTTAGCGCTTTTAATTAACGCGGGAGTATGCTATATTTTTAACTTGGAATGGATGCCCTCAATTCTTCATAATATAAGGGCTATCCACAGTTAAGTAGGTTGTTTTGAATACAGGGAAAGGAAAAATGGAAGAAGTTGAAGCGGCACTTAAGCAGCTGCTGGCTGGCCGGGTCTGGTCGGCCAGTTTGGGCCGGGAGCTGGAGAGCAAGAGAATCTGTTTGAGCGATTTGCTCTTGGACAAGCAAAGAAAGAATGTGATCAAGCCAGCTGACGTCCCTTTAATCCGCCAGGCCCTGGGTGAACTGCAAAAGAATTTCCAGGAAGAAGTCAAACGGGTCTTGCTGACTGAGCCGGAGCTGGCTTCTGATGCTGACCGGCTGGCCTGGCTGCTCCTGCAGCTTTTTGCCAAGAAAAGGAAGCGGGTCCGGGACTTGACGGCTGACCAGCTGGCTCTCCTGCAGACTGAAGAGGCTAAGAAATACGTATTTTTTCACGGGCCGCGGGTCTATTTCCGCAACAACGCCTGCTTTTTGACCAATACTTTCCCGGCAGAACTGGTCCATATCAACGACCTTGCCGGGCTTAAAGGACAGCCGGCAGCTTTTTCCGCCTTGTTGCAGGGAGAAGAAGTGGATGGGGAAGAACTCAGAAGCTGGCTTGACCTCTTCGGTCCCTTGTATGAAGAGAAATATTTCGGCAAACACTACGGACCAGGCGTGGAACTGGAGGGGTTTCAAATCTCTAGCGGGAAAAGAGATCCCCGGATCTACTATGTCCTGCGCTACCTGCTCAAGGATAAAGAGCCAGAAGCAAGATCGAAAAATTTTGCCGCGCTTCCTTTAAAGACGATCCTAAGGCGGAATTTAGTCTGCCACGAGGCCTTCAAATGATGACGGTCTACAGCCGGGAGTATTACCAGGCAGGATTAGCCGAAGGAAAAATCAAGGCCAAAAAGCTGGACAAGTACCGGCTGGGACCAGACTTTATTCTGGCTTATGACCTGGGGCCAGCTGCTTCTTACCGGACCTTGCTAGTCGACCGGAAGCAGGGAGAGATCGTCTTAAGAGCCACGACCAAGACCCTGCTGGCCCACTTCGTCAACGAGGACCTGCCCGGCGGCTACCCCTTGCAGGACAAGCTCTACAAGCTCCTGGGGATCCGGGAGCAGCACGTGATTTCGGCGGGGCATGGGGCAATTTTTTCCCCGGAATCCTTCCACGCCGGCCTGGTGGACCTGGTGGCCCTGCAGCGGATGCGGGGGATGGAAGCCTGCCAGGGAGGGCTGCTCATGACCGACTTGGCCGGGGTCAACTGCTATTTCTTTCAGGTGAAGCGCGGCTATGCCAATGCCAGCCGGCAAGTGAAAGAAGCGGTTGAGCACAACGCCCTTTACTGCAGCCTTTTTCATGGCCTGGCTGGGCAGGTGGGCTGCCCGGTTTGCAGACAGGGTGACTGGAACCTGCTCTATGGACCCAGCTACCAGCAGGCGGTTGAGGCCGACCTAGCTGGCCGGATCCCCTCTTTAAGGCAGCTTTTGGCTGAGATCAAGGCAGAGGAGAAGGCAGTCTTAAAGCAGATCCTGCTGGATGAACTCGGCCTGCCTCTTTTACCAGATGATTTAGACTATGCCTTAAAGCAGGCTGAGAAAAAGCTCTTATTCAGAATATAACGAAAAGCCCCCGCGGTCGCGGGGGCTTTGCTTTGTTTCTTTACAATAATTCAGGCTAACTGACGGCGGAGTTTCTCCAGGGCCTGCTTCTTAATCCGGCTGGCCGTCCGGTAGGGAATATTCATTAAGTCGGCCGTTTCCTTGAGGCTGCGGCCAGCCAGGATGTTCTGGCCTAAAAGCAGCTTTTCGCTAGTCGACAGCTTCTTCCAGGCTTCCTTAAGAAGCAGATTGTGCTGGTCGGCCTGACCAACAAAGGCGGCAGCCAGCAGTGGTTCGTCGTGGTCTCTTTGCCGCTTTTTCTGCCGGAGCAGGTCAAGGATCCGCCAGTAGACCTTGCGGAAGGCCAGCTTGTCAGCTTCTTCTTGCGGCTGGTCAGCCATTTCTTGCAGGCATTGGGCGTAGACGATCAGGCCTTCTTGAAAAAGATCCTCGTAATCGGCACACTTTCGGTAGACATGGGCCGTTTTCAAGGCTCCGGCGACTAATTTCCGCCTTTCCCAGGCTTGGTCCATTGCTTGATTGATTTGCATGTTCATTTTTTCGCACTCCTTAATTTTTTCTTGCTCGGCGCCTTGCAAGTATTATCTTAAGGGCTTTGCCAAAGGAGTGCTGACCAGGAGCAAGGAGGCAGCAAGCCCGATTTTCCGCCCTTTACACTTTGAAGAAAATGTAAGAACGGCTGTTTAAGGGCAGATTTAGGGAGTCAATCAAGGTAAAAAATAAAAGTTTTCATAGGAGAAAAGCAAGAAAGTCGTCATAGATCATTCATACTTACCCCGTATAGTAAAAAAACTTTAGTCAAATTAGTCTATACTGTTGCTTTTGACAGAACAAATCAATTCTTTACCTTTTGTTCGTATCAAGTTCGGTGAGGCGTGATATAATAATTCTTAGAGGTACGAGAATGTAGAAGAACTTAAAATCATAGAAATAATCTAAAGACAGTCAGTGATCTATATTACTTTTCGAACAAGTAACACTAAGGCCAGTGGATGAATTATTAGGAAAGGAGGTAAAACGAAAATGGTCCAAGCGAAAAGAAAGAAAAAACAAAAGACAATTCCGAGAAATAGTGAACTCATTGACCAATTGGCCAGTGAGTATTACATCAAGGCTACTCCAGAGCTTGACCGTGCGGCAGAAATTGCTCATAAGATTTATAACGCCGCTTTGTATCAGCTCAGACAAGCCCTTTTCAAGAGAAAGGGATCGATTTATTATGAGGGCTTGGACAGGATCTTCAAAAATAAAAGAAATGCCAATGAGCTTATGCTTTATGGTCAGATGCCCACTGTTCAATGTGCTCAACAGACGCTTAAAGAAGTAGCCGCGGTTTGGAAGGCCTGGTTCTGTGCCTTGCAATCTTACAAAATAGCACCACAGAAATTTACCGGCAGGCCGAGAATTCCACGTTACTTGAAGAAAAGCAGACGTCATACTTTTTACGTGACACCACAAAACGCGAGAGTCAAAGAAGTGAAAAGTGCTGATGGCAAAGATGTCGTAGCGCGGTATCTGATTATTCATTCTTTGGGGCTTAGCATCAAGCTTGCAGACGGCATAAAAAAGGTCAATCGCATCGCAATTAAGCCACTGTCAAATGGTTATAAACTCACAGTAGCCTACACTCCAGCTGCAAACCAGAAACCATATCTGCCAGACAACGGACGCTATATTGGTATCGATCGAGGTGTAGATAATGCATTTGCCTGCGTCTCAAATACTGGCGATAAGGCCTTACTCATTAATGGCCGTGCAATCAAGTCTGCCAATCAGTACTACAACAAGCGCATGGCGAAATTGAAGAGCCTTCAAGCTCAATACCACCAGCTCGAAAGCATCATCAATACCAAGCAAGGCCCAAAGGCAGTATACGGCCAGACCAAATCCATGCAGCGCCTAACCGATTGGCGCAATGCCAAGATTCGTCAATTTGCCCACAAGGCATCCAAGCGCATAGTAGATTACGCGCTAAGCTGTGGAGCAAATACTATTGTGATTGGCAAGAACAAGACACGGAAACGGTTGTGACTGTTAAAAAATATTAATTTCATCCAGTACTAAATAGTAATTTTTCTTACCAATTCATGATATAATGCCGGTATCAAAAGATTGGAAGGAAGAAACGATGAGCGAATACATGTCCATATCAAAAGCAGCTGAGTATCTTAACGTTGCCAAGTCAACTCTCCGCAATTGGGAAGCTGAAGGACTGATTACGCCGCTTAGAACTGCCTCCAATCAACGTCGCTACACTAAAGAAATGCTAGATGAGCTTCTGCAAGGCAATATGAAAGCAGCTAAGCCTAAGAAGCTGCTGACCATCGGCTATTGCCGGGTTTCTTCTGGCCATCAAAAAGAAGATCTCCAAAGGCAGAAGGACGTGGTGTCTAGATATTGCGAAGTCAATGGCTATCAGTTTAAGATCATTCAAGACGTTGGATCTAGTCTCAACTATAAAAAAAGGGCCTGACAGAGCTGATCAACATGATCTGCAAGAAGCAGTGTGAGCGAGTCGTTGTAAATTACCAAGACAGGCTTGTCCGTTTTGGCTTTGAAATGATTGAGATAATCAGACAGACAACGTTGATCCAAATTCAGAACTTGTAGAAGATGTTTTATCTATAATCACCGTTTTCTCAGCTAAGCTGTATGGAAAGAGGTCGCATCGGAATGCAAGAGTCATCCAAGAAAGCAAAAAGCTCTTCAGTCAAGCAGACAGTGACAAAGACTCAGCCCAAGACAGTTAGAGTCTACTCCAAAAAGTTAAGCGATGAAGAATTTGCCAGAATGTCCGACTTTTTTGAAAGATACGGCAGGTGCCGGCATTTCTTTTTGAACCGCTACTGCGGCATCAATTCGATGCTAGCGGTTAATAACTGGCAGGCTCTGCGCAACCAAGTTCGCAAGTGGGACAAGCCGGTTAAAGGCTCAAAAGGCAAGCTAGAAACAGTCTACAATTTTCAGACCAAGCACTGGGTAGGCGCTCTCCGTGAAGCATGTGCCAACATAAAAAGCATGTGGTCGAATCTGGCTAACCGTTTGAAGAAGCTGATTCAAGAAAATGAAAATCTTTCTGCAGATCAGCGCCACCTTCTGCTCTTTATTTTGAAATTTAAGAGCGCATGGCAAGCCGTTCTTCTTCACAAGCCAATTGAGCTGCCAGAAGAATACACTGAAGCTTTAACTGAAATAGAAGCTAAACTGACGGATAAGCAAATCAAGCAAGCGCACAGCTACCTGCGCCGGATTACGTACCGCTACCACTACCGGGCACGGAAGTCGGGCAAGCTTGGCTCTAGCATGAAGTGTGACTTGAATTGGGCATTTGAAGGAAATACTTTTTCATTCAGTTCCGATGTGCCTAGAAAGCAGTTTTCTGTAGAGATGACCAGTTCGTGGAATTATCCACGCACCGGCGATATCACCGTGGTGCTTGACCGCATCAAGCAGCGCCTTGAAGTTCATAAGCTGATCTCTAGCAAGCGTTACAGCAATGATTCAAAGAAGGCAATCGGCATTGACAAGGGGCTTGCCACCCTGCTTTCCTGCAGCAGCGGCAATGAATATGGTGAAAACTTCAGCAAGCTTGCCAATGCCATCGTTGACAAATACGGCAAGCGAAACGCAAATCGCCAGCCATATGTGAGTTTGCGCTGGCAGCTCAATCAGCAGCTTGAGCAACTGGAGAAGGCAAACCAACCTTTGTCTAAGACTGCTTTGAGGAAGAAAATAAAACTGCTTGGCAAGCTTAAGAATCTGGAGCAGAACAATATCGGCAGAAAGTCGTATGACAAGAGCTACCGCTCAGCGCAAGAAACTGTCAGAAGCTTTATCAACCATGCGATAAACAGGATGATCGAGACAGAGCATCCGGCGGTCATTGCTAAGGAAGACTTGACATTCGTAAAAGAAAAAGGCGTCAAATCAGATAACAGCAGATTCGCAAGAAAGATACGCAAACGCTTGAATTCATGGACTAAGGGCCAACTGGATGAACGTATTGAATATCTTTCAAGCAAGAATTCGATTGAAACTCATGATGTCAATCCGGCATATACTTCTCAGTACTGTCCGATCTGCGGGCAGCATTTTGAGGAAAGATACGGCAGTCATCATGAACTGACCAAATGCAAGAAATGCGGCGAGATGAATGCGAATATCGCCGCAGCCAAAAACATATTGAGTAGATTAACTGACGAAGAAATCACGCTTTACAGGCCTTACAAGCGAGTTAAGGAGATTCTTGCCAGTCGGATAAAAGAAGCATAAGGCAAGTAATACTACAAAGTTGAAGGCTCTAGCATGTAAGAGCAGTCAGCTTTAACGAACTCAGTTCGGGGTATTAAAATCGCGGCTTGACTGCTTCGAGAAGGCATCACGATATGCTTGCCCGCTTTTTGCGGGCAAGATGCCTTTCCGACTGCCATGCTAAAAGTTTCCAGTGGGGCAGATAAAAAGCTATTGGATGACGCCATCTGGCGTTATTTGACAGCCAACCGTACTCACTGACCTTAACTTCAAAAGGTTAAAAATCTGATTTCTTTTTCCAAGTTGAATCTACCCATAGATTTAACTAGAAAGAAATATCAGAAAAACTTACCAATATTGATGTGATTATCAAGATTTAGTAAGTTTTATGATTCGGTCAGTAAATATGGGCAAGAAAAACAATCAGAACTTTGTTGGCTTGCCTCACCAGCAGATGATCAATATGATCCGCTACAAGGCCAATATGGTCGGTATCACGGTTATCTGCACAAATGAATCGTATACAAGTCAGACTAGTGCTCTTGACGGCGAAAAGCCATGCTGGAACAATGGCAATAAGAGCAGGAAAAAGCGAGGGCTGAGCCCAGCCAATCGGCGCATTCACCGCGGCATGTTTAGAACCAACAAGGGTTTGTTGGTCAATGCGGACATCAACGGTGCAATGCAAATAGTAAGAAAAGTATTCCCGAACGTCTCATTTGCGAACGGGATAGTGGATGCTGTGTTGCATCCAGCCAAATGGTCTTCTCTCATTTGAGGAGCCACTTGGCAAACGAGTAATATTTGTGCCTGTGTATAGGGTTTCGGTTGACGGACTGTAAAGTTGTCCTCCAGTTTTCTTGAAAACCATATCAAGGGAGCGTTTGTGATACTTACTTGCTAGGTATTGCTTGAAAAAGGTCGGTCTAGATATTAAAGATGTTAAAGCAGACACTCGGCAAAATCATATCAAATGACACAATTTGATATAATCTGACCCAATATTCTCTAACATCATTTAAGCCATAGATCAAGAGATCTTGATCTATAGATTCCATACCTTTTTTTATTCTTTCCAAGACAAGCAAACCCGAGGCCTCCGGGCCGCATCTATATCTATTTTTTACGCGAAAAAGCGCTGGACGTCACGGTCCAGCGCTTTTTTCTTTTATGTTTACGTTCAATATTTCTTGAATTAGAAAGTCAACTTCAAGAAGTACTTGACGAACATGGCAGCCAGTACGGCACCGGCAAATGGCGCGGTACCTGGTACGATCAGGCCGTATTGCCAGTCGTTGTTGGCCTTGTTCTTGATTGGCAGGATTTGGTAAGCCAGACGAGGGCCCAAGTCCCGGGCTTGGTTCATGGCGAAGCCAGTAGTACCGCCCAGGCCCATACCGATAGCCCAAACCAGCAGACCAACCAAAAGTGGAGTAAAGCCGAATTTTTCAAACTTGGCCACGATAGCCAGGATACCACTCAAGAAGATGGTAGTGGCGATCATTTCGACCATCCAGTTCCGTGGCAGGTTACGCAGGTTAGGGTTGGTGGAGAAGATGTTCCGGGTAGCCACTCCGTCGATGGTGTCTTTGGAAGCCTTGAAGTGGTCAGCATACATGAAGTAGGCCAGAAGAGCACCGGCAAAGGCACCGGCGAATTCAGCCATAGTGTAAGGGATGAAGCTGGACCATGGGATGATCCCCAGGATAGCCTGACAGAGAGCCATGGCTGGGTTCATGCAGACGCCACCGAAGATGAAGAGGCAGGCGGTAATCCCAAATGACCAGGTCGTAATGGCGAAAATATGGCCTGAGCCGTGGTACTTGGTCTTGTTCAAAACGTCATCGCAGTGCACGCCAACACCGAAAAGAATCATGAGCCCGGTAGACAGGAACTCATTTAACAAGTTGTGTATCAAAATCCTATTCTCCTTGCAGTAGATAATTTTTAAGGTACATAACAGCCAATAATTATATACCTATAGCCGGCAAAAAGATATAGGGAATCGTGAATTTTTTAAGCATGAATGCGATTTTATCATCAGATTTAACAAACCTTCTAGGGAAAAGTAAGTGAATCGTTCATAAATCTAGCAAAGTGACCGGCAATTCCTGTTTATGGCCGCTGGGGAAATGGCCCCGGCGCAGGCGCTGGTCGAGCAACTGGCAGGTCAGGGCCGCCAGGTCCTTAATCGGCTGTTTAACGGTCAGCAGGTCCGGGAAAAAATTACGGACAAAATTGGAGCCGTCAAAACCTGTTACCAAAGGCTGGTAGCTCAGCTGGCGGACTCGCTGCTTGACCAGCAAGGCGGTGATATCATCGCTGCAGCAGATGGCGTCGTACTTTTGTCCGGTCAGCAGCTTGGCTAGCTGGACCTGCTTAAAGAGGTTGCCCGCGGTAAAGTCCAGGTAGGCCGTGGAAAACTTGGTCTGCCGCTTTTGGAAGCAATCCATCATGCCCCGCAGGCGCTCATTGATGGGGGAGAGGTCTTGCTGGCTGCCGCAGAAGATTAGAATTTCCTTGGCTCCCCTCTTAAGGACGGTTTGGGCAATCAAGTGTCCGCCGCCATAATTGTCACAGCTGACCAGGGGTATTTCCCGGGAAATAGGCCGGTCAAAGGAGACAGTAGGCAGCTGCTTGGTCAAGGACAGGGGCGTTTCCGGCAGGCTGGTGATCAGACCGCTAAATTTATTGCTTTTTAAACTGGCCAGGAAGTTGTCATCTTGACCAACATGCAGCTGGCAGTCATAGCCCAGCTGCGCTAGATTGCCCTGGACGGCTTCGTAAAATTCAGCGTAGAGCGGGTTGGTAACCGTGGGCAGGAGGACCAGGACGGTCTTGGAGCCAGCTTTATTTGGCTTGTAGTGCAGGGCCTTGGCCGCCTGGGCAATTTTAAGCTGGTTTTGGGGACTGACGGTTTGCTGGTTGAAGTAGCGGGAAACGGTGGGCACGGAAACTCCCGCCAGCTTGGCGATTTCGGTAAAGGTGACTTTCATGCGTCCTCTTTTCTAATAAAACTGCAAAAAATAATTGCTTTGACACCAGATATTATAAGGCTTTCGCTAGACTTTTTCTGCAAAAAAGCAGGGGGAAATTCCAAGTACGGTCAGGACTTTGTAAACTGGAGACAGCAAGAAAATAAAGCGCTTTAACAAAAAGCAAAAGAGGTTTAAAAATGAAATTGCAAAACAAAGCTATGTTGATTACTTACCCGGACAGTCTTGGCCATAACTTGAAGGACCTGTCCCAGGTGATGGACCGCTACTTCTCCAAGGCGATCGGCGGGATCCACTTGCTGCCGTTCTTCCCGTCTCATGGGGACCGGGGCTTCTCACCGATGACTTATGAAAAGGTCGCTCCAGAATTCGGCACTTGGTCTGATGTAGAAAAGCTGGGTGAGCAATACTATTTGATGTTTGATTTCATGATCAACCACATCTCAGCTCACTCTGACTATTACTTGGACTTGCAAAAGAACAAGGAAAAGAGTCCTTGGCGGGACCTTTTCTTAAGCTGGGATAAGTTCTGGCCAGCCGGCCGGCCGACTCAGGCAGATGTTGACTTGATCTATAAACGCAAGGACAAGGCGCCTTGGGAAGAGCTGGAATTCGCGGACGGCAGCCGCGAGAAAATGTGGAATACTTTTGGCCCCGACCAGATTGACCTGGACGTGCGGACCGAAGTTACCAAGCGTTTTGTCAAGGAAACCCTCCAGCAGCTGGTCAAGCACCAGGCCAGCTTGATCCGGCTGGATGCCTTTGCCTACGCGGTTAAGAAACTGGACACGAGCGACTTCTTCGTTGAACCTGAAATCTGGGACCTGCTGGATGAAGTCCGCCAGGACCTGGCTGGAACAGACGCGCAAATTTTACCGGAAATCCATGAACACTATAGCTTGCCGCGCAAGGTCAGCGAGCATGGCTACTTTATCTATGACTTTGCCCTGCCGATGGTTCTGCTCTATTCCCTGTATACTGGCAAGAGCCAAAGGCTGGCCGCCTGGCTGAAGCAGTGCCCGCTGAAGCAGTTTACTACCCTGGACACCCATGACGGCTTGGGGGTAGTTGATGCCAAGGACATTTTGACTGATGAGGAAATTGACTACACGACCCAGGAGCTATACAAGGTCGGGGCTAACGTCAAGCGGAAATACTCTTCAGCTGAGTACAACAATTTGGACATTTACCAAATCAATACGACCTATTACTCAGCCCTGGGCAATGATGACCAAAAGTACTTCCTGGCTCGGCTGCTGCAAGTTTTTGCCCCGGGGATTCCGCAGATCTACTATGTTGGCCTGCTGGCCGGGGAAAACGACCTGGACCTGCTGGAACGGACCAAGGAAGGCCGGAACATCAACCGCCACTACTACAGCCTGGAAGAAATTGACCAGGAAGTTAAGCGGCCAGTTGTTGCCAAGCTTTTGAAATTGCTGGAATTTAGAAATACTGAAGCGGCCTTTGATCTGGATGGCCGGCTGGAAGTTGCTGCTCCAAGCGAGCATGAGATTGTCTTAAAGCGGGTCAACCAGGCTGGAGACCGGGAAGCGGTTCTCCGGGTGGACCTGGCTGCCTTGACTTACCAGATCAGCGTCAACGGTGAGGAAATTTCCCTGTAATGGCAGCTGGAAAATTCACTGAAGATCAACGTTAGTATCATAGTTTGTTCAAATTTACTGTGTAGTATAGAAAGCATAGACGAGCTGAAAGAACTTGTCTATAACTCATATTTCTTATATTTTTCTTTCCCTGATATACACAACATACATGTACACTACCTAAGAAGCAGCTAGCCAGTAACAGCTGCTTTTTTGGTGTTCAAGGATATTTTTTCATTGTCCGAAATAGCCGTTATGTTTATTTTGTAATATATATGCGTAAAGCTCTTGAAAAATGACATTGAAAGATGTTGAAAAGGTTTGCACGTGAAAATGAAAATATTTATCCTTAGAGTTAGTGGTGATTGTATTAGAGAGATGCAAGAAGGCAATAATAAACGCAAGCTTGAATACCAAGCTTATTTGCCCTACGCCGCCCTGCTTATGCTAGCGGCGTATTTCTGTTACCGGCAGATGCGTACCGGGAATATCATCATCGGGTCAGACACGATTTTCCACTACAACCGCTTCTATAAAACAGCCCAGCAGATCAAGCACGGCAACTTCAACTGGTTTATGACCATGTACGGCTTCAGCCATTCAGGCCGGGTGATCAATGCCCTGTACGGGCCGCTTTTCCAGCCGGCGGTCAGTCGCTACGCTTTTGGCCGCGTTTTACATGACGATCGGCTGGGCTATATCTTTATCGGCCAGCTGGTCTATGCCCTTTAGCAGCACAAAGGAAACGAACTCAACGGCTGGATCAGCCTTTACGGGGGCTTCTGGCTTCTGGTCTCCTCCCAGCTGCTGCCATGGGACCGTATTTCTAACCGGTTTTCGTTCCTGGCCCGCTTCCTCCAGTTCCCGTCCCGATTTGTCTGCCTGGCTTACCCCTTGATCTTGCTGGGGATGGGGATGTCGGCGGAAATTATGCTGAAAGAAGTCCAATCATTGGTCCTGGCTGGTCTACGGCCTGACCGGCCTGTCTCTGGCCATCAGCATTAACAGTCTGGTTTACTACATGAATGTTGATGCTTGGAACAGCTATTTAAACAATGTCGCGCGCAATGCCACCACCAATTTTGGCCATGAAGTTACTGATCCGGACAAGCACAAGATCAAATGGACCAAGTCGGGCTTGATCGCCTTGACTCCGGCCCGGAAAAAAAGCTATGCGGCAGGCTAACGCGGCCATGCACTCCAAAGACCTGCATAAATTTTTGACTTTGACCAAAAAAGCCAATCGCCGACTACCTGCCGGCTTATAAGTTTGACCCTAAGCCGGTCATTACTGGCTGGTCAGATGCTTACAAGAACATGGAATACTGGCAAGAGCAGACTGACAAAGCGGCCAGTTCTTACAATAAAACTGTTTTGAACAAGTAGGTCAGAAAGCCGCTCACGATCAAGGCCGTCAAGGGCGGAAAGATCAAGCTGCTTTTGGCAATTTCCTGGCTTTCCTAGCCAGGCTTTATCTGCGCCAGATTAGGGGTTAAACTTAAGGGTAAGCAAGCAGAAAGTGAAGAAAAGAAGTAAAAACATGAAAAAGATTTCAATTATCGTGCCTTGCTACAATGAAGAAGCGGCCTTGCCCCTTTTTTATCCGGTAGCGCATGAGGTGCTGGAAAAACTGCCCGACGACTACGAGCTGATTTTTGTCAACGACGGGTCCAAGGACAAGACTTTGGAAATCCTGCGCGACTTGGCCGCCAAGGATCCCCATGTCTTTTATATTTCATTTTCAAGAAACTTCGGCAAGGAAGCCGCCATGTACGCGGGCTTCGTCAATGCCAGCGGGGACTATGTGGCCGTGATGGACGCCGACTTGCAGGACCCGCCGACCCTTCTGCCGGAAATGATCAAGATCCTGGACTCCGGTGAATATGACAGCGTGGCCACCCGGCGGGAGGACCGGAAGGGTGAACCGCCGGTCAGAAGCTGGTTTGCCCGCAAGTTCTACCAGATCATCAACAGGATCTCTGATGCTGACGTGGTCGACGGGGCTCGGGACTTCCGCTTGATGAAGCGGGACATGGTCGATGCGATCGTGGCGATGAGCGAATACAACCGGTTCTCCAAGGGGATTTTTGGCTGGGTTGGCTTCAAGACCTACTGGCTCCCTTATGAGAACGTGGAAAGAGTAGCCGGGGAAAGCAAGTGGAACTTTTGGAAGCTGCTCAGGTACGCCGTTGACGGGATCATCAACTTCTCCTTGGTGCCTTTGAACCTGTCTTCCTGGATGGGTTTCTTCATGACCGGGGTGTCCTTTATCATGCTGATCGTGATCGTTCTGCGCAAGTTGATCAAAGGGGACCCGGTAGCCGGCTGGGCTTCCTTGATCTGCGTGGTGATCTTCATCGGGGGTCTGGTCATGCTCAGCCTGGGCGTGATGGGGCAATACCTGGCCAAGATCTACATGGAAAGCAAGCGCCGGCCCCACTACATTTCCAGTGAATCAAATATTAAAGACGTTAAAAAGATCGACTAAGGCCGGTCTTTTTATTTTTCTACTCTAAGTCAAGTGTTATCAACGATTTTAGGCAATTTTATTTTGAAATAAAGGCCTAATCGGGAAATAGCTCCCGGAGAATCAAGTCAAATATCTGATTTAGGGCACGATAAATACAGCCACCTTCTGTAATTTCAAAAAAGAGGCTGTTATAATATCTATTGGATCAATTCTTATGACAAAAGTCTTTGGTTATGTTTGGCTACGTCATAGCTATACAATTGATCATTCTTAATTAAAGTGAAGATCGTCCGTAATAATTTATGGATCGATGCGATAGCGGCCTTCTTGTGACTTGCAGTCTCAGAAGACCGTTTTCGTTTCTCGTAATAATCCGCAATATGACAAGGGTTTCCCGCTTTCTTAGCCGACTGAATTTGGTTTATGGCCAAGTACAGCACCTTTCTGCCAATAGCTGTCCCACGCTTTGAAATTGACAGGTGGGCCGTGAGATTGCCAGATTCATAAACTTGAGGATCAACACCAACGAAGGCATTTAATTGGCTAGGGTTGTTAAAACGTCTGATGTCCCCAAGCTCACTAATGATTCTTAGAGCAGTATTTTCGCCAATGCATGGAATGCTTGTGAGGATCTCCAGATCTCGCTTAGGAGCCAGCTTAGCCATCTCCTGTAAAGCAGTCTGGCACTCTTCTTCAGTGCTCAGAATGTTGTTAATAACCATTTTGAGGCCACGGACATGAGCACTGTTCTTTTTGACCGCTGGGCATGCGACTTTAGCCAAACGAATAAGGCTTTGCGTTATGTCGTTAGCGCGCTTTTTACCAATACCAGATAAGCCTTTTAAGAAGTCGATGATATCGGCTTCTTTTGTCTCTAGTACGATATCTGGGTGTGGGAATCTGAGGACAATACTCCAGTAGTTTTTCCCTCTCGGATTAACCATTAAGTGCTCAATCTCTGGGAAAGTGAGCTGAATGGCTTTGTGCAGTCTATTCCTGTTGGTTATCAGATCGTGCGAAGCCTGCTCGTAGATACGGTTATTGGCCATCAATTCTTGATATTCTTCGCTTTGAACGTAGGCCAGCCGCTGCGGGTGCTCAGATTGCAGCTTGGCAAGGTATAAGGCATCAAGCTTATCGGTCTTGTTCTGGTGCAGGTCATCCTTTGTCTTTCTTTTCTACTTTTTTACTCTTCTTCTTGGCCGGTAAACTGGGCAAAGTACTTGTCCAGGTAGACCTTGTAGCTGACGGTCATGATGACGTTGCGGAGCATGGTTTTGTATTCGCCATGCTCGTGGCCAACGTCGGTCAGCTCGCCTTTAAAGCCGAAGACGTAGGCCAGAACGTTTTCCAGTTCATCAACCATGTAGTTGTAGGCTGTTTCAGTGTCGTAGCTGGACCGTTGCAGCTTCAGGGCCTCGCGCAGGTCAGCCAGGGAGAGGACGTTTTTGGACACGGCGATAAAGACCAGCTCAGCGATCTGCTGGCGGCTGTAGAGCTTCTTTTTAGGTGAGGCGATCAGGTTATGCTTGACATAGTTGCTGACCATGGAACTGGTCAGGTGGACGTTTTCCAAGGGGGCCAGGGCCTCATTGATATAAGTCGCGGTCTGCTCCAGGTACAGGCCCATCTGGGGCAGTTCCTGGTAGCGGGGCAGGTGCAGGCCGGCCAGGGAACGGGCAATTTTTTCCATAAAAACCTCCTGTCAGCTGATACAAAAAATAAAGACAAAACAAAATTCGATCATCCACATTATAGCAAAACAGCTTAGCGGTTTTCAAAAAACTTGACACGAGGACTTTCCTGCTATAGACTTAAGCAAAAGTTTTTAAGAAACCGATGACGAGGATTATGAAATATGCCAATTAAGATAGTAACTGATTCCGGAGCTAACATGACAGCGGGCAACTTGGGGAGCTGCCAGTTGGAAGTAGCGGCCTTGAGCCTGATTCAAGGGGATAAGACCTGGCTGGACGACGCCAGCTTTGACCAGGCGGAATTCAATCAAAGAGCCAAGGACGGGATCGCGGCGTCTTCAGCCTGCCCCAGTATTTCAGCCTGGCTGGACGCTTACGCCGGGGGCAGCGAGATCTATGTCGTGACCATCTCATCGGGCTTGTCCGGCAGCTACAATTCAGCCATGCAGGCGGCAAAGATTTACCAGGAAGAATACCCGGATGCCTTGATTCACGTTTTTGACAGTAAAAGCGCGGGTCCGGCCCAGTTTTTGGCGGCGGAGAAGATCGCGGAACTGAAGGAAAAGGGGATGCAGTTCCCGGACCTGGTGGAAGCAGTGAGCGACTACCTGGAAAACCATGTCCGCCTCTTTTTTGCCTTAAAGTCGATGACCAATCTGGCCAACAATGGCCGGGTCAGCCCGGCGGTGGCCAAGATCGCCGGACTTTTGAAAATATGGGTCTATGGCTGGGCAGAGGAAGGCGAAATCAAGCCCCTGGGCAAGGCCAGAGGGGAGAAGAAGACCCTGGCAGCCCTGCTGAGAACTTTGGAAGAGAAGGGCTACAGGGGCGGCCGGGTCAAGATCGACCATGCTGACAACTTCGACAGCGCGGCTGAGCTTCACGACTTGATCAGGAAAAAGCGTCCAGAGGCCAGGGTTGACCTGGGCACCTGCCGCGCCCTATGCAGCTTCTACGCTGAAGCGGGCGGGCTGATGATTGGAGTAGAAATTTAGCATGTAAAAAATCAGCACCGGTCCGGGTGCTGATTTTTTACTTCTCGTCTTCTCGTCTCCATCTGGTAGTAAGGCTTGATCCAGAGCTTATCCAGGGCCTCCTAGAAGTGAGTCAGGACATAGTCGCGATTGACGTACTTTTCCCGGACGCTTTCGTCAAAAACGTGATACAGTTGAGTTAAGTCATCATCGGTGTACTGGAGGGCCTCCCTCGCCTTGTCGATGGCAGACTTGATGTTTTCCTGGCATAGAAAGGTAGAAATGAGAATTTTATTACTCGGTGACAGCATCTTTGCCCGCAAGGAAGGGCTGGATCAGCCTAGAATCAACTGGACCCTGAAAGAGAAAAAGCCTGACCTGGAAATCGACAATACGGCGGTGTCTGGCATCAATTCCGGCGCCCTTTTAGCCCTGTTAGGAGACCTGGCCTTAAAGCGGCCCCGGGCTGACCAGCTTTTCTTAATGGTCGGAGTCAATGACGCGGCCAGTCATAAGCAAGTGCCACTAGACCAGTACCGGAAGAACCTCCAGGCTATTGTCTCTGCCCTGGTCTGCTTTTATCCGGGGACCAAAACCGTCCTGGTCTCCGGTCCGGCGGTGGATGAAGCTAAGCAGAGGGGGCGGACCAACGCGAAACTGGCAAAGTATGCTAAAGTAATGGAGGAAGTCGCGGCTGAATACCAGCTTGCCTATGTCGACTTTTTCACGGCCATGCTGAAGGAGGGAGACCTGAAAGCCCTGTGCCGGGGAGAACTTGACGACGGCCTGCATTTTGGCCCGCGCGGTTATCAATTGCTGGCAGCGAAAATGATGAAGCAGCTGCCCAAGGAAGAGGTTGAACAATGAAGAAGATCTACGTGGTTCGCCATGGCCGGACCTATTTGAACAAGTACCAGCGCCTGCAGGGCTGGTCTGACGCCCCTTTGACTGAAGAAGGGATCGAGGGTGCCCACCGGATGGGGAAGGCCTTGAAGGACCAGCATTTTGACTTGGTGGCCTCCAGTGACTTGAAGCGGGCCGCTGACACCCGGAAGATCATCGTTTCGGAAAATGACAACTGGGAGTCAACCGAGATGACCCAGACCGCTGACTTGCGGGAGCTATTTTTTGGCTACTACGAGGCCTTTCATGATACGGAAGGAGTAGCGGCGGCCTTCAAGTCCACCAAGTACCCCCGCCTGGTCGACGCGGTCAAGGACGGCTACACTTGGCAGGAAATCGGGGACTTATTCCACGCGGCTGACCCGGAGGGGGATGCTGAAAGCGGGATCGAGTTTGAAAGCCGCCTGAAGCGGGGGATCGACTACCTGGTCAACCATGATGAGTCAGAGCGGATCCTTTTGGTTGGTCATGCCTGCGTCATCCATTGCCTGGCCTGCATCTACGGTGGCAAGCACCTCAGAACCGACTTGCCTAAGCACAACGAGATGACGGTCTTGAATGTCGATGATAACGGCCAGGTCAGCCTGGAAGAATTTGGCCGGCCGATGTACTGATTTTTGCCCTGCTGGTCTATAATAGCTTGTAGGGAGAAGTAGGGAAAGATCTATCGAAAATGGTAGGTGAGACAGATGATTAGTAAAGAAAACAAATTGTTGATCCGGCGCTATCTTTACGCCATGATCAACATGTACGGCATTATTCCGCTGAGACACGCGTACCATATTTTCAGCCACCAGAACCCCTTGCTCAACATTGACGAGGACGACTTCTGGGAATTCACCATGTTGGACCAGAGCGACCAGGACTACAATGTGGCCGGTGAAAGGGAACTGCTGGTGGAAGAGCGGGGCGAAGATGAGGATGAGGAATTCTACCTTTACGGCGACTGGGTCTTGATGGACCTGCCGCAAGATTTCAAGCGGATCAAAGAGCTCCAGCACAACCGCCTCTATTATGTGCCGGAGAAGGATGAATTTTTGCGCCGGGAAAACGAATGGTATTATGAACGGACCACGGCGACGGAAGAGTACCGCCAGTATCTGAAAGACAGCAATCCAGGCCTCAGCGACGACCGGCTGGAAGAAGCCTTCTTTGAGGCGCTGACCCAGCTGCACTCGGTCAGCTACGGCAAGACGGTGGAAGAGACCATCAACGCCGTGCCCCGGTCCCTGCGCCTGATCGGCTTCACTGTAACGGACGAGCAGGAAGATGAACTGCGGGACTTGCTCAGACGGATGCTGGACGGAACCCGGCAGGAGGCTTTGCGGGGAAAGATGTACAAGTACCACAAGCTGCCGACCACTTTGGAAATCATCGAGACGGAAGGCTTGACTCCGGAAAACATCTCCCGGATTCACAGCGGGAAGATCGACGCCATGGAACTGGTGCCCCAGATCGAGCTCAAGCAGCCCGACCTGGCCCAGCAACTGGCCACGATTTACCAGCAGTAAGGCCAAAACAAGGCAAAATTGAACAAAGTAAAAGGCGAAACTCTAAGAAGGGCTTCGCCTTTTCTTTTATCTGTACCTGCTTTCTTCCAGCTTATTTTTGGTAGCCGCGGCCGACCTTGCCGGCGTAAGTGGTAAAAATCCCCCGCAAGCGTGGGGCCAAGGCAACGACCAGGGCCAGTTTGGCTAAGGTTGTGGGCAAAAAAGGCCAGATAGCAGCGTTAGCCGCGGCTGTAAAAGGCAAATGGCTGATCCAGGCTAGCCAAGCAGCGCCCAGGAGCAGTTGTAAGAAGAGGGCAATCCCGGCCGCCAGGGTCAAATAAAATCTGTTTCCTTTAGCCAGGCCCGTGATCATGGCCAGGGGCAAGAAAGCCCAGAGAAAGCCTCCGTTAGGCCCGAAAAGGACGGCGATGCCGCCACTGGCGCCGCTGAAGACGGGGAGACCGGCGGCCCCTAAGAGCAGGTAGAGGGCGACGGCGCCGGTTCCCAGCTGCCAGCCAAAGGCAGCCGCGATTAGGGGGATTACCAGGGTCTGCAGGGTAAAAGGGACCCCGCCCGGCAAGGGGACCGCCAACTGGCTGCCGACAATGATCAAGGCCGTGGATAAGGCCAAAAGACAGAGCTGAAAAGTATTTTTTCTGGACATTTTTCTCCTCCAATCCAGCAAAACTATTGCTTACTTGATTAATATAGTTTTACTGGGGCTTTTTGTCAATAAGATATTTTGCCAAGTACATGTATAGCAATCGCTGGAGGGAAAAGTAGCAAAGATAAAGGTTAGGTAAAAAGATGCAAAAATATGGGGAAAAGCAGGTCTAGTGACTAAGCGCCGGGGATGCTACTAGATATGCACAACTTCCACAGGAGTTATCCACAATATATCGTAGTTGCTTGCCGGAGTAAGGCCCAAGATGTGGAAAAGGAGAAAATGGGGGTAAGATAAACTGAAAGTAATTTTTTGCACTGCTTTAGTTTTTTGTCTATAATGGAATCTTAATACGCCTAATAGAAACAAGCAATGCAACAGAAAATAAGGAGGCCACATGCGCTATCAGCAAATTATCCTGGACGTTGACGACACCTTGCTCGACACTGAAGCAACGGTCCACGACTCCCTGGTTCAGCTCTTCAAATCCCATGGCTGGGAGATCAGTGACGAATTTGAAAAAGAATTCCACGCCTACAACCAGGGTCTCTGGCGGCGGCTGGAAAAGGGTGAGCTGACCTTGAACCAGCTCTACGAGATCATGTTCCCGGATATTATCAAAAAATACTGCGGGGTCGAAGTCGACGGGATGGAGACGGCTGACGAATTCCACAGCTACTTCCACACCGGCCACAAGCTCCTGCCCGGGGTCAAGGACACCCTCCGCTATGCCAAAAGACTGGGCTACAGCCTGGCGGTTTTGAGCAACGGGGAGCAATTTGGCCAGGAGCACCGGCTGGAATTAGCCGGGATAAGACACTACTTTGACCTGGTCGTGACCAGCCAGGAAGCCGGGGTGCAGAAGCCAAACGCGGAAATTTTTGACTACTTTTTCGCCAGAAGCGGCTACAGCCCCAACCAAACTGTCTTCTTCGGCGACGGCCTGTCCTCTGACATCATGGGAGCGGAAAACTACGGCTTTGCCAGCATCTGGTTCAACCACCGCCACCGGCAGAAGACCCTGCCAGTCCACCCCCTCTTTGAGGTGGACAACTATGCCCAGTTCCAGCGGATCTTGAAAAAAGACTTCGCCCCGACCGCTCTGCGTTAGTTTCCGTTATACTTAAAGCAGACAGACTTTAAGAAAGATTTGGGGAAAAATGGAAAATTACTTTTTTGATTTCGACGGCACGATCTGCGAATCGCGCCACATCTACGCGGCCTGCGCCTGCACTTGGGGCGCCTTTGACCCGGCCAGCCTGAAGAAGGAAAAGGCTGACTACACGGTCGACTATCCCCTGGAAATTTTGGCGATCTAGAAAAAAGCGAAGAGTAAAAACGACAGAGAGTAAAGAAAAACAGAAAGTGAAGATAAAATGCGACTGATTTCTTGGAACATTGACTCATTGAACGCGGCCTTGACGGGGACTTCCCCGCGGGCGGAAATGACCCGGGGGGTCTTGAAAAACTTGCATGACCTGGACCCAGATGTCCTGGCCCTGCAGGAAACCAAGCTGCCGGCCAGCGGGCCAAGCAAAAAGCATCAGGCGGCTCTGGCTGACCTTTTTCCGGAATATGATTTCGTTTGGCGGTCCAGCATGGAGCCAGCCCGGAAGGGTTACGCGGGCACGATGTTTTTGTATAAGAAGGGCCTGGATCCGGTAGTGACCCGGCCGAAAATCGGGGCCCCGGAGCCGATGGACTTTGAAGGGCGGATTTTGACTCTGGAATTCCCGGACTTTTACGTGACCCAGGTCTACACGCCAAATGCCGGCAACGGTCTGGTCCGCTTGGGTGACCGGCAGGAATGGGACAAGTGCTACCGGGCCTACCTGGAAGAATTGGACAAGAAGAAGCCAGTCCTGGCCAGCGGGGACTTCAACGCCGCCTACCAGGAAATCGACTTGAAGCACCCGGAAAACAACCACCATTCCGCCGGCTTTACGGATGAAGAAAGAGCGGGCTTTGGCCAGCTTTTGGCGGCGGGCTTCACGGATACCTTCCGCCAGATCCACGGCCAGGTGGAGGGCGTCTACTCCTGGTGGGCCCAGCGGGTGCGGACGGCTAAGGCCAATAATTCCGGCTGGAGAATCGACTACTGGCTGGTTTCCAACCGCCTGGCTGACCAGGTGGAGAAGTCGGAAATGATCGAGACTGGAGAAAGAGCGGATCATTGTCCAATTTTATTGGAAATTAAGCTGTGATTTGGTTACAATTAGAAGTTAGAGGTTGAAGAAACAAAGAAGTTTTAGTTAATTTTTAGTGTATGAGGCGTATGTGTATATGAAGAGATTAGAAAAAGGGGTCATCGGCTTGATCCTGGTCATTTTTGCCGGCACGGTGATTATGGCCGTCTCGAGCGGTGGCCAGAAAGCAGAAAGCAGTTCAGACGCCTTCGATACTTCAGAGTACCGGAAGGCAGTCAAGTCAACCGACAACCACCACTTCAAGAACATGAAGGTGGAATTGTCCGGCAAGAAGAGCAAGATTACTGGCATCCTGCCCAAGACGCCGACTTCTGTCAGCCTGCTCAAGCAGTGGGAGAGCAAGAAGGTTGACCTGGATTTTACGGCCAGCAAGAAGGATAGCGTGCTGATCAGCAAGCAGACAGTTAAGCTGCCAACCCCTAAGGGGCAGGAATTGACACATGCCACGGTTGGTGAAATCGGCTATGACCCGGACAGCGACAAGGTCTTGATTTTTGCCAGTGACAAGAACTACAGCCGGGGGTTCTATCCTTTAGGTAATTTGAAGCGGAACGAACCGAGCCCGGCTAGTTTGAGTGCCGACCAGGATCCGCTGGAATTCAGTTTTAAAGATTAAGCAGAAGGACTTTCGCTTTAAGCGGCAGTCCTTTTTTCTTTCCTGTTACTTTTGCCTTGTTTTCTGAATTTTTAACTGGCTTGAAACTTTTTTAATTAAGTAAGGCTTGCACTTTGGACAAAATTGTTTTATTGTTTATTATGAGAAAACGATTGATGACATATTAAAAAATAAGGAGGAATCTTTAATGAGAAAAGTAGCAGTGATCGGCATGGGACACGTTGGGGCCACGGCGGCCTTTATTCTTTTTACCCACGGGGTAGCGGACGAATTGGTCTTGCTGGACAAGAATGAGACCAAGTGTCGGGCTGAATGGGGCGACTTGCGCGACACCCTGGGCAGAAACGACTTCTACGTCAACGTCAAGTGGGGCGACTGGAAAGAGCTGGCGGACGCTGACTTGATCATCACCGCTTTTGGTGACGTGGCGGCCTCAATCACGACAGGCGACCGGTTCGCGGAATTCCCGATCAACACCAAGAACGCGGTTGAAGTTGGCCAGAAGATCAAGGACAGCGGCTTCAAGGGCGTCATCATCAACATCTCCAACCCTTGTGACGTGGTAACCTCCATCTTGCAAAAGGTGACAGGCCTGCCAAAGAGCCAGGTCTTCGGGACCGGGACCTTCCTGGACACTTCCAGAATGCAGCGGGTTGTCGGGGAAAAGCTGGGCCAGGACCCGAGAAACGTGTCCGGCTTCAACCTGGGCGAGCACGGGTCCAGCCAGTTCACGGCCTGGTCAACTGTTTGGGTCAACAACCGGCCAGCCAAGGACCTCTTCAATGAAGCAGAGAAAGAAGAAATGGACCGCTTGAGCAAGGACAATGCCTTCATGGTCGGCAAGGGCAAGGGCTACACCTGCTACGCTGTCGCTACCTGCGCGGTCCGTTTGGCCAGAGCCGTCTTCTCTGACGCCAAGTTCTACGGCCCGACCAGCTGCTACGTTGAATCTCTGGGGACCTACATCGGCTACCCGTCAATCGTTGGCAAGCATGGGGTAGAAGAAGTGCCAGTTCTGGACTTGCCAGCTGACGAACAAGCCAAGCTGGAAGCTTCCGCTAAGAAGCTGAAGGACAGCCTGGCCAGCTTGGAATAATTAAAACGATTCTGACAAGTCAAAAGAATTTTAGCGTAAGAAAATCCTCCCGGTCGGGAGGATTTTTGTTATAATGAGCTTAATTACAAAAAGTAAGGAAAATGACAGGAGGCAAAAAATGACTTTGCACGGTTTGGAAGATACTTACGAATTAGCCAATGGGGTCAAGATCCCGGTAATCGGTTTCGGGACCTGGCAGACGCCAGACGGCGATGTGGCCCAAGAAGCAGTTGAGACAGCCTTGAATGCCGGCTACCGGCACATCGACACGGCCGCAGTTTATGGCAATGAAGCCAGCGTGGGCCGGGCCATCAAGCGCAGCGGTGTCAAGCGGAGCGACTTGTTCGTGACCAGCAAGCTTTGGAACGGGTCCCACAGCTATGAAGGGGCCAAGGCGGCTATTGACGACAGCCTGCTCAAGCTGGACACGGACTACCTGGACCTGTACTTGATTCACTGGCCAAATCCAGTTGCCATCCGGGACCACTGGGCAGAAGGCAACGCGGAAGCCTGGCGGGCCATGGAAGAAGCCGTTCAAGCTGGCAAGATCCGGGCAATCGGGGTCTCCAACTTCCGCCGCCACCACCTGGAAGCCCTCTTAAAAACGGCAGAAATCAAGCCTGTGGTCAACCAGATCTGCCTCAACCCAAATGACTTGCAAGCGGAAGTAACGGCCGCTAACAAGGAATACGGCCTTTTGAGCGAGGCTTACAGTCCTTTGGGCACGGGCGGTCTTTTGGGCAATGAGACCATCAAGGCAGTTGGGGCCAAGTACGGCAAGTCCAGCGCCCAGGTTTTGATCCGCTGGTCCCTGCAGCATAACTTTTTACCACTACCGAAGTCAGTTCACCCGGACTACATCAAGGCCAACGCTGAGGTCTTTGACTTTGCGCTTACTGCAGATGACATGGCCAAGCTGGATGGCCTGCAAGGGATCGGCCAGCCAGTCCTGGATCCGGACCAAGCAGAATTTTAAAGACAAAAGCAAAAAGAAGTAAAAAAATTATAAGAAAGACTATATAATATGCCGAAAAACGAATTGGTGGTTATATAGTCTTTTTGTATATATCCGGAAAAGCCGAACAAAAATTGCTAAAAAATTTTTCAAAAAAATTTGACAGCGGGTGAAGGCTTACGGGGCTTGAATTAAGCCAACATACAGTTTCTCGTGTTCGCCTAGTTACACAATACTACATCTTGTGTTTCACAGGAAGAGTGCTAATATATGGAGTGCTTAAAAAATAATGAGACAAGCAGAAAGGACCTGAGAAGATGAGTGAAGAAATATCTCTCTCGGAGGAATTTATCGACCGGGTGAAAGCGAGTGTAAAACCTCACTGGGGCAAGCTGGGCTGGGTCACCTACAAGCGGACCTACGCCCGCTGGCTTCCGGAAAAGGGACGGAGTGAAAACTGGGATGAAACCGTCAAGCGGGTGGTTGAAGGCAACATCAACCTGGATCCCCGCCTTCAAGACTCCCCAAGTCTGGAACTGAAGCAGAGCTTGACTGAAGAAGCAGAGCGGCTCTACAAGCTGATCTACGGCCTGGGCGCGACGCCATCTGGCCGGAACTTGTGGATTTCCGGGACTGACTATCAGAGACAGACCGGGGATTCCTTAAACAACTGCTGGTTTGTGGCCATCCGTCCGCAAAAGTACGGGGACAGCAAGATCGTGCCCAGCTACCTTGGCAAGCAGGAAAAGGCCGTTTCCATGCCTTTCTCCTTCCTCTTTGACGAACTGATGAAGGGGGGCGGGGTTGGCTTCTCAGTTGCCAGATCCAACATCAGCCAGATTCCCCGGGTCGACTTTGCCATCGACCTGCAGCTGGTGGTCGATGAGACCAGTGAATCCTACGACGCTTCCGTCAAGGTCGGGGCCGTCGGCAAGAATGAATTAGTTCAAGATGCTGACAGTATCTACTACCGCCTGCCGGACACCCGGGAGGGCTGGGTTTTGGCCAATGCCCTCTTGATTGACCTCCACTTTGCCCAGACCAACCCGGACCGTAAGCAAAAGCTGATCCTGGACTTGTCCGACATCCGTCCTTACGGGGCAGAAATCCATGGCTTCGGCGGCACGGCTTCCGGCCCAATGCCCTTGATCTCCATGCTGCTGGACGTTAACGAAGTCTTGAATAATAAGGCTGGTGGCCGTCTTACGGCTGTCGATGCCGCCGACATCTGCAACTTGATCGGCAAGGCAGTCGTGGCCGGCAATGTCCGCCGGTCAGCGGAACTGGCCCTGGGCTCAAATGATGACCAGGACTTCATTTCCATGAAGCAGGACCAAGAGAAGCTGATGCACCACCGCTGGGCATCCAACAACAGCGTGGCGGTTGATTCAGCCTTCAGCGGCTACCAGCCGATCGCTGCCGGGATCCGGGAAAACGGGGAGCCAGGGATCGTGAACCTGGACCTATCCAAGAACTATGGCCGGATTATTGATGGCTACCAGGCTGGAATTGACGGGGACGTGGAAGGGACCAACCCTTGTGGGGAGATCTCCCTGGCCAACGGGGAACCTTGCAACCTCTTTGAAGTCTTCCCGCTGATCGCGGAAGAACAGGGCTGGGATTTGCAGGAAGTTTTTGCCTTAGCGGCCCGCTACGCCAAGCGGGTAACCTTCAGTCCTTATGACTGGGAAATTTCCCGGAAAATAATTCAAAAGAACCGCCGGATCGGGATCTCCATGTCCGGGATCCAGGACTGGCTTTTGACCAGACTGGGCAACCGGGTGGTTACCGGCTTCAAGGATGACTTTGACCCGGAAACCCATGAAGCTATCAAGGTGCCAGTCTACGACAAGCGGGCCATTAAGATGGTTGACCAGCTTTACAAGGCCGTGGTCAAGGCTGACCAGGCCTACAGTAAGACTTTGGGCTGCAATGAATCAATCAAGCACACCACGGTCAAGCCATCAGGCACGGTGGCTAAGCTGGCCGGTGCCAGTGAAGGCATGCACTTCCACTACGGGGCTTACTTGATCCAGCGGATCCGTTTCCAGGATTCTGACCCGCTTTTGCCAGCCTTGAAGGCCTGCGGCTACCGGACGGAAGCCGACATCTACACGGAAAACACGACCTGCGTGGAATTCCCGATCAAGGCGGTAGGGGCGGACAACCCTAACTTTGCCTCAGCTGGCACGGTTTCAATCGCGGAACAGTTTGCCACCCAGGCCTTCTTGCAGACTTACTGGTCGGACAACGCGGTTTCCTGCACGATTACTTTCCAGGATTCCGAAGGTGACCAGGTTGAACCCTTGCTCCGCCAGTACCGCTTTATCACCAAGTCAACCTCGCTTCTGCCATACTTTGGCGGTTCCCTGCAGCAAGCGCCAAAGGAACCGATCGATAAGGAGACTTACGAAAAGCGCAGCCAGGAAATTACCGGCAACGTGGAAGAAGTCTTCAGCCAGCTGAACAGCGACGTCAAGGACCTGGAACTGGTCGACCAGACCGACTGTGAAGGCGGCGCCTGCCCAATTAAGTAAGGCAGGCAAAATAGCGATAAAAGACATAAGAAAAAACTAAAATCGCCGATTGTAAAATTAAACTGAACACTGTTCTGATCCAGTAAGAAAAATCGTTTTCACTGGATTCGAGCACAAAAAATCCATTTCAACCATCTGGTAGAATATGAATTACCACAAACATTTCTAGAGAGGTTAAAATGGATCATTCATATTCTAACACTAAACCACACCAAAAGGGCAAGCACCTTACGCTGAACGACCGGACTACAATCCAGGAGCTGCACTCTAAGGGCTACTCTAATCGTGCTATAGCTAGAGAACTTAACTGCTCACCAAGCACGGTCGGATATGAGCTCAAAAGAGGCACAGTATCCCTGTATACCGGCAATGTGAAGCGGTATAAAGCTGTCGAAGGGCAAAGAACTTACGAACTACATAGAAGCAAATGCGGCCGCAAGAGCTTGTTTCTTCGCAGACAAAAGTTCATCGACTATGTTTCCCACTGCTTCCATAATCATGGCTGGTCTCTTGATGCTTGCGTGGGTTATGCTTTGGCCAAGGGAATCTTCCAGAAGGATCAGGTCGTATCAACCAAAACTCTGTATAACTACGTTGACTTGGGCCTAATGGATATCAAGAACGGTGATCTCCCAGAGAAGGTCAAGCGCAATACTAAGACTCGTCGTGCCCGTGTAAACAAGCGTATCCTGGGACGAAGCATCGATGAACGTAGTCCTAGAGTCGAAAGCCGTAAGGACTTTGGTCACTGGGAATGCGATCTGGTTCTTGGACACAAGACTAAGGACGATGATGTGTTGCTTACTCTGTGCGAACGAAAGACGCGTCAGTTCTTCATGATCAAGATTGAGGATAAGACCTCAGCTAGCGTTATGAAGGCATTTGATAAGCTTCGAGAGTACTACGGATCCAAATGGAATCAAATCTTTAAGTCTATCACAACCGACAACGGATCTGAGTTCGCAGATCTATCCGATCTTGAACAAGTTTCCAAGACTCTTGTGTCCTTATACATCCTGTGATAAAGGCAGCGTAGAACGGCACAACGGGCTTATAAGACGCTATATTCCCAAGGGAGACCGTATGGATAAGTACAGTGTGGAAGATATTGCTAAGATCGAGGTATGGTGCAACTCTCTTCCTCGGAAGATCTTAAACTACAAGACTCCAGAAGAGTACTTTGACACCGAACTTGACCGCATTTACCGGCGTAGATAGTCAAAATCTACCAAATGTTATGGTAAGTGTTCAATTTATTCTTGCAATTGGCGAAAATTATCAAGATATTGTGGTGTGTAACTAATGGGCGAAAATTATCAAGATATTGTGGTGTGTAACTAATGAATGATGAAAATTTTGTTCAAGTAAAGAATCTACGCAAGGTTTATGAAAACGGCCATGAAGCAATCAAGGACGTTAGTTTTTCCGTTAAAAAAGGCGATCTGGTCTGCTTATTAGGCCCTTCCGGCTGTGGAAAGACGACCATTTTGAATATGCTGGCCGGTCTTCTTACACCAACTAGCGGTGACATTTTATTTGATGGCAAGTCGGTAGTAAAAACCGCGCCTAAGGATCGGCAAATCGGTTATGTTTTCCAGAACTATGCCCTATATCCGCATATGACTGTCTTGCAAAACATTATGTTTCCATTAACGGTCGGCAAGAATAAGCGTCCTAAGGCTGAAGCTGAAAAGGTTGCTAGAAAGTACATGAATTTAACGCAGATTGATGAATTTGCGGATCAAAAACCTGGTCTGCTTTCCGGTGGTCAACAGCAGCGTGTAGCGATTGCCCGTGCCTTGGTGCAAGAACCTAAGATCTTGCTTATGGATGAACCATTGAGTAATTTGGATGCTCGTCTGCGGTTAAAGATTCGTGAAGAAATTCGTTCATTAGTCAAAAAAGTTGGCATTACGACTTTATTTGTTACACATGATCAAGAAGAAGCTTTGTCGATCGGCGATAAGATCATTCTGTTCAATGACGGCGTGATTCAACAAGATGATTTGGTTCAAAACTTCTACTTGGAACCAAATAATTACTTTGTTGCTAACTTTGTTGGCAATCCAGTAATTGACAACTTCTCGGTTGAAGTCAAAGATGGTAAAGTTACTGGCTCAGATTTTGAAATTGCAGTCAATGATTTGAAACAAGACCGTTTTAAGCATGAATTAAAAGATGGCAAATATGTTTTGTCAGTTAGACCTGAAAATATTTTGCCAGCTGAAAGTGGAAACGTTAAGGTCACAATTCAAGATATTGAATTGATAGGTCGTGAACGTATTTTGAAATTCAATCATGATGGCATTCAAGCTCGTTCTTTGGTTGATTTGGAAACTCCAATTAAGGCAGGAGACAATATCAACCTTAAAATGCGGCTTGATCGCATCTTCATCTTTACCCCAGAAGGGGAGCGTGTTTACTAATGAAGCAAAATCAAAAAAGGGCTTGGCTCTTTCTGGCTCCAACCATTATTTTTGTAACGGGCTTTAGTATTTTCCCAATTTTGCGGGCCTTTGTTATGAGTTTTCAAGGTGGACCGTTAATTGCCTTGGATTGGACGGGCTTTAGCAATTATCAGTATATTTTCAAAGATCCCGAGTTCTGGACGGCAATCAAGAACACTATTATTTATGCTTTGGTTTCTGTACCAGTAGCTTTAGCGATCTCGATTATGCTGGCTTGGTTGATTTTCAGTAAGGCGAAGAGAAAGTCGTTCTTTGAAACTACTTTCTTCATGCCATATGTTACAAGTACGATTGCGATCGGTATTGTCTTTCGCTATATTTTCAATGGTGACTATGGTTTGCTCAACTTCGTTTTGAAAGCGTTGCATTTGCCTGCACCTAACTGGATTGATGATCCTTCAATGTCATTAACGACGATCATTATTTTTGGTGTTTGGACAAGCTTGGCTTTTAACATTGTTATCTTGATGGGTGCCTTGAGAAATATTGATCCTAACTATTACACGATTGCTGATATGTATGGGGCAAGCGGTACCGAAAAGTTTTGGCGGATTACTATGCCGCAGTTGATTCCAACGATCGCTTTCTTATTAACGATGAATATTATCGCAGCCTTCAAAGTTTATACTTCAGTATATGCCTTGTTCAATGGGCAAGCCGGCGTCGGCAACTCTGCGACGACTGCAGTGTTCTACATCTATAACAAATTCCAGATTGTTGGTACGCCAGGTGTAGCGATGGCTGCCACTGTTGTGTTATTTTTGATCATTTTGTTTATTACTTTCTTGCAGCGCAAGATGATGAAAAAGATTGGAGGGCAGTAAAAGATGAAAAAGATTCGCTGGGGCAGATTATTTGCCTATTTGATTTTGACTTTCTTTGCAATTATTACTGTCTTTCCTTTCATTTATATGATTTTGGGTGGATTAATGAGTTTCCAAGAAACAACAACGATTCCGCCAACAATCATTCCAAAAAATCCACAATGGGGCAACTATGCTAGTGTTTTTGCGCAGGCTCCATTTGCACGCTATTTCTTAAACACCTTCATTACTACGAGTGTAACGACAATTGTTAGTTTGTTCAACGCGATATTAGGTGCCTTTGCAATGGTTAACCTTCATTTTAAAGGCAAGAACTTCGTTCAAATCGTTTTGCTGTCATTGCTGATGGTTCCTGGTGAAGCAATAATTTTCACCAACTACAATACTGTTGCAAAGATGGGCCTTCTTAACACTTACCTCGGTTTGATATTGCCATTCCTTACTTCAATTTTCTACATGTACTACTTGCAGAGCTATTTTGGCGCTATTTCAAGAACAATTTATAAGGCTGCCAAAATTGACGGTGTATCTGACTGGGAATATATTTGGAAAATTTTAGTCCCAATGTCACGGGGTGGTTTATTCACTGTTGGTTTGTTAAGCTTTATTTCTGGCTGGAATTCATTCCTATGGCCATTGTTGGTAACTAATGAAGACAGTATGCGGCTTCTTAACAACGGATTAACTAATTTCGCTTCTGATGCCGGTAGTGAAACCCAATTGCAATTAGCTGCTGCTACTTTGACAGTTTTGCCAATTTTAGTTCTTTACTTCATTTTTAGAAAACAAATTATTCGCGGAGTAGTTCGTAATGACCTTAAGGGATAAAACAACCGTTACTTTTTATAATGGCTTGACCACAATTGGCGGACCTATGATTGAAGTTGCCTATAATGATTCACACGTTTTGTTTGATTTAGGCGAGGTATATCGTCCTGAACTCGGTTTGAGTATGGACGATGAAGATTATCAGACTTTGATTAAGTACCAATTGATTGGTGAAGTTCCTGATTTTTATGATGAAAAAATCACGGGCAAAGCAATTGATACCAAGCGTTGGAAACATAGTGCAGCTTATATTTCTCACCTGCATCTGGATCATAGCAAGGCTTTAAATCTGCTTTCACCAACGATTCCATTGTATGCCGGCCCAATTACGGCTCACTTGCTGCCAGCATTAAATGAAAAAGGCGATTTTCTTTTGCCAGCAGCCGGTCATGAAAAAGGCTACACTCGTCCAATCATCGCGGCTGAATATAAAAAGCCGATTAAGGTTGGCGAGATCACAATGGAAATTTGGCCAAGCGATCACGATGCATATGGCGCTACCGGTCTAATTGTTAAAACCCCGGATAAAAAAATTTCATTCACTGGTGATATTCGTTTGCATGGCTATCATCCGGATTGGGTACATGAATTCTTAGCTGCTTCAAAGGGTGCAGATCTTTTCATCACTGAAGCAACTGGCAGTTCATGGCCTGAAAGAAAGAATGAAAAGCAAAGTGAGGAATTTACCGGGATTAACAATGAAGATGAATTGACACAAGAAGTTGTTCGTCTTCAAAAAGCTAATCCAAAACGGCAAATTACTTTTAACACCTACCCAACCAATGTTGAAAGATTGCTTAGAATTATTTCTGATTCACCACGGAAAGTTGTTTTGCATGCAAAACGGGCTCATTTGTTGCATAAGAGTCTGGGTAAAGAATTTCCGTACTATTACTTGCCAGAGGAGCCGAAGTTCGCTGATCTGAATCCAGAACCGGAAGTTTCTTATCAAGATCTTCTTAACGATGATCACGAATTCCTTTGGCAAGCTGTTGCTGACTTTGATCAGTTGATGGAAGGCGGATTGTATATCCATTCTAATGCTGAGCCACTTGGTGATTTCGACCCAGCATACAAGTCTTTTGTCGAAAATTTTGCTAAACATAATGTGGAATATAAAGCTCTGCGTTGTTCTGGCCACGCAGATGAGGGGGAGTTACAAGAAATCATCAGCGAGGTTCAACCAGCTATTTTAGTACCAGTGCACACATTGCATCCGGAGCTGGTCGAGAACCCATATGGAAAACGGATTTTACCTAAGCGTGGTCAAAGCATCACGCTTTAGTGAATCAATAAAATTTGTTGTTTAGTTTTATTTTTGGGGAGGATTAATCCAAATGAAGTTTAGTAAGAAACTTGCTGTGTTGGCTGCTGCCGGTTTGGCATTAATGGGAACAGCTGCTTGTTCTAATGGCAATAGCTCATCTAGCTCAAGCAAGATTCCATCAAAGATTACCAAGAAGACAACAGTTGTTTTTTGGCATGGTATGGTAGGAGTACAACAATCAACTTTGCAAAAGTTGACTAAGGAATTCGAAAAGAAGAATCCAAATATTACCGTTAAGCTTGAAAGTCAAGGTACTTACATAGATTTGCAAGCCAAGATCAACTCAACTTTGCAATCACCAAACAATTTGCCTACAATTACGCAAGCTTACCCAGGTTGGCTTTGGAATGCCGCTAAGAATAAGATGCTTGTAAACTTGACACCTTACATCAACAACAAGAATGTTGGTTGGGGCAGTGCTAAGGCTTCAGACATTAGGTCCGAACTGTTGAAGGGCGCTCAAATTCAAGGAACTCAATATGGTATTCCATTTAACAAGTCCATTGAAACTTTAACTTATAACAAAGACATGTTTAAGAAATACGGCATTAAGAAGGTTCCAACCACTATGGCCGAACTTAAATCTGTTTCTGAAACTATTTACAAGAAGAGTCACCACAAGGTAGTAGGTGCTGGTTTTGATTCACTTTCCAACTACTACATTTTAGGTATGAAGAATGCCGGCGTTGACTTCTCAAGCAAGATCAACTTCAGTGGTTCAACTTCAAAGAGCGTTATCAACTACTACGCAGATGGTATCAAGAAGGGCTACTTCAGAGTTGCCGGTTCAGAAGGATACTTATCAGGTCCATTTGCTAACGAAAAAGTTGCCATGTTTATTGGTACTTCCGCAGGTGAAGGCTTCGTTAAGCAAGGTGTAGGCAAGAAGTTTACTTATGATGTTGCTGCTCGTCCAGGCAAATACAACATGCAACAAGGTACAGACATTTACATGTTCAACCACGCAACTGCTGAACAAAAGGCGGCTGCATTTAAGTACATTAAGTTCTTGGTATCTAAGTCAAGCCAACTTAAGTGGGCTAACGCAACTGGCTACATTCCAGTTAACAACTCAGTAATTAATTCTGCAGCATACAAGTCCAACACTTCACTTAAGCTTCCAGCTAAGCTTTCAACTGTTATGAAGCACTTGTACAGCGTTCCTGTAGAAAAGAACTCAAACGCAGCCTATGGTCAATTGAACAGTATTATGCAAACTATTCTTTCTGCAGCTCAAAAGCACCAAAATGTTAATAACGCAATTAACGAAGGTAAGCAAAAGTTTGATGCTGCTTGGAAACAATAAAACTAAATAGCGATTTAATGGCTCTTTGTCAAATCCTGTTGATGAAGAGTAAATGATTAGGATTAAGCAATTAATAAATTGCAATTGGCGAAAAAACTAAAATAAAAAACGGGAGAAACAAAAGATGAAAAAGAAGATTTTAGCAGTCGTAGTTGCCTTGGCAGCCTTCGTGGGCCTTTTTGCCAGCCAGCCAGTCCAAAAGCAAAGTATTCAAGCAGCCAAAACCACTAAAACGGCTAAGAAGACTACTAAGAAGACTACTAAGAAGGCCAAGACTAAGCAAATCAGAGTGACCTACACTTTGAAGGACACGACTAAGGCCAAGAACAAGCAAACCCTGGCTAAGAAGACCTTCAAGGTCAAGAAGGGGACGACTGTCTTCACTGTTTTGAAGAAGGCCTGGAAAGTCAACTACACTAAGTCTTCATATGGTGTCTTCATTACCAAGATCAAAGGCCTGGGCAATGAAAAGAAGAAGCTCTACTGGACTTACACCGTTGATGGCAAGATGCCCATGGTGGCAGCTGACAAGCAAAAGCTGACTAAGAACAAGTCCAATGTTGTCTTCACTTTGAAGAAATACTAAAATGCAGACCAAGGAACGCTACCAGCTGCAAAGGCTGACCCTGCTGGCCTTGCTGACTGCGATGTGCGTGGTTTTGCGGATCTTTAAAATCATCGATATCCCCAATGTCCAGCCGGTGACCGACATTATCATGCTGACGACGCTGGAACTGGGGGCAGGGACGGGGATTCTCCTGGCCATTTTGGTCATGGTGATCTCTAATATCTTCCTGGGGTTTGGCATTTGGACCTTGCCGCAGATTTTTGCCTACGCGGCCTGCGCTTTGACCGTGGCGTTATTTGCCAGGCTTTTGCCGCTGAAAAGCCGGAAATTATTCTGGCTGCAGGAGCTCCTGGCCGGCTTTCTGGGCCTGGAATACGGCTTCTTCGTCAGCCTGGGCATGGCTGGCTGGGGCGGCTGGGCAGCCTTCATTGCCTACTGGGTCAGTGGCCTGACCTTTGACTTGTATCATGCTGCCGGCAACCTGGCCTTTTATCCTATCCTTTATCTGCCATTGGTTTTGGGCCTGGACCGGTTTAAAAAGAAAGTAGGGTGGAAGCAAAATGCTTAAAGTCTACACTAAAGTCGGTGACCAGGGGAAAACCAAGCAGGTGACCGGCAAGATGGTCGCCAAATACGACCCGCAGATCCAGACACTGGGAGCTCTCGATGAGCTGCAGTCCTGGCTGGGGGTTACGGTGGCCAACCTTTCTCCGGCCTGCCAGGGCCTGGAAGAAAAGCTGATCAAGCTGGAGCGGGAAATGTATGAATTGCAGGCTGACCTGGTAGTCAAGCGGCACCATACGATTACCTTGGCTGAAGTGACTTACATGGAAGAGCAAATCGATGCCTGGACGGAAGAATTGCCGGAAATGAAGGAATTCATCCTGCCGGGCGGCTCAAAGACCAGCGCCAACCTCCAGTATGCCCGGGCACTGGCCCGGACCAGCGAGCGGGTCTGCGTGCTGTACGCGGACGAAAGCGGGGAGGTCAAGAGCGACAGCCTCAAGTACCTGAACCGCCTGTCAGACTATCTGTTCGTCATGGCCCGCTACGCCAACCTTTTGGAGGGCGTGGCTGATGTCAAGAGCAAACCCGCCCGGCCGCGGCGGCGTCCGAAAAAATAAGCTAGCAAATCAAAAAGTGTTGGATGACTTTGAGAGCAAGCATCCAACACTTTTTCTTTTACAGTTACTTTCAGTATATTCTACTCCAAAAATAAGCAAGCAAAAACCCGCGGGTGAGAAGGCCCCGCGGGTTTTCGTTTTAGCTTTTAATGGATAAGTTTAAAAGTATGTGTTTGTAAAGTAATGTAAGTAATTTTTAAGTAGATTGTTGTAAGAAAATCTGTAAGTTTTAAAAAAGGGATTTCTAAGCGGCTAGATTAGCCAACCTTAACTGGAGTTTCAGCTTCCTTGCCTTCAACCAATTCAAGGTTGTTGTCGAAGGCCTTAATTACCATGTTGCGAACAGCGTGAGTAGTGTAGAAAGCAGTGTGTGGAGTTACCAGAACGTTTGGACGAGCGATCAAGTCAGCTAAACGTGCGTCTGGGAATTCCTTGCCTTCCCAGTCTTCGTTGAAGACGCCAACTTCACCTTCGTAAACGTCCATTGCGTAACCGAAGATCTTGCCTGAGTCCAAACCACGGATAACCGCGTCAGTGTCAACCAATGGACCACGTGATACGTTAACGATAACTACGTCTTGCTTCATTTTAGCGATTGACTTGTCGTTGATCATGTGAACGTTAGCTGGAACGTCAGGAACGTGCAGGGAAATAACGTCAGCTTGCTTGTACAGGTCGTCAAGTGAGTCTACGTAGTAGCCCTTCTTTTCCAATTCTGGGTTGCGGAAGATGTCGTAAGCGATAACCTTAGCGCCGAAGCCTTCCATGATTTGCATGAAGACTTGACCGATGTGGCCAGTACCTACAACACCAACAACTTGGTCGCGAACTTCACGGCCGATAGTTGGTGCCCAACGCAAGTCGTGACGGGCAACCTTTTCGTCCATAGCCTTGGCTTGACGCAAGATGCGGGCAGCTTGGATAGCAGCGTGTTCCGCGATGGCGTTTGGTGAGTAAACTGGAACGTTGGTGATTTGGAAGCCAAGTTCCTTAGCCTTAGCCATGTCGATGTTGTCAACACCAACGTTACGCAGGCTCATCTTAGTGATGCCGTTGTCTGCCAAAGCTTGCAGAGTTTCAGCGGTGTAGTCAAGTTGTTGGTAAACAACAACACCGTCAGCACCCTTTGCCAAAGCAGCAGTTTCTGGGGTCAAAAGCTTGTCAGTGTATTCAACTTCGACGTCCTTGTGAGCGTCTTCCCATTCCTTCAAGAATGGCTTTTCATCTTCACGAATTGCGTAAGCAAAAATTTTAGTCATTAATTGTCCCTCCGTTATTCTTGCTCTTACATTGATAATAGTAACACAAAAAGGTGAAAGATAACACTAAAAACCAGTCACGTGAACAATATAATTTGGATGAAAGCGCTAAACATCAATATGGACAAGATGATTTTTGAAGTGAAAAAAATATCTTTCACAAAGTTGAAAATGTTTTGACTGCAGCCAGTTTATAGTAACGGAGTTTTTAAGCAAAAAGCGGCATAATATCCTCTCTTACAAGAATGTTATGCCACTTTTCTTCTATGTTATTTGCTGATTGCTGCCGCTTAATCGATCTTGCGCTTTGGATTGAGCAGGTTCATTGGGTCAAACAAGCTCTTGATCTGGTGTTGGATCCAGTCAACGTCTTCACCCAATTCAACATTGTTCCACTGGTTCTTCAACATCCCTACGGCATGTTCGCCAGAGATGGTTCCACCCAGTTCCAAGGCCTTGGTAAACATTTCGTGCAAGACGATATTGACACTTTCAGGCATTTCCTTGGCATCCTTGGACCAGGTAACGGTTGGGTGCAGGTTGCCGTCGCCAGCATGTCCGGCGGTGAAGATTTCCAATTCCGGGTACTTGTCGCTCAAAGCCTGGATCGTGTCAACCAACTCAGCCATGCGTGAAGTTGGCACGGCCATGTCTTCCATAACTGCGCTGCGACCAGTGAAGATGGCTGGTAACATGTCCTGGCGGACGCTGATAATCTTGTCTTGCTCAGCTGGGTCAGTAGCCAGCTGGACGTCGGTCACATGATACTTGTCCATAATGTTCTTGACGATTTGTTTGCCTTCATCAGAAATGGAGTCGACGCGGAAAATTAAAGCTGCGCCGCGGCCGGCCATCTCCTTGTTATCACGGAATTCGCTGACTGCCTGCAGGGTGTGGGAATCCATGGCTTCTAACATGGCAGGGTAGATCCCTGACATCCGCAGATCTTTGGTGGCTTCAGCCAAAGTGTGCATATCCTTGAAGTAGGCCAAGCCCATCAAGGATTCGCCCAAAGGCAGCGGCAGCAACTTGACCGTAATTTCCACGATCGTACCCAGCGTCCCTTCTGAGCCGACAAACAATTGAGTTAAGTTGTAGCCAAAGGCTTGCTTGCTGGTTTTGCCGCCCAGGTCAAGGAGGCGACCATCAGCTAGGACGACCTTCAAGCCCAGGACGTTGTCGCGGGTTGATCCGTAGCGAACGCCACTCAAGCCGCCGGCGTTGGTCGCGACGTTGCCGCCGATGCCTGACATTTTCTTTGAAGCTGGATCTGGAGCGTAGAAGAGCCCTTGCTTTCTCGCGGCTTGGTCAAGGTCATTGTTGATGACGCCTGGCTGAACGACGGCATAGGCATCCTCAGCGTTCAATTCCAGAATCTTGTTCATCTTGGCGGTTGAAAGAATGATGGCGTGGTCAACAGCATCAGCGCCAACAACGGTGCTGGTGAAGCGGTTCTGGGAAACAACTGGCAGGTGGAAGCGGCGGGCAGCCCGCATGACTCCCTGGACGTCAGCGATTGAGCCTGCTTCGACCAGGGCTAGAGCCAGGCCGTGCTGGCCAGGCAGGTTTTGGCTATAGGATGCGGTTTGTAAGCTGTCTTTATCAGTTTTGACGATCCCATCCTTTACTTGTTCCTGCAAAAAATCAATTATTTCGTCTGTGTTGTAGGCTGAAAAATTCAATCCCATGGTAAATTCTCCTTTTAAGCAATAGTGATTTTCACGGACACGAATGAGTGTCTTGTTATTTTATCACTAACAATTAGTAAGTGAGTTTAGTATACACCAATGCTCAGCAATTGCAAATAAATAGTTTTTGTTCCAAAATATCTTTAACCTGGTAAACTTTAGGTAAAAAGCAAAATCGAGGAAACGATAATGACAGTGCAAAAAATCATCCACGATCCCCTCAGTTTAAGCCAGCCGGCAGCTAAAGCGGCGGCCAGTGACCGGCAAGCGGCCCAGGACCTGCTGGACACCCTGCTGGCCCACCGGGAAAGCATTGACGGCCTGCCGCCCGCCGCTGGCCTGGCCGCCAACATGATTGGGGTAAACAAGGCGATTATCGCGGTCAACGCCGGCTTTTTACCTATAGTTATGCTCAATCCCAAGATCGTTAAAAGATCCGGTCACTACCTGGCAGAAGAAGGCTGCCTGTCTTTGCCTGGAGAGCGGCCGGCTGACCGCTATGAAGAAATCACGGTCAAATACCAGGATATGGACTTAAAAGAGCATGAGCAGGCCTTTACGGGCTTTGTGGCGGAAACTATCCAGCATGAGGTCGATCACTGCAAGGGTAAATTAATTTAATAAGGTAGGAAAGCAAAAAGCTGGGCCAAACGGCTCAGCTTTTTTTAATCGGTCAGGTAGGAGACCGGCTTGTTGACTTCGACCTTGGTGCCGGAGTATTTCTTGGCGATCCACTTCTGGATCTGCTTGTTATGGTAGAGCTTGCCCAGCTTCTTGTAAGGGGCATTGTTCTTGTTCTTCTTGGCAGTGGCCAGGACATTGATGTTGTTCTTGGTGCTCTGGTCGATCTTTTCGTGGTAAAGGGAGTCCTTGAGCACGTTCAAGTTGCCGGCCAGGGCGATGGTGTTGCCGATGAGGACGGCGTCGACGGACTTGATGATCCGCGGGCCAGTGGTATCATCGATCAGCTTGAACTTGAACTTCTTCGTGTTGGAAACAATGTCGTTGGTGTTGCCGCTGGCTGAGTCGAAGTTCTTCTTCAGCTTGATCAGGCCGGCGCTTTGCAAAAGCAGGAGCCCTCTGGCTTCGTTGGCGGCATTGTTGGCCAGGGCGATGGTGGCGCCTTTAGGCAGGTCGGAGAGCTTCTTGTACTTGGATGAGTAGATCCCCATTGGTTCCAGGTAGGTCGTGGCCAGGGCTACTTGCTGGCCGGTGTTGCTCTTGGACTTGTTGTAGGCTTCCAGGTAGGCCCAGGAAGCGAAAGCGCTGACATTGATGCTGCCATCGGAGGTTGCCCGCAGGAGGCTTGGCCCGTCAGTAAAAGCCTTCACCTTGATCTTGAGGCCCAGCTTTTTGGCCTGGCTGCTCTTGGCGATGTGCTGCCAGACTTGGACGTCGGGGCCGATAGAGCCGACAGTGACGGTAGTCGTCTGGCTCTTGGCCGTTTGCCGGGAAGAAGTCAGGCGCAGGGCGAAGAAGGCGGCAATGATGACGACGAGGGCGATGGCGGCGGCGATGAGCCGCTGCTGCTTTTTCTTTCTTCTCATGATTTTTGCTCCTAAAAGTTAAAAACTAGTCTTCAACCACGTGGCGGTCAAATGGGTCGTCGCTGATGCCCTTCTTCAAGATGTCGTTGCACCATTCCTGGGCGCTGAAGAGTGAGTGGTCGCGGTAGTTGCCGCAGCTTTCGATGGTGGTACCAGGCACGTCTTCCCAGGTGATATCGTCTCTGATGGCCTTGAGGGAGTCGCGCAGGGCCTTGGCTACTTCAGTGGTGCTGTGTTCACCCCAGGTAATCAAGTGGAAACCAGTCCGGCAGCCGAATGGGGAGCAGTCGATGACGCCGTCTAAGCGGTCGCGCAGGAGGCTGGCCAGGAGGTGTTCAATGGTGTGCAGGCCGCCAGTTGGGATGGCGTTTTCGTTAGGCTGCACCAGGCGGAGGTCGAAGTTGGAGATCTTGTCGCCCTTAGGGCCTTCTTCAACGGTGATCAGGCGGACGTAAGGTGCCTTAACTTTAGTGTGGTCCAATTCAAAACTTTCTACTTTAGCCATGATGATAATCTCCTTTTTTCTAAAAAATACTGCTTAACTAAATTACTTGAAAAAACGTGACAAAAAAAGTCCCTGAACGAAAATGCTTTCGCTCAGGGACGTATTAGCGTGTTACCACCCATCTTCACGGCCAAAAGAGGCCGCCTTTAAGTACGCTCCGCCTGGGCGGAGTTATACTCGGGCGCGGTATCGGGCGCCTCCCGCGGGAAGCTTGCCGGAGCTCGCCTCCCGTATGACTCAAAGACCATGTTCGCCGGGGCCTCTTCAGCGCTTTTCAGCCACCGCGCCTCTCTGAAAGAAGATTTGACCAGCTACTTATCTTTTCCTTGTCAACGTGTTTTCATTTTTTAATCATAATATAATAACGATAGCCGCTTGTCAACCTTTCGCGGCAAAAATTATCCAAGCCGGCTAATCGTCCTGGCCGCGGTTCTGCTTGGCTTCGTCCTCGCGCTTGATCTTGAGGATTAAGGGGGTCAGTTTGATTACTAGGAACTTGGCAAAGTAGTAGGCAATCACGAAGAAGATGAAGTAAAGAAAAAACCGCCAGCCGCGGTTAAATACCAACGGCTGGCGGTTATTAATTTTTAGCCCAAACGGTTGAGCAGTTCCTTCAAGAAGTCGTAAGTGCTGCCGACGTAGCGGTAGTCTGAACCTTCGAAGACGATAGCGTTCGGGTTGGTGTTGACGGAGATGATGTTTTCAGCATGGTCAACAGTAAAGGTGTATTGCGGCGCGCCGGCAATACCCAGGTTGATCAAAACTTGCGGCTTGATCTTGTGGCCGTTGACGCCGAGCTGCTGGCCACGGTTGAAGTCTGAGCCGACCATTGGTCTGGTAACCCCGATTTCAGCACCCAGCTTTTCAGCTACTTGCTTGGCCAGAGCGATAGTTTCTGGCTGGTTGGCACCACGGCCCAGAGCCAGAACGATCTTGGCCTTTGGCAGGCCGGCTGCTTGTGATGGGCTGCTTACCGCGTCAACCGCGCCGGCTGGAGTCTTGGCTGCTTCCAGAAGCGGCAGGATCTGGTCAAGGTCAGTCAAGTCAGCCTGCTTTCTTGCCACTTCCTGGCTTGGTACATCAGCCATTTCAGCATTGCTGATTTCCGTGTACATCTTTTCGATCGTGCCTTCAGCGATTTCCATGGCTCTGGCGTCTCTTACCAGGTGTTCTGGAGCAAATTCAGCGCTGTAGCCGTAGCCGCCCATGATCTGCAGGGTCAAGTCACAGGATTCAACCGCTGCCTGGCTGCCGAAGCACTTAGCCATAGCTGATTGTTCCATGTACGGCAGGCCGGCATCCTTGCGGCGGGCAGCTTCCTCGTAAACCAAACGGGTCAGTTCCTTGTTGGTCGCAATCTTGCTGATCTTGTATTGGGTAACTTGCATGTCCTTGAGCAGGGTATTGCCTGACTTGCGCTTAGCCGCGTAGTTTTTGGCAATATCAAGGGCGTGTTCCTGGATCCCGGTCAAAACGGCCCCCATCAAATAGCGGGCATCATCGTGGGCGTTGTTGGCAATTTCCAAACCTTGCCCCCGCTTGCCTAGCATGTTTTCCGGACCAACTTCTATCTGGTTCATGACAACTTCACCGCAAGGAATCCCCCGCAGGCCGATGAACTTTTCAACATAGCCGAAGGAGAAGCCTGGCATCCCCTTGTCCACGATAAAGACAGAGTATTCGTCAGGACCAGTCTTCACGTTGACTGAGTAAACTTGAGCCAGGGTCCCGTTGGTAATCATAACCTTGTCGCCGTTGATGATCCAGCGGCCGTCCTTTTCAACAGCGTAGGACTGGTGCTTGCTTGGGTCTGAGCCGCCTTCCGGTTCAGTGTTGGAGAAGCCGAGGATGGCTTGGGCACCCCAGGCAAAGTAGCGCTTCTTAGCGGCGTCAGTGCCGTACTTAGCCAGCTGGTCACAGCTCTTGTAGTGGCCTTCCAGCATTACGCCGACACTGGCGTTGGCCTTGGCCAGGATGTTGACGATCTTGCCGGCGGTTTGAGCGGAAACGTCCAGTCCGCCATATTCCTTAGGAATTTTTGCCTGCAAAAGGCCCAGGTCAACGATCTTCTGGAAAAGGCCGTTTGGCAGCTTGGCCTGGCGGTCGATCTGCAGGTCAAAAGGCGCTACGTCCTTGTCTGCCAATTGCTGAACGGCTTGCAAAAGTTTGGTTTCATTAGTCATGCTAGTATCTCATCATTCTTTTATCATATAGAGAAGCAACGTTTTTTATTTCGCACAGCCAAAAAAAAGAAAACGCTTTTATAATTAATATACTATCATGAACTAGTGGTAATGTGCAATAGTGGGAATAAAAAAGGCTCACTTGCGTGAACCTTTATAGTTTAATCAAGTTGAATTTCGCGGTCAAAAAGCTGGCAGCTATCCGCGGTCAGATTATGGGCGACAAACATGATCGTTTTATCCGTCTTGAGCAAGCGGGTAATAACCTCCCGCGTGGCTGCCTGGTCAATAGCGCTGGTGCCTTCATCGATCAAAAGCAGCTGGCTGTGGTAAAGATAGCTGCGGGCCAGAACGATTTTTTGCCGCTGACCGCCAGAGATATTGCTGTCTTCTACGGCAACCCTTGTATCAAGCCCAGCCGGCCACAGGCGCAGGTCCTCACTTAAGTTCACCTGGTCTGCTGTTTGGCGGAGTAAGTCTTGATCGTTTAAAGCCGGATTGAACATGGTCATGTTTTCAGCAACGCTGCCGGGGAAAAGCTGGGGATCTTGGGGGAGATAGCCAATTTGACTCAAGTTGGGCTGAATGACCTGTCCCTTCTGGTCCAGATAGTGAATTTCTCCACTGGCTGCCTTGACTTCACCCAAGAGCAGCTTGAAAAAAGTACTTTTCCCCCGGCCGCTGGCGCCGGTCAGCAGAACTTTTTCTCCGGGCTGCAGCTTGATGGCCGGGTAAGCCAGTCTGAGGCCGTTAAATTCAACGGTTAAAGGACTGCTGGCAAAAGCCGCTGGAGCTTGGCCAGCCTCTTTTTGCTCCGGGACAGCTTCTCTTTGCTTAAGCAGGTCTTGCCGCAGCTGGCGGCTGCCGGAAATTTCGCCTAAGTAGTCAGCCGCGTTCTGCAGATTGCCAAAAAAGTCACTGTTAAAAGAAGCAATGCTGCTGAGCAGGCCAAAAGCCGTCCAGTGTCGGATGACCAGAAAGGCGGTCAAGAGCAGGATCAGGCTGCTGCCAAGAGAATATGCCAGCTGATTGAGGTAATCCAAATGGGCGGAGACGGCGCTTTTGTGCACATGGGCATCTTCCAGTTCTTTGGCGGCCAGGCCGGCTTTTTCCTTAAACCAGGCCAAGGACAGGCAGCGGTGCAAGTCGCCAAGGCCGAGCAGCCAGTCGCCAAGAACCTTGAGATAGGCCTGGTTCTGCGTGGCCAGTCTTTGATTGGCGTGGTTGAGCTGGCGGTCCAGCAGGCGGGGAAGGTAGATCTGCACCAAGGCAAAGATGAGGCAGGCGATGAAGAGGCTCCAGTGAAAACTGAGCAGGGCACCGCCAGAAGCCAGGACAGTCATGCCGGCCTTAAAGCTGCTGTAAATATTGCGCAGGTAGCTGACAGTCAGCAAGTCCCCTTCCTTAAGCAGCTGGTTTTGCGCCTGGGCTGGATCGTGTGCTTGGCCATCATTGAATATATGCAGGGCAAGCTCTTGCCGGATCTGCTGCAGGTAGCTTTGGATCAGCTGTTCCAGGGACAGGTTGCCATAGTAGGTGAGCAGGGCACTGAAGACTAGGCAGGCCAGCTGCAAGGCCAGCATTTGGGCAAAAAGCACGGGCTGCCGGTTTCTTAAAGCATTGAATTCCAAAGTTAAGGCGTAAGAAGACCCAACCAGCAGCAAGGAACTTAAAGCCGCGGCCAAGAAGAGTAGGCTGCTTTTGACTGGCTTGCGGAGGTAAAATTCTTTAAAAGTCATACATGCTCCCTCTTAGCTAAGCTGATTTCCCGGTCAAAGCGGGCTTTTTGTTCAGGGCTTAAATTGTGGGCAACGAAAATGACGGTTGCTGGCAATTGACAAAGGGTCCGCAAGATCTGATCCTGGCCGGCCCGGTCAACCGCGCTCAGTGACTCATCCAGCAAAAGCAGGGGAAAGCCATGGCTTAAAGTCCGGGCAAGAGCCAGTTTTTGCTTTTGACCGCCGGACAGGGTCAAATCGTCTGGGGTAATCTGGCGCTGGGGATCAAGCTGGAGGCCGACTGTTTTCAGGTAATCTTTTGGATCAGCACTTAGGCCAGGGGTATGCATGGTCACGTTTTCCGCCAAAGTCGCGGGGAACAGGACCAGGTCCTGGGCCTGGTAACCGATTGAGTAAGGGTCCGGCTGGAAAGCCTGGCCAGCAGCGTCTTTAAAGATGATCTGGCCTTTTTCAGATTGTAAATTGCCTAAAAGCAGTTTTAAAAGGGTGCTTTTACCGCTGCCGCTGTCGCCAGTGATAAGGATTTTTTCACCAGCATGGATGGTCAAATCGGGGTAGGACAAAAGCTGCTTGCCGTGGGTCAGGGAGACTTGTTTGATCTCGATTTGGGCCATCCGGTTGACCGGCTGCAGATTGTCATTTTTCTTGCTTTCCTGCAGGCGGCTAAGCTGCTGGCGCAGGCTTTTGGTCGAATTTAGATAAGAATAGCTGCCGGCGATGTTTTCCAGGACGGAAAAAATACTGCTGGCGAAATAACCAGACGTGATAACGCCACCTAAGGACATTTGTCCTTTAAAGAAGAGGAAGCCGGCGATGAGGGGGATGCTGACTGTGCCTAAGGCGTTGCTAAGGCTTTGCAGGCACTGGATCTGGCTGTTGATCTTGCGGCGGCTGACTTGCCGGTCGGCCAGCTCTTGGCCGGACTTAAGCAGGGCTTTTTGATAAGGGCCTTTGGCAAAGTAGCGGCGAAGTTCTGCCAGGCCGGCAGTCCATTGGGCGATAGTCGCTAAAAAGTGCTGACTAGCGGCAGACAATTGATCGGTGGCCTGGTTGCTGTATTTTTCCAGTAAGCGGGCAATCGCGAAGGAAGTCACGGTAGTTAAGAGGCTGGCCAGGAGCAGGAGCCAGTGAAAAGACAAGAGGCTGGCGGCAACCATAAGCGCGTTGATAACGTCACAGATCAAGTAAAAGAGAACAGTCGCGTAATCGTAAGTCAAAGTGTCAAGGTCTTGGCTAAAGTGGTTGGTCATCTCGGAGACTCCTGCAGGCTGCTGGTAATAGTGGTCAGCCAGTCTGTCTCTGACGCCGTGCAGATACTGCTGGGTCTGCTTGCTAAAGAGGTAGTTGGCCCCGTTGAAAGCCAAGTTCAGTACTAAGGCCAGGGCAAACTGGATCAGAAGCAGGCTGCAAAAAATGTTAAAACGGCCGTCGGAAACTTGGTTGACCATTGGCGAGAACAGGTAAGTTGAAGCAACGTCGATGACCTGGGTCATGACCAGCAGGGCAAAGATAATGGCAAAGCGGCCCCGGTTGCTGTTGATTAGTTTACGTAAAGTCATGGGCAAAAATCGTGTAGTCTTTTTCTCCTAAAGGATCTTGGGCTTGTAAATAACATCTTTGTTGTGTGACTTTTATAATCTTAATTTAATATAAAGCCGCAAACAACCGGTATAAGCGGAAAACATTAACTATTTTTACTGCTATTGCTTTTTACTTTTTGCTTCTTGCTCATACTTTACTAATTTCTTATAAGCTTTTTTGCTCCCGCGGTTCAAGTCCTTGTTAAATTTATATTCTTGCCAGTCGCTTATAAAGAGCAGGTCCAGGTTATAGCCCTCTGGATAAAGGTCGGCAGCTTTTCGCCGTAATTTTAACCGTTTAACGGGAACGACAGAAAATTGTTTGTTGACGAAAATTTTTGCCAAGGTTTGGTTTGCTTCTAAGGCGTAGAAAATACCCTCTCTTTCCAGATTGCCCGCGTAGACCACGTCTCCTTTGCAAAAATGTGTTTTGACTATTTTGCTAGTAGCTTTTTCTTTCAAAACGACTGTACTGCTGCTGAGTGGCAATTGACCGGCTAAAACTTTTTGCGCCTGGTCGATAATTTCTTTTGGCATCCCTACTTTTTGAGCAATCCAAAAAGCCCGGCTCTGACCGACTTGGTCTAAGAGCAGACGGTAGGTTGGGGTGAGGGTGTCGGCATTGAAGTCCATTGACGCGGTCCGGTAATTTGGATGCTTAACAGCATAATCTTTAATTCTGCTGTAGTGGGTCGTGGCTAAAACTAAGCAGCCCTTAAGTTGCAGGGCTTGCAAGACGGAAATAGCAATAGCAGCTCCTTCATCGGGGTCAGTGCCACTACCCAGTTCATCGAGCAAAACTAGACTGCGGCTTTGAGCGTGAGTGACAATTTTGGCAATATTGGTCATTTCTGCTGAGAAGGTCGACAGGGAGTTATCTAGGTCCTGTTGGTCACCAATTTGGCTGAAAATCTGCTGGCTGACAGGGATGTCACAGATTTCCCGGCTGGGCAGAAAAAGCCCAATCTCTGTCATCATGATAGCCAGGCCGCAGTTTTTTAAAGTGGCGGTTTTGCCACCGGCATTTGGTCCAGTAATGATCAAGCCACGAACTGGTGGCTTGATTTCCAGGTCAAGTGGAACGGAATTTCTAAGCAGGGGATGCCGCATCCCCCGTAAAAGCAGCTGATTTGTCTGATTTAATCTGGCCCGCTTGCCATTCAGCTCCCGGCTATATCGCGCCCGGGCCATAATTTGATCAATTGCCGCGACGACATCAATGTTACGTAATAGGCCGGGGCTTTCTTCATAGACGGCAGCGGTCAGCTGTCCGAGGATCATCGCTTCAATAGCTTCAATTTGTCCCTTGACAGCAATCTTTTCGCTGCTCAGCTGGTCCAGTTTGCGTGGAAGAATGAAGGCAGTCTGTCCATTGGCTGAATAAGCGATGATTCGTCCAGCGATTGCCTTTTTAAAGCTGCTTTTGACGGGCAGAGTCAAGTGACCATCTTTTTCTACTAGCCGCTGTTCTTGCAAACTTTGGCTGACTTTCTTGCTTTGCAGCAGCTTACCAGCCGTATCTTTTATTTCCTGGCTTAGTTCCTGTTCTTGCCGCCGCAGCCGCCGTAAGTCGCGGTCAGCGCTGTCGGCAACTTGACCATGTTCTATTGACTGATAGATCTGTTCAACTAGTTTTGGAAAAAGCTGGAGTTCTTCACCATAGGAATTAAGGATTGGAACCAGATCTTTTTCTCTGTACAAAAAGCGTTGCAGCAATTCACAGACCCGGAGATAATCAGCAACTTTTTCCAAATCATCTGCTGATAGAAGGAGCCACTTCTGAGCGCGATTGATCAATGGCAAAAGGGAATCGGAAGAAACAAACGGCAGCTGCAAGCTCCGCTCTAAGAGCCGCGTACCTTCCTCTGTTTCATCGAGCAAGTGGGTAACAGCTGCCGGTTTGGTCAATGGCTGGGCCTGCAGAAGCAAGTTTCTGGCTTCGGGGGACTTGGCGTAAGACGCTACTTGGGTAAGGACTTGTGCAAATTGCAATTGGCTGTTTTCAAAAATTTCAGTCATCTAATTTTCCTTTAATCTGATATGTGTAAAAAAGCGGTCTCCAAATAAGTTGGAGACCGGTTGATAATATTCTGCTTTAATTAAGCGAAGTTTTCCTGCAGGTCCTTCACGCCGGCTTCTGACAGGGTGGTGTAGATTGAATACTTAACGCCCTTGAAGGTTTCCAGGCTAAGTTCGACGCTCTTTTCACCATTGCTGCCATCGCTGACTGCCACGCCCAAAAGCTTGTAGGCAGTTGAAGTCGGGTCTGGTGAGAAGTACAGGCGCTTCTTGCCGTCAGTTACTGACTTTTCAGTGTAGAAGTAAACCTTGGCCGGGAAGGACTTGACCGCCAGGTTGAGGTCGCTGGAGTCAACCTCGTTCAAGGTCAGCAATTCGTAGTGCTGAGCCAGGTGACCGCCAACGCTTTGGAAGACAGACAGGAACTTTTCGGTTGCTTCAGGGTCAACTTCACCAAAGTCGATGTTGTCGTTTTCTTGTACCAATGACAAGATCAACAAGTGCTTAGTATCCTTGTCGTAGTATACGCTGAAGTTTTCAACGCCACCTGGCCAAGGAGCCTTGCCCTTTTCATATTGGGTAAAGTAGACGCTTGAGTCGTTCTTGACAACCAGCTTGCTTGCGCCATCAACGGTCTCCAGAATGGTGATCGGCATTGGCGGAACATTGCTGTCCTTTTGACGCTGTGCCCACAGCTGGGATTGCTTCTTCTTTTCATTGCGGGAGTTGATGTAAGTACCGACGCAGATGATGATGACCAATAATAAAAGTATCCAACCCATAGTTGTCTAAACCTCCAGTATAGGCATTTCTTCCGAGCTGAAAAAATGCTTGATTAATGCTAAGTTAAAATTTATCTGGTTCAAAGCTAAGCGCTAAGCCCGTTTATATCTTTTAATTTTACTACAAAATAGCCGTTTGGCAAACCTTGTATAGGCCGCAAAGTTATTAAAATTAAGCGGAGACGGGGGTTTTTAAGAAAAAAGCAGCTGATCCTTATTAGAAATAAATTAAGTTAGCGCTTGGCATTCTTTTCAATGCTTTCCCTTAAGTAGCCCAGGTACTTTTGCCCAATGGAAGAAAGCTGGTGCAGGCAGTTGGTCAGGTAGCCGATTTCAATGTATTCGTCGCTGATCAAAGGCCGGGCGATGATGTCGTCCCCGTTTAAGTCAGCGTTGATGATCCCTGAAGAGATGGTATAGCCGTTTAAGCCGATTGCCAGGTTAAACAGGGTAGCCCGGTCACTGACAATAATAGATTTTGGGGAATGCTGGTCAGCCAGGGTTTCTTCCCAGTAATAGAAGGAATTGTGCTGGCCCTGGTCGTAGCTGAGCTTGGGGTAGGGCAAGAGGTCTGCTAAAGAGATAGATTTTTTGCCGGCCAGGGGATGGTTTCTGTATAAAAAGACGTGGGGGCGGGCCTTAAAGAGGGGAGTGAAGCTAAGTTCCTTTTCCTGGAAGCTGTTTTCCATGACCTGGCGGTTGTAGCGGCTGAGGTAGACGATACCGATCTCGCTGTGGAGGTTGGCCACGTCTTCGATAACTTCATAGGTCCGCATCTCTTTGAGGCTGGCTTGGTAGTCGCTCTGGCCGATTTCTTTTAACAGCTGGACGAAGGCGTCAACAGCGAAAGCATAGTGCTGGGCCGCCACGGAAAAAATCTTCGGCGCGCTGGACTGGTCGCCGTAGCGGCGCTCAAGCAACTGGACCTGGTCCAGGATCTGCTGGGCGTATTGCATGAACTCCCGGCCATCTTCGGTCAAGCTAACCCCTTTTTTGCCCCGGATCAGGATGGTGATCCCCATTTCTTTTTCCAGCTGCTTGATGGCGCTGGACAGGGTGGGCTGGGCGATGAAAAGTTCTTTGGCTGCCTCGGTCATGTTGCCGAGGGCGACGACTTTTTGCAGATAGAGTAGTTGCTGGATGCGCATGCTTGAACCTCCATAGTTTAAATCTATCGATACACGATAAAAATAGCTATTTTCAATCATAACGAGATCTGGCTATAATAACAAGCATTAAGAGCAAATTAAAAATACGATTTAAAAACTTCGGAGGTAATTCAGATGTCATTTCCACGTTACGATATTGTCGGCAGTTTCTTGCGTCCAGCAGCATTAAAGGAAGCCCGGGAAAAATTTGCCCGCGGCGAAATCAGCCAGGCTGAGCTTACGGCCGTAGAAGATCAGGAAATCAAGGACCTGGTGCAAAAAGAAGTCGCTGCCGGCTTAAAGGTAGTTTCTGATGGGGAATTCCGCCGCAGCTATTGGCACTTGGATACTTTCTGGGGCTTTGGCGGGGTAGAACATGTACGGGCTGAGCATGGCTACTTCTTCCATGATGAAGAAACCCGGCCAGACGCGGCCAAGTTGGTTGGCAAATTGACTTATGAAGCCGGGCACCCGGACGTGGCAGCTTTCGACTTCCTCAAGCCTTTGGCGGATGCAGCTGGTGTTGAAGCCCGGCAGAGTATCCCTGCCCCGGCTCAGCTCTACTGTGAACTGATTTGCCGCAACGATGAATTGATCGCGGCTACTGATGCCGTTTACCCAGACCGGGCAGAACTGGCTAAGGACGTTTCCAAGGTCTACCGGGAGTTGATTTTGGACTTGTACAAGCACGGTGCCCGCGACATCAAGCTGGACGACTGTACTTGGGGCGTCTTGGTCAACGATAGTTTCTGGCATGCTTTTGACGAAGGCCACCTCAAGCGCGAAGAAATCCTGCAGCTTTACAAGGAGATCAATGAAAATGCCTTGGTTAACCTGCCAGAAGACTTGCGGATCACGACCCACATCTGCCGGGGCAACTACGACTCAACTTGGGCTTCAGAAGGCGGCTACGGCCCAGCTGCTCCTTACGTCTTCAAGGAAAAAGGGGTGGAGGCCTTCTACCTGGAATTTGACGATGACCGGTCAGGCGACTTCGCTCCTTTAGCTGAAGTGCCAGCTGACAAGGTAGTTGTTTTGGGCCTGGTAACCAGCAAGAAGCCGGAATTGGAAGACCCAGAAGCTTTGAAGGCCCGGATCAAGGAAGCCGGCCAGTACCACCCATTGGCTACTACGGCTCTCAGCACCCAGTGCGGCTTTGCCTCAACTGAAGAAGGCAACCACTTGACTGATGAAGAACAATGGGCCAAGATCAAGCTGGTCATCGACACGGCTAAGGAAGTTTGGCCAGACGCTGAATAATCAATAAGGATGCCTCCTTGCGCCAATGTCATTAAGTTAAGGCATTGACTTCGAACAGGGAACCGCTTTGAGACACTCATCTAAGTTAGGTGGGTGTCTTTTCTGCTTTTTGGGTATGACAAATAAGCAGTCGATTGACTGTTTTTTACGAAATTCGATAGTTTAAACTAACGGAACCTTGAAACCGTAGAGGTCTTGGATATTTTCGGCCTTTTCGGACTGGATGATGATACGCTTCTATTTCTTCAATCATCTGCTTTGGATCATCTTTCATGGACGTTGTATAATAGCGGTGAACTATGTTGGCCGACTCTTTAAAATCTATCTCATGAGGCCATTTTCTGTGAGCATCAGCTATCCGGCAAAGGGATATGATTCTGTTGACCACGTTAAACATAATCAGTTGAGAGTACAACTCGATTTCTTGAAACGCTGGTTTTTTCGAATGAAAACATACTGCACCGAGATCATACTTTAGCTTGCGAAATGAGCTTTCAATATCCCAGCGCAGATGATACAGTTTTTTCATTTCACTAAGCGGGAAGTCGTTCGAGCTTAAATTAGTAGCTAGTACTTCCCACTTGGTGCTTCCCGATTGTGGGTCGTTGATCTTAAGCTTAACGATTCTGCAGTGGACCGGACAAAAGCTTTCAAAATCCCAGTGCGCTGTACGGTACTTAGGTGAATATTTGTCCTTATAGCGACGATTCGGGGCATTGATCTTGTGATACTCTGGATGAAGCTTCTTTTGCTTGGCGCTATTGGTGATGTTAAACGTCATCTCAAAATCGCATTCTTGATCGGGAAGAGCGCTAATTTCCCGAATAGCACTTTTACTTTGAGTTCTTAGACGGATAACATAGTTGCAGTTAGACAGTCGATTGCCATGCTCGAAAAGATTGAAGGATTCATAGCCGCGATCCATCAGTACGATATAGTGGTGTTGAAGTCTTAAGTTCTGAAGCATGTGCACAGCTGCACTGCGTTCATCCATACTCTTTCGTGATTGCAATAAGCAGTCTAGGTAACAACAATTTGCGATATCGTAAAGGATATTGGCATGAATCAAACATGTGCCTTTGGTCGTTAATTTATTATCGGCCGAAGGCTTTTTTCTTGTCTGAATATTGCATAGAAACATTGAATTCTTATCATACGGCAAAGCAAAGTCACTACCATCAATTGCCAGCAGCCGATAGCCATGATACAAAGCAGGCTGTTTCAAAGTTGAATTGAATTCATACAGAATTGCCTTAAATAATCTAGGGTTAACCTTTGATTTCTGCTGTTCGTAAGCCGACGCGGTCATTCGCTTAGAAGGCTTAGGAAATGCGTCAGCCAGCTCCTTGTTCAAGCAGTTTCCTTGCATGGCAAGAGTGGTCTTAATGAATGTCTTAGCATCCAGCTTTCTTTTACGCGTGAAGTCTTTGCTTGGATGATAAACAAAGTAATTGATACATTCGGCAGCCATGTCTGTAACAGAATCAAGCTGTCTTAGGACTTGATGCTTCTTAGTCATGAAAATACGCCACCTTTGATAAAATCCCTAATCAAAGATAGCGTAAAGCGGTTTCAAAAATTAAGCAAAAAAACACTCATCAAACTTAGATGAGTGTCCTAAAGTCCTTTTTAGAATGTGCTAAAATCAGAATATAAATTATTTTTCTAAGAGGTACTTATGGATACTACCGAGAGCATAACATTTACCAGCAAGCTAACATTTTGGGATAAATTTAAATGCTTTTATTTATTGGATTTTTACAATCATATTTTTTAATGCGTTTTCAAAAGAAATGGCAAAAGATACTTATATATCTGCTATTCGGCAGTATTTGGCTTTTCGAACTCAATTTTTTAATTAACTATTCTTACTTGGGAATTAGTTCCATGATTCCAGCTCTTTTGGTAATTTCAGTCGTCATTTGGGAACCAATGCTTGCTGCATTTATTATTGCAATCAAAAGCCCAGCAGTTTTTCAACTTATTCTTACCCCGGGAAACGCAACCAGGAGCTCTGAGGTTCGTTATGCCGATACCAGAATTGACCGCTTCAAAAATGCAATCTTGTTTGACACCAATGATTTCTACATCTTCATCTGCCGCATTAGTGCAGCAGGTAAGAAAGTGCGATTGGGATACAACATAATTTCCAAGGAGCAAAACAATAGCACATTGGAAAAATTCAACTTTGTTAAAACAATTTCTCCAGACCTTAAAAAAATAATCAAACTGCATATCTAAACATTGTTATTGCCGATTCAATATTATTCTACTGCTAGTGCTCCAGACTAAAGCATTCCCCGTTCAAAGTCAATGTCTTAACTTAATGACATTGCTCCTTGCGCGGGGCATCTTTTTGATTAAAAAGCGTGCACAAACTCGTGTCTTTAGACATGAGTCAAGCACGCAAAAGCGCCCCAAAGGGGCGCTTTTTTAGTTTTCGTTTCTTCTTTTTCTTTCCAGTTCGCCATATTTGCCATTCTGTTGTTTTTTCATGGCTGCCGTGTACTGCGAAGCAATGTAGTTTTTCACGACTTCTTTGCTCATATCACCAAAGGTGCTCATAAAATAGCTTGGCGACCAGAGATGGCCACCCCATAGCATCTGCTTAGTTTCCGGGTACAGCTCAAACCATTTCCGAGCTGTCCAGCCCTTCAGCCCCTTAACTATGTCTACAGGCCTCTGCTTTGGCGAAAACGAGATGAGCATATGAACGTGATCAGGCATGACTTCCATTTGCTGGATCTCGATTTCTGACATATCCGCTCTTTTTTGGAACAGCTCTTTCATTTCTTCAACCTTTTCTGGGCTGTCAAAGACTTTTTTCCGATACTTGGTCACGAAAACCAGATGAAAATTGAAATTATAAACGCAGCCTCTTTCATGAACAATCATTGCTCATACCACCTTTCTTAGTGTTATAATTATAGCATAAAGAAGGACGAAAGAAGGTATGTATCTGTGCCTAATGAAGAAAAGTATGGCTTTACCAGACAGTATCACGTACTGCTGACTGATAAGCAAAAAATTCAGCATGAGAAGGCGTTGAAAACTCAGAACGCTTTATTTCAGTACGTATTAAAGTATCTCTTTAAAACTTATGGCGCTAAGCATATTGGACGCCCTATGCCATTTAGCCAAAAGCCCATTCAGTACGTACTTAACAAAATTAAAACTGGCTTCATCAAGGACAAGTACGGCTTGGCACGTTGGAAGAAGTCAGTGCTGTTTTTGTCGTTCATTCAGCCGATGAGTTTCTCAAGACCGTCTACACCAACTTCTCACAGTATCGCAAGCGCTTGGTGAAAGCAGACAAGAGCATGGACGAGAAGGCTCGCTATAACTTCAAGATGAACGTAACTAAAGATAAGTACGGCAAGCACAAGAACCAGCTCCACAAGTCTTGGTACCGCAAGGGATCGATCAACTTTTTGAGAAACGGCGCGAGCTTTAGAGACATCACCTCACAAAAGCTTCCAGAAGATTCTAAAGGCGGCATCAGAATTGAGGACAAGCATATAGACAACCACACCTTCTTAACAGTAGCCGACTTTGGTACTGTTGAAGTCATTGAAGACTTGTCCGAATTAAACTTGAAGGATATTGCTTTGACAAAGATAAAGAAGCTTCCAGATGGTACTTACAGACTGCAGCTGACTTTTTCATTGCCTCGCAAGAAGCAGGAAGCAAAAACTATTCAAGACTTTGACTGGAACATGGCGGGCAATGAGGCATTTTGCTCATCTGACGGCAAGCGCATCAAGGTATCAGACAGAACTATCAAACGTGCTGACGAGTATGAGCAGAAGATCAACGAAATTAAATCATTTCGTGACTTGGAAGAGAATATCCATGGCCGAAGCAAGCGATATCGGCGACTTGACCGCAGGCAGCAGAAGCTGAATGCAAAGCGTACGAATCTGCTTACCAACGAATACCGTCATCTGGTGCACGAAGTGGCCGACGGCTGTGACACGATAGTCGTTGAGAAGCTGGATGCCTATGAGATGCGCAAGCGTGGAAAAGGCTCTGCTCAAAGCAAAGGAATCAATCGCAGACTGGCGGTCCTTAAGCCATATGAGCTGATGACTATTTTAGAGTCGCTTGTAAAGAAGCAGAACAAGAGGCTTGTCAAAGTGGATTCATTTTGGACAAGCAAGGCATGCCACGACTGCGGATACATCAACAAAGATCTCAAAGTTGGTCAGAAAGAATGGCAGTGTCCAAGCTGCAAGAAGACGGTAGACAGGGATTTAAACGCGGCAAGAAACATATTAGATTGGGGGATTCATCCAGAGCATCACGCAAAGCTGAAGAGAGCGGCCGAAGAAGGGAAAAATCTTAGCCCTTCGTCACTGGTGACGGAAGTCTAAGATTAAAGCACTAAAAACAGCCTAGGCGAAACGTAACAATCGTCCTTAGCACTAGACGGTGTTATCTGCGTAATCTTCTGAGCGAGTCAAAACGAAGACGAGATGACATTGGGCAGTTGTGAAACTAACCTAAACACTCTGAGTACTTCTAAGAGTTGTCGATCTTACGTGTAATGTGTTGGGTGGCCCCCAGATTCCTGCGACTTTAGTCGTAGGAGGTTCAAATTTGGAAAAAATGTCACAAGTCTGATAAATTTCTCAAAAAGTCAGCCGAAGCGCTTTCGAAAAGCCAAATTCTTCTTTATAATAGGACTAGCAAAAAGAGAACATTGAAGAAATGAGGCAACAACTTTGAAGAAATATGCATTTGGTGTTGACATTGGTGGTACCACTGTAAAGATTGGTTTGTTTGAAACCAACGGTGAATTGTCCCAAAAGTGGGAAATCCCAACCAGAAAAGAAGGCAACGGGGCTAAGATCCTGCCTGACATCGCAGCTTCTCTGAACGACAAGCTGAAGGAACTGGACATTCCTAAGGAAGAAGTAGCCGGGATCGGCATCGACGTGCCAGGTCCAATCCTGGACGACGAAATCGTTAACCGCTGCGTCAACCTGGGTTGGGGCGTCTTCAACGTGGCTGAAAAGGTCCGCAAGCTGACTGGCCTGGACGAAGTCAAGGTAGCCAACGACGCCAACGCTGCTGCTTTGGGTGAAATGTGGCAAGGTGGTGGTGAAAGCCACCAAAACGTTGTCATGGTTACCCTGGGTACCGGTGTCGGCGGCGGGATCATCTCTGAAGGAAAGATCGTCGCTGGTGCCTTTGGGGCTGCCGGGGAAATCGGCCACATGCTGGTCAACAAGGATGAAACCCAGCTCTGCGGTTGCGGCAAGAAGGGCCACCTGGAACAATACGCTTCCGCTACTGGCATTGCCCGCAAGGCCGAGGAACTTCTGGCTGAAAGCAGCGAAGAATCAAGCCTGCGCGGGGTAGGCCAGCTTGACGCCAAGGCAGTCTTTGACGCGGCTAAGGAAGGCGACAAGCTGGCTTTGGAAATCGTCGACTTTGTCGGCGAAACTTTGGGCACTGCCCTGGCTTCCATCTCCTGCGTCTTTGACCCAGAAGTCTACGTTATCGGCGGCGGGGTCTCCAAGGCTGGCCAAATCTTGCTCGACACTGTGCAAAAGCACTTCGTTGACGCGGCCTTCCACGCTTCTGAAGGTACTGAATTCGCCCTGGCCCAACTGGGCAACGATGCCGGTATGTACGGCGCCGTTAAGATGGTTCTGTAATTTTGAATATAGAAAAAGCACCAGACTTTTAAAGTCTGGTGCTTATTTTGTTTATTCTAAAGAGTCCAGGGTTGCCTTCATCGTCGCTGCTGAGGCCTGCATCTTGGCCAATTCGCTGTCATTTAACGGCAATTCCAGCACGTGGCTGATTCCTTGCCCGTTGATGATGGCCAGGGTGCCCAGATAGATCTCATCCTTGATCCCGTATTCCCCGTGCAATGGCGCAGAAAGAGGCAGGGCCAGGTCGTTGTTTTCCAAAATGGCCGCCACGATCTTGGCCAGCATCATGGCCACGCCATAGTAGGTTGCGCCCTTTTTGCCGATGATCTCGCCGCCCTTTTCCCGGACATGGGCTTCAATCTCATCCAAGGCTTCTTTAGTCATGCCCGGATAGTCAAGCAGGGGCTTGCCGTTGACCACGGCACTTGAGAAGTTCTCAAAGCTGCTGTCGCCATGTTCACCCAGAACCCAGGCGTTGACTGATTCAATTGGCACTTGCAGCCGCTTGGCCAGTTCTACCCGCAAACGAGCTGAGTCCAGGGAAGTCCCGGTCCCGATGACCCGCTTCTTTGGGAAGCCGGACAGCTTCTGGGTCAAAGTGGTCAAGATGTCAACCGGGTTGGCGGAAACGACGAAGATGCCGCTGAAGCCGGAAGCTACGACTGGATCAACGATGCTCCGCAAGATGGCTTCATTCTTCTTGATCAAGTCAAGCCGGCTTTCACCTGGCTTGCGGGGCACGCCGGCCGTGATAACTACCACGTCGGCGTCAGCCGCGTCGCTGTAGTCACCAGCTCTCAGCTTGGTCTGGCCCGTAAAGTAGGTCAGGTCTTCCAGGTCCAGGCAGTCGCCCGCGGCCCGGTCTTTATTCAAGTCGCAGATGACCAGTTCATCCACCCGCGTTGTTTGCAATAAATCGTTGGCAAAGTTGGAACCGACAGCACCGTCGCCAACCAGCAGGACTTTTCTGCTCATTATTTAATCCTCCTTCAAGGAAATTAGCTAACCATATTATAACTGAATTAGCTGGAAAATTTCCCGGAAAATAAAAAACGCGGCCCAGAGGACTGCGTTTCTTAGAAATGTGATGTGATGTGATGAAACTTAAGCTTGCTACGACAAAGTAGTTTGCTTGGCGGCGCCTGTTAGTGATAGGCGTAGAGGCGCCGCATGTGATGAGTAAGGAAAAATAAGTTTGTCTGTCTGTAAGAGACAGGAACCGAAAAATGTTGAAATACATATCTGAGTTCAGAGCCGGCCCTTGCCTATAAAAAACAAGTAACATAATAGAAAAGCAAAAGCATGGCAACTGGGCTGCTCATGAACCTGTTAAGAGCTACACCAACCGGTGGCATGCTCGGATCGCCACCTGTCAGTAGTACCGAAAATTATAACGACTGAAGGAGAAAAAATGAGAAAAATAACTAGCCGCATAACTTTCGAAGAATATAGTACTACGGTTTATGCTAATAATCAAAAAAATAGCTCACTTTTTTAATTATTAAAAAAACAAGCTATTTGTAAGCGGTTGGAGGAAAATGAGAACTGCAAAAAATTAAGCTTGTGACTTGGTTAACTTTCAGAAAAAATAGCTAGCTAAAGAAAAACGACTCCAGCAGAGCTGAAGCCGTGACATGGTAAATATTTAAATCTTGTTTTTTAGTTTGCTGGTTTTCTTGCTTTTGTCTTTCCAGCCTTAGGCTGCCCGCTTCTTGGCCTGGATTTCCCTAAGGCCTGGCAGGCTGATCATGACCAGGAAGCTGATGATGTAGAGGGCGGACAAGAAGCCCATAACCACGTACAGGTTGTAGTGGTCCATCAAGGCGCCGATGATGACGGAAGAGAAGCCCCCGATGGCCCGGCCGGTGTTCATGATCAAGTTGTTAGCCGTGGACCGGATTTCAGTCGGGTAGAGCTGGCTGATTACCGCCCCGTAGCCGCCAAACATCCCGTTGGAGAAGAAGCCGGTCAAGGCTCCGGCCAAAAGCATGGCCCAGTAGCTGGTCACGTTGACGATGGCAAAGACCACGACCGCGCTGCCCAAAAGGAAGATGCCGAAGGCCCAGCGGGGATCGATCTTGTCCATGATCGTCCCGAAGACCATCATCCCAAGGCTCATCCCGATGATAGTAGCGATCATCCAGTAAGAAGAGCCGGAAACTGACAGGCCCTGCTTCTTCTGCACGATTGACGGCAGCCAGTTCATCAAGCCAAAGTAGCCGGCAATCTGCACGATCGTCATCAGCATCAAGCCCAGGGTCTGCAAAGCCAGGCGGGGCGTCTCAAACAAGCGGCCGAAGGAGATCTTTTCACTCGTTTCTTCCGCCTTCTTGTGAGCGGCCAAAAATTCGTCGCTTTCCTTGACGTGGCGGCGGACAAAGTAGGTCAAGACAACCGGCACTACCCCAAAGAGGAAGAGGGTGTTCCAGCCGTAAGCCGGAATGATCCAGGCGGCCAGAAGAGCGGCCACGATAGAGCCGATTTGGCCACCCACGGCCGCCACCGAGCTGGCCCGGCCGATTTGATTAGCCTGGAAGTTTTCCGCGATCAAGGCAATTCCGACCCCGTATTCACCGCCGGCCCCGATCCCGGCTAAGAAGCGGAGAGCGTAAAGGGCGGTGATGTTGTGGGCAAAGTAGGTTAAGCCAGTCGCGATGGCAAAAAGAAAGATCGAAAGTCTTGACCCGGCCGATACGATCTCCTAGCAGCCCAAAGAGCGCGCCACCGAAGAACATTCCGAGGTTGGTAAAGGTTCCGATCCAGCCGCCGGCCGCGGAGCTGATGTGCATCTGCGCGATGATTTCCGACAGGGAGAAAGACAGGAACATGACGTCCATGTTTTCCAGCAGGAAACCGGAAGACATAGAGGCCAAAACCCACTTTTGGTTAGTGGACATTGAGCTGGTATTATCCATTATTAACTTGTACCTCCAAAATTAATGCTCACGGACATTACTTATTTTGTATTGGTAACAATTATTTGCGTTTTTCTTAAGATTGTCAAGGACTCTTAATGATGAACTCCTGGTCCTACGCTTCCGGTTTAGTGGCTGGTACGGCAGCTGCTGACAATGCCGACAACTACGCCGTTGACGTTGTTACCAGCGCCAGTCATGCTCCGGCTCCTAAGCCAGAAGCAACTTCCGGTGCCAGTCACTAATATTGCTAACAATTCACAAATTTTCTCCCGGGCACAAAATAAGCTATATGAAAATATACACTTTGCCCTTTTTGGCCGCGGGAACCTTCTTCCTTACAAAAACTTGCTAAAAAAGCCCAAACTGATGCTTGGGCTTTTTCTTCTTAAACGAACTTATATTCGTTATTATAATGCTTCCGGCAGTAGGATTTGATAAATTGTTCGAATCTGGTTACGGCCGGGGTCAGGAAGTGGTCAGACTTTTTCACGACAAAAATCGGGTGAACGCCGACATTTTCATCAATGTGCAAGAGCTTGACCGTCCGCGGGTCCAGCTGGGGCAGGTGGGGCACGATGGCTACCCCGTAGCCCCAGTGAACGAAGCCAATGATGGTATGGTCTTCCATGGACTCCATGATGATCTTCGGCTTGACGCCGGCTTCAGCGAACATCTTATCCAGACGGGGGCGCAGGCCGCTGCTTTTGCTATAGTAGATCATCGGGTACTTGGCCAAATCAGCCAGGGAGACAGAGTCCTTTTTGGATAAAGGATTGGAAAAGGGAACGACAGCCAGCATTTCCTGGTCAACCAGATGGGAGATGTCGACCTTGTCTTCCAGGCCAGGCAGGTCAGGAGCTGAGGAGATGACCAAATCCAGTTCGTCATTGACCAGCTGGTTCACCAAATCGTCGGTGGTTCCCTGTACGAAGGAGAAAGTGATGTCTTTGGTGTCTTTTTCCTGCTTGAACTTGCAGATCAGCTGGGGAATCAGGTCCTGGCCCATGGTAAAGGTGAAGCCAACCCTGATATGACCCCGGTTGACGTCCAGCAATTCAGCAATGTACTCGCTGCCCTGGTCCAGGTCGCTCAAGCCGCTCTTGACGTATTCCAGGTAGATCTTGCCATAGTTGGTCAAGCGGATGTTCCGGCCCTCTTTTTCAAACAGGGGCACGCCGAGCTCTTCCTCAATGCTGCTGATGGCGTAGGAGAGGGAAGGCTGGGAGATGCCCAGCTTTTCGGCCGTCTTGGCCATGTGTTCTGTTTTCGCCAGTTCGACGAAGAAACGTAAATGTCGAATGTTCATATTTGCCTCCAAATCATGCACAACAGGTTTCCATACCTACAGTGTATCAATAATTTTGCTTTGCCTTATTTATAGCGAAGAGTGAAAACGATAACATAATAGTGAATTGAGGAAAATGTAACTTGTTGAAAAAAGCTTAAAGGAGATTCCAGAAATGGCAGACGAAAGAAACAACGAGATCGAAGAAACGAAGCTTCCAGGCGTTAACGGCCCAATCACCGGCTGGCTTGACGGGCACACGATTTTGGTCGGTTTGATGGCTTACCCAATCCGCCACACCATGTCACCAACCATGCACAACAACGCTTTTGCCAAGTTGGGCTTGAACGGGGCTTACCTTTGCTTTGAAATCGACAGCGAAAAGCTTCCAGGCGCTATCGACGCTATCCGGACTCTGGACATGCGGGGGTCAAATGTTTCAATGCCTAACAAGAAGAAGGTCATCCCTTACCTTGACAAGCTGGACAAGACTTCACAAATGTGTGACGCGGTAAACACTATCGTCAACGAACACGGCAGTTTTGACCGACACCATCAAGAAGTACAACTCTTACGTTGACGCCGGCCACGACCCGGAATTCGGCAAGAGCGCCTTCCACTTGAAGTGTGAAGTAGCACCATTCTACGCAACTCCGCGTAAGCCAGCCATCCACCACACCATGGGTGGTCTGGTTATCGACACTAAGGGCCACGTTTTGGACGAAGCAGGCCACGTGATCGCCGGCCTGTACTCAGCTGGTGAAAACGCGGGCGGCCTGCACGCCGGCAACCGTTTGGGCGGGAACTCCTTGGCTGACATCTTCACCTTCGGCCGGATCGCCGCTGACACGGCTGATGAGGAAAACCCAGCTAGCGACGCGGTCAGCGGGGCATCTCACCACTAAGAGAAAAAATAAAGAGGGAGTACTACCATGTTCTACAAAAGCCACTTTGGCACCATTTTGACTTCTGTATTGTCCATGTTCATGGGCTTGGTGATGGCAATCTTCATCATCTTCTTGAGCCACCTGCCTTTCAACTGGGTTAACCTGTTTGAATTGACCGCGGAAATCAACCTGATCGTCTTTTTCTTCAGTTTGTTCATCCCTTACAATGCCTGGGGTGACTGGTTTGCCGGCCTCTTCAACTTGCAGGAAGGCACGGTAGCTTTCAAGCTGGTCCAAGGGATCATCCCTTCCGCCGTTTTGAACACGCTCAACACCTTTATCTAAAAAATACGTCAAGTAATTTTTTATAAAAAATAAGATCATGAAGGAGAATTTTACCTTCATGATCTTTTTGCTTTGAAAAATTATTCTCCCCGCCAGCCGGCAATGTCCCAGCTGGTGAAGTCGTAGTCCAGTTTCTTCTTGTAGACTCTCTCATAAGCCTGGACCTTCAGCTTGTAGTCTTCTTCCATCAAGCGGCTGGCGTTCTCGCTGGCCGTCTTGGTCGGGTCCGGGTAGAGGACGTCCAGAACATGTACGGTGTAGCGGGTTTGGTAGAAGTGCTCGTTCTGCTTTTCCAGTTTTGGCAGGTCCTGGATTTCCACAAAAGTCGAAATCACCGGGACGTTGCACTTGGCCGCGAAGTAGTAGGCCCCGCGTTGCGGCTTGCGGGGCTTGCGGTAGTTCCACCACATTTCCTGTTCAGGGAAGATCAAGACCCAGTGGTTTTGGTTAAAGGCCCGGTTCAAGTGCTGGATGAATTCCCGGCCCAGGTAGTTGGGACTCTGGGTCAGAGGAATTGACCCCATATTGTTCATGATGTAGGAGAAAAAGCCCGGCAGCATCAAGTTGGTATCTTCAATCACGATGTCCATCCGCCGGTGGGCCTTCTGGGCCAGGCGGTTGACGGCCAGGGCATCAACTTGGTTAAAGTGGTTGGCCGTCACGATTGCCCCGCCCTTTGGCAGGCCTTTTAGCTTGTTCAGGCCATTCACCTTGGTTGGCCTGGAGATAGTCTTGGTCAACAGCTGTAAAAGCTCGCGGCCCACGGCCCCGTCAAATTTCGTCTTGGCCTGGCCCTGCTTTTGCCAAAAACCTTCCACCAAGGCCAGCTTTTCCTCGCTGGACATTACCGGGTCGCCGATTTCCGTTTTGGCGGTAAAGTTTCTTTCATTCGCGGCCTGTTTGATATTGTGGATTACGTCCAGGCGCTTATCTCCGATAATCATATCTTTCTCCTTGCCCTATAGGGTAACTTTTATTTCCTGTTTCACGTGGAACCAGTTTTGCGGATCATGCAAAATTTTGCCGACCATGTCGACCATGCTCTGCATCTTGGCCAGTTCTTCCTTCCGGTCTTGGTCGCTGAAAGCAGCCAGCTGTTTTTGCAGGTCTTTATAAAAAGGCGTCTCTTTAGCGGCCTGCCAGAAGTAGCTGCCATACTTGACTTCCTCGAAGTGCCATGGCTTGTAGAAGAGGTTGTAATGGATCAAGTACGGACTGGTCATTTCCGGGTCAAAGTCGTTAGGCATGGCGTCCCAGCGGGGGTCCAGCAATTTGATCCGGCCAGAGCAGATCTCGTTTAAGTAGTCCTGGTCCGGCGCGATTGAGTTGAACTGGTAGGTCGAAAGTAGCTGCAGGAATTTGTCCACGAAGCCTTCATCCCGCATGGCTTGGCAGTTCATGACCAAAACGCCGGAGTTAACGTACTTGTCCGGATCGATCCCCAGGCAGTCTCGGATGTAGGTCTGCAAGGGCTCGATATAGTGGATCGACTGGTCATGGCAGGCAGCGACCAGATTGTTTCCCATTTCCGTCTGGTAGAGGCCGGCGATGTCGGCGTTCACGACCGTGTCAGCGTCGATATAAACAGCCTTGTCGTATTCCGGGAAGAGTTCCGGGATAAAGAGACGGTAGAAGATCGACAGGGTGAAGAAGTCGGCCCGGAGGTAGTTGCCCTTCTTATTTTGGATTTGGGCAAAAAGCTGGTCATCCAGCTGGCGGAATTCGATCTTAACCTTGTCTTTTTCATAAGCGGCTAGGGCCTGCTGGTTGGCCGGGCTCAGCCCCTGGTGCAGGATGATGATCGTATAGTCCTTTTCCGGACTGGCATGCTTGACCAGGGAGCTCACGGAAACAGCTAGGTAAGGGTGAAGTCGTCACTGATGGTGTAAAAAATTGGAATCGTCATCTTTCTATTCTCCACAAAGCAGTTTTGTATTTGCCTTACAGCTGGTCTTTAAGCTGCAGGTACTCATTAAGCAAGTCATCGTATTCGTGCAGGTTGAGCACGCTGTGGACCCGTTTCACGTCCCAAGGCTTGACCGTCTGGGTGCGGAAATAAGGGAAGAAGCGGAAGCTGGTGGTGAAGTGCTGGATGACCGTATCGTCCTGGAGGGCGTATTGCTCATTGTACTTACGCGGGGCAATCCGCTTTTCTTTGGCTAATTTATTGATGGCCGTCTGGTCAGGCAGGAACATCTTCTTAACCTGCATCAAGTGGCGGACCCGTTTAAAGAGGCCAGTCCGCTTGATTTCCGGCATGTTCAAAAGGAGGACCCCGGAATTCAAGTAGTCAAAAATCTTCTTTTGATTGTGGAAGAAGAAGCGGCCAAAGTAGTCCAGGACCCCGACCAGTTCCGTCCCGGTCAAGTCCTGGGTGTAAAACTGGTCAACCGGCCGACGGATGATCACGTCATCGTCCAGGTAGAGGATGCGGTCGGGAATTTGCGGCAGTTCGTCGGCAAAAAGCCGGAGCATGGCGTAGGGGGTGAAGCGGGTGCCCATGTTGGCCGTTGGCGGTTCCTTGATGAAGTTTTCGGTGCAGTCGATCAGCTCCAGGCTGCTGTTGGGGTTGTCAGCCACGATGAGCGAGCGGATGAAGTCGGCCGCGTGCTGGCTGAAGGGCTTGAAGGACCTGGATTTGCTCTTGGCCCTCATGGTCAGAATGTAGACGTGAACCTCTTCGCCGCGTTCGGCTTTGAGCAGGGATAAGACGGCAATCAGCACGCCTCTTTCAGCGTTGTGGTCACCACAAAAAAGAAAGTTCATGGTTTTGCCTCCATAGTAGAAAAAGTCCTAGTTCTTACTGTCAATTTTAACATACGAGCAATACTCGCAAGTGCTCAGTTTTGCCCGCTCCTGCATGCTTTTGGCGATTTCACCGTGCAGCTTTTCCTGAGCCGCCTTCTTGCTCAGCTTCTCGTCCGGGTAAAAGGGGCCATCGATGTAGACCGTGATTTTCGGCCGCTTGCGCCAGTGGCAGGGCTGGTAGGTGGTCGTCATGGCAAAAGCCGGGGCCTTCAGGCTGACCGGGAAGTTGAAGCTGGTCGCCGGGAAAGGGCGGATCTTGGTGTAGTAGGGCCAAAGATGGGCTTCCGGGTAGATGACGATGGCCGCCTGCTTTTCTTCATAGGCGTATTTAACGTCCTTGAGCAGGCGGATGGACTGCTTGATGTTTTTCCCAACCGGCAGGCCAGCTGCCGGAATCACGTACTTGCCTAAAAAAGGAATCCCCCAGTTGGCCTGCGCGGCCAGGGCATAGTAGTGGTAGGGGTTGACGATGGTCATGGGGGTGAAGGGGTCACCCAGCATCTGGGTGTGGTTGCCATAGACAAAATAGCCCTGCTTTTTAAAAGGGCGCAGCTTTTCCTTGCCTTTGACTTTAACTAGTAAGAAGAGGCGGGAGTAGAGCCAGGCAAAGGCGCAGGCCAGGCTGCGGACCAGGACGTTCCAGAATTGCCAAGCCGCCCCTTTCCGGAAGGCCTGGTAGTCATCTGGGAGCTGGAAGTCCTGCTGGGCGGAACTGACCAGGTCCTCGCTTTCGCTGTGGTAGTAGTAAATCTTTTTACTCATCAAAAGTCCCCCGCTTGCTGTAAAATAAAAAAAGCACTGCGAGCGCAGTGCTTAGAGATGATGGGTCGTCAGGGGATCGAACCCTGGACACCCGGATTAAGAGTCCGGTGCTCTGCCAGCTGAGCTAACAACCCGTGTCAACCAACAATTTTATTATGCCATAAATTTCAGTAAAAGCAATCTTCTTTTTTACATTAATTGTAATTTTCTTAATTTGGCGGGCAAATCAAGTATAATAGTCACAGTGAAGGAGGTCCATAATGCCTAAAAAAATTCTCGTCGTTGACGACGAAAAGCCGATTTCCGATATCATCAAGTTCAACTTGACCAAAGAGGGTTTTGATGTAGAGACCGCTTATGACGGCGAGGAAGCTGTCGAGAAGGTTGAAGAATACAACCCTGACTTAATGATTTTAGACTTAATGCTTCCGAAGAAAGACGGGCTGGAAGTAGCCCGGGAGGTCCGCCAGACCCATGACATGCCGATCATCATGGTTACTGCCAAGGGCAGTGAGATCGACAAGGTCCTCGGCCTGGAAATGGGGGCGGATGACTACGTAACCAAGCCTTTCTCCAACCGTGAGCTGGTGGCCCGGGTCAAGGCCAATTTGCGCAGCCGGGACATCGTCAAGAAGGCAGTGGAAGTTAACCAGCAGAAGGAAAAAGAACAGGAAAGCAATGACATCCAGATCGGCAACCTGCTGATCAAGCCGGATGCCTACCTGGTTGAAAAGAACGGGGAAAAGATCGAACTGACCCACCGGGAATTCGAGCTGCTCTACTACATGGCCCAGCACATGGACCAGGTTATGACCAGAGAGCACCTCTTGCAGACGGTTTGGGGCTACGACTACTTTGGCGACGTCCGGACGGTTGACGTTACGGTTCACCGCTTGCGGGAAAAGATCGAGGACAACCCGGTCCGGCCGAAGATTTTGGTTACCCGGCGGGGAGTCGGCTACTTTGTCAAGCAGCAAACAGAAAAATAATTTGGGAGCCACTGTTTGAGGTGGCTTTCTTTATGTGGATGGATTAATGAAGAAAGATAAAAAAGCACGCAAAGAGAAAGTGAAGAAAGAGAAGACCAACCTGCTTAAGTGCGCGGTCAGCTCGATCCAGACCAAGATCGCCCTTATCTTTATGCTCCTTTTGCTGGCCACGATTGAAATCATCGGGGCCTACTTTACCCGGCAGATGGAACAGACCAGCATCAACAACTTTCAAACCACGATTCAGCTGCAGTCGATCGTGACCGACCAGCTGACTGCCCAGCTGGTCAAAAACGGCAAGAGTGCTGACCGGAAGATGAACCAGATTATCACTGATTACAGCAATGACGCGATTTCTGAAATCCAGGTCGTGGACAGCAAGAACGTGATCCGGGCCGTGTCCAACTTAAACGACAAGAACCGGGTGGGACAATTGTCTAACAACGGCGATATCCGGGAAGTGATCAACTCCGGCCAGCAGAAGACCCAGGTTACCAGTGACCAGAAGGGCAGTTTCATGGTTCAGATTGTGCCTCTGACCAGCGGAACCAACATCGTCGGGGCGGTTTACGTCCGGGCCAGCATGGCTGACGTCTTCAATAACTTGCGAAATATTTCGATGATGTTCTTGACGGCCTCACTTTTGGCCGTAGTCGTGGCGGCGATTGCCTCCATATTTATTTCCCGGGCAATAACCCGGCCGATTGAAGAGCTCCGCCAGCAGGCCATCCAGGTGGCTAACGGGGACTACTCAACCCAGGTTAAGATCTACTCTAATGACGAACTGGGCCAGCTGGGGGCGGCCTTTAACACCCTCTCAGTCAAGATCGAGCGGTCCAATGAGCAGTCAGAATCTGAGCGCCGCCGGCTGGACAGCGTCCTGTCCCACATGACTGATGGGGTGATCGCGACTGACCGGCACGGGAATGTTTCGATCATGAACCAGATGGCCCAGGACTTCCTGGACGTCAAGGCCGAAGACGCGATCAAGAAGCCGATTTCTCAAGTTTTAGGCCTGGGGGAGGACTACACTTCCCAGGACTTGATCTCCAACCAAAGCGACATGCAGGTCACGGTCAATGCCGGCACGGATGATGAAATGATCCTGCATGCCAGCTTTACCTTGATCAAGCGGGTCACGGGCTTTGTTTCCGGGGCCGTCTGTGTTTTGCACGACGTGACTGAGCAGATCAAGAACGAAGACGAGCAGCGGCAGTTCGTTTCCAATGTTTCCCATGAATTGCGGACTCCTTTGACCAGTGTCCGGGCTTATATTGAAGCCTTGAATGAAGGGGCCTGGAAGGATCCGGAGATTGCCCCCCAGTTTTTGGATGTGACGCAAAAGGAAACTGAGCGGATGATCCGGATGGTCAACGACCTCCTGGTTCTGTCCAGAATGGACCGGGGAGCCACCAAGCTGGAACCGGAGTGGGTTAACTTTACTGACTTTGTCTCCCACCTGCTCAACCGCTTCGACATGATTGTCGAACATGACCAGGGCGAGGCCCAGAGCGATACCAAGGAATACGTGATCAAGCGGGACCTGGGCAACCAGGCCCTTTGGGTGGAAATCGACACTGACCAGATGATGCGGGTGATCGACAACATCATGAACAACGCTATCAAGTACTCCCCTGACGGGGGGACCATCACGGTCCGCCTGACCCAGAACCAGAACCAGATCCTGCTCAGCATCAGCGACCAGGGCCTGGGGATTCCAAGGAAGGACCTGGGTAAGATCTTTGACCGCTTCTACCGGGCAGACAAGGCCCGGTCCCGGGACCAAGGCGGGACCGGTTTGGGCCTGGCCATCGCCAAGGAAATCGTGACGGCCCATGGCGGCCGGATCTGGGCAGACAGCCGGGAAGGGCACGGGTCAACCTTCTATATTGCCCTGCCTTACGAACCAATGGATGAGGAGGATGAATGGGATGAAGTTTAAATTCAAGTTCAAATTCAATGATTTTCTCCTCCACCTGGCGACCTTGACCGTGATTTTGATCTCGATCGGCCTCTGGGTCACGGTGATGACCAGTGACCAGCGCTTCAGCCGGATCAGCAATGAATCATCCTCCCAGAGCTCGGCTTCTTTGTCGACCTACTACCGGAATGTCCAGTCTTTTTACGCCCCGGGCCAGACCTATGTCTTTCAAAACGGGGTCCGCTACCAGGTCCTTGACGCCAAGCGAAACCTGCCTTTGAAGTTTGTCCAGTACCTGGAAAAGGTCAAGCTGGGGACGATCGAGAAAATGGCAACCACGGCCAGTGATTATGAGAGACTGCTGGCTGACCAGAACTATATTATGTTTGCCTACCCGGACCAGATCAATTTCACGGTCCTTTTAGGCAAAAAACAAGCTAATTCCAGCCTGCAGTTCAACCGGGTCTTTGTCCCGGTCAAGAGCAAGACCCGCTACCTCTATTTCGGCAACGACAAGGGCAGCCGGGTCTACCGGGTAAAGATCAAGTCCGGCTCCTTCTGGCAGCTGGCAAAGTACGTCAAGAGCGCCCAAGACCGGCAGGAGGTCAGCTTCCTGCACTTAAAGAAGCTCTACGTGCCTTTTTATGCCAAGGAAATCAAGGCCAAGGAATACAGCTACCTGATCAGCTACCAGTCCAGCAGCTACTATGCTTCTCGGCTCTTGGGCAGCAGCTACCGGAAGTCGGTGGCTAAGAACGGCCGCACTGTCTACACGGCTGGTTATTCCAAGCGCCTGCAGATTCCTAAGGAAGGCAAGAGCAATGACCACCAGTATCTGTACCAGAACTACTTGACCAGCCAGGAGCGGACGGTCACCCAGGAGATGCTGGAAAGTGCCGCCTATGTCAAGCAGTTGGGCCTGGCTGAACAGGACCTGCGCTTTTTTGAAAGCAGCGGCAAGACGGTGTCCTACATCAACTATATTGAAGGCTATCCGATTTTTGCCAACGACGCTTTGGCTCAGACCCAGGTAACCATGGGGACGGAGTCGGTCAGCGTGGCTTTCAGCAGCATGAACCTGCAGATCCCGATCCCGTATGACGGCCGTGTCAAGACCTTGCCGAAAACCGCGACTCTGCTGAAGGAGCTGAATAGCATCGGCATCAAGGAAAGCGAAATTGAAAAAATCACCATAGGCTACCATATCCAGGCCGACAAGAAGCGCAGCGACTTGATTACCCTGGTGCCGACCTACTTCATCAAGGTTGGCGGCAGCTGGAACAGCCTGGCCGGCTGGAAGAAGATTAAGGCGGAAAACACGGATCTGTTAATGGAGGGGCCAAGTTCCAGCTCCAGCAGCTACTCGTCTTCCAGCTATTCCAGCAATGAGTCGAGCAGTGAAGCCAACTCAAGCGCAAGTTCCAGCGTCAGCCAGGCGGGCAGCCAGGCACCGGCCAGCAGCCAGGAAGCATATTCCAGCAGCCGCAGACAGCCGGCGGCTGAATCAAGCTCCAGCTCCAGTTCAAGTTCCGCCGTATCAGCAAGCTCTGCCAGCTCAAAGGAAGGAGAAAAGTAAATGGATCATCGCAAAATTGAATGGCTTTTTCTGATCCTCTTCTGCTTAGTCGACATCTATCTCTTGATTGAGCTTTGGCGGGCCCCGGTTACCTTGACCTCATCGACCAATTCGGTGCCGACCTCAACCAGCTTGAAGGCTGAAATGAAGTCAGACAATATTACGGTTCCTTCTCTGTCCAGAAAGGGGGACTCGGGCTACTACCTGGCCACTAGAAGTAAGAGCGACTTGAAGGAAGCCGCCAAGAAGCTCAGCAGCGACGTCTCCACCAGCTACGCTGAAGGGGACAAGACCCTGTACGCGACCATAAAGACCGCGATTCCGCTGGAGCGGATGACGGTGGGCGAGTTCAAGAATGACAGCAATTACGTCCTGCATGGCAAGCAGTATGTCTATGCCAAGAACCTCTCCAGCAACAGCAGCTACGTTTACGTGCAGAAGTCCCAGTACGGCCTGGTTTACAGCAGCCTGGCCCAGCTGGTGGTCAATGTCAAGAACAAGAAGATCACGGGCTACTACCAGACCTACTTGACTGACTTGTCCAGTGTCCGCGAGCTGCAGGCAACTATCAGCCCCTTGCGGGCGGTCACCAACCTCTACACCACCCGGGAACTGGCCGACAACTCCCGGGTAATGCAGGTCAAGCTGGGCTACACCAAATTGACCGAGGTCCGGGGCAGCGTGATTTTCGTCCCGACCTGGCTGGTCTGGATTGAAAATAAGAGAAGTAAGAGCAGCTGCTTGAAGCGGGTCAACGCCTTCAGCGGCCAGCTTTTGCAAAACAGTACATTGGACGATTAAGGGCAGGAAGGAAAAAATTTGCAATTCGCGGTATTATCGAGCGGATCAGCGGGCAACTGCAGCCTGCTGATGACTGACCAGCACAAGATTTTGATGGACGCCGGCCTTTCAGGCAAGAAGACCAAGGAGCTTTTAGCCAAGGTAGGCGTGGCGATCGAGGACCTGGACATTGTCTTTTTAAGCCATGACCACGGCGACCACAGCGGGGGGATGGGGGTCCTTATGCGCCGCTATCCCCAGCTGAATGCCTTCAGCAACACGGGCACCTGGAAGTACTTGGAGGAGACCGGGAAGATCGGCTGCCTGCCGAAAGACCAGATCAATGTGATTGAGCCGGGCCAGACCAAGTGCTATGGGGACTTGGAAGTAACGGCTTTTGCCACTAGCCATGACGCGGCCCAGCCCCAGTACTACGTTTTTTCCAGCGGGGGCAAGCGCCTGGCCTGCTTGACGGACACAGGCTACGTGTCTGAAGAAGTCGAATATGAGATTCAAGACGCGGATGCTTATTTGCTCGAGTTCAACTATGACGACCTGATGCTGAGAAGCGGCCCCTATCCCTGGAGCCTGCAGCAGCGGGTCCGGTCAGACCACGGCCACCTGTCAAACGAGCAGGCAGCTGAGACTCTGGCCAGGGTTATCAGTTCTAAAACCAAGCATGTTTTCATGGCCCACCGCAGCCAGCAGAACAATTTAAACTATTTGGCCCGGGACGTGGCGGAAGAGGTTTTGGCGGCCAGAGACGCCGACGTGGCCAGTGACCTGGAATTGCACGATACCGAGCCGATGACGCCGAGTTCTTTAATTAATTTATAATACAGAGGATTTAAAGCTTTTAATTAATACGTTTTGTTCATATATACTTCAAAAAGCTAGGATATGATAATGGCAACGATAAGGAGTGATAACCATGTCTGAAGAACAAGATAAGCAAAGAAACACGCGCAAGAAGGAAAATAACCGTTTGCTAACTAAAGCGGCCATCATTGGGGTCGTTGCCGGTCTTTTGGGCGGGGGGATTGCCTACGGCGGCTTGTCAGCAGCCAATTTGAACAGCAATGCTTCATCATCCACGGCCAGCTCAAGCAGTAGCAACACTGGTGAAACCGGGTCAGTGACGACTTCATCCAGCGGCACGACTAAGGTCAACAAGTCCAGGACTACCAGCGGGACGATGACTTCCGCCTACAAGAAGGTGAAGAACTCGGTTATTTCAGTTTTGAACTACAAGTACACTTCCAGTTCATCATCAAGCTCTGACATCTACAGTATATTTGGTTACGGTGACTCGGACAGTTTAGACTCATCCAGCTCCAAGAAGTCTTTGACTTTGTACTCTGAGGGTTCCGGGGTCATCTACACGACGGCAAACGGTAAGGGCTACATCGTCACTAACAACCACGTTATTTCTGGGGCAGCCAAGGTGAAGGTCATGCTGGATTCCGGGAAGACGATTGCCGCTAATGTTGTCGGCAAGGACTCAACCAGTGACCTGGCAGTTTTGTCAATCGACTCCAAGTACGTGACTCAGACTGCTTCATTTGGTGACTCCAGCAGCCTGCAGTCCGCGCAGACGGTGATTGCCATCGGTTCACCAGAAGGGTATGAATACGCGTCTACGGTAACGCAAGGGATCATTTCCTCACCAAGCCGGACGATCACTTACAACTCCAACCAGATGACGGTCATCCAGACTGACGCGGCCATCAACTCCGGTAACTCCGGCGGGCCCCTGGTCAACTCTGACGGTCAGGTTATCGGGATCAACTCCATGAAGCTGGCCAGCTCCAGCAGTGGCGACTCCGTCGAAGGTATGGGCTTCGCGATCCCGTCAAACGAAGTTGTGACGATCGTCAACCAATTGGTCAAGAATGGGAAGATCACCCGGCCGCAACTGGGCATCAAGGTAGCAGCAATTGATGAACTGAACAGCTACTACAAGAAGCAGCTGGGCATTTCAACTAGTCTGAAGAAGGGCCTGTACGTGGCCGGTGTAACTTCAGGCAGCGCGGCAGCCAGTGCCGGGATCAAGAAGGGCGACGTGATTACGGCGGCTGACGGTAAGACGGTCAACGACGTAGCCACCCTGCACAGCATCCTGTACAGCCACAGTGTTGGTGATAAGGTCAAGATTACGGTCAACCGGAATGGCAAGACCATGACCTTCACGGTAACCCTGCAGGCAAGCAACTAATTTAAGAACAAATAATCCAGTGGATCAGCAGATCTGCTGGATTTTTTTGTTCTTTTCAAAACAAAAACAGGGTGAAAGGAAGGTAAAGTTCGTATATATTTCTTGTCAAGGGAAATTTTTAAGGAGACTTTATCCCCAATTCTGTGGAAAAGACTGTGAATTGTGCAAAAAACAGAGTAAAAATCGCTAAAAAAACTGTGGATAAGCTGTGGATTGTGTGTAAGTTCCACGGGTAAAAGGCTTGTTAAAACGTCTGTTCAAGGCGGCAGGTCGGGCCTTTTTGGTGATTGTTTGTGAAAAGGTCCAGTCCACAGGTAGTTTGTGGAATGGTTACACGGGATTTTAGAAATTTTTTTGCAAAAAGCTAGACCTAGATAGAATTCGGCTTTAGTCCACTAGATCTAGAAAAGGCCTTTCCACAGCTGTGGAAAAAGGCGGTTGATAAACTGTTAATTGTGGGGATGGAAGTAAAAATGGTAAAATAGGGGCATTATGAATATCAAAATTGTTTGCGTTGGAAAATTAAAAGAGAAGCATTTTAAGGACGGGATCGCGGAGTACCAGAAGCGGCTGAGCCGCTTTGCCAAGGTGGAGATCGTGCAGGTGCCGGATGAGAAGGCGCCGGAAAGCCTCAGCCCGGCCCAGATGGAAGAGGTCAAGAAGCGGGAAGGCGAGCGGATCTTGAGCAAGATCAAGGACAAGGAATATGTTTACGTTCTGGCCATTAAAGGCAAAGAGCGGGCTAGTGAAGAGTTCGCCAAGGAACTGAAGGACCTGGGGACCTACGGGCATTCAGACATTACTTTCGTGATCGGGGGAAGCCTGGGGACCAGTGACGCGGTCAACAAGCGGGCCAACGACCTCTTCAGTTTCGGCAAGCTGACCATGCCCCACCAATTGATGCGGCTGGTTTTGATTGAGCAGATCTACCGGGCCTTTATGATCAACTCTGGCAGTCCTTACCACAAGTAGAATAGAAAGTATAAGCCTCTCCTGGGAAATCAGCAGGAGGGGCTTATATACGAATCAGTCTAGTTCTAGAATCTAGGGTGAAAGTGTTTAAATAAAGTATTTTAGTCATGAAAGGGATGATTTTGATGACTAAAACAGAGCGTTACATGTGGCTGGCCAATGACCTGCTTTTGACGGCAGCAGCAGTGTCGCTGATCATTAATTTAGTTGGCTAGACGGCTTCCGGTTATGCCTTTAGCGGCAGTCATGGGCAGGCAACAGAACTGCTTTTATGATGCTTTTATTTTGCTCGTTGCCGCGGCTGCTTTGGGAGCCTGGCTGAGCAAGTGGCTGGCTCCTGTAGCAGCTTGGGTAATTGGTGTCTGCCTTTTGCTGGGCCTTGTAATTGACCGGGTGGTAGGCCTGTATTTTGGCTTGACCTGGTATTGGACTTTGGCTGTTGTCGCTTTGGCGGTCAGTCTGGTCAGCTGCGTGATGGCCTGGCTTGGGTGAAAATGCAAAAGTTATTAAGCTTAGCAAGAATCACTGCTCAAAAGAAGAACTTGAGCTTACAATATAAGTGAATAGCCCTTAAAAAATAGGAGCGTGATTATGATGAAAAACTTTGTAACTAAGCCAGCCGTTAAAACCGTCTTCTTGCTGGCTGGCATCTGTTTGGCCTTGTTTATGGCAATTCAGTGGATCTTTGCCTTGGGCAACCCAGGTCCAGTATCTTGGGCAATTGTCGGCATGATCGCGATCACTCTGCTGACCCTTTTCTTGGGAATCATTCCCTTGACCAAGCTCAGCCCGGCGGTTGGCTACGTAACTGCTGCAGCATTAGCGGTTATCGTCTTAATTTTTGTCTTCAATATTCATGGGTACATCTCAATCGGCATCTGGTACTTGCTTTACGCTGCCCTGGCCTGTGGCCTTTTATGGGCGAAAAAATAGAACAGTAAACAAAAATGGCTTCCAGGATTTTCTCCTAGAAGCCATTTTCTTTATGCTGATTTGATTAAGCGAAGATTTCTTCAACTTCAACTACTACGGCAGTATCAGTTTTCTTGCCAACCTTAGCAGCGTATTCCTTAGCGAAGTCGTCGCCTTCGTGGATAGTCACGCTGCCGAGCACGCGTACGTTAGTGTGGCTTGGCACGTCAGCAACTACAACAGCAACCTTGCTGCCGTTCTTGATGTTTTCCCACAAGTGGGAGAAGGTAACTTCACTCCAGACCAGGTGCTTGTCGTCCAAAGCAGTCAATGATTCCTTAGGACCAACTTGTGGGTTGCCGTCCTTGTCAACGGAAGCAACGAAGGCCAAAGCGTCGTTAAAGAACTTTTGTTGGTCAGCAGTCAAAGTAGTAGCGTCTAATTTCTTCATAATGGTAATTTCCTTTCTTTTTACTTAAGTAGTAATTTCTTCTCTTGATACTTAGTATTATAGGCCCTCCCCAGGCAAAAGAAATTGATTTAGATCAATTTTATAGCTTTTTTAATAAATTTTTTTGCAATTTCTACGGGAGTAAAAAAGCGCCCAGATTCAAAAGAAGAACCGCAATAATAAAGAGCAGCCAATCTTTGTTAGTTAGCGGCACCTCAACGATCACGGACCGCGGAGCGCCTTCGCGGTAGCCGTGGGACTCCATCCCCTGGGCCAGGTTGTCGGCACTGTTTAAAGCTACCAAAATCGCATTAAAGTAGAGGACCGGGGACCAAAAGGAGAGGTAGACTCCCCGCATCATCCCTGCCACCCGGATCTGCTTGACCGCGGCTTGCATGCGGGGAATGATGTTCAAAGCCGCTAAAGTTCCATAAGCAAACTTGCTCGGCAAGTGCAAGTTCTGCTCCAGCGACCGGGCCATCTCTTCTGCCGTGGTTGAAATGGTCAGGCAGGCCGTGGTGAAGGTATATACGAAGGCCCGGCTGGAGATGTCCAAAGCATACCAGAGGTCGCGGTGGTCACTGAAGATGTAGCCTGAAGAAAAGACGGTAATTGCCGCTAAGCCCGTTGCCAAAAGCATCCTGCCCAGGGTCTTAGGCTTGATCCGCCGGTATAAGAGGTAGGCTAAGGATAAAACAATAACGATGATATTGCTGAAAAGGCTGACCTTAAAAGATAACTCCAGTGAAATAATCAAGGTCAGCAGGAATTTCAAGCTGGGATTCATTTTGCTTTTAGTCATTTTCTGCTCCTAATCCTGGACAAAAGCCAGCTCTCTGCCGGCCAGACGCAGGTGGTAGTCGCACCAAGTGCTGATTCCGTAGAACTGGTGGCTGATCAGCAGGATCGTCTGCCCGCTCTTTTCCTGGCACTTTTGCAAAAGCTGCACGACCTGCTCAATCGACTTCTGGTCCAGGCCGCTCAAAGGCTCATCGATCAAGAGCACTTCCTGGCCCGACAAAAGCATCAAGAGGATCTGCAGCTTCTTTTTCTGCCCGCCCGACAAGGAGTAGACCACCTGGTCCATGTGGTCGGCCAAATCCAGGTCAGCCAGGGCCTGGTCTAAGACTTCCGGAGTGAAGTAGGGGGAAGCGTGCTTTTGGCTCAAAGCCAGCTCCTCTTTGACGGTGATGGCCATGAACTGGTCAGCCGCATTTTGAAAAATCTGGGCTACATGCTGGAAGTAGGTCCGCTCATTGAGCTTGGCCACTTCCTTGCCCTCCCAGGTCAAAGACCCCTGGTAGTCCAGCAACTTGGTCATGGCCTTAAACAGAGAGCTCTTCCCGCTGCCGTTTGGCCCCGTGATCAAGGTCACCTTCCCCTTGGGGATGGATAATTCCTTTTGCTCAAGCAAAGACCGGCCTTGCTTGATGGCAAAATTTTTCATGACAAAAGCCGCTGGCTCGTTCTCCGGCAGGGGGAAGTGCAGGCCGATTGGCTCAGTAGCCAGGAGAAGCGCTTGTTCATCCTTAGTCAATAAGTCCACTTGCTCGCCTTTGAAGCGGTAGACCCCGTCCACCTTGCCCTGGTAGTCGTCAAAAAGGTGGTCGGTGATGATGATGGTCTTGCCCTGCTCTTTCAGCTTGGCCAAGCGGCCAATCAAGAAGCGGCGGGCCGCCGGATCCACGCTGGCAAAAGGCTCATCTAATAAGAAAAGATCCACGTCCATGGCGACCAGGACGGCCAAGGCTACCCGCTGCTTTTCCCCGCCGGACATGGTTACGATCTTCTGGTCTAAAAGAGAGTCGATTTCCGCGAATTCGCTGGCCAGCCTCAGCCGGTCCGCAAATTCTGTCTTGCTTTTGCCCAGGTTTTCCATGGCAAAAATAATCTCTTCTCTAGGTGTGGCCATGGTAAACTGCTCGCCGGCTTCCTGGAACATCATGGCCTGACTTCGCCCGCCCAAAGAAACCTGCCCGCTGGTCAGCTGGCCCCCGTATTTCGGGTAGAGGCCGGCCATGATCTTCAACAGGGTCGACTTGCCGCAGCCGGTCGGCCCGATCAAGAGGGAAAAAGTCCCCGCCGGCAGGGTTAAGGAAAGGTCGCGGATGACCTCCCGGTCCCCGTAGGAAAAAGTTAAGTGGTCAATTGTCAGTTCTGCTTGCAAAATAAAAAGTCACCTCAAAACTGGGGTGACCATAAGCAGCATTTTCCCTTGCCAGCATTACCTGGCCAGGTTCCATGGGTATCATCTCAGCCTTCCGGCACCCCGTTGATTCGTCAAATTGATTCTTATTTTATTATATTGGATGTGCTAAGGCCTGTCTAATTCAAACTTTGTCCAAACTGATTGAAAATGCCGATTTATAGCACTTTTCTTAAAATAATCTGGGAAGTAGCTTTAACGAAAAATTTTTTAGTTGTATCCTAGAATTACAGGCTTTTAGACTTTAGTGGGAGAGAAAAATGTCAGATCAACGAAGACGAGTAATTACCGTGGCCTTGATGTTATCAAACGTCATGTCCGGCCTGGACAACACGATTATCAACACCGCCTTGCCGCGGATCATTGCCGATTTGCACGGGATTGAGTATACCGGCTGGCTGGTGGCCATCTTCTTATTGGGGACGGCTGTTTCCACGCCGCTTTGGAGTAAATTAGGCGAGCGGCGGGGGAACAAGCTGGCCTACCAGCTCGCGGCTGCCTGCTTTTTGCTGGGGGCGCTGCTCCAGGGCTGCGCCCAGCAGATGTCCTTTCTCTTGACCTTCCGCCTGTTGGCCGGGATCGGCAACGGGGGGATGGTGTCGCTTCCTTATATCATCTACTCTGACCTTTATCCAAACGCCCACAAGCGCCTAAAGGTGCTGGGGATGGTCTCTGCCTTCTTCACCACGGCCACCATCTTAGGACCGCTCTTTGGGGGCTGGATCGTTGATGCCCTGTCCTGGCGCTGGGTCTTTTATATCAACATCCCGGTGGCCTTGATTTCCATCGTTTTGATTCAGATCTTTTTCCTGGATGAGAAAAAAGATCGGCCAGCTCGCAGGGTCGACTTAGGCGGGGCCATCTGCCTATCCTTTGGGGTGGTGGCCCTCTTATTGGGGACCCAGCTGGTGGGTTCAGCCAGTCTGGCCACGGCGCTTTTGATCTTCGCGGCGGCCTTGATTTTCATCGGACTTTTGGTCATTATTGAGCGCCGGGCAGAGGACCCGATTATTCCAGGCCGCTTGTTCAAAAATATCCCCTTGGTGGTCGACTTTACTTTGTTCGTTTTGATCTGGGCCGCCATGTCGGCTTACAGCGTCTACGCGCCGATGTGGGCTGAAGGCTTGATGGCCACGACTGCCCTGGTCGGAGGGATGACCCAGATTCCCGGAGCCCTTACCGACATGCTGGGCTCCTTGTCCGTGGAAAAAATGCGCCGGCGCTGGTCAGCCTACCAGGTTATGCTGGCCACCTGCTGGCTTTTGGCGGCAGGCTACCTGGCTATGGCCGTGGCTCCGCGCTATTTCCCTTACTGGGGGATCTTGCTGGCCGGGATGCTGCAGGGCTGGGGCCACGGGGTCATGTTCAACCAGCTTCAGGTTAAGGTGCAAGAAGACGCGGAAAGCCAGGACGTGCCGGTTGCTACTTCTTTCTCCTACCTGATCCGGATGCTGGCCATGGCGATTTCTTCCAGCGTCTTCGGGGTCATCTTGAATGAGCACTTGGCTAAAGGGGTCAAGGCTAGCGGAGGCAAGATCACTTTGTCCATGCTCAACCACTTATCAGACGCCAAGACCCGGGCCAGCCTGCCCAAGCAGGATTTGGTCCAGATGGAGAATATCCTCTACGGGGCTATTCACGCGATTTTCTGGGCGGCCTTTATCCTGGTCTTCCTGTCTCTGCTTTTGGCTATCTGGGCCCGCTGGCGGGAGAAAGAATTGGCCGGTAAGCGGTAAAATCTGGTAAGACCCAGTATAGGATAAAAAGAAGATAATTTTTTGCTGGAAAGGAGAGAGCTGATGACTGAAATTGCCAAGCTGCAGAAAAAATTGCAGGAAGCGGGGGATGCCACCCTGCCGCTGAGCAAGGGGAAGGGGCAGACCGCGGCCTGTACGTTTGTTTTACTAGGCGACAAGGCTGAAGGCTGGAAGAATGACTCTTTGACTGCCTTGCTGCTTTTAGCGGGGACGGGGCACTTCCGGGCTGGCCAGAAAAAGTGGCAGGTTAAGCCCGGTGACTGGTTCCTCCTGGCAGCTGGCCAGGACTGCAAGGCCAGTCTGAAAGAGGGGCTCCTAGTCCAGCTTGTCTTGCCAGAAGCTTTTTCAGTGAAAGACTTGAAAAAGGAGCTCATGCTGGGAGAAGCTGAAGAAGTAGGGACCCACGGCCGGGTGGCGGTTGACGGGCCAGCTGGGGCGGCTTTCCTGGCGGCCTTGAATGAGTACCAGACTAGCGATTCTGTATCTTCAGTCTTGCTCAAAAGCCAGCTGCTAACTGCCCTGGCTCTGGCCTTGCGGGCACTAAATGAAGTGGGCAGCTTGAGTGAGCGGGAGATCCGCCGCTATATTAGTGAAAACTATGTCTCGACCAGCGTGAAGGATGCCGCGGCTTACTACCAGCTCAGTCCCAACTATTTTTCCGACCTGGTCAAAAAGAAGACCGGGCAGAGCTTTATTGAGCTGGTTGACGAGCAGAAGATGGAGGCAGCCGTCCGCCTTTTGGCCCGGCCAGACCTGTCGATCAAGCAGATCATCGGCCTGGTTGGCTACCGGGGCAAGTCCTTCTTTTATGAAAAATTTGGCAAGTACTACGGGATGTCGCCGGCGGCCAAGCGTAAGGAGCTCTTCCGCCAGCAGGGCATCAATTTATGAAAATAGAAAACCGCTGAACTGTAAGTTCAGCGGTTTTTGCATAAAAAACAGGAATTTTCAAATATGAAAAGTAAGGATGCAGGAACAGTTTGAGCGCTAGAATGTTAAACAATTATTAACGACATATGAGGAGGAGAAAAGTGATTGAAATCGACCAGCTTTCTTTTGATTATCGGACTTTTAGCAAGGAACTGGGATTAAAGGGAGCTTTGCAGGATATCTTCCATCGGAAATACCAGCTGGTGCCTGCTCTGAAAGATCTGAATTTGACTATAAAAGATGGTGAAATTATTGGCCTGATTGGCCCAAATGGAGCAGGAAAGACGACATTGACCAAACTGCTGACAGGGATTATTCAGCCAAGCAGTGGCAGCGTGAAAGTAGCGGGACTCATTCCGGGAAGTCGTCAAAAGAAGCTGTTGCGGCAAATTGGGGTCATGTTTGGGCAAAAGTTGCAGCTGTCTTGGAACTTGCCTGCTGTTGACACTTTGAATATGCTGGCGGCCATTTATCAATTAAAGCCAGACCGTTATCAAGCCAGATTGCGGGAGTTGTGCGATTTACTGGATATTGGCGAGATCGTAAAAACGCCGGTCCGCAAATTGTCTTTGGGCCAGCGGATCCGCTGTGAACTTGCTTGTTCCTTGATCCATGAACCAAGCTACCTGTTTCTGGATGAACCAACCATTGGCCTGGACCTATTAACGCAGGAAAAAATCTACAATTTTTTTAAAACTGAAAACAGACGCCAATTTATTCTTGCAATTGGCGACACATTTTTCTTCCCTCTAATACACTTTTTTGAAAAAGCAGCAAATTAATGCGTACATTATAGCAAATAGAAGCCGAGAGATAAATATAACTTAAATTTAGGTAGAGTAAAAAAGCTTCCAGAAAAATCTGGAAACTTTTGTATTTAATTTACATCTTTTCCAAGCGCTTGATCCGGTCAGCGGTCGCCGGGTGGGTGTCAAAGAGATGACTCAGGCTGTGCCGCTTAATCGGGTCCTCAATATACAAGGACGCGCTGGCGCTGTTGGCCGCCTGCATGGGAGGGCTGTTCTCAATCTTGGTCAAGGCGCTGATCAAGCCGTGCGGGTTCCGGGTCAGTTCAACGGAACTGGCATCGGCCAGGTATTCCCGGTTTCTGGACAGGGCCATCTGGGCCAGGCTGGCCGCCAAAGGCCCCAGGATCAGAACGAATATAACCCCGATCACGCCGATGATCATCCCAATCGTTCCGCCTTCTCGGTCGTCATCATCGTCCCGGTCAAGGCCGAAGCCGAACCAGACCCAGCGCTGGGCAAAGTCGGCGATAAAGCTGATGGCGCTGACCAAAACCAGGGCCACCATGGACAGACGGATGTCATAGTTGCGGATATGGGAAATCTCGTGGCCCAGGACCCCTTCCAGCTCTTCTCTGTTCATCATGTCCAGCAGGCCCTGGGTAACAGCAATGGCTGACTTGTCCGGCGACAGGCCGGTCGCGAAAGCGTTGGGGCTCTTGTCCGGAATCAAGTAGACTTCGGGCATGGGAATATTGGCCACTAAGGCCATGTCTTCCACGATATGAAAAAGCTGGGGATTGTCCTCTTTATTTAAATGCTGGGCATGGTTCATGCTCATGACGACATTGACCGGATCCTGGAAGACCAGGAAAGAGTAAATCAAGGCAATGACGCCGGCGGTCAATACGCCCGGCAGGGGCTTGCCCCACATCAGCTGGCCCAGGCCCGCGCCCACCAGGGCAAAGATCAAAACGAAAACGACCAGGACTCCGACCGTCTTCCGCTTGTTTTGGGCAATTTGTTGGTATAGCATGGCGATCCCTTAGCCTTTAAAAGGATACCTTTGGTACCTTGGTTTCTTCTTCAGGGATTTCCAGGTAGTCAACCTTAGTGAAGTGGTGGATTTTAGCCACGATGTTGGATGGGAAGACCAGGAGCATCTTGTTGTAGACAGCCGCGCTGGAGTTGAAGAGCTGCCGTGAGTAGGCAATCTTGTTTTCCGTGTTGGTCAGTTCTTCCTGCAGGTTGGCGAAGTTAGTGTTGGCCTTCAGGTCTGGGTAGCTTTCAGACAGGGCGAAGATGGTCTTCAAGCTGTCAGTGATTTGGTTGGACAGCCGCATGGCCCCTTCATGGTCGTCAGCTGGCAACTGGGTCAGCTGGTTTCTGAGTTCAACCACCTTGCTCAGGGTTTCCTTTTCGTGCTTGGCATATCCCTTGACGGTTTCCACCAGGTTAGGGATCAAGTCGTTCCGCCGCTTGAGCTGAACGCTGATCTGACTCCAGGCCTCTTCAGTGTTAACCTTGGCCTTTTGCAGGCCGTTGTAGGCTGAAATGTAAAAAATAACGATTAATACGACTAAAATAGCAATAATCCAGACTGCCATTTTTTGCCTCCCTTTCTAGGCCCCAGAGGGGCGAAATCAACTTTGACCAGATGCTTCCGGCCGTTTTAGTAAATTATATATTAAAAGGCAACTGAGCACTAGTTTTTAAGCAAAAAACGCCTCCAATAAGGAGACGCGCGAGAGATTTAATATCTTACTACAGGTTCAGCTTGACGATGACCCAGCCGATAAGGGACAGGATGATCAAGCCGGCGATCTGGTAGCCCAGCCACTTCGGGAAGAACTTCTTCTTGGCATCCTTGGAAGCGTGGGCGTAGAAGGTCCGCATGACCAGCATGTTGGCCATGGACCCGATTGGTGACCCGAAGCCGCCGATGTTGGAACCAAGGGTCAAGGCTTCAGCGTACTTGGAGAACTTGCCGACCAGGATGGTTGATGGCACGTTGCTCATGACCTGGCTGGACAGGATGGATGTCCAGTAAGTGCTCATTTCAGTGCCGACCAGGCCGTGGATCAGGGCCACGACAAAAGGAATCTGCTGGATGTCGCTGATGAAGAAGAAGAAGAGGGTGAAGGTTAGCAAAAGGGAGTAGTCAATGTGGAGCAGGATCTTCCAGTTGACGATCAAGGCCCAGATGATGGAGGCCAGCATCGGCATCCAGATTGGAACGAACTTGAAGACGCCAACGAAGAAGAAGCAGAAGATGACCGTGGTGATCATCGTCATTGGCCAGCTGACGTTGATTTCAACGACTTCCTGGGTCGGGATGTTCTTCTTCGGGATAAAGAAGAAGATGCAGAGAAAGACGACCATGGCCACGATCAGGTAAGGCAGGGTCCACTTAAAGAAGATAGCGGGCACTAAGTGGTAGTTGGAGACCACGAAGATGTTGTGGGGGTTGCCCCATGGGGTGAAGGCCGCCCCGATGTTGGCCCCCATCCCGATCAAAGTGGCCGGCAGGATTTCCGGCAGCTTGTACTTCTTGGCGATGTTCAAGTACAGGGGGATCATGGTCAAGCAGGTAATGTCGTTACCCAGGAACATGCCCGAGAAGACGGACAAGAGAGTAAAGAGGAGGATCAGCTTCCGGGTGGAGTCAGCGATCGCCGCCAGTTTATAGGCAATGATGTCCAGAACGTGCAGGTAGCTGTAGACCTGGATCAAGACCAGCATGGTCGTGACAGACTCGATCGTGTGCCAGTTCATATCGGCGCTGAGCGGCCGGGCAAAGAAAAGACTGATGATGGTGATCACGATGGTGATCTGCAGAATTCGGTCGCTAAAAATTTTCTTTAAGGTGGTCAAAAAGGTGGTCAAAAAATTATTTGAACTTTTGCTTTTGGCGGCTTCCATATAAAATCCTCTACTCAGCTAGAATGGTATTTACAAAATTTACGTAAAGTTAACGAAAAGCGAAAATGAACTTTACTTTCGTGTAGTTCCATTGTCAACCATTTTTCCCTAAATCTCAATAGTACAAAATTAACGAACGAATGTTATTGAAAAGATATTGGCGAAACGCGGCAGGTCAAAAATCTGACTTTTTTAGCTTGCTGAAAAAATAGTAAAGACTTTAGAAAGCGGTTTATATGGCTAAAATAAGGGATTTATTCCGGAAGACAAAAAACGGACTTTGCTATCTTTTTTAAGTGATTAAAACGTGTCGACTTTTTACACGGCCACAAAAAAGTCAAAAGCCTGCTTTTGATTTCCAAAATAATGTAAGCGTTACCGGAAGTGAAAAACAGAAGTGACAAATTGGCAAAAATCCTCCTTGGACATTTTGCTAAATCCATTTAACATTTCTGACGGAAGATATTTGCCCTTGCTTTTAGCTAAAAAGGGGCTGGAGGGGCAAAGAAATGCCGAAAAGGCTTGCCTAACATGGGGAAAGAGGAGTATAATGACTACTGATTTTCGAAAATCGATGAAAGGATGAAGAGACATGTCAAGAAATATCCACACGGGTATCAACCCACACCGTCGTCCACGTAACGCTTCTAATGCTAAGGAACGCGTTGCTCATGCCGCTGCTATAATCAGCTTCCTGAACCAAGCAGCTAAGGACGAAAACAAGTAATTTGTTTTTAAACAGACAATAAAGACTCTGGCTTTTGGCCAGGGTCTTTTTTTCGCTTGCTTTTTGCCTTATGATAGGAAAAAGCTAAGAGACGAGTAAGAAAGAAAACAAGGAGGCAAAAATGAAGTTTCAGTGCAGCAGCTGCGGTTTAAGACTGGAATCCCTGCATTTCAAGCTGCCTGGCCTGGTCAATGACCGCTTGGCCAGCCTGTGTGACATCTGCCGGCAGCGGGGGCTGGATCCGGCAGCTTATCCCAATCCTGTGGTCAAGCTGTTCGCGGCCAACCTCCTTTATGCCTTTGTGGGCAAGGACGGGGAAGCAAGCGGGGACTTTTCCCTGCCGGACTTAAAAATCCGCCGGTCCTACGAGGCCCTCATGCAGGACTATGATGGAAATGTCCTGGCCAGGCAGCAGCTGCCCAGAGCAGACTTCAACCAGGCCGTGATAAAGGCTGAGGATGATCCCAGCTTCTTTCTGCCAGGAAAACTCCCTTTCGCGGAAAAACTCCAGGCCTTAGGCCTCAGCGTTGACTTTCAGTTAAACGAGGTTGACTATATAGACCGGGAGCGGATCAGAGCCAAGTACAAGTACCGCTGCCAGTACTGCGGCCGGCGGGGGCGGAGCGTGGACCACAAGGACCCCGTCTCCATCTCGCACGATAACAGCCTGGACAATCTGATTTTGTCCTGCAGCGAGTGTAACCGGATCAAGTCTAATATGCCTTATGACCTTTTCGTCAAGCTCAACGAGGAATTGCAGCCTTTAAACAAAAAGCTGGTCAAGTACGAGAACGCCCTGGGCCCCTTGGAAAAAGAATTCCAAGACCGGCGGAACATGCTGGCCGCCAAGGTTCATTTAAAGGGCGTGGTGAATGACCCGGAACTGGACGCCATCCGCAAGGAAAACAAGCGCCTGCGGGATGCCATCGACAGTTTAGAGAGTGACTATGACGCGGCCCGCCGCTTGCGCGAGGACCACTTCAAGTTGGGCTGGAAGCTCTACCTGGCCCAGCAGGACAAGGAAATCATCTAGCTTTGATAATTTAAAGCTTATGGAGCGAGTATTAAAAGTTAGACCAGGTACAGAAAAAGTCTCCAGAATGTACAGGCTTAAAAAGCTTTAAAAAGCGCTACAGAACAACTTGCAGCGCTTTTTCGTTTTGTAATCAGACTGCTACATTCCTGTAACAATTGAAAGTTATACTATAGATTGTTGTAAAATCAAACCACATGTTAAAGGAGAAAAGACGTTTTATGAAGAAAAAGAACTTGTTGATGACTGCTTTGGCAACTCTGAGTGCATCTGGCGCCCTTTTAACTACTGGGGCCAGCGCTTTGGCTGACAGCTACACTGTTGTTAAGAACGATACTCTGTGGGGCCTGTCAAAGAAGTACGGCGTTTCAGTAAGCGACTTGAAGAAGGCTAACGGCGTTTCCGGCCACTTGATCTACGTGGGCCAGAAGCTGCAAATCCCAACTAAGTCAACCGAGGCAACCAAGACTGCTAAGACTAGCACTTCAACCAGTACCGTTGACACTACTTCAACGACCCACACAGTCGTAAAGGGTGACACTTTGTGGAGTTTGGCTAAGAAGTACGGCGTTTCAGTAAGTGCTTTGATGAAGGCTAACAACTTGTCAAGCAGCACCATCTTGATCGGCCAAAGTTTAAACTTGCGGGCTGGCATGACTACTTACGGGGTAAACGGCGTAACTACTGGCTCAAGCTCAACTGCAGCAAGCACTAACACTGCTTCATCAACCAGCACGACTGCTTCTAGCCAGGCGCCAAAGGCCAAGAAGAGCACTACTACTAACACTAGCAGCAATTCCAACACCAGCACTAGTGCCAACACTCAAAGCCAGTCAACTGCATCTAACAGCAGTGCGTCCACTACGACCAACACTAATACTGCAGCATCAAATGCTAACACTACTTCAAGCACTAACACTGCAGCAAGCAGTAGTCAAGCAGTCAGCCAGGCACCAACTGCTTCAACCTCAACTGCAACTACAACTGCCTCAGCCAGTGCCAGCGCGATTACTTCATACGCGTTGACCTTCCTGGGTGTGCCTTACGTTTGGGGCGGGACCACGCCAAGCGGCTTTGACTGCTCCGGCTTGGTACAATACGTTTACAGCCACTTCGGCATCAACCTGGGCCGGACTACTTACACCCAGCAATACGCCGGCACTAAGATCAGCGTGGCCAGCGCCCAAGCTGGTGACCTCTACTTCTGGGGTTCATACGGCTCAGCCTACCACGTAGCCATCGCCTTGGGCGGCGGCCAATACGTCATGGCTCCAGCCCCAGGCCAAAACGTGATGACTGGCAGCGTGTCATCATACACGCCAAGCTTTGCCGTTCGTGTTTTAGGCTAAAAATTTCCCATCGATATCAAACAGTTTAAGCAGCGTCAGCCAGCCGGCTGGCGCTGTCTTCTTTTGCCTGGCTATAATGGCTCTATAATATTTCGGTTGTCTGGTTTTTGCAGCTGATCATTAATGAGTTAGCTTGTCTGGGCTTGGCCTCGTAACTGACTATGCAGGTTTACGATAGTCAGCAAACATGGACAATTATTTTTGACCTGTTCATGCTTACTAATCGCGGGGTAAACAACTAAATCGCAAACAGAAAAAAAGCAGCCGTGAGGCTGCTTTTTGCGTGTAATTAAATTTGCGGGCCACGGAAGTTGGCTAAGAACTTCTGGGTCTTTTCGCTTTGCGGATGGTTGAAGATTTCATCCGGGCTGCCTTGCTCAGCCACGTAACCGTCGCTCATGAAGAGCACCTGGTCGGAAACTTCCTTGGCGAAGGCCATTTCGTGGGTAACCACGATCATGGTCAAACCAGTCTTGGCCAGCTTCTTCATGGTTTCCAAAACTTCCCCGACCATTTCTGGGTCAAGGGCACTGGTCGGTTCGTCGAAGAGGAGGATTTCCGGGTTCATGGAGATGGCTCTGGCAATCGCTACTCTCTGCTTCTGCCCACCGGACAATTGACGGGGCTTAGCGTCGACGTAGGGATCCATCCCAACGGTCTTCAGGTTCTCCAGGGCAATCTTCTTGGCTTCTGCCTTTGACCGCTTCAGGACCAGTTCCTGGCCGATCATGCAGTTTTGCAAGACGTTCTTGTTTTCAAAAAGCTCAAACTGCTGAAAAACCATGCCGACCTTGGACCGGTAGCGGGGGATGTTGTAGTTTTCATCCAGGATGTTCTGGTCATGGAAAAGAATTTCCCCGTCAGTTGTATCTTCCAGCAAGTTGATGCAGCGGAGCATGGTTGACTTACCGCCACCGGAAGGACCGATGACCGTCATAACCTCGCCCTTGTGGACTTCAAAGGAAATATCCTTCAAAACTTGGTGTTCACCGTAAGCCTTTTGCAGGTGCTGAACGTTTAAAATAATTTCATTATCCTTGTAATCAGCCATTTTTTACTTATCTCCTTCCTGCTTGCCGACATGAACTTGCTTGGCCATCATGTTGTAGTTTTCAGGACCTTCGATGTGCTTTTCAATCAAGTTGAAGATCCGGGTGATCGTAAAGGTCAAGAAGAGGTAGATGACCGAGATGACCAGGTAGGTTTGGAAGAACTGGAAGCTCTGGCTGGCAATCGTTGAACCAACGAAGAACAGTTCTGATACTGAGATGATGCTCAATACGGAAGTGTCCTTGATGTTGACGATAAATTCGTTGGTGATTGACGGCAGGCAGTTCCGGATAGCTTGTGGCAGGATGATGTTCCACATTCTCTGGTTGTGGGTCATCCCCAAAGCACTGGCGGCTTCAAACTGCCCCTTCGGCGTGGAGATGATCCCCCCGCGGATAACTTCGGCCAGGTAGGCCCCGGTGTTGATGGAGACGATGATCAAAGCGGCAACCGTTCTGTTTAGGTTGATGTGCCAGAACTGGGCGATCCCGTAGTAGATAACCGCGGCTTGTACCATCATTGGCGTGCCACGGAAGATTTCAACGTAGACGGACAAGAGCCACTTGCAGAAGGCTAACAGGCCCTTCTTGAACTTGTTCTTTGGTTCTGGAATAGTCCGGACGATGCCGACCAGCAAACCGATGAAGAAACCGGCGATGGTGCCGACCAGGGAGATCAATAGAGTCATCCCGATCCCTTCCAGGATCATCTGCCCGTAGTTCTTCAGCATGGAAACCAGCCAGTTTTCCTTCTTGGTGCTGGTCTGGGGCTGCTGCTGCACGGCTTCCTTCATCAGCTTGTTTCTTTCTGAAGTGGAAATGCCGGCCAAAACCTTGTTAACCTGGCTGAGCAGCTGGTCGTTGCCTTTCTTAACCCCAATGGAAACTTCCGCGTCAGAAGAGGAGACCTTGAAGCCCTTCATCTTAGACAGGTTGACCCCGGTAATGTTGGAGTCCATCATCTGGAAGGAAGTCAGTTCCGTGTCTTCAGCCACGTAGCCGTCGATCGTGCCGGCTTCCAGGGATTCCCGCATGGCGGCAAAGTCCTTGGAGGCTGGTTCCCGCTTGGCCCCTGGCAGCTGCTTGATCAGGTCGTAGTGCAGGGTCCCTTGCTGGGCAGTCAGCTTGGCCCCCTTGAAGTTAGTTAGGTACTTGGCCTTGGCGTACTTGCTCTGCTTGTTGACGATGACCACGAAGTTGGTGGTCCGGTATGGGCTGGTAAAGTTGATGGCCTTCCGTCTTTCCGCCGTCGGGCTCATCCCGGCAATGATCAAGTTGATCTTGCCACTGGTCAGTGCTGGCAAAAGCCCGTCCCACTGGGTCTTTTCCACGATAACCTTCTTGCCCAGCTTCTTAGCGATGATCTTGGCGATCTTGACGTCGTAACCATTGGCGTAAGAGCTGGTCCCGTCGATCTTGACCGCGCCGTTGGCGGACGTGGTCTGGGTCCAGTTGTATGGAGCGTAGTTGGCTTCCATACCAATCTTCAAGGTGCCACTGGCTTGCGCCGGCTGGCTCCAACTGACAGCTAAGACAAGCGTCATGACCGCCGCCATTAAGGCGCTAATCCAGCTGCTGTGCTTCTTCATCTGAATAAACCTCCGATATGTTTTTAGTAGTTATGAAATACAATAAAAAGCGGCAAAAAGCGGCAAAAAAGCCCCATTGCGGTATACAATGAGGCTTACTTTGATTCTGTAAAATTCAGTATGACTACCAAAAATTATAGCGCTCCCTAGAAAACTAGGACAGTCTGCAGAATCTTCTCCTGCAGCCCAACCAACAGCGCGCACGACCCCACTGCTGATTTCGGCGATATCCCTTAATAACAAGGCTCAACACTGTCAGTGAGCTCCCCTTGTGTTTGTGAACGATCGCGACCTCTATTGTATTGGATAATTTTTAACTACATTTAGGCTAAATTACTTTTAAGAAAAAGTCAAGAAAAAATTAGTTTTCTGAATTTTTGTGATTGCCCTTTTCTTATTTACAGCCAGCCGTGATCATCCACCCAGTCCCTTTTCTTCATGCCAGAGACGTAGGGGTTGCCGGCCACATAATAGCGCAGAGGCGCCTGGGCCCAGGCCGGGTCAGCCTGGACGATCCCGATTCTGGGCGAAGCAATGATTTCTTTAGCCGGCTTTTTCTCAGTCAAGTCAATAACGAAAGGGGAGTCCGCCAAAGGGGCCAGGTCCCAGTTTCTTGACTTGATCCCCATGGCCTGCATTAATTTGGCCGGTCCATTGGTCAAAAGGACCCCGTCTTTGCCACCCCGGTTTTTAAGCATTTGGTCTAGGCCCCAGACCGGCTCAATGGCCCGGATTAAGACCCCTTGGGGGTTGCCTTCTTCCTGGCAGGCGATGTCAAAAAAGACGTACTGCCGCTGGGAGTAGATGTAGATGGTCCCGCCGGCCCGCCACAGGCCCTCGTTAGCCTGGCTTCTTCTGCCCCCGTAGGAGTGGGCGGCCCGGTCGTATATGCCCAGGTAGGCTTCGGCCTCAACGATATAGCCGCCAATTTTTTTTCTGCCGGCTTGATAATAAAAGGGGCGGCCGATCAAATCCCGGCATATCTCGCTGGTGGGCCGGCCGGTGAAAAAATTCCTGTAGTCCATTGCTTAATTAATCTTTCTAACTAAAATAGGGAATGTAGTAAAAGCTGTAATAAAAACTGTTTTTAAGAGAAAGCGTGCGCCTATGTCAACGATCAAAACTGTCCGTATCTACGCCAAAGAGCAGCCCGCCGGCTACCGGATCTTAGTCGACCGGCTCTGGCCCCGGGGAATCAAAAAGGAAGCCGCCAATTTAGACGAGTGGAAGAAAGAGCTGGCTCCCAGCCGGGACTTGCGGACCTGGTTTAAGCATGACCCGGCCCGGTACACGGACTTCCGCCAAGATTACCTGGAAGAATTGGCAGACAATCCGGAATGGCCGCCTTTCGTGGAGCATTTGCAAGAGCTTTTGCAAAAAGGGGACGTCCTCTTTTTGTACGGGGCTAAAGATGAAGAACACAACCAGGCCGTAGTTTTAAAGGAGGCAGCTGAGGAAGCCCTAGCTAAACTTCCTTAAAGACCTCCAAGGCGTCACCGGTCAGCTGCTTGATGCCTTGTGCCGGGATCTCAGTCAAGTTGACGGCCCAGATTTTGGCATCTTTTGCCGCGTAGCCTAAGAGACCGGCGAAGGGGTAGACAACTAAGCTGGTGCCGACGATCACGACCAGGTCGCTTTGCCGCATTTCCAGGATGGACTGGTTGACATTGGCCGGGTTGATGCCTTCACCGTAAAGGACGATGCCGGGCCGGATGATCCCGCCGCACTCGTGCTTGTAGCCCTTGGCGTAGTCCTCATAGCTGACCTTTTGCTTGCACTTGGAGCAGTAGATGTCGTAGAGGTTGCCGTGAAATTCGGTCACGTGCTGGTTGCCGGCCTGCCGGTCCAGGGTGTCGATGTTCTGGGTGATGAGGGCCCCTTTTTCATTGCAGATGGCCGCGATCTTTTCGTGGATCAGATTTGGCTTGGCGTCCGGGAAGTACATGTTTTGCATGACGAAGTCATAAAAAAGCTGAGGCCGGTCATAAAGGGTCTCCTCGCTCAAGATGACTTCCGGGGGCTCACTGACCCCGTTGTAGATGCCAGTCTTAGACCGGTAGTCGGGGATGCCGGAGTGGGTTGACACGCCTGCCCCGGTCAAAAAGACAGGGTGCTTGGCCTTTTTTAAGTCTGCTTTAAATTCCGCAAGTTTTGCTTGGTCCATTTTTTACCTCTTTCTTAAAAAACGGCTGATACCTTTTGATTTCATTATAAGCGCTTGGTTTGCTATAATTAAGCTACTAGTTGCAGAAGATATTATATTTGAGGTAATCCATGGACACGTTATTTTACTTGGTCGCCGACACTCTGCTGGCGGCCTATGCCGGCTACAGCTGGTACAGCCAGGCCACGGTGATCCTGCGGGCCCGCTGGCGGATGACGGCGGTGGTCATGCCGATCCTATTGGTCTGGCTGGGGGCCAGCTGGGGCTACCTGGACCTGGGAACTCCCGGCTTCATCGTCTTCACGGCCCTCTTCATTTTGACGGGGATTTTGGAAGCCACGTCGGGCTTTGCTGACAAGCGGGTGGTTTTGAGCGGCTACTTCCGCCGGACTTTGAAATACAGCGAAATCAGCCAGGTGATCCTGACCGCGGCGCCGCCGGAAGTGGGCGACCTGTCGATCGTGGCCCTGGAAACCAGCCGCCACCAGATCTACTACCTCCGCTTCAACAAGCAGGCCAGCGATGTGGCCTCCTTCTTGACGCAGCGCCTGGAACGCGGGGTAAATATTGACGTAAGAAAAATGGGTTAGTCGAGTGACTAATCCATTTTTATCTGCCCTAAATTTCTGTTTTCTTGTTTTTTACAAAATCGGGGACAGGAGGCGGGAGAAGTTCTGCAGGAACCGCAGCCAGCGTGACTGCTTCTTGATCATCTCCGGCGTGAGGAGGGTCGACTGCTCCATGTCCTTTTCAAACTGGTCGGACATCTCCTTGTTAAAGGCCCGGTCGTAGACGAAGACATTATCTTCAAAGTTCAAGTCATAAGACCGGTAGTCCTGGTTGACGCTGCCGACAGTCGCGTACTTGTCGTCGACGATAATGGTCTTGGCGTGCATGAAGCCGTTGTTGTAGGCGTAGACCTTGACCCCGATCTTGACCAGCTGGTTGGCGTACCACTGGGTTGCCCGGTAGATGAAGGGGTGGTCCGGCATGCAGGGGATCATGATCCGCAGGTCAACCCCCGAGCTGGCCAGGATCTGCCAGGCGGCAATCATGGCCTCATCTGGAATCAAGTAAGGAGTCTGGATCCAGACCCGCTTTCTGGCTAGCATCATCAAGCGGACCAGGCCGTTTCGCATGTAAGGCTCGTCGTTGTCGGGGCCGTCAGAAACAACCTGTACGGCCATGTCGCCCTTGGAGATGTCGTTTTCATCCAGGTCAGGAAATAGCTTTTCGTCAAAGCTGATCAGTTCTTCTTCCTTGACGGCGGAAGCGTTCCAGTCCATCACGAATCTTTCCTGCAAAAGCAGGGAGGCTGACCCGACCAGGCGGAGGTGGGTGTCCCGCCAGTAGCCGAATTTTTTCTTCCTGCCCAGGTACTGGTCGCCGACATTGAAGCCTCCGGTCCAGGAGGTAACCCCGTCGATGACCACGATCTTCCGGTGGAGGTGGTAGTTGATCCGGTTCCGGGAAATCATGTTTCTTGAGGTGATGAAGGGCAAAACGTCGCCGCCGGCTTCAGTCAGCTGGTTGAACCAGCTCTTGGAGGCTCCGAATGACCCCCAGGCATCGTAGAGGACCCGGACCTGGACCCCCTCCTTGGCTTTTTGGATCAAAAGCTTGAGGAATTCGTTGCCGATGGCGTCGTTATAGATAGTGTAGTATTCGACGTTGATGCTGGACTTGGCCTGGCGGATATCGGCGAAAAGGTCCCGGAACTTGTCATGCCCGTCGGTGTAAAGCTTAAGCTTGTTGTTTTTGGTAATGGGCGACTCCTGGTCCTTGTCCAGGTACTTGATCAAGATGTGGGCGCTGGGGGAGGTGTCGTTTTGGTCAATTTTAGCCGGGGCCTCGGTGATCATTTTTTGCACGTTGGAGAGGCCGATGTGCTTTTGCCGGTTGATGGCAAAAAGGTTTTCCTGGGAAATCCCCCGGCCGACGAAGACGTAGATGATGAAGCCGACTACGGGCAGGATGATCAAGACGATCAGCCAGGCCCAGGAGGCGGCCACGGACCGCTTTCTGTGGAAGACGGTCCAGAGGGCCAGGATGGCGTTGGCGAAGAAGATGATGTGCCAAATATCGATCCAAGAGATGGCAGTCACTTTAAAGTCCTTTCTTGATTTTATCTAAGCCTAAAAAACGGTTCAGGATGCCGATGACGAAAGGATCGTCATGCATCTGCGAGTGCTCGGCGTTGTCGCCGCGGACCTCGACTTCCTGGTAGTAGACCGCGTCCGGGGCCAGGATATAGCGGATGCTTTTGGCGGAAACCACGGAGATAAAGCGGTCGGAATTGGTCGTGTCCAGGACGTTGCCGTAGATGTTCAAAACCCGGATGCTGGGGCTGAAGTCCCGCCGGTGGCGGAGCATGTAGGAATAGTGCGGGGTCATCATGCTGGGCCGGCCACTTTCCGTCAGGCGGTTGACATTGGGGATGTCGCCCAGGTACATGACTCCGTTGAAGGGGCCGGCGATCAAAGCGCAGCTGTCCAGGTGGGGGAAGTTTTTCCGCTTGGCATAGCGCATTTCTGTAGCGACCACGCAGGGCGAGCCCAGGGAGTGGGCCACGGCGCTGTAGCGCGTAAAGACGTATTTTTTGCTCAGAAAAGGCAGGATGAAGCTGAGATAGTAGTTGATGGCCTGGTAGCCGGCAATCCGGTCCTTGAAGGCCAGCTGGATGATGGGCTGCTTGTCGCCGGTATAGCATCCGGTCAGCTTGATCCGGCCGGTTAAGTCAGCCTCGACTTTCAAAAAGCGGGCGTCCCCTTTTTGCTTGAGGGCGTCTTCAACCATCACCCTGGTGGTGTAGTCCCCGCCGCGGAAGCCATGGACGTAGATGATCGGAACCTGGTCAGAGCCGCTGGCCTGGTTTTCAGCCAGGTCGCTGACCCGCTTGCCCCGCAGCTTCAGAAAGATCCGGAAAGGCGGAAAGGTTGCCAGAATGCCCAAGAAGAACATCATGGCCAGGGAGTGGTCCCGGGGATCGAGATTTTTGCCGCGCTTTTTTTCAGTTTCTTCAGCATACTTTTTAGAATTAAAAAAGAGCACAGTCGCCCCTCCTTTCTCTGATACAATTGCTTTGTAAACATCATACCATTTTAAGCAGAAGAGAGGGAGTAGATGAAAGTTTATGTTGTTAAAAAAGGCTACCGGCCAGGAATCTACCACAGCTGGCCTGAGGCCGAAGAGCAGGTCAAGGGCTTTCCCGGGGCAGAATACAAGTCCTTCAGCAATATAATGGAGGCCCTGGACTATCAGCAGATGGACCCGGAAGATGCCCTCAAGGCCTTGCAGGGGGCAGAGGACAATCTGCAGGCCGCGATCGCCAAGGTCAGACAGGGCGGAAGCAAGAAAAAGCAGGCTGAAAATAAAAAAGAATTTGCGGCAAGTTCGAAGTATGCCGCCCACATTTTTACCGACGGGGGCTGCCGGAACAATGGGACCCACAAGGGCGGGCACGTGCAGGCAGACGACAAGGCAGCCTGGGCTTATTTGATCGAATACGGCGGCCAGAAGCTGTCCGCCAGCGGCGGCCGTTTTGGGGCCACCAACAACGAAATGGAAATGACCGCTTTTTTGGAAAGCCTGAAGAAGCTGGAAGAACTGGGCTTAAATGATCAGCCCCTCTTGTTCTCTTTGGACTCCCAGTATGTCATCAAGGCCGTCAGCGACAATGACCAGGGTCCGGCCTGGATCAAGGGCTGGCAGAGACGGGGCTGGAAGAAGGCGGACGGGTCACCCGTTGCCAACCGCGAGCTCTGGCAGGAGATTGCCAAGGAAATAGCCAAGTTTGCCCAGCCGGAATTTGAATGGGTCAAGGGGCACGCCAACAGTGCCGGTAACAACTTTGTCGACGGCCTGCTCAACAAGTATATGGACCAGATGTAAGGCAGAGACAGAAAAAGCCCGCGCTTGGCGCGGGCTTTTTGCATGAATATTTGATTTTTCAGATATCGTCCAGCTTCAATTGCTTCATTACTTGCTAAAACTGGAGAAGAGGCTGGTAAAGAAGTTGACGATGGCGTCCCAGAGCTTCTGCAGGGCGTTGCGGTTTTCGCTGGTGTTCAGCTTGGCAAAGATCCCCTTGGCGCTCTTCTGGATGGCGCTCATGGCCTGGCTGGCCTGCTGCTTGAAAGAAGAGGAGTTAAGGGCGCCGGAGTCCCGGATCTCAACCAGGATGTTGACGATCTGCTGCTTCTGTTCGTTGGTGAGCACGTTGGTCAGATTGTTGTTTTCGATCTGGTTGTTGACGATCGTGATGATCTGGTTCTTGGTGATGTTTGAGCCTTTTTGGGCCATTTCCTTCTTGGCCCCGGCTACGGCATTATTGAGCTGGGCGTCAGAGTAGCCCTCCTTGCCCTTGTTTTCCTTGGTGATCCCGCTTAAGGTGTTCAATTCGTCCTGGGCCGCGGTGATCTGCTTCTGGTTCAGCTTCTCCCCGCTCTTGGCATAGGCCTTGTAGATCCCGGCCAGAGCGCCGGAACCATCGATCGGGATCGCGGAAGTGACGTAGATGTTGGCGTCAGTGATCCCGGCCGTTACCGCCGCGTTTCGGTACTGGTTGGCGGTGATGGTAGTGATGTTGTTTTGCCCGTTGTAGTTGAGGATGCGGACGTTGATCCCGCTGCCGGAGCTGTTTTTTTCAATGGCAGCACTGGACCAGACCCCGGAAGAAGAGGTAAAGGAGCTGCCGGACGGGTTCAGGTAGGTAACCAGGTCGCTGCCCGTTACTGTCAAGGTGTTGTAGCTGCTGGAGTCGCTGAGGGCCCTCTTTAAAACGTCCAGGGTGCCTTGCTTCTGGCTGGCAGTTAATGAGGTCCCCAGGGTAATAACCGGGGTGGTGTCTTCGGCGGCAGAGACCCCGCCAGCCGTCAAGCCCAGGCCCAGGAAGAGGGCGCAGGCCGTAATGATTTTCTTGATTTTCGTGTTCATTTTGATAAGTCTCCTTGCTTTCTGTTTTCATGCTCCGCCTATAATTATACTAGAGTTTGTTTTGGGGGTATCTCCCTTAGCAAAAATTTAAGCAGGCCCCGGCTGGCGGCAGATTACTGGCGAAGATGATATAATGAAAAAGATAGATTTGGAGAGGGGGGATGCGGCTTTGCGAGCGAATACCGACTTGAAGCTGACGGTCATCATGACTGTTTACAACCAAGAGAAATATCTGGCCAGAGCCTTGGACTATTTGCTTGAGCAGAAGAACCAGCAGTTCAAGCTGCTGGTCATTGACGACGGCTCGACTGACTCAACCGCGGAAATCGCGGCCAGCTACCAGGACCGCTTCCAAGCCTTCGACCTGGTCAGTAAGGCCAATGAAGGGGTGGCCGCTGCCCGGAACTTAGGCCTGGAGATGGTTGACACGCCGTATTTTATTTTTCACGATGGAGACGACTGGGTTGAGCCAGACTACACGGACTACTTTATCAAGGCTTTTGACCGCCACCCGGACGATGACATGGTAACCTGCGGCTATTATGTCGACCAGGCAGGGAAGCCGTCCGTGCCGATTACTAAACCGGTTGAGGGGGAATTGACCCGGTTTGAGGCCGTGTTAAAGGTCTTGGGCAGTGCCCATTCGCCGGTTAAGGGCTATACTTGGAACAAGTGCTACAAGACCCAGCTGGTCCGCTGCTTGCACCTGCGTTTTAACGAGGACCTGGACTTGATGGAAGACCAGGTTTTCAATATTGACTATCTGATGCAGACGGAAGGCTGCTACTACAGCTCCGTGCCGCTCTACCACTACTGGCAAAGAACCGACAGCGCGGTGCACACGGTCAGCTGGGACCACTTCTGGAGCATCGTGGGGGCCAATATTTCGATTTACAAGAGCATTTTTTCTCACTTGCGGCAGAAAGCTCTCAGCAAGCGGCCGCAAACCCAGGAATACCAAGGCAGTTATGTAAGGGAAAGGATCAAAGATGATCATCAAAGTTAATGGAGTCGATCTTTACTACCAAAAGCTCGGTCAGGGCCACCCCCTCATCCTGCTGCACGGCCACCACTTGGACGGCGGAATGTACAGCAAGGTGATCGCGCCTTTGTCACTGTATTACACGGTCTATACCCTGGACATGCGGGGGCACGGCTTAAGCGGCGGCGACGGGGCTGAGCACTACCAGACTGAAGTGGAAGACCTAGCTGTCTTCATCAAGGAGCTGGGCCTGGAGCAGCCTTACGTCTTTGGCTATGACTCCGGCGGTCTGGTGACCCTAATGCTGGCCAGCCAGCAGCCCGATATCCTGGGCAAGGCGGTCGTGGCCGGGGTCTTCATCGACGGCCGGGGGATCCACAAGTACCACTACTTGACTGAAGGGGTCCGGCGCTTTCTCCGCTTTGACCGCGACAGCCGGTTGGAACTTACCGAATCCTACATGGAGCCGGAAAGCCTGGAGCAGATCCAGATTCCCGTTCTCTGCGTGGTCGGGGAAAATGACTGGGTCAAAGTCGAACATGTCCGCTGGTACAGCAGTTTGATTCCAAATGGCCGCCTGGCCTTGATGCCGCGGCAGACCCACGATTCCTACGTGGTAAACAGCTTGAAGATTTTAGACTTGATCAAAGATTTTTGCAAGGAATAATGAGAAAAGGGCTGATCAAAGCCGAACCTTTGCTATAATGTTACTGTAGATGCAATAGATTCTGTTAATGAGAGTGTTTCTAAGGGGTTCATGATGACATCAATTACAAAAGAAGAAATTCATAAGTTGCTCAACCCGATGAAGGTGATCGGGCTCGGCGGCAATCCGCAATTGAACGAAAAGGTAGCCAGCACGCTGGGCGTTCCTTTGATCGAAACGACGGTTCACCACTTCAGCGACGGTGAAATCCAGGTCAACATCGCAGAAAGCGTCCGGGGCTGTGACGTCTTCGTCATCCAGTCAATTCAAGATCCGGTCAATGAAAACTTCATGGAACTGGAAATTGTCCTGGATGCCCTCCACCGGGCTTCAGCCCACACGGTCAACTGCGTGATCCCGTACCTGGCCTACTCTCGTTCCGACACCAAGACCCGGTCCCGGGAACCAATCACGGCCAAGCTGATTGCCAACCTGCTCCAGCTGACTGGGATCGACCGGGTATTGACCATCGACTTGCACGCTTCCCAAATCCAGGGCTTCTACAACGTGCCGGTTGACCACCTGCACGCGATGCCGCTTTTGGCCCAATACTTCCTGGACAACGGGATCGCGGTTAAGGATGACGACGACGTGGTCGTTGTTTCACCAGACCACAGCGGGACCAAGTTGGCCCGGGTCTTCGGCCAGCACTTCAACGCACCGATCGCCATCGTTGACCAGCGCGGGGCCCGCTACGATGACAGCGTCCACGACATGATCGGTGACGTTAAGGGCAAGAAGTGCATTATCGTTGACGACTTGATCGACACTGGCACCCGCCTGGCTTCATCAACCCGGTCAGTCTTCGCTGCCGGCGCGACCAAGGTTTACGCGGCTGCTACTCACGCCTTGCTTTCACAAGACGCGATCAAGATCGTGAATGGCTTGCCGTTGGAACAAATTGTGGTTACGGATACCATCAAGCATGAAAAGTATCCTGACCGGATGGTCCGGATCTCAGTTGACCGCTTGCTGGCCAAGGGGATTGACCATATTTACAACGATCGTTCAATTCACGATATTTTTGATGAACAAAACCGCTTCACCAAAGACTAAGGCGCGATAAACCGGGAGACCGCTAGCGGTCTCCTGTTTTTATTTATTTTGTTTTTGGGAACGTGACTTAATAAAACAAGAAAAAATAACAGATTTGGGTAAAAGCGAATGTTATTGCTGTAATTAGGCAAGGAAATCTTGCTATAATTTTATTAACTTTTATAGAGAGGATGAGATGATCGATGGCAAGAAGAAAGAACATGCAGAGACGGCGGGAGATCTTGGACAACACCTTCCGTTTGATCAGAGCCAATGGCTTTGACCATGTTTCCTTGCAGATGATCGCGGAGAACTCAGGAATTTCCAAGTCTCTGCTACAGTCTTACTACCCCCACAAGGCAAGACTGATGACTGACATTGTCAGAAACCTGTTCAATACTATGTGGGACCAGGTAGAAATAAACTATCACGCGCCAAAGAAGAACCCCTTCACCCGGGTGGACGCTTTAATCTACACGATCGCGACTTTGGGGATGACGGACAAGGGCCTGGACCGGGTAATTACGGAGGCCTTTACTGACCAGACTTCTTTGGACAACTGGAGCCGGATGCTGGACGAATGGATGAAGTCCCACAATGCTTTTTCCGAATACAGCAACTACCAGGAAATCCGGACCGGGATTGCCTTTATCATTACGGGGGTTGGCCGTTTGTATCGTGACCGGGAAAAGCACGGTCTTAACGCCGAACAAATGGCGGACTACTCAACCAGTTCCTTGATGTACGGCTTTTTGCACGCGGATCCTGCGGAAATCGACGCCGTATTGGAAGAAGGTCACGGGATCATTGACGACAGCAACATCGATGAGGTCCACCACGCGATCGACACCATGTTTGACGAAGGCAAGGTAATTTACAGTTAGGAGCAAGCGCATGGCAGAAAGTTCCGGAACGCACAGACGAAGGAACAACTATGAAATCGTGGACAACGCGTTAGAATACAAGCGTCCCTTGGCCTTTATAGCTTTCTTATTGCTCAGCTTGCTGCTGGCCACGGGAACTTTCCTGAATCCTGCTTTTATGAAGGAGACTATCAAGACCGACAGCAACACGGTCGTGATCAGCCAGCAGGTCAACAGCCACTTCAACCGCCTGGCCACAATCGTCAACGGGTCCAGCGATGAAAAGAACTTGATCTCTGATGACCAGGCCAGGGAAGTTGCCGACTTGATCATCGACTACAAGTATGGCTGGCACTTTATCCATACCAGCAATCTGGGCCTGGCTAAAGACATCAAGGACGTGATCTTGAAGAAGGAGCAGACGGATACCGACCAGGTGACCGCTATCCGCAAGAAGCTGAAGAAGCAGAGCGATTCTTCAGTCTACATCGTCAGCAATGCCTTTGACCTGGCCACGGTCATGTTAGAGGCCAACTTGATCACGATCATCCGGATCGTCAACCTGCTGGTGATCCTGCTCTGTCTGGTGGCCGTAGTCTCGATTTTGCGGGAGGCTTTTGCCAGTCACACCAAGCGGGCAGTGGTTCACGACATGACAGCCGGGCTGATGTGGACCGCTTTTTGGTTCATCCTGGTTTACGGGCTCTTGGCCATGGTGCCGATCTTTATGGACACTTCGGTGATTACCGTGGCGGACCTGGGCTACTGGCTGGAAATCGCCAGCGGGGTCTTCCTGGACTTCGTGATCGCCGGCGTTATTTTATACGTGGTCAGTGCCATTCCATGGCAGGCGACTTCAAGATAGCAAAAAGGCAAAGCCGTTGGGCTTTGCCTTTTTAGTTTGCTATTTAAGGATGGTGATCTGCTTGCCTTTGGCGGCGATGTAGCCATCCTTTTTTAATTTGGAGAACTCCCGGCTGAGAGTTTCAGGGGTGATGCCCAGCAGGCTGGCCAGGTCCTTCTTCTTCAAGGGAAGTGTGAAGGTGGCGGAGCCGGCTTCGTCAGCGTAGTCTTTCAAGCTGGCGTAGAGGCGGGGGCCAGCTTCCAGGCTGTTGCGGCGCATGGCGTTCTTTTGCGCGCTGACCAGGCGCTGGCCGAATTCATTTAAGAGATGCAGGGAAAGCTCCGGGGACTTGAGCAGAAGGTCCTGGAAGTCGGAATAGTTGATGGAGCAGGCCGTGCTGTCTTCCAGGGCTTCGATGAAGAGGTCATCGTTTTCCGTGTCAAAGAGGTTTTCCTCCCCGTTGATGTCGCCTTCCTGCATCAAGCTGAGGACCTGCTCATGGCCGTCGGGGCTGAGGCTGTAGATCTTGGCCCGGCCTGAGTCCAGGGAAATGACTGACAGGCGGCCGTCGCCCGGGGCGTGGATCAAGCTCCCTTTTTTAAAAAACTGCTGGTGGGTCGAAATGTGAACCAAGTCCTGGCGCAGGTCCAGGGGGAGGTTCTTAAAAATCGGCACGTGGCTGATACAATTTAACTCGTCGTGTTGGTGCATGGTTGTCTGTTTTGCTTTAACTTATACTTTTACTTGTTTACTTTTTCTTGCTAGATTTCTTATTAGACTTTTTGGCAGCTTTCTTACTGGTCTTTTTAGATTTAGCCTTAGCTTTCTTACTAGACTTTTTACTAGACTTCTTGCTAGATTTCTTACTAGTCTTCTTGCTAGTTTTCTTTGTCTTGCTGGTCTTCTTGACTGCCTTGGCATTGGTGATCTTCTTGCTCTTGACGGTGGAGATGTTCTTGCCGACCTTGTAGAGGTACTTGGCCAGGCCTTTGTTTTGCAGGTCCTTCTGGCTGACCTTGTTCTTGCTCTGGGTGCTAGAAGAGGAGACCTTGCTTGAATAAGTCTGGCTGCTGCTCTGCTTGAAGAGCTTGAAGCTGTAAGTGGCCAGGTTACCGGCTCTGACCGTGTACTTGTGGCCGGCCGTCAGCTGAAGCTTGCTTGGGTAGTAGGTGATCACGGTCTGGAAGTTGCCAAAGCCGTACTCGCTGTAGTTGGCCACTTGGCTGGCGGTGACCGTCTTGCCGGTGTCATCGTCAGTAACGGTGATCTTCGGGGTTGAGGTCACAACCTTGTTTGAAAAGTATAAAGACCAGGCGATGTTTTGCCCATTTAAAAGCTCCAGGGGGAAGACCCCGGCATTTGGATAGGCTATCATTTCCCGGCTGGCAGTTCTTGCGCTGTCGCCCACATTCAAGACCTGGTTGACTGAGTAGCGGTAGCCGTTGGTCCCGTAAGCTGCCCCGACTGAAATCTTGCTTAAGCGGGTGGAAAGCAGCCAGGCCCGGTGGCCGGTGTCAGAACCCGACAGATTATAGCGGTCGGTCAAGAGGTCGGTCACGACGTCCCCAGCCGTCTGCGGGCTGGCATTGAAGTTGAGGTTGGCCGAGTTGGAAACGTCCTGGGCCAAAAGCCAGTTCTTCTTGGAAATGTAGCTTGGCCGCTTCTCATTTGGCAGCCCGTGCTGGTTGACGAACGGGTTGGCATTAATGGCGGCCATGACGGCGGCCGTCGTCTGGGCATTCTTGTTGCCATGGCTTGTTGTCTTGACGGCAGTTAAGCCGAAGAGGTCACGGTAGTAGTTGATGTAGGCGACTTGCTCGTTGATGTAGCTAGACTTTAAGCTGCCTGCCTTGAACTTCTTCTTCAAGGAAGGCTTGCTGGCATAGATATTCTGCTGGGTGTAGACGGTCTTGCTCAAGGCCTGGTATTCTCTTTGAAAACGGAGCACCTCTGCCTGTTCCTGCGGCGTGAATTCTGCCGCCTGGACAGCCGTGGACCCTACTGCCAGAAGGATTACCGGCAGTAAAAGCAGTGCTGGCTTATGACGCATCTTCATCAACCCCTTTCTAGTTTATATTATAGCTGATTTTTTGCTTTTTTCGCCATTAAGCGCTTTTGCTAAAAAAATTAAAATTTGTCTGGAAAGTGCGCCAAAAGCCCGAGTTTTCGGTATAATACAGATTGATAAAAGGAGACGAAACAATGACGAAAAAAACACAAGTTGGTTTGATTTTTGGTGGGAACTCCTCCGAATACGAAGTCTCAATCACTTCAGCCGGCAACATCTACAAGGCAATCGACAAGGACAAGTTTGACGTGCACCCGATCTGGATCACGAACTCCGGCTACGTGGCCAGTGAAGCTGATTCATACAAGGTTCTGGAAGAGCCGGGCTACATGGTGGAAAAGACTGACAAGACGGCCAACCTTTCCAACTTGATCGAGCTGGCTTCCCGGCCAGAACTGGACGTGCTCTTCCCAATCGTCCACGGCAACCTGGGTGAAGACGGGGTCCTGCAGGGCCTCTTCCGCCTGATCGACAAGCCTTTCGTCGGGGTTGACGTTTTAGCGGCAGCCGTAACTATGGACAAGGAATTCACCAAGATCCTGGCCCAAAGAGCCGGCGTGCCGGTAGCCAAGTGGGTATCTATCAAGCGCTACGAATATGAGGACGCTAAGAACCAAAAGCTCAGCTACGACTGGGTCAGCGGCCAGCTGGGCACCAGCAACCTCTTCGTCAAGCCGTCCAACCAGGGTTCTTCCGTCGGCATCACTCACGTAACTGACGACAGCAACTACGCTGAAGCTTTGGCCGAAGCCTTCAAGTACGATGACAAGGTTTTGGTTGAAGAAGGGATCGTGGGCACTGAAGTTGAAACCGCCGTTTTAGGTAACGACCACCCGGTAGTTTCCGGGGTCGGCCGGATCATCAACGCCGACAATACTTGGTACAGCTACGAAAACAAGTACAGCACAGAATCAACCACGACCCTGCAGATTCCAGCCCAGATTCCGGCAGAAACCGCGGAAAAGGTCCAGGAAAACGCCTTGAAGATCTACCAGATCACTGAGTGCAGCGGCATGGCCCGGGTTGACTCCATGCTTAGAGAAAGCGACGGGGAAGTCATCTTCAACGAATTGAACTCCCTGCCAGGCTTTACCAACATCAGCATGTACCCGAAGCTGTTTGAAGAAGCCGGGATTTCTTACCCAGACTTGATCACCCGCTTGATCAGGCTGGCTGAAGAGCGCTACGCCCACAAGAAGACTCTCCTGCACAAGCACGACTAAGAAAAAAAGTACTTTGAAAATTTGGTTTTTTGCGAAAGAAAGTTAGAACATGAGTGAGAAAAGTGAGCAGATGAAGACCAGTGAAGCCGCCCAGGCCCTTGGGGTCAGCGAGAACACCCTGCGCAAGTATTCGCAGGCGGTGGAGAAGGCTGCTTCACCAGCTTACTTTCCCCGGGTCAAGAATACCCGCCGCTACCGGCCGGAAGACTTGACAGTTTTGAAGCAAATGCAGGACCTGGTCAAGGCAGGGCGGAAGGTCGACCAGGCGGCCCAGGAACTTTTTGCTGGTGAAAAGGAAGAAGCACCGGTCAAGACGGCCAGGGAAGACCAGCTGGAAGCTGCCCTGGCCGCCAAGGACCAGGAAATTGCTGAACTGAAAGAGCAGCTGGCCCAGCTGACAGCGGCTAAGGCAGCGGAAAAGCCGGAAGATTCCCTTGAGCCAGCGGCTGATGTCCTGGACCTGCCGGATTTTGATGACGGCTTTTTAGAAGATGAGCCGCTCACTCCGGAGCAGAAAAGGGCCCAGGTCGTGGCTGACATGGCCAAGAGCGACCAGGAAGTTCACAAGGAATTGCTCAGCCGGGCCCAGGAGAACGCGGCCAAGGGGGCGCCAACCTACCGGACCCTGGCTGACATGCAGCTGGCGCCCAAGAAGACTCCCTGGTGGAAGAAGATTTTCAAATAATCGCGTGATTTGCTAAATTATACTTAAGAATCAAAGGGGACCGCGAAAGCGGTCCTTTTTTGCTTAAAATAATAAGGGACTGACTGTCACTTAAAAATAAGCAAAAAATGGAAAGGCAAATACAAAGAGGATGGAAACGAAAAAGCAGCGCATCCTGGCCGCCCTGGTCCTGCTGGCCCTGGGTCTGGGCCTGGCCGCGCTGACCTATTTTAAGACGACCGGCTACAAGAACCCGGTGGCGGTGATCACGGACACGAAGATCAAGGACCGCCTGCTGAAAAAAGAAACTGATATTTACGGCAACAAGGATGAAGAACGCCGGCAGTACCTGCACGTTCAAGTCTTGACCGGCAAGTACAAAGGGCAGACCTTTGAAACGGTCAACACCTACTACCCTTCCCAGCTGGTCACCCAGAAGTACCGGGCAGGCGAGCGGGTCTTCGTGACAGTGACTGACGGCAGCCTGGCCCTAGTTTCACCAAAAAGAGACTGGATCCTGGTCATGACCTTGGCTATTACCCTGGCCTTGATGGTGGCGGTAGTCGGCCGGCGGAGCTGGCACTTGATCGTTTCCATGGCTATCAGCTGGATCCTGTTTTATTGCTTGATCTTGTGGGACGTGGCGGTCAACGGGGCCGGGATCATCTGGATGTTCTCCCTGGCTGACATCGTCTTCTCCTTCTTCAGCCTGGCTATCGTGCAGGGGGTGAACAAAAAGATGCTGGTCACCTGGCTGGCAACCCTGCTCGGGGTCTTTGTCTCTTTTGCCCTCTGCTATGCCGTTATCAAACTGACCGGGGAGACCTACCTCAACTATGAAATGGGCGACTATGCCACCCAGGACACGCGGGGGATCTTCATGGCCCAGGCCCTGATGGGGGTACTTGGGGCAGTTATGGACGAGGCGACAGACATCGTTTCCAGCCTGTATGAACTGATCCAGCACAAGCCCGAGATCACCGTTAAGGAGCTTTTGGCCAGCGGACGAACGATGGGGCAGGAGATCATGGGGCCTTTGATCAATGTTTTGGTCTTGATCTTCATTTCTGAAGCCCTGCCGGAAACAATCCTGTACTTCCGGGATAATAACACTATCGCGACGACTTTTAACTTCACCATGTCCTTAGGGGCGACGCAGAGCGCGGTTTCAGCAATCGGGATCGTTTTGACCATCGTTTTTGCCAGCCTCTGCAGCCTCCTCTTTTTAAAAAAGTCGCAGAAAGGGGGTAAGCAAGAATGAGCAGCCTTGGCGCTTTAATTATCGTTTTAGCCATCTTGATGACCATCATCGGCGGGGAAACCGGGATCCGCAGCTTTTTCAGCGTCTTGATCAACAGCCTCTTGCTGGTCCTGGTGGCCATGCTTATCTCCTGGGGCTTGAGCATTCCCATCATCACCGCGATTTTCGTGCCCCTCAAGCTGGCCACGATTATCTTCCTGGGCACCCATGACTATACCGTGGCTAAAAATTCCTTCTATGCCTCTTTGATCGTCTTATCACTCGTCAGCGTCTTGATCTTAGGCATCCAATACCTGGCCCAAGCTGCCGGTTTGGGGCCGGAAGCCGGGGAAATCCTCCTGGGTCACTCCCAGATGCCGGGGATCAGCTACGGTCAGATCGCCGTTACCGTGGCCATTTTCTCCGCCCTTGGGGCGGTGGCGGAAGCCGCCGTGTCGATGAGTTCGGGGATTTTGGAACTGAAGAAGGCCAAGCCGGATATTACGGAAGAGCAGCTGATGAAGAGCGGGGCAGCCATCGGCTACGACGTTTTGGGCACGGCCATGAACACCATCATTTACGGGATGTTTGGCAGCTTTTTGTCCCTCTTTTTATGGTATTACCGGCTCCACTATTCCTTTAGTGAGGTAATTAATGATAAACTTTTTGTAAACGAAGCACTGATCATCATGTATTCTCTGCTCGGTGTGCTGCTGACGGTTCCTTTGGCGACCTTTTTGCTGGCCAAGGGGATGAGCCGGCAAAGTGAGGCAAAAAATGGAAACGAAAAAACTAGAGATCAAGAACTTTAACGGCCGGACCTACCAGCTGCAGACCTACACGGTTAAAAGCGGCCACGCTCCCTTAAACAAGCTCCGTCCCCTGGCCATCGTCGTGCCGGGCGGCTCCTTCACCCACCTCTCCGTCAAGGAAGGTGAGCCGGTGGCCCTGGCCTATGTCAGCCGGGGCTTCAACGCCTGCGTGGTCAGCTACAATCTTTTGCAAGATGAAGGGATGATCTATCCTGATGCCGGCCTGGACGTTCTCAGCACAGTCAACTACTACCGCGAACGCGCTGCTGAATACCAGATTGACCCAAACAAGATCATGACCATTGGCTTTTCCGCCGGCGGCCATGTTGTCAGCGCGGCCAACTACCTGGCTGATGAAGCTGAATACCAGGAAAGCTATGGCTATGAGGGGGACCAGGTCCGGCCAAATGCCACGATTCTGGGTTATCCTTTGACTGACGTCCACAAGGTGGCCTTTGAAATCGGCGGCCGGGCTGACGGGGCCCTGCCGCCTGACCCCAAGCTGGTCGACACGGCCCTGGGGGTAAGTCCGAAGACGCCGCCAACCTTCATCTTCCAGTCCTGGAACGACCCGATCTGCCTGCCGACCAATGCCATGGCCTATGAGGAAGCCTTGTTCCAAAACAAGGTCAAGTGCGAGGCCCACATGTTTGACATCGGCTACCACGGCTACTCTTTGGCCACTCCGGAACTGTCCACGGAAGACATCTTCTGGCAGGGCAACCCGCACACGGCCCGCTGGTTCAATTTGAGCCTGGAGTGGCTGGACCACCTTTTCTCCGGGATCAACTACGATGAAAACAAGGACAAGCTGACCCAGCTTTACCAATAGACGAAAAATGGATTTATTATTTACGAGAGCTGCCCGGGCAGCTCTTTTTTAATTTGGTTAGCGGTAACTGCTTGCATCCGCGCTTGTTTTTCCTATACTAAACTTGTAGAAAAAAATGACAGCGCTTCAGATGAATTTAGATGAGAGTTTGAGGAAATAAAATGACAGCAGAAAAGCAAGAACCATGGTGGAAGCAGGCCGTGATCTACCAGATCTATCCCAAGTCCTTCCAGGACACAAACGGCGACGGGGTCGGCGACCTGCGGGGGATCATCAAGCGGCTGGACTACCTGCAAGACCTGGGCATCGACGCCATCTGGCTCTGCCCGGTCTACAAGTCACCAGGCGTGGACAACGGCTATGACATCGCCGACTACGAAGCCATCGACCCCCAGTATGGGACCATGGCGGACATGGAAGAATTAATCAGTGAGGCCAAGAAGCGGGGGATCCGGATCGTGATGGACCTGGTGGTCAACCACACCTCTGACCAGCACCCTTGGTTTATCGAAGCCCGGAAAAATCCTTCCTCTCCGGAACACGACTACTATGTCTGGGCGGACAAGGCCAATGAGCTCAAGTCGGCTTTTTCCGGCAGCGCCTGGGAATATGACGGCCAGGTTGGCCAGTACTACCTCCACCTTTTTGCCAAAGAGCAGCCGGACCTCAACTGGAAGAACCCGGCCCTAAGGCAGAAGGTCTACGACCTGATGAACTTCTGGATTGATAAGGGGATCGGGGGCTTCCGGATGGACGTGATCGAGCTGATCGGCAAGGTCCCGGAAGAAGAGATTACCGCTAACGGCCCTAAGCTGCACGACTACCTGCAGGAGATGCACCGGGAGACTTTTGGCGACCGGGACTTTTTGACGGTCGGGGAAACCTGGGGGGCAACTTTAGACAACGCTCCTCTGTACAGCGACCCGGACAGAAAAGAACTGTCCATGGTCTTCCAGTTTGAATTCACGGAACTGGACAAGCAGGCCGGCAAGGAAAAGTGGGACACCAAGCCCCTTGACTACGGCGACTTGAAGAATGTCCTGGCCAAGTGGCAGAAGCTGGACTTTAACCACAGCTGGAACAGCCTCTTTTGGAACAACCACGACCTGCCCCGGATCGTGTCCCGCTTCGGCAATGACCAGCAGTACCGCGAGCGCAGCGCTAAGATGCTGGCCCTTCTACTGCATGGCTTGCGGGGAACCCCGTACATCTACCAAGGTGAGGAAATCGGGATGACCAACTGCCCGGTTTCGGCTATCGACGAGGTAGAAGACATCGAAGCCCGGCGGATGTACCAGGAGCGGCTGGCAGAGGGCTGGAAGAAGGAGGACCTGATCAAGGCCATCAATGCCCAGGGCCGGGACAATGCCCGGACGCCAATGCAGTGGGATGCTTCAGCTTCCGCCGGCTTTACCAGCGGCCGGCCATGGCTGGCGGTTAACCCTAACTGCCAGGAAATAAACGTAAAAAATGCATTGAATGACCAGGATTCAATTTATTATTTCTATAAGAAGCTGATTGCCCTCCGCCACCAGGAACGGATTTTGACCGATGGGTCCTTTGAACTTTTGGACACGGCAGATGCTGTCATGGCCTACCACCGGGAAAACGCGGAAGACAAGTGGCTAGTTGTCTGCAACTTGACTGGCGAGGAGCAGGAAGTCTCCCTGCCGGATAAGGTCAAGGAAGTCCTTCTGGCTAACGGGCCTGTCCCGGAAGACCTGTCGGCTGCTGTCCTGCCAGCTTACGCGGCCTTTCTCTGCCGGGTGAAAAAATAAATAGATTAGTTAATATGTAAAAAGATAATCTTATTTTTGAAAGCGAATTCTTTAACTTATAAAAAATAAATTATTTTGTGTTAGAATCTAGCATAGGAAGTGAAGAAGGAAAAGTTTAAACTAGGAATCCTTGATGGGAGGAAATTTGCTTGAAGAGAACCGCTACTTTAGAAGATGTGGCTCGCAAGGCCCATGTGTCGAAGATGACCGTTTCCCGGGTGATCAACCACCCCGAACTGGTTGCTCCGGAACTGCAGGTCGTTATTGAAGACGCCATGCACAAATTGAATTACCACCCTAACAACGCGGCCCGGGCCCTGGCCAAGAACCAGACCAGCGTGGTAAAGTTCGTGATCTTAGAAGACGTCGACGATACCGACCCTTACTTTACCAATGTCTTATTTGGCATGGCGACGGAGTTGAAGAAGCAGAACTATTCCCTCCAGCTGCTCTTGAAGGGGAGCCAGCTGGACCAGGGGGCAGCTGACGGCTATGTGATCACCGGAGCTAGGACTGATGATTACCCCCAATTGAACGAGCTTAAGCAGCCTTTCGTCCTGTTTGGTGAGAATCGGGGCGGCTACGACTTTGTCGACACCAACAACCTGCTGGGTGAGACCATGGCGACCAAGTATGCCTTGAAGGCGGGCTACCGGAATGTGGTCTTTATCGGCATCGATGTCCGTGAGGCTTTTGAATTTTCCAGAGAAGCTGGTTATGTCAACACCATGCAGCAAAATAAGAAGATTCCCAGCGTCTTCCGGGTGGAAAACAGCTTAGCCGCGGCCCGGGAATTTATCCAGGACCACTTGGGCGAATTTCCCAAGAACACCTGCTTTGCCTGTGCCAGCGACCGGATTGCCATGGGGGTCATCCAGGCCCTGGTGGAGGCGGAAGCCAAGATTCCGGAAGACTTTGGCGTGATTGGCTATGACGGGGTCCTTTTAGACCGGGTGTCATCGCCGACGATCACGACCGTCAAGCAAAACCTCTGGCTGATCGGTGAGAAGCTGGCGGAACTCATTTTAAGAAAAATTGCCCAAAACGGCGCGCCGCAAGGGGAGGTCTTTATCGAACCGACCTTGAGCGAGGCCGAATCAACCAAATAGTAGCTGAAGCATCCTCAGGGATGCTTTTTTGCTTGGCTTTTGTTACCGATAACAGGCAGGCCAGTCTTGTAAGCGCTAACCCTAATATGGTTAAATTTTTACTGGAGGAAAAAGAAACATGACTAAGCAGGATGCATGGCAAAAGAAGGCCATTATTTACCAGATTTACCCGAAATCATTTCAAGACAGCAACGGCGACGGCATCGGCGACTTAAACGGTGTCCGCCAGCGGATCCCTTACTTAAAGCAGCTGGGCATCACCGCCGTTTGGCTGAATCCGATCTACCAGTCACCGGGCATTGACAACGGCTATGACGTCAGCGACTACTACAAGATTGACCCGGTCATGGGGACCATGGCAGACTTTGAAGCACTTGTCACCGATTTGCACCAGGCTGGGATCAAGCTGATCATGGACTTCGTCTTAAACCACACGTCTGACCAGCACCCTTGGTTCAAGGCCGCGGTCAGTGACCCAGCCAGCCCTTACCGGGACTACTACATTTTTGCCGGTAAAAACGGTGTCCGGCCGAACAATTGGGGCAGCTTCTTTGGCGGCAGCTGCTGGGCAGCAGACCCGGCCGGAACGGGCCAGTCTTATTTCCACCTTTTTGCCAAGGAAATGCCGGATTTGAATTGGAAGAATCCGGCTGTCCGCGAGGAAATGTTCAAGGCGGCTGAGTTCTGGCTCAAGAAGGGGGTCGATGGCCTGCGCCTGGATGCCTTCATCCACATCGCCAAGGCCGACCTGCGCCAGTCCTACCCAAGTGAGGACGATAAGCCGATTATCGCGGAAGACTTTTTCGCCAACCGGCCGGAAGTGCAGGAATGGCTGGCGCCTTTCTGTGCCCGCCTGCGGGAAGAATTTCCGGACCTCCTGCTTTTGGGGGAAGCAGCCAGCGCCAGCATCAACCTGGCGGTCGACTACACCGATCCTAAGCGAAATTTGATGGACTCAGTCATTACCTTCCGCTACTTTACGGAAAAAGAAGATTCCGTTAACCCAGACTTCAGCGGCCAATACCAACCAAAAGAGTTTGACTGGCTGGCCTTTAAGCAAAACCAAACCGTCTGGCAGCAGACCTTGTCAGCCGCGCCGACCCTGTACTGGAGCAACCATGACATGGCCCGCCTGGCCACCCGGGTCGCCAAGACCCCGGTCCAGCAGCGGTCTTTGGCCATGGCCATGTACCTGGAGCGGGGGATCCCGGTGATTTACTACGGGGAAGAATTAGGCCTGCACAATCTGGAATTTGATAATGCAGACCAGTTTGCCGATGAGACGGTGGCTGACTTCGTTAAGGAAGCTGGCGAGGCCGGGGTAGACGAAAAGACGGCCCTGGAAATGGCCAGCCAGACCCACAAATTGCCGGCCCGGGGACCAATGCCTTGGGACGACAGCCAGTATGGCGGCTTTAGCACTGCTGAGCCTTGGCTGACGGGCAGAAGCCGGGACAAGGTCAGCGTGGCCAGCGAAGACGCGGACCCAGCCAGCATGCTCAACTTCTACCGGCAGCTGTTGAAATTGAAGCAGACGCCTTTGTTTACCAAGGGCAGCTACTACCTGCTGGATACCAAAGCAGACCTCCTGGTCTACCAGCGGGATTTAGGGGATGACCGGGCTTTAGTGGTTGTTTCCCTCAGCGCCAAGAAGGAGCACTTGACCCTGCCAGAAGAACTGACTCCGGTCTTAACCGCCGGCAGCATCAACCTGCAGGGCAAGGAACTGACCCTGATGCCTTTTGCCGGGGTAGTTTTGCAAAAGAAAAAATAAGCAATAAAACAAGTAATAACCAACGTGATGATTTTTTAGCGAGGAAACAGAAAAATGCAAACAGCAGCAGTTAGACACAGACCTGAAAGCGAAGATTGCTACCTGGTGACGACGGAGACCATGAAGCTACGCCTGCACACGGGCCGCGACGTCAAGGCTGTCTACGTTCACTATTGCGACGTCCACGAACCCTTGGCCAACTTGAAAAAGCAGTCCATGGACCTGGCCGGCCACGGCCAAGTAAACGACTACTGGGAAACGACGGTGACCTTGCCTTTGCACCGGGCCCAGTACGTCTTTGAAATTCACGGTGAAGACGGCGAGGAATGGGTTTATGGTGACCGGGGCTTCAGAAAGAACGAAAAGGAAAGCTACGAGGACCCGAACAACTACTTCAAGCTCCCTTACTTCCACGCGGTCGACATGACCAAGAGCCCGGACTGGGTCAAGGAAACGGTTTGGTACCAGATCTTCCCGGAACGCTTTGCCAACGGGGACAAGAGCAATGACCCGGAGGGCGTTAAGGACTGGAATCCAAGCGACCACCCAGGCCGGGAAGACTACTACGGCGGTGACCTGCAAGGGGTGCTGGACCACTTGGACTACTTGCAGGACTTGGGAATTAATGGCCTGTACTTCTGCCCGATCTTCAAGGCCAGCTCCAACCACAAGTACGACACGATCGACTACCTGGAAATCGACCCGGACTTTGGGGACAAGCAGCTTTTTGCCCGCTTGGTCAACGAAGCCCACGCCCGGGGGATGAAGGTCATGCTGGACGCGGTCTTCAATCACATGGGCGACTCCTCCATGCAGTGGCAGGATGTCGTAAAAAACGGCCCTAATTCCCGCTTTGCCAACTGGTTCCACATCAACCGCTTCCCGGTTGAACCGTATGACCCAGCCGATCCAAGCTACGAGACTTTTGCCTTTGAAAAGCACATGCCGAAATTGAATACCGCCAACCCGGAAGTCGTGGACTACCTTTTGACGATCGCGACCTACTGGGTCAAGGAATTCGATATCGATGCCTGGCGGCTTGACGTGGCTGACGAAGTCGACCATCAATTCTGGAAGAAGTTCAAGGCCGCTGTTACGGCCATTAAGCCGGACTTCTACGTCCTGGGCGAATCCTGGCACTCCAGCCAGTCCTGGCTGAACGGGGATGAATTCTCCGGTACCATGAACTACCCATTCACCGGCCAGATTGCTGACCACTTCCTTAAGGGGACGCAGGACGCCAAGACCATGACCGAATTATTGACTGACCAGCTCTTCTTATACAGAGAGCAGAGCAATTCAGCCATGCTGAACGTTTTGGACTCCCATGACACTGCCCGGATCAAGACGGTGGCCGGTGAAGATGAAGACAAGGCCCTGCAGGCTCTGGCCTTCACCTTCATGCAAACCGGTTCTCCGTGCATCTACTACGGGACGGAAATGGGCATGAGCGGGGACAACGACCCTGACTGCCGCAAGCCAATGGACTGGAGCCAGGCAGGCAGTCCGGTCTGGCAGGCAGTTCAAGCGATCATCGCCTTCCGCCGCCAGCACTGGGAAAGCCTGAGCAAGGGGCAGACCTGGCTGGAAGTTGAAGAAAACGGTTTGATCCATGTTAAGCGGACCGGCAAGGAAACGATCGAAGGCTGGTTCAACACGACCGGGCAAGCCGTCAACTTAAGCGCGGAAGCCACTTTGAGCCGGGGCTATGAAGCTGGCCAGCTGGCAAGCAAGGGCTATGTTCTGAGTGTGAAATAGAAGCTGTTAACGGTAACATAAAAACAAAGTTTGTTAACGTTTGCATGTTAGCTGATAATGATTACAGAATGATTTGAGCGAGGAAGAACAGTGATGAAAAGAATTTTTGAAATTGATCCCTGGAAATTGACCAGTCATACCTTTTCAAAAGAAGACAAGCGTCTTCAAGAAAGCATGACTTCAATCGGCAACGAATACATGGGCTTGCGCGGCAACTTTGAAGAAGGTTACAGCGGCGACAGCCTGCAAGGCACCTACTACGCCGGCGTTTGGTTTCCGGACAAGACCCGGGTCGGCTGGTGGAAGAACGGTTACCCTGACTACTTCGGCAAGACTTTGAACGCCCCAAGCTTCATTGACCTGCCAGTGACCATCAACGGCCACAAGCTGGACCTGGCAACTGATAAAATCAGTGACTTCAGCTTGAGCCTGGACATGCATCAGGGTTTGCTCACAAGAAGTTTTATTTATGAAGGCAAGGGCTGCCGGGTTCAATTTACTTTCACCCGCTTCCTTAGTTCCGTCATCAAGGAAGCTGCCTTGATCAAGGTCAAGGCCACTGTCCTCAGTGGTGAGGCTGACCTACAGATTGCCAGCCACTTGAACGGGAACGTGGTCAACGAAGACAGCAACTACGAAGAAGGCTTCTGGGATGCCTTAAATGAAGACGCTAACGGCCGCAGCATCCAGCTGCGGACCAAGCCAAACAACTTCGGCACTCCGCAATTCACGGTTCTCTTGAAGGAAGTTACCCGGGAAGACGGGGAAGTCATTTCCGGTGACGTGACGACCGCCAGCGGTGAAGTCAGCGAACTGTTCGCTAAGACTTTGACCAGCGGCCAAAGCTGGGAACTGGAAAAGGACGTCATCGTCATCACCAGCCGGGACGTGGCTGATGAAGAACAAGCCGCCAAGGCTGACGAATTGATGGCCAAATTGACCAGCAAGACTTTTGCCCAGAACCTGGCCGACCATGAAGCTGTCTGGGACAAGCGCTGGGCAAGCTGTGACGTGACGATTGACGGTGATCCGGCCGCTCAGCAGGGGATCCGTTTCAACATCCTCCAGCTCTTCATGACCTACTACGGCCGTGACCCGCGCCTTAATATCGGGCCGAAGGGCTTTACCGGTGAAAAGTACGGCGGTGCTACTTACTGGGATACTGAAGCCTTCATCGTGCCAATGTACCTGGCCGTAGCGCCTAAGGAAGTTACAAAGTCCCTCTTGGAATACCGGCACGAACAATTGCCCGGTGCCTTCCATAACGCCCGCCAGCAAGGCTTGAAGGGTGCCCTCTTCCCAATGGTTACCTTCAACGGGATTGAATGCCACAACGAGTGGGAAATCACTTTTGAAGAAATCCACCGGAACGCGGACATTCCATTTGCTATCTACCAATACACCCGCTACACGGGCGACGACTCCTACGTCAAGGATGAAGGCATGGATGTCCTGGTTTCAACCGCCCGCTTCTGGGCTGACCGGGTCCACTTTTCCAAGCGCAAGGGCCAGTACATGATCCACGGGGTAACCGGTCCTAACGAATACGAAAACAACGTTAACAACAACTGGTTTACCAACACCATGGCCAAGTGGCTTCTGGGCTACACCCTGGAACGCTGGCCACTGGCCACTGAAGCAGCCAAGAAGCGCCTGCAGGTAACTGACGAAGAACTGGCCAAGTGGCAAGACATCGTCGACCGGATGTACCTGCCGGAAGACAAGGAGCTGGGCATCTTCGTCCAACACGACACTTACTTGGATAAGGACCTCAGAAACAAGGACACCATCCCGGCTGACCAATTGCCACTGAACCAGCACTGGTCCTGGGACAAGATCCTGCGGTCACCGTTCATCAAGCAAGCCGACGTTTTGCAAGGGATCTACTTCTTGAACGACCACTACACCAAGGAAGAAAAGGAAAGGAACTACGACTTCTACGAACCAATGACGGTTCACGAAAGTTCCTTGAGCCCGTCAATTCACGCCATCCTGGCTGCTGAACTGGGCAAGCAGGACAAGGCGGTTGAATTTTACGAACGGACTGCCCGCTTGGACCTGGACAACTACAACAACGACACGGTTGACGGCCTGCACATCACTTCCATGAGCGGGAGCTGGCTGGCCATCGTGCAAGGCTTTGCCGGCATGCGCTACAACGAAGACGGCATCAGCTTTGCCCCATTCCTGCCGAAGAAGTGGTCCAGCTACAGCTTTAAGATCAACTACCGCGGCCGCATCTTGGCCCTGGAGGTTGAAAAGGACAAGGAAGTCAAGCTGACCCTTCTCTCTGGTGAAGACTTGCCAGTCAAGGTTTGGGACCAAGAAGTAACTCTGAAAGAAGGACAAAGCCAATGCTTAAAGGATTAATTTTTGACCTGGACGGGGTCATCACTGACTCAGCAGTCTACCACCTCAAGGCTTGGCAAGACCTGGCCCGCAGTATCGGGATCGAACTGCCGGAAGAATTCGGTGACAAGCTGCGCGGCTTGTCCAGAATGGATTCCCTGGAAATCATCCTGGAATACGGGCACAAGGAAAATGACTACAGCCAGGAAGAAAAAGAAGCCCTGGCAGCCAAGAAGAACGCGGCTTACGTGAACGCGGTCAAGAACATGACCCGGGCCGACATCTTGCCAAAGATGGACGATCTGCTCAAGCAGGCCAAGGGCCAAGGGCTGAAGCTGGCTCTGGCCTCAGCTTCCAAGAACGCTTCTTTGATCTTGAAGCAGCTGGGACTTGCAGACATGTTTGATGCCCGGGTTGACCCGGCTACCCTCAAGCACGGCAAGCCGGATCCGGAAATCTACATCCGGGCCCAGGAACTGCTTGGTTTGGAGAAGAATGAAGTAATTTCTTTTGAAGACGCGCCAGCAGGCGTAGCGGCAATCAAGGCGGCCGGCCAGTTCGCGGTCGGGATTGGCGATCCGATCGTTTTGAAGGGGGCCGACTACATCGTTGGTTCAACCAGCGCCTTAGATTTGACCGAGATTGAGAAAGTTTTTGAAGCAGGGAATTAGGTAAGAAAAAATGGTGAAAATCAACTTAAATCACATCTACAAGAAGTATCCAAACGCGGATGACTACTCAGTTTCAGACTTTGACCTGCACATTGGCGACCATGAATTCATCGTCTTTGTCGGCCCGTCTGGCTGTGGTAAGTCAACGACCTTGCGGATGATTGCCGGCTTGGAAGACATCACTGAAGGGACTTTGGAAATCGGCGGCAAGGTCATGAACGATGTGGCTCCCCGCGACCGCCACATCGCCATGGTTTTCCAGAACTACGCCCTTTACCCGCATATGACGGTTTACGACAACATGGCATTCAGCTTGAAGCTGCGCCACTACGAGAAGGCCGACATCGACAAGCGGGTCAAGAACGCCGCTGAAGTCCTGGGCCTGGCCCACTTGCTGGAACGGCGTCCAGCCGACTTGTCCGGTGGTCAAAGACAGCGGGTTGCCTTGGGGAGAGCGATCGTGCGTGACGCCCCGATCTTCCTGATGGACGAACCTCTGTCCAACCTTGACGCCAAGCTCCGTGTCTCCACGCGGGCGGAAATCGCCAAGCTGCACCAGAACTTGAAGACGACCACCATCTACGTTACCCACGACCAAACTGAAGCCATGACTCTGGCTGACCGGATTGTTGTCATGAACGCCGGCCGGATCCAGCAGATCGGGACGCCGAAGGAAGTCTACAACAAGCCAGCCAACCAATTCGTTGCCGGCTTCATCGGGTCACCGCAGATGAACTTCTTCAACGTGACCTACAAGGACGATTACATCGACGACGGCCAGGGCATCAAGCTCGAGGTGCCGGAAGGCCGGGCCAAGGTTCTGGATGCCAAGGGCTACAACGGCAAGGCTATTGTGATGGGCCTGCGGCCGGAAGACATCCACATGGAAGAAGCCTTCCTGGAAACCTGGCCGGAAGCAGTCGTTTCCGCCAAGGTTGTCGTTTCCGAATTGCTGGGTGCAACCAGCCAGCTCTACATGAACGTTGACAAGACCGAATTCGTCGGCGTTGTCAACGCCCGTGATTTCCACAAGCCAGGTGACATCGTCAAGGCAGGTTTCAACCTGAACAACGCCCACTTCTTTGACAAGGAAACGCAAGTAACGATTACCGATTAATTCCAGCAAATATCGGACGCTTAAGAAAAATTAATTCAGCTAATCACCTTGCAGCTAAAGGCTGCAAGTTGATGTAAAAAATAAACAATTGTTTGTTTAGGAGGAAAAAAATGAGTTTCTTTAAAAAGGCTGCTTTGAGCAGCGCGGCAGTATTGGCTGCCTTGAGTTTGTCAGCATGCTCCAAGAGCAGCAGTAGTTCATCATCAACTGCCGACAAGAAGGCATCATTGACTTTGTGGGTAGACACTCAACAAGTATCCTACTACAAGGACATTGCTAAGGACTTCCACAAGAAGTATCCAAACATTACCGTTAAGGTTACCCAAAGTCCTAACGGTTCCGCTAACGCCAAGACTGACGTTGGTAAGGATGCTTCCAAAGCAGCCGACGTCTTTGAAGTTCCAAACGACCAATTAGGCCAAATGGCAAACGCTGGTTACATCAACCCGCTATCACCAAGTGACACTGCCAACATCAAGAAGAACTATGTCAGCCAGGCTTACAAGGGTGTTACCTGGAAGGGCAAGGTTTACGCTTACCCATACGCTCAACAAGCCGACACGATTTACTACAACAAGTCCAAGCTGTCAGCTAATGATGTTAAGGACTGGGACACTTTGACTTCCAAGGGTGTTCTGGCTACTGACTTCACCAACGCTTACACCATGTGGCCAATCTTCTTCTCAGCTGGCACTACCCTGTACGGGGAAAACGGTGAAAGCCTAAAGGGGTCAACTTTCAACAGCCAAAACGGTGTCAACGCTTTGACTTGGATTGCCAAGCAAAAGAGCAACAAGGGCGTAATGCAAACTTCAAACGCTTTGAACCAATTGAATAAGGGCAATGCTGACGCCATCATGGACGGCCCATGGGACGCTGCCAACATCAAGAAGATCTTGGGCAAGAACTTCGCTGTTGCCAAGTACCCAACTGTAACTGTCGGCGGCAAGAAGAAGCAATTGGAAGCCTTCCTGGGTATCGAAGGTTTCGCGATTAACTCCCACACTTCAAACGCCAAGGCCGCTTCAGAATTGGCTGCTTACATCACCAACAAGAAGTCACAATTGATCGCCCACGAAAAGGCTGGTCAAATCCCAGTTTTGAAGAGCGCTGTTAACTCAAGTGCCGTGCAAAACGACCCAGTTGCCAAGTACGTTATCGAAATGGCGCAACCAGGCAACTCAGTTCTGCAACCAAAGCTGCCGCAAATGGCAACCTTCTGGGACGGTGCAGCTCCTCTGATCAGCGGTACCTACGACGGCAAGATCAAGCCCAGCCAATACAAGGCGCAACTTGCCAAGTTCTCAAAGAAGATTTCTCAAAAGTAATTTAATTAAGCAGCAACAACTTTAATTAAGCTTGAGAAGGAGAGTAATGAAAAATGTTTAAAAGAAAAGGACATGTTCCTCCGACAGCCAGCTACAAAGAAGTCTGGTCCAAGGGGGACGTGGCTGACAAGCTGTCCTTCTTCTTCATGGGCGTCAGCGCCCTGAAGAATAAGCAGTGGGCCAAGGGTCTCAGCCTACTGATCAGTGAAATTGTTTTCCTGGTCTGGTTTATCTTTAGCGGGGTCAGTGCCCTCAGCATGCTGAGCAACCTTGGGGAAAACAAGACCAAGAAGGTTGTCTTTGACCAAGCGCAAGGCGTTTACGTGACCAAACAGCCAGACAACTCAGTCTTGATCCTCCTCTTCGGGATCATGGCCCTCTTCCTGGTCATCGGTTTCATCTGCCTCTATGTCACCAACTTGCGCTCAACCCGGGCCAACTACATCAAGAAGCGTGATGGCAAGCACATTGCCACCAACAAGGAAGAACTGGCCAGCCTGCTGGACTCCCGCCTGCATGCGGCCTTAATGTTCATTCCTGTGCTGGGGATTCTCCTCTTCACTGTTTTGCCAACTGTCTTCATGATTTCCATGGCCTTTACTAACTACGACCGCCAACACCCGATCGGCTTCTCCTGGACTGGTTTCCAGGCCTTCGGCAATGTTTTGAGCGGGGACCTGGCCGGGACTTTCTTCCCTGTCCTGGGCTGGACCTTGATCTGGGCCGTAGCTGCCACGGCAACCACCTTCTTAGGTGGGGTTCTCCTGGCCCTCTTGATTGAATCCAAGGGGATCAAGCACCGGAAAGTATGGCGGACGATCTTCATCGTGGTTTACGCCGTACCGCAATTCGTTTCCTTGCTGCTGATCGCGCAATTCCTGGACGCGCAGGGGCCTTTGAATACCCTGTTGCAAAACTGGGGCTGGATCTCAGGGCCGCTTCACTTCATCGACAATGAAGCTGCCCCTTGGGTAGCCCGGCTGACGGTTATCATCGTCAACATGTGGATTGGTATTCCGGTTTCCATGCTGGTTTCCATGGCGATTATCCAAAACCTGCCACAAGACCAGATTGAAGCCGCGAGAATCGACGGGGCTAACGTCTTCCAGATTTTCCACAACATTACCTTCCCGCAGATCCTCTTTGTGATGGGTCCGTCCTTGATCCAGCAATTCATCGGCAATATCAACAACTTCAACGTTATCTTCCTGTTGACTGGTGGTAAGCCAATGAACAACAACTACAACGGTGCCGGCTCAACCGACCTTCTGGTCAACTGGCTCTACAACCTGACCTTCGGTCAGCAGCAGCGCTACAACGCCTCAGCCGTTCTGGGCATCTTGATCTTCATCTTGAGTGCGACGATTTCCTTGATCGCTTATCGTCACACCACTGCGTTTAAGGAGGGATAAAATTGAAGTCTTACTCTAACCAGAGAAAAGTATCCCTTTTCTTCAGATATTTATTGCTGACGATTTTAGCAATTTTGTGGCTGATCCCCATCCTCTGGATCGTTTTGGCCAGCTTCTCATACAACGATACTGGCTTTATCTCAACTTTCTTCCCTGAAAAATGGACCTTCCAGAACTATATCGGGATCTTTACCAACTCCCAGTTCCCATACCTGCACTGGATTATCAACACTTTGCTCGTGGCCATCATTTCCGCCACTCTGTCAACCTTCATCCAAATCACGGTTGCTTACGTCCTGTCCCGCTTACGCTTCAGACTCCGCAAGCCATTCTTGCAAATTGCCCTGGTTTTGGGCATGTTCCCTGGTTTCATGTCCATGATCGCCCTTTACTACATATTGAAGGGGCTGAACATGCTGAACCTGGGCGGCTTGATCCTGGTCTACGTCGGTGGTGCCGGCCTTGGCTTCTACGTTGCCAAGGGTTTCTTCGACACAATCCCGCGGTCACTGGATGAAGCAGCTGAACTGGATGGTGCAACCAAATGGCAGGTCTTCACTAAGATCGGCCTGCCGCTCTCCAAGCCAATGATCGTCTACACAGCTTTAACGACTTTCATGGCACCATGGGTAGACTTCATCTTCTCCGGGATCATCCTCTCAACTTCAGGTGACCCAAAGACCTACACGATCGCGTATGGTCTGTACAACATGCTTTCTTCTTCAAAGGGGAACGCGACGGCCTACTTCGCCCAATTCGTGGCTGGCTGTGTCGTCATCGCTATCCCAATCACGATCCTCTTCATCATCATGCAGAAGTTCTACGTCAGTGGGATTACTGTAGGTGCTGACAAGGGTTAACGCACAAACCCGAACAACATTTTATTTAATCCTTGCCTTCTCAGCGAAAAGAATCTGAGAATATCTCGGATTCGATTAAAGAAAAACAGTGGAAGCTTCCTTACGAAGCTTTCCACTGTTTTTTTGTCTAAAAATATCAAAAAATTACGGCTTATTTAAGGGGCCGGTAGAAGTCGATGCCACTGGCGGCAGCGTAATCGCCGGTCGTTTCCAGAATGCTGAGGCGGACAGCCTTGGCGCTGACCCCTCTGAGGCCGATAACCTTGTTCTTGCAGTCGCTGTTAAACTGGTAGTCAGTCCCGTAGCTGGTGAAGTTTTCCCCATCGGTGGAGATTTCCACCCGCATCCGCAAAGGCCGGCCATCCCGGCTGCTGGCTCTTGGCACGTAGATCAGCTTGTTTAATTCTGTTTGGTCCGGGAAGCTGAAGGTCAAAGTCAGCGGCTGGTCTTCGCTTGGTTTGCCCGTGCTTTGCCAGTCGGTTGCCGTTCTCCGGTCCAGGAGGTTTTTCAGCTGGTGGCCGCTTGCGCTTTCCTGGCTGGAAGTGACTTTGACATTGGAGATGATAAAGTCCCGCGGTTCCCGCTTGGTCTTGACCTGCAAGAGGTCGGACCATTCGGATACCTTGTAGCCAGCTTCATAGCGCAGGCGCAACCGGTAGCCAGTGTTGGCGGCCAGGTCGGTAAAGGTGAAGATGTTCCCGCTGATCCCGGTGTAGAGCAGGCCGTTCAATTCAATCTGGACACTAGGCGTCCGCTGGACCCACTTGACCGTCAAAGAGTGGGCACTGATCTTGTCCCGGTCGACTTCAACCTTGCCCGGCAGGGGCAGGGCGGCGTCGGTTATCTGGTGAACTAGCTGCTCATTGGCGAAGCGGAAGTTGTTGACCAGGATTTCCAGCTTTTCCTGCTTGATGTCCCGCTCCTGCAATTTGATGATCAAAGCCGGGCGAGGCGTTGCGCCCAAGTCCTTGAAGCCTTCCGGCCAGCAGAACTTGTTGTCGTAGTAGAAGCCTTCCTTGGCTCTTTGTAGGGTTTCCGGCGTGCCGTATTCAGTCAAGGTAACGACTTCCTCGTCGCCGGCCCGGAGCTGGATTTCATCTGGGTGCTGGTCACAGTATATATAAAAGAAGGTTTGCTCTTTAATGGCCATGTTCGGGTAGTAGCCGGTGGTCGGTTCGATGATCACGCGCAGCTTGCTGTCGGCCACATGGGTGCGGATGACGGTTTGGGCGCTGTTGTGCTTGTAGTCGTTTTGGTCGTTGTCGCTGTAGGTGCTGATGGTGGCGTCGCCTTGCGGGTAGAGAACGAAGCGCCGGCTGCCCAGGTCGAAGATGCTGCCGCCTCTGACGAAGACGGGCAATTGCCAAAGGGGGTACTTGCGCTGGTTGTAGACCCGGCCGCCCATCAAGCGGTCGCCGGTAAAGAGGTCGATCCAGACAGTCTGCTTGTCGGGCAGGTAGATCCGGTCGCGGACGCTTAGGCCTTGATTGTCAGACTTGCCGTTGACGATTGGAGCGACAAGCAATTGGTCGCCCAGCATGAATTCATCAGCAAAGTCCCGGCCGTAGCCAACCTGTTCATGCGGAAAGGCCATAAGCAGCGGCCGGACCAGGGGCAGGCCGTCCTGGGCCTGGCGGCTGAGGGCATAAAGGTAAGGCTTCAGCTGCTCACGCAGGCCGAGGTAGGCCTTCATGATCCGGGAGACCTTGTTGTTGAAGGCGAAAGGCGTCTTGCTGAGCGGGCTTTGGTCGTCAATGACGAAGAGAAGCGGGGTAAAGGTCTTCCATTCCAGGTCGCGGACGGCAACTTGGGCATTTTCCTGGCCGTGCTTGCCGCCGGCAGCGGCCCCAATGAAGGGCAGGCCAGACAAACCAGCACCTAATAAGGTAGAGATTTGCGTTTTGATGCTGGACCAGTCACCGCTGACATCGCCGAAGGCCAGGGCAGCCTGGCTTTGGTAAGGAAGGAGGCTGTCGCGGATCAGGGTAAGGGGCTTGGCTTTCGGATTTTCCTTAGCCAGGTCGGAATTGACGGCGGTCAAGTCGCTGCTTGGGTCGTCGACCGCGGCAAATTCGCTGTGGTGGGCTAAAGGCTGGCCCTTTTCACTCCAGAAGCCTGGATGGCAGTTGCGGCTTTGGGCATAGCTGGCAAAGGCGGCAAAGTCATCGGGCTTAGCGGCAGTTTGGCTTTCGTAGTTGGGGATGATCCAGGATAACGGGAAGCCCCAGCGCTGGTAGCGGTCCAGCATGGCCCGGGCGGAGAACTGGTAGTCCTTTTCCCCGTTTAAGCTTGGCAGGTGGCCGCTGTTTTCCGTCTTTCTTGTGTAGTAGCGGTTGTCTTCAAAGCGGACTGCTTCATGGCCCTTGCCGTCAGCTTCTTGCCAGGAGCCGTCAAGGAAGTTGCCGAGGTGGCCGAAGGAGAGGGCGTAGCTGGGCAGCATGAAGGGCTTGCCGGTCAAATAATAGAAGCTGGACAGCAATTCTTGCGGAGAGTTTCCTATTATATAGTAGCTGTCAAAGACCGGGGTCCGGTGGCTGAGGATGGTGAGCTGGGAATTTTGCCGGCCGAAGTCATAGTGGCCAGTCGCGGTCGTGTTGCGCAGTTCGGCAAAGCCGGCGTTGGTCCAGAAGAAAGGCACGGCAGCCAGAACGCCGTCAGCCCCGGTGATACCGTCGGTCTTGATGGTGATTTTTTCACCCTTGTGGCTGAAGTGGCCGTTTTGGACCCCGCCGCCGTAGTAGTATTCGTTTTGCCCTTGCTTCAGGATTTCGATGCTGTGCTTGTCGCTCAGTTCGAGGGCGGAAGCCTGGACCATCCGCGGCCGGTGGACAGACTCGTCAAAGATGCTGAAGCTGCCGGTTTTCTGCTGGAAAATCAACTTGCAGCTGCCGGTGGTGATGATGAACATGTCGCTGGTCGCGTGGGCCGTGGCCCGGGCGAAACATTGCGGGTCGGGCTCAATGCCTTTGACCAGCATGTCGTCAGTTTCGGCAAATTCTTGACTTGGATCCAGCCAGTAGCGGAAGATGCCATTAGCGATCAAGTAGACGCGGGCGATCTCGCCGGTCGCGTAATGAAGCTCATAGTAATTTTCACGCTTATTGACGCCAACCAGTTTTCCTAATTGATGTCTTGAATTTTGCAGGTCTGCAGTCATAATCTTTTTCCTTTATGTCATGAAATATCTAATCTAATTATAGCCAAAAAGCCGGTAAATTGGAAAAAATAGCCTATACCAGTTTGGGTAACCAGGAGACAGACAATTACCTTGTAGAAAAGAAGGAGTTTATTGCTCCTTAAATTATCTGGCTAACAAATATTATGAAGTCTTAAATTGTGACGACTTTCAAAAATTATATTTTAGTAATGCTAAAAAACGTGCTGGATTACTACTGGTGTAAATAAAAATGTGATACAAATGGTGTAATGGCACGATATAAATGGTGTAACTAACTACGGAAGAGCTGGCTGATCATCCTGTTTTTGATTTTGATTCGACTGGGTTTTTGCCTATGCTTATCTTTGGGTTAGATGAAGACCTGGTCCGGTCGCAGGGCTTTTTCTTCAAAGAATCCAATAGCTGATCTTTAACTGCCTGAAACGGGCAGTTTTATTTTTGCTCATTTTTTAGCAAAGCATTGACTAAAAGGCTTACAGAGTTAAGAATAATAGAAGGAAAAAGATTGTTTTACTAAGGAGAAAAAATGCGCTATTACATTCATGCTGATCAGTTTTACCTGCCAAATGGCCGGGAAAAAGGCGGCTATTTAGAGATTGTTGATGGTAAATTCGGGGCCTACCTGCCAGAAGGCAGCCAAGTGCCGGATGCGGTGGACTACACTGGCTTTAGCGTGGCAGCGGGCTATGTCGACACCCACATCCACGGTTCTGTTAAGGAAGACGTGATGAAGAGCGACTGGGAGGGAATCAACCGCCTGTCTGAAGCCTTGCTGAGTGCCGGGGTAACCAGCTGGCTGCCAACGACAGTGACCGCGTCCAGTGAGCAATTGGTTGAAGTCTGCCGGATGCTGGCTGCTCACCAAGGAGAAGAGAGCGGGGCTAAGATTCAAGGAATCCATTTTGAAGGCCCATTTTTTACGGGAGAACACGCGGGGGCGGAAAATCCAAAATACATGATGGATCCAAGCCCGGCAGAACTGGACAAGTGGCTGGAAGCGTCAAAGGGGATGCTGAAGAAGATCTCTCTTGCCCCAGAACGTCCAGGAACGCCAGCCTTCGTAAGCTACGCTGTCAGCCGGGGAGTCAAGGTAGCCCTGGGCCACTCTAGTGCCAGCTATGACCAGACTAAGGCAGCTGCACAGGCTGGGGCAACGATTTTTACTCACACCTTTAACGGGATGCCGGACTTCTCTCACAACCAGCCAAACATTGCCAACGCGGCCATGGCACTGGAGAACATGGACAACGAACTGATTGCTGATGGTCACCACGTCACGCCTAGCGCCATCAAGGCCCTGCTGGCGGCTAAAGGCAAGGACCATATTGTTTTGATCACTGACTGCATGGAAGCCGGGATGATGCCGGATGGCGACTACATGCTAGGGGAACTGCCGGTATACGTTAAGGACGGGATGGCACGCCTGAAGGAGGGCGACAACCTGGCCGGCAGCGTCTTGCAACTGAAGGACGGGGTGAAGAACCTGGTTGACTGGGGATTGGCTGGCAAGGAAGAGGCTGTGTTGATGGCCAGCTATAACCCGGCCCGCAGCCAAGGCCTGCTGGACAAGTGCGGGGCGATTCGTCCAGGCCTGCCAGCTGACTTCTTGATTTTGAAAGATGACATGTCCCTGGCGAAGACCTACTTGAATGGGGAAATTCGCTGGGAAGAATAATAAGTATAAAGAGAAAAAGCCTGTCTTCCAAAATTGCGGAAGGCAGGCTTTTTGTTAGATATAGTTGTTTTTAGTATACGGCACCTTCGTAGAAGTCAAAGCGCAGCTTGTTGAAGTTGAAGTCCTTCAGCTGGCTCATCTTGATCACGTTGTCGCTGACACCCCAGCTCATGAGGTTGATCGGCTTGCCGTAGTCTTCGTCCGGGATGACCAAAAGGACGTACTTGCCTTGGCTCAAGGCGTAACCCAGTTCCATGCCCAGGCCGACGTCTTCTTCGTCAGGGATGTAGACGCCCAGCATGACGTCGTTGGTCTTGATCCCGTTCAAGTCGTTGTTGTAGGTGGCCGTAGCCCAAACCTTGTCGTGCAGGTATTCCGGGTGTTCGTCAACCCGGATGCCCTTGTACTGGTTGTCCAGGGGAACGTAGCTGTTTTCCAGGTCAACCGTTGGGTTTTCCTTGAGGGCTTCCATGGCTTCCTTGTAGGCTTTGTTTTGGCGGTCAGTGAACCAGCCGGCACCGAAGTAGATCGTCTTTTTTGGCATATCTTGTATTCCTTTCATGTCCGTTGCGAGATATTGTGTTTCTTTTTCTAGAATAACTTTACCATTTTCCGCCCCGGCTGACTAGTCAAAAATTAAGCATCAGCCAAGTTGCCCAGCGGCAGAAAGCTTATAATAAAAGTAGTTGTATTTTTGAAAAAAGGGTGGACTAAAAATGACTGAAGAACTCTTAAAAGCGGAAAGCTGTTTTGTTTTGCGGGCCGAAGACCGGGCCGACATGTTTGCCCAAGTCTACAAAAAGCTGCTGGAGCAGGGGCTGGTAGCGGCCGGCTTTTTAGACCAGGTGGTGGACAGAGAAGAGGACTTTCCGACCGGCCTGGCCAGCTGTAATCTGGCCCCGGGTCTCCCCAACCTGGCTTTTCCGCACACGGAAGGCTGCTTCGTCAAGCAGCAGCGGGTCGTTCCCATTAAGCTGCTGGCCCCGGTCAGCTTCAAGAGCATGGTCGATCCCAGCCGCGAATTGCCAGTTGGCTTTTGCTTCATGTTGCTGGACCAAAAGGCGGACGGCCAGGCTGAACTTTTAGCCAGAACCATGACCTTCCTTAGCCAGGCTGAACCAGCAGCCCTCAGCCGGATTTTTTCCCAGACTGATCCTGCCGGCGTGTACTCTGCCCTGCGGGAAGAGGGATTTTAATTCTGGCGCTTATTTCTCCAAGTATATCGTCCGCAAATCCAACAGGTCAGCATTAGAGAGGCCGATCTGCTGGTGAAGGTAGGCGTTGATGCTGCCGTAGTCCCGGTTGATGACATCCAGCAGGTACTTGAAGTAGGCCGGCTGTACAGTCTGTAAATCGCGGAAGGTCGCCAGGAGGCTGTCATCAGCTCCGGCGGCCTTTTCCTTGGCCAAAAGCTGGCTGACGAAGTCCTTGATTACTTCATTAGTGAAGAGGTAGTCTTTTTCAATGGTTTTCATCGGTACGCCCAAGGCCGTCAGAATTAAGATTGCCCCGAAACCGGTCCGGTCTTTCCCGGCCGTGCAGTGGAAAAGCACGCTCTCGCCGTCTTTCTCATTAGCCAGGAGAACTTCAAACAGGTGCTGGTAGGCCTTGTTGGCGTTCTTCCCGGTTGCCATGTTCTTGTAGGCCCACAGCATCCGCTGGTAGCCCCAGCCTGGATCCTGGCTTTCTCTCGCCATGTCGGAAATGCTCATGGTGGAGTTGGTCAAGTCCTCATCGAAAACCGGGTCGGCGAAGTACTCAACGCCCGCGATCTTCCGGTCTGGCTGCTTGTTTCTTTCGAAACTGGTCCGGAGGTCGATATCGTACTTGAGCCCGTAGCGGCGCAGGTATTCCTGGTCTTCCTTGAGCAGGTCGGCCAAGTGCCCGCTCCGGATCAGCTTGTGCATTTTGATCTTTTTGCCGGAAACGGTCTGGTAGCCGCCCAGTTCACGGAAGTTCCGGCCGCCTTTAACGTCCAGCAATTGCTGTTTTAATGAAGTCATTTGTCGAATCCTTTCTTATTTATTTGTCTGTATTTTCTTTTTATTGTTGTCTAGCGGTTGATTTTTTCATCCCGCTTAAAAAATGCTTCCCTGCAAGTTTAAGATGTAACAATTTTGCGAAAGCGCATTACTAAACCGTGACTTATGTTAAAATATAGATAAGCGAAATACGTAGATAGTACGGGAGATGAGCACTATGACTGAAGAAAAAATCAAAATTTTGGTACCTGTCGATGGATCTGAATCCGCTGAACGTGCTTTTGACAAGGCCGTGAAGATTGCCGCCAACAACGGCTACCACGTTGATGTTTTGAACGTGATCGACACCCGGCAGTTCATGGGCGAAATGCAGGACACCTTGATCTCAGGCGACACGATCTACCAAATGACCCAAGACTCAGAGGAATACCTCAAGAGCCTCAAGCAATGGGCCCACGACGACCTGGCCTTTGACGACATTGACTACCACATCCGTTACGGCAGCCCGAAGAGAATCATCTCTTACGACTTCGTCAAGGACCACGGCAACAACCTGATCGTGATGGGCGCCACCGGCTTGAACGCCGTTGAGCGGATGCTGATGGGGTCAGTTACCGAATACGTCAACCAGCACGCCATGGCCGATGTCTTGATCGTCAGAACTGACGTCAACAACATGCCTGCCAAGTAAGTTGGCTGATAAAAGTATATCTTAAAAAGAGGACGTTTGGAACAATTTCCAAACGTTCTTTTATTTCCCGTTTATTTAGCTTGAATTTTACTTTTGTTCGGATTTCAACTAATTAAGTTAGTAGTTTGTGTAATTTTTCGCTATTTCATTAACCTTTTGCTGGCAAAATTGGACCGGATCAATTAGTTTGGGTAAAAAAAACGAAAAACGCTTGCTAAAACCCGAATATTTCTGGTAGAATTGTTCCAGAACACAGAAGCGAGATTCGCCTTGCTGTCGTTCCGATGAGATGTATGAGCGTGAGAGCCGGCCGGTTGTGGAGGCATTTGTGTGGACTTTTCTCTGGCTGCTTTCAAGCTCATCCCTTATGCTGCTGTTGTACTATTTTAACTTTCATTAACCATTTTTCAGGGGGAAATAATGAAAAAGTTCAAGAAAGCATTGTTTGGTGCTTTAACTGTTGCTGCTGCCGTGCTGGCAACTGCTTGCTCTTCAAGCAAGTCATCTTCTTCATCAAAGGGCTACACTCCATCAAAGTCACACCCTTTGACGATCCAGTTTGTTCCTAGTCAAGCTGCTTCCACTTTGGAAGCCAAGGCTAAGCCGCTTGAAAAGATCCTTTCCAAGAAGCTTGGCGTTCCGGTTAAGATCTCAATGTCAACTGACTACAACACGGTTGTCGAAGCCATGAAGTCAAAGAAGGTTGACGTCGGCTTCCTGCCACCGGATGGTTACGTTCTGGCCCACAAGCAAAAGGCTGCTGACGTTCTGCTTCAAGCTCTCCGTTACGGGGTAAAGCAACCAGGCGGTAAGGCAACCAACAAGCTGGTTAAGTTCTACCGGTCAGAAATCCTGGTTAAGAAGGGGTCAAAGATCAAGAGCTGGAAGGACTTGAAGGGCAAGAAGATTGCCGTTCAAAACGCTACTTCTTCAGCGGGCTACATCTTCCCAATCGCTGAATTGAAGGAAAAAGGACTGGACTTGACTAAGAAGGGCAACGCCAACCTGGTAACTGTAACTGGCCACGACCAAGCCGTGCTTGACGTTCTTAACGGGGACGTTGATGCTGCCTTCACTTTCGAAGACGCACGTAACACTGTTTTGGCCGACCAACCAAACATCATGAAGAAGGTTGTTCCAATCTACTTCACTACGGGCATCCCTAACGACACCATCTCAGTTCGTTCAGACATGAGCATCTCCTTCCGCAAGAAGCTGTCCAAGGCCTTCGAATCTCTGCGCAAGGACAAGAAGAGTTTGAAGATCATTGAAAGCATCTACGACCACGAAGGCTACGTTCCTTCAAAGGACTCAGACTTCAACATCGTCCGCAAGTACGACAAGATGGCTGCTACCAAGTAGTCATTGATATCACAAAGATTATCAACTGAATACTAATAGTGAAATCGTGCCCCGCTTTAATGTAGGACACGATTTTCAATGAAAAAGCAAATTTAGTTATTTAAGGAGTTATTATTCATGGCAGAACAGCCGATGATCGAAATGAAGAACGTTACCAAGGTCTACGACAATGGTACCGTTGGTTTGAAGAACATCAACCTAAAAATCAACAAGGGTGAGTTCGTGGTAATCGTTGGTCTTTCCGGTGCCGGCAAGTCCACTCTGCTCCGGGCAATCAACCGCCTGCACGACATTTCTGAAGGCGACATCTTGATTGACGGTGAGTCAATCACCAAGGCCAAGAGCAAGAACCTGCGCCTCATGCGGCGCAAGATCGGGATGATCTTCCAAAGCTTCAACCTGGTTAAGCGCTCCAGCGTTTTGCGGAACGTTTTGGCTGGTCGCCTGGCTTACTACCCAACCTGGAAGACTACTTTCAACCTCTTCACTGACGAAGACAAGCAAAGAACTTATGAAGCCCTGCAAAGCGTCGGCATGGCTGAAAAGGTCTACTCCCGGGCTGACGAATTGTCTGGTGGTCAGCAGCAGCGGGTGGCTATCGCCCGGGTGCTGACCCAAAGACCGGAAATCATTCTGGCCGACGAACCAACTGCTTCTTTGGACCCGAAGACTTCCCGCCAGGTTATGGAAGACTTGAAGATGCTGAACGAAAAGTTCGACATGACGGTCGTAGCCAACCTGCACTCAATTGAACTGGCCAAGGACTTCGGCCACCGGGTCATCGGTGTCCGGGCCGGGGAAATCGTTTATGACGGCAAGATGGAAGACACGCCGCAAAGCGTCTTCGACAACATCTACAACGGCGGCAAGGGTAAGGAGGAAGACTAACAATGTCAGCAACTGACCGCGACATGTTAAAACTTCCAAAAAAGAAGTTTAAGATGTGGAACTGGGTCTGGGTCATCTTGATGGTCCTGGGTCTGGTTTTATCTGTTAACAACACGCAGACCAGTCTGCCGGAATTTTTCGCCAACTTTGGCCAGTTCGCGGAAATCTTCGTGCAGATGGCTCAGCCGGACTGGTCATATGCCGGCACTGCCATTCCTTACCTGGTGGAAACGATCAAGATGGCCATCATCAGTACGGTTATCGGGTCCCTCTTGGCCTTCGTTTACTCACTTTTGATTGCCAGAAACATTGTCCATAACCGGGTAATTACCGGCGTTCTGCGCTTCATCATGAACATCATCAGAACGATTCCTGACCTGCTCTTGGGTTCAATCTTCGTTGCTATCGTTGGTATCGGCCCGGTTGCCGGTATCCTGGCCTTGACTGTCTTCACCTTCGGTGTTGTGGTCAAGCTCTTCTACGAAGCCATCGAAACTATTGATCCAGGTCCAAGTGAAGCCATCAAGGCAGTCGGGGGCAACGGGATAAACAATATTATATTTGCCGTTATGCCACAGATTCTGCCTTACTTCATCAGCTACGCCCTGTACGCTTTTGAAATCAACGTCCGGGCATCCACGATCCTCGGTTACATCGGTGCCGGTGGTATCGGTCTGCAGCTGAAGAACACTTTGGACATGTTCAACTACAACCAAACGGGGATGATCATCCTGGTTGTCTTCCTGGTTGTTTTGGTCATCGACTTTGTTTCAACTAAAGCAAGGGAGGCTTTGATGCGCTAATGGATACGACAATGAAGAAATTACCACCAAAACCAGTGACGGCCAAGTCCAGAGCTATTAAGTGGGGCGGCTGGATTATTTCCATCGCCATCATTATTTGGTCCTGCACGGGCATCAACTTCGGCGGGATCAAGCCAACTGCCGGCCAGATTACCGGGGCGATCTTCAATGGTCTTTTCCACCCGGACTGGTCATACGTTTATAACGGCAGCGGGGAAGACCTGGTTTCCCAATTGTGGCAGACCTTGTGTATTGCCTTCCTGGGGACTTTTATCTCCGCCATCATTTCAGTTCCTTTTGCCTTCTGGGCAGCCAACACTCGGCACAAGAAGTTCTGGGTATCTGAAAGCGGGAAGATCGTTTTGACTTTCATCAGATCTTTCCCGGAAATCGTTCTGGCCTTGATGTTCATTAAGTCCGTTGGCCCGGGCGCTCCAGCTGGTGCCCTGGCCTTGGGTCTGCACTCAGTCGGGATGCTGGCCATGCTGTTCTCAGAAGCGATTGAAAGTTTGGATGATGGTCCAGCTGAAGCGATTACGGCGGCCGGCGGGTCTAAGTTCAACGTTGCTGTTTTCGCGACCATGCCTGACTTGATGCCAGCCATCGTTTCCAATACCCTTTACCGTTTTGACGTGTCCGTCCGGTCCGCTTCTGTTTTGGGTCTGGTTGGGGCCGGTGGTATCGGCTATCCTTTGATCATCGCCTTGAACTACCGGCAATGGAGCCGGGTTGGGATCATACTTTTGGGGATCATCGTTATGGTTGTGGTCATCGACTGGATCTCTGGTACCATCCGGAAGAAGTTGGTCTAAAAATATATTTGAATAATAACTCTTTGAAAAGCTGTGGCGGTTGCCACGGCTTTTTTCTTTTTTAAGAGAGGTCAACAATCAAGCCATCGACTTTAATCATGGCGTTATTACTTTGACAGTGACAATCATCATTACTTGCTTCTTACTATTGTTGCCTTCCTTAGGCAAAAGAAAGAGGCTCGCGTAAGCCGCGAGCCTCTTTTCTTTATTCTAGTCTGTGGTCTATTGTTTGTTGTCTGTCGCTATTGCTGCTTGTTACTTCAGGTAAGCGTACTTGAAGCTGTAGTTTGCCCCGGCGCCGTTGTAGATCACGCCCTTAACGCTCGGCTTGACCATCCAGGCTTCGATTGGGTGGTAGAGTGGGGTAACCCCTTGTTCTGCCAGCAGGACTTGTTCAGCCTTGGCAAGATCCTTGAAGCGGTCGCTGGTTGAACTGGTCGTCTTAGAAGCGGCAACGTACTTGTCGTAAGTCTTGTTTGACCACTTGCCGTAGTTGTATGAAGCGCCAGTAGTCTGCAGGTCAAGGAAGGAAATTGGGTCGGAGAAGTCGGCGTTCCAGCCAGTTGAAACGACGTCAAAGTTGCCGTTCATCATTCTGGTCAGCCGGGTCTTCTTCGGGATGCTTTGCACTTGCACATCGATGCCCAAGTTGTTTTCCAGTTGGCTTTGAACGAATTCAGCTGCCTTCTTGGCCGTGTCATCGTCGTCGCCCAGCAGGGTGAAGGAGATCTTCTTCTTGCCGGTTTCTTTCAATGCTTGCTTGTAAAGCTTCTTGGCTTCCTTAACGTTGTAAGTCATGGCCTTTTCAGTTGCGGCGTTCTTGACCGTGTCGGTGTAGTCCTTGCCGTTAACCGTCGTCATGCCTTCTGGGTCAAAGGTTGTAGCTGGCGTTGCAGCCCCGCCCAGAGTTGAAGCAAGTTCTTTGCGGTTGATGGCCATGGAGATGGCGAGACGCAGGTTCTTGTTCTTGAATTCTGGGTGCTTCTTGAGGTTGTAGGACAGGTATTGGGTCGTGGACATCTTGCGTTGGGTGTAGCCGGTCTTGCCCTTCAAAGACTTGGTGGCTTGGGCGTCCAGGAAGGCAGCGTCAAGCTTGCCGCTTTGGTAAAGGTTGTAGTCAGTTGCCGGAGTCTTTTGAACGCTGAACTTGATCGTGTCCAGCTTGACGCTCTTCTTGTCCCAGTAGGTTGGGTTCTTGACCAGCTTCCAGCTCAAGTTGGACCCGGTCCAGCCAACTTGCTTGAATGGACCGTTGTAAACCATGTACTTGGACGCGGTCGCGTACTTGGAGCCGAACTTCTTGACGGCATGTTCATTTTGCGGGAAGAAGAGCGGGAAGGCCATCAACAGCTTGAAGTATGGGATCCGCTTTTCCAAAGTAACGGTCAGCTTGTACTTGCCGTCAGCCTTGATGCCCAAAGCTGCTGGCTTCTTCTTGCCGGAAACGATCGCGTCGGCATTCTTGATGCCGCTGAACAAATAGGCATATTCAGAGGCGGTCTTCGGGTCGATGGTTCTGCGCCATGAATAGACGAAGTCCTGGGCCGTAACTGGGTCCCCGTTGGACCACTTGGCGTCCTTTCTGATGGTGAAAGTCCAGGTCTTGCCGTCGGCACTGTTCTTGGTGGAAGTGGCCAAAGCATTTTGGACCTTGGCGTTCTTGCCCAGAAGGTAAAGCCCTTCTTCAACGTTGTTGATTTGTTCATATGATGCCTGGTCGGTTGCCTTGGATGCATCCAAGGTCGTCATTTCGGCGGTATTCATCCAGGTAAGGGTCTGCTTCTTGGAACTGCTTTGTGAGCTATTTGACCCGCAGGCGGCTAAAGTGGCCGCGCTAGCTAAGATTACGGCTGAGCTGGCTAAAAGTTTCTTGCTTCTCATATTGTTTGCCTTCTTTTTCTCGTAAAACTCATATATTACGACACAGCTTGATAGATGCAGCTAAAATGCTGATCTGAGAGATATTACTAATTATAGCAAGTAAATTAAAAAACGCCAGGTGCACTTTAATTTTTTTGTCATCAGCTGTGAACTTTCCCCATTATATGGAAAAAAGCGCTTTGCCCAAGTAAAAAAAGCTATTCCAGACCGACTTTTTGCTATAATTAGGGTAAGATTGCAAGGAGGACAACATGGAAAAATTAACTACCATGGAGCTGGCTGACGAGTTAGCTGAAGCTCAAGACAAGATTCTTAACGGTGAAGCAAAGCTAGATACCGGCCGGGTTTACCAGGCCATCGATGATTTGGGCGTCTTGAACGATCCCATCAGCAATTACTTCGATCGGACCGAAGATGAATACTATGAAACTGAAAGTGACCACTACCTGGCTTTGACTAATCTGACTGGCAAGCTGGGCGACCTGCACGACCGCATCTTGACCAACCACGTGGACGGTTTCGTTGACAAGGACGAAATCAACCTGACCTACAACCACGAAAATGCCTACGTGGACGACAATTACGTGCCAAGAACCGACCTGCACGTTTTGGTCTACGGGCTTAAGGTGATCGGAGCGGTTGAAGCCATCGCCGCTGCCGACCTGCGCAACGTCTTGTCCAAGGATGCCGTGCTTTCCTTGGGCCTGGCAGCACACGCATTAGCAGAAAATCTATAATTGAGAGCCGGGGGAGGCCCGGCTTTTTGTGATTTTAGGCTTTTTGGAAGGGTAGAAATGGACCTGTTTAAATACACAAAGGGAATTATTGACAAGGCAGTTGGGTCTTTCAAGCTGCACGCCGTGCAAAAGAATGCCGGCGAGCTCCTGGATCCCATGCAGAAGTATCTGACGGTAGGGGAGTACCATGTCGATGCTCGCGACGCCACGCCTGACGGCCGGCCGTTTACCTTGACGGTCTACCAAGATGACCAGGGCATCCTGCACCAGGCACTCAGTCCGGAAAGCACTGACAGCCTGGCCGCTGAATACGACCGGAAATTCGTGCCGGAACTGAACCGCTTCAAGGCTTTCCGCAGCCGGAAAACGGGCCGGCGCTATGTCGTGGAAGACTACCTGGCCCGCTTTGTCAGCGACGTGAAAAAGGAAATCCGGGAAGGAGACGACTCTGTCAATATCGGGGTCATTACCGACACCCACTTCAAGAATGTTGACAGCCTGGACTTCTATGGCTGGAACGGCTTGATGCATGTCAAAGAGTTTTCCTACCTGGACCAGCTGGATATTTTGGACCTCAAATGCCACCTGGGCGACTGGATCGACGGCTCTGACGCCGGCCTCATCAGCGAAAGCGAACTGATGAAGCTGCGGGACTCCTTTAAGTCCAGCAAGGTGCCTTACCTCATGATCAAGGGCAACCATGACGAAAATGACAAGTTTGACGAGCACCATGACTTGAAGGCCAGCTTCCCGGAGCGGGAGTTTGAGAAGATTATGTGGCCGGAGATGTACCGGCAACGGGAATTGGGCTATGTTTCCCGCCAGCACGGGGTGGCCTGGTTTGACCAGGGCCATGTCCGGGTGATCAGTCTGAATACGTCAGACATTCCCTACATTTTGGATGAAAAAGGGCAGAAAAAGTACGATGTTAAATTGACCCTGGGGGTACGGGAAGACCAGGTGCAGGAACTGATCGAAATCCTGCAGCAGTCAAGCGGCAAGCAAGTTATCCTGCTCAGCCACGCCAACCCGATCAACCGGAAGGGCGGCAATGCCTTGAAGTACAACGGGCGGTCCCTGCATGAACTCTTGGTGGCCTTCAACCAGAAGGAAAAGGGCCGGATGCACTCCAGCAAGGACGTGCCGGCGGAATTCCGCTTGAGCAACGACTTTGACTTCACCGCGGTCAAGGACGCCCGGATCATCGCCTACTTCTGCGGCCACCGGCATGTGGAAGACCAGTACCGGATCAACGGCATCCAGTACGTTCTGTTCAACTGCTCAGCCTTGATGGGACCCAACCACCAGCTGACGAACAAGTATAACAAGAACTTAAACCGGAAGATGGACCACCAGAATGAATTTGCCGGCTATGTCGTCAACGTGGACCTTTTCCGGCGGCGGATCAAGGTCTTTGGCTATGGGGCCGCGACCAGACGGAGAATTTTTTTCATTTAAGTAAAGATTGACAAGGACTCTGTAAACATTAGAGCCCTTGTTTTATAATAAGAAGTTGACTTTATAGAAACTAACTAGAATTAAGGGAGAGAAAACATGTGCGGAATTGTCGCCTTTTACGATCCAGAAATCAATAACAAGCAGGCGGCCATCGGCAAGATGATGGCTACCATCCAACACCGGGGACCAAACAGTGACGGGATGTACACCAACGACAAGGTGGCCCTTGGTTTCAGAAGACTGTCGATTATCGACCTGCGGGGCGGTAGTCAGCCAATCTACAACGAAGACCGCAGCCGGGCGATCATTTTCAACGGGGAAATCTACAACTTCAAGCCCTTAAGAGAGGAACTGATCAAGGCGGGCCACACCTTCTCCACCAAGGCCGACACTGAAGTCATCCTGCACGGCTATGAAGAATGGGGGATGGACGGGATCCTTAAGCGGGTCCGGGGGATGTTCGCCTTCATCATCTGGGACGACAATACCCAGACCATGTACGGGGCCCGGGACTTCTTCGGGATCAAGCCGATGTACTACCAGGACGTGGACGGTCACCTTTTGGTCGGCTCAGAATTGAAGAGCTTTTTGCCCTTCCCTCATTTTAAAAAGGAACTGAATACCGAAGCCGTCAAGCCATACCTGATGAACCAGTACAACGACCTTAAGGAAACCTTCTTCAAGGGCGTCTACCGCTTCCAGCCAGGTCACTGGTTTGAATACAAGGACGGCAAGATGAAGACCCACCAGTACTGGGATGCCGAATACAAGGACAACAACCTTTCCTTTGAAGAAACAGTCAAGAAGATCAACGAAGACTTGAAGGAAACGGTTGACCTTTACCGCAACGCCGACGTTAAGGTCGGGGCCTTCCTTAGTGAAGGGGTTGACTCCAGCTTCCTGACGGCCCTTTTGGACCCGGATGAAGTCTTCTCCATCGGCTTTGACGACAGCACCTACGATGAAGCTTCCAAGGCCAAGGCCCTGGCCGACATCAACGGCTGGCACTTCTACGCTGACAAGGTCTACTCAGAAGAAGCCATGCGGGACTTCCCGGAAATGCAGTACCACATGGACGAACCAGACGCCAACCCGTCAATCATTCCTTTGTGGTACCTGTGCAAATTGGCCAGAAAGCACGTGACTGTTGCCCTGTCCGGGGAAGGGGCCGATGAGCTTTTTGCCGGCTATGTCAATTACGGGATGCACACCCACAACAATGTCATCAAGGTCTTTACCGACAAGCTGAAGAAGCTGCCAAAGGGAAAGCGGGTTAAGCTGGCTCATAAGATCAAGAAGATGCCAAACTTCCCGGGCAAGGTGCACCTTTACACCAACCTGGCTGAACCAAGCGAATTCTACGTGGGCCAGTCAGTCATCTACGACATGGACTACCCGACCATCTTCACTTCCAAGGACGCTAATGCTGTCTTGCAGCCGAGCTACCGGAACAAGCTGACGGTTAACGGCAACTACCAGGAAGACTTCAAGAAGGTCAAGGACCTGGACAATGTCAAGCAGATGCAGTACATCGACCTGCACCACTTCATGCTCAACGACATCGAGCAGAAGGCTGACAAGATTTCCATGGCCCACTCCCTGGAACTCCGGGTGCCTTACCTGGACGTGAAGATCGCCAAACTGGCCAACTCTATTCCAAGCAAGTACCTGGTCAACAAATACGACACCAAGTACGCCCTGCGCAAGGCTTCAGAACAGGTCCTGCCGGATGAATGGGCCAAGCGGCCGAAGCTGGGCTTCCCGACGCCAATTAAGCAATGGCTGCAGGAAGAGCGTTTCTACAAGCAGGTAAGAGACCTCTTCAGCGAAGACTTCGTCAATGATATTTTTGAACAAAAGAAGATCCTGGACCTACTGGATGAGAACTACAATGGGGACGGTTCTCACCGCCGGCAGATCTGGGCAATCTACACCTTCCTGGTTTGGTACAAGCTCTTCTTCGTTGACTACGAGGAAACCGTGCGCAAGTACCAGCACGTGCAGCCGGAAGTGGCCAGCTTGATCGCCCAGGGCAAGCTGCTCTAATCCAAAAAGAAGAGAAAGAGAATTTAATTACTAATGGCTAAATTTACACCAATTTTGCTTGGCAGTGACATCAACGTCTACGGGATGGCGCGGTCTTTTAACGAAGCATACGGCATCAAGGTCCAGGCTTGGGCGGCAACGCAATTGGCGGCCACCCGCTATTCCAAGATCGTGGACGTTGAAGTGTACCCTGGTTTTTCCGAAGACCCGGGCTTCATGAAAGTCATGCAGGAAAAAATCAAGGAATACAAGAATCATGAAGAGCCAGTCATTCTGATCGCTTGTGGGGACGGCTATGCAGAACTTTTGGCTAAGCACAAGCAAGAACTGGAAGGGACCTTCGTCGTTCCTTACATCGACTACCAGCTTTTGGAAAAGCTGATCTCTAAGGAAGGCTTCTACGAAGTCTGTGAAGAATACGGCCTGCCTTACCCGAAGACCAAGATCATCAAGCTGGCTGACTACCAGGATGGGTCATACGCCGACGTGCCTTTTGCCTTCCCGGTTGTCTTGAAGCCGGAAGACCCGGTTTCCTGGCTGGATGTCCAGTTTGAAGGGCGGAAGAAGGCTTTTGTCATCAAGGACCTGGCTGAATTCAAGGACATTGTGGGCAAGATCTACACCAATGGCTACAAGGAAGACTTGATTCTGCAGGACTTCATCCCGGGCGACGACTCCAACATGCGGGTCTTGAACGCCTACGTGGACAAGAACCACCAGGTCAAGATGATGTGCCTGGGCCACCCGCTTTTGGAAGACCCGACTCCGCAGTCAATTGGGAACTACATGGCTATTTTGCCGGCCTATGATGAAAAGCTTTACGAGACCGTCCAGACCTTCCTGGAGAAGATCAACTATGTCGGCATGGCCAACTTCGACATCAAGTACGATGCCCGCGACGGCCAGTACAAATTCTTTGAAATCAACCTCCGCCAAGGCCGGTCCAGCTTCTACGTGACCTTGAACGGCTACAACCTGGCCAAGTGGTACGTTGACGACTACGCTGAAGACTCCTTGGCCGGCCAGGAGACCGTCTATGCCAACAAGCTGGAGAGCAGCCACATGCTCTGGCTGGGCGTGCCGGAGAAGATCTTCAAGGAATACGCGGTCGACAACGAGGCCAAGCAGGCGGCCTTGAAACTTATCGATGCCGGCCAGGTGGGGACGACCGTCTTCTACGACCAGGACAGCTCCTTTAAGCGCTGGCTCTTGATGAAGTACATGTTCCACAACTACTACAAGCGCTTCAAGACCTACTTCCAGGTCAACAAGGGCCAGTACTTCGATAAATAGCCAATACTTTTATAAGCTCTTGATGAAAATCAAGGGCTTTTTTCATCTTTTTTAAATTTTTGAAGGACTTTGGCAAAAGACTAAAAATATTTGCTCAAGCAAAATATTCTTTTTTTAAAAATATACGGGCTCCAAGTCCCGTGACAACTGAATTCTCTCCTGTCATTTAACAGAAATGGACCTTTGTATAGACCACAATATCTGGTATTTTGTGCTATGCTTATCTTAGGAACTAAACAAGATGTGGTGGTTATCCACACTTAATCCATAAGATAGTCTGGTTCTTGTGAGTAACTCGCTTAAACAGCCCCAGAGGCTGATGTAAAAAGGCAAGGTATTTTTGAGAGATAAGAGGTTGATTGTCATGTTAAAGCCAGCAACAGAAACTGTGAGCTTGAATTTCGCTAACGCACCAAAGAAGTTCATCAAGCGCGACGGCGCCCCATTTAAATTTGAACAATTCAAGCTGGAAATGGTTCTGGATGAACTTGGCCTGGAAGACAACGAAATCAAGGCTGCCGTTTTGAGCAAGGTTTACGCCAAGCTGGCCACCTACACGGTTGACGCCGTTCAAGTCCACGCTGCCTTCAGAGCCAGCTTGAACGAACTGGGCTATCTGAATGAAGCCAAGGAATACGAAGCCAAGCGGCAGGAAGACGAAGCCGACTGGCGGGCAGAAACTGACACCAAGCAGCGTCTGGCCAAGCTGGTCGACAAGGATCCAAGTATCGTCCACGAAAATGCCAACAAGGACTCTGACGTCTTTGCCACCCAGCGGGACTTGACTGCCGGGACTGTGGGCAAGACGGTTGGTCTGACCATAATGCCTCAGCACATCGCCAAGGCCCACCTGCGGGGGGACATCCATTGGCACGACCTGGACTACACTCCTCTTTCACCAATGTCCAACTGCTGCCTGATTGACTTTGACTACATGCTCAACCACGGCTTCAAGATCGGCAACGCCTTTGTGGAAGTACCGAACTCCATCCGGGTGGCCACCAGCCAGGTAGCCCAGATCATCACCAGCGTGGCTTCCAGCCAATACGGCGGTTGCTCTTTTGACCGTTGCGACGAAGTCCTGGCGCCTTTTGCCGAAAAGGACTACAAAAAGCACCTGGAAGAAGGGCGTGAGTTCGTCGACGACGAAGACAAGGTAAAGGCTTTTGCCAAGAAGCGGACCCAAAAGGACATCTACGACGCTATGCAGAGCCTGGAATACGAGATCAACACCATGTTCTCCAGCCAGGGGCAGACTCCTTTCACCACCTTGGGCTTTGGCTTAGGGACCAACTGGATTGAAAGAGAAATCCAAAAGGACATCCTGCAGGTCCGGATCGAAGGCCTGGGCCGGGAACACCGGACGGCCATCTTCCCGAAGCTGGTCTTCAGCTTGAAGAAGGGGCTTAACCTCCACCCAGGCGACCCGAACTACGACATCAAGAAGCTGGCCCTGGAATGTGCTACCAAGCGGATGTACCCAGACGTTTTGAGCTACGACAAGATCATTGACATCACTGGCTCCTTCAAGGCCCCGATGGGCTGCCGGTCCTTCCTGCAAGGCTGGAAGGATGAACAGAGCCGGGAAGTCAACTCCGGGCGAATGAACCTGGGCGTGGTTACCTTAAACCTGCCAAGAATCGCCATGGAAAGCCAGGGCGACATGGACCGCTTCTGGGAAATTTTCAATGACCGCCTGGAACTGGGCCGGCAAGCCTGCGAATACAAGGCCAAGAAGGTCACTGAAGCTAAGCCGGTCAACGCTCCAACCCTGTATGAATACGGCGCCTTTGGCCAAGGGGTTAGCGATGACGGCGACGTCAACGACTTCTTCAAGAACGGCCGGGCCACGGTTTCCCTGGGCTACATCGGCCTTTACGAAGTCGGCACGGTCTTCTACGGGCCAGACTGGGAAAAGGACCCGGAAGCCAAGGCCTTCACTTTGGAAGTGGTCAAGAAGATGCATGATGCCTGCGCCAAGTGGGAAAAGGAAGACCCGAACCACTACCACTACAGCGTCTACTCCACCCCAAGTGAAAGTCTGACCGACCGCTTCTGCCGCCTAGACACGGAGAAGTTCGGCAAGGTCAAGGACATCACGGACAAGGAATACTACACCAACTCCTTCCACTACGACGTCCGCAAGCACCCAACCCCATTTGAAAAGCTAGACTTTGAAAAGGACTACCCATACTACGCTGCCGGTGGTTTCATCCACTACTGCGAATACCCGAACTTGAAGCAAAACCCGGCCGCTCTGGAAGCTGTCTGGGACTGGGCTTACAACAGAGTCGGCTACCTGGGTACCAACACCCCGATCGACAAGTGCTACGAATGCGGCTTTGCCGGCGAGTTCAAGTCAACCGCCAAGGGCTTTGAATGTCCGCAATGCGGCAACCACAACCCGGAAACCTGCGACTGCGTCAAGCGGACTTGCGGCTACCTGGGCAACCCGCTGAAGCGGCCAATGGTCCACGGCCGGCATGAAGAAATTGCCCACCGGGCCAAGCACATGAGCTTGGGCATGGTCAGCGAGGAAGCCAGCCTGGAAAAGCAGAAGAACAGCCAATACTAAACGAAAAGAATTATACTAATAGGCAGGAATCATTCCTGCCTATTTTTTATCGAAAGCAAAGGAGAAGCGAGATGCCAGAGAAAGACAAGAATCAGCAAGAAGGCCCTGACGTCCGGGACAACCTGATCCGGATCAGCGTCGGCGGGGAAACGGTCTTTGTGGACGCCAACCAGTACAAGGCTAAAAATGCCGGCCAGACGGCCAAGCCCCGGAAGATGAAGCGCCAGCCCAAGAATCCCAAGCCGGGCGAATGGATCTCAGAAGACTACAGCAAGCATAAGATTGCCGACTACAAGTCCTTCAACTTCGTTGACGGGGAAGGGGTCCGCTGCTCCTTATACGTGTCCGGCTGCCTCTTTGACTGCCCGGGCTGCTACAACCTGGCCGCCCAGAACTTCAACTACGGCCGTCCCTACACCCAGGAATTGGAAGACCAGATTATCGCGGATATCGGCCAGTCCTATGTTCAAGGGCTGACCTTGCTTGGCGGGGAACCCTTTTTGAATACCTGGGTCTGCAACCGGATCATCGACCGGGTCCGGGCCGAATACGGCCACAGCAAGGACATTTGGTCCTGGTCAGGCTATACCTGGGAGGAACTCTTAAAGGAGACCCCGGACAAGGTGGAAATGCTCAAGAAGCTAGACATCCTGGTTGACGGCCGCTTTATGGACAACTTGAAGGACCTGACCCTGCAGTTCAGAGGGTCCAGCAATCAGCGGATCATTGACGTGCAGAAGTCCCTCAAGACCCCGGACCTGCACCCGGTCATCTGGGACAAGCTGCAGAGATAGTTTTTTAGCGAGGAAAAAATGAACGAAGAAAAACGCGCCTTGGTTAACCAGGTCATCGGTCAGCTGCAGACCGTCATCGACCCGGAGCTCCTGGTCAATGTGGTCGACCTGGGCCTCATCTACGGAGTCGACATCGATGATGAGGGCAACTGCCTGGTGACCATGACCTTGACCACAGCCGGCTGCCCCTTAAACGACTACCTCAACCGGGAAATCCGCCAGGCGGTGGGCCAGCTGGCCGCCATCAAGCAGGTGGACATCAAGCTGGTCTGGTACCCGGTCTGGACCCCGGACCGCTTAAGCGAGCAGGCGAAAAAGCAGCTGGGCATCAAGGAAGAGCCGGCTCCGGCGGCTAAGGAGATCAACCTCCACCAGCCGATCAAGACTTTCGCTGACCAGTATCCGGAATTTACCGAAGATATGGCCGAGATCGGCTTCAACCGGATCAAGATTCCGGGCATGCTGGACACGGTGGGCCGGCTGATGACCCTGCCGATGGGCTGCCGGGCCATGGGCTTTGACCTGGAAGAGGTCAAGGAGAAGCTGCGCTTGAAGGGATACGAGGTGACTGAGTGATGACCATGTCTTTAAAGGAGAGGCAGGAGAAGCTGCTGGAGATCTTGCGCCTTTTGCGGGACAAGGGGGACTTTGACCAGGCCAAGGCCATGTTCAACGAGGCTTTTTCTTCAGTCTCAGTCAAGGAAATCACGGAAGCTGAGCGGGCCTTGATCGCCGGCGGCCTCAACCCCCAGGAAATCCAGAACTTGTGTACGGTCCACGCGGAAGTCTTCCGGGGATCGATCGGCGGGCAGGAAGCAGGGGAGGCTTTTGCCCGGCCCGGCCACCCGGTCCAGACCTTGAAGCAGGAGAATGTCGTTTTGACCTCTCTGGTTAACGATGCCCTTTTACCAGACCTGGCCAAGTATGAAGCAAAGCCAGCCCCGGAACTTTTAGCCAAAATCAAGCAGGAGCTGGCAGACCTGGCCCAAGTAGACAAGCACTATACCAGAAAAGAAATCTCCATGTTTCCCTTGATGACCAAGTACGGCATCACAGCCCCGCCCCAGGTCATGTGGGGGGTAGACGATGATATCCGGGCCTGGATCAAGGAGGCCCGGCAGGCGGCTGAAACGGGCGAGGCAGAACTTTTGGCCAAAAAGGTCAAGCAGGCGGCCAAGGAAGTCACCGAAATGATCTTCAAGGAAGAGGCGATCATGCTGCCGCTCTTGACGGAAGTGGCGACGCCGGCCGACTGGCTTAGGGTCAAGGAAGACGAGCCCCGGGTGGGCTACTGCTTGATTCCCAATCCGTCAGCCTGGCGGCCATCCGCGGCCGAACTGGCTGAGAAAAAGGCAGCCGACCCGGCGGCGATCGCCAAGTGGAATGACCAGATCGGGGCTTTTGCCGGCCAGCTGGGCGGCAATGAAGCCGAAAACTACCAAAAGCTGGTGGAAGTCGAGCAGGCAGAGGAAAAAGCCCGGCCAGCCCTGACGGAGTCCTTTATTGAGTTCGCGGAAGGCAGCCTCAGCTATGAGCAGCTCTCGGCCGTCCTGGACCTTTTGCCCCTGGACCTGGTCTTTGTGGACAAGGACGACGTCATCCGCTACTTTGGCGGCAGCTGCGGCTTTTATCCCCATTCGAAAAACGACCTGGGCATGAACCTGTTTAGCATTCACATGCCAAAAAGCGTGCCTAAGGTCAAGGCCATCGTGGATGACCTGAGAAGCGGGAGAAAGGACAAGCATGCCTTCTGGTTTGAAGTCCGGGGCCGCTTCGTCTATATCCAATACCTGGCGGTCAGAAACAAGGCCGGGGAATATCTGGGCGTTTTGGAAGTCTTGCAGGATATTACCGACCTGCGCGCATTGCAAGGAAAGAAGAAAGAGTTGTAGAATTATAATAAAGAGAGGAGCCATGGCTTGCTGAGTCGTGGTTTTCTTATTGCCTGGAGTATTTTTAGCAATTAAATTTAGAAAAGGAGGAATGGATAAATGAAAACTAAACACGGACAGAGCCAGTTGCCGGAAATCGCGCTGCCCTGGCTGGTCGTGGCCGAACTGGCTACTTGGATCGGGGCCAGCTTCATTTGGCCACTGACTTCCGTTTACCTAAACAAGCGGTTGGGGATCAGTCTGTCGGTAATCGGGATCGTCCTCTTCTGCAACTGCGTGGCCAACATGCTGGGGTCAACCATCAGCGGCCGGCTTTTTGACCGGCTCAATCCTTATCCTTTGATTACGGGCGGGATGCTGCTGGATGCTTTGGTCCTGTTGGCCATGGCCTTCTTCCATGGCTGGCCGGTTTACTGGGTCTGGTTGGTCTGCACGGGCTTTTTAGGGGGCTGGAACGGGGCCCTGGTCAATTCCATCGCCACCAGCCTGCGCAAGTATCCGGGCCGGTATGTCTTCAATATTCTCTACTTCTCCCAGAACCTGGGGGTGGTAATCGGGACCTTGGTTGTCGGCTACCTTTACGACTACTCAATTGAGCTGCTCTTTATCATTGCCAGCTGCCTTTTCTTGATCGGGACTTTAGTTGCCTTCTGCAAGTTTAAGCCGATCGTGGCCTACCATGCCCGCCGGCAGGAGCAGAAGAAGACTGGCCAAACCCCGCTGAAGGCGGAAAAGATGCCAAAGGCCAACTTCTGGATGACCATGGGCTTCTTCATCACCCTGGGGGTGACCTGGCTGATGTACATGAACTGGGAGTCCAACCTGTCCGTTTACATGGTCAGCCTGGGGATTCCTTTCCACCTTTACTCAACTTTATGGACGATCAACGCCGGCATCATCGTGGTCGTGCAGCTGATTTTGGCCCGCTTCCCGCGGATCTTCAAGAGCATCTACCAGCAGATCTACTTCGGGATCTTCATGTTTGCCGTGTCCTGGCTGACCTTGATTTTCGCCAAGACCTACCCGGGCTTCGTCTTGTCCATGTCGATCCTGACCTTGGGTGAATCGACGGCCTTTTCCGCCATTCCGGCCTATGTCAACGACATGTCGCCGTACTCCAGCAAGGGCAAGTACCAGGGGATGACCCTGGTGGCTAGCGGGGTCGGCCGGGCCTTCGGGCCGCTTTTCGGCGGGACCTTGATCGACCTCTTCGGCTACAAGACCATGTTTGTAGTCGCCAGCTGCGGCATCCTCCTTTGCCTTTTGGCCCTCTTGCCGCTGAGAACAAAGCTGAAGGACCAGGTGCAGTTCTTCAAGTAGGAATTTTTAGCATTTTTTTGCACTTTGGTTGAACAGGGAAGCAGTTAACGGGTAAAATAAGACGATAGTGAGAAAAGGAGGAAAACATGCTTAAGGTTTACGGGACAAAAATCTGTCCGGACTGCATCGCCTGTGAGGCCAGTTTTAAAAAGTACGGCATCGGCTACGAATTCGTTAATATTTTCGCCACCATGCCGGATTTCAAGGAATTTTTGCGCTTGCGGGATGCCAGTCCCGCCTTTGCTCACGCTAAGGAGCAGGGTAGCGTGGGGATTCCGGCCTGCGTCAAGGAAGACGGGGAAATTTTTACCGACTGGGAAGGCTTCTTAAAGGACCAGGGCTTAGAGCCAATCTGGCCCGAAGCAGCTGACCAGGCCAAGGCTGAAATCGCGGCCCAGTGCGACCTGCGCCAGCACAACTGCTAGTTGAAAAACAAGGAGGAAGAAATATTGAACAATAAATTTGCCGTCCGCGGCGGCAGCGGCGACACGACTGTCATTGACAAGACTGCCCGCCCGCAGGACAACCTGTATTTGGCCGTTAACTCTGACTACCTGGATCAGCTGGAAATCCCGGCTGACCGGTCCCGGATGGGGAGCTTTGACCAAATCGCTGAAAACGTTGAAAAGACCCTGATGGCTGACTTCGCGGCTTTTGCCAGCGGGGAAAAGGAAGTGCCAAACCTGCCGAACCTGGCCAAGGCCGTTGAACTATACAAGCTGGCCAAGGACTTTGACAAGCGGAACGCTGATGGGGCAGAACCAATCCAGGCTGACTTGAAGAAACTGGAAGGCTTGAACAGCTGGAATGACCTGCAAGGCGCGGCAGCTGCTTTGGCCAAGGAAGGCTTTGACCTCCCATTCTCCTTCTCCGTTGACGCGGACATGAAGAACACCAAGGTCAACACGGTTTACTTCGGCGGTCCCCACATCTTTTTGCCAGATACGACCACTTACGAAAGCCCGGACGCGGAAAAACTCTTGGGCGTGTTAAAAGAACAGACCCTCAAGCTCTTCCAAATGGCCGGGGTAAGTGAAGAAAAAGCCGCTGAATATGTAGACGGGGCCCTGGCTTACGACCAGCGACTGGCCAAGGTAGTCAAGTCCAGCGAAGAATGGGCTGACTACCCGGCCATGTACAACCCGATTTCATTGGCGGACTTCAAGAGCAAGTTCACTAGCTTTGACATGGGCCAGTTCCTGGCAGGCTTCCTTGGTGAAGAACCAGAAGTTTTGATCAACACGGAACCCCGCTACCTGGACCAGGCAGAAGGTCTTTTAAACGAAGCCAGCTTCAGTGAAATCAAGGGCTGGATGCTGGTTAAGTTTATCAATGACGTGGCCTCATCTCTGTCGCAAGAATTCAGAGAAGCCGCCTTCCCGTTCAGCCAGGCTTTGACCGGCCAGCCGCAACTGGCCAGCGGGATTAAGCAGGCCTACCGGATTGCCAACAGCACTTTCAGCGAAGTTGTCGGCGTCTACTACGGGCAGACCTACTTCGGGGCCGCCGCCAAGGAAGACGTTTTGGGCATGATCAAGCGGATGCTGAAGGTCTACGAGGACCGGCTGGCCAAGAACGACTGGCTCTCCCAGGCGACTAAGGACAAGGCCATCACCAAGCTGCAGGCCTTGATCTTGAAGGTCGGCTACCCGGACAAGATTGAAGACATTTACAACCGCCTCCAGGTTACCCCGGCAGAAGAGGGCGGCAGCCTTTACAGCAACCTGCAGGCCGCCAGCCAGGAAAGCATCAAGTACAGCCTGGAGAAGCTCCACCAGCCGGTTGACCGGACTGTTTGGCTGATGCCAGGCAACCTGGTTAACGCCTGCTACGACCCGCAGAGAAACGACATCACCTTCCCAGCGGCCATCTTGCAGGCACCATTCTACAGTGCTGACCAGAGCCGGGCAGCCAACTACGGCGGGATCGGGGCCGTGATCGCCCACGAAGTTTCCCATGCCTTCGACAATAACGGGGCCCAGTTCGATGAATTCGGCAACATGAAGAACTGGTGGACCGAAGCTGACTACAAGGAATTTGCTGACCGGACCAAGGCGGAAATCGCCCTCTTTGACGGGCTCAAGTTCGGCCCGACTACTTTGAACGGCAAGCAGATCGTGTCCGAAAACATCGCTGACCAGGGCGGCTTGGCCGCGGCCATGACCGCCTGCAAGGAAGAAGGTCAAGGCCTGGAAGACTTCTACGTCAACTGGGCTAGAGTCTGGGCACAAAAGTCCCTGGAAGCAGCCATCAAGATGATCGTTTCCGTTGACGTGCACGCGCCAGGCCCTCTGCGGGCGAATGTCCAGGCCCAGTGCCAGGACGAATTCTACGAGACCTTTGACGTCAAGCCGGGCGACGGGATGTACCTGGCTCCGGAAGACCGGGTCAAGATCTGGTAGTTTTTCATAAAATTTCATAAGCAACAAAAAAAGCAGTCATTCTATCAATGACTGCTTTTCTGCTGCTGTGTGTTTGTCTAATATATGTGTGTAAAAGAGGAAAAGAAAAAGGAAAATTAATTCCTATAGGAGAAGCAATTTCTTGCTTCTGACTATGGTTATATAATAACGGCCCTTTGTAAAAAAGCTGTGATCAATCTGCTTTGCTTCAATGAAAAAAAGTTTGTAATTTTCTAGAGTATTTAAGACTTTCTAAAAGCAAAAACGGCAAGTATTCAATCACTTGCCGTTTCTTTATTTGCTAATTACTTCTTTTTGTCCTTTTGCTTCTTGTCTAGCAAGGTGTCTTGCTGTAGTCAACCGGAGCAACCCGCTTGATTCTTGCAGGCTCTTGCTTACCAAGGACCAAAGGCACGCGTTCGATGACCGTGTCCGCGAATTCCAGGCCGAACCATTGAGCCGGGTTAGGTGACAGGTTCTGCAGCTGGACGCGGGCCTTGACCAGCCACTTCTTGTAAGAAGACAGGGTGGTCGAAGGTGAGATGACGTCGTTGACGATGACGAACTTGAAGTCGCCGACGTCCCGGCCAGGAGTAGTCGTGTATTCCTGCGGCTGGGCCTCGATCGTGTTGTCCTTGATCAAGTCGTGGACGATCTGGCGCACGTAGACGTTGACGCTAGTCTGCTTCTTGAAACCAAGGTAGAGCTGGATGTTGATCACGTTCTTGGTGCCAAAAGTGTTGACCGCGTATTCAGCGGTAAACGGCTCGTTGGTCACGTTGACCGTGACGAACCAGTAAGCCCGGGCCCGCTTAGGCCGCTTGTCCAGGATTGAGTAGAGGACTTCCCGCTTGATGAACTTGTTGTACTTGACGTTGGCCATGTAAACCAGGTTGTCAGCGTAGGTCGGGTAGTTGTCGTCGTGGCTGAGGTTGGTCAGCATGTCCGTGTATTCATCCAAGCGGACATAGGCATTGCCGGCTTCGTTTTGGTCCCGGACCTTGTTGCCGAAGTACCAAACGACCATGACGGAAACGATCAAGAGGGTGATCAACAGTGATACGTAACCGCCGTGGGCGAACTTGCTCAGACTGGACCCCATGAAGAGGATGTTGATAGTACTGAAGAAGATCACGAAGAGCAGGTTGGCCGGGTTGTGGCCATGCTTGAGCAACATCCATTCATAGCGCAGGATGGTGGTCATCAGCATGGTAATGGTGATGGACAGACCGTAGGCTGCTTCCATGTGGGCTGAGGTTCTGAAGAAGAGAACCAGGGCGATGGCGGTAATGCCCAGCATTTTGTTAACGGCCGGGATGTAGATCTGCCCTCTTTCATCAGATGGGTAGAGGATATTCATCCGCGGCAGGAACTTCAGGTTGATGGATTCAGCTACCAGGGTGAAGGAACCCGAGATCAAGGCCTGGGAAGCGATGATCGCTGCCAGGGTAGCCAGAACGATTGACGCCAGCCGGATGTTTTCCGGAATCATGGCGTAGAAGGGGTTGATTTCAGTGTCTGAGTGCAGGTTGGTGTTGTTTAAGATCCAAACCCCTTGCCCTAAGTAGTTCAGGGAGAGGCAGACGAAAACAAATGGCCAGGAGCCGAGGATGTTCCCCTTGCCGACGTGGCCGACGTCGGCGTAAAGGGCTTCAGCCCCCGTGGTGGCCAGGAAGATGGACCCTAAGATCGCTAAGCCCGCCTTGTTGTAAGGACTAAAGAGCAATTTGATCGCGTAGTAAGGGTTCAAGGCCTGCAGGATCCACCAGTTGCCGCCAATGTTGATCAAGCCCATGATGCCCAGGAAGGCGAACCAGACAAGCATGATTGGACCGAAAGCCTTTCCGATGATTCTGGTCCCCATTCGCTGGATGGAGAAAAGCACTAGCAAAATAATAATAGTAATGACCAGGACTGTGGTCTGGTTACTGACCGGGACGTTGCCCTTGCCGAATTCCAGCCCCTTCAGCCCTTCAATGGCAGAGGTAACCGTCACGGCCGGGGTCAGAGTCCCGTCGGCCAGGATAGCGGCTCCGCCGATCAGGGCTGGCCAGACCAGCCAGGCAGCCTTATGTCTGATCAAGGTGTAAAGGGCGAGGATACCACCTTCACCGTGGTTGGTTGCCTTCAAGGCGATAATCACGTTCTGCACCGTCGTGAGCAAGGTCACGGTCCACAGGATCGCGGAAATGGTTCCGATGATCAAGTCCCGGCTGACCGTATTGAGCCCGCCGTTGCCGGCGATTACGGCTTTCATGACATACAGGGGACTGGTCCCGATGTCGCCGTAGACAATCCCAATCGCGATCAAGAGGCCGGCGGCCGTCATGCGATCGCGTTTATTTTCTACTTCCATAGCAATTAAATACTCCTCAAACTTTTAAAAAAAGCCTGTGATACACTAAAAAACAAATTTAAAGCTTTTGCTTAGATTTAACAAGTAAAAAAAGAATGCCAGGAGACATTCTCTTTACTGTAATTTTCTTATATTTGGAGTAAAGTTTCAAGCCCTTTAGGACAAACTGCTTTCAATCTTCGCGCGAACGCCTTCGTACCAGTTGCTCCAGTCTTCGTAAGTAGTCATCGCTTCCGGGTCAACGCCGGTTTCTGCGGTCATCTTATCGAGGAGGGCTTGGAAATTGTGGGCGTGGTCGATCAGCACATGCTTGACCAGGTTCTTGCGGGAGAATGGCTGGTTGAGCAGGAGGTAGTGGTTGATGTTGACCATGTTGTGGTCTTCGTCAAATTCACTGATGATTTCCAGGTCGTCGCGTTCGAAAGAAGAAACGTAGAAGTTGGCGAAGTTGACCAGGTAAGCTGGCTGGTCGGCAACTTCGCGTGCTGGCATGGTTACGCGTTCTGGTTCAGGCATCACGATCTTGAACATGTCTTCATTGCTGCGGATTTTCTTTTCTTCTTCTGCCAAAGTTGTAGCTCCTTTTTAAATAAAAGTCTATAAGGTCAATAGTAATTTTAACGGCTTTAAGGCTAGAAAGCAAGCGCCAGGCCCCCATAAATCAAGGCCTGGCGCTGATTTATTTCTTATTTGCCCGACTTTAGGTAGCCCTCGACGTCATCCTTGGTGATGGAGTCGATGGTGGTGTGGCCCTGCTGGTAGGCGTAGTTGAACAGGTTGATCAGGTCCTGCGGACTCCAGCCGGCAGTGCTTTCGCCCAGGTTGTCAAGCTGGGTGCGGATCTGCTGGACGTCCCGGCTGGTCACGGTGCTGCCGCCAACCTTGTCATTGTTGCTGGTCCCGGACCCTTCAGCCTGGTTGCTGGAAGAGCTGGCTGAGCTGGAAGCGGCAGAAGATGAGCTGGAACTGGATTCCTTGCCGCTGGACTTACTGGAAGTGTCTGAAGAGGATGAGCTGGAGCTTTCAGAACTGGAGCTGGAGTCTTCCTGCTTGCTCTTGGCTTCCTTGAGCAGGTCCTTGACATTAGACCGGACCTTGGCGTAGTAAGCCCCGTTGATATAAGGCAGGTCTAAGATGCTACTGTAGGTGGAAGCGGCGCTGTCGTAGTCGCCGTCTTCCATGGCCTTGGCTGCCTTGTTTAAGAGCGGCTTGATTTCACTGTCGTAGTTGTCCTTGACGGCCTTGAGCTGTTTAACCAGCTTTTTGGCCTGGCTGGTCATGACACTGTAGCCGCCATTTTGCTCCTGGGCCTTTTGGGCCAGGTTCAAGGCGCTGTCGTACTTGACGGTCGTCTTGGCCAGTTTCACGGAGTCGGCTAGGTTTTCGGCCTGGGCCTGGTAATTTTTGGCTTGGGCAGTTGCCTTAGCCTGGTAGGCCTGGTCAAATTCGTCAGCAGCCTGGCTGTACTTCTTGGCTTTTACGGCCTCTTTGCCGGCCTGCATGTGGCTGGAGTAGCTGGAACTTGCCGTCTGCTCCTGGCTCTGCTTTTGCTGGCTGGAGTAGAAGTAGGCGCCAGCCCCGCCCAAGGCGAGTACGGCCACCACAACGATGGACCAGATAGTCGATTTTTTCATAAATAACCTCCTCGTTAATCTTCCCAATTATACCAGATCAGCCACCTGCTTTAGGCAGCCAGTCCAACTTGTAATTGTTCCTTAACAAAAAGTGGCCGACATTTGCTTCTTGAAACGTTAGTATCAGTGCAGGCCCAAGGCGCCGGGGCCGGCCGGAGCGAAGCCCGTTGCTTCGCGGCAAGATTGATTTTTTACAGAAACAGGAGAGAAAAAATGAACTTCACTTTAGCTGACCAAAGCATTCAATACACCTTCAAGGCCGAAAAGTATGACAAGGGGCAGATGCAGCGCAGCCTGCAAAACGTCAAGCTGGATGCCAGCCCGGAAAGCCTGGTCAAGGTGGGCCAGGCCATCAGCAAGCTGCAAGGCGATGAACTGGCTGCCTTGACCCTGGTCCAAAAGCACAATTTGACCTTGGCCTAACTCTTTGACGCGGAAACTTCAGATAAAGAATTTTTGAGTAAGAAACAGGAGAAAAAATCATGACTACGACTAACGAATTGCAATTAACCTTTAAGTCCAGTGCCGGCAAAAAGAAGAGCCTGAACCTGCCATACGCGGTCAAGGGCTTGAGCGCGGACGTGGTCCGGGAGGCCGCGGCCGCCATCGCCGGCGAGGGCGTGTTCGTCAAGGAAGGGGAGGTCCTCTATGCTGAGCCGCTGGCTGCAAACTATATTGAACGTACTGTTACGGGTGTGTTTGACGATAGTAATCATTAGACAGATCTGGCCGCTTTAGCCGGATGCAAAATTTATACCCAAGAGGCGGCCTGGCTGCCTCTTTTCTTTTTATGTTTTATGCAGCTTTGCCCCCGCCTTTTGGCATTTTCTTTCTTAGCTTGGAAAGGGGGAAAAGCAGTTTTTTCCTATAAAAATTGTAATTGCTTAAGAAAATTGTTACTTTTACTTTACAGAATGCGCGTTCGATTGTAACTATAGCACTGAGCACATACAATAGAGGTTAAGATTGAAATTATTAGGAGGAGATTAATGAAGAGAAGATTTTTGACTGGACTTGCTACCGCAGCGATGCTAACTTCCGTCGCCGTTCCAGTGACCAATAACATGTTTCTCTCAAATCAGGCAGTTGAGGCATCAGCTACTAGCGATGCCTTTTTAAGTAAGGTCAGCCTGCAGGCGCAGAAGACGTCCAAGAAGTACGGCGTCTACGCCTCTTTGATGCTAGCCCAGGCTGCCTTGGAATCTGGCTGGGGGACTTCAGCTCTGTCTACCCAGGCCAACAACGTCTTTGGAATGAAGGCTACTGGCTGGACCGGTGCAACCTATAGCGTCAAGACGGCCGAACAGACTTCCAGCGGCAAGACTTACTACATCACGGCTGATTTCAGAAAGTACAGCAGCTACCAGGCATCTTTTGATGACTACGGCTTGAAGATGCGGACGACCCTGGGCAACGGAGGTCTGTGCTACAGCAAGACCTGGCTGGAAAATGCCTCAAGCGCCTCAGCTGCCGCCAAAGCCATCAAGGCTGCCGGCTACGCGACTGACACCAACTACGCGAACAAGCTGATCAGCCACATCGGGACCTACAACTTGACCAAGTATGACCCGGTTTACTCCGGCACTAATTACACGGCCAAGGTAGCCAAGTCCGGGGCAACCTACCTCTACCCGACTGACCACTCTGTTTCACCAAAGAAGTCTTACGTGACTGCTGGCCAAACCGTAACGGTTACCAAGACCTACACTTACTACAATGGCAAGAAGCGGATGTACCTCAAGGGCCTGGGCTGGATCGACGGCGAAAGCCTGAACACTGGCAGCTCTCAAGCGCCAAGTGCTGACAATGCCGCCAGCGTTTCCGGGCAAATGAAGGTGCTGATGCACTCAGCAGCTATCTACACCAGTAGTGGTGCCAAGAGCACGGCTAAGTCGGTCAAAGCTGGCAAGAGCGTGACGACTTACGGGTCAGTCACGATCAACGGGGCCAAGTACTACCGGGTCAACTCCGCCAGGGCTGACCAGTTCATCAAGGCAAGCAACTTTGATGGGACCAGACGCAAGCTCAAGCGCAATGCCTACATCTACAACAATGCGGGCAAGCGGGTTGGCAAGACCAAGTGGCTCAAGGGAAGCACCCACACTGTCTACGGTGGCAGCGTGAAGATCAAGGGCAAGCAGTACTACATCGTTGGTCTTAACCAGTATGTCAAGAAGGGCAACTTTTAAAAAGACAGGGAAGAAACTGAATGAGATTTAACAAAATTTTGACGGCAGCAGCCGTGGCCAGCCTTGGCCTGACGTTTGTTTTCAGTCAAGGGAAGGCCGCGGAGGCCTCAATCAACAGTGAAGCCAAGACCAAGACTTACAGCGGTACCAAGTCCCTGGAGACCCTGCTTAAAGCCGCGGGGCTGACTTACAACCAATTCAACAGCGTGGCTAATGGCAACAAGTACGGCAGCCGTTTTGGCTACCGCAATGGGGTTGGCAAGCCTGAAGGGGTGGTCGTGCACGAAACGGCGAGCCCAGGTGCCACGGCCTGGGATGAAGGCCGCTATTTCAACAACAACTGGATGACGGCCTACGCCTATGTTCACGCCGTGGTCGACAACAACCAGACTATCCAGATGATGTCAACTGACTATGGTACCTGGGGGGCAGGCCCAATTGCCAACGTCCGCTACATTCAAGTTGAGCTTTGCGAAGTTTCGACCCGGTCCCAGTTCGTGCAAAGCGTGGCTAACGATGCCTACTATATCGCCAGCCTTTTGCACAGATACAATTTGACTCCTTCCCGGGCCAGCCAGGATGGGTCAGGGACGATCTGGTCCCACAATGAAGTCTCCCATTACCTGGGCGGGACTGACCACGGGGACCCTGACGGCTACTTTGCTAAATGGGGCTACTCCATGAGTGACTTCTACAGCTTGATCAGCTACTTCTACAACAAGCAGGGAGCAAGTACCGGCACCAACACTGGCAACACTAATACTGGCTCTGGTTCAAATACTGGGAATACCAATACTGGCAGCAATACCAGTTCAAGCACTGATAGTTCCAGCCAAGCTCCAGCTACCCAGCCGGTAACGACCAAGAAGCTGCGCTTGATGCGGAATGCCTACAGCTATGATGCCTCCGGCAAGAAGCTAGCAGTCAGGGCTTTGAAGGCCGGGCAACACCTCAAGGTCTACGGGTCAGCTGTAACGATTGGAAGCAGCAAGTACTACAAGTACGCTGATGGCAAGTATGTCAAGGCTGGCAACATTGATGGGACCAGCCGGACTTTGACGGCCAATGCCTGGACCTACACTATTTCCGGCAGCCGGGAATGGTCCACGGCTAAGCTCTTAAAGGGGAGCAAGGTCACGACCTACGGCAGCCAGGTTAAGATCAAGGGCAAGGCCTACTACATGACTGGCTTTACCAGCAATAACGTGGCCAAGTATGTCAAGGCAGTCAATTTCCAGCCTAAGCCAGTGGAAGTCAGCACGAGCAAGCGCTTGATGCGGAATTCTTACAGTTACAGCGCTGCTGGCAAAAAGTTGCCAGACAGCATGCTGAAGGCTGGGCAATACCTCAAGGTCTACGGGTCAGCTGTAACGATTGGCAAGGCCAAGTACTACAAGTACGCTAACGGCAAGTATGTCAAGGCTGGCAATATCGACGGGACCAGCCGGACTCTGACTCACAACGCTTACGTGTACACGGTCAAGGGGGCCCGGAACTGGAATGAAGCCAAGCGCCTGAAGGGCAGCACGGTTACTACTTACGGCAGCCGGGTCAAGCTGGCTGGCAAGTACTACTACATGGTCGGCTTCTCCGGCCAGACCGCCCTGTACATCAAGGCGGGCAACTTTTAATTGAAGACAAGAAACGGATTTGGGCCTGGCCCAGGTCCGTTTTTTCTTACTAATTTGCGGGCTTATTGTATAATAGAAAAAATGCGATTAGTGAGGAGATACTTTTTAGCATGGAAGGACTATCACTGTTTTTAACGGTCTTCTTGGCCCTGGTGATTCCGATCGTCATGGCCCGCTTGCGGGTGACCACGGTGCCGACCGCCGTGGCCGAGATCATCGTCGGGATCTTGATGGGCAAGAGCTGTTTGAACCTGATTACCCAGACTTCCCAGCTGACTTTTTTGTCCAACCTGGGGGTCATTGTCTTGATGTTTTTGTCAGGGATGGAAATCGATTTTGACTTGCTGAGCCCGAAAAAGCACACCCGAGCCCGGAAGTCAGAGAGCGGCAAGCAGGTCAAGCCCATGGTCGTGGCTGCCTTCGCCTTTGGCGGGGTAGCGGTGGCCTCAGTTTTGCTGGCTTTGGGGATGAAGGCCCTGGGTCTCTTTAACGACGTGGCCCTGGCTTCGATCATCTTTATGACCGTGGCCTTAGGCGTGGTCATCGCTACCTTAAAGGAAAAAGAAATCCTGGGCCGGCCGATCGGGCAGACGATCTTGCTGACGGCGGTCATGGGGGAAGTTATTCCCCTGCTGCTTTTGACCATCTATTCCACCGTTAACGGCGGGGATGCCCGAAAGCTCTGGCTGATTATCCTCTTGTTTGTGGCCGCGATTATTCTTCTGCGCCGCTTTAAGCGGCCTTACCTGTGGTTTGCCAAGGTGACCAAGGCCACAACCCAGTTGGACGTCCGCCTGGCCTTCTTCCTGATTTTTGCCCTGGTGACGGTGGCAGAGCAGGTTGGGGCGGAAAACATCCTGGGGGCCTTTTTGGCCGGGGTGGTCATGAAGCTGCTGGAGCCAACCCAGGCGACCAAGGACAAGCTGACTTCCATCGGCTACGGCTTCTTTATCCCGATCTTCTTCATCCGGACCGGGGTCAACCTCAACTTGAAGCTGCTCTTCGCCAATCCGCAAGCCTTGATGCTGCTGCCGGTTTTGGTCATCTGCCTCTTCTTAGCCAAGCTGCCGGTTACTTTGACCTACATGTGGGCCTTTAACAAGCGGAATGCTTTTGCCGGGGGCTTCTTAACGGCAACGACGATCACGATCGTTCTGCCGACCTTGCAGGTAGCCCGGAAGCTGAACGCCATCACGGCGACTCAGTCCAGTGCCTTCATTTTGGCGGCGGTCATCGTCTGCATCGCCTGCCCGATTGTCTTCAACTCAACTTTTGCCTTGACGCCGGAAGACAAGATCAAGGAAAAGGTCGTGATCTTCGGCCTCAATGCCGTGACTATGACCGTCTACCAGGACCTGCACGACTCCTGGTATTCAGTTCAGGTTCTGACCTGCCGGAAGGAAAAATACGACACCTACAAGAGCAAGGTAAAGAATTTGAAGCTTTTGCCTGACCGGAAGGTGGATACTTTAGAAGCAGCCGGAGCCTTTGACACCGATATCTTCGTGGCCACCTTCACTGACGACCAGGCCAATTTGGAAGTGGGCCGGGCAGCCAAGCAGGCCGGAGTCAAGCGGGTCATCGTCAGCCAGGGCAAGGTCGTGGCTGATACGGTCGACCAGCTCAGAGAGGAAGGCATCGAGCTTTTTGCCTTCAACAACCTGCATGGGGCCATGCTCCGGGCCTTGATTGAATCACCAGCCGTCTACCGGATCATCACGGACACCAACAATGCCCTGTACGACGTGGTGGTCAGAAACTCGGCCTACACCGGCCGCCAGCTGATGGACTGGGACTTCGTCGACCAGATCACCGTTTCCCGGATCCGGCGGGGGGACAAGTGGATTTCCCCGCACGGGTCAACTGTGATCGAGCCGGGCGATGAACTGATCTACAGCGGCCCTTGGCGGGAAGCCGACCGGATTCACCAGCTTTTGAGCCGGGAATAGAAAACGACTATATCAAAAAATCGCTCTGCCAGCCGGCAAAGCGATTTTTCTTGTTTATTTCCCCCTAGTTCTTTAATTCTTTATTTTTCTGTTTTGCTTTTTCCTTAAGGCATGCAGTCCCTGGCTGCTTCCAGGACGGCGATGACCTGCAGGCTGTGGGCAAAGGCCCGGTCAGCAGCGGTTTTGTCCTTTTGGTCAAAGTTCCGGATGAATTCAGTGAATTCCGGGATCATCCGGTGCAGGTCTGGGTCAAAGTTCTTGGCGGTCTGCCCGTCTGCCGTTTCCAGCCGGTAGCTTCTGATGTCACCCGGGCTGCCAATAAAGCTGATCGCCCCTTTTTCCCCGGCGATGAGAGAGGGGTTGTGGGCAAAGGCCTGGGAGTCCTTGGCCGCGGTCAAGCTGGCCTGTTTGTCGTCATAAGCCAGGACTAAAACGCCGGAAGTGTCGACGCCCTTTTGCAGGTTAGGGAAGTAATGGACGTCCAAAGGCGCCCCAAATAGGCTGACGGCTAAGTGGATGTTGTAGACGTTCAAGTCCAAGAGGGCTCCGCCGCCCAGACGGGGGTTGAAGGCCGGGGCGATGTCGCCGGCCAGGAAGCGGTCGTAGCGGGAAGAGTACTGGGTGTAGTTGAGGCTGACCACGTGAACCGGGCCTAAAAGCTGCAAGTCACTGGCCAAGGAGTTAAAGGCTGGCAGGTAGCGGTTGGTGATGGCCTCGGTAATGAGGCAGCCCTTCTGGTCGGCCAGCTGCTTGAGCTCTAAGGCTTCTTCAGTCGTGAAGACGAAGGGCTTTTCACAGATCACGTTCTTGCCGGCTGCTAAAGAGTCCAGGCACATTTGGTAGTGCATGGAGGAAGGGGTGGCCACGTAAACCGTGTCAACTTGGTCGTCTTTGAGCATTTCCAGGTAGTCGTCGTAGACCCGGCTGATGCCGTATTGGTCAGCCAGTTCCTGGCCGGTGGCTGCTGACCGCTTGGTCGTGGCGATAGCAGCTAATTTTAAGCCGGGCAGGGGAAGGGCAGTGAGGAAGTCTCTAACGATCTTGCCGCTGCCGATAATACCGAGTTGCATTTTTTTGCCTCCTTATTTGTACCTTTTGTATTTTCTGTTTTCTATTTATTCAGCCGGCTGACGTCGACGGAATTTTTGCTGACCGTCTTGGGGATGGCCAGCTTTTTCTGCTGGTTGACCTTGAGCATGGACAGCTTGGTTGAGCTGGTCTGCCCCTTAACCTTGTACTTGGCATAGATGGCCAGGCCGGTCAGCTGCTTTTTCTGGCTGAAGTCGATGGTCATCTTGATCTGCTGGAGCTTAGCCTTGGCCATTTGGCTGTCGCTAGACAGGCTGGCCAGGCCGTTGGTTTCCGTGATCTCTTGCCAGAGGCGCTGGCTCTTGCCCGTGTAGCTGAGCCGCCAGCCATTTTTTGCCCGGCTGACGAAAAAAAGCTTGGCGCTCTTTTGGCTGAGGGTCAGGGTGTCCATGTCCTTGACCAGCTGCTGGAAGTGGGAGATGGTCGTGAACTGGCTGAGCTTGGCCTTGTACCAGGCTTCCTGCTGGTCTTTATAGTATTTGACGTAGGCATAGCGCTGGCCCACCCACATCTTGACGTTCTGGTCCCCGCTCTGGGTTAAGTCCGTCTTCATGACGAAGGGAGATCGCTGGTAGTTGATCTGGCCGTAAAAACGGACTGGTTTATTTCCCGTGTAATAATGTTCGTCGATCTTCAGCTGGAAGTTAGCAATCTTGCTCTGCTGGGCCTTTTTGGCCAGGCTCTGGGGGCTGGGCTTGGCGCAGGCTGTTAAAAAGAGGCTGGCCAGGGCCAGAAGGGTGAGCAGGTGAATTTTCTTTTTCTTTGACGGCATAGTATGAATCACATCCTTATTCTTCAATTCTAACAAATCACTGACTAATTGTTAGCGATTCCAGTCAGAAAAAGTGCTTTTTTTGCCTTTAGGACTTTGAAAAGGCCGCGAGAGGCCGTATAATAATTAGTGAAACGTTTAATTTGCTAAAGGAGATTTTTTAATGTCTAAATTAGTTTTAATCCGTCACGGTCAAAGTGAATGGAACCTTTCAAACCAATTCACTGGTTGGGTTGACGTTAACTTGTCAGACAAGGGTGTTGAAGAAGCTAAGAAGGCTGGTCGTTTGATCAAGGAAGCCGGCTTGGAATTTGACCAAGCTTACACTTCAGTTTTGACCCGTGCGATCAAGACTTTGCACTTTGCTTTGGAAGAAAGCGGCCAACTCTGGGTTCCAGAAACTAAGTCCTGGAGACTGAACGAACGTCACTACGGCGCTTTGCAAGGCTTGAACAAGGCTGAAACTGCTGAAAAGTACGGCGACGAACAAGTTCACATTTGGCGTCGTTCATACGACGTTTTGCCACCAGTTTTGGCTGACGACTCAGAATTCAGCCAAGCTAACGACCGTCGTTACGCAAACTTGGACCCACACATCGTTCCTAAGGCAGAAAACCTGAAGGTTACTCTGGACAGAGTTATGCCATTCTGGGAAGACCACATTGCTCCAGACCTTTTGGCTGGCAAGAACGTGATCATCGCTGCTCATGGTAACTCACTGCGTGCCTTGACTAAGTACATCGAAAACATCTCTGACGAAGACATCATGGATGTTGAAATGAAGACTGGTGAACCAGTCGTTTACACTTTCGACGACAAGTTGAACGTTGTAAGCAAGGAAAAGCTGGACTAAGTCCTCTTTCCCTAATTAAAGCGAAGCTCCGGCTTCGCTTTTTTTGTTGGACTGATTAAGGATTGACAGGTGGCTTGCTAAGATGATAGCTTAGATAGGAAAGTTGTGCACAGGGATACTTACGGGAAAATATCGCGTGCCCGCTTTGACTGTTTTTTACAATTTCAATAAGAAAAGGCCGCAGGCAAAAGTTGGCGGTGCTTTTTTGCTATAATACAGACTAATGTCATTTTTTAAGTAGGTATCAATTTATGAAGAAAGAAGACAAGCTAGGCATTCCTGAGACCAGGCAGCATGCCAGAAAGCGCAAGCAGAAGCAGATCCGCAACTGGATCATCGGCATTTTGGCGGTTGTCTGCGCCATTGCGGCCGGAGTGGGCCTGTATGCCGCCCATTTGTACAAGACGGCTGAGCAGGCGGCCAACAAGGCTTATGACTCAGAAAACGCGGTTAAGACGACCTATGGCGAATTCAACGGCAAGAAACCTTTTGCCGTCATGCTCTTAGGGACCGACACCGGGGCCTTGGACAGAACGGAAAAGCGCGGCAATACTGACACGATCATCGTCGTCGTGGTCAATCCGAAGAAGAAGAACTACACGATGATCTCGATTCCGCGGGACACCATGGCTGACATGGTTGGCGATGATTCAAACGACGTGCAGAAGATCAACGCGGCCTATTCGATCGGCGGAGCCAAGATGGCCATGAAGACTGTCTCTAACCTCTTGAACATTCCGGTCAAGTACTACGCCTTGGTCAACATGGGCGGGCTGATGAAGCTGGTCGATTATGTCGGCGGGATTTACGTGACGCCGCCTCTGACCTTTACCTACAGCGGCTTTCCTTTCAAGAAGCGGGTCCGACAGCACTTAAACGGGCAGGCGGCTCTGGCTTACAGCCGGATGCGCTATGATGACCCGCAGGGTGACTACGGCCGGCAAAAGCGGCAAAGAGAAGTCATCACCAAGCTGGTCCAGAAGCTGGCCACGGCAGACTCACTGATGAACTTCAGCAAGATCGCCAATAACCTGTCATCAAACGTGAAGACCAACTTAAGCTTCCAGGCTTTGAAGTCGATCTTGGCCAACTACTCAGACTGCACTTCTTCCAGCGACAGCGACTACCTGCACGGCTACAGTGCTTATGTTAACGGCGCGGCCTACCAAATCGCGCCAACCAGTGAACTGCAGCGGATTTCCAACAAGATCAGAAAGCTGCTGGGCTTGAAGACAGCGACCGTCTCCAACCGGGAAACCGAGCTGAATACCTTAAACGAGACCGCCGGCTTTAAGTTTGGCAGCGGTGAGACCCAGAACTACACGATCTATGATCCGGGCACGACGGCTGACAGCGTCAAGAGCGGCAAGAAAAGTTCAAAGTCCAGCTCCAGCTCTAAATCCAGCAGCCAGGCTTCCAGCAGTACAGATTACTCTGGCAATACTGCTTATTCTGGTAGCACAAATTACGATACTACTTATAGCTACAATTATAATTACAACTACAATACCAATCCGTTTTCGGGGGGCTATTAAAGGTGCTTAGCAAATTTTTGGCAGTAATTATCGGCTATTTGTTTGGCAACTTCATCAGCGCCATGTTTGTGGGCAAGTACTACCTGCACAAGGATCCGACCAAGTACGGGTCAGGCAACCCGGGTACGGCCAACATGGGGGCGGTTTTCGGCAAGAAGGCGGGGATTCTGACCTGCATCGGCGACTTGCTTAAGACCCTGCTGGCCATTTGTCTGGTCTATGCCATCTACCACCAGCACTTGCTCACGGCTTATACGGGCCTGGGCGTGGTCTTAGGCCACTGCTTCCCGGTCTTTAATCACTTTAAAGGGGGCAAGGCGGTGGCCGTGACGGCCATGGTTACGGTTCTCTACGACTGGCGGGCGGGGCTTATTACTCTTTTAATAGCCTTGGTCTTGACCGCAATCATGCAGAACCTGACTATCCCGCCTTTGGTTTTCATGCTGTCTTTCAGTATTTACCAGCTGACCAAGTCGCTTGAACCTGGCCTGGTCTTCTTGATCATGACGGCGGTCATGGCCTTCAAGTTCCGCTACGATATACGGGATTTTTTCACGGGTCATGGCAAGCGGGTCGATATTTTATATACGATCAAGAAGAAGTTGGGAATATTGAAATAATTTCTTGGTCTTTTTTTAAGAAAAACTGAGTATAATGGATAATGAATTTGCAAAAGAAAGAGAATAATTCCGATATTGATGAGTGAACAAACACAATCCAGAAAAATTCATAACCTGCTGAAGTACGGCTTCCTGCTGTTGGTAGCTCTGGTGCTTTTGCTGCAAATGTTTAATTTCAAGAGCAGCATGCTGAAAAGCTCAATTACCTACCTGCGCCACCTGCCAGCAATCGTGGAAAGCGCGACCTATTGGTTTATTCCAATGGTCTTCGGGGCCGTTTACAGCAAGCGCAAGCTGCGCTTTAACGAAGGCTTTAGGGCCTGGGCTATCATGGAAGTAACCCTCTTGGCCTACTATCTTGTCTTCTTTATCTCCAAGCCATGGCACTTAAATGCCTGGCGCTTCTGGGGTATCCTCTTCCCGATTCTGACCTCGACTTCCGTCTTGATGACGGGCCTGGTCTTCGGCCTGCTGGTGCAGCCGGTCATTTATGACTGGCAGGAGAAGTTCAGCAAGAAGCAGAGCTTGATCATTTTGATCGCCTTGACCTTGCTGGGCTTTACCCTGTCAGCCGGGACTTACGAGATGAACTACTCCATCTATGGTCTCTACCTGGCTCTGCCATTTGCCTGGGGGATGTTCTTAGGGAAGGTTGACTTTTCCGTCAAGCAAACGGCCATCTTTATTGTGGCCGGTATCCTTTCCCTTGGCCTGGTAATCGTCGGGGTAGCCGGCTTTAACGCCGTTTACTGGTCACAGATCATGTCTGGGCGGGCCAACCCGTCATCATGGAACTACCAGTTCCTGCTCAACGTGACCTCACCCTTCATCTTTATTATTGCCTTGGCCGCTTTTGCTTTTGCCCGGCCGGCCATCAAGACTTTGGAAGCAAAGGACCTGGACTTCCTGGTTCCACTGATCATCTTCATGCAGGCACCAGATGCCAACTCCTTTATGTCTTCCTTTAAGTACGGTACCGGCAGCCGGCAATTGAACCGGATGATCACGATTTTGATCATGCTGGTCATTGCTATTGCCTGGCACTGGCTGATTGAACGCTACTTGTGGCGCTTCAAGCTAGTTAAGCGGATCAACCGCTTCTTGTATGAAAGCAAGAGCTTCGGGGCAGCAGCTGAAGGGGCCTTTAACCGCCTTTGGGGCTGGATGAAGTACTACCACCACCGGACCAACCTTTTGACTTGGACCTTCTTCTTTATCCTGTCCTTTGCTTCCTTCCTGGTTGAATCCGACAATATGCGGATCCAGATCACGACTGCTTCCAGCGTCAACGCCGTAGTCTGGCTGGTTGGGACCAAGCTGGGGGCCTTGATTTTGACGACAATCTTTATTGACGCCTTCTTCACCATCCTTTACTTCGTCACGACCAGATACTGGGTTTCCCTCATCACGACTTCCACGGTCGTAATCGCTTGGGCGGTTGCCAACAAGATCAAGCTTGACCTCCGGGGCGAGCCAATTTACCCAAGTGAACTGTCTGAAGTAACCAACGCTGACAGTTTGCTGAGCATGATCGGGGGGCAGAAGACCTTGATCATGATCATGCTGGCTTTGGCTGCCGTTATTGCCTTGATGGTCTTCTGCGAAGTTAAGTTCAAGGTCAAGAAGCGCGGCAACTGGAAGCGGCGGGGGATGTGGGCCCTGGCCAGCCTGGCCCTCTTCATGACGCCGAAGTGGTTTAACCACCAAGGCTCAGCTATTTACCGCTTGAACTCGGCCTTTGACAACAAGCAGTCTTTCCGGAACCCGGAAAGAGATATCCAGGTTAACGGGCCAATTTTGAACTTCCTCAACTACATCGACTTGCAGATCATGGACAAGCCAAGCAACTACTCCAAGAGCCAGATTCAGAAGCTCTATGAGAAGTACCAAAAGGTGGCTGAACGGATCAACAAGACCCGGACTAACGATTTGTCCAAGCAGACCGTGATCTTTAACTTGAGTGAAAGTCTCATCGATCCATATACCTTCCCGACGATCAAGTTTGCCAAGGGGACCAAGGATCCGATTTCTTACATCCATTCACTGAAGAAGACGACTACTTACGGCAGCATGCTTAGTGCCGGCTACGGTGGTGGTACGGCCAACATGGAATGGGAATCACTGACTGGCTTTAACATGGGCTCCTTCAGCACAACTTTGACTCCTTACGTCCAAGTCGTGCCGCAGTACCAGTACTACCCAACCATTGGGGCCAACTTCAACTACTCTTCAGCAGTTCACCCATTCATCGGGACTTACTACTCAAGAATTGAAGACTACAAGCGCTTCAAGTTCAACAAGTTTGTTTACCTTGGTTCCAAGTACAAGATCGTGGACCAAAAGAAGCTGGGGACCAGTTCCTACAACTCCGACTTCACGACTTACGCCAACGGCTTGCGGCAGATCAATTCCCGCAAGGGCGGCCAGTTCATCAACCTGATTTCTATTCAGAACCACATGCCGTACAACAACTGGTACCCGAAGAACTATTATGCCGGCAAGATTTCCGGTGATCTTTTTGACGACGGCAGCATCAGAACGCAAGCGGCGACCTACATCATGGGGACCCACTACACTGACCAGGCGGTCAAGAAGTTCATCAAGCAGATTGACAAGATCAAGAAGCCAATTACCCTGGTCTTCTACGGTGACCACTACCCGTCAATCGTTTCCCAGTCATACACGTCTAAGTACCCGGTCCAAATGCACTCGACCCGCTACTTCATCTACTCCAACAAGTACGCCCGTCAGCACGGGGCTAAGGCTAAAATGACTTCCAAGACCAACTACGTCAACACCAGTGACTTCATCGCCATGATGCTGGAACAAACCAACAGCAAGGTTACGGCTTACCAGGCACTTTTAACTGAAGTGCACAAGAAGCTGCCAGCTTTGACGATCAGCTACAGCAATGACACCGGCTTTACCCTGGTTGACCAGAAGGGCAAGGAAGTTGACCCGAAGACCTTGACCAGCTCACAAAAAGCCCTGCTCAAGGACTACGAAATGATCCAATACGACATGACGGCTGGTTCAGCCTATGCCTTGAAGATCAAGGGTTTCTACACCATGAAGAAATAATTTGATTTATTGCAATAAAAGGGACTAAGGAGGATTAGTCCCTTTTTTGTCTTTTGAAATAAAAAAGGGGGCAATGATGGCTCATAAGCAGCGCGTCGCCTATCTCGATTACCTCCGCCTTGTGGCAATCTTGGGGGTAATCACTATCCATGTGGCCACGTCTCTCAACTTCTACCGGCAGGATTACGCGAGCTTAAACTGGCAGATCCTCAACTTCTGGGACGGCTTGAGCCGCTTTTGCGTGCCGGTTTTTATCATGATTTCCGGGGCTATTTTTCTGAATCCGGATTTTGATTTGAGCTGGGAAAAGCTTTTTAAAAAATACCTGCGCCGGATCGTAGTCAGCTACTTAATCTGGCAGCTGATTTATTGTGGCTGGTACTATTTCGCCAAGGAGGGCGACCTGGTGACCGTGGCTAAGTTCCTGATCGGCAGCTATGACCACCTGTGGTATCTGCCGATGATTGCCGGCCTTTACCTGGTGACGCCGCTTTTGCGGCCGCTGGCCAGAAGACGGCAGTTGCTCGAATACTACCTCTTGCTGGCCCTGCTTTTTGCCTGGCTTTTGCCGACCGGCCTGGACTTAATCCGCCTTTGGCCAAACCCGCCCAAGCATATGGCTGACGCGCTTGCCGCTTTTAAGCGCCTGCTGGGCAAGCTGGACCTGCAAACGGTAATGGGCTTTGGGGGCTACTACATGGCTGGCTACTACTTTAGCCAGGCCCACATGAGCAAGCGCAACCTGTATTTTGTCCAGGCCCTGGGCCTGCTGGGGGCTGGAGCGACAATCGGCTTGTCTGGCTGGCTGACGGCGAAGGTCGGCCATTTGCGCCTGACCTTGTACAGCTATAATTCCTTTTTTGTCCTGCTGGAGAGCAGCGCGGTTTTTCTCAGCCTGCAGATGCTTAAGCCCCGGCTTTGGTCAGAAGAAGTTTTAGGGGAATTGGCCGGGTCTGTCATGGGTATTTACCTGCTGCACCCGTTATTGATTTACTACTGGGGTAAGACGCCGGTCTGGCAGCTGGCGGCAAGTAATTCTGTCTGGCTGCCTGGCTTGGTAATTTTGATTTTTGCCAGCAGTCTCGCTATCGTCTGGCTCTTGCGCAGGAGCAGATTTTTGGCCCGCTGGCTTTTATAGGCTTGACCCGAAGGCGAATTCATGTTATTTTTATAAAAACGCGACAATGAAGTAGCTGCTTGGTTCAGCGTTCAGAGAACTAGCGGTTGGTGCGAGCTAGACAGGCCGGGCAGACGAAATACAGCGCGGGGAAGGAGAACCCCGTTAAGAAGCTCCCAAGAGGCACTTTGTGCGAACGTGGGTGGTACCACGGCTAAGACAGAATTTAGTCGTCCCTGGATCTTTTGATCTGGGGACTTTTTTATTTGGAGGCAGAAATGGCTAATTTTGACATTTTGGAAGATTTGAAATGGCGCGGCGCCATCAACCAGGAAACTGACGAGGAAGGCTTGCGGGATTACCTGGCCAAGCATGACGACCTGGCCCTTTACTGCGGGACTGACCCGACGGGTGACTCCCTGCACATCGGTCACTTGATTCCCTTCATGATCTTGAAGAGATTCCAGCTGGCCGGCTACAAGCCAGTCATCGTTATCGGCGGGGGCACGGGGTCAATCGGTGACCCATCCGGCCGGTCAACTGAGCGGGTCCTGCAGTCTGAAGAAACGATCAAGCACAATGAAGAAGCTTTGACGGCGCAGATGGTGAAGCTTTTTGGCACGGAAAACTTCCGCATCGTCAACAACCGTGACTGGCTGGGCAAGATGACCCTGCTGGAATTCCTCCGCGACTACGGCAAGCTCTTCCAGGTCAACAACATGCTGAACAAGGAAGTCGTGGCCAGCCGGCTGGAAAACGGGATCTCCTTCACTGAATTCTCCTACCAAATCCTGCAAGCCATCGACTTCTACATCCTGAACCGGGACCACGGCGTCCAGATGCAGATCGGCGGGGCTGACCAATGGGGTAACATCACGGCCGGGATCGACTTGATCCACCGCCTGGAAGGGGCAGACCGGCCAGCCTTTGGTTTGACCATCCCATTGATGCTGAAGGCCGACGGGACCAAGTTCGGCAAGTCCGCCGGCGGTGCTGTCTGGCTGGACCCGGAAAAGACCAGTCCTTACGAATTCTACCAATTCTGGATCAACCAGGACGACCGGGACGTGATCAAGTACCTCAAGTACTTCACCTTCCTCAACCACGAAGAAATCGACGCCTTGGAAGAAAAGGTCAAGACTGAACCATGGAAGCGGGAAGCCCAAAAGCGCCTGGCTGAAGAAGTAACCAAGTTCGTTCACGGCGAAGAAGGCTTGAAGGAAGCCCAAACGGTCACTGAGGCCCTCTTCTCCGGCAACGTGAAGGACTTGACCACCAAGCAGGTAGAAATCGCCCTGGCCAAGGCGCCAAGCGCTGAGAGCGGGGCAGAAAAGAAGAACCTGGTTGACTTCCTGGTTGACACCAAGATTGAATCATCCAAGCGGCAGGCACGAGAAGATGTTAACAACGGCGCCATCTATGTCAACGGCGACCGGATCCAGGACACCGACTTTGAAGTTGACCCGGCGGCTGCTTTTGACGGCAAGTTCGTCATCATCCGTAAGGGCAAGAAGAAGTACACCCTGGTGCACATCAAGGGCTAAAAAAGATTTTTAGAAAGTTTCCAGTTGGAAGCTTTCTTTTTTGTTTACTTTTTATCCTTTTGCCGAAAAGAAGCCGGCATGTTATAATTAAGGCGCTGCTGTAGCTCAGGAGGTAGAGCACCGCCGTGGTAAGGAGGAGGTCGCCAGTTCAAATCTGGCTAGCAGCTTAAAAAAGCAACTAATTGATCAGTAAAAGTGATAAAAATATTTGTGTGTCTGTTCCCAATCCTACTATACTAAGGATTATTAGTTAATATTTAAACTTCCCATACCAAAAAGGACTATGAAGCCTTGAAAACTTAATAGTTTAGCCAGTAAATATTCAATTAAGCTACTAGTGATGGCGATATAGCCTCTTGCATGTACTTCGGGAGGCGTGAAATGAAAGCGTTGGTGAACCTTTTCATCTGCTCTTCTGTCGGTTGGAAGATCTCTTTCACACTCTCGAACATGGCTTCCACCAGGATTTGTAGGGAGTGATTGAAAGTGATGTCCGCAAGTTCGTCTACCATGCAATAAAAGATCTCGCCTATTGTCCTATCATCTTCATCATCTCGCTTCTCAACTGACATGAGCATGTAGCGCAGAAAGACGAAAGCTGTATGGGCAGTCAATGCATCATATGACAGGCCATGGTATTCAGTGTCAAACTTCAAGAAACTCTTGCAGGTCTTGAAGAAGACCTCAATGTCCCATCTTTTGCCGTAAATTCTGATGATCTCATTTTCATCGATCGTCATGTCCGTGCAAATAAGAGCGATCCAGTCTTTGCGGTTGGAACGATTTCTTACGCAGACTATTCTGGCATCAATCTGGGCACCATCTTTGGCAGGATCTCCAACCTTTACAGGGACGGACAGGAGATATCTTGAACGACCCCGACGCTTCTTGCATGCGTTGAAGATCTGTTTGACGTTCATCCGCTTTCCTTCGAACTCGTATGTAATCTTGGAGCTTTTCTTTACCATGGCGATTACGTTCAAACCACGTTGACTGATTTGGACAATCTGATGAGGATTGGAGAACCAAGTATCAAACATGACGTACTTGGCAGTGAGCCCTGCTTTCAAGGCTTGATCGAGCAACTACATCGGTCCCCTTTGATTGTGCCATAATCCGCCTCTTGGCCGCGATTGTGCGCTTGTCGATCTTCTGGGTCGTCCCGATGACATTCTGATCGTTCTTTGAGGACAAGAGTGATGAAGCGATTGGGGCGTTGGTCAGAAGTCAGATCTTTTAGGTGTCCATTGACGATCCTCTTAGCTAGCAGAATAGTGAGGCGAAGCCAGTTGATATGTGGGTTCTGCATGAATTGATAGTAGGTGTTTTTGGAGAAGCCAGCAGTACACTTGCCAGACTTCTGTTGCATGTACATGCTTCTGTCTGGAAACACATTACTGAAGATGTATGAAAGGATCGACCAAAGTGGGATTCCTTTGGACTTGCGGAGCCCACATCTACGGAGAAGCTCCATAACTTTGTAGTCCTTGAAGAACTTTTCAACAGAACGGGCAATTTTAGGTTCGTTTTCAGTATCGAATGATGGTAAACTAGACATAGCGCAAGCCTTTCGTTTGATATTGATGATGTTTTGGTCGACTTAATTATATCAAGCGAACAAAGGCCTTGTGTTTTTTATTGGCTAAACTATTGAATTTTCAAGGTACAAGCCGACTTTTGTAAGTGGGAAGTTTAAGATATAATAAAGTGTTTTATGTTTCTTGCATTTCTTTAAATCATATGATATAGTATGTGTTGCATTGATGAATCAATGGCTTAACCAATTTTTGTGCATTTCACTCTTCATTTTTGGAGATATGATATGAACCTTAATTAGCTTAATCCATAATGAAGAGGAGATATTTAAATGCAAGATAAAACTTTAGTATGTAAAGATTGCCACAAGGAATTCGTATTCACTGAGGGTGAACAGGAATTCTACAAGGAAAAAGGTTTCGATAACGAACCTCAGAGATGCCTTGAATGCAGAAAAGCAAGAAAACAGGAAAGAAGAAACTTCAACAACAATAATTACAATAATTATAGATAGTTTTCGGGGAGGCCTCAGGGTCTCCTTTTTTATTTGCCTTAATTTAATTTTTATTATTTTAACTATAGATGTTTACAAATTTCTAAAAACTATATAATAATATAAATGACTATTGATTATATTATAGGGAGTTGAGAGTTTATCGTGAATAAAAACGGAGTTATTGCTGCCATATTAGCCTGATATAGGGATATTATACCCTTTTTTCAGACGTTGATAATAGTAACATCGTTTATTCAGGATAAACTCTTTTTGCTGCTATTTTATATATTGCAGCTGCGGTATCAAAATCAAAACAGATTTCAAATGTCAGTAATGGAAGAGGATTAAATTACCCTCTTCCATTTTTTATTGCTACCCTATACTATACTGAATTTCATAAATTTATATATAACACACTAGCACACTAAAAATCTTAGAGACAAAATAACAAAAATTCGGAGGTATTTATGAGCATTTTAGGATGAAGGGATCGACCAAAGTGGGATTCCTTTGGACTTGCGGAGCCCACATCTACGGAGAAGCTCCATAACTTTGTAGTCCTTGAAGAACTTTTCAACAGAACGGGCAATTTTAGGTTCGTTTTCAGTATCGAATGATGGTAAACTAGGCATAGCGCAAGCCTTTCGTTTGATATTGATGATGTTTTGGTCGACTTAATTATATCAAGCGAACAAAGGCCTTGTGCTTTTTTATTGGCTAAACTATTGAATTTTCAAGGTACAAGCCCACTTTTGTAAGTGGAAAGTTTAAGTAATTACAGCATACATGGAGGTAAAAATGGAACGGAAACTGATCGCGGATTTTGTCAAAGAAAATCTGGCTGAAGAAAGAACGGGGCATGACTATTACCACGGCAAGCGGGTGGCAGTCTTGGCTGAAAGAATGCTGCTGGCGGATCACCCGGAGGCTGGGCAAAAGAGCCGGGATATTGCTTATACGGCAGGCTTTGTCCACGACACGATCGATGAGAAGGTTTGCCCAAACCCAAGTGAAGTTTTAGCCAAATTGCGGGAAGTCTTTACGGCTGCTGGCTTAAGCGCAAGCGACCAGGACAATGTCTTTTTCGTGATCGAGCACATGTCTTTTTCCAAAAATATTGACCGCCACTACCGGCTCTCTTTAGAAGGAGAGTACGTCCAGGATGCCGACCGGCTGGAGTCTTTGGGGGCCATGGGGATAGCCCGGGCCTTCGTTTACAGCGGCAAGCACGATGACAAGATCTACGATCCGGAAATCCCGCCGATGGAACTGGTCAGCCATGATCAATACCGGAATCATGAAGAAACTACGATCAATCATTTTTATGAAAAGCTTTTTAAGCTGGAATGGCTGATGAACAGCCGGGCGGCCCAAAAAGAAGCCCGCCGGCGGACAGAATACATGCGGGATTTTGTCCGTGAATTTAGACATGAATGGGATTTAGATTAAATTTAAAGAAGCTTACCTATTATTAAGAAAATACAGAAATATTTAAATAATGGCGAGAATCCTTGCTATACCAATTGATCCTGGAAATAATAGATGGATTTTAAATGAAACTATCCTCGCTTTTCTTTAACACAAACATTAAACTTTTGGTTAGGCATGTGAGTCAATCATCAGTATAGACAAGTAAGGAGAAAGCACAATGAAAGTTTCCAAATTTTTAGGAGCTGGAGCAGCGGTAACATTATCTGCTTTAATGCTGGCGGCCTGCGGCTCAAGTTCCTCATCTTCCAAGTCGACCAGAAAGGCCTTGAGCTGGACGGTCGACGGCTTCCCAGTATTCTTACCTTTTCTCCGGGATTAAAAATGCCGATGCCATCGTAGCTGGCAAGAAGTCAGTCAACAGCTTGGGGATCAAGGCTGTCGGCAAGTACAAGCTGGTTATCACTTTGGAACAGTGGATTCCTTACTTTGACAAGCTGATGGGCTTTGCGGTCTTCTTACTGCAGTCTGAAAAGGCGGTCAAGAAGTACGGCTCTAAATACGGTACGGCATCCAAGTACATGATCTACAACGGTCCATTCGTGCAAAAGGGCTGGACCGGGTCCAATCTTTCCTGGAAGATGGTTAAGAACAAGTACCTGGCCAACACCAACATCCGGAAAGCCATCTCTTTGGCCGTCAACCGGAAGGGGCTGGTTTCATCACTTGGTGGCAACAACGTGGCGGCCAATACTCTGACCCCGCCAGGCTTAACCGATGTCAACGGCAAGGACTACACCAAGCTGCTTTCATCATCAGCTGAAAGCCTCTACCCGTCCTCAACCAAGAAGAGCGAGGCGGTTAAGTACCTCAACAAGGGCATGAAGCAATTGGGCGTAAGCAAGTAAGTTCAGCTTCAAGATCCTGGCTGACGACACTGACTCCGGCAAGAAGACAGCGGAACTGCTGCAGTCCAACATCGAAGCCACCTTCGACAGCAAGGTCAGCGTCAGCGTCCAGAACCTGCCGTTCAAGACCCGTCTTTCCCGGTCAACTTCAGGCAACTTTGACCTTGTCATCTCCGGCTGGAGCGCCGACTTTGCCGACCCGATCTCCTTCCTGGACCTGTTCACTTCCACCAATTCTGAAAACAACGGGAAGTGGAAGAACGCAACCTATGACAAGCTGATCGCTGACTCCAAGACCACGTCTTCAACCAGCAAGCGCTGGAGCGACCTGACTAAGGCAGAAAACATCCTGCTTAAGGATGCCGGTGTTACTACAGCACGACCGCGTCTTTAATCCGGCCGAGCGTCAAGGGCGTCATCCAGAACCGGGGGACTTGGAACTTCAAGAACGCCTACATCACCAGCAGCAAGTAGCGGTATAACAGCAAAATTAAAAGAATTTGACAAGAAGCGACCGTACGGCCGCTTCTTTTTTATCTTTTTCTTGCTATTTTTCGCTTATTTTTTCGTCAAAAATTTATTTTTCTTTAAGTTAGCCCTTGAAAATAGTCTAACTTAGAATTATAATTAATTTATCGTGTTGACTGAGGGACGGCTTTAAGCTGTGTTGGCCATCTTTTCAGCTCAAACAAATATGTGTTATAAGGAGAAAAAAGATGAAGTTATCTAAGACTTTGAGCGTTGGTGTAACTGTGCTGGCATCAGCGGCTCTCTTGGCTGCCTGTGGCAGCAACAGCAGTAAGGAATCCTCTTCTTCAAAGAAGACTTTGAACTGGACGGTTGCTTCTGAAATCCCAACCATGGACATGTCCAAGGCCACTGACTCTACTTCCTTCAACCAATTGTCAAACACTATGGAAGGTTTGTACCGTTTGGGCAAGAACTCCAAGCTGGAAAAGGCTTTGGCAACCAGCGAAAAGGTTTCTAAGGACGGTAAGACTTACACTTACACCCTGCGCAAGTCCAAGTGGAGCGACGGCAGCGAACTGACTGCCAAGGACTTCGTCTACTCATGGCGCAGAACTGTTGACCCAAAGACTGCTTCTCAATATTCCTACCTCTTCTCCGGGATCAAGAACGCTAACGCGATCGTAGCCGGCAAGAAGAAGCCTGAAACTCTGGGGATCAAGGCCGTTGGCAAGTACAAGCTGGTTATCACCCTGGAACGGCGTATCCCATACTTCGACAAGCTGATGGGCTTTGCTGTCTTCTTCCCGCAGTCAGAAAAGGCTGTTGCCAAGTACGGTTCTAAGTACGGTACGGCTTCTAAGTACATGCTCTACAACGGGCCATTTAAGCAAGTTGGCTGGACTGGCTCAAATCTGTCTTGGAAGATGGTCAAGAACCCATACTACTGGGACAAGAAGAACGTCAAGCTTGACACGATCACTTGGAGCGTACAAAAGACTCCATCAACTGCTTACAACTTGTACCAGTCAAACAAGCTGGACTACACTGGCCTGGACGCTTCACAAACCAAGCAATTGAAGAACCAGAAGGGCTACGTAACCTTAAACCAAGGTGCTACCTTCTACCTGCAATTCAACGTTGCCAAGAACAAGTACCTGGCTAACACCAATATCCGCAAGGCCTTGTCACTTGCTGTTGACCGGAAGGGCTTGACTTCATCCCTGGGCGGCAACAGTCTTCCAGCCAACACTTTGACTCCAACTCAATTGACTGACGTTAACGGTGAAGACTACACTAAGCGGATCTCCAAGTCTGCTAAAAGCTTCTACCCAGCTTCAACCAACAAGAATGAAGCCGTTAAGTACATGAACAAGGGCTTGAAGGAATTGGGCGTAAGCAAGTTCAGCTTCAAGATCTTGTCTGACGACACTGACGCCGGCAAGAAGACTACTGAATTCCTGCAATCAACCTTCGAATCAACCTTCGGCAACAAGGTTAGCGTTTCAGTTCAAAACCTGCCATTCAAGACCCGTCTGTCACGGTCAACTGCCGGCAACTTCGACATCGTTGTCTCCGGCTGGAGCGCCGACTTCGCCGACCCAATCTCCTTCCTGGACCTGTTCACTTCAACTAACCCAGAAAACAACGGTAAGTGGAAGAACACTTCCTACGACAAGCTGATCGCTGACTCCAAGACTACTGCTTCAACCAGCAAGCGTTGGGACGACCTGACTAAGGCAGAAGACATCCTGCTGAACAATGTCGGTGTTGCTCCGCTTTACTACAACACTAACGCTGCTTTGATCCGTCCAACTGTTAAGGACGTATACCAAAACCGTGGTACTTGGAACTTCAAGGACACTTACATCAAGTAATCAAGCGAAAAGAAGAGGCTGAGCCTCTTCTTTTTTGTGCTATAAGTATTTTTAGATTGACTTGTTTTTTGTGCTATAAGTATTTTTAGATTGACTTGTATCTGTTTTTGGATATTTAGATTGTTGAAATAAAATAGCGCTTTTTCTTAAAAATACTTGAAGAAGCATAAGCGAAGAACTATAATGAAAATATCATTAAAGGCTGCTGTAGAGCTTTAATTTGTGTAGGCGCTGGAACAGTCGGTAAAAGCAAGGAGAAAAAAGATGAAATTATCTAAGACTTTAAGCCTGGGAGCCACGGTTCTGGCTTCAGCAGCGTTGCTCGCTGCTTGTGGCAGCAATAGAAGTTCTTCTTCATCCAGCAGCAAGAAGACCTTGACCTGGATGGACTCAGCCGAAATTCCAACGATGGACCTCTCAAAGGCCACCGATGCGGCTTCCTTCAACCAGATTTCCAACACCATGGAAGGTCTCTACCGCTTAGGCAAGAATTCCAAGCTGGAAAAGGGCCTGGCTACCAGCGAAAAGGTTTCTAAGGACGGGAAGACCTATACTTACACTTTGCGTAAGTCCAAGTGGAGCGACGGCAGTGAATTGACCGCCAAGGACTTTGTCTACTCCTGGCGTCGGACCGTCAACCCGAAGACCGCTTCTCAATATTCTTACCTCTTCTCCGGGATCAAGAACGCTGACGCTATCGTTGCCGGCAAGAAGCCAGTCAGCTCTCTGGGGATCAAGGCTGTTGGCAAGTACAAGCTGGTTATCACCCTGGAACGGCGTATCCCATACTTTGACAAGCTGATGGGCTTTGCCGTCTTCTTCCCGCAGTCAGAAAAGGCTGTTACCAAGTACGGTTCTAAGTACGGCACGGCTTCTAAGTACATGCTCTACAACGGGCCATTCAAGCACGTTGGCTGGACCGGGTCCAACCTGTCCTGGAAGATGGTCAAGAACCCATACTACTGGGACAAGAAGAGCGTCAAGCTCGACACCATCAAGTGGACTGTTCAAAAGACTCCATCAACTGCCTACAACCTCTACCAGTCAAACAAGCTGGACGCGACTGCTTTGGACTCTTCACAAACCAAGCAATTGAAGAACCAAAAGGGCTACACCGAACTTAACCAAGGTGCTACCTTCTACCTGCAATTCAACATTGCCAAGAACAAGTACCTGGCTAATGCTAACGTCCGCAAGGCCCTGTCACTGGCTGTCAACCGGAAGGGACTGACCACCACTCTGGGCGGCAACAACCAGCCAGCCGACACTTTGACTCCAACCCAATTGACCAACGTCAACGGGGAAGACTACACCAAGCTGATCCCAAGCTCAGCTGAAAGCCTGTACCCGGCTAACCCGAACAAGAAGGAAGCCGTTAAGTACATGAACAAGGGCTTGAAGGAACTGGGCGTAAGCAAGTTCAGCTTCAAGATCCTGTCTGACGACACTGACGCCGGCAACAAGACCACTGAAGCCCTGCAGTCTAACTTCGAATCAAGCTTTGGCGACAAGATCAGCGTCAGCGTGCAAAACCTGCCGTTCAAGACCCGTCTGTCCCGGTCAACCGCCGGCAACTTCGACATCGTTGTCTCCGGCTGGAGCGCCGACTTCGCCGACCCGATCTCCTTCCTGGACCTGTTCACTTCAACTAACCCAGAAAACAACGGTAAGTGGAAGAACGCAACTTACGACAAGCTGGTTGCTGACTCCAAGACCACTGCTTCCGAAAGCAAGCGTTGGAGCGATCTGAGCAAGGCTGAAACCATCCTGCTGAAGGATGCCGGGATCTCACCATTGTACTACGACACTAATGTCTGGATGATCCGTCCAAGCGTCAAGAACGTCATCCAAAACCGTGGGACTTGGAACTTCAAGGACGCCTACATCAAGTAGTTTAAGTAGTCTGGAAAGCAACAGATTAAGCTGACAGATTTTTTAGAAAACGGGGCCAGGGCTCCGTTTTCTTTTTGCTATATACAATTCTGGCTATTTCTCTTTGCTGGTAAATTTAGAATTGCCAAAAGACTGGAAATCTTCTATAATGAAAAAATGATTAGATGCTGATGGATTGCTAAAAATGTGTTTTACAAAAAAGTTTTTTGACCAAGAGAGGACAAAACAGTGAGTAATTTTAAAAAGCTTCTGACAGCAACTGTCGCCGTATCCGGCGCCTTCTTGCTGGCAGCCTGCAGCAAGACCGCGACCAAGTCAGCCAAGCCTGTGTCCAGCAGCGGATATGAAAAGTCAATCAACTGGATGACCACTTCTGAACTGGAAAGCCTGGACCCGGCCAAGGCCGACGATACAGCCAGTGAGGAACAGATCGCCAATACCTATGAAGGCCTCTACCGGCTGGGCGAAAACTCCAAAACCGTTCCGGGCGTGGCTACCAAGAGCACGACCTCTAAAGACGGCTTGACCTGGACCTTTTACTTGAGAAAGGACGCCAAGTGGTCAAACGGGGACCCGGTAACGGCGGAAGATTTCGTTTATGCCTGGCGCCGGCAGGTTGACCCCAAGACTGCTTCCAGCCAGGTCAACAACTACGAAGGCATCAAGAATGCTATCAAGATCTCTGAAGGCAAGAAGAAGCCGTCCAGCCTGGGTGTCAAGGCCGAAGGCAAATACAAGCTGGTTGTGACTTTTGAAAAGAAGATTCCTTATTTTAAGGTCGTTACGGCCATCAGCTTGAAGCCGCTGGACTCCAAAGCTGTCAAGAAATACGGCAAGCGCTACGGTACCAAATCCGCCTATGCCGTCTACAACGGGCCTTTCAAGTCCGTGGGCTGGACTGGGTCCAACCTGACCTGGAAGCTGGCTAAGAACCCGTATTATTGGGATAAGAAGGCAGTTAAGCTGGAGACGATCAACTACAGTGTCCAGAAGACCCCGTCAACTGACTACAACCTCTACCAGACCGGGAAGCTGGACGCGGCTATCCTGGACACCCAGGCAGCCAAGAGCATGAAGGGCAAGAAGGGCTACCGGGTTCTGACCTTGGGCAACACCACCTACCTCTGCTACAACTACAAGAAGAAAAAGATCTTCCGTAATGCCAACTTGCGCCGGGCCATCTCCATGGCTATCAACCGCAAGCAGCTCTTGTCCACGATCGGTACCTACAACACCCAGGCCAAGACCTTTTCAGCCACCAACGTGGTTTTAGACGGGAAGAATTTTGCCCAGGAAGCGGAAAGTGCCAACTCCAGCGTGAACAAGTACGTGGAATACGACCTCAAGTCCGCCCGCAGTTACTTCAAGAAGGCCTTGAAGGAACTGGGCGTCAAGAAGGTTTCCTTTACTCTGATGGCTGACGACGACGACAGCTACAAGAAGCAGACGGAATTCATCCAGAGCGCCTTGACTGAGGCTTTTGGCGGCAAGATGACCGTTTCCGTCAACAACCTGCCAAAGACGACCCGGGTTTCCCGCCAAATTGCCAATAACTTTGATGTCGTTTTGGGCGGCTTGACCAGCGACTTCCCGGACCCATATCACTTCCTGGCTTACATGCAGTCAGGACAGACTTACAACTTCGGCAAGTGGTCTAATAAGGAATACGATAAGGCTGTCAAGGCGTCCCTGACCATGGACAAGACCAAGCGCCGCAAGGCCTTGCTCAAGGCGGAAAAGATCCTAATCGACCAGGAAGCTATCAGCCCGCTTTACCACATGGGTCAGGCCTGGATGATCAGACCAAATATCAAGAACCTGGTCTTCAACGGCGAATACCCAGACTTTAAGACAACTTACGCGGTTAAAAATTAAAATTTAACCGTGGTATAATTGAAAGTTGAGACGTTAGCAATAACGCTCAACTTTTTCTTTATTCCGGGGTTTATGTCCGGGAGTAGGATATTTTTTGGGCTAAAGGAGGGAGGCCACTAAAGATGTCTGCTGGCTGAAAGTTAAGAAAATTAGTTTTTACAGGAAAAAAGACTAATATTTTTATCTTAGCCGAACACTTATTTAAAAAAGGCCAGTCTAAGTTCCAGATAGACTCAAAAAAGAAAAAAGCAAAGTTTAAGTTAGCTGCCAAATGATGGGAAAAATGGACAAAAAGCCCGTAGTGCTTGACTTTTAGGGGCATAGTTTTATATCATCGTATGGTAATTTCTTTATTTTTTGGTATAATAAGAAAAATATTAAAAATGTAATGCTGATTAAAGCGAAAAAGTGTAAGGAGCAATACTATGGCTAAATACTTACTAAAACGTATTTTCTACATGATCCTCACTTTGTTCCTCGTTGCGACGATTACCTTCTTCTTAATGAAGATGATGCCAGGTTCTCCGTACGCCAACGAAGCAAAGATGACGGCTACCCAAAAGGCAATTATGAACAAGCAATACGGCTTGGACAAACCTGTTATTGAACAATACATCACTTACCTGGCTGGCGCCGCGCATGGTGACTTTGGGATTTCCTTCCAATACAGCAACCAGCCTGTTTCCAGCTTGATCGGGGCGCGTTTGGGCGCTTCTGCTCAATTGGGTCTGCAAGCTCTGGTTGTCGGGATTATCCTGGGGATCATCATCGGCTCAATCGCGGCCGTGAACCAAGGTACCTGGATCGACTCCACCGCGACGATCGTTTCCATCATCGGTAAGTCGGTTCCTAACTTCGTTCTGGCGGTATTGCTTCAATACTACATCGGCTTGAAGCTGGGCTGGTTCCCAATCGCCGGCTGGGGTGAAGCAGCACAGACGATCATGCCGACGATCGCCCTCTCGGTAGGGCCGCTGGCCGAAACAGCCAGATTTGTCAGAACGGAAATGGTCGACACCTTGAGTTCCGACTACGTTGAACTGGGCAAGGCCAAGGGTCTTAGCCGGATCGAAGTCATCAGAAAGCACACCCTGCGTAACTCAATGATTCCATTGGTTACCTTGATCGGGCCATACGCCGTTGCTTTGATGACTGGTTCAATGGTTATCGAAAACATCTTCAACATTCCTGGGATCGGGGAACAGTTCACCAAGTCAATCCTGACTAACGACTACCCGACCATCATGGGTGTAAGTATGGTTTACTGCTTCGGTTTGGTGGTAATCCTGCTGCTCACTGACATCGTGTACAGTCTGATCGACCCACGGATCAGACTGACTGACTAACGGAAAGCGAGGTTAAAATCAATGGATCAAGACGCAAGTAACGTAAAGATCACACCTGAATCCTTTGAACACGTGGAAAAGGGTGACACGCAAAGTGCGGAACACATTTCTGGTCCCTCACTTTCTTTCATGCAGAACGTGTGGATCAGATTCAAGAGCAACAAGGCAGCCATGATTTCCGCTGTGATCATCATCGTGATGGTGGTTATCGCTTTTGGTTCCAGCTTCTGGATCAACAACTCCAGCTTGGTTAAGTCAGCTCCGCAATACGCCAACCTCCCGGCCAAGTGGAAGGGCTTTGAGTGGCTCAACGGCTTGAACGGGAAGATCAAGCAAAACGGCGTTTGGACTGATGCTTACGCTTCAGTGCCAGCTGGCAAGTACTTCGTTGCCGGGACCGACTACCTGGGCCGGTCATTGGCCCAAAGAATCATCTACGGTACCAAGATCTCCTTGATCGTTGCCGTGGTTGCGGCCTTCTTCGACCTGGCCATCGGGGTTGCCTACGGGATCATCTCCGGTTGGAAGGGCGGCATGACTGACAACATCATGCAACGGATTATCGAAATCATTTCTTCAGTTCCTACCCTGGTTATCGTGGTGCTGATGCTGGTTGTCTTGAAGCCCGGCATCACTTCCATCATCTTGGCCCTGGCCATTTCCTCATGGACGACCATGGCTCGGCAGATTCGGGCCGAGACCTTGTCGCTGAAGAATGAAGAATACATTCTGGCAGCCCGGTCCTTGGGCGAATCAACCTTTAAGATCGCTACCAAGCACCTGATTCCAAACCTGTCCAGTATCATCATCATTCAAACCATGTACACCATCCCGAGTGCCATCTTCTTCGAAGCCTTCCTGAGTTTCATCGGTATCGGTATTTCCGCGCCTGAAACTTCCCTGGGTGTGCTTTTGAACGAAGGGCAGAAGAACTTCCAGTTCCTGCCATACCAAATGTGGTACCCAGCAGCAGTCCTCTGCGTTTTGATGATTGCCTTTAACCTGCTCGGTGACGGTCTGCGTGATGCCTTCGACCCTAAGGGTCAAAGATAAGGGAGACGAACATATGGCAAATAGAATTTTAGACGTTAAAAACTTAAAGATTGACTTCCACACTTACGCTGGTGAAGTTAAGGCCATTCGTGACGTTTCATTCCACCTTGATGAAGGTGAAACTTTAGCGATCGTTGGTGAATCCGGTTCAGGCAAGTCAGTTACCACCCGGAGCATCATCGGCCTTTTGGCCAAGAACTCCCAGATCATGGGTGGGCAAATCCTTTTCCACGGCAAGGACCTGTTGAAGCTTTCCGAAAAGGAATGGCAGCAAATCCGTGGTAACCAGATCGCCATGATCTTCCAGGACCCAATGACTTCTTTGGACCCGACCATGAAGATCGGCCAGCAGATTGCTGAACCATTGATCAAGCACAAGGGCGCTTCGAAGAAGGAAGCCTGGGCTAAGGCCTTGGAAATGATGAAGGCCGTTGGTATTTCGAACGCTGAAGAAAGAATCAACCAATACCCGCACCAATTCTCTGGTGGTATGCGGCAAAGAATCGTTATCGCCATTGCCTTGATCTGTGAACCGGAAATTCTTTTGGCTGACGAACCAACTACTGCCTTGGACGTTACTGTGCAAGCTGAAATCCTGGACTTGATGAAGGACTTGCAAAAGAGGGTCAAGACTTCCATCATCTTCATCACCCACGACTTGGGTGTCGTTGCCGGGATGGCTGACCGCGTTAATGTTATGTACGCCGGGGAATTTTTGGAAAAGGGAACGGTTGACGAAATCTTCTACAACCCGCAACACCCTTACACTTGGGGCTTGATCAACTCCATGCCGACCCTGACCAGTGAAAAGCTGGAATCAATTCCAGGGACCCCGCCAGACTTGCTTGATCCGCCAAAGGGCGACCCATTTGCCCCGAGAAACAAGTACGCAATGAAGATCGACGCGCAAATGAAGCCGCCGTTCTTCAAGGTTTCAGAAACCCACCAAGCTGCTACCTGGCTCCTGCACCCAGACGCGCCAAAGGTTACTCCGCCTGATGAAATCGTGCGTCGCTGGGAACACTACAAGGAACTGCAAGCAGCTGACAAGGATTAAAGGAGAAGCAGAATATGCCAGAAGAAAGAAAAAAGATTTTAGAGGTCAAGCACTTGAAGCAATACTTCAAGAACGGACGCACCGTCACCAAGGGTGTCGACGACGTCAGCTTCGACATCTATGAAGGTGAAGTCTTCGGCCTGGTTGGTGAATCAGGTTCTGGTAAGACCACCACTGGCCGGTCAATTTTGCAGCTGTACAAGCCAACGTCCGGTGAAGTCCTCTTTGAAGGCAAGGATGTGGCCAAGCTGCATGGCCGCGACGAACAATTGGCTTTCCGCCGCGACGCGCAGATGATCTTCCAGGACCCATACGCTTCCCTTAACCCAAGAATGACGGTTGAAGACATTATCGCGGAAGGGCTGGACATCCACCACTTGGTTAAGGACAAGGCAGAACGGCGCAAGCGGGTCGAAGAACTGCTGGAAACGGTTGGTTTGAACCGTAACCACGCTTCCCGTTTCCCACACGAATTCTCCGGTGGTCAGCGGCAAAGAATCGGGATCGCCCGGGCTTTGGCCGTTGAACCGAAGTTCATCGTGGCCGACGAACCTATTTCAGCCTTGGACGTGTCCATTCAAGCCCAGGTTGTCAACTTGATGATCGACTTGAAGAAGCAGCATGACTTGACTTACCTCTTCATCGCCCACGACTTGTCCATGGTTAAGTTCATCTCTGACCGGATCGGGGTTATGCACTACGGTAAGCTGCTGGAAGTCGGCAGTGCTGATGAAGTTTACGACCACCCGCTGCACGACTACACCAAGAGTTTGATCTCTGCCGTGCCGCAACCAGACCCGGAAATCGAACGGTCCCGGAAGCGGATCGATTACGAATACGGCAAGTTCGAAGGCGACGGTAAGGACGATCAACGGTCCATGCACGAAATCCGTCCAGGCCACTTTGTTAAGTGTACTGACGATGAAGTTGACTACTACGAAAAGGTTGCCCAAAGCTACGAGAAGTAGTTTGACAAAGCAAATAAAGAAAGAGAGCTCCAGCGAGCTCTCTTTTTTGTGTTTCGTCTATTTTTCGTTCTTCGAATTGAGCTTTATCGGCTGAAACATTCTGGCCGGCCTGTCCTTGGGGATCGGCTTCCTCTGGCTGGTGCCTTACTACAACGCGGCTCACGCTGAGTTCTACCGGACTTTAGCCGGCGACCAGTTTAAGAGCAAGGATTAAGTCCAAAGTAAAAACCGCTCAAGTTCTGTTAGAGAACTTGAGCGGTTTTTTTCATGCTTAATCCCGGTGAAGGGCGGCGATGACCAGGCCCAGCATGACGAGCGAGATCAAGCCGACGATAATCAGCGTACCCATTAGGCTAATGAGTCCCAAGGAGCAAGTTCAACAGGAGTTGAAGAGAGCAACTCTTGCTGGTCCTTGGTCAAGTATTTCTTGTGAACAACGACTTCGTAGACGTATTCCTTGAACCAGTTGTGGCTCATGACGAAGAAGCCCTTTTCCCCGGACTTGTCGCCCCAGGAGTTTTCTACCTTCCATTGGCGGATGTCGCCCTTATCTTCATCAACCCCGACCAGGGTCATGGCGTGGGAAACTTCACCAGCGCCGGTAGCCAGACGGTCAGCCTTGGACAGGCTAAGGTCAACGTCAAAGAGGTCTTCCAGCTTGTAGAGGTCAGTGTCCAGGTAGCCGGTCTTGCGGTCCATTTGCCGCAGGACGTCGTTGCCGAACCAGACAGCTTCCCCGTCCTTTAATTGGGCAACAGCGGCTTGCTCCAGGTATTCCATCGGCACGTTCAAGAAGAGGATCGGGCTGCCGCCCTTAACGTTGTCTTCAGCGCCCAGGTGGTAGAGCTTGCCGTATTCGTGGTCTGGGGCGTTGGTCAAGACCACGTAGTCGTCCAGGTCGACGTCAAAGTACTTGTTGAAGAAGGAGACTGGGGTCAAGTTCTTTTCTAGGTGGTAGTTCTTGTCGTCGTCTCTGTATTCCAGGTCAAAAGTCTTTGGCGGTTCACCAACGGCGATGGCAACCATCCGGTAGATTTCGTTTAAGAAGGTTTTGCGGGCCTTTTCCAGCCCTTCCTGGTCACCTGCTTGAGCCAGGCGGCGCAAGGCCAGGGCGTCTTTTCTTTCCTTGTCAGCCAGGGCGCTGGCCAAACCGTTAGTAGCGGAAGTGTTGAAGCTTTCAGGCATAACGTAGCTTGGCACGACACCATACTTCTTGACCAAAGAGATGGCCATGTGCCATTGGCCGCCGTCGTGGCCGGCGAAGTCGAAGTAGCTGCGGACTTCCCGGTCGTCTAATGGCTTATCAGCGGTTTCGATCACTTTTTCATAGAAAAGGTTGGCTCTTTCCAGCTTGTCCCAGAAGAAGTTGTAGCTTTGGGACAGGGTAAAGTTCTTGGCCTTATGCTTGGCGCCGAAGTCGTGGCGCAAGACGTTCAAGGTTGAGAAGAGCCAGCAGCGGCCGGACTGCTTTTGGTTGGTGACGTTGTCCGTTGGCAATTCAGTTGAAAAGACCCGGGTTAGGCGGCCAGCCACGCGTTCGTTGTAGGAAGCTTCCAGAACCCCGCTTCTGGCTGCAGCGCGGGCGATGACTTGGTTCTTCGGGTCAACATTGAAATTGGCGCTGAATTCCGCCAATTCCTGCAGAGTTAATTCATGACTCATATTTTTTTCTCCTTTTGTTTTAATATTAATAAGTCAATGTTAACATACCTGCTTAAATTAAGGAATCCCAAGGATCAAGTTCGATCGGCTGTTTTTTGAGCAGGTCCAGGATTTCAGCCGGTACGTGCTTCTTTTGCACGGCGACCTCGTAGGTGTATTCTCTGAACCAGTCAGCGCTCATGGTGAAGTAGCCCTTTTCCCCGGACTTGTCGCCCCATGAGTTTTCCACCTTCCATTGCCGGACTTGACCGCCGTCCACGTCAACGCCGACCAGTGCCATGTCGTGGGAAGATTCTCCGATCCCGGTAGCTAGGCGGTCAGCCTTGGATAAGTGGCTGTCGATGTCCAAAAGCTGGTCCAGCTGGTAGAGATCCAGGTCCATGAAGCCGGTCTTGCGGTCCATCTGCCGGCCAACATCATTGCCGAACCAAACAGCTTCTCCGTCCTTCAGCTGGGCAATCGCCGCGTCTTCCAGATATTCCATCGGCACGTTGATGAAGAGGTTAGGGTAGCCGCCCTTAATGTTGTCTTCAAAGCCCAGGTGCAAGACCCGGTTCATTTCATGGTCTGGGGCATTAGCCAAAACCACATAGTCGTCCAGATCGGTCGCGCAGTACTTTTTGTAGAACTGGACCGGAGTCAATCCCTTGTCCAAGTGGTAGTTCTTGTCGTCGTCTCTGAATTCCAGGTCAAAAGTCTTTGGCGGTTCACCCAAGGCCGTAGCCATGATCCGGTAGATCTGGCTTAAAAAGTCGGTCCGGGCTGCCTCCAGCCCTTCCTGGTCGCCTGCTTGCGCCAGCTGGCGCAGGGTCAAGGCGTCTTTTCTTTCCTTGTCAGCCAAAACCATGTCCAAAGCCTGGCTGTGGTTGCTGTTGAAGCTTTCCGGCATGGCGTAAGCCGGTACTACCCCGTATTTGGCGATGAGGGAAGCCGCCATGTGCCACTGGCCGCCGTCGGTCTGGCACCAGTCAAAGTAGCCGCGGACCGTCCGGTCAGCCAAAGGCCGGTCAGCCGTGGCAATGATCCGGTCGTAGAAGTAGTTGGCCCGTTCAATCTTGTCCCAGAAGAAGTTGTAGCTCTGGGAGAAGGTGAAGTTCTTAGCCTTGTTGGCCTTGCCAAAATTGTGCCGGACCACGTTCAAGGTTGAAAAGAGCCAGCAGCGGCCGGATTGCTGCTGGTTGGTGACATTGTCAGTGTCCAGCTCGATGGAAAAAGTCCGGTTCAGCCGCTGGCTGACGGCCGGGTTGTAGGCGGCGTCCAAGAGGCCGCTGCGTCTGGCGGCCCGAGAAATTACTTGATTTTTAGGATCAGCGTTGAAGTCCCGGCTGAAGGATTCCAGCAGCTGGGGGTTTAATTCGTGTGTCATGAAAAATCTCCCTTAGCAATAGATGATTATAGAATAATCTTACGCTAAAGAGGGCAAAAAAAGAAGCCCTAGCGGGCTTCTCTAAGCACTCTGGGCTTATTCGATAGTAATCGTGTCTGCGTTTTCTTCTGGAGCTACCTTTGGCAGGGTAACCGTCAAAACACCCCCGTCAAGCTTGGCGCTAATGCCTTTCTTGTCAACGTTCGGCAGGCTGAAGCTTCTGGAAACTGACCCTTCGCTGCGTTCCTGGCGCAAGAGGTTCTTCTTCTTGTCGCTGTCATCCTTGAAAGTGCTACGGTGGGCGGAAATCGTCAAAATCCCGTCAGTGTAGGAGAGGTGGATGTCATCCTTGCTCATCCCCGGCACGTCGATCTTGACGGTGTATTCGTGCTCATCTTCAGCAACGTCTGATTGCAAAATGTTTCTGAAAGCGTGGCTGTCCAATTTGTCGAGCCAGTCGCCCATGTGATCGAACAAGTCGTTGTAACGGTTCATTAAATCATTAGTCATAGTCTAAAACTTCCCTTCACCAAATTATGCAAATCGCTTTTTACAAATAGAGGCGGGGAGAGAAGCGGCGAAGCCGCTTTCTTTCCCGACAACTATATTATAGTCCCTTTTAGGAAAAATGGCGTAATTAGCACTCAGTTTTTTGACTGCTAAATAAAATCTTTGGCAAAAAGACCTGGGCGGGCTATAATGATTAAAAAATGGAAGTGAAAGGCGACTGGTAAGTATGGTATATTATCAGAAAATGACTCCCGAGGGCTACAAGCAGATTGAAGACGAGATCGCGGCCTTGAAGGCTGACCGGCCCCGCCGGGTGCAGAACCTGAAGGAAGCTCGTGCCTTGGGCGACTTGTCCGAAAACACTGAATATTCAACCGCTAAAAGGGAACTCCGCCACCTGGACAGCCGGGTCCGCTACTTGAACAAGCAGCTGAAATACGCGGAAGTCATCGAAACGGTCAACGACGGTAAGGTCAACCTGGGCAAGCAGGTGGAAATCCGCTATGAAGACGACCAGGAGGTTGAAGAATACCGGATCGTCGGCCGGATGGAAGAGGCCGTAGGGGATGGAAAACTGCCCTTTGACTCGCCTTTGGGCCACGCTTTGATGAAGCACAAGGCCGGAGACCGGGTGACGGTTGAAGCCCCAATGGGGGACTATGAAGTGACCATTTTGTCGGTCAAGTAGTAAACAGCAGAAGAAAATATAAAGACAAGAAAAACCGTTTCGCCAGGCGAAACGGTTTTTGTGTTGATAGCTTTTTTACCGTCTTACAGAGTCCATGGGTCTTGCAAAACGATGGTTTGTTCCCGGTCTGGGCCGACAGAAACAGTCACGACAGGTATGCCAGTGATTTCACTGATCCGCTTGACGAAGGCCTGGGCCTTTTCTGGCAGGTCTTCCCAGCTCTTGGCGCCGGTGATGTCTTCTTCCCAGGCTGGCAGTTCTTCGTAAACTGGCTGGCAGGCTTCAACTTCCTTCAAGCTGGCTGGGTAGTAGTCAATTTGCTTGCCGTTTAAGTCGTAGGCCACGCAGATCTTGATCTTGTCAAAGCCGCTGAAGACGTCCAGCAGGTTCAAGCTCAAGGCGTTGATCCCGGCTACGCGCTTAGCGTGACGGAGGGCAACTGAGTCAAACCAGCCAACCCGGCGCGGACGGCCAGTAACAGTACCGTATTCGTGGGCGATGTCCCGGATCTTGTCGCCGGTTTCATCGTGCAGTTCAGTTGGGAATGGGCCGGCACCAACTCTGGTAGTGTAGGCCTTGCAGATGCCCAGGACAGTCTTGATCTGGTTAGCCCCGATCCCGCTGCCGGAAGCGATCCCGCCGGAAACTGAGTTAGAAGAACTTACGAATGGGTAGGTACCCTGGTCGATGTCCAGCATGATCCCTTGGGCACCTTCAAAGAGGACCTTTTCGTCCCTGTCCAGAGCGTCGTTGACGTAGAGGGAAGTGTCACAAACGTACTTGGCGATCCGCTTGCCGTATTCAACGTACTTGTTGTAGATTTCGTCAAAGTCCATGGCTGGCTTGCCGTAAACCTTGGTGAAGAGGGCGTTCTTGCTTTTCAGGTTGAAGCGGAGCTTTTCCGCAAAAGTTTCCGGATCGATCAGGTCGCAGACCCGGATGCCGATTCTGGAAGCCTTGTCCATGTAAGTTGGCCCGATCCCGTTCTTGGTGGTGCCGACCTTCAGGTTGCCCTTGGCTTCTTCTTCATAAGTGTCTTGCATTACGTGGTAAGGCATGATGACGTGAGCGCGGTTGGAGATCTTCAAGTTGCTTGTGTCGATCCCGCTCTTTTCCAAGTTGTTCAGTTCGCCCAGGAGGACTTTAGGGTTGATAACCACCCCGTTGCCGATCACGGCGCCCAATTTAGCCGCGAAGATCCCAGATGGAATCAAGCGCATCTTGAATTCCTTGCCGTCAAAGTCGATCGTGTGGCCAGCGTTGTTACCGCCGTTAGCGCGAACTGACAGGTCTGCCGTCGTCCCTAAAAAGTCTGTAATCTTACCCTTGCCTTCGTCGCCCCATTGGCTGCCGACAACTGCGATTGATGTCATTTTTTCACCTCAAAAAATATTTCATAGAACTTACGTTAGAAAGGTTAGCATTTGCCGGGCAATTAGTCAACAGGAAATCCGAATAATATTTTTAGAACGTTCGTGAATAGTTCGAATAAACCTTGACTTTTATGGGAAATGTCAGTAAAGTATCAAAGGTACTTTAAAAAAGGAGCTGGCAAAAAATGAACAATTATTTCAGCATGGAAGCTTTTGACTATGATGATATCCAACTGGTGCCCAACAAGGCCATCGTGAAGAGCCGGAAGGAATGTGACACGAGCGTCAAGTTTGGAAACCGAACTTTCAAGATCCCAGTCGTTCCCGCCAATATGGAAAGCGTCATTGACGAAAAGCTGGCGGTCTGGCTGGCCCAAAATGGCTATTACTATGTCATGCACCGCTTCCAGCCCGAAAAGCGGGCCGACTTCATCAAGATGATGCATGAGAAGGGACTTTTTGCATCGATTTCTGTCGGCATCAAAGACGATGAATATGACTTCATCGACGAACTGGTGGAAAAGGACTTGATCCCGGAATACACCACGATCGACGTGGCCCACGGGCACTCAGTCTACGTGATCGACATGATCAAGTACATTAAGGAAAAAATGCCGGACACCTTCTTGACGGCCGGCAACGTGGCAACGCCGGAAGCCGTCCGGGAACTGGAAAATGCCGGCGCGGACGCTACCAAGGTGGGGGTTGGCCCGGGCAAGGCCTGCATCACCAAGCTCAAGACCGGTTTCGGGACTGGCGGCTGGCAGCTGGCTGCCCTCAGAATGTGCAGCAAGGTGGCCAGAAAGCCTTTGATCACTGACGGGGGGATCCGCCACAACGGTGATATCGCCAAGTCTGTCCGCTTCGGAGCCAGCATGGTCATGATCGGGTCAATGCTGGCCGGGCATGAAGAATCCCCGGGCAACGTGATTAAGATCGACGGCAAGACTTACAAGCAGTACTGGGGTTCAGCCAGTGAAGTGCAAAAGGGCGCCTATCGCAACGTTGAAGGCAAGCAGATGCTGGTCCCTTACCGGGGCAGCATCGCTGACACCTTGGAAGAAATGAAGGAAGACCTGCAGTCTTCCATCTCTTACGCCGGTGGCCGGGACCTGGAATCAATCAAGCGGGTCGACTACGTGATCGTTAAGAACACGATCATGAACGGCGACTATTAAACTGAATTTTGTAAAAAGAGGCTGAGGCCTCTTTTTATTTTTGCTTTTATTTTCTGTTTGCCTACTTTTTAGAACGAAGGTTCGATATAATTTATTAGAACGAATGTTCAAGAAAGAAGTGGATTTTGATGTACGATTACCGCTATGAGCCCCACCGGGTTATTTTCATGATCGACAGCAAATCTTTCTATGCCTCCTGCGAGGCCCTGCGCCTGGGCCTGAACCCAATGGAAGTCGCTTTAGCCGTCGTGTCCCAGCAGGTGGGGACTGACTGGGGGTCAGGCTTGATTATGGCTGCCTCGCCTTTGGCCAAGAAAAAGTACGGCCTGAGCAATGTCATGCGGGCCAGAGACTTACCGCCTAAAGACCAGGCCCCGGACCTAATGCTGGTTGAGCCGCATATGTATCTTTACATCAAGCGCAGCATGGAGGTTTTGCAGATTTTCCGCAAGTACGCGGTGGATGAGGATATCCATGTCTATTCGATCGATGAAAGCATGATCGATATGACTGAGTCCTGGCACTTGTTTGGGGATGACTCTTATCTGGTGGCCCGGAAGATTCAAAAAGATATTCACGACAGCCTGGGCTTGCGGGATTGGGGAGAACCCCCTTTTGGCCAAGCTGGCCATGGACATTTCCGCCAAGCACCGGACTTCGATGATTGCTTGCTGGCACTATATTGACGTGCCCGATACTATCTGGAAGATTCCCAAGCTGGAAGACGTTTGGGGGATCAATGTCAAGACGGCCAACCGCCTGCGCCGGCTGGGGATCAACAACATGTATGACCTGGCCCACAGCGATCTGGCTATTTTGAAGAAGGAGTTCGGAGTGATCGGCGACCAGCTTTTTGCCATGAGCTGGGGAGTGGACCGGAGCATCATCAAGCAGAAGTACCGGCCCAAAAGCAAAAGCTACGGAAACTCCCAAATCTTAAGCCGGGACTATGAAGACCAGCGGGAAATTGAGATAGTTATTCAGGAAATCGGCGACCAGGTCGCGGCCAGAATCCGGGCCCTTTTCAGAAGAAAGTGGCGGGGGCAGGCGGTCAGACGGCTGGGAGTGACCTACAGCAATTTAGCGCCGGCCGGCTGCCAGCAGCTGACCTTCTTCCTGCCGCCAGCCGAGCAGATCAAGCAGCAGAAGCGGGATTAGGTGGTCGACAAATTACGGAAGAAGTATGGTTTTGCCAGTGTCGTCAGAGCCTCCAGCCTTTTGCCAGGGGCCACGGCAATTGCCAGAAGCCGCTTGGTCGGCGGCCACAATGGAGGCAACGCCTATGAGTAAGGAGTTTGACCAACGGGTGACGGATTTTTTCGCCCATTATCAAGACCGGGGGATGAAGAAGTGGGCGGGCTTTTTCCTAAGCGACCACACGGCCATGATCAATAAAGAGACAAGGCAGAAAAGCGTGCCCGACCGGGCGGAAATGAGCCGGGAAGAGTGCGGAAAAGTGCTGGGAGCAGAGCTTTTGGCAACCAGCGGCCGGTGGCCGTCCAGCTGAAGGAAGTGGATGGCTTTGTCCAGGGCTACGCGGAAGACAAGGTGGTGATTGGCGAACACGTCATTGCGCTAGACGACTTGCGCTGCGTCCTGCTTTTAAGTGATTAAGGACAAAAAAGAAGCCCCGCTTCATGGTAAAGGAGGCTTCTGAGATTTATCTGTGTTTAATTGCAAAAGTTATTTTTCGTCCAGTCCTTTTTTGCCCTTGAAGATCAAGTTCAAAAGGACGGAAGAGATTGAGGCGATGACGATCCCGTTTTCTAGGAAAAGCTGCAGTTCACTTGGCAGAGCCTGAAAGATGGTTGGGTAGACGGAAACGCCTAAGCCCAGGCCCAGGGAGATGGCCACGATCAAGAGGTTATTGTTGTCGCTGAAGTCGACCTTGAGTAGCATCTTGATCCCTTGTACGGCGATGGAGGAGAACATGACCACCATGGCCCCGCCTAAAACCGCCGTTGGCATGATGGTGACCAGGGCACCGACTTTTGGCAGAAGGCCCATGGCCATCAAGAGGCCGGCTGCCCAGTAGATCGGCCGCTTGGACCGGATGCCGGACAATTGCAGGAGGCCGACGTTCTGGGAGAATGTGGTGTAAGGGAAGGTGTTGAAGAGACCACCGAAAATCTGGGCCAGCCCTTCAGCCCGGTAGCCCCGCTTGAGGTCATCTTCCGTGATGTCCTTGCCCAAGAGGTCGCCTAAGGCGAAGAAGACGCCGGTTGATTCAACCATGGAGACCAGGGCGATGATCATCATAGTCAAGCTGGATGACCATTCAAACTTTGGCAAGCCGAAATAGAAGAATTGCGGGAAGTGCAGCCAGGCAGCTTCAGAAACTGGGGTCAAAGAAACCATACCCAGGCAGGCGGCCAGGAGAGTGCCGACGATGAGGCCGATCAAGATGGAGATTGAGGCAATGAAGCCCTTGGCGAAGGCTTGCAGAGCCACGATCACTAAGATGGTGACGCAGCCGACCAGGAGGTTCTTCGGGTCACCGAAGTCCTTGGCAGTGGCTGACCCGCCGCCCAGGTTCTGGATGCCGACCGGGATCAAGGTCAAGCCGATAGTGGTGATCAAGGTCCCGGTGACAACTGGCGGGAAGAGCTTTTTGATTTTGGAAAAGACTCCGGCGATGAGGAAGACGAAGACCCCGGCCACGATGATTGATCCGTACATGGTGCCGATGGAGTATTTCTGACCGATCATTTCCAAAGGAGCAACAGCCTGGATGGCGCAGCCTAAAACGACTGGCAGGCCGATCCCGAAGTAGCGGTTGCGCAATAGCTGCAAGAGGGTGGCCAGGCCGCACATGAAGATGTCGATGGAAACCAGGTAGGTCAATTGCTCTGAGTTAAAGTGCAGGGCATTGCCGATCAAGATCGGGACCGCCACGGCCCCGGAGTACATGGCCAAAAGGTGCTGCAGGCCCAGGACAAAAGAGCGGCCTTGTGAAGGTTCTTGTGTTTGATCCATTTTTAGTAGATAACTCCTACTGTCAAAGATTAATTGAAGATAACTTGCCCGTCGGCGAATTCCTTGATGCTGGCCAAAGCTTCCAGGTGGTAGCCATGGTTAACCAGCCAGTCGTGGCCGCCCTGGAAGGCCTTCTCCACGACAACGCCCACGCCGACTACTTCAGAGCCGGCTTGTTCAGCCAGGGAGATCAGGCCCTTGGCTGCTTCGCCGTTGGCCAGGAAGTCATCGATGACTAAGATGCGGTCATTGGCATCAAGGAACTTGGCTTCAACAGAAATGGTGTTGGTCACTTGCTTGGTGTAGGAGAAGACTTCCGCGGTGTAGACGGCGTCAGTGACTGTTGAAGGCTTCTTCTTTCTGGCAAAGACCATCGGCACGCCCAGGCAATAGGCGGCCATGATGCCGGGAGCGATCCCGCTGGCTTCAGCGGTAAGGACCCGGGTGACGCCAGCATCCTTGAAGAGGCGGGCGAATTCCTGGCCCAGGGTCATCATCAATTGGGGATCGATCTGGTGGTTCAAGAATGAGTTGACCTTCAAGACGTCGCCTGGTAAAACGACGCCATCCTTCTTAATGCGTTCTTCTAAAAGTTCCATGTGACTCCTTCCGAGAAAAGAAAAAGGCTCCTTTTACCAAGCTAGGCAAAAGAAGCCGCGCCGGCAATACCGGCCCTTCTTTACCTATAGTCCGGAGTTTACGGCTCCGGGTAGAGACTGCTGCCCGTATCGCAGCGATATATAAGCAGAAACATTTGTTAAGTTATTGCTAAATCTTACAGCAAAAACCGAATTAATTCAATAAGATTCGCTGAAAAATTTCTAATCTGGCGCAAAAAGTCCTAAAATATTAAAGGAATTAGTGAATAATTCGCTTTTTGTTGACCTGGCGGCGAAAAACGTGTAAAGTTGATTAATTAAAAAGTATCAACGATTGTTTGAAAGGATAAAATCATGTCTTTGTGGGAAACCAAATTTGCTAAAGAAGGTATTACTTTTGACGACGTGCTCTTGATTCCAGCTGAAAGTCACGTTCTGCCGAACGAAGTCGACTTGTCAACCCAGCTGGCACCAAACTTGAAGCTGAACATTCCTTTGATCTCCGCTGGGATGGACACGGTGACCGAAGGCAGAATGGCGGCAGCCATGGCCAAGATGGGCGGTCTTGGGGTAGTCCACAAGAACCTTTCAATTCAAGCGCAAGCTGACGAAGTCCGTCTGGCTAAGAACACTCCGGTAACTGCCGAAGACACCCACGCTGCTGTTGACAAGGATGGCAAGCTCTTGGTAGCTGCTGCTGTCGGTGTGACCAGCGACACTTTTGAAAGAGCAGAAGCCCTGTTTGAAGCCGGTGCTGACGCGATCGTTATCGACACGGCTCACGGTCACTCAGCCGGCGTTTTGCGCAAGATCAAGGAAATCCGCGACCACTTCCCGCACAACACTTTGATTGCCGGCAACGTGGCTACTGCTGAAGGTACCCGGGCCTTGTTTGAAGCCGGCGTTGACGTAGTCAAGGTTGGTATCGGACCTGGCTCAATCTGCACCACCAGAGTGGTTGCCGGTGTCGGCGTGCCGCAATTGACTGCTATTTACGATGCGGCTGACGTAGCCCGGGAATTTGGCAAGCCGATCATCGCTGATGGCGGGATCAAGTACTCAGGTGACGTGGTTAAGGCTTTGGCTGCTGGCGGCAACGCTGTTATGCTGGGCTCCATGCTGTCAGGTACTGAAGAAGCTCCAGGGGACGTGCAGCAAGGTTCTGACGGCCGTCTGGTTAAGTCTTACCGTGGCATGGGGTCAGTTGGCGCCATGTCCCAGCAGCATGGCTCAAGCGACCGCTACTTCCAAGGCGGCGTGAACGAAGCCAACAAGCTGGTGCCAGAAGGCATCGAAGCTGTTGTTTCTTACAAGGGTACGGTAAGCAACGTTGTTTACCAGATCCTTGGGGGCCTGCGGTCCGGTATGGGCTACTGCGGGGCTGAAAACATCGACAAGCTGATTGAAACCGCCCAATTCGTCCGCATTTCAAACGCCGGCCTGCGTGAATCCCACCCGCACGACGTGATGATGAGCAAGGCCGCACCTAACTACGGAGGCATCGACTTCTAATGGCAAAAATCGATTTAAGCAATTTTGACAAGATCATCGTCCTGGACTTCGGCAGCCAGTACAACCAATTGATTACCCGCCGGATCCGTGACTTTGGCATCTATTCAGAACTTTTGCCGCACACGATTACGGCAGAAGAAGTGAAGAAGATCGCTCCTAAGGGGATCATCTTCTCCGGCGGCCCGAACTCAGTTTACGATGAAAACGCCCTGGACGTTGATCCGGAAATTTTTGAACTGGGGATTCCAATCTTGGGTATCTGCTACGGGATGCAACTGATGACCCAGAAGCTGGGCGGGACGGTTGAAAAGGCCGGGGAAGCTGAATACGGCTCAGCCCACATTGAAGTCAAGGAAGCTGACAGCCCGCTTTACAAGGGCCTGCCAGAAAAGCAGGTTGTCTGGATGAGCCACGGTGACCTGGTAACCAAGGTGCCAGAAGGCTTTGAAGTTCTGGCTTCAAGCAAGAACTGCCCGATCGCTTCCATGGCTGACCCAGACCGGAAGTTCTACGCAATCCAGTTCCACGCTGAAGTCCGCAACTCAGAATACGGCCTGGACATCTTGCGCCGTTTTGCCTTTGACGTCTGCGGGGCTAAGGACAACTGGACCATGGATGACTTTATTAAGCTGTCTGTTGACTCAATCAGAGAAGAAGTTGGCGACGCCAATGTGATCCTGGGGATCTCCGGCGGGGTTGATTCCAGTGTTACGGCTACCCTTTTGCACAAGGCAATCGGCAGCCAGTTGACGGCGATTTTTGTCGACCACGGCCTGCTTAGAAAGAACGAAAGCGATGAAGTTATGGCCGCTCTTAAAGAAGGGCTGGGCGTGAACATCGTCAGAGTTGATGCTAAGGACCGCTTCATGTCCAAGCTGGCTGGGGTAACCGACCCAGAAAAGAAGCGGAAGATCATCGGCAACGAATTCGTGCAGGTCTTCAACGATGAAGCCAAGAAGATCAAGGACGCCAAGTTCCTGGCCCAAGGGACCTTGTACACTGACGTGATTGAATCAGGGACCGACACGGCCCACACGATCAAGAGCCACCACAATGTCGGGGGCTTGCCGGAAGACATGCAGTTCAAGCTGATTGAACCGCTGCGGCAATTGTTCAAGGACGAAGTCCGGGTCTTGGGTGAAAAGCTGGGTCTGCCACACGACTTGGTATGGCGGCAGCCGTTCCCAGGTCCTGGCCTGGCTATCCGGGTAATCGGGGAGATCACTGAAGAGAAGCTGCGGATCGTCCGGGACGCGGACGCGATCTTGCGGGAAGAAGTCAAGAATGCAGGCTTGCAGGAAAGCATTTGGCAATACTTTGTTGCTTTGCCAGGGATGCGGAGCGTCGGGGTCATGGGCGACGGCCGGACTTACGACTATGCTGTCTGCATCCGGGCCGTTACGTCAATTGACGGGATGACGGCTGACTTTGCCCAGATTCCATGGGATGTTCTGCAGAAGATCTCCGTGCGGATCGTCAACGAAGTCAAGCAGGTTAACCGCGTACTGTACGACGTGACGAGCAAGCCGCCGGCAACTATTGAATACGAATAAAAAAGTGGAATTTTCTCCGCTGGAGAAACTACCTGGTTATTTCCAGGTAGTTTTTTTGTGTAAAAAATGAAAAAATCACTTAACTTTTTTATTTTTTAATATATACTTAACACACGGAAACGTGGGAGATTCTTTAAAAAGGTTGTGAGTGTTTTGCATTATTCAGATTTTATCAAGGGTAACCGGGTTAGGTTTATCGCGATCATTCTTTTAGTTATTGGCGGTAGCGCGCTTCTTGCCGGCAACAATGCTTTGCTGACGCTGCTGGGGGACGGCTTGCGCAAAGGAAACCTGCTGCTTTTCGTGACAATTATCGGGATCAATGTTGTGGTTAATTTCATCAGCGGCAGCTTATCTTATAGAGCCAATTACTTGTATGATAAACAGACTCAGGAGTATTTCCACAAGCTTCGGTTTGCTGAAGTGGAAAAAATCTACAACAGTGGTAACAAGGCACCAAAAGTTTCCAGCGTTCAGAACAGTTTGATCCAAGATTTAAACATGCTGGGTGAAAATTTCCTGGCTCCATGGCTGAAAATTACCGCTTGTGGATTGGATGTAGTCCTTTCCTCAATCATCGTCTTTACCTACAGCTGGCTTTTATTGCTGGTAATTCTGCTTCTTGCAGTGTTGATGTTTTTCATGCCTCGATTTTTATCTCCAGCTTTGCAAAAGGCTATGGATGATATTTCTAATGAAAACAAGCGTTATCTCGATATGCTGGAAAAATGGTTTAGCGGTTTGAGCGTTTTGCAGAGATACCACGTCAAGCAGAAGCTTTTGGCGGTGACGACTGCTCAAGGAAGGCAACTTGAAGATGCCAATGTCAGACGGTCCGGCCGGATGCAATTTGCCAGCGGCGTCAACAATGCCGCAAACGTGTTGTCCCAGGCCTTAATTTTGCTCGTTTCAGGTGTCTTGATTATTACTGGCCGGATGAATTTTGGTGTTTTCTTTAGCATTGGCAACTTTGCCAGCACGATTTTTACTGAACTGGGGGTTGTGGTCAACCAATATACTATTTTGCAGTCAAGCAAGACTTTAAACGCCAAGCTCAGAAAGCAGCTTGCAGTTCAGACCGACCACTTAGAAAAGACAGAAAGTTTGGACCAATTTCAGTCATTGTCAGTTCAAGCCTTGTCTGTAGCTTTTAGTAATGAGGAAAAAATCACTTATCCGGATTTTCAAATCAAGCGGGGAGAAAAAATCTTATTGTCAGGTGACAGCGGGACTGGAAAGCCTACGCTTTTTAAGCTGATCCTGCAGGAGTTGCCATTGGCGACTGGAAAGATTTGTTTTAAAAACGAAGCCGGGCAAGAAATTGAGCGGCCAGACCTGTCTCAAATTGGTTATGTTCCGCAAGATCCGGTTCTCTTTCCAGGTACAATCAAGGAAAACATTACAATGTTTAACTCCAAGCTGAATGACCGGGTAATGCATTTTGTTAAGCAGGTGAATTTGGGAAAAGATCTGGCTAAATTCCCGGCAGGAGTAGATACGGAACTCGATCAAGGCAAGCATGCCCTGTCTGGCGGCCAGCGGCAAAAAGTGGTTTTGGCCAGAGCACAGATCCATGATAGTCAGCTGATTTTCATTGATGAAGGCACTTCAGCCATCGATGCACACAATGGCTTGGAAATTCTGCAGAATCTGTTGCAAACCGATGCAACGATTGTTTTTATCGCGCACAACTTGACTGAAGAGATGCGGCAGTTATTTGACCGGGAGATTCATTTGAGTAATACTGCAGGTTAAACGAAAAAAGCGGGCAAGTTTGGCTTGTCCGTTTTTTTATTCATTGAAATATTTGCTAAAAGCTTTGCGATATTGGCTGGGGGTCATTTTTTTCCAGGCTTTAAAATTACGTTCTAAAACTTTGGCTGAAGAAAAGCCGCAGTAATTGGCAATGTAGGCGACGGAATAGTTTGTACTCAGCAAGAGGTATCTGGCGTGCATGAGCCGGACTTGTTTTAAGTATTTGCCTAAAGGAAGTTTAGTCACTTGGCTCAATTCTTTATTTAAAGTCACTTGTGAAATTCTAAAATGTTCAGCAATGCTTTGTGCCGTGATATTGGTGGAAGAGTTGTTGGCGATGTAGGCGATCACCGTGTCAGCCAAAGATTGGTCTGGCGGCGTTGTGACGGCAGTTTTTTCAGTATATTCGCTGTCGATCAGGGCAATCATTTGAAAAAATTCGCTCAAAATTAAAAAGCGGATACTGTCACTGATCGGCTGGTCGACGAGTTCAGCGATGGTAATCAGATTTTTTCTTAACTGCCGGTAGCTGGCTGTATCGCGGCTGATATGGTCCATCTTGATCCGCCAATTTTTACTGGAAGGATATTCTTTTTCTAAAAAATTATTGTCAATAATCAGTCCCATCACATAATAATACCGGTCTTTGTGCCCCGTCGCGGCATGAATCTGTGAGCGGTCAATAGCCCAGATATCGCCGGAATTGTAATGGTGGGTCTGGCCAGCAATGACAACCTTGAAGTCTTCCCCAGATACCAAATAGTCGATTTCGATTCCGGTATGCCAGTGGGTGGGGGCTTTAGGAGCGTAATTTGATCTTTTGAAAAATTTGAAGGGGAGGCGGGCGAGATTGTCGATCTCTTCGTAAGCAATGGGCATGTCCTTTTCTCCTTTATGAATTGTCCCTAAGTGCTTTAAGAAATGGGGAGTAATCGCTTTCCTATATGATACCATACTGTTTGTAAGAGCAAATAGCTTGCTGCTACAACTGATTTAGACGAATAAACCTGAACTTACAATTTAGGAGGAAAAATAATGGCTCATTTTAGAAAAGACTTTTTGTGGGGCGGCGCCGTAGCTGCTAACCAAGTTGAAGGTGGATACAACGAAGGCGGCAAGGGCTTGTCAGTGACTGACATTACCACGGCCGGCTCTTTGGAAAGTCCGCGTTATCTGACTTACACTTTGGATGGCAAGGATGGCAAAGTAGCTGGGATGTTCGCCAGCTCCTTGCCAAAGGGCGCTAAGGGGAAGATTTTTGACAATGAATACTACCCGAACCATGTAGCAATCGATTTTTACCATCATTACAAGGAAGACATCAAGATGTTCGCGGACATGGGCTTTAAGGTATTCAGGACTTCCATTGCCTGGACGCGGATTTTCCCAACCGGTGAAGAAGACAAGCCAAACCAGGAAGGGCTGGACTTCTACCGCAGAGTCTTTGAAGAACTGAAGAAGAATGGGATTGAACCATTAGTTACGATTTCCCACTATGAAGACCCATTGGCTTTAGGCGAAAAGTACAACGACTGGCAAGACCGTAAGATGATTGACCTCTACGTTAAGTACGCGACGACCTTGTTCAAGGAATACAAGGACCTGGTTAAATACTGGCTGACCTTCAACGAAATCAACTCATCCTTGATGTTCTTGAAGCTGGTGGGTGATGGCAAGGTATCTGATGCAGATTACCAAAAGGCTTACCAAAAGCTGCACCACCAATTCGTTGCTTCTGCTAAGGCAGTTGTTGTAGGCCACAAGATCAACCCAGACTTCATGATCGGGAACATGATTGCCGGTTCTGTTTACTACCCAGGCACCCCTGATCCAAAGGATGCTTTGGCTGCTCGCTATGAAGAAGAATTGAGCCAGCTTTACTGTGCTGACGCGCAAGCTAAGGGTGAGTATCCAAGTTTTGCCAAGCGCTTATGGGATGAACACAATGTTCATTTGAAGATTGAAGATGGCGACCTTGAAGTCATGAAGGAAGGTAAAGTTGACATGTACACCTTCTCATACTACATGTCAAACATGGTTACCACCCATGATGTTGGTGAAAAGGCTAAGGGCAACTTCGCTGCCGGCGCTAAGAACCCATATCTTGAATACTCTGAATGGGGCTGGTCAACTGACCCAGACGGCTTGCAACTGTACTTGGAAAAGATGTATGACCGTTATGGCATCCCAATGATGGTGGTGGAAAATGGTCTTGGTGCCGTTGATAAGCTAGAAGATGGTACTGTTCATGACGATTACCGGATTGACTACTTGAGAAAGCACATCAAGGCGATGGACAAGGCAGTTGAACATGGGGTTGACCTGCGTGCCTACACGACTTGGGGCTGCATTGACTGCGTTTCTGCCGGAACTGGTCAAATGTCCAAGCGGTATGGCTTCATCTACGTTGACCGTGATGACAAGGGCGAAGGTACGCTTAAGCGCCTGCCTAAGGATTCATACTACTGGTACCAAAAGGTTATCGCTTCAAACGGCGATGAATTATAAAATTAAAGCGTAAGAAAAGCGGACAAGTTTGCCTTGTCCGCTTTTTTGCTGCTTACTTTTTCTTGAGCAGGTCTTTGTACATAGGGCGGTCTGCTTCGGGGATGCCCAAGAGGTCCATGGCTCTATCCAGAGTAAAGTTAGTGGTGTTGAGAATGTTGAGCAAGTAATCTCTAGTCACCTTCTCAGTCGTTTCTTTAGTCACTTCTTCAGTCACTTCTTCAGTCGTTTCCTTCTTGGCCCGGTCAAGCTTGACCTAGATAAATTGTGGCATTACTTCAGTCATGGTAGTCACCTAGTTCTTATCTCTTTTTTCCAATTCCTTGATTAACTCGTCAAAGGCATGCGTCTCCGACAGCATTGGTCTGGATGAAGTATTCCGCTAAGCAAAAGAAGGCACTCTTGAAGCGCTGATTCAGCTCTTTTGCTGACAAGTCGCTGATCCGGTAAAAAGCCTTGATCTCGTATCTGGCAACCACACCGCCTACATCGGCGTAGGCCACTACAGCAGCGGCAGCAATGCTATGGTCTGCGTAGTAATCGAATTCCACGCTTAAAGCACACTATCCCATATAATTCTCTGCATCTAAAAGGAGCCAGTTCCAAACCGGAACTGACTCCTTTTCTTTTCTACTCTAAGTCAAGTGTTATCAACGATTTTAGCAATTTTATTTTGAAATAAGGGCCTAATCGGGAAATGGTTCCCGGAGAATCGAGTTAAATATCTGATTTAGGGCATGATAAATACAGCCACCTTCTGTAATTTCAAAAAAGAGGCTGTTATAATATCTATTGGATCAATTTTTATGACAAAAGTCTTTGGTTATGTTTGGCTACGTCATAGCTATACAATTGATCATTCTTAATTAAAGCGAAGATCGTCCGTAATAATTTATGGATCGATGCGATAGCGGCCTTCTTGTGACTTGCAGTCTCAGAAGACCGTTTTCGTTTCTCGTAATAATCCGCAATATGACAAGGGTTTCCCGCTTTCTTAGCCGACTGAATTTGGTTTATGGCCAAGTACAGCACCTTTCTGCCAATAGCTGTCCCACGCTTTGAAATTGACAGGTGGGCCGTGAGATTGCCAGATTCATAAACTTGAGGATCAACACCAACGAAGGCATTTAATTGGCTAGGGTTGTTAAAGCGTCTGATATCCCCAAGCTCACTAATGATTCTTAGAGCAGTGTTTTCGCCGATGCCTGGAATGCTTGTGAGGATCTCCAGATCCCGTTTAGGAGCCAGCTTAGCCATCTCCTGTAAAGCAGTCTGGCACTCTTCTTCAGCGCTCAGAATGTTGTTAATAGCCATTTTGAGGCCACGAATATGAGCACTGTTCTTTTTGACAGCTGGGCATGCGACTTTAGCCAACCGAATAAGACTTTGCGCTATGTCGTTAGCGCGTTTTTTACCAATACCGGTTAAGCCCTTTAAGAAGTCGATGATATCGACTTCTTTTGTTTCTAGTACGATATCTGGGTGTGGGAATCTGAGGACAATACTCCAGTAGTTTTTCCCTCTCGGATTAACCATTAAGTGCTCAATCTCTGGGAAAGTGAGCTGAATGGCTTTGTGCAGTCTATTCCTGTTGGTTATCAGATCGTGCGAAGCCTGCTCATAGATACGGTTATTGGCCATCAATTCTTGATATTCTTCGCTTTGAACGTAGGCCAGCCGCTGTGGGTGCTCAGATTGCAGCTTGGCAAGGTACAAGGCATCAAGCTTATCGGTCTTGTTCTGGTGCAGGTCATCCTTTGTCTTTCTTTTGGCTTCTAGCGGATTCATCATGACATAGCGCAATTCGTGTATGTCCAAGAATGCCTGGAGTCTTCTGGAATAGACGCCAGTTGCTTCAAAGATAATCTGTGGGTTAGTAACCTGCTTAAGGTCACCTAGCAGCTGATTGAAGCCTACCATATCGTTGGAGATGGCATAGTCATTAACTTTTTGGCCATTGACCATAATGCATACGTTAGACTTTCGGCTGCTAACATCAATACCGAAAACAGTTTTCAATAAATCCATAAGAATAAACCTCCGCTTTACTCGGAGATGAGCTACCTTCACCTAATCCAATCAGATCTAATTTTCTCAACAGGACTTTAACAGCCAACATACTTAGACGAGATTCACAATTGAATGGTGAAGCTGCCCGTTTTGCCTACGACATCGTGTGTCCAGAAAAGGAACGGCATTGGCTTCATCTCCACTTTACATAGTAAAAGAAAAAGTGTTGAACGACTACTCCGTCGAGTAATCATCCAACACTAGGTTAGTATGTTTTGTCTTCATTTTTTGCTTGAAGCTTAGTTGCTCTTAGTGATATCAGCCCCAAAGTACTTGATGGAGAGCTTCTTCAAAGTGCCTTCTTTTCTGACTTCGGCTAAGGCCTTGTTGAACTTGGCCAAAAGCTTGGTGTTCTTCTTGTTGAAAAGAGCGGAAACCTTAACTGGATCAACTTGCTTGGACAAGTCGGTCATCTTTAAGTCCTTGGTGTTGTTGTCCTTGGCATACGCATACCAGGCTTCAGCGGCATTGATTGTCCCGTCCACGCGGCCTTGGCGGACTAAGGACAGACTGGTTGAAAAATCCCCAGAAGGAACGATGGTCCCCTTGTACTTCTTAACCAGGGCCGCGTTGTTGGTCCCAGTGCCTTCAGCCCACTTTTTCCCTTGGATTTGGCTTAACTTGGTAACCTTGCTGGACTTTTTGGTGATCAAGGCGTAGCGGGAATAAATGTAAGGGTCAGAGAAATTGTAGACCTTCTTGCGTTCTGGTGTTTGAGTGATGTTGTTCAAAACTACATCGTACTTGCTAGAGCCCAGGCCGGCGATCAAGGAATCCCACTTGGTTGGAACAAACTTGGCTTTTAAGCCCAGCTTTTTAGCAACGGCCTTGCCTAAGTCGACTTCAAAACCGGTCAGCTTGCCGCTCTTCCGGTAAGAATATGGGGCATAAGTGCCTTCCAGACCGATCGTCAAAGTCCCCTTGCTGGTCAGTTCTGACTGGTAGGAAGAAGAACTTGAGGATGAGCTGGAAGATGAGGAGCAAGCGGCCAGGCTGGCGCCAATTCCCGCAACTGCTAAAAAGGACAAGATCTTCTTGATTGATTTTTTCATGATGTTTCTCTTTTCTGTTTATATTTTTAGTTTTGCGATTTTTGCTAAAAATCAGTCCAAGCTGGCCAGGGACATGGAATTAAGGAAGTCCCGGATCCGCTGGTTGTCATTGTCTTGAGCAAAAAATTTTCTGGCATCTCCATCGTAGAGGATCTCTCCGTTTTCCACAAAGACAATCTTGTCGGCGACCCGCCGGGCAAATGCCAGATTATGGGTTACGATGACCAGGGACTGCTTTTCCTTAGCTAGTTCCAAGAGCACCTTCAGCACTTCTATTTCCAGTTCGGGGTCCAGGGCACTGGTCGGCTCATCTAGCAAGATGTATTCGGGATGCATGGCCAGGGACCTGGCGATCGCGACTCTCTGCGCCTGCCCGCCAGAAAGCGTCTCTGGGTAAAAGTCTGCTTTGTCGGCCAGGCCTACCTTGGCCAGGAGCTTCTTGGCTTCAGCCTCCGCGTCAGCCTTCTTTTTCCCTAGAACCTGGACAGGGCCTTCGGTCACGTTCTGCAAGACCGTGAAGTGGGGGAAGAGGTTGTAGGACTGAAAGACCATCCCGGTCTTCTTGCGGACAGTTAAGATATCCGCGTCTTTGATTTTTTGGGAAAAATCAATGTGGAGCTCATCCAGGTCAAAGTTTCCGCTTTCCGGCCGCTCCAGCAGGTCTAAGGAGCGGAGAATAGTGGATTTCCCGGAGCCGGATGGGCCAACCAAAACGGTCGTTTTGCCGGCAGGGAAGTCCAGAGAAATGTTTTTTAAAACTTGGTGGTTGCCAAAAGTCTTGCTTACCTTAGTGATTTTCATGCTTCTGCCTCGCTTTCTTTGCTATGCCGGCTGCTTGCCTTTTCAAGCCAGCCCTGGAGCCAGGAGAGGACGCTGCAGAAGAGAGCGTAAACCAGGGCAACCAGGCTGTACATGATCAGGGGCTGGTAGTTTTCCGCGGCGATCTGCTGGCTGACTTCAAACATTTCCACAATGGTGATTGAGGCTGCCAGGGACGTGTCCTTGACCAAGCCGATGAAGCTGTTGGACAAAGGCGGGATGGAAACTTTTAGAGCTTGGGGCAGGATGATTCTTCTCAGAGTCTTTCCCCGGTTCATGCCGATGGAAGCAGCTGCTTCCCATTGTTCGCGCGGCACGGATTGAATAGCAGCCCGGATCGTCTCTGAAGCGTAGGCCCCGGTGTTCAAAGAGAAGGTGATAATGCCGGCGGTAAAAGGAGCCAGTTTGATCCCGTTAGGCAAAAGGCCGGGGATTTTTAAATAAGGCAGGCCGAAGTAGACGATAAAAAGCTGCACCAGCAGGGGTGTTGACCGGAAGAGCCAGACATAGAAGCGGAAGATGGCCTTGATGATTAAAAAGCCGCCGCCCTTGTCTGAAATCCTCACCAAGGCAGTGACCAGCGCGATGATCAAGCCAAGAATGAAGGAAATGAGGGCCAGGGTGATGGTGTATTTGAAGCCGGCCGCGAAGATTTGCGGCAGGTAGTCGGTGAAAATGCTGTGTAAAATTTTTGACAGCTCCTTTCTAGCAAAGCAGGACAAGCCAGGTTTGTATTAGAACCGAATTAAAGGCCAGGACAAAAGAAAAAGGCCCAGTCAATAGTGACTGAGCCTTGGCAATAAGCCTGGTCTGATCTCGCGAAAGAACCGCTTGGTCCTTTACGAACTGACAGAAAAGCCGTCACTATCGTAAATTTGCATAGCAAAACACATGCCGCACATCATGCCGCAAGTACACATAGTGTTCATGTTTTGACCAGAAAAGTTAGTCATGTCAGCTTTTCCTTCCTTATAAAATTAAAGTATATTTAAAAGATACACTAGCCGCTAATCTTTGTCAAGCTTACTCTGTCTGTTACAGAAAATCTTTTCACCAAAAAGTAGTAATTCGCTATACTTTAACTTGCTTAAACTGGAAAGGACTAGATTATGATCGAGAAAAACGAATTGCCGATTTTGGAATATGATCTGGTTTCCCAGGAAGTTCTGAAGCCGGGCCATGATAATGAAGACGTAAGGCTGCCGGAAAAATGCCTCTTTGCCTTCTTAGGGGACGAAGTCGATAAGTATGCCGAGCAGGTAAAGGCAACTGTGGCTGACCACTTTATTACGATTGACCGCCTGCGGCCGATCTATATTATTGAGAACCAAGGTGAGCAGCTGTGCTTATGCCGGGCACCATTAGGTGGTCCCGCCGCCGCCCAGTTCATGGATGCCTTGATCGCCCTTGGCTGCCGGAAGTTTCTGGCTGTTGGCTCCTGCGGGACCTTGGTGGACATTAAGGAAAACGACTTCTTGATCCCGACCCGGGCTTTAAGAGATGAAGGCACTTCCTGCAAGTACCTGCCGGCTAGCCGCTATGTAGACCTTGACCCAGTAGCTGTTGAAAAAATTGGCCAAGGCTTAAAAGAGCAAGGACTACCGTTTGAGCCCTGCACGACCTGGACGACTGACGGCTTTTTCCGGGAAACCCAGGACATGGTCGAATACCGGTGCGGGGAAGGCTGCCAGGTGGTAGAGATGGAGTGCGCCTCAATGGCTGCTGTTGCCGCTAAACGGGGCGCTGAATTCAGCCAGCTCCTCTACACGGCTGGTTCCCTGGCTAACGTGGAGGCGCATGATGACCGCGATTGGGGTCAGGTCTCCCAGGCCAAAGCCCTGCACATCTGCCTGCGGATTATCCACAACTTTTAAACAGGACAGAAAAATAGTTCGCAAAAAAGAGGAATCTTCCACAAGATTCCTCTTTTTCCTGTGCATAAGTTTATGTTTCTTACTTTTTCTCGAAGTACTGCTCCTTATTTACCTTGAAGTACTTCTGGTAATCCTTGTAGTAGTTGTGGTACATGTGCTTCATCAAGAGCCAGCGCTTGACGTTCATGTCCGGCTTATAGAAGACCGTGGTGCCTACCTTGCCGGCCCGCAGAAGTGCCAAGGCTTCCTTTTTGGCCAGGGAGTCGACCGCGTATTGTTCAAAAATCTTGTCCGGTACACCCAACCAGAGCTTGTGCTTGGCCGGATCCTGGTTGCCATAAACAACCGGCTGGTCCTTAAGCGAGTCTTCCACATAGTCGTCCACATACCACTTGGCCAGGTTGTAGCCGTTCAAAGTGACGTAGAAGCTGGACCGGCCTTGGCGGAGGTTGATCTCAAAGAACTTGTACTGGCCGTCGCGGACGTCGTACTTGATGTCAAAGTTGGCCATGCCCGTGTAGTTGATCTTTTCCAAAAAGGCCTGGACAGTCTGGTAGAGCTTCTCGTCATAGTCCGGCGCGATTACCATGTAGTTGCCGATGGCAATCGGGTCCGGGTCTTCCAAGAGGGGGTGGCCCAGGCACATCATCTTGACCTGGTGATTCTTGTCCACATAAGCGTTCAAGACCCGCATGTTGGAGTCATCGCCCGGGATGAAGTCCTGCAAAATCAAGTCTTCCTTGTAGCCATTGGTGTAGATCTTGCCCACAATATCCTTGAATTCGTCCAGATCCTTGATAACAAAAGCCTTCTTCCGCCCTTCAAACTGGACGTCCAGCCAGGAAACCGGGTCTTCCGGCTTTAAAGCGACCGGGAAGGGGAAGGGTACGTCGGCGTAAGAACCATCCTTGTAAGTGGACATAGTGATGACCTTGGTCTTCGGGTAAGGCAGGCCGTATTCTTCACAGACCTCGTAGAAGCCCTCCTTAGAGATCAGTTTTTCCAAGAGGGCGTAGTCGATATAAGGAACGATGAAGGCCTCTTCCAGCTCCTGCTTGTGCTTGGCTAAAAGTTCTGAGTAACTGTCCCCGCAGGAGATCAAGATCACCGGTTCCGGGTGCTTCTTGTATTCCTTGATCTTCTCGCGCATAACCTTGATGAATTCCGGGTCTTCAGTAAGGCCCGGGTGAACCTCGATGTCAACGATCTTTGAATACCGGGTCGGGGCTAAAGTGGACGCGCCCCAGGCCTGGACCTTGATCCCGTAAGCCTCGTGGAAGGACCGGGCCATCCCGTAAACATTGATGTCGCTGCCTAAAAGAATCGGAGTAAATTGTTGCATGATTGTTGCCAGATTTCTATTGGATTGTAATTTTTTGGATGAAAAAAGTCCCTACCTATGTTAGCACGTTTAGGCAGGAACCGAACTGTTTGCTTATGAATTTTCGCTGATCCGGTAGCGGATGGCCTTGGCCTTGCCCCGCTTGAGAACCAAGCCGCTGTTTTCCATCTGCCGCAAGAGCCGGGTCGCCGTAGCTGGGCTGACCCCTAAGAGCTCCTCAATATCGCTTCTGATAAATTCCCCATGCTCTTTGCCAAAAGCCAAAACGGTTTCTTCATTGCCAGTTGCCCGGGCCTTTGGCTTGGGGGCTGGGCTAGGGGAAGGAGCAGGTGTTACCGCCTTTTTGACTGGTTTAGAAGCCGCTTTAACAGCTGCCTGGTAATGGGGCAGGACCACTTTAAAAGAGCTGGGAGCGGCTAAAATCTGGGGCGCAAGGCGGCTGCCCTTGTAGGCACTCTTGATTCTGGCTAACCCCGTTCCGTAGGATTCCACCAGCTTCAGCTGGTAAAAGAGGTCAGCCAAGCGCTTGTTCCGGCAAACTGACAGGCCCAGCTGGATGTCTTCCAGGCTAATCCCGGGCATGAGGCCGCCAAAAGAAATGAATTCCACCCGGTCTGTGTATAAGTTGATCAAGCTGCTGGCCGGGTTGCTGTAGTCCCTGTGGATAATCGCGTTCATCAAGGCTTCTCTTAAGGCCTGCTTGGGGTAGGCTGGCCGGTCTTCCCGGTAAAGTCCCTTAATCTGGCTCTCTACTGGGTTGTGCTTTTCCAAAAAATCGTAGACCTGCTGGAATTGAGCGGCCAGGGACCCGGTAAACTCCTGCCGGTCCAGGAATTCATCCTGGTCTGTCCCCTTAAAAACAGCGCACTTGATCGTGTAAGGGCACTGGTCAGAGACCAGGAGGTCGAAATTACTGAACTGGAGGATGCCGAACTGGCTGGACGGCGGGCTAAAAGGGAGACCCTGCTGGTCAAAAAGGGCCTGCAGGGAGTTGAAGGTCAAGTCCTGGCGGGGAGAAAGCTGGTTTTCAAAGCTGCTGGAATCATTTGGCGTAAGCATGGCGCGCCTCCTTTTTACTGCTTGCAATCTAATCATATTTTAGCGAATCGCGTCAATGTCGTCAATGATTTGATTAGATTTGATTTGATTAGATTTACTTGATTTGATTCGATTCCCAGGCAAAAAGAAAAGCGCCCGAAGACGCTCTTGTTAAAGACTGGTCTGCTTTTTCTCCTGGTTTTTAGCATAGAAATGGTGGGCGACGTAGCAGAAGATCACGAATGGAATCGTCGCGTACAAGGCTACCCTCTGGGAAGGGTCAAACCAGATCAAAAGGCAGGATGCCAGGCTGGCGATAAAGGCAAACCAAGGCGTGAAAGGATAGAGGGGGGTCTTGAACTTGAGCTCGCCCTCCGTATGCCCTTCTTTCAGCCACTTCTGCCGGAACTTGAGCTGGCACAGGGCGATCGCCATCCAGACGAAGACCACCGCCAAGCCGGAGATGGAAACCAGGACCAGGTAGATCGTGTCAGCCGCGTAGACACTGGTCAGAAGGGAGAAGACCCCACCCAGCATGCTTATCAGCAAGGAGATGGGCGGAATCCCTCTTTTGTTGGTTTTTGCAAAAACAACTGGGATAGTTCCCTCATTGCCCAGGGACCAGAGCATTCTGGTTGAGGCATAGAGGCCGGAATTGCCGGCAGAGATGATGGCTGTCAAAACGACGAAGTTCATCAAGTCGCTGGCAAAAGGAATCCCCATCATGTTAAAGACGTGGACGAAGGGACTTTCGGTAACGCCGGCTTGCTTGTAGGGGATGAGGCAGGCCATGATGAAGATGGAGCCGATGAAGAAGATGATCAGCCGCCATAAGGTGGTGTGGATGGCCTTAGGCAGGGTCTTTTCCGGTTCCTTGGCTTCCCCGGCCGTGATCCCGATCAGCTCCGTCCCCGAGAAGGCAAAGTTGACCGTGAGCATAGTGGTAAAAACCCCGCCAAAACCAGTCGGGAACCAGCCGTCCTCGGTCAGGTTGGTCAAACCTGGTGCTCCTTGGCTGCCCTTTAAAGGAATAACTCCGATCACCGCCAGTCCCCCTAAGATGATGAAGGCGACGATTGCCGCCACCTTGACGGCCGCGAACCAAAACTCGCTTTCCGCGAAAATCTTGACCGAGAAGAAATTGGAGAGGAAAATCAAAATCATGAAGACCAGGCTCCAGATCCAGACGGGGACAGAGGGAAACCAGTGCCGCATGATAATCCCCGCCGCGGTAAACTCGCTGCCCAGGGCAATAGTCCAGGTCAGCCAGTAGAGAATGGCGACCGTAAAGCCGGTGGCCGGATTAAGCAGGTTCTTAGCGTAAACGTGGAAGGAACCCGTGTAGGGCATGGCCACCGACAATTCGCCCAGGCAGAGCATGACGGCGTAAACCAGGATCGCCCCGAAGAAATAGGCGATAATCGTGCCGATGGGTCCGGCCTGGCTGATGGTATAGCCCGAGCTTAAGAAGAGACCGGTCCCGATGACCCCGCCCAGGGAGATCATCTGAATATGCCGGGCTTCCATCTTCCGCTCGAGGTGGTCGACTTTTTCTTGTTGAGCCATAAAAATACCTCTTCAAAACAGATTGGTTTTTTATTAAAATAAACAGTAACATGATAACACATGATGGAGGAAAAACGATGGCGGATTTACCATCCCTTCTGACCCAAGGCCCGGTGACTTTGGACGGGTCCATGTCCACGCCGCTTGAAGCCTGGGGCGAAGACACCAATTCCGACCTCTGGACGGCCAAGGCCCTCGCGGATAACCCAGACCTGGTCTACCGGGTCCACCAGGAGTACTTCAAGGCCGGCGCCCGGGTCACGATCACCGACAGCTACCAGGCCAGCCTGTCGGCCTTCATGAAGCACGGATTAAGTGAGGACGCGGCTCGAGGCTTAATCAGAGATTCCGCTGCCGTGGCCATTAAGGCCAGAGACGACTTTGAAAAAGCGACCGGCATCCACAACTTCGTGGCTGGTTCAGTTGGCCCTTACGGAGCCTACCTGGCTGACGGCAGTGAATACCGGGGCGACTATGCTTTAAGCCATGAAGAATACGTGGACTTTCACGCCCCGCGGATTGAAGAATTAGTTGCCGGCGGGGTGGACTGCCTGGCGGTTGAGACTCAGCCTAAGCTGAGCGAAGTCAGAGCTATTCTGGACTACCTCAAGGCCAAGTATCCGGACCTGCCTGTTTACGTCAGCTTTTCCTTAAAGGATCCGGCCACTATCAGCGAGGGCCTGCCTTTAACTGAAGCGGTCGAGGAAGTCAGCGCCTATGCCCAGGTCTTCGCGGCCGGGGCCAACTGCTTCAAGCTGGCCTGGACTGTCGATGTGGTGAAAAATCTCCGCGCTTCTAAATTGCCAATCGTCGTTTACCCTAATTCCGGGGCCGAATACGATCCTTCTGTTAAAAAGTGGGTCTACCCGCCGGAAGCCGCGGACTTTGGCCAGGCGGGGGCTGACTGGCTGGCGGCGGGGGCAAAACTGGTCGGGGGCTGCTGCACGACGATGCCGGAAGATATCGCCGGACTTGCCGCCGCGGTCAAAAAGGTTTATACTGATTTTTAAAATATTTCTAATCTCAGATTAATAAGCTTCTTGAGCAGAGAAAGCAGGTTAAACAGTGGCAGTTGAACGAGTAAAAGATTTTTTCAAAGATACTGACGTTAACGTAATTGAACTTCCTGAGTCTTCAGCCACCGTGGCCTTGACCATCCCGGCTCTGGAAAAATACTCTGACTATACGGCCTGGGTGGACGTGACCAAGACAGCTTAAGCAAAATAAAGAGAAACAAAAAACGCGAACCGGCTGGTTCGCGTTCTCTGTGATGTGAAAAATTACACTGATAACAATAACAATTTGCCACAGATAAAGTTCAGCGTTTGGTGTTACGCTCAACCTAATCGTAATTTTCTCATCTCAATGATAATACTTTCATTTTATCTCGTAAAGTACTAAGGGTGCTTTTTTTAAAAATACTTGGAAAATAGGGGACTTTTGAGGAAAAAATGGCAAATTTAAGCAAGTTGCGGGAGCAAATCGACCAGGCTAAGCGGCTGGAAGAGGAATTTTAACCGGTAAAAATGGTAAAATAGGCTCTTAGGTATTGTTGGTAGATTAGGAGCCGAGGAAACGATGGATTTAGGGTTAAGAGTCAAGAAGATCAATGATTTGATGGCCAAAAGGGGCAACTATGAGCTCAAGAAATTGGGCCTGACCTTTTCACAGTTTCACTGCCTGGTTTATCTGGAGAAATGCGCGGGCCAGCAGGCGCCTTTAAAGCAGCTGGAAAACCACTTTGAAGTGGCCCAGGCCACCATGGCCGGGATTGTCGGCCGCCTGGAAGGCAAGGGCTATGTCAGAAGCCGCCTGGCGGAAAGCGACAAGCGGGTGAAGATCGTCTGCCTGACGGATGAGGGCCGGCAGATTTGCGCCAGCGCTAAAAAGGGGATGCACAAGCTGCAGGAAAAGGTGGAGCAGCTCTACAGCCGGCAAGAACTAAGCCAGCTGGAAAAGTACCTGGATCGTTTGTATGAGCTTTTGGCTGAGGAAAATCGGGAAGCATGCGAGGAAAAAAGATGACCAATAAGAAAATATTGCTGCTGTCGACTGGGGGGACGATCGCGTCCGTGGCTTCAGAAGAGGGCTTGATCCCGGGCAAGTCCGGGGCGGAATTGCTCCATACCCTGGGCGGCCTGCCTTATGAAGTCGAGGTCAAGGACATTTTGTCTTTGGACTCTTCCAACATCCAGCCGGAAGAGTGGGCTTTTATCGCCGAACAGATTTATAAATTGCGCCGGGGCTTTGATGGTATCGTCGTCTCCCACGGGACTGACACCATGGCTTACACGGCGTCTATGCTCACCTTTATGTTGCAGGGAATTGACCTGCCCGTTGTTTTAACCGGGAGCCAGGCGCCCATGCAGGCCATCTTAAGCGATGCTCCAGATAACCTCCGGGTTGCTTTTGCCGCGGCCGCAACCTGCAAGCCGGGGATCTATATCGCTTTTAACCGGCAGATCATGCGGGGCTGCCGCTGCGTTAAGATCCGGACGACCGGTTTTGACGCCTTCAAGAGCATCAACGTTGACCCGGTGGCTATGGTGACTTCAGACGGCATTGACATCAAGCACAAAGACTTTGAATACGTGCCAAGCGAGCACGCCATCTGCACTTTGAACACCAAGGTGGAGACCCAGGTGGCCATGATCAAGCTTTTCCCAGGCTTTGACCCGGCGGTTTTGTCCGCCATGGTCGACAGCGGGGTCAGGGGGATCGTCATCGAAGCCTATGGCCTTGGCGGCATGAACTACATGCGGCGGAACATGGTTAAGGCGATCGGGGAGATCATCAAGCGGGGAGTCCCCGTGGTGGCCTGCAGCCAGTGTTTGTATGAACGGACTGACTTGACCAAGTATGAGGTTGGCCGGGCGGCTATGCTGGAAGGGGCGATCAGTGGCCGGGACATGACCAGTGAAAGTGCTGTAACCAAGCTGATGTGGGCCCTGGGCCAGGGGATGGGCCTGGAGGACGTCAGAGCCTTTTTCAACAAGGATATTGCCGGTGAGGTAACCATCACCGATTAAGCTGCGGTAAGGCAGCTTTTTTATTTTTTCTTTCCATTTTCTTTTTCATTTTTGTTTTCTTTTTGCTCCTAAAAGCGCTATCATGGTGGTAGAAAAATGATGATCAAACTGATTGCCAGCGACTTAGATGAGACCTTGCTGGGGCCGGGCAGCCGGGTAGTAGAGGAAAATCTGCGGGCTATTAAAAAATGCCAGGAACTGGGCATCAAATTCGTGCCCGCTACAGGGCGCGGCTTTTACTCTTTAAGGCAGACGCTAGAAGAACTGGGCCAGGCGGATCAAGCCGGCCAGTACACGATTTGTTACAACGGCGGGGCGGTTTTTGAAAACAAGGGGCCGCGCCTGATCTCCTTTACCGGGATGGACGGGGACCTGGTTGAGGAAATCTTCAAACGGGGGCAGGAATTAGGTCTGGGGATGCATATCTACACTGAGGACCAGGTTTACGGCTACCAGCTTACGCAAGAAGAGATCGATTTTTGCCAAGGCCGGGCCGACTTTGCGGCTTTGCCAGGCGGGGACTTAACGGCCTTGCGGGCCAGCGGAGCCCGTTTTGCCAAGATTCTTTACGTCGATACTGATTTTTCCCGCTTGAAAAAATTGCGGAAGGACCTGGCAGATTTTGAAAAAGTCAGTGAGATGAGCTTTTCATCCAACCGCTACCTGGAATTCAACCCGCCCAAGGTGAACAAGGGGACAGGCCTAAAGAAACTGTGCCAGGAGCTGGGCTATCAGCTGGGTGAGACCATGGCGATCGGGGACAGCTTCAATGACCTGGCCATGATCAAGGCAGCCGGCACCGGCGTCGGGGTGGCCAATGTCAGCCCGGAAATGCGGGCTGACTGCGATAAGATTACGGAGAAGACCTTTGACCGGGGGGCGGTGGCGGAAGCGATCGGCCGTTGGGTTTTGCCAGATTATGAGTAAGAAAAAACTTGTTAATTTTTCCTTTAGAATGATATAATTAATTCGCTAATTTATATAAGTACTAAATTATGTTTGGGAGTATCCTATGCCAAATCGAATTAATCTGCCAGACGGCCAGCAGGCTGTCGAATCTACTAAGGGCTTCTTCGCGGAGTTCAAGACCTTCATCTCTAAGGGCAACGTGATGGATATGGCCGTCGGTATCATCATCGGCAGTGCCTTCACCACCATCGTCAAGTCCCTGGTCAGCGACATCATCAGTCCGCTTTTAGGTCTGGTCGGTGGGATGAATTTTGACCAGTTCTCACTGAAATTTGCCGGGGTGACCCTGGCATATGGGAAGTTCTTGACCGCGGTCATCAACTTCTTGATGATGGCCTTTGTCCTGTTTTTGATCGTCAAGGCCTTCAATCGGGGCGGGTTCTTGATCAAAAAGGAAGAAGAGGTTGAAGAAGAAGCAACGACCAAGGTCTGCCCTTACTGCAAGAGCGAGATCGACATCGAAGCCAGCCGCTGCCCGATGTGTACGTCACAATTGGAAGAAAAAATGGCTGAACAATAAAATAGCAGGCAAAACATACTAACCTAGTGTTGGATGATTACTCGACGGAGTAGTCGTTCAACACTTTTTCTTTTACTATGTAAAGTGGAGATGAAGCCAATGCCGTTCTTTTTCTGGACACACGATGTCGTAGGCAAAACGGGCAGCTTCACCATTCAATTGTGAATCTCGTCTAAGTATGTTGGCTGTTAAAGTCCTGTTGAGAAAATTAGATCTGATTGGATTAGGTGGAGGTAGCTCATCTCCGAGTAAAGCGGAGGTTTATTCTTATGGATTTATTGAAAACTGTTTTCGGTATTGATGTTAGCAGCCGAAAGTCTAACGTATGCATTATGGTCAATGGCCAAAAAGTTAATGACTATGCCATCTCCAACGATATGGTAGGCTTCAATCAGCTGCTAGGTGACCTTAAGCAGGTTACTAACCCACAGATTATCTTTGAAGCAACTGGCGTCTATTCCAGAAGACTCCAGGCATTCTTGGACATGCACGAATTGCGCTATGTCATGATGAATCCGCTAGAAGCCAAAAGAAAGACAAAGGATGACCTGCACCAGAACAAGACCGATAAGCTTGATGCCTTGTACCTTGCCAAGCTGCAATCTGAGCACCCGCAGCGGCTGGCCTACGTTCAAAGCGAAGAATATCAAGAATTGATGGCCAATAACCGTATCTACGAGCAGGCTTCGCACGATCTGATAACCAACAGGAATAGACTGCACAAAGCCATTCAGCTCACTTTCCCAGAGATTGAGCACTTAATGGTTAATCCGAGAGGGAAAAACTACTGGAGTATTGTCCTCAGATTCCCACACCCAGATATCGTACTAGAAACAAAAGAAGCCGATATCATCGACTTCTTAAAGGGCTTAACCGGTATTGGTAAAAAACGCGCTAACGACATAGCGCAAAGTCTTATTCGGTTGGCTAAAGTCGCATGCCCAGCTGTCAAAAAGAACAGTGCTCATATTCGTGGCCTCAAAATGGCTATTAACAACATTCTGAGCGCTGAAGAAGAGTGCCAGACTGCTTTACAGGAGATGGCAAAGCTGGCTCCTAAACGGGATCTGGAGATCCTCACAAGCATTCCAGGCATCGGCAAAAACACTACTCTAAGAATCATTAGTGAGCTTGGGGATATCAGACGTTTTAACAACCCTAGCCAATTAAATGCCTTCGTTGGTGTTGATCCTCAAGTTTATGAATCTGGCAATCTCACGGCCCACCTGTCAATTTCAAAGCTTGGGACAGCTATTGGCAGAAAGGTGCTGTACTTGGCCATAAACCAAATTCAGTCGGCTAAGAAAGTGGGAAACCCTTGCCATATTGCGGATTATTACGAGAAACGAAAACGGTCTTCTGAGACTGCAAGTCACAAGAAGGCCGCTATCGCATCGATCCATAAATTATTACGGACGATCTTCGCTTTAATTAAGAATGATCAATTGTATAGCTATGACGTAGCCAAACATAACCAAAGACTTTTGTCATAAAAATTGATCCAATAGATATTATAACAGCCTCTTTTTTGAAATTACAGAAGGTGGCTGTATTTATCATGCCCTAAATCAGATATTTAACTCGATTCTCCGGGAACCATTTCCCGATTAGGCCCTTATTTCAAAATAAAATTGCCTAAAATCGTTGATAACACTTGACTTAGAGTAGAAAAGAAAACGAAGCTGCTCTACTTGAGCAACTTCGTTTTTTGTTTATGCAATTAAAGCGATGACTTACTTAAAGCTTGTGGTCCTTGATCATCTTGGCTTGCAGGTCAGCCAGGGCAGGAGTCAGGTAGACCGGGTAGCGGTCCGGGTTAAGCAGTCTTTGGGTTTCTTCAGGCAGTTCAGCCAGCTTTTCGTACATGTGCTTTTGGATCTTGAAGGTGTCGGTTTCGATGGACTTGGCCTTTGGGCCGACAACGACCTGAGTCAAGAGGACGGCATCGAAGTCCTTCAAGTTGGCTTCAGTTTCAGTCATCATCGGGTCCATGTTAATGCCGACGAATTCTTCTGGCAAGCTTTCATCAGCTAGGGCGATAACGTCCGCGAAGGCATTCTTGGTCCCCTTGTGGTAGAGGCGGTAAGCCTTCTTTTCACCAGGCAGGGTGACCTTTTCCTTGGAGTTGGACAGCTTGATCTTTGGCTGCCATTCCCCGTCGCCAATCTTCAAAGCGGCCAGCTTGAAGACCCCGCTCAGAACCGGTGAGCTGGAGCTGGTGATCAATTGTTCACCAACGCCGAAGCTGTCAAGCGGCGCGCCTTCTTGGAGAAGGGAGTGGATGACGTTTTCGTTCAAGGCATTGGAAGCAGTGATGGTTGCTTCCGGGAAGCCGGCGTCGTCCATCATCTTGCGGGCCTTGCGGGACAATTTGGCGATGTCGCCGGAGTCGATCCGGATGCCGAACTTCTTGTGGCCCTTGGCGCGGAGCTCTTTGAAGACTTTGATAGCGTTAGGCACGCCGCTAGTTAAGACATCGTAAGTGTCGACCAAAAGCAGGGCGTTGTCTGGGTAGACTTCCGCCCACTTTTCAAAGGCTTCGAGTTCGGTTGGGTAGCTTTGAACCCAGGCGTGGGCCATGGTGCCGGCAACCGGGATGTTGTACTTGGCTGCTGACAAGACGTTGCTGGTTGACCCGCAGCCGCCGATAACGGCAGCTCTGGCGCCCAGAACGGAAGCGTCCGGACCTTGGGCCCGGCGGGCACCAAATTCCATGACTGGCCGGCCAGCCGCGGCCAGGTTGATCCGGCGGGACTTGGTGGCGATCAAGGACTGGTGGTTGATTAGGTTAAGGACGAAGGTTTCCAGCAATTGACATTGAATCAAAGGCCCCTTGACCGTCAGGATTGGCACCCGCGGGAAGACCGGGGTGCCTTCTGGAATCGCGTATACGACGCAGTCGAAGGTCATGGTTTCCAGGTAGGAAATGAATTCAGCGCTGAAGAGATTGAGGGACTTCAGGTAGTCGATGTCTTCCTTGGTGTAGTGGAAGCCCCGCAGCTGTTCAACGACTTGTTCCAGGCCGGCGGAGACGACGAAGCTGCCGTTGTCTGGAACAGTCCGGTAAAAGACGTCGAAGACAGCTTCGGTATCTCTTGGCAGGGTTTCAAAGTAGCCGTTAGCCATTGAGAATTCGTACAGGTCGGTAATTAACGCGTGTGATAGAGACATAGTGTAAAAATCTGCTTTCTCAAAAATATAACTGTTAAAAGTAAAAATAAAAACTTAAACGGTAAAGGTTAGTCGACGACTTCAGCGCCCAAGCAGGACTTGAAGTGGTTCAGTGCCCATTCCTGTCCCGCGTCGTTTAAAGCGGCAACCGCCTTTTCGTGCACCGTGATGTCGTAGCCATGGTTGTAGGCGTCCATGGCGGTGTGCAGGACGCAGATGTCCGTGCAGACCCCGGCCAGGTGAACCCGGCTGACCTTGCGTTCACGCAAGAAGAGGTCCAGGCCGGTAGCGCAGAAGGCAGAGTAGCGTGACTTGTCCAAGACAAGGACGTGCTCGTCGTCTTGATGTTTATTATACCAAGTTTGCAGGGGTCCGTAGAACTCCCGGCCCCAGGTATTTGGCAGGTTGTGGGGCGGGAAGAGCTTGGTTTCCGGGTGGTAGGGGTTGCCCTTAAAGTGCTTGTCGGTTGGCAGGATAACCCACTTGCCGGCGGCCAAAAAGTGGTCGGCCAAGCTGACGATCTGGCCAGCCAAGGCCTGGGCCGGTGCCCCGCAGGTCAAGGCGCCTTTGTCATCTACGAAGTCATTGGTATAGTCAATGATCAAGAGTGCTTCATTTTCCATCTTTTTCTTCCTCTTTTGTTAAAAGTATAACTTACCTAAAATAGGATAAAAACAAAAAGTAAAATAAACTTTTACTCGCTTGACGTAAACTTTACTCCAGAAAAGATTAATTTGCAAGTTTTTCAGACAAAGAGGGTAAATTAAGCGTTTTTTACCAACAAAAAACGGAACTTTCTTTATAAAAGATCCGGCAAGATCTATAATTAGGGGTGGAAAGTAGGAATAATTATTGACAAAGAAAGAGTGTAAAAAATGAAGAAGAACAGGAAAAATTTGGCCCTGCTTCTGCTGGCGGCCAGCTTGCTTGCCGGTTGCGCGGGTCAAAGCAATAGTCAGTCCAGTCAATCCAGCCAGGCTAAGAGTGAGAAGAAGGCGGAAAGTAAGGCCAGCTCTAAGTCGGCGGCTAAATCCGTGGCCGGTTCTGCCGTTAGTTCGACAAAATCCTCCTCAAGCCAGGCCAGTTCTAAGTCCGCGGCTTCCAGCAGCCAAAGGGCAGATGCAAACCGGATGGGGACTTTAACTAGTCAATTAAGGGTCAAGCTGCCGGGGATGCTTTTGCCCGCGGCTGACGGCTTAGGCCGGGGCAGCAGCAACTTGAATATCCGCTACACCAGTTCAAGCAGCCAGAATGTTGTTTACTACAGCGTCGGAAATAGCCCGCTGGCCTTAAATGACAGCCGGATTGCTAGTGAGAAGCCATATGCCGTTTTAACGGAAAAAAAGAATGTGGCTGACGCCAGCAGCTTGATTAATTACCAAGAGCCCAAGACTGGTCTGCCAGCGGTTAAGATTGCCGGCAATGTGACTGGGACAGAAGAAGGGGCGGCTGGGTCGACTTATCTGCAGTTCAATCAGGGCCAGTGGTCCTTTGTCGTCCGGGCAAGTAATGTCCAGGGGCAAAAGCCGCTGCCAACGGCGAAAAAGCTGCTGGCGCTCTACCAGCAATATGGTCTGCCGGATACGGCGGCAAAGTCCAGCGTGCAGGTTGATGTTGGCGAAAGCCTAGGTTCTTTGAACACGGTGATCACCTGGGCCAAAGGGTCCAGCGTTTATCAGCTTAAGGCCCACAGTACGGAGACCGCCTTTAAGATGCTCAAGAGCCTTAACTAAATCTGAGAATAAGGTAAGCAATCGCGGCCCAGAGGATAAAGCCAGCGAAGATTGCCAAATAGAAGTAGGACTTGCGGACCTTGTGGTGAAAGACCAGCATGCCCAGGATAGACCCGGCAGGGGCCAGCAGGCCGCAGGTAAGCAGCAGCCGTTCGGGGATGCGCCAGGCGTGCATCCGGGCTTTAGCCTTGTCGATGCCATAGAGGGCAAAGGCGATTAAGTTGATAAGCAGCAGGCTGCTTTGCCAAAAGTTGTTCATGTCGTCTCCTGGTTATTTCCTAGTTAGTTTTAAAGAATTACAGGCCACCCTGCTCAGGCAGGGTGGTTTTTTGCAAAAGAAAAGCAAGGCAGTTTTAGCCTTGCTTGTTGTTAGCCTTTCTCCAGAGGATATTGCTCTGCGTTTCCTTAAGGCAATAGAGCTTTGGCGGCCGTCCGCTCTTGTGGTAATTCTTCTGCACGCCCAGCTCGGTAAAGAGGGAGCCATGGGTCTTGCGGAAGTTGGAGTTGTCGATCTCATCGACTGTGGTCTGGAAGAAGGGGGCGTAGACCTCGCGGGCTTCGCGGAGGGTGAATTCGGGGCCAAGGATCTGCAGGATACTGGGCTGGTAGTCCAGTTTGTTGCGGATGCGCTGGATGGCCACGGCGATGATTTCGTCATGGTCAAAGGCCAGGGCGTGGGAATTTTCCGCTAATTCAAAGGTCAGATCCTTGGCAGCGGAAAAAAGCTCATACTTGTGGCCGAAGTTTTCAAAGGCGAACCAGGCAACATCGCTGGCTCCGTAGCCGGGCCGCAGGTTTGGCATGGCGGGCAGGTAGGTCATGTAGGTTAGGGCCAGGGCCCGCTCGCCGGGCGTCCGGTGGGGAGAGGTAAAGGTGGCCAGCTGTTCGGTGGAAGATTCCGGAAGGTCAAGGCCGATTTTTTCTTTGATCAAGCGCACGGCAGCCTGGTCGGCACTTTCGTTTTCCCGAAGGAGGGTTTCCGGCAGGGCCCAGCGGTCCGCAAAAGGTTCGTCCTTGCGCTTGACTAAAAGCAGCTGAACCCGGTGGGTTTCCTTGTTAAAGCTCCAGATCAGGTTGGTGATGGTGATCAAGGGGCGTTCGACTATCTTTTCTAATTCAGGCATCAAAACGTCTCCTTTCAGTTTTATTACTATTATATCATTGCCGGGAGGATTAGCTGGATGTGGAAGAGGGATGAAAAATCAGTCTGAATTTTGACATAATCCGTCTCTTTTTCACGTTTGAGTTAAAATTTGTTAGGATAAAAATAGTTGATTTTTCATAAAAGGAAAGAAAATTATGGATAATAACTTGCATAAAGTTGAAACACTGACAGATGAAGAATTGGAACAGATTGTTGGGGGAAGTATTGCAGGATTTGGTATTTATATTGGCGGTGCTACTCAAGTGAAAAATAGTGAAGCTTCCTTGATTTTCCGTTTATTGCATTACAAGCGCCATGGAAGAAATTAAGCTATATGTTGAATTGATCGCTGGTGTTTTGTCAGCTGCTATTTCGGTTGCGTTTGATATATATGTTGGTTACCATTTAGCGGAAATTAAGCTGACTGGTTATCGCGATCGAATATTTTCTTTCGGACTATGTATACTAGCAATCTTAATGGCCATGCAAGGGAGATGGGAAACAAACGCAGCTAGTGTAGTGGAATTGATACTATTCACTTGGTACTATCGAAAATATGGCTTAGTCAAGGTTTCAGGCGCCTTTATGGTGGGGTTGCTAATAGATTTTTTGTATGATTTGATTATTGTCTTCTTACAAAGAATTCCAAATATCAGCGAATTAATGCTTAGTCTCTGCACATTGGGGCTGTCTATTGTTTACTATCCTCTATGTATTTTGTTGATTAAGCATTTTCGACAATGGCTACTGCAAAGATTGGAAGACCAATACCGAAAAATATTTTGGAGTTTATTAGCGTATTCATTCTGCTCATTGATGGTAGTTAATTTGATCAATATTTTTCTTGATGAGGCCAAACCTTCTGTTATTGTTTATTCTTACCTGTCAATTGGGCAAGCAGCTTTTAGCTGGATCGTTTATTATGCTTTGCGAAGGGCAGAGGATGCACGTTTTAAAGCCCAATTACAGCAGCAAAAGCAAAAAGAGCTGGAGGAATATGCAAACTACCTTGAACAAAGTGAAGATAATCTCCGGGCATTTAGGCATGATTACCGGAATCTGCTGAATTCGCTGAAAGTCAGTGCAGCTGAAGGGAATGTTCAAGAGCTGTTAGATAAATTGGAACGCTATTCTGCTGAAAACCTCGATTCCCAGGCTCTTCTTAAGTATAAAGACACAAACCACATTCAAGTTAAAACTCTTAAGAGCCTCATTATCACGAAGCTGAATGCCATATATCAAGCAGGCATTCCTTATGATTTTGAATGTCGGCAGACAATTGCGTCAATCCCAGGCAATGTTGATGAACTTGACTTAGTTAGAGTAATTGGGATTGCCTTTGACAATGCATTAGAGGAGAGTCAATCTCTTTCAGAAAGAAATGGTCATCCAGAGATACAGGCGATGCTTTACCAAGAAACAAAAGATAGTCTAGAGTTTGAAATCCGAAACAAGATCGTTCAGGGGAAAAGACAGCATACAAATCTAGCGACTAAAGGCTTTACAACGAAAACAGGACATCAAGGGCTAGGGTTGGCAAATTTACAAGATATCGAACAAAAGTATTCAGAATTAGATATCTCATACAATGTTTCGGATGGCTGGTTTGACCTTTACTTAACGATTGATCAAGAAGAGGATGAGTAAGTTGGAATATAAGGTTATTGTGTGTGATGACGATGCGTCTTTGGCTGAAAGCCTTGCTCAAAGGATAGTTTATGCCAGCGAGAATTTGTCAGATGACAACGAAAATTACCGGCAGAGCAAGGTGGACTTAGCATTGGTTGCCAACAGTTTTGAAGAGGTAGCTGGCTATTTGGTAGCTAACGAAACGACTAATGCACTTTATTTTTTAGACATTGAATTGAACAAGGGGATTAAGACAGGCATTGACTTGGCTGAGTTTATTCGAAGTCGTGATCCCAACGCGCAGATAATCTTTGTGACAGCGTATGATAAATACGCCCCATTGACCTATCGTCGGCGAATTGGCGCAATTGATTACATCAACAAGGAACTGCCCTCTGCCGCCTTTATGCAACGGCTAAAGGAAACTCTACAAGCAGCCTTTGATAATCTGTACCTTTTAAGTCACGTAAACCATCAGTATTTTAGTTACAAGTGCGGCCGGCATTTACAAAGAGTCAGCGCTTCTGAAATTTACTATATCGAAAACAGTACGATGCAGCACAAAGTTCATTTAGTGGCGGCAAATGGTGACAGCGAATTTAAGAACAACATTTCTAAGCTAGATGAAGAAAATGATTTTTTGCTAAAGGTTTCGCAGTCATGCGTAATCAATCCGGATAATGTTGTTAGTGTAGATTTGGCTAAAAGATACGTAACTTTTCCAAACGGAGATATAGTTTACTTCTCGAGAGATAAGAAGAAGCAGATCGCAGCACTTGGAGAAGAACAGGATCAGTCTCGATAACAACAGAATTGGTCCCTTTTATAAAAAAATGAAGTAAAAAATATAGAATGATGGCAAGAGCTGATAAGGAAAAGTTCTTCCACCAATTACAAACAGTGCTAGAATGTAAGCGAAAAATATTGTTTAATTTTTTATTTATGGCAGGTTGTACGATGTTTTTTAACAAGAAAGAAAACGAAGCAGAAGAAGCGTTCAAGAAGCAATTGGAAACTGTCGCAAATGATCCGGCAGTCAAGGCAAATGCGGCTTTGAGCAAGCTGCTTGAAGCAGCTGTTAAGAAGACTGAAAAGTCAGAATCAATCCGCTCAATTGCGTCTAACCTGGATACTCAATTGCGGTCCAACTTCGCTGAAAACGAACTGCCAAAGGCCGTTATCAGCTTGCAACTGGACTTGGCCCGCTACTCTGCAGTTGGTGCTAATGGCGTAGTTCTGAAGTAATCTACTGAAAACTTAATCATATTAAAATAAGTGCTGCTGAAGCTTGGTATTCCTTCTTCAACAGCACTTATTAATTTATTCTGAACAAAAAGTAAAAAAACTGCTACGCTTTGCTCATGATTGGTGCTACAATTATCGCAACTAAAGCAGAATAGGTATGATATTTGATCTCTAAGGAGGAGTCGCTATGTACCAAGCTTCACGCCTTCCGTTTTGGGAACGAGTTTTTCTTGTTGTCGGCAACAGTGTGATTTTCTGGCTGTGGCACCACCTCTTAATCGTGGCTCTGGGCCTTTTAACCTTGCTTGGCTTGGTGATCTATCTGGTTGTCAGTGGCATCCGGCAAAAAAACGTCGCTAAAGCTGTCTGGCCAGTCGTCATTTTCTTTTCCTGCCTGGGTCTGGTCTACTTTGCCATGAGCTGCGCGATTATGGACTAAAATAGAAAAAGCAAAGTGCTACTTAAGCTAGATATTCCAGCTTTGGCGGCACTTTTTTCTGCTATCTATAGTTTATTTAGGCATAAACAATACCCCCAAAATTGAAATATGGGGGTATATCTATTTAGTTTACAATCCTTGTTTGATTAACGAGACAACATATTCAAGCCTCGTCCCGCTTTCTCTGTGAGTAAATCCAGGTAGTATATTAACTTTGAATTTCTTCATGAATGGTAGCGCTAAAAATTGCTGATAGGGAACTCTTGAATCTCTAGAGCCGATTATAAAAATAGTTCGAGTATTTACCTTATTGATTGTCCCGACATAGAGTGTAAAAATCAAGCGCATTTTCTGAAAGATAGTCCTTAAGCCAAGATCGCTCAGATGAAAACAACTCTTGATAAGCAATACTGGTGAACGCGCTTATTGCTATAATTTTTCTGAATATATATTCGGCTGCAAACAGACTGGCTAGGTATCCGCCGTAGCTTTCTCCTAGTAAAACCATTTCTGTATTTGGATTTTGTCTTTTATACTCCCAAAAATATTCTTTTAAAAATCGGTAGTCACTAATTCCACCGTCATCATAAACAATAGGGTAGTTCACCAAAATAAAATTCCGTTGCTCATTGTAGAGCATAGTTGCGAAAGGGTCTTCTTGCCAATTTCTAAGGGTAAATAAGGGACCTCCATGCAAGTAAAAATAGACTTTCTTACAGTCGCGACAGAAAATATATTCAACTATTTTACGCATACTATCTTTCAGCCAGACTTAATGGCATTTTACGTAAAATTATCTGGGCAAAAATAATCATTATAATTGTGAGTATTAGAGCAATTAACAAATCGTTAATGTTAAATATACCAAAGGCTACAGTTCTAAGTGCTTTTAATTGGTAGGATAGAGGATTGATATAGGCTAACACTTTAATGATCAGTGGAGAATTATTGCTGAAGACATAAAGCGTTGGCGCAGCATATGCAACTGGTGAGAAAATCAAGGTCATGATAATGTCTCGTTGCTGGTAAGAAGAAATCCGTGTGCTAAGAACGATTCCCAACGTGGACCAGAATTCAAGTGAGATGATTAATACAAGCAGAGATAGTAGCAATAACCCTAAATTGTACACACCACCTGTAGCAAGTCCAAGAACAATCAATACCGCGCTTTGAAATAAGAGACCGGCAATTGGGAAGAAGCTCATTCCAGTTAGGTAGTGCCATGGCTGAACACCATTCGTAAATTTAATAGCCAGTAAACCATATTCTTTATCAACTGTCGCCCGGTACATCGCTTGCGACATCTGGGTGGTCATGAAGAAACTCAAAACACCGGTCAATGCGTACTGCTTGTAGGGCAAAATTAGTGATTCGTAGTGAACGGAAGCTAAATTTTGATTCAAAGCCATTACCAACAAGCCGTAAGTAATAAGCGGCTGCATGAACATTGATAAGAGCAAGCCTTTATTATGCACGAAAGCCCGCCACTCATTGTTGGCAACAATTCTGATTGACCGTAATCCCAAAGATATATTTCTAAAATGTTGCGGATTCATTTTTCTATCGCCTTCCGTTCGTTAAGGTATTTTTCTCGCAAGCTCGTACCACTGTCCAAAAAATCAGTAAGCGGACCAAAGTATTTTTGTTCATGATCGTCTAAGAAAAGAACGTGACTCGCGTAGCTTTCCAGCAGAGTTAAGTCATGTGAAGAAGTTAATACAATACTTCCAGCATCAACTTTTTGCTTTAAGTAGGTAAATAGTTTTTCCGAAGTTTCCACATCGAGCCCGGTTGTGGGCTCATCTAGTATGTAGACTTGTGGCTCACGGGCAATTTCTCTGGCGATTTGTACTCGTTGCTGCTGGCCACCAGAAATATGATCAACCGGCTTAGCACTTAAATCACTAATACCCAAGAGTTTTAAGGCCTGCTTGGTTGTTTTTTGGGCTTCCTTAGGCTTAAAGCCAGCGAGAAGCGGTCCTTGATACACATTGTCAGAGACACTGGTATACCAATCAATCAGCTGGCTTTGGGGACTGAAGCCAACATCGTTGAAAGGATTAACCCGATCAGTTTTCAGTTTCCATGAAATCTGACCCGACACTGGTGGAATGACGCCAATCAAGCTGTTAATCAAGGTAGATTTCCCGGCACCATTAGCGCCGATTAAAGCGATAAACATTCCTTTATCCAGGGAGAAAGATAAATCGTGAACAACAACTTTATCTTTATAACCAATATTTAGACTATCAGCAATAATCATTTTCTATTTCCTCTAAAGTTAGACTGCTCTTTTTCGAAAGTTATACTTATTGTAATTCCAATAAACGATAAAATAATCTCATGAGAAATTAATGTAAAACACATTTTAGAAAGAAAACATACATATGTCAATAGAATTAAAAAAATAAAGAGCTTCAAAGTGGTTCTATTATTGTTGGTAATTTTTTAGCAGATCCAGAGACATTTGTAATAAATTCAGATGCAATCACAAGCAAAGTGCTGCTTGAGCCAGATATTCCGGTTTTGGCGGCACTTTTTTCATCCCTTCAGGTAAAAAGCATGAAACATTGTAAGGCAAAAGTAACCAAAAATATTCATACAAAGGCCAAAAAGGGCCCGATTTCTTTGGTATAATAAGATAATTACAAATGTTTCACGGAGGAGTGAGTGGAATAAGATGAATACGCCACGATCACGCGAAGGTAACCTTGTCCGTTACCTCGTCTATTTTGTAGTTTTTGTTTTCACGGCCCTGGCCGACAACCTGGCGATCAAGAGCCCGTCCATCAGCATCTGGAACGTGATCCTGTTCCTGGTTCTGGCGGCCATGTGCCTGCTTTTTTACATTTACCGCTACAACCGTGAACAGCGCTTCTTCGATTCACGCTTCAATGTCCCCTGGCTGAGCAGCTTCAACTTCACCTTGCTCTTAAGCTTCGTGGTTGCCGCCGGCCGGATTGGGATCTCCTACCTGCAGCTCTACAAAGGCATGCCTGCCTCGGGCCTGCAGCTGGCCTATGCCTCTCATTCCACCAGCTCCTTATACTGGTTCATGATGCTGGCCAATGGGGTAGTCCTGCCGATCCTGGAAGAGTATCTCTGCACCGGCTTCTTGTTCAACTACTGGTTCAGAACTGAGAAAAAGGGCGTGGCCTACGTCGGCATAATCTGCTCGGGTCTCTTTTACGCCATCTTGACCTTCCAGTTCACTCCGGCAATCTTTGCCTTCAACTTTGCCTTTGGCATGCTTTTCGCCTGGAGCTACCTCAGCACCCAGACCATCTGGCTGCCTCTTTACCTGGCAGCCTTAAACGGGGTCTTGACGGTTGTGACCATCGCCGTTTAACTGAAGAGAGCAAAAAATAAGCGAGGCCGTTTGGCCTCGCTTATTTTTTTGTTAATTTATGGTATAAAAAAAGCGGATAGAGTGAATCGAACCCTCATCTCTAGCTTGGGAAGCTAGCGTTCTACCATTGAACTATACCCGCAAGATGTTTTAAGTATAGCATGGAAAAAAACTTTCGCCAAGTCCTTTTGGCAACTTTTTTTCAAAAAGATTCTTCCGGCCCGGCGGGAGTGGTTTAATCTATTTGTTATTTTTGCTAAAATGATAATAATAACGCCCGATAGAAACAATTTAACAAAGAATTTAGCAAAGGAAAGCGAAGAATGACGAAAGAAATTATTTTGACTGGCGACCGGCCAACCGGCAAGCTGCACATCGGCCACTACATCGGCTCCTTGAAGAACCGGGTCATGCTCCAAAACACCGGCAAGTATGACTCTTACATTATGATTGCTGACACCCAGGCATTGACTGACAATGCCCGCAACCCGGAAAAAATCCGCAACTCCCTGATCGAAGTTGCCCTGGACTACCTGGCTGTTGGCTTGGATCCGGAAAAGTCAACCATCTTTGTCCAGTCCCAAATCCCGGCCCTGTTTGAACTGACCACTGACTACATGGACCTGGTAACCCTGTCCCGGCTGGAAAGAAACCCTACTGTTAAGACGGAAATCAAGCAAAAGGGCTTCGGTGACTCCCTGCCAGTCGGCTTCTTGACCTACCCGGTTGCCCAAGCCGCTGACATCACTGCCTTCAAGGCGACCTTAGTCCCAGTCGGCGATGACCAGGAACCAATGCTGGAACAAACCCGGGAAATCGTCCGCAGCTTTAACCGGACCTACAATGTCGACGTCCTGGTTGAACCAAAGGGCTACTTCCCGCCTAAGGGCCAGGGCCGCCTGCCAGGCCTGGACGGCAACGCCAAGATGTCCAAGTCCCTGGGCAACGCCATCTACCTGTCTGATGACGCGGAAACAGTCAAGAAGAAGGTTATGTCCATGTACACCGACCCTAACCACATCCACGTGGAGGACCCCGGTCAGGTTGAAGGCAACACCGTCTTCACTTACCTGGACGTCTTTGACCCGGACAAGGACACTGTTGCCCAACTTAAGGAAGACTACCAAAAGGGCGGGTTAGGTGACGTCAAGATCAAGCGCTACTTAAACAAGGTCCTGGAAGCTGAACTGGCCCCAATCAGAGAACGCCGGCAAAAGTACGCTGAAAACCTGGATGCCGTTTACGACATGCTCTACCAAGGGTCACAAAAGGCCAACCAGGTGGCTGACCAAACCTTGCAGGAAGTCCGTGATGCGATCGGCTTCAACTACTTTAAGAACCGAGGCTAATATGACGCGCAAACGAATTCCCTGGAAACAGTACTTTATGATGCAGGCCCTGGTGATCGCCCAGCGGTCAACCTGTGACCGGGCCCTGGTCGGCAGCGTCTTGGTCAAGGACAAGCGGATCCTCAGCACTGGCTACAACGGGTCAGTTTCCGGCCAGGACCACTGCGATGACGTGGGCCACCAGCTAGTCGATGGCCACTGCGTGCGGACGATTCACTCTGAAATGAACAGTCTGATTTCCTGCGCGAAAAACGGGGTCTCAACCGACAACACGGAAATCTACGTGACTCACTTCCCATGCTACAACTGCACCAAGCACCTGCTGCAGGCCGGGGTGATCAAGATCAACTATTATTATGATTATCACGACAGTCCTTTGGCCATTCAACTGCTGCGTGATAGTGGAGTACCTTATGAACAAATTAAGCTTGACCGCCAATTCGTCGAAGAACTGGCACACAAACTTGAAGACGGTAGCGACTAGGCTGGCCTGGCTCCTGGCCTTAGTCTGCCTTTTTCCCCTGGTGACCGGGGCCAGCAGCTTTTTCGTCCAGGACAATGCCGGCATCATCAATTCCGATACCTGGAAAATGGTTGACCAAAAGAATGCCAAGTACCAGAAGTCTGACCAGCACCCGATCGTGATCGTCGAGACCCTGCAAAATGCCAAAAAGACCCAGCCGGCCGGCTTGAGCAAGGCAAGCAGAACCCTCTATATTGTGATCAACGTGCAAAAGGACGGGACTAAGAAGGCCTATCTTTACAGCAGCAGCGACCTGCACAGCCAGTTTACCGCCCAGGTCCGGGCCAACATCCTCAGCCACACGGCTTCCAAAATCACGGCTGATGACCCGATCGCCTTCAATGAAGGGGTGCAGGAGCTGTTCAAGATTTCCGTGACCTTGATCGACCAAAGCCTTGGCTTTAAAAAGGACTCCCTTGACCTGTCCAGCGAGGAAGTGAACCGGGTGATCAAGCCAGCTGACCTCAGAATTCCGATCATGCTGGCCCTGTTGGTCTTGATCGCGGCCGTGATCATCTTCCTGCGCTTTACGATAAGACGGCAGGCTAGAAAATAAAGGTTTTTCACAGAAAAACCAAATAAAAACGCTAAGTTTACATATAAGTGGTTTACAAGCCTGCTTTAAGCGTGTATAGTCTTCTATGTAAAGTTAAAAAGAGAGCAAATGAACTGTTAGGTGAGACTCCTACGTGAACACACGCTATCGCCCAGAAACATCCAGAGATGCCAACGGGTTAAATAGAAATTGTCGAAATAAGGCACTTTCCAGGTAGCTAGCATGTGCTTACGTCACGTAGTGTTAAAGCTGAGCGATTAGTTAATGGCGTGGCCCTATTTTGGAAGGTCCCCCTTACGGTTTGTAAGGGGGATTTTTTGGTTCGTTTGCGAAGTTGTCATAGAGGGGAGAACTATTATGCTCAACAAGACAATGAACAAAGCTGCCAGCGATGACGCAAAGCGGGTTGCAAGAATTGCCCTGGAAAAGCGGAGCGTGACTTTGGCCCAATTGCATACCAGCAGCAACGGCCTCAGCACTGAAGAAGCAGCCAAGATCCGGGAAAAGACCGGAACCAACGAGATCGCGAGCAGCAACCAAGCCAGCAAGCTCCACTTTCTGGTCGAAGCTTTCCTGACTCCGTTTACCCTGGTCCTGCTTATTTTGGCGACGATGTCCTTGTTCACCAACTACATCTTCGCCCCGCAAGGGGAAAAGGACCTCAGCACCGTTATCATCATGGTGGTCATGGTCCTGGTTTCCGGGATTACGTCCTTCATCCAGAACGTCCGCACTTCCAACGCCGTCCGGTCCCTTTTGAAGATGGTTTCTGTCACGACCAACGTGCGCCGGGACGGCAAGGACCAGGAAATCCCGACCAAGGACGTGGTGGTCGGCGACATCATCAACGTTTCAGCCGGGGACATGGTTCCAGCTGACATGAAGCTTTTGTCCAGCACTGACCTGTTCTGCTCAGCCAGTTCCTTGAACGGGGAATCAACGCCGACGGAAAAGAATGCCAACTTTGTCCCAACCCCGGACAAGATGGAAAACTACCTGGACTACCCAAACATCCTTTTTAAAGGCACGACTATTGTCTCCGGCTCCGGCCGCGGGGTGGTCTTCGCCACTGGCGAGCACACCGTGTTCGGCAAGATTGCAGCCCAGATCGCCGACACCGAAATGAAGGAGACGACTTTTGACACCGGGATCAAGAACGTCTCCAAGCTGCTCTTGACCATGACGGCCATCATCGCGCCTCTGGTTCTCGTGGTCAACGGCTTGACTAAGGGCAACTGGACTGATGCTTTGATCTTCGCCATCGCTACGGCGGTGGGCCTGACGCCGGAAATGTTGCCAGTCATCGTGACCACCAACCTGGTCCGGGGAAGCCTGGAAATGAGCAAGCACCAGACCATCGTCAAGAAGATGAACTCCATCCAAAACTTCGGTTCAGCCGACATCCTCTGCACTGACAAGACCGGGACCTTGACCCAGGGCCAGGTCATCCTGGAAAAGCACTATAACCTGGAAATGCGGGAAACCGACCGGGTTTTGAAGATGGCCTACCTGAACTCTTACTACCAAACCGGGATGAAGGACCTGATCGACCAGGCAGTCATTGACGTGGCTGATGACGACCTGGACACCAGCGAAATCCAGCGGGACTACCACAAGATCGACGAAATTCCTTTTGACTTCCAGCGCCGGCGGATGAGCGTGGTGGTTGCCAACTCTGACCAAAAGCACGGCGAGCACCTCCTGGTTACCAAGGGGGCGGCTGAAGAAATGCTGGCCGTCTCCAGCCAGGTGGAAATCGGCGGCCAGATCCTGCCTTTGACTGAAGAAAGAAAAAAGCAGATTTTTAAAGATATCGACGACTTGAATAGTGACGGGATGCGGGTTATCGTCTTGGCCTACAAGGTTGACCCGTCTCCAGTCGGCAAATTCACGGTTGATGATGAAAGCGACTTGATCGTGATCGGCTTCTTGACCTTCCTGGATCCGCCAAAGGAAAGCGCCAAAAATGCCCTGGCTAGCCTCAACCGGGACGGCATTACCGTTAAGATTTTAACGGGGGACAATGAAGCCGTTACCCGGGCCGTGGCCTTGAAGGTCGGCCTTAACATCGATACGGTTTACGGGCAAAAGGACCTGGTCGGCAAGAGCGATGAGGAACTGGCCAAGATCGTTGAAGAATGCGACATCTTCGTTAAGCTGTCACCGGAATGGAAGACCAAGATCATCGATGCCCTGCAGAAAAACGGCCACACGGTCGGCTACATGGGTGATGGGATCAACGATGCCCCGGCCATGAAGCAGGCGGACGTCTCTATCTCAGTTGACTCAGCTGTCGACGTGGCCAAGGAATCAGCGGACATCATCCTTTTGCAGAAGGACTTGAGCGTCTTGGAGCACGCGGTCCGGATCGGCCGCAAGACCTTGACCAACACCATGAAGTACATCAAGATCACCTTGTCTTCCAACTTCGGGAACATCTTGTCCATCATGGTCGCCTCAGTCTTCCTGCCGTTCTTGCCAATGCTGCCGCTGCAGCTCTTGATTTTGGACCTGCTCTACGGAACCAGCTGCCTGGCTTTGCCCTTTGACAGCGTGTCTGAAGACTACCTGCACGTGCCGCGGGAATGGGCAACCAAGAACATGCCGAAGTTCATGTTCTACTTTGGGCCGACGTCATCAATTTTTGACGTCATCACCTTTGCCGTCCTCTTCTTTGTAATCTGCCCGGCCCTTACTGGCGGCAGCTACGCTTCCTTAGGACCGGCAGGGCAGCTGGCCTTCATGGCCATCTTCCACACCGGCTGGTTCGTGGAATCCCTCTGGACCCAGGAAATGGTCATCCATGCCTTGCGCGACGAACGTCTGCCACTTATCCAGCAGCGGGCATCAAGCCCAGTCATGCTTGCTACTTTCGGGGCTGCTATCTTCGGGACCCTTCTGCCATTTTCAAAATTGGCAGGAGCCATGAAGTTCGTCCACTTGAACGAAGAATTCCTGTGGATCGTGGCTGGCCTCCTGGTCTGCTACCTGCTTTTGACGACAGTCGTCAAGCACTTCTACATGAAGAAGGAAAAATTCTTGATTTAACTGAAAAAGAACGGTCTTTAGTAAAAAGACCGTTCTTTTTTGCCCGAAAGCCCGTTAAATCGCCGATAGGCTTTATAAGCTAAGGCTTTTTGTTGTATGATAAGGAGTATAGAATTTTTGAGGAGATCAAGCACTATGGCAGATAACAAGAAAACTTTTTACATTACCACGCCAATCTACTATCCGTCTGGCCGTTTGACCATTGGCAATGCCTACACTACGGTAGCAGCGGACACCATGACCCGCTACAAGAAGGCCCGCGGCTATGACACCTTCTTCTTGACCGGGACCGACGAACACGGCTTGAAGATCGAACAAAAGGCCGAAAAGCTGGGCATGAAGCCAAAGGCTTACCTGGACGGCATGGTCAAGGACATCAAGGAACTGTGGAAGAAGCTGGACATCAACTACGACAAGTTCATCCGGACCACTGATGAAGAACACGTCAAGGCTGTCCAGAAGATTTTTGAAAAGCTGAAGGCATCAGGCGACATCTACCTGGGTGAATACACCGGCTGGTACTCAGTTGAAGACGAAGAATACTTCACTGAATCCCAGCTTAAGGAAGTCTTCAAAGACGACCAGGGCAACGTTGTCGGCGGGATCGCCCCATCTGGCCACGAAGTTCAATTGGTCAAGGAACCATCCTACTTCTTCAAGATGAGCAAGTACGCTGACCGGCTTCTCCAGTACTACAAGGACCACCCGGAATTCATCCAGCCAAACTCCCGGGAAAAGGAAATGGTGAACAACTTCATCAAGCCGGGCCTGGAAGACTTGTCAGTTACCCGGACCACGGTTGACTGGGGGATTCCGGTGCCAAGCGACCCGAAGCACGTCGTTTACGTTTGGATCGACGCCTTGGCCAACTATATCACTGCCTTGGGCTACGGGTCAGAAAATGACTCCCTCTTCAAGAAGTACTGGCCAGCTGACGTCCACCTGGTCGGCAAGGAAATCGTCCGTTTCCACACCATTTACTGGCCAATCATGCTGATGGCTTTGGATTTGCCGCTGCCTAAGCAGGTCTTCGGCCACGGCTGGGTCTTGATCTACAAGGACAAGATGTCCAAGTCCAAGGGTAACGCCGTTTACCCGGAATCCTTGATTTCCCGCTACGGCCTGGACCCGGTCCGCTACTACCTGATGCGGGCCATCCCATTTGGAGCTGACGGTTCCTTTACCCCGGAAGACTTCGTTGAACGGACCAATTTTGACCTGGCCAACGACCTGGGCAACCTCTTGAACCGGACTGTTTCCATGATCAACCAGTACCAAAAGGGCCTGGTTGCCCCGGTTGACCAGGAACAGGACAAGTACGGCCAAGACCTGGCTGCCGTTGCCGCCAAGGCAATCAGCGACTACTACGGCAACATGGACAAGATGCACTTCTCCAACGCTTTGGAAAATGTCTGGCAGCTGATTTCCCGGGCCAACAAGTACATCGATGAAACTACCCCATGGGTTTTGAACAAGGAAGGCAAGACTGAAGAACTTTCCAGAGTCATGAGCAACCTGGCTGAAAGCCTGCGCCTGGTAGCCATCATGATCGCTCCGGTTATGACCGAAACTCCAGGTAAGATGTTTGCCCAACTGGGCCTGGACTGGGAAGATGAAAGCCAGAAGGACTTGAACTTCGGCGGCTTTGCCTGGGATGTAAACGTCGTTGCCAAGCCAACTCCAATCTTCCCACGCTTGAAGAATGACGAAGAAGTGGCCTACATCAAGGAAGAAATGAAGAAGGCCAAGCCAAAGAAGCAGTCAAGAAGAGAACAAAAGCAGGAAGAAAAGCTGATCACGATCGACGACTTTGCCAAGGTCAAGATCCAGGTCGGCAAGATCCTGTCCGTTGAACCAGTCAAGGGATCAAGCAAGCTCTTGATGTTCAAGCTGGACTTCGGCAAGACCGGCGAGCGGCAGATCTTGAGCGGGATCCGCAAGTTCTACCCAGATGAAAGCATCCTTTTGGGAAAGAAGGTTCTGGCTGTAACCAACTTGAAGCCGCGCAAGATGTTGGGCCACGAAAGCCAGGGTATGCTTTTGTCCAGCGAAGCTGACGGCGATGTCAAGCTGGCCCTGGTCGGCGACGAACACCCGGTAGGGGCTGAACTGGGCTAATGAAGATCTACGACAACCATACCCACTTAAACGACAAGCCTTTTGCCGGCAAAGAAGCCGATTATATCCAAAAAGCCAGGGACTTGGACGTGGTTGGGATGAACTGCGTGGGCCAGGACCCGGAAATGAATCTGGGCGCCCTGGAATTAGCTAAGCGCTTTGCCAATGTCAAGGCCATCATCGGCTACTGCCCGGACGTGGCTAAAGACTATGACCAGGCAGCTGAAGACCTGCTGGTTGAGCAAGTTAAAGGCGGCCAGGTAGTCGCTATCGGGGAAATCGGCCTGGACTACTACTGGGATGAGTCTCCCCGGGATGTGCAAAGGAAAGTTTTTGCCCGGCAGATTGAAGTTGCCCGCGATTTGCAATTGCCGGTAAATATCCATACCAGGGACGCCTTCGCGGACTGCTGGCAGATCTTGAAAGAAGCAGACCTGGAATACGGGGCGGTTTTGCACAGCTACAACGGGGGCCCGGAATGGACGGAAAAGTTCCTGGACTTGAACGTGAACTTTTCTTTCTCCGGGGTCGTTTCCTTCAAGAAGGCCGCGGAAGTGCATGAGTCAGCCAAGCTGGTTCCTTTGGACCGGCTTTTGGTTGAAACTGACGCGCCGTTTTTGACTCCGGTGCCTTACCGGGGCCGGCAAAACGAGCCTGGCTATGTCCGCTACGTTGCCCAGGCGGTCGCGGACTTGAAGGGGCTGGATCTGGCCGAAGTTGCGGAAGCAACTTATGCTAATACAATGAGGATTTACGGATTAAATGCAGAAGAATTTTAACGCCGTCGTTGTCGTGGAAGGCAAGGACGATACGATGCGCTTAAAGCAGTTTTTTCCAGGAATTGAGACGGTCGAGACGAATGGCTCGGCCGTTTCTGATGCGGTCCTGGCTAAGCTGAAGAAACTGGCCCAAAGCCGCGAGATTATTGTTTTTACCGATCCTGACGTCAATGGCGAGCGGATCCGCCGGATAGTGACCGAAGCCGTGCCAACGGCCAAGCAGGCCTTTATTACCCGCAAAGAAGGCGAACCGCAAAAAAAGGGGAGCCTGGGGGTAGAGCACGCTTCAAAGGAAGCTTTAGAGCGGGCCTTGAGCGACTTGCGCGAGGTCCAAGCCCAAAAGGCTGACTTTGACTACGGGGACTATGTCGACTTGGGCCTGGCCATGGGTCGCCAGTCCCGGCAATTACGGGAGGCAGTCGGGATCAAGCTGGGGATCGGCTATGCCAATTCCAAGCGTTTTTACCAGCGCCTGCAGACTTTTGGCATCAGTTTGGCTGAACTTAAGCAGGCAGTAGAGGAGGCGGAAAATGACCAACAGAATTCCAATCGCTAGTCCGGTAAGGACGGCGGCTATCGTCAATCGTTACTTTGTGCACGCCAAGAAGAACCTGGGCCAGAACTTCCTGGTTGACCTGGATGCCGTCCAGGGGATCGTTCGGGCAGCCGGGATTGAGCCCGGCGACCAGGTAGTGGAAGTCGGCCCGGGGATCGGCTCTTTGACTGAACAGCTGCTTTTAGCCGGAGGCAAGGTGGCGGCTTATGAAGTCGACCAGAGCCTGCCGGAAATCCTGGCCAACGAACTGCCGGAAAAGGTGGACGGCCAAGACCTGGACCAGCGCTTCAAGCTGATCATGAAGGATGTTTTGAAGGCGGACTTTGCAACTGATCTGGCGGGCTTTTTTGATTTAAGCAAGCCCGTCAAGGTTGTGGCCAACTTGCCTTACTACATCACCACGCCGATTATTTTCAACCTGCTGGAATCCAGCCTGGACTTTACCAGCCTGACCTTGATGATGCAAAAGGAAGTGGCTGAGCGTCTGGCTGCCCAGCCGGGCTCTAAGGCCTATGGCCCCCTGTCCATTGCCGTGCAGACTCAAATGAGCGTGGACCTGGCCTTGGAAGTTGGGCACGCTTCCTTCATGCCCAAGCCAAAGGTTGACTCAGCCGTAGTGGTTTTAACGCCTTTGGAAAAGCCAGCTGACGTTGGCGACCGCAAGCAGTTCAACCGGGTGGTTAAGCTCTGCTTTGCCCAGCGGCGCAAGACCCTGGCCAACAACTTGAAGACTTTGCTTCCAGACAAGGAAGACCGGGAAAAGCTGCTGGCCGACCTGGACCTGGACCCGCGCCAGCGGCCGGAACAACTGGCCATCAGCGATTTCATCAGAATCAGCCAGGCTATAGCGGAAATGAATAAATAATTCAGTCTTGATTTGAATAGGAAATTATGTTACAATATTCTGATGAAGGAGTGTCATAATTGCCAATCAATATTCAAGACATTAAGCAGAAGTTAGATACCCACCTAGGCGAAGAGCTGACAATCGTTGCCCAAGCGGGCCGCAAGAAGGTAACCAGACGCCGCGGAATTTTGACGAACACGTTTCCTGCCGTGTTTGTAGTGGCTCTGGACCAGGACAGTAATAATTTTGAACACGCATCATACAGCTACACTGATGTTTTGACCAAGAACATCCTGCTGGAATTTGATGATGAAAGCGATGCAGAGTAAAAATACGAATTTTTGCACTAACATTTCTTGAAAATGTTAGTGATTTTTTTTGCCCTTTAGAGTATATTAGTATAAGTACAAAAACAGACATTAGGAAGGAAAGAGAATGAAACGTTCTGAAAGATTAGTAGATATGACCAAGTTTTTGATGGAGCGCCCGCATACTTTGATTGCTCTGCCCTTTTTTGCCAAGCGCTACGGGGCAGCGAAGTCATCAATCTCTGAAGACTTGGCCATTTTGAAGCACACTCTGGCCAGCAACGAGGATGGGATCCTGGAGACCGTTGCCGGGGCAGCCGGCGGGGTCCGCTATATCCCGTTCTTAGGCCAGAAGCCGGCTGAGAAGTACCTCAAGGACCTGGCAGGCCGCATCCAGGACTCCAGACGGATTCTGCCGGGCGGCTTTGTCTACCTGTCAGATATTTTGGGCAGGCCATATGACCTGGAGATGATCGGCAAGCTGATCGCCACCCGCTATGCTTACGCCAATATCGAAGCCGTCATGACGGTGGAAACCAAGGGGATTTCTTTGGCTAATGCCGTGGCCAGCTACTTGAACGTCCCAGCGGTAACCGCCCGCAAGCGGTCCAAGGTGACGGAAGGGGCTACTGTGTCCGTTAACTACATGTCCTCTGCAACTTTCCGGGTAGCCAAGATGGAGTTGCCGACCCGGGCCCTGGACAAGGATACGAACGTTCTGATTGTGGACGACTTCATGAAGGGCGGCGGCACTCTGGACGGGATGCGGCAACTGGTCAAGGAATTTGATTGCCAGGTGGCCGGCGTCTGTGTTCTTTGCGAAACTGAATATGAAGAGGAACGCAAGATCAAGGACTACGTTTCCTTGGTCAACATTGACCAGATCGACAGCGAAAAGGAAATCATCCTGGCTCAGCCGGGCAACTTTTTGACTAGAACTAACTTCGACCGTTTCTAAATGTTACAATATAAGCTGGCCATGAAGGCTAGCTTATTTTGATTTAGAAGGTTATAAACAGATGGGAAAATATGTCGTAGTTTTGGCTGCCGGCAAGGGCACCAGAATGAAATCCAAGCTTTACAAGGTCTTGCACCAGGTTTGTGGCAAGGCCATGGTTGAACATGTCGTTGATGCCGCCAGAGCGGTCAAGCCGAGCAAGATCGTGACCATTGTCGGCCACGGGGCAGAAGACGTGGAGAAAGTCTTGGCGGGCAAGTCTGAATTTGCCATGCAGGAAGAGCAGCTGGGCACCGGCCACGCGGTTATGCAGGCGGAAGGCCAGCTGGCTGCTTTGGAAGGGGCAACGCTGGTCGTAACCGGGGATACCCCGCTTTTTACCAGTGAAACTTTCGAAAAGCTCTTCGCCTACCATGAAGAAGAAGGCAACGCGGCCACGGTTTTGACGGCTGAAGCTCCGGATCCTTTTGGCTACGGGCGGATCATCAGAGATGACCAGGGCAATGTTTTGCGGATCGTGGAACAAAAGGACGGCAAGCCGGAAGAACTGAAGGTCAAGGAAATCAACACCGGGGTCTTCTGCTTTGACAACCAGGACTTGTGGGCTGCTTTGAAGCAAGTCGGCAACGACAACTCTCAAGGCGAGTACTACTTGACTGACGTTTTGGAAATTTTACGCAAGGCCGGCAAGAAGGTCGGGGCTTACAAGATGCCGGACTTCAGCGAAAGCCTGGGGGTAAACGACCGGATCGCCCTGGCTGAAGCCACCCGGATCATGCAAAGAAGAATCAATGAAGGGCACATGCGGGACGGGGTTACCTTTATCGACCCCGCCACGGCTTACATTGACGCTGACGTGGAAATCGGTAATGACACGGTGATTGAAGGCGGCGTGACAATTAAAGGCCACACCGTGATCGGGTCAGACTGCTTGATCACTTCCGGGTCAAGAATCGTTGACAGCCAGATCGGCAACGGCGTGACGGTAACTTCTTCCACGATTGAAGAATCAATCATGGAAGACAACACGGACATCGGGCCAAACTCCCACTTGCGGCCAAAGGCTTTGATTAAGCGGGGAGCCCACCTGGGCAACTTCGTGGAAGTCAAGAAGGCGGAAATTGGCGAAAACACCAAGGTCGGGCACCTGACTTACGTTGGGGATGCTACTTTGGGCAAGGACATCAATGTCGGCTGCGGGGTCATCTTCTCCAACTTTGACGGGGTCAAGAAGTTCCACACGACGGTTGGTGATAAGTCCTTCATCGGGGCCGGGTCAACCCTGGTTTCTCCGATTAATGTGGCCGACCATGCCTTTATCGCGGCTGACTCAACCATTACCAAGGACGTTGGCAAGTATGAAATGGCCATCGCCCGGGGCCGGCAGGTCAACAAGGAAGACTACTGGCACAAGCTGCCTTTGTCTGAAGACGAAGAATGGAAATAATCTCGAAAAGGAGCTCCGGCTCCTTTTTTTAATAAGTAAAATGAATCCGCTTACAGTGGCTTTTAAGGAAAAATTGCCTTTCTTTTGAGAACTTTAATAAGCAATTTTTAAACAGAGGGTGTATAATCTAGGCAATGTACAAAAAGAAGCAAGAAAGGTTTGCATATCGATGAAGTTTACTAAGAAAATTGCTTTTGCATCAGCATCATTGGCTTTGACCATGGCTACTCCAGCCGCCCTGCTTACTCAAAACGCGGCTTTTGCCAAAACCACCACGGTTAAGCAAGCAACCAAGGTTAAGGTAACTAAGAAGACCACTCCTTTTTACCACAAGGACGGTTCTAAGTTCACCAAGAAGAAGCCTTACGTTTACGGCAGCTGGAAGAGCACTGTAGCTTACAAGAACACCAGCTACAACGTAGTTAAGACTGTAACCATCAAGGGTGCTAAGTACTACTACATCGGCAACGACGCTTACCTGAAGGCCAGCGACGTCAAGGTAACTGCAACTAAGACGGTTAAGTCCAGCTCAACTTCAAGCACAAAGAAGGCAAGCACTAGTTCAAGCAAGACTACTTCCAAGAAGACTAGTTCAACTTCAAGCTCAAGCAAGTCCAGCTCCAAGAAGACTAGTTCAACTTCCAGCTCAACTTCAAGCAGCTCTTCTTCCAAGAAGACCAGCTCAAAGAAGACTGTAACTCAAATTCAAGTAACTAAGAAGACCACTCCTTTCTACCACAAGGACGGTTCAAAGTTCACTAAGAAGAGCCCATACGTTTACCAAGGCTGGAAGAGTACTGTAGCTTACAAGGGGACCAAGTACAAGGTTTCCAAGACTATCACCATCAAGGGAAGCAAGTACTACTACATCGGCAACAGCGCCTACCTGAAGGCCAGCGCCGTTAAGGTAATCGCATCTAAGTAATCCAGAAGAAGCTTTGACAATTGTCAGAGCTTTTTTCTTTGCCCGAAAACAGACGATTTTTTCTATCCGCTTGAAAAACAAAAGGCTTTCTTGCTCTTCTTTCAGGTCAAAATAGGAGTAAGAGGAATTTTTTGCTTAAAAACTGAACACAAATCCCTTTTTTCCAACAAAAGAATGCCGGATTTTGTTAGAATAGAACTGTTAAATGCTGTTTTTTTCGGAGGGAATTATGTCTTACAAGGACAACATCAAGCTTTTTGCGCTTAACTCAAACAAACCGTTGGCAGAAAAGATCGCTAAGCGGATGGGGTTAAAGCTTTCAACCTCAAGCGTCGTTCGCTTCAGCGACGGTGAAATTCAAGTCGACATCGACGATTCTGTCCGTGGCAAGGACGTCTTCTTGATCCAATCCACAAGCGCGCCGGTCAACGACAACCTTATGGAACTTTTGATCATGATCGACGCTGTCCGCCGGGCCAGTGCCGCTTCCGTAAACATCGTCCTGCCTTACTACGGCTACGCTCGTCAAGACCGGAAGACCCGGGCCAGAGAACCAATCACTGCTAAACTGGTCGCAGACATGATTCAAGCTGCCGGGGCTGACCGCGTCCTCTCACTGGACCTGCACGCTCCGCAAATCCAAGGTTTCTTCGACATCCCTGTCGACAACTTGATGGGTGCTCCTTTATTGGCTGACTACTTCCTGAGCAACCACCTGGAAGAAGACGCTGTTGTCGTTTCTCCAGACCACGGTGGCGTTACCCGGGCAAGAAAATTAGCTGAATTCCTGGGCACTTCAATCGCCATCGTCGACAAGCGCCGGCCAAAGGCCAACGTTTCCGAAGTCATGAACATCATCGGTGACGTCAAGGGCAAGCGGGCCATCTTGATTGACGACATGATCGACACTGCCGGCACTATCACCCTGGCTGCCCAGGCCTTGAAGAACGCCGGTGCTACCGAAGTTTACGCCTGCGCGACCCACGCCGTTTTGTCCGGCCCAGCCGTAGACCGCTTGAACAATTCCGTAATCAAGAACCTGGTCTTGACCGACTCAATCCAACAGCCAGCCGAAAAGAACCTCGATAAGATGATTCTCGTTTCCGTTGGGCCTTTGATGGGTGACGCTATCAAGCTGATCATGGAACACAAGCCAATGAGTCCGCTCTTTGACACTCGTTACGACGCTAACAAGTACAAGGACAAGTAAGGACCTGTATGCAAAAACAACCGCTGCAAATTCTGCAACGGTTGTTTCCTTTTGGAAATTATTCTTTTGCCTTATTTTTTCGTAAGCAATTCCCCGTTTTTCAGGTACTGCTGAAAATCTGCCTGCTTGAGCATGGCAACCGGGAAGAAGAAGCGCTCATCGCCTTGCAGGGTTCCATTTAAGGCCTTGACCAGGGGGCTGAGCTGGGACAACTCAATCAAGCTGCCGTCTTCCTGCATGATCTCGATCTGGCTGTTGGCGTTCTTGCCACTTGGCTTATAAGCGTCATATGGCTCGTCAAAGGCTGACCCTACTCCGGTATAGTAGTCCGGGTCAAAGCCGGCCTTCTTGATCAAGTCCTTTAATTGCGGTAAAAGCTGCTTGCTTTCTTCGTTGATCTTCGCGCTGGCTAAAGGCCGCCGGAAGAGGTAGCGCTTGGTTAGGTCTGCTAAAACCGGGTCGCTGGACTCAGTCCACATGCTGAAGTTGGTCTCTATGACCCCGTCATCCATCTTCAAGTAGTCTTGCAAGTCCCAGGTCCCGGCCAAAAATCTGGCTAAACTTGGCGTAACCGGCAGTTCTTTTTCCTGGTAGAGGTACTGGGCCCGCTTCAAAAGGTGGTGAAGGATGACCTCCATGGACCGGTTGACCCGGTGGTAGTAGATCTGCTGGTACATCTGGTAGCGGGAGACGATATAGTCTTCAACGGCGTGCATCCCGTTAGCCGTAAAGCAAACCCCTTTTTCATAAGGGCGGATGACCCGCAAGATCCGGGACAGGTCGAATTCCCCATAAGAAGCCCCCGTGAAGTAGGCATCCCGCAAAAGGTAGTCCATCCGGTCGGCGTCCGCCTGGCTGGAGATGAGCTTGACCACCTGGGGATTAGGGTAGGTCTTGGCGATCACGCTGGCCACCGCCTTTGGGAAGTCCGGGTCGACCTTGCTCAAAGCCTGGTTGACCTCAGTGGAAGGATCCAGAATGATCTGCTGGCCGATCTGCTCATGGTTGGTGCCGAAAAGGTGCTCAAAGGTGTGCGAGTATGGGCCGTGGCCGATGTCATGCAAAAGGCCGGCCATCTGCACCAGCAGGTTTTCGCTGGGGTCCCAGAGTCCGTCGCCGGTACTTTGACTAGGGTATTTGTCAGTAAAAAGGTTGCTGATCCGTCGGGCCAGTTCGTAGACGCCCAGGTTGTGCTCAAAGCGGGTGTGGGTAGCGCCGGGGAAGACGAAGGCCGTCGGGCCCAGCTGCTTGATCCGCCGCATCCGCTGGAATTCTTGCGAGCGGACGACTTCCAGGGCCACTTGGGTGTCCAGGTGGATATAGCCGTGGACCGGGTCACGGACGACGACTTCGCGGGCCAGTTTAGGACTGTCAAATTTTGTCAAAAGTAAATCCTCCATTCTTATTGTTTTATATTTTTGCCAAAACATAGTAAGATGTGCTTGATTAGCTATAGAAATTATAGCAAAAGTTGCCAGAGGCCGCTGCTTGCGGCTGTTAAAGGAGAAGAATTTTTTATAAAGATGAGCAAGATTAAGATCGATTTGACGAGCAAGATTACCCAGGGCGAGCAAACGGAAACCATCCGCCAGCAGGCAGAAGGCGAATTGCGGGAAGACGGCGCGGTGAAAAGAATTTTTTACGAGGCGGAAAAGGTGCCGGTCAAGATGCTCGTAAAAGAGCAGGAGCTCTTAATCCGGCGAGGGACTGACCACAGCAACTTCTCCCAAATGCATTTTATTTTAGGCGAGAAGGGGCAGTGCAAGTATGTGGTTGAGGGCCGGCAGCTGGATCTTTTGTCGGAAACCAAGCGCCTGGAATTGAAAGAAAATGCCGCTGGTCAGCAACTTGAAGTTGAATATGACCTCTTTAGTGGTGTAGACTTAATTGGTAGTTATGCCGTCTCGTTGATTTTTGCTTAAATGACGTGTAAAATAGACAAGATTGAATAGAGAGGACGTTCAACTGTGGGATTAGCTGATTTTAAAGACGTGGATCGCAACGAATTGTCAATGATTGAAGTTGCACACGCAATTCTGGAAGACCGTGGCGAAAGAATGGCTTTTGCCGATATCGTTAACGAAATGCAAAAGTACCTGAACAAGAGCGACGAAGAAATTCGCCAGCGCTTGCCGCAATTTTACACGGACATGAACATCGATGGCCGCTTCATTTCCATGGGTGAAAATGTCTGGGCCCTGCGGACCTGGTTCAAGTTTGAAGCTGTCGATGAAGAAGTTGACCACCCAGAAGACGACGGCGACGAAGCATCAACTCGCAGGCACCACAGGAAGGTCAACGCCTTCCTGGCCACGACTGAAGGCGATGACGTGATCGACTACGAAAACGATGACCCAGAAGACGAAGACTTGTCCGACGACAGTGACGCTGACGAAGATGACGCTGACGACAATTACGATGACGATTACGACGACAATGAAGACGACGAAGATGACGACTCATTGCCAGACGGGATCGAAGGTCAGCTGTCACAAATGGATGACGACGACCTTGATGACGGTGAAGACGAAGAATAGGATTTTGTCCTTGACTTGCGGCTGAAAAGTCGTTATTATTTTGCGTGGGCACCCTATGTGCGTTTAGCTCCCTAATTGCTAGGGAGCTTTTTTATTATTTTTCAAAGGAGAGCTCAATGACCAAATATATCTTTGTGACTGGCGGCGTTGTTTCATCATTGGGGAAAGGGATTACTGCATCAAGCATTGGTCGCTTGCTGAAGAACCGCGGCTTAAAAGTTACCATGCAGAAGTTCGACCCATACATCAACATCGACCCCGGTACGATGAACCCTTACCAACACGGTGAAGTTTTCGTGACTGACGACGGTACGGAAGCTGACCTTGACTTGGGCCACTATGAAAGATTGGTCGACGTTAGAACCAGCAAGTACTCTAACGTGACGACTGGCAAGATCTACCAGGAAGTCCTGCAGCGCGAACGGCGCGGCGACTACCGCGGCGGCACTGTACAGGTGATCCCGCACGTAACTAACATGATCAAGGAAAAGGTCATGCGGGCAGCGCAAATGACCGACACTGACGTGGTTATTTCCGAAATCGGCGGTACGGTCGGTGACATGGAATCAACTCCGTTTATGGAAGCCATCCGGCAAATGCGGCGGGAAGTCGGCTCAGAAAACGTCATGTACGTGCACGTTACCTTCGTTCCTTACCTGCGGGCAGCCAAGGAACTGAAGAGTAAGCCGACCCAGCAATCAGTTTCCATGCTGCGGTCAATCGGGATCCAGCCAAACATGCTGGTTCTTCGCTCAGAAATGCCAGTTCCGCAGGAAATGAAGGACAAGATCTCCACTTTCACCGACGTTCCAGTCGACTACATCGTGGAATCTTTGGACGCGCCATCTCTGTTTGACGTGCCGTTGTCCTACCAGGAACAAGGCGTTGACCAGAAGGTCGTTGACTTCCTCCACATCGACAGCCCGAAGCCGGTTGCCGACATGGACGAATGGCGCCGGATGGACGAACGGGCCAAGAACTTGAAGTACAAGACCAAGATCACCCTGGTCGGCAAGTACGTCGAACTGGAAGATGCCTACATTTCCGTAACTGACGCTTTGCAGCACGCCGGCTACCTGTACAACAGCAAGATCGAAGTTGAAAAGATCCAGGCTGAAGACATTACTGAAGACAATGTAGCCGAACTTTTAAAGGACACCCAGGGCTTGATCGTGCCAGGCGGTTTCGGCACCCGGGGTCTGGAAGGGATGATCACTTCCATCAAGTACGCCCGCGAACACGACATTCCATTCCTGGGGATCTGTCTGGGGATGCAGATGGCCAGCGTGGAATTCGCCCGCAACGTTTTGCACCTGGAAGACGCCAACTCAGCTGAAGCAGAACCAAACTGCAAGAACAACATCATTGACTTGATGGCTGACCAGCGCGACCAGGAAAAGATCGGCGGCACCTTGCGTCTGGGCTTGTACCCAGCCATGCTGAAGGCCGGCACTAAGACTCGGGAATGCTACGACGGCCAGGAAGTCATCCAGGAACGTCATCGTCACCGCTACGAATTCAACAACAAGTACCGGGAAGACTTTGAAAAGGCCGGCATGACCTTCTCAGGTGTTTCTCCAGACAACCACCTGGTGGAAATCGTTGAAATCACGGACAAGAAGTTCTTTGTTGCCGCTCAATACCACCCGGAATTCCTGAGCCGGCCAAACCGGCCAGAAGGGCTCTTCAAGGGCTTTATTGGGGCAGCCAGCGGTTTGCAGGTCGACAAGTTCTAAATTTTGTACGATAATAATAGATAGTGACAAGAGAAGAGAAACCTCTTCTCTTGTTTTTTTGACGAAGATCTATTAACATTATTATGATAATTTGACAAAAGAAAAGGACTACTTTCCCAAATGAAGCAAATGATAATTCACGGAGGGAAACCCCTGCAAGGCGACATCTGGATTGGCGGCGCGAAGAACTCAACGGTAGCGCTGATTCCGGCCTCAATCCTGTCGAGAACGCCGGTGACCCTGGAATCAGTTCCGCGGATTGCCGACGTTGACAATTTGATGGACTTGTTGAGCGAAATGGACGTGCACTGCGACTTCCGCGAAACGACCCTGCAAATTGACCCGACTGAAATCAAGATGAGTCCCCTGCCAGCTGGGAAGATTAAGAGCTTGCGCGCGTCTTACTACTTTATGGGCGCTTTGCTCGGTCGTTTTGGCAAGGCGGTTGTAGGTTTTCCTGGTGGCGATGATATTGGCCCGCGGCCGATTGACCAGCACATTATGGGCTTCCAATCCCTCGGCGCCGACGTTAGATATGAAAATGAGCAGATTGTAATTACCGCGCCTGATGAAGGGTTGAAAGGGGCCCAGATTCACCTGAAGATGGCTTCTGTTGGGGCAACGATGAACATCATCATGGCCTCAGTCACGGCCAGCGGCCGGACGGTGATCGAAAACGCGGCCAAGGAGCCGGAAATTATCGACCTGGCAACTTTCTTGAACAACATGGGGGCCAAGATCCGCGGGGCGGGGACTGACACCATCAGAATCGACGGGGTTGACCGCCTGGAGGCCAAGGTGCCGCACACGATCATCCCTGATCGGATTGAAGCCGGGACTTACATTTCCATGGCAGCCTGCATCGGTAACGGGATCCGGATCCACAACATCATCGCTGAACACCTTGACGCCTTTTTGGCCAAGGTGGAAGAAATGGGCGTGGTGATCGACACTGATGAAGACTCCCTCTTCGTTTACCCGGCCGGGGACCTGCGCATGGTCCAGGTCAAGACCGGGACCTACCCGGGCTTCGCGACTGACTTGCAGCAGCCAATTACGCCGCTCTTGCTGACGGCTAAGACCGGGGAAGGGGTCATCATCGACCCGATCTACCCGAAGCGGACCCGGCACGTGCCGGAACTGCAGAAGATGGGGGCTTCCATCACGGTCGTTAACAACATCATTCTGGTTCAACCGGGCAGCCGCCTGCGCGGGGCGGTGGTTCACGCTGACGAAATCCGGGCCGGGGCCTGCTTGATGCTTACGGGCTTGATGGTTGACGGCGAAACGGTGATCAACAATGCTGGCAACATCTTGCGCGGCTATGACCGGGTGGAAGAAAAGCTGCGCCAGCTGGGCGCTGACGTGGTCATCCGGGACGTGGAAGATTAACTTGAGCCCTTGTCAAACGGGCTGGATAGTGGTACTATATTAGAGTTAACCGATTAATCTATGGCCTGTAGAAGGCTATGGCAAAGGAGTTTTAGAATTATGAAACAAGGTATTCACCCAGATTATCAAGAAGTTTGCTTCATGGACTCAGCAACTGGTTTTAAGTTTGTTGCCGGCTCAACTTTGAAGTCATCAGAAACTATTGAATTCGAAGGCAACACTTACCCATTGATCCGTGTTGAAATTTCATCAGATTCCCACCCATTCTACACTGGCAAGCAAAAGTTTGCCGCAGCCGATGGTCGAATCGAACGTTTCAACAAGAAGTACGGCTTCAGCAAGAAGAACTAATCGTTCTCTTTACTTTAAAAGCAGCCCTCTTGGGTTGCTTTTTTATTGCGAAGAGCGCTAAACAACGTATAATATACTAAGTGTTATTCTCAAGTAAGTGTTATTCTCAAGGAGCAGCATTGGAATGAAAATGCAGTTGGCAGAAATCGCCCAAGCCTTAAATACCAGTTGTGAAGGGGACGCAGAAACGGTCATTACCTCAGTGGCCTTTGACTCAAGAAAGATTAGCCAGGGCGCCCTCTTTGTCCCGATCAAGGGGGAAAGAGACGGCCACGATTTTGTGGGTTCAGCCATTGAAGCCGGCGCCAGCGCCACTTTGTGGGAAGCTGGCCACCCAAACAAGCCGGAAGGCATCGCGGTTTTAGAAGTTGCCGACACCTTGAAGGCCATGCGGGATCTGGCCCGCTACTACCTGCAGAAGGTCAACCCAACCGTGGTCGGCATCACCGGCTCAAACGGCAAGACCACGACCAAGGACATGGTGGCTGCGGTTTTGGCCAAGCGCTTCAACGTTTACAAGACCCAGGCCAACTTCAACAATGAAATCGGCGTGCCGATGACTATTTTGGAAATGAAGCCGATCACTGAAATCCTGGTTTTGGAAATGGGGATGGACCGGGCTGGCCAACTGCATGAACTGAGCCAGCTGGCCCGGCCGGATGTGGCGGTCATCACCATGATCGGGGAAGCCCATATCGAATTCTTCGGCAGCCGGGACAAGATCGCCGACGCCAAGATGGAAATCACGGACTTTTTGCAAGAAGACGGCGAATTCATCTACAACGGTGATGAACCTCTCCTGGCGGAAAGAGCCGCAAAGCTTTCCCAGGACAAGTCCACCTTTGGTTTCGCGGACTCTGACAGCATTCATGCCAGTGACCTCCGCAGCACCATGCACCATTCCTTCTTCAAGATTAACGGGACTGACCGGGAATTCTCAATTCCAATGATCGGCCGCCACAATGTGGCTAACGCCATGGCCGCTATTCTGGTTGGCCGCCACTTCGGGGAAAGCGACGAGGAAATCGCCGCTGGCCTGGCCAACTTTGTGCCAACAGCCAACCGGATGGAATGGGAAAAGGGCGACTGCGGCGAAGACATCATGAGTGATATCTACAACTCCAACCCAACGGCAGTTAAGGCCGTGACTGCCTCCTTTGGCCAGGTTCCAGTCAGTGAAGGCGGCCGCCGGATCGCGGTTTTGGCCGACATGCTGGAACTGGGCAGCCGGTCAGCCGACCTGCACAAGGGTCTGGCTGCCTGCCTGGACCCGGACAAGATCAACGTCCTTTACCTTTACGGGCCGGAGATGAACCACCTTTACCAGGCCCTGCTGGGCAAGTACGACCAGCAGAATCTGCACTACTACCCAGAAGACGAGATGAGCCATTTAATCGATGATTTAAAGAGCGACATCCACAGCCAGGACATCGTTTTGCTGAAGGGGTCCCACGGGATGCACCTGGAACGAGTCCTCGACAGACTGAAATAGGAGAACAATTTGAAATTTACTGAACTAGGATTGAACGATAATATCTTAAAGGCAATTAAGCGGTCAGGCTTTGAAGAAGCCACCCCGATCCAGGCCCAAACCATTCCTTTGGCTCTGGCAGGCCAGGACGTGATCGGCCAGGCCCAAACCGGGACGGGGAAGACAGCTGCCTTTGGTCTGCCAATCCTGCAAAAGCTGGACCTGGACAAGCAGGAGCAAGCCATCCAGGCCATCGTAATTGAACCAACCAGAGAACTGGCCATCCAGACCCAGGAAGAACTTTTCCGCCTGGGCAGAGACGAAAATGCCAAGGTCCAGGTCGTTTACGGCGGGGCGGACATTGGCCGGCAGATCCGGGCCTTGAAGAAGGTGCCGGAAATCCTGGTCGGGACTCCTGGCCGGCTTTTGGACCACTTGAAGCGCAAGACCATCAAGCTGGACGGCGTCAAGACAGTTGTTTTGGACGAAGCCGACGAAATGCTGGACATGGGCTTCATCCAGGATATCGAAAGCATCTTAACCTATGCTGAAAACCGGGACCAGACCCTCTTGTTCAGCGCGACCATGCCAAAGCCAATCCAGGTTTTGGGCGAAAAGTTCATGCATGACCCGCAAGTCGTGAAGATCCAGGCCAAGCAACTGACGGCTGATTTGATCGACCAGTACTTCGTCCGCGTCCGGGAAAACGAAAAGTTCGACACCATGTGCCGGCTGATCGACGTGGAAAATCCGGACCTGGCCGTGGTCTTTGGCCGGACCAAGCGCCGGGTTGACGAACTGACCCGGGGCCTGGTTGCCCGGGGCTACAACGCGGCCGGCATCCACGGCGACTTGACCCAGGCCCGGCGGATGCAGGTGCTCAAGCGCTTTAAGGAAGGGGAGCTTGACATTCTGGTGGCTACTGACGTGGCTGCCCGGGGCCTGGACATTTCCGGGGTTACCCATGTTTACAACTACGACATTCCGCAAGACCCGGACTCCTACGTCCACAGAATCGGCCGGACCGGCCGGGCCGGCAAGAGCGGGATGAGCGTGACCTTCGTGACGCCAAACGAGATCGGATACATGCGGACTATTGAGGACTTGACCAAGAAGAAGATGTCTCCTCTGCGTCCGCCGACAGACGCCCAGGCCTTTGCCGGTCAGATGAAGCAGGCGGTCTTGAAGGTGGACGACCTGTTGAGCGGGGATTTGAGCAAGTATGACGACGCGGCGGAAAAGCTGCTGGAAAATTACTCAGCTGAAGACATCGCCGCTGCTTTGCTGAAGGAACTCTCTAACGACAGCGAGGTCACGGTTACCATCACCCCTGAAAACCCTCGCTCTTACCGGGGCAAGCACTCAGGCGGCCGCGGTAGCCGCAGCCGGAGCGGTAACAATAACTTCAAGGGCAAGCGCAATTTTGACAGAAAGAAGCGCAAGCCAGGCTTTAAGTTCCACGGCCGGAAGGGCTAAATTTTTAAAAAAAGTAAAAAGGACCGGGCTTTTGTCCCGGCCTTTTTCTCTTTGTGCTATTATTTAAACAGCGTGAGGTGGAAAGATGATCAAAAATATCGGTGTGGACCAGATTGAGGTGGACCGGATCGCCAAGGTCGTTGACCGGGGGGACGGCTTTGCCCGAAAGGTTCTGACCGACCGGGAATTTGCTCAGTACCAGGACTTGACTCATAAGCGGAAGATTGAGTACCTGGGCGGTCGCTTCGCCATCAAGGAGGCCTTCTCCAAGGCCTGGGGATCCGGGATTGGCCAGGCAGTTTCCTTTGAAGACGTGGAAACCTTGAAGACCGAGTCCGGAGCGCCCGTAACTACGTCGCGGATTTTTACGGGGCGGATTTTTTCCAGCATCGCGCATGATGATCACGAGATCGTCGCCGTGGTCGTGCTTGAAGAGCCGGCCGGCTGGCGCCGCGCGATCGGCAAACTATCGCACCTGTTATCTGGGAGGAAAAATGATCACAGCAGTTAATCGACCAGCAGCCCTGCATATCAACCTGGCTGCTATCAAGGAAAACACCCGTCAGGCCAAGGACCACTTGAAGCCGGGCCAGAAGCTCTTTTGCGTGGTTAAGGCCAATGCCTACGGGCATGGGGCATCGCGCCTGGCGCCGGTGATGGAAGAAGCCGGAGCAGACGGCTTCTGCGTGGCCATGCTGGATGAAGGGCTGGAACTACGCCGGGCTCAGATCGTCAAGCCAATCCTGGTCTTGGGCCTGCAACCGGCTGAAGAAGCCGCCCTGGCTGCCGTCAACGATATTTCTTTGCCGGTGTCCAGCCTGGACTGGCTCAAGAAAGCGGAAAAGGTCCTCCGCAAGGAAGGCCTGCAGCTGAAGATCCACCTGGCCATCGACTCCGGCATGGGCCGGATCGGCTTTAGCGAAGACGAAGACTTCAAGGCAGTCAACGAATATCTGCAAGGCAATGATGCCTTCTTTGTGGAAGGGATGTTCACCCACTTTGCTTCCGCTGACTCTGCTGATGCCAGCTACTTTGACTACCAGGTCAAGCGCTTCAAGCACATGGAAAGCCTGCTGACGGTCAAGCCAAAGTGGATCCATGTGGACAATACCGCGGCCATCCTCTTTGACAAGGACGTAGCCAGCGACATTGTCCGCTTCGGGATTGGCCTCTACGGTCTAAACCCTTCATCAGCCCCAGGCAGCCGGGACTTAGAGCCTGCTTTTGCCCTTAAGCCGGCCATGTCTTTTGTCAGTGAACTGACCTATGTCAAGCAGATCCACAAGGGCTACGGGGTCGGCTACGGGTCAACCCACATCGCAGAAGAAGACGAATGGATCGGGACCGTGCCGGTTGGCTACGCTGACGGCTGGATCCGGAAGTTCCAGGGCTTCAAGGTCAAGGTTGGGGACACTTACTGCCCGATCGTCGGCCGGGTCTGCATGGACCAGTTCATGGTTCTTTTGCCCAAGGAAGTACCGGCTGGCACGCCAGTTGAACTGATCTCAGCTGATCCGGCAGCGCCAAACAGCCTGCGCCGGGCAGCTGACTGGCTGGATACCATCCACTATGAAGTGGCCTGCCAGTTTAACGACCGTCTGGACCGGATTTACGATAACGAATAAGATCAGGAAAAAACCTCCGAATTTTGCTTCGGAGGTTTTTAATATGTTTTTGCTTATTCTTCGTTCAAGAAGACGCCTGGCTTTTCTTCGCTCATAATGTTCATGCCGGCAGCCAGGTCTTCAACGGCAACGACTGGGAAGCCCTTGGCCTTGAGCTTCTTGCAGATGGCCTTCAGTTCAGTTTCCGTGGTCCCTTGCGGCAGGGTGAAGAGGGTCCGGCGGACGTACTTGCCGTCAAATTCGCTGGCTGGCGCATCCAGAGTCATGGCCCCGGCCAGGTTGACAAACTTGGCGATGATCTTGGTCATCTTGGCCAAGTTGCCGCTGTCGTTGGTTGACAAGACAGTCAAGACGTAAGCCCCGGTCTTGATGTTCCAGGCTGAGGACAGCATGTCCAGCAGGCGGGCGTGGGTCAAGATGCCGTAGAAGGTGTTGTCAGTGTCCAAAACAGCAATGTAAGGCAAGTCCTTGATGGTAAAGAAGACTTGGAAGAATGGCGCGTTGATCTTGATGGTCTTGGTGGCGTTCTTCAAGAGGTAGGTTACCGGCAGGCTCATGTCCCCGCCTTGGGACTTGTGGCGGTAAATGTGCATCTTGTAGATGTTGCCGCGGAAGATCTTGCCGCTGTCATCCAGGATCGGCACGCAGCGGTAGCCGGAGCTTTCCAGTACCTTCAAGGCTTCTTCCAGGGTAGCATGTTCGTTGACAGTCGTCAGGTAGTCTTTCTTGATGACCAGTGATTTGATTAACATAGGATAACCTCCGTTATCTGGATTTACATGTAAATGTTTTCTTATCTCATACTTTCACATTATAGCATGCAGAAAACAAAAATTAAAGACAGGTTAAAAGACAGGAAAGCGTAAGATTTTTGCCAGTTGTGCTAAAATTATTAAGATACAGCAAGTGAGGAGACTTTTGATGAAATTAATCGTTGCTTTGGGCAATCCTGGCCTTAAATATGAAAAAACCAAGCATAATACCGGCTTCATGGCCCTGGACCACTATTTAGATGAAAAAGGCCTGCGCCTGGACCGCGACAAGTTCACGGCCCTCTACGCCAAGGAGAAAGTGGCGGGCGAGGACGTGATCTTCATGGAGCCGCAGACCTACATGAACGAATCCGGCAGAGCCGTGGGCGCGGCGGCCAAGTTCTTCAAGATCGACCCCAGCGACATCCTGGTTATCCACGACGACATGGACATGCCAATCGCCAAGCTACGGATCCGGGCCGGCGGTAAGTCGGGCGGCCACAACGGGATCAAGAGCATCATTGCCTGCCTGGGGACTGAGAAATTCAACCGCCTGAAGATTGGCATCCAGCACCCGGACAAGCAGAGCGTGGTTTCCTGGGTCCTGACTCCTTTTAATCCCGACCAGCAAAAGGAGCTGGAAGCCAGCTTTGCCAAGGTTGACCAGATCATTGACGACTTTATCGCTGGCAAAGACGCCCAGTACTTAATGAACCGTTACAATTAAAGACAAGCACACGAACATGCAAGTAATTGATTTTTTGAAAAAAGATCAAGGAGTGACTGCTTTTATCGCGAAAACGTCCCGGATCAAGAACTCCCTGCTTACAGGAGTCGAACGGGGCGCTTTTGCTGTCCTCATCCAGGCTTATTTAGCCCAGGTGGGCCAGCCCCTGCTTTTGATCGAAGAGAATGAATACAAGGCCCAGGAACGCTACAACGACCTGAGCCGGCTTTTGGCCGATGATGACCTGGAGCTTTTTGCACTGGACGGGAACCTGGCCACGCAAACGGCGGTCAGTTCACCGGATGAACTCAGCAGCCGGATTCAGTGCTTGAACCTGCTCTTAAGCGGCCGGCCTGGTGTCGTGATCGCGACACCGCAGGGCCTGCAGTATCCGTTAAGTGCCCCGTCCCTGTTTAAAAAGGGACAGAAGCATTTTGCAGTTGGGGATGAAATTGCCCTACCCGACCTGGCCCAGTGGCTGAACCAGGCTGGCTACCACCGGGAAAACCTGGTAGTTAAGCCGGGCGAGTTCGCTATGCGGGGGGACATCGTCGACCTTTATCCTTTGGACCGGGAAAGCCCCCTGCGCCTGGAATTTTTCGGCGACGAAATCGACACGATCAAGACTTTTGACCTGACCAGCCAGCGCAGCCTGGAGGAATTGCCGGAAGCGACCGTACCAGCGGCCAGTGACCACGTCTTTACGGCAGAAGACTTGGACCGGGCGGGCCGGGAACTGGCCGGCGACCTGCCAAAGGAAGCAGCCGCCAGCCTGGAAATCGCCCAGGAAGCCTTAGCTAACGGGCAATTGCCGGATGACTGCGACCGCTACCTGGACTACCTTTTGCCTGAGTCTTTCAGTCTGCTGGACTACTTGCCGGCTAAAGGATTGCTTTTGTTTAACGACTGGCAGCTGATCGCCGAAAGCGTCAAGAATATGGGCGCTATCAATGATGACTACCTGGCCAGCCAGATCGCCAGCAAGATGATGACCAGCCGGCAGAAGCTGCGCCTGGATTTTGACGCGGTGCTAAAGGCAGATTGCCACCACCGCCTCTATGTTAGTCTGATGGCCCACTCCATGGGCCGGCTCCGTTTTGGCCAGCATTTGGCCTGGGACAGCCGGGAGCCGCAACAGTTTTTCAGCCAGATGGAGCTTTTGAAAACTGAGCTGGACTCTTATGCCAAAAAGGGGCAGACGGTGGTCTTGCAGGTGTCCAGCCGCCGGCAAGCGGAGGAATTCAACCGGAGCTGCCATGACTATGACATCTACCTGCCTTTGGCAGAAGCAGACGGCTTAAAAGAAGGCCGGGCCCAGCTGGTTATCGGCGGCTATGCCAGCGGCTTTGTCCTGCCGGACAGCGACCTGGTCTATCTGACGGAAAAGGAGCTTTTTAACCAAAACAAGCGGTCGAAGAAGCGGATCAAGACCCTGGAAAATGCTCAGCGCCTGCGCAGCTATACAGAGCTCAAGCCTGGCGACTATGTGGTCCACGTCAACCATGGTATCGGCCGCTTTGAAGGCATCCAGACCTTGGAAACCGACGGGAAAAAGCGGGACTACATCACCATCACCTACCAAAAGGGTGACCAGCTGTTTGTCCCGGCTGACCAATTGAGCTTGGTGCAAAAGTACGTTGCTTCAGAAGGCAAGCAGCCCCACGTCAACAAGCTAGGCGGCAGCGAGTGGGCCAAGACCAAGAAGCGGGTTGCGGCCAGAGTTGAGGACATCGCTGACGACTTGATCGACCTGTATGCAAAAAGAGAGGCGGAGAAGGGCTTTGCCTTTTCCCCGGATGGATCAGACCAGGCGGCCTTTGAAGCTGCCTTTCCTTATGAGCCAACCCCTGACCAATTGCGGGCTACTGCGGAAATCAAAGCTGACATGGAAAAGGCCAAGCCGATGGACCGGCTTTTGGTCGGGGATGTCGGCTTCGGGAAAACCGAAGTAGCCATGCGGGCAGCCTTTAAGGCCATCTGTGACGGCAAGCAGGTCGCCTTCTTGGTGCCCACGACCATCCTGGCCCAGCAGCACTACCAGACCATCAAGGACCGCTTTAAGGGCTTCCCAGTGGAAATTGCCAGCTTCTCCCGTTTCCAGGGCCAGGCCGAAAGCAAGAAGATCGTGGCCGGCCTGAAAGACGGCAGTATTGACTTGGTAGTCGGCACCCACCGGATTTTGTCCAAGGACGTCCAGTTCAAGGACCTGGGCCTGCTCATTATCGATGAAGAGCAGCGCTTTGGGGTGGCCCACAAGGAAAAGCTCAAGCAGCTGAAGACCAATATTGATGTTTTGACCCTAACGGCTACTCCGATCCCGCGGACTCTGCACATGTCCATGATCCGGATCAGAGACCTGTCAGTCATGGAAACGCCGCCGCAAAACCGGTATCCAATCCAGACTTATGTCCTGGAACAGTTGCCAGGCACGGTCAAGGAGGCCTGCCAAAGGGAAATGCAGCGGGGCGGCCAGGTCTTTTACCTGCACAACCGGGTCGGGGACATCGAAGAAACGGTTGCCCGCTTGGAGCAGCTTTTGCCAGATGCCCGGATCGCCTATGCCCATGGGCAGATGAGTGAAAACCAATTGGAAGACATCTTGAGCCGCTTTTTGGACCGGGAATTCGACATTTTGGTCACCACGACAATCATTGAAACTGGGATCGACATGCCTAATGTCAACACCATGATCATTGAAGATGCCGACCACTACGGCCTCAGCCAGCTCTACCAATTGCGGGGCCGGATCGGCCGGTCAGCCCGCCTGGCCTATGCCTACTTCCTCTACCAGCCAAACAAGGTTCTGACGGAAGTGGGGGAAAAGCGGCTGGACGCCATCCGGGACTTTACCGAGCTGGGGGCAGGCTTCAAGATCGCCATGCGGGACTTGTCCATCCGCGGGGCCGGCAACATGCTGGGGGCCCAGCAGCACGGCTTTATCGACAGCGTCGGCTACGACCTCTACTCCCAGATGCTGGCTGACGCCATCAAGGAGCGGCAGGGGAAGAAGCCAGTCAAAAAGAGCAATGCCGAGGTCGACCTGGGCCTGGAAGCTTATATTCCAGAAGACTACATCGCCGACCAGGAGCAGAAGATCGAATTTTACAAGAAGATCAAGGGGATCGGCAGCCTGCAGGACCGAGAAGACATCGAAGATGAGCTCCTGGACCGCTTTGGTGACTATCCGGCAGCTGTTGAGAACCTGCTCAACGTGGCCAGCCTGAAGGCCAGCTGCGACTTGGCCCAGATCTTGACTCTGGTCAAGGAAAAGGACCAGATCCGGGTCATTTTCAGTGATTATGGCAGCCGGGAAATGGAAGGGCCAAACATCTTCAAGGCCCTGGAACATGTTTCCTGGAAGGCCCGGATCGCACTTGGCGCCCAAAAGCGCCTGGTGGTTACCCTGCTTTTGCCAGACAAGCTGACCCGGCGGGCCATGTTCACGGAACTGGGCACTTTTGCCAAGGACGCGGCGGAGATCATCCAGCGGTAATTTTTTAAGAGCAAAAAGTTAAAGTAGGAAAAGCTAAAAAGCAAAAATTAACAGACAGGAGACAAGCATGAGAATCGACAAATTTTTGAAAATATCCCGCCTGGTCAAGCGCAGAACGGTGGCCAAGGAAATGGCTGACCAGGGCCGGGTAAGCGTGAACGGCAAGACCGTCAAGTCCAGCTACAACGTGGTTGTCGGCGATGTAATCGCCGTCGCTTACGGAACCAGGGTAATTAAGGCCAGGGTCCTGGACTTGCGGGAAACGACCAAAAAGGCGGAAGCCGGGGACTTATACGAATTAGTCGACTAATGACTTTTTTCACCAAAGCTGATATACTGAATCTGTTATATGATTTTAGGATAGGGTAGACAGTGATGGGGAACAACAGAGGAAATCAGCAAAATGTAACGCCGCTGCGGCCGGACCAGGATGTCCGCCGCCTGAAGAAGCGGCAGATCAAATTCAGGGAAGTCCACCGGGTCCGGCGCAACCGGCTGCTGGCCTTGATCTTGCTGGTCTTTGCCGTCTTGGGCTTCCAGCTGGCCATGACCAAGGCCCGGACGGCCAAGATCCAGAAGCAGGTCAGCCAGAACCAGGCAACCTTGACCAAGATCAAGAAGAATAAGGAAAAGCTGACCAACGAGCGCGACGATATGAAGGACAGCGACTACGTGGCTAAGGTGATCCGCTACAAGTACAAGTACACTAAAGACGGTGAGCGGATCTACAACATCAAGGAAAAGGGCGATAACTGATGAATTACAAAGTTGGCCAGCGCCTTGACGGAGTAATCAACAACGTGACAGACCTGGGTATCTTCGTGACCCTGCCCAAGCATAAGAGCGGCCTTGTTCACCGCAATGACTTTGGCAGCGACTGGCCAAGAGAGCGGCAGCACTGGCAGGCAGGCGACCAGGTTAGAGTAGTGGTCCAGAACCTGCGCAAGGGTCGGCTGGACTTGTCCATCCGCCGGGTCAACGATCCGGATCTGATCGACCCGACCAACCAGTTCAGCCAGTTGCGGGCCGGCGACTTTGCCCGGGTCCTCAACCAGGTTGACCAGGAGGCGCGAGCAGAAATAGAGCAGCTGGAAGCTGCCTTGAAATAAAAACGGCCCGAGGGGCCGTTTTTTGTATGGACGAGGGAGTAAAGCATGGACATTGAAAAAAGACTATTGGCCTTTTTCGCCGAAGAAGGCCTGCCTTTGGAAGGAAATTTCTTGGTCGCGGCCAGCGGCGGTCCGGATTCCATGGCGCTTTTGGATTTAATGCGGCGCTTGCCAGGCGGCTTTCAGCTCTACGCGGCCCACTTAGACCACAAGCTGCGGGCTGACAGCCAAAAAGAGAGCCAGTTGCTGCGGGCCTACTGCCATAAGTACCAGCTTCCCCTGTATGAAAGCGTCTGGCCCAAGTCCCTTCATCCGGAAAGCGGCCTGGAAGCAGCGGCCAGAGACTACCGCTATAACTTCTTGTTTGAAGTGGCCCGGCAGGTCAAGGCAGACTACCTGCTGACAGCCCACCACGGGGACGACTTGCTGGAAAATATTCTGCTCAAGCTGGTCCGGTCAGGTATTCCCCGGGAAATGAACAGCCTCAAACCTGTCAGCCAGCGGGGGCAGGTCAAGCTGGTCCGGCCGCTTCTGTCGGTTGGCAAGGCGGACCTTTTGGCTTACGCGAAAAAGCAGGGGCTGGAATATGTCGAAGACGAGACCAACTTTACAGGTATCACGGCCCGCAACCGCCTGCGCCAGGAGGTCGTCCCGCTTTTGAAAAAGGAGAGTCCGGACCTCTTGGAAAATGCCTGGCGCTTCAGCCAGGAAATGACGGCGGAAGAAGACTACTTTGCCCAGGCGGCTGGCAAGTTGCCGGAGCCGGAGCCCTTCTTTGGCGGCTGGCGGATTCCTAAAGCGGCCGGGCAGGCGGAAAGCGAGCTGGTCAAGGCCTACCTGGAGAATTTTATCCAAAAAAAGTACAATAAAAGAGTCCAGCTGGACCGGATTCTGTTAGCCAACCGGCAAAGCCAGGAAAAAGGGGGGCTCCATCTCAGCTTTTACCAGGGCCACTACTGGCTTTATCCGGTCAAGCAGCCGGCTCCCAGCCCCCTGGAAGAAGTTGTGGCCGGCCAGCCCTTCTTTTTCAGAGGAAATTGTTATCTGTTAAGTGAGGAAAGGAGAGAGGAAAGTCCCCTGGCGGAAATATCATTTCCCGGGAAATTATCTGCCGGGAGCTTGCCAAACGGCCAGCGCCTGCTTTTAAAAGACGGCCGCCGGACTAAGAGCAAGAAGCTTTTCGCGGCGGCTGGAATTCCGCTTGCCTTGCGGGGCAACTGCCTCAGCCTTTTTGCTGGCCAAGAAGCAGTTTATGTTGCAGGCTGCTACCAGCAGGCAGTTAAAGAAGGGAAAAGGCCGCTGTATTTGTACCAAGTGAAAACATGCAAGAAAGGCAGATAAAAACTTCGATAGTTGCCGGCTTTTATGTTAAAATTTGGGGGAGTAATTCTTCGATCTGACGGAGGTCATTTATGAAAAATAATCGGAATCGACTATTTAGCAATGGTCTATTCTACATAGTCGTATTTTTGCTTCTCCTCTGGGGAATCAATTGGGCCCTTGGCGGCAGCAGCAATTCCGGTGCAACCGAAACCATCAGTTACTCGGAATTCGTGAAGAAGCTGCGCAATGGCGAAATCAAGGACTTTAACGTGCAGCCGTCCAACGGGGTCTACTCCGTAACCGGTAGCTACAAGTCAAGTCAAACCAAGTCATCCTCAAGCTCAGATATCTTTGGCGGAAACACCTCCTCCAAGGTGACTGGCTTCTCAACCACGATGCTGGGAAACGACTCCAGCGTCAAGAAGGTCCAGGACCTGGCCCAGTCTGAGAACGTCAAGATGAGCACCCAGGGTGAATCACAATCCAGCAACTGGATCTCAACGATCATCATGCTGGTGCCAACTGTCCTCTTCATCGTCTTGATGGTCATGATGATGAACCAAGGCGGCAGCCGCGGCCAGGGCGGCATCATGAACTTCGGCCGCTCCAACGTCAAGCCGCAGGACCCGAAGAAGAACAAGGTCCGCTTTGACGACGTGGCCGGTGAAGAAGAAGAAAAGCAGGAACTGGTGGAAGTTGTCGAATTCTTGAAGAACCCAGCAAGATACACCAAGCTGGGGGCAAGAATCCCGTCCGGTGTCCTGCTTGAGGGGCCTCCGGGTACTGGTAAGACCTTGCTGGCCAAGGCCGTAGCCGGTGAAGCGGGCGTACCTTTCTTCTCCATCTCTGGTTCAGACTTCGTTGAAATGTTCGTCGGGGTCGGGGCCAGCCGTGTCCGTGACCTGTTCACTAACGCCAAGAAGAACGCGCCAAGCATTATCTTCATCGACGAAATCGACGCCATCGGCCGCCAGCGTGGCAATAGCCAGGGCGGCGGCAACGATGAACGTGAACAAACCTTGAACCAGCTGCTGGTTGAAATGGACGGCTTCGAAGGCGACGAAGGCGTTATCGTCATGGCCGCGACCAACCGGTCTGACGTGCTTGACCCGGCCTTGACCCGGCCAGGCCGGTTTGACCGGAAGGTCCTGGTTGGTCCTCCGGACGTCAAGGGCCGGGAAGCCATCCTGCGCGTTCACGCCAAGAACAAGCCGCTGGCTGACGACGTCGACTTGAAGGAAGTTGCCCGTCAGACTCCTGGCTTTGTCGGGGCTGACCTGGAAAACGTCCTTAACGAAGCTGCCTTAGTCGCAGCCCGCCGGAACGGGACCAAGATCACCGCGGCCGACATCGATGAAGCTGAAGACCGGGTAATCGCTGGTCCAGCCAAGAAGGACCGGATGATTTCCAAGAAGGAACGCGAACGCGTGGCCTTCCACGAAGCCGGTCACTCAATCTGTGGTCTGGTCCTGAGCGACTCAAGAACTGTCCGCAAGGTGACCATCGTGCCTCGTGGCCGGGCAGGCGGCTACAACATCATGCTGCCGAAGGACGACCAGTTCATTTTGACCAAGAAGCAGCTCTTTGAGCAAATCGTGGGTTTGATGGGTGGCCGGGCCGGTGAAGAAGTCGTGGTCAGCGACCAGTCAACTGGGGCTTCAAACGACTTTGAACAAGCCACGGCAATCGCCCGCAGCATGGTGGTCAACTACGGGATGACCGATGAACTGGGCATGGTTGAACTGGAAAAGGAAGGCGAAGGCACTCCTTACGGCTTCAAGCCTTATAGTGAAGCAACTGCGGCCAAGATCGACGAAGCGGTCAAGAAGATCCTGGACGAAGCCCACGCCAAGGCGGTTGAAATTGTTGAAAACAACCGGGAAAAGCACCGGATCATTGCTGAAGCCCTGCTGAAGTACGAAACTCTGGATGAAAAGCAAATTTACTCACTCTACAAGACTGGGAAGATGCCTGAAAAGTTCAGCGAAGAGTTCCCATCTGAAGCCAAGGCCTTGAGCTATGAAGAAGCCAAGGAAGCTGCGCAGAAGCGGGCAGAAGAAAAGGCGGAAGAAGATACTGTTGAAAAGCAAGCTCTGCCGACGCCAAGCGAAAGCGACCTGTCAAAGGATCCTGAAAAGGACGACAATGACGCTCCTAGTCAGAAGACTGAACAAACAGACGATTCAGACAAGGATGAATAGAAGAAATAGAGCCGGCAACGGCTCTATTTTTATGGAGGAAAATCATGAACGACTACTTAATCAAAGCAATTAATGCCAGCAAGGACCTGCGCCTTTTGACCATTAACGGCAAGGACCTGGTCGCTGAAGCGCAAAAGCGGCACGACACCTGGTCAGCTTCTTCAGCTGTATTAGGCCGGAGCCTTTTGGGCGCGCTTCTCTTAGCCGGGGCAGAATTAAAGGGTGACCAGGAACTGACTTTGCGCCTCTTGGGCGATGGCCCGGTTGGGGCAGCCGTGGTTACGGCCAAGTCAGATTTGACTGTTAAGGGCTATGTCCAAAATAACCACGTGGCCTTGCCGGCCAGAGAAGACGGTCACATCAACGTTAAGAAGGCTGTCGGCAAGGGCTGGTTGCAGGTAACCAAGGACCTGGGCTTAAAGCAGCCTTACACCGGTGAAGTGCCGATCGTGTCCGGGGAAATCGCTGAAGACTTGACCTACTACCTGGCTAAGTCAGAACAGATACCGTCAGCTGTTGGCCTGTCAGTTTTCGTCAACCCGAACGACACCATCGGGGCCGCGGGTGGCTTTTTGCTCCAGCCACTGCCAGGGGCCAGCGAAGAACTCCTGCAGGAAACTGAAGACCGGATCAAGGCCCTGCCGCAGCTCTCATCCGCCTTTTTGGACGGGATGACGCCGGAAGACTTGGCCAAGAAGATCCTGGGCGATGACTGCAAGATCCTGGAAAAGGACGAGGTCTCCTACCACTGCGACTGCTCCAAGGAAAAGTACGCCGGTATGTTGGAGACTTTGAAGGGCAGCCAGCTCAAGGAAATGATCGACGAAGACCACGGAGCTGAACTGGTCTGCAACTTCTGCGGGAACAAGTACAATTTTACGGAAGCAGAACTGCAAGCCATTTTGGACAAAAAGCTGGGAAAATAACATTTTCTCCCTTGACGAAAAGTAAAAATTACTTTATGCTCTAATTATAGTTAAATTAAGTAAAGCTTAAAAAGATGAGTAGTCAGGGGAAGCCTCTACAGAGAACTGTTGGTGCTGAGAAACAGGAGGCGGAAGCTGGCGAAGATGGTCTTGTGTTGGCATGGTCCCGGGCGAGTCGCTGATAAGCCGGACCCGCTTAACGCCCGTTAGCGCGTTCAGATCTTCTGACTGGAAGACTTCAAGGGCCCTGGCCGTGAGGCGGGGCTGAATAAAGGGTGGTAACGCGCGAAGACGTCCCTTGGCCTCTGGGCCAAGAGGCGTCTTTTTTTCTGGCAGAGCATCTGTTGAGGAAGCTTTTTTGCTTTGAATGATGGGTGGTAACACGCTACTAGCGTCCCTGAGAGTTGATCTCAGGGGCGCTTTTCTTTTTAAGCTGCGATGTGTTTGTTAATAGTTGTTATTTCTAGTAAAAAACGGAGGAAATCATGACCTTGAAGAAAATTACCGCTGCCGGTCTTTTGACCGCCTCGGCCCTCGTTTTAGCCGCTTGCGGCCAGCAAAAGAATTCCCAGTCCCAAACCAAGCAAGTCCTTAATTGGACCGAAAGTGCCCAGATCTCAACCCAGGACCCGTCACTGACGACTGACTCCACTTCCTTCCAAGCCCTTTTGAACACCCAGGAAGGGCTCTACCGCCTGGACAAAAAGCAAAAGCCCCAGCTGGCCCTGGCCAAGAGCGCCAAGGTTACTGACGGGGGCAAGACATATACTTTTGTCTTGCGAGACGCCAAGTGGTCCAACGGCCAGGCGATCACGGCCAATGACTTTGTCTACTCCTACCGAAGAAGCTTGAACCCGAAGACCAAGTCTTCCATGGCCTTCTACCTCTACCAGATCGTAAACGCCGAAGCCATCAATGCCGGCAAGAAGCCTGTCAGCAGCCTGGGCGTCAAGGCCTTGAGCAAAAACAAGCTGCAGATCAAGCTGGTCCGGCCGGTTTCTTACTTTAAGCTCCTGCTTGCCTTCCCGCTTTTCTTCCCGGAAAACCAGCAGTTTATTGAAAAAGTCGGCAGCAAGTACGGGACGGCGGCCAAGTACACCATTTCCTCCGGTCCTTTCAAGCTGACAAAGTGGACCGGGTCCAACAAGCAATTTACCCTGGTAAAAAACCAAAACTACTGGGACAAGAAGAACGTGAAGCTGGACAAGGTCAACGAAACCATCAGCGAAACTTCTTCAACTGCCTACAACCTTTACCAGGCTGGCAAGCTGGATGAAACTTACCTGACCGGGGAACAAGTCAAGGCCAACAAGGGCAAGTCCACCTTCTACGGCCGGCCGGCTTCCGCTATCCAGCGCCTGGAATTAAACCGCAAGAAGGTCAAGGCCTTTAACAACTTCAACATCCGCCGGGCCCTGTCCTTGGCTATCGACAGAGAGAGCCTGGCCAAGGTCTTGAGTGATGGGTCAGTGGCGGCCAAGGGCTTCGTTCCATCCGGCATGGGGAATAACCCGACGACCGGGGAAGCTTTTTACAAGGAAGCCTATGTCAAGGAAGCAGTCAGCTACAACCTGAAGGAAGCCAAGAAGTACCTGGCCAAGGGCTACAAGGAACTGGGCATCAAGTCCCTTAACCTCAACCTGACGGTCAGCGATACTGACTCTGCCAAGCAGGTGGGCGAATTCCTGCAAAGCAAGCTGGGCGAACTGCCAGGGGTGAAGATCACCGTGACGACCCTGCCATACACGACCTTGATCTCCCGGCAAAGCGCCGGCAACTACCAGCTGACCATCAAGAACTGGCAGGCTATCTTAGGTGACCCGATCAACTTCCTAGATGTTTTTGAAAAGGACTCCAGCTACAACACCAGCGGCTTTGCCAGCAGCAAGTACGACCAGCTGCTCAATGAAGCCGAAAACGTCTACGGCAACAAGCCGGTTCAGCGTTGGAAGCGGCTGGTGGCAGCTGAAAAGCTGTTGATGAATGAACAGGGGACTATCCCGCTGATCCAGACGGCCAAGCCGCAGCTGGTGCAAAGCTACGTCAAGAACGTGTCCTACAACCCGCTGGGCATCCCTTACGACTTCAAGCTTGTTTACATCAAGAAATAGGAGGCAGGCATGGCTTTTTCCGACTTTGATTTTTTAGAGAAAAACTTCATCCACTACGCCAAGGAAGACACCCAGTCCAAATACGCCAATAAAGACCAGGTTCCGACCACGCCTAATCAGGTCAAGATGATGAAGGAACTGGCTGACCAGGTCAAAGACTATGACCTTGAGTCTTATTACAATGAAAAAACTGCCTTCGCGATCGGCCACCTGGCCGCTAATACTGCAGGCGTTGCCCCGATCGGCTTTTTCGCCCATGTGGACACGGTTGAATTTGACGACCGCTTCCCCATCCGCCCCCAAGTCCACCGGGACTACCAGGGGCAAAAGCTGGCCCTGGATGAAGCGAACGGCATTTTCCTGGACCCGGAAGAATTTCCTGACCTGCTGACCTTAAAGGGGCAGACCTTGATCACCAGCGACGGGAAAACGGTTCTGGGGACTGACGACAAGGCCGGGGTGGCAGGCCTGCTGGCAGCTCTCAAGTATCTCCATGAGCACCCGGAAGTTGAACATGGCGATATCTATGTGGCTTTTGGCCCGGATGAAGAAATTGGCCTGGGCGGGCAGCGCTTTGACCCGGCTGATTTTCCGGGAGTGGAATTTGCCTATACCTTGGACAATGGCCGGCCAGGCGACTTTGAATACGAGACCTTCAATGCCTCAGCCGCTGATTTGACGATCAAGGGAACCGTGGTCCACCCGGGTGAAGCTTACGGGCTGCTGGTCAACGCTACGACGATCATGACGGAATTTTTGGCGGCTTTGCCCCAAGACCAGGTGCCGGAAAAGTCCCGGGGCCACGAGGGCTTTATTATGGTTACGGACGCCCAGAGCAGTGTCGATTCAGCCCATGTCGGCTTGATCATCCGCGACTTTGACTGGGATGAATTTTTGGCTAAAGAAGATTTGGTCAAAAAGCTCGTCGCTTCCTTAGGGGAAAAATACGGGCCAGACCGCTTCCAGCTGGACCTGCGCCGGCAGTACGAGAATATCTACAACGGGGTCAAGGACCGGCCTTATGTGGTCAACCTGGCCTTAGACAGCTATGAAAAAGCAGGCCTGGCGCCAAATGTACAGACCTTTAGAGGGGGAACCGACGGTAACTTCATCACCAAAAAGGGAATCCCGACCCCCAACCTCTTCAATGGCGGGGGCAACTACCACGGCCGCTACGAATACGTGACGGTCGAGCAGATGGACAAGCTGGCCGAGGTCTTGGTGACGATCGCGGCTGAGCATGCCCGCCAGAGCAAGGAGGGGCAAGACAAGCGGCCTCTGGAAAAATACTGGTAAAGATAAGAAGAGCATCCTCTTTTAACGGGGGATGCTCTTTTAGCGGGCTTTTGATTTGTCCTTCAGGCCTATTCTTGTTATGATATAAAGTTGTAGTTATTGAAAGGAAAAAGATGGCAATGGACACTACTTGGAAGATACGTGAAATCGAAATCCCTAACCGGGTGATGGTGGCGCCGATGGCTGGCGTTTCCAACATGGCTTTTAGAAAAGTCTGCAAGGAATTCGGCGCCGGCATGGTTGTCTGCGAAATGATTTCCGACCACGGGATCATCTACGGCAACGAGAAAACTTTGAGCATGCTGGACGTCGACCCGGGCGAGCACCCGATGAGCATCCAGATCTTCGGGGGGACGGAAGACAGCCTTTTGCAGGCGGCCCAGTACATCGACCAGCACACCGATGCCGACATCATCGACATCAACATGGGCTGCCCGGTGCCGAAGGTAACGAAGACTGACGCGGGTTCCAAGTGGCTTTTGGACTCAAACAAGATCTACCAGATGATCCACAAGGTTGTTCAGAACGTGGAAAAGCCGGTGTCCGTCAAGATGCGGATCGGCTGGGACCGCAAGCACATTTTTGCCGTGGAAAACGCCCTGGCCGCCCAGGAAGCCGGTGCTTCCATGCTGGCCATGCACGGCCGGACCAGAAAGCAGATGTACCAAGGCGAAGCTGACTGGGAAACCCTGCATGAAGTAGCCCAGGTCATGGACATTCCTTTCGTGGCCAACGGGGACATCACGACCCCACAGCTGGCCAAGAAGGCCCTGGACGAGATCGGCTGCACGGCTGTCATGGTTGGCCGGGCCGCCTTGGGCAATCCTTGGATCTTAAAGGAAATGACCCACTACCTGGCAACGGGCGAAGAACTGCCAAAGCAGTCCGTCCGGGAAAAGGTGGAAACCGCCAAGCACCAGCTCGACGGCCTGGTCCAGCTGCATGGGGAAAAGCGGGCCGTGCCGGAATTTCGCCAGCAGGCAGCATATTATTTGAAGGGAATTCCCCGTTCAGCCCGGACTCGTGCTAAAATAAATGAAGTCTGGACGCGTCAGGAGGTTTTTGACCTGCTTGACGAATTCGTCGAAATTTACGAAAAAAGGGCGCGGCAGAAGCAAGACCGCGTCGCTGATACCCAATCTATGTAAATGGAGGAAAAACACGTTGGCAAAGAACGAAATTAACGACCAATTGCTTGTTCGTCGGCAAAAGCTTGAAGAACTCAAGGAGATGGGGATTGAACCCTTCGGCCGCAAATATGACCGGGAAGCCCTGGCCCGCGACCTGGACGAAAAGTACTTGGGCCTTGACAAGGATGAACTGAACGCAAATATGCCGAAGACCAAGATCGCTGGCCGGATGCTGGCCAAGCGGGGCAAGGGCAAGGTCGGCTTTGCGGACCTCTATGACCGTAGCGGCAAGATCCAGATCTACGTCCGCAAGGACATGGTCGGTGAAGAAAACTACCAGATTTTCAAGAAGGCCGACCTTGGTGACTTCCTGGGCGTTGAAGGCGAAGTCTTCAAGACTGACTCAGGCGAATTGTCTGTCCGGGCCCAGCACGTGACCTTCCTGTCCAAGGCTTTGCGGCCACTACCTGACAAGTACCACGGTCTTAAGGACGTTGAATCCATTTATCGCCAACGCTACCTGGATTTGATCACCAACCACGAAAGCTACCAGCGCTTCGTTAACCGGACCAAGATCATCCAGGCCATCCGTGACTACTTAAACGGGCAGGACTTCCTGGAAGTTGAAACGCCAGTTTTGCACAACATCCCAGGCGGGGCTGAAGCACGTCCGTTCATCACCCACCACAACGCTTTGGACATCAACCTCTACATGCGGATTGCCTTGGAATTGCCGCTGAAGCGTCTGATCGTCGGTGACATGGAACGGGTTTACGAAATCGGCCGGGTCTTCAGAAATGAAGGGATGGACCTCAAGCACAACCCTGAATTTACTGAACTGGAAACCTACGCTGCTTACTACGACTTCCACGATGTCATGGATGAAGCCGAAGGAATCATCCGGGCAGCGGCCAAGGTTGTTTCAGAAGACGGCAAGATCAACTACCAGGGCACTGACCTGGACTTGGGCAAGCCATTCCGCCGGGTGCACATGGTTGACCTGATCAAGGAACTGACTGGCGTTGACTTCTGGCAGCCAATGACTCTGGAAGAAGCCCGGAAGGTTGCCGCTGAACACCATGTTGAAGTTGAACCTTACTGGCAAGTTGGCCACATCATCAACGCCTTCTTTGAAGAATTTGGTGAAAAGACAATCGTTGACCCAACCTTCGTTTACGGCCACCCAGTTGAAGTTTCACCGCTGGCCAAGAAGAACGCGGATGACCCGCGCTTCACTGACCGTTTCGAAATCTTCATCATGGGCAATGAATACGGCAACGCCTTCTCAGAATTGAACGACCCGCTTGACCAGCGGGAACGGTTCGAAGCCCAAATGGCTGAACGTGACGCCGGTAACGACGAAGCCGACATCATCGACGAAGACTACCTGCGGGCTATGGAATACGGTATGCCACCTACGGGTGGTCTGGGCATCGGGATCGACCGTCTGGTCATGCTTTTGACCAACGCGGCTTCAATCCGCGACGTCCTCCTCTTCCCAACCATGCGGCCGGAAAAGATCGTCGACGACGAAAAGAACATTAAACTGGACAAGTAGTTCAGATCGCTAAATTTAACTCTCCAGCTTTGCCTGGAGAGTTTTTTGTTTGAAAAAATAAAACGAATCGTTTTCAAGATATCAATATTAGAGCTTTTTTGCTAGAATATAGGCAATTAAATTGCGAGCTGCTATTAGAAAAGGTGAATTTTTGCCAATCTACAAATACTTATTGTCGATCTTAACCACCATCTCCGCCTTGGCTGGGGCCTTTTTGGCTGCCAGCAGCGGCTTACCGGCTTATTTGGCCGGCCAGCCCTTAAAGGCGGGGATTTTTGCCGTCCTCTGCCTCTTAGAGGGGCTTAGCGCCTACCTTCTCTGGCGGCCGGGGAAGCGGGCATTAGCTGTTTTGAATGGCGGCCTGCTGGCGGCAGCTTTGCTTTTGTTTTGGCAGGGAGAAGGCCTGGCAGCTGGAAGTGCCCTGGCTTTATTGGCAATCAACTATTTGCTGAAAAGGGAAGAGACCTGGGCCTGGACTCTGGCTTTAGTCTTGAACCTGGTCTTTGCCGCTTTGACCATGCTGCCCCACCAGTTTATGTCTTTCCCGGCCGCCTAGTTTTTTCATATCGTGCAAAGAGAGCGGATCGCCTCTTTCCTACTTTTTAACAAGTACAAGGAGAACCAGCGCGAGCTCCGGGTCCAGGCTAATTTTGACCACTTGAGCGGGGTGATACTCCGGTCGACCTTCATGGACCTTTTACAAAAAGCAATCGAGCAGCCGGAGTGCACTGACCTCTTCATCGGCCTGGTTGACATAGACTACTTCAAGCAAATCAACGACAATTACGGCCACCGGCTCAGCCAGCTGCGTTTTTCCTGCGGGGTCATCCACTACCTAAACAACTTGTCTAATGTCGATCAGCTCTACCAAAAGGCCGACTAATTGATGTACGAGGTGAAAAAGCAGGGCGGGGGCAATGTTTTGCTGGCCCGGTCCTGATTTTTCCCGGAAAAGAGATTGACTTTGGACAAAAAGCTCGTATACTTTAAATACGGATTAAGTTTAGCTGGGAAAGTGCTTTCGGCGGCTTGATTTGGTGAATAGGACGATCAACCAGGAAATCACTGCCATGATTTCCTGGTTTTTGTTTGCCCTTTTTTCTAAAAAACGGATTGACATTTTCCCTAAGGATAGTACACTTAAAACTAAATTAAGAACTGATGAAGAAGGGAGAACCAAGATGGAATTCGCAGCTAAGAATTGTCAAATGCAAGTCATGCCAATGAACATGCTGATGTCCAGCATGCCTTTTAGCGTAGAAGCGAATACCTGTGGTTCACCATCCTAAGATCGTTACTGTATTGAAGATAGTAAAGGCCGCCTGAACTACTGGTTAGTTGGGCGGCTTTTTTTACGAGGTAAGGTTCATGTGTAGGAAACGGTATCAACAGACGAAACGCTGGCTGATCCTCTGGCGGGGAGCAGCGATTGGGGTCAGCTACATGTGTCGCTTGTGTTTGTAACAGCAATATTTCAGCAATCTAATCATTTCCAACAACTAACAACTAAAAAATAAATATTACACAGCAACAACACAAGCGAGGTAAAAAACATGAGTAAAGAGGCTATCAGCAACGAAGGTTTGTCATTTGAAACTTTGCAGGTCCACGCCGGCCAGCCAATCGACGAAACTGGCGCCCGGGCAGTGCCGATCTACCAGACCACGTCCTATGTCTTTGACGACGCTGACCAGGCAGCTGGCCGCTTTGCCTTGACCGACGCCGGCAACATCTACAGCCGTTTGACCAACCCAACCACGGCTGTTTTTGAAAGCCGGGTGGCTGCCCTGGAAGGCGGCACTGGTGGTGTATCTTTGGCAACTGGGGCGGCAGCGATCACCGCGGCTATCTTGAACGTAGCCGGGGCGGGCGACGAAATCGTAGCTGCTTCCACCATTTACGGCGGGACCTACGACCTGTTTGCCCAGACCTTGCCGCCATTGGGCATCAATACCCACTTCGTTGACCCAAGCGACCCGGCCAATTTTGAAAAAGAAATCAACGACCATACCAAGGTGGTTTATGCTGAAACCATCGGCAACCCGAATGCCAACTTGATCGACATTGACGCGGTAGCAGCAGTGGCCCATAAGCACGGGGTTTTGGTCATTATCGACAACACCTTTGCTACCCCTTACCTCTACCGGCCATTTGAACATGGGGCTGACGTGGTTGTTCACTCAGCGACCAAGTTCTTCGGTGGCCACGGGACGACTATGGGCGGGGTAGTCGTGGAAAGCGGCAAGTTTGACTATGAAAAGTCCGGCCGCTACCCGACTTTCACTAACCCTGACCCGTCCTACAAGGACGTGACTTGGGCCAAGCTGGGGGCTGGGGCCTTCACGAGCAAGATCCGGGCAACAGTTCTGCGCGACACCGGGGCCAGCCTCAGTCCTTTCAACGCCTTCCTTCTTTTGCAGGGTTTGGAAAGCTTGTCCTTGCGGGTTGAACGCCACGTCTACAACGCGCAAAGAGTAGCTGAATACCTTAGCAAGCACCCAAAGGTTGCCTGGGTCCGCTACCCGGGCCTGGCCGACAGCCCGGACCATGCCCTGGCTGAACGGGACTTCCCGAAGGGGGTCGGCTCAATCTTCACCTTTGGCCTGAAGGGCGGGGAAGAAGCCGGCAAGCAGCTGATTGACAACTTGAAGCTCTTCTCTCTTTTGGCCAATGTGGCTGACGCCAAGTCCTTGATCATCCAGCCAGCTTCAACCACCCATGCCCAGCTGAACGGCGAAGAACTGGCCAGCGTCGGGATTACTCCGGACTTGATCAGAATTTCCGTTGGGGTGGAAAATATCGACGACCTTTTGGCCGACCTGGACCAGGCCCTGTCCAAACTGTAATTTTTGAAAAATACTCCTTAATACTAAAAAACGTTTCCTGCTTGAGGAAACGTTTTTTGCGTCTACATTTTCTTGATAGTCTCCATGTCATAGATGGAGTAGTCGCAGCGGTAGATAAAGAGCCGGTGTCCGTCGACATTGATCTGGGTGGTTGATGGCATGTCAGTGGCACTGACCCGGACCTTGTTACCGGCATAAACGGCGATCGGCTTGCCGGCTTGGGACCGGATCATGATAACCTTGCCCTTGGAGAGCCAGTCGTTTCTGAAATTGTTGTACATTATTGACAGAACCGGAATGGACCGCTGCTTGTCGGTGATGGTGACCTTTTTGGAAAAAGTATCTTCGTAATTGCGCAGGCCTTCGTTGGCGATCAAGCTGGAGCCGACATGGATCATCTGCTGGCCGCCGAATTCCACGTCGATGACTTTGGACTGCTCGTCGCCGCTGGAATTTTTCTTGCTCATCGGCTTGTAGGTCTCAATGTGGACTGACTTACCCTTGATCTGGTCGATCTTCTGCCCGTCGTAGTCATAGGTGGAGACGGTAAAGGGGATGCCGACCAGCTTGGACTTGAGGTCCAGGGTGTAGTCGCTGATCATGGAGCAGGAGGACAGGAGAGGCAGGAGGGCCAAGGCCAGGCAGGCCGCCAGGAGTCTTTTCTTTTTCATTTTTTCTCTTCCTTTCATTTAGACAAACGTTTTCTTACTCTTAGTTTAATCGAACTTGCCCCCGAGAAAAATACTATTTTTTATAAAAAGCCCTTGCCAAGACCCGGCTTTTAGATTATCCTAATAGATGTGTTGCGGAAGTAGTTCAGTGGTAGAACATCACCTTGCCATGGTGGGGGTCGCGGGTTCGAATCCCGTCTTCCGCTTCTTCGGGAATTAGCTCAGTTTGGTAGAGCGCTACGTTCGGGACGTAGAGGTCACAGGTTCAAATCCTGCATTCCCGATTAGCCAATGTGTGATCAAAGCGTTACTTTATAGCGGCGCTTTTTTCTCATTTATGGGCAAAAAAGACTTGCAAAAGAGAAATTTTTTGGTAAACTAATAAATGTATCGCGGAAGTAGTTCAGTGGTAGAACATCACCTTGCCATGGTGGGGGTCGCGGGTTCGAATCCCGTCTTCCGCTTCATCAAAGACTCGCTAATTTAGCGGGCCTTTTCTTTTTGCCTTATAGCCTTATAATAGATCTGCGGGGCGCCTGGCTTGTCGAAAAGATCGGGAAATGTTATGCTTGCAAGCATAGCAATTTTTGCCTTTTTACCTATTTATTGGCAGACGTGAAGGAGGAAATCATGGCAGCAGCAAGTCAGGCAGAGTACGAGTTATTGCTTGAGCAGGCCAAGGCCTTGACGGCCGGGGAGAGCGACTGGATCGCCAATACCGGTAATGTTTCGGCCCTTTTGAAGGCGGGGATGAAAAACGTTAATTTTGCCGGGGTCTACCGTTTTGAAAAGGGGGAATTGATCCTGGGACCCTTCCAGGGGATGCCGGCCTGCGTGCACATCCAGCTGGGTAAGGGGGTCTGCGGGAAAGCCGCCCTGGAAAAGAAGACGCAGATCGTGGCCAATGTTCATGACTTCCCAGGCCACATAGCCTGCGACAGTGCCTCCAATTCAGAAATTGTCGTGCCGGTTTTTAACCGGGATGGCAGCCTTTGGGGCGTGTACGACTTTGACTCGACTAATTTAGACAATTTTGATGATTTGGACCAGAAGTACTTAGAGCAGATCGCGGCAGTAGCTTTAGGCAACTAGGTCCAGTGTGAGGCGATTTTTATATGCAAAATTCATACAGTAAGAGCAGCAGACAGGTCTTGGAAATTGCCCAGGAACAAGCCAAGGAGTTTCACCACCGCCTGGTCGGGACAGAGCACGTCCTTTTGGCCCTGGTAATCGAAGCTGACGGCAAAGCCGGCAAGATCCTGCGGACCATGAACGTGACGCCGACCGGAGTCAGGGAAGAAATCGAGCGCTACACGGACTACGGCTCAGCGGCCCCGACAAGCTACATGGAATTTTCTCCCCGTCTGACTTTGGCGCTGGATTATGCCAAGCGGAATTCTGAACTCCGGTCCAGCAAGGAAATCGAAACGACTGACATTCTCCAGGCTTTGGTCTCCAGTGAGCAGATCCTGTCAGCCATGATCCTGCGCAACCTGGACGTGGACCTGGAAAACTTGAAAGACGAACTGGACGACGCCAACCAGGTGACCGGGGAAAGCAGCCAGACCAGCCGGCCAGCCGCGGCAGGCAGCAGCCAGTCGCAGACACCGATTTTGGACCGCTTCGGGATCGACTTGAACCGGCGGGCTAAAGAAGGCAACATTGACCCGGTGATCGGCCGCCAGCGGGAACTGGACCGGGTGATTCAGATCCTGTCCCGGCGGACCAAGAACAACCCCCTTTTGGTCGGTGAGCCTGGGGTCGGCAAGACCGCGGTCGCTGAAGCTTTGGCCAGTGCGATCGTTGCTAAAAAGGTTCCCCGGGACCTGGCTGACAAGCGGGTGGTTTCACTGGATATCAACAGCATGGTGGCCGGTACCCGCTACCGGGGTGAATTTGAAGAGCGGATGGACCGCTTAATCAAGGAAGTTACTGCCAGCAAGAATGTCATTCTTTTTGTCGACGAAATCCACTCTTTGGTCAAGGCCGGGGACGCGGAAGGGGCGATGAGCGCCTCCAACACCTTGAAGCCGGCATTGGCCCGCGGGGACATTCAATTGATCGGGGCCACGACTTTTGAAGAATACCGCAAGCACATGGAAAAAGACTCTGCCTTTGTCCGCCGCTTCCAGCTGGTCCGCCTGGCTGAGCCAAATGAAGAGGAAACCCTGCAAATTTTGCATGGGATCAAGGACAAGTATGAAGACTACCACCGGGTAGCTTTGTCAGAAGAAGCCTTGCAGGCAGCAGTTGATTTGTCCAGCCACTACATTGCCGACCGCTACCAGCCGGACAAGGCCATCGACTTGATCGATGAAGCCAGCGCGGCGGTTAAACTGGCTAATGACACTGGCGAAGACAAGGACCTGGCTGAAATCGATTTGGAAATCAGCCGGACTCTCAAGCAGAAGAACGATGAAGCAGCCAAGCAGAACTTTGCCCAAGCGGCCAAGCTGCGCAACCAGGAAATCGCCTTGCGGCAAAAGCGGAATGAGATTGCCAAGAAGCTGGCCGGCAAGGATGAGAAGCGGTCAGTCGTTGGGGCTGAAGACGTGGCCAAGGTGGTCTCCATCTGGACCGGGGTTCCGGTAACCCAGCTTAAGACCAGCGAAAATAAGCGCCTGGCCCGCCTGGAAGGGATCCTGCATGAAAGAGTCATCGGCCAAGACGATGCCGTCAAGGCCGTGGCCAATGCCATCCGCCGGTCCAGAAGCGGCTTGAAGGACGAGAACCGGCCGATCGGTTCCTTCCTCTTCCTAGGCCCAACCGGGGTCGGCAAGACTGAACTGGCTAAGGCTGTTGCTGAGGCAGTTTTTGGCTCAGAAGACAATATCATCAGAGTCGACATGTCAGAGTACATGGACCGGGAATCTTCCTCCAAGCTGATCGGGTCAGCGCCTGGCTACGTTGGCTACGAAGAAGGGGGCCAGCTCTCCAACAAAGTCCGGGAACATCCTTACTCAGTGGTTCTTTTTGACGAAGTGGAAAAGGCAAACCCGGAAATTTTCAACGTCTTGCTACGGGTCCTGGATGAAGGCTTCATGACTGATTCTCTGGGCCGGAAGGTCGACTTCAGAAACACGATTATCATCATGACTTCCAACCTTGGTTCCAGAAGCTTGGAAGCTGACAGCCACGTGGGCTTCTCAGCCAGCCAGGAAGACCAGGGCAAGCTGATCGCAGAAAAGGTAACCAGGGCTACCAAGGACTTCTTCCGGCCGGAATTTTTGAACCGGATCGACGAAAAGATCGTCTTCAAGCCCCTGGAAGCCAAGCAGCTGCGGGAAATCGTGACACTTTTGACCCGGAAGCTGGTCAAGCGGCTGGCGGAAAAAGATATTACTTTGCGCCTGTCGCCAGCTGCCTTGGACCAATTGGCCAAGGACGGCTACAATCCGGAAATGGGGGCCCGGCCATTGCGGCGGACCATCCAGGATGAAGTTGAAGACGAATTGGCCCAGGACCTGGTCAGCGAAAAGCTGCAGGCCGGCGACACGGTCAAGATCGGTGCCCGGGGCGGCAAGCTGCGCTTTGAAATCGTCAAGGCCAAGACTGGTGAAAAGATCAAGGGATAATCAATAGATTTTTGGAGGCAGATTATGTTTGGCAAGAAGAAAAAAGCTGAAGCTGCTAAGGCAGAACAAGAAGCAAGCAAGAAGACTGACGGGCGGATCCTGCTTTACAGCGACATCATCGACGCTCTTTACGACGAAATGCCAAGAGAAGATCGGGAGGCCCTGCTTGAAGCTAAGCAGCAGCTGGAAGAGAAGGTTTACGGGACTTGCGGATCGCTTTAGAGCCGGTCGCGATCAAATCCCAGCTCAGCCCGCAAGGCAAGCAGATTTTCTGGAATATCATGGCTGGCGGTTACCAGCTCACCGGGGTTGGTCTGGTCAGCCAGGCGGCCATGCTTTTTAGCGGCCACTAGGGCTTGCTTTCCTTTAAAATTAGTGGTACAATATTGGGCGATTTAAAAGGCTGAAGTTCAGGATTTTACTGATATATTGTCCAGTAAAATGATACAGACAAAAACGACTGGTTCGTTTTTGTCTTTTTTATGCCCAAAATCCCGGCCTTTTTAAAATGTAACACAAATGTAATATTTGCTTTCTTCAACAGGATAGAAAGGATGTTTTCCTTGCTAAACGGACACGTAGTAAATTACGGACAACACCGGACAAGACGCAGCTTCTCACGGATTAAGGAAATCCTGCCGCTGCCAAACTTGACCGACGTACAGACTGAATCATACAAGTGGTTCCTTGACGAAGGCGTTAAGGAAGTTTTCGACGACATTCTGCCAATCAGCGACGCTTCTGGCCGCCTGACTCTGGAATACGTCGACTACAAGCTGCAAGAACCTAAGTATACTGTCGATGAAGCACGCAAGCACGACGCGACTTACTCCGCTCCAATGCACGTGACTCTGAAGCTGACCAACCACGAAACTGGCGAAATCAAGACCCAAGACGTCTTCTTCGGCGACTTGCCGCTGATGACCAAGTCCGGCTCCTTCATCGTTAATGGGGCGGAAAGAGTTATCGTTTCCCAGCTGGTTAGATCACCTGGTGTCTACTACAGTGGCGAATTCGACAAGAACGGCCGGCAAATCTTCGGCACGACTGTCATCCCTAACCGTGGGGCTTGGCTGGAATTCGAAACTGACGCCAAGAACATTTCCTACGTCCGGGTTGACCGGACCCGGAAGCTTCCTTTATCTGTCCTGGTCCGGGCCCTGGGCTTTGGCTCTGACAGCGAAATCAAGGAAATCTTCGGCGACAGCGACACTTTGGACCTGACTTTGGACAAGGATGTTCACAAGAACCCAGCAGACAGCCGGGTAGCAGAAGCCTTGAAGGACATCTACGACCGCCTGCGTCCAGGTGAACCAAAGACTACCGACTCATCCCGGAGCCTCCTGGTTTCCCGCTTCTTTGACCCACGCCGTTACGACCTGGCTGCTGTTGGCCGCTACAAGGTCAACAAGAAGCTGAGCTTGAAGAACCGGCTTTTGGGCTACACTTTGGCTGAAACCCTGGCTGACCCTGACACTGGAGAAGTTCTAGCTGCCAAGGGGACGGTTGTCAACAACGAAGTCATGGACGTTCTGAAGGACTACCTGGACCGCGACGACTTCAAGACTGTTACCTACACCCCATCTGATGAAGGTGCAATCCCAGAACCTGTAACTGTTCAGGAAATCAAGGTCTTCTCCCGTGAAATTCCTGACCGGGAAATCAAGCTGATCTCCAACGGCCACATTGCTGAAGACGTTAAGTGCATCACTCCAGCCGACATCATCGCTTCTGTCAACTACTTCCTGGAACTCCAAGAAGGCGTCGGCAACATCGACGACATCGACCACTTGGGTAACCGTCGCATCCGCCGGGTTGGCGAATTGCTGCAAAACCAGATGCGGATCGGTTTGGCCCGGATGGAACGGGTTGTCCGCGAACGTATGTCAATTCAAGACGCGGCTACGGTTACTCCGCAGCAATTGATCAACATCCGGCCAATCGTTGGTTCAATCAAGGAATTCTTCGGTTCATCCCAGCTTTCGCAATTCATGGACCAAAACAACCCGCTGGGTGAATTGACCCACAAGCGGCGTATGTCCGCCTTGGGGCCTGGTGGTCTGTCCCGTGACCGGGCCGGCTACGAAGTCCGGGACGTTCACTACACCCACTACGGCCGTCTGTGCCCAATCGAAACGCCAGAAGGCCCTAACATCGGTTTGATCAACTCCATGGCCACTTACGCCATCATCAACAAGTACGGCTTCCTGGAAACCCCATACCGGCGCGTTTCCTGGGCAACCCACAAGGTTACCGACAAGATCGACTACTTGACTGCCGATGAAGAAGACAACTACATCATCGCCGGGGCCAATACTCCTCTGAACGAAGACGGCTCCTTCGTTGATGACGTGATCCTTTGCCGGCACCGGGAAGACAACGTCGAAGTAAGTCCAGACCGGATCGACTACATAGACGTTATTCCAAAGCAGGTTGTTTCCGTAACTTCCGCATGTATTCCATTCCTGGAAAACGACGACTCCAACCGGGCCTTGATGGGGGCCAACCACCAACGTCAGGCTGTTCCTTTGATCAACCCGCACGGTCCGCTTGTGGCTACTGGTATGGAATACCGGGCAGCTCACGACTCCGGTGACGCCTTGCTGGCTGAAGCAAACGGTGAAGTTGAATACGTGGACGCAAACGAAATCCGCGTCCGCCGCGAAGACCAGACACTGGACACTTACACCCTTGAAAAGTACCGCCGGTCAAACGCGACTAAGAACTACAACCAAACGCCAAACGTCAAGCGCGGCGACAAGGTTGTTGATGGCCAGGTAATTGCCAACGGTCCGTCAATGGCTGATGGCGAACTTGCCCTGGGTCAAAACCCGGTTATCGCCTTCACCACTTGGAACATGTACAACTTCGAAGACGCCATCATGCTGAGCGAACGCCTGGTTAAGGAAGACGTCTACACTTCAATCCACATTGAAGACTACGACTCAGAAGCCCGTGACACCAAGCTGGGGCCGGAAGAAATTACCCGGGAAATCCCTAACGTTGGTGAAGACGCCTTGAAGGACCTGGACGAAAACGGGATCATCCGGATCGGTGCCGAAGTTCACGACGGCGACATCCTGGTCGGCAAGGTTACCCCTAAGGGGATAACTGAACTGAGCGCTGAAGAAAGACTGCTGCACGCCATCTTTGGTGAAAAGGCCCGTGAAGTCCGTGATACTTCATTGAGGGTACCTCACGGCGGTGGCGGTGTGGTTCAAGACGTTCAAGTCTTCACCCGTGAAGCCGGCGACGAACTGGCACCAGGCGTTAACACCCTGGTTCGGGTTTACATCGTACAGAAGAGAAAGATCCAAGTCGGGGACAAGATGTCCGGTCGTCACGGTAACAAGGGTACGGTTGCCCTGATTGCTCCAGTTGAAGACATGCCTTACCTGCCAGACGGTACTCCAGTCGACATCTGCTTGAACCCAATGGGTGTGCCATCACGTATGAACATCGGGCAGCTGCTTGAAATCCACTTGGGCCGGGCAGCCCGGGCCTTGGGTATCCACGTGGCTACTCCGGTATTCGACGGGGCCAGCGAAGACGACGTTTGGGACTTTGTCCGCGAAGCCGGTGTTGACTCAGACGGTAAGACTGTCCTTTACGACGGCCGGACCGGTGAACCATTCCACAACCGGGTTTCAGTCGGGGTTATGTACTACCTGAAGCTGACTCACATGGTTGACGACAAGATCCACGCGCGGTCAATCGGGCCTTACTCACTTGTTACCCAACAACCTTTGGGTGGTAAGGCGCAATTCGGCGGCCAGCGTTTTGGTGAAATGGAAGTCTGGGCTTTGGAAGCCTACGGTGCAGCCTACACCCTGCAAGAAATCCTGACCTACAAGTCTGACGACGTTGTCGGCCGTGTCAAGGCCTACGAAGCAATCGTCAAGGGCGAAAGAATTACTAAGCCAGGCGTGCCTGAATCATTCCGCGTTTTGGTCAAGGAACTGCAATCATTGGGTCTGGACCTGCGCGTTTTGGACAGCGACGAAAACGAAGTTGAACTGCGCGACATGGACGAAGACTCAAATGAACATGTAAACATCGATGCTTTATCTCGCCTTGCGGAAGCGCAAGAAAAGAAGAAGTTGGCCGAAGAAGAGGCCGAAATCGCCGCAGAAGCTGAAGGCAGCACGGAAGAAGACGCAACTGAAGCAGATGCTGATGCAAATGAAGCTGAAACTGCTGACGACGACAAGGCTTCAAAGTAATTGGGAGGTTAAACTTTGATCGACGTAAATAAGTTTGAAAGCATGCAGATTGGTTTGGCTTCACCAAACAAGATCAGAAGCTGGTCTTACGGGGAAGTTAAGAAGCCGGAAACCATCAACTACCGGACTTTGAAGCCAGAAAAAGACGGTCTGTTCGATGAACGGATCTTCGGGCCGACCAAGGACTACGCTTGTGCCTGTGGCAAGTACAAGGGCGTTCGCTACAAGGGGATCGTCTGTGACCGGTGCGGGGTTGAAGTAACGACCTCTCACGTGCGCCGAGAACGGATGGGCCACATCGAGCTGGCTGCTCCTGTAACCCACATCTGGTACTTCAAGGGTATCCCATCAAGAATGGGTCTGGTTTTGGACGTGTCTCCAAAGCAATTGGAAGAAGTTATCTACTTCGCTGCCTACATTGTCATCGATCCAGGTGACACTGGCCTGGAAGCCAAGCAGCTCTTGACTGAAGCTGAATACCGGGAAGAAAAGGCCAAGTACGGCAACCGCTTCGTGGCTAAGATGGGTGCCGAAGCTATCCGCGACCTGCTTAAGCAGGTTGACCTGGACAAGGAAGTTACTACCCTTAAGGCAGAACTGCAAACCTTGAAGGGGCAAAAGCGGACCCGGGCCATCCGCCGGCTGGACATCCTTGATGCCTTCAGAAACAGCGGCAACAAGCCTGAATGGATGGTTATGGAAACTGTTCCGGTTATTCCGCCGGACTTGCGCCCAATGGTTCAGCTGGAAGGTGGCCGTTTCGCCACTTCCGACTTGAACGACCTTTACCGTCGGGTTATCAACCGTAACAACCGGTTGAAGAAGCTGCTGGACATGCACGCTCCTAGCTTGATCGTGCAAAACGAAGAGCGGATGCTGCAAGAAGCAGTTGACGCCTTGATCGACAACGGCCGCCGGGGCCGCCCAGTTGTTGGGCCAGGCAACCGGCCACTGAAGTCTATCTCACACATGCTGAAGGGTAAGCAAGGGCGTTTCCGTCAAAACTTGCTTGGTAAGCGTGTTGACTACTCCGGCCGTTCAGTTATCGACGTTTCTCCAAAGCTGAAGCTTTACCAATGTGGTGTTCCGCGTCCAATGGCTCTGGAATTGTTCAAGCCATTCGTTATGCGGGAACTTGTCCGCCGGGGCATTGCTTCCAACATCAAGAACGCCAAGCGCAAGATTGACCGGGAAGACGACGACATCTGGGACGTATTGGAATACGTCATTAAGGAACGTCCAGTTCTTTTGAACCGGGCACCTACCCTGCACCGGCTGTCAATCCAGGCCTTTGAACCAGTTTTGGTCCCAGGCAAGGCCCTGCGTTTGCACCCGCTGGCTTGTGAAGCCTACAACGCCGACTTCGACGGTGACCAGATGGCCATCCACGTGCCGTTGTCAGACGAAGCTGTAGCTGAATCCCGCCTCTTGATGCTGGCTGCCCACCACATCTTGACTCCTAAGGACGGTACGCCAATCGTTACTCCGTCCCAGGACATCGTTTTGGGTAATTACTGGCTGACCCAGGCTGAAATCGGCCGGGAAGGCGAAGGCATGATATTTGCTACTCCAGAAGAAGCAACCATCGCCTACAACAACGGTGATATTCACTACCACACCATCATCGGTGTGTCAGCCGCTTCAATGCCGAAGAAGGACTGGGGCGCGGGCCACGAAGACAGCATTTTCGTAACTACTTACGGCCGCTTGGTCTTCAACTCCCTCTTCCCAGACGACTACTTCTACATCAACGAACCAACCCAGGACAACTTGAAGCAGCCAATGGCTGACAAGTACTTCCTGGAAGATGGCCAGGACATCCAGGACAAGATCGCTGAAATTGGCCAGGACCTTGTGGCTACGCCATTCAAGAAGGGCTTCCTGGGTGACACTATTTCTGAAATCTACAAGCGCTACCGGGTACAAAGAACTTCTGAATATCTGGACGACTTGAAGGAAATGGGCTACTCAGCTTCAACTATTTCCGGCTTGACCATCGGTATGGCTGACGTTCCGGAAACCAAGACCAAGGATGCTTTGGTTGCTGAAGCCCGCAAGAAGGTTAAGCAAGTATCCAAGATGTTCCGCCGGGGCAAGCTGTCCGACAAGGAACGTCACGACAACGTCATCAAGATCTGGACTGACTGTAAGGATGCCGTTCAACAGGAAATTGCTGAATTCAAGGACCAAAGGAACCCAATCTCCGTCATGCAGCAGTCCGGTGCCCGTGGTAACATCTCCAACTTTACCCAGCTGGCTGGTATGCGTGGTTTGATGGCCACTCCAAGTGGTGAGTTGTTCGAAATCCCGGTTATCTCCAACTTCAAGGAAGGTCTGACCGTTCTGGAACTGTTCATGTCAACTCACGGCGCCCGGAAGGGGATGACTGACACGGCCTTGAAGACTGCCCAGTCTGGTTACCTGACCCGTCGTTTGGTTGACGTTGCCCAGGACGTTATCATTCGTGAAGACGACTGTGGCACTGACCGCGGCATTACTGCCAAGGCCATCGTTGACAAGGATGCCGGCTTGATTGAATCACTTTACGACCGTCTGGTCGGCCGCTTTACCAACCGGACTATCCGTGACCCGCAAACTGGTGAAGTCATCTGCCCTAAGGGAGTCTTGATGGACGAACAAATGGCGCAGAAGATTGTTGACGCTGGCGTGCAGGAAGTTCAAATCCGATCAATCCTGACTTGCAACACTTCCCACGGTATCTGCCGGAAGTGCTACGGCCGGAACCTGGCCACTGCCGAAGAAGTTGAAATCGGTGAAGCAGTTGGTACGGTTGCCGCTCAGTCAATCGGTGAACCAGGTACCCAGCTGACCCTGCGTACTTTCCACACCGGTGGTGTTGCCGGCGCAGAAGACATCACTCAAGGTCTGCCTCGTGTGCAAGAATTGTTCGAAGCCCGCAACCCTAAGGGTCGCGCGGTTATCTCTGAAGTTGACGGTGTTGTTGACAAGATCGAAAGTAACGCGGCTGAACACTTGCAGGAAATCACCGTTAAGGGCAAGATCGACACCAGAGTCTACACCATTCCTTACACTGCTAAGCCAGCAGTTCAGGAAGGTGATGAAATCCACCGTGGTGACAAGCTGATCCCTGGTTCTATCGACCCTAAGGAATTGATCAAGGTAACTGACACCTTGACGACTGAAGAATACATCCTGGCTGAAGTCCAGAAGTCATACCGGACTCAAGGGGTTGACCTGGCCGACAAGCACGCCGAAGTCTTGACCAGACAGATGCTGCAGAAGGTCCGGGTTCTTGACCCAGGTGAAACCGACATCTTGCCAGGTGAAGTCATGGACATCGCTGAATTCCGCGACAGAAACCGTGACGTCATCATCAGCGGCGGGATCCCGGCTACTGCCCAGGCTGACATTCTGGGTATCACCAAGGCTGCCTTGGAAACCAACAGTTTCCTGTCAGCTGCTTCCTTCCAGGAAACTACCCGGGTTCTTACCGACGCGTCAATCCGCGGCAAGAACGACCCGCTTCTCGGTTTGAAGGAAAACGTCATCATCGGGAAGATCATCCCAGCTGGTACTGGTATGCCAATTTACCGCGACCAAGTGCCAAAGGTTGATGTTCAACAACCAGACTCAGTTTACTCAATCGCTGACCTGGAAAAGAAGATGGAAGACGAAAACAAGGAAACTGAAAGCAAGTAATCCAGTTTAATTAACAAGAAAAAACGCTCGAATGGCTCAAAGTCATCCGAACGTTTTTTCTTTTACCCTAAAGGAAAAATTGGAGGTTGAGGCCCCAGAATAAGTAGGGCAGGAAGGCAAAGGGCTCTTTACCCGGCCGCTTATGCCAAAGCGCGTGGGCGATGGCCAGCAGGGAGGCCAGCAGGAAACTCTTCACAGCAACGGGACATGAAAAATTTAAAGACAGGAGTAAAAAATGCCAAACGTCCCCGCTGCCCATTTTCCCTGTAAAAGCGAGCCAGACCAGGACTGCCAGAAAAATTGCAGCCTGCCCCAGGCCTTCCGTGTTTGGTGTCTGGAAAAAATGCATCAGCCCGGTGGCCAGCGGTACGACGAGCAGGCAAGTATCAAAAGACTGTTCATGCAGGTCGCTGACAACCATTAAAAAGAAGTTGATTATAAAGAGCAAAGAAATAGCACTGCTCCTAGAATTGGAGATTAAATAAACTAACAAATTTCCGGCCAGAATGATGTAAGGGATATCATCCGCCAGCCAGCTTTTACACTCAAGAAAGGTATTATAACGATAACGGTCGGCGATGAAAGCTGCCAAAAGACCGCAGAGTAAAGAAATCATTTCGCTGAGCATTTTTTCCCTCCACTTACTATTACACCTTTTTTGCCAATATTTTTTAAAAAGGCAAAAAATTGTCAGTTTAGGGAAAATTACCTGCTAAAAAACAAATTTCTCCAGAGCTTGGGCGATCCCGTCTTCATCATTGCTACTGGTGACATAGTCAGCGGCTTGCTTAACCAGGTCATTGCCGTTGCCCATGGCCACGCTGGTGGCGGCAAAAGCAAACATGTCTAAGTCGTTTCTCTCGTCGCCGATCGCCATGACTTCTTCTGGCGCGATTTCCAGCCGGCCGCAGAGTTCTTTGAGCCCCTGGCCCTTGTTGACCTTGGGATTGAGCAGTTCAAGGAAGCAGGCGGCAGTACCGCGATTGGCCGGCCGGAACAGAGAACGATTTTAACGCCGCGGTCAAGTGCCTTAGAGATGGCTTCCTTTGTGCTGGCCTGGATTTCTCCTTGGGAGTTGAGCAGGGTACCGTCAGTGTCGATAGCAATTAATTTGATCATTTTTTACCTCATTTTTTCTTTTCTACTAACAATAAATTAATTTTTTTGCATAAAATTAATCTTAGCATAGATAGAAAACGCTGCCATCGAGTGAAAAAGCGCAGCTTTTTTCAGGCTGGAAATTCTAGAAAAAAGCTTTGCATTAGCTGGCAAATGGAGTATACTAACAGATGTATGTTTTGAAGATTACTCCGCGAGGCAAAAAAGAAACTCCCGGATATGTGAACAAAATGATATATAAATTTAGGAGGAACTAGTTAATGCCAACCATTAATCAATTGGTTAGAAAAGGCCGTCACTCAAAGACTACTAAGTCAAAGTCACCAGCCTTGAACTACAGCTACAACAGCATGAAGAAGGAACAAGTCTTCAACCCAGCACCACAAATGCGTGGGGTTGCGACTCGTGTCGGTACTATGACGCCAAAGAAGCCTAACTCAGCTTTGCGTAAGTACGCCCGTGTACGTCTTTCAAACTTGACTGAAGTTACTGCCTACATCCCAGGTGAAGGCCACAACTTGCAAGAACACTCAGTTGTACTGATCCGTGGGGGCCGTGTAAAGGACCTTCCTGGTGTACGTTACCACATCGTTCGTGGTGCCCTTGACACTGCTGGTGTTGACGGCAGAAAGCAATCTCGTTCCAAGTACGGCGCTAAGAAGGGTTAAAGGAGGACTTAAATAATGCCAAGAAAAGGTCATGTTTCAAAGAGAGACGTTTTAGCAGACCCAGTTTACAACTCAAAGCTGGTTACTAAGCTGATCAACCACTTGATGAAGGATGGTAAGAGAGCTCAAGCTTCATCAATCTTGTACGATGCTTTTGACATCATCAAGGACAAGACTGGCAAGGAACCAATGGACGTCTTTGAAGAAGCCATGAACAACGTTAAGCCAGTTTTGGAAGTTAAGGCTCGCCGTATCGGTGGTTCTAACTACCAAGTTCCTGTAGAAGTTCGTCCAGAAAGACAAACTACTTTGGCATTGCGTTGGTTGGTTTCATACTCCCGCCTGCGTAACGAACACACTATGGATGAACGTTTGGCAAACGAATTGATCGATGCCTCAAACAACACTGGTTCAGCCGTTAAGAAGCGTGAAGACGTGCACCGTATGGCAGAAGCTAACCGTGCCTTCGCTCACTACCGTTTCTAATCCAGTGCTCGTTATCTAAGGAGATAGAAAATTATGGCTAACAAACGTGAATTCTCATTAGAGAAGACTCGCAACATCGGTATCATGGCCCACATCGACGCCGGTAAGACTACTACTACTGAACGTATCCTTTACTACACTGGTAAGATCCACAAGATTGGTGAAACTCACGAAGGTGACTCCCAAATGGACTGGATGGAAGAAGAAAAGGAACGTGGGATCACGATCACTTCCGCAGCCACTACTGCACAATGGAAGGACCACCGGATTAACATCATCGACACCCCAGGACACGTCGACTTCACTATCGAAGTTGAACGTTCCCTGCGTGTCCTTGACGGTGCCGTAACTGTTCTGGACGCACAATCAGGTGTTGAACCACAAACTGAAAACGTTTGGCGTCAAGCTGAAAACTACGGTGTTCCGCGGATCGTCTTCGTTAACAAGATGGACAAGATTGGTGCCAACTTCGACTTTTCAGTTAAGAGTCTGCACGAACGTTTGAACGCTAACGCTATCGCCGTTCAAATGCCTATCGGTGCTGAAGACCAATTCGAAGGCGTTATCGACTTGTTCGACATGGTTGCCGACGTCTACGACGAAGACAAGCTGGGCGCAAACTGGGAAACTATTCCAGTTCCAGACGAATACAAGGAAGAAGCTGAAAGCCGTCGTGAAGAAATGATCGAAGAGATCGCTGAAGTTGACGACGACATTATGGAAAAGTTCCTTGGCGGTGAAGAAATCTCCAACGAAGAACTTAAGGCTGCCTTGCGCCGGGCAACTTTGGACTTGAAGGCCTTCCCAGTATTTGCTGGTTCAGCCTTCAAGAACAAGGGTGTGCAAATGATGCTTGACGGTGTTGTTGACTACCTGCCATCACCACTTGACGTTAAGCCTTACATCGCCCACGACAAGGAAGGCAACGAAGTTGAATTGCTGGCTGACGACAACAAGCCATTTGCAGCTTTGGCCTTCAAGATCGCCTCTGACCCATTCGTTGGTCGTTTGACTTTCATCCGTGTCTACACTGGTTCATTGGAATCAGGTTCTTACGTTTTGAACGCTTCAAAGAACCAACGTGAGCGTGTTGGTCGTTTGTTGCAAATGCACGCCAACTCACGTACTGAAATCCCAGAAGTCTTCTCAGGTGACATCGCTGGTGCCATCGGTTTGAAGAACACTACTACTGGTGACTCTTTGACTGACCCAGCTCACCCATTGATTCTGGAAAGCCTGGACATCCCAGCTCCAGTTATCCAAGTTTCAGTTGAACCTAAGTCAAAGGCTGACCGGGACAAGATGGATGTCGCTTTGCAAAAGCTGACTGAAGAAGACCCAACTTTCCGGGCTGAAACTAACCCAGAAACTGGTGAAACTTTGATCTCCGGGATGGGTGAACTTCACCTGGACATCATGGTTGAACGTATGAAGCGTGAATTCAACGTTGAAGCAACCATCGGTGAACCACAAGTTGCCTACCGTGAAACCTTCACTGTACCAACTCGAGCTCAAGGTAAGTTTGTTCGTCAGTCAGGTGGTAAGGGTCAATACGGTGACGTTTGGATCGAATTTACTCCAAATGAAGGCAAGGGCTACGAATTCGAAGACGCCATTGTCGGTGGTGTAGTTCCTCGTGAATACATCCCAGCAGTTGACGCTGGTTTGCAAGAAGCCATGAAGAACGGTGTTCTGGCTGGCTACCCATTAATCGACGTTAAGGCTAAGCTGTACGACGGTTCATACCACGAAGTCGACTCAAGTGAAGCTGCCTTCAAGGTTGCCGCATCATTGGCGTTGAAGAACGCTGCTCCAAAGGCCGGCGCTGTTATCCTTGAACCAATCATGAAGGTTCAAGTCATCGCTCCAGAAGAATACCTTGGTGACGTTATGGGCTCAATCACTGCTCGTCGTGGCCAAATGGAAGGTATGGAAGACCGAGCAGGTGCCAAGGTCATCAACGCGATGGTTCCATTGTCAGAAATGTTTGGTTACGCAACTACCCTGCGTTCATCTACTCAAGGCCGTGGTACCTTCACGATGGTTATGGACCACTACTCACCATGTCCTAAGTCAATCCAAGCTGAAATTATCAAGAAGCGCGGCGGCAATGCTTAATGCTTCCTAGCATGATCTAGGCCTTGATTTAGACCAAAACAGAAATCCTAGTAAAGACATTACTTGTCCTTGCTAGGATTTTTTGTATTTTTTAAGAAAAAACTGGCTTCTGGAAATATAAATATGTTAAAAAGGAAAGAAAAATTTCTCTGCCAAGGGAAAGGAATTCCAGGAAACTTTTTCGAAAAAAATAGGGCTAAACCCTTGCTATTTAAGGCTTAAGGCCTTATACTAGATGAAGTGCTTTTGAGAGGGAAAATGCCCTCTGAGTACAAATTGTAGGTAGCTTAGACGCGGAAGGTTGCGGCACACTAGGCTGCATTGCCACAGTGGTTGTGCAGGGAATTTTCGCCGAGCTAGTCATCTTTTAAAGAAGACGTATAGGAGGTAATTAGATGGCAAATGAAAAGATTCGCATTAGACTAAAGTCTTACGAACACAGCATTCTCGATGAATCAGCTGCTAAGATTGTGGACACTGCGAAGAGAACTGGTGCTGAAATCTCAGGTCCAGTTCCGCTTCCAACTGAAAGAACTTTGTTCACTGTTCTGCGTTCACCACACAAGAACAAGGACTCACGTGAACAATTCGAAATGCGGACCCACAAGCGCCTGATCGACATCTTGAGCCCAACCCCTAAGACGGTTGACTCATTGATGAAGCTCGATCTGCCAAGCGGCGTAGACATCGAAATCAAGCTTTAATTTTTAGATAGAAAGAGGTGTAATCATGACCAAAGGAATCTTAGGAAGAAAAGTTGGCATGACTCAAATCTTCACTAAAGATGGTGTTCTTGTGCCAGTAACTGTTATTGAAGCAACTCCAAACGTTGTTATGCAAGTTAAGACTGTAGAAAACGACGGTTACGAAGCTGTACAATTGGGCTACCAAGACAAGCGTGAAGTTTTGAGCAACAAGCCAGAAAAAGGTCATGCTGATAAGGCAAAGACTTCACCTAAGCGCTTCATTCGTGAACTCCGCGGAGTAGAGCTTAGTGACTACGAAGTCGGCTCAGAAGTTACCGTGGAGACGTTCAAGGAAGGTGACGTTGTCAACGTTACTGGTACTTCAAGAGGTCATGGCTACCAAGGTAACATCAAGCGCCACCACCAATCACGTGGTCCTGAAACTCACGGTTCCCGTTACCACAGAATTCCGGGTTCAATGGGTTCAATCATCAACCGCGTGCCAAAGGGCAAGAAGTTGCCAGGTCACATGGGTGTGAAGACTGTTACTATTGAAAACTTAGTAGTAGAAAAAGTTGTTGCAGACAAGAACGTTTTGATGATCAAGGGTAACGTGCCAGGCGCCAAGAACTCATTGATCGTTGTTAAGTCATCTGCAAAGGCTAGCAAGTAGGAAGGAGGACTCAAATGGCTAATTTCAAACTTATGGATCAAAACGGCAACAACGCTGGTGAAGTAACTTTAAACGATAACGTGTTTAGCGTTGAACCAAACGAAGCTGTTGTCTTTGATGCAATCATCAGACAAAGAGCTGGCAAGCGTCAGGGTACCTCTAAGGTGAAGAACAGATCTGCCGTTCGCGGTGGTGGTAAGAAGCCTTGGAGACAAAAGGGTACTGGTCGTGCTCGCCAAGGTTCAATCCGTGCTCCGCAATGGCGCGGCGGTGGTGTTGTCTTTGGGCCTACTCCACGTTCCTACGCTTACAGCATGCCAAGAAAGCAACGCCGGCTGGCTATCAAGTCTGTCTTGTCACAAAAGCTCCTTGACCAAAACTTGGTAGTTCTGGACAAGCTGACTCTGGACGCTCCTAAGACTAAGGACTTCGTTGCAATCTTGAACGGCTTGAAGCTTGAAGGCAAGGTTCTGGTTGTTTCAGACGACAAGAACGTACAACTTTCAGCCAAGAACCTGCCAAAGGTTAAGGTTGTTCCAGTTAACGGCTTGAACGTTGAAGACGCCGTTAACTACGACAAGCTCGTTTTGACTCAAGACGACGTTAAGAAGATTGAGGAGGTATTGGCTTAATGGACGCACGCGACATTATCTTAAGACCTGTTATCACTGAAAAGTCAGCCGACTTGATGGACAGCAAGAAGTACACTTTCGACGTGGCCTTAACTGCTACCAAGCTTCAAGTTCGCGACGCTATTGAAGAAATCTTCGATGTTAAGGTTAAGAGCGTGAACATCATGAATGTTCGCGGCAAGGAAAAGCGCGTAGGCCGCTACACTGGCAAGACTGCCCGTCGCAGAAAGGCTATCGTTGCTTTAACTGAAGATTCAAACGACATCAAGATTTTCAAAGACGAAAACAACGAATAAATCAAGTAATTAGGAGGTCAGTCAATTGGCTATTAAAGTTTACAAGCCAACATCAAACGGTCGTCGTAATATGACTTCTTCTGACTTTGCAGAAATCACTAAGTCAAAGCCTGAAAAGACTTTGCTTGCTTCTAAGTCAAAGACTGCAGGTCGTAACTCATACGGTCACATTACTGTAAGACACCGTGGCGGCGGTCACAAGCAACAATACCGTATCATCGATTTCAAGCGTACTAAGGACAACGTTAAGGCTAAGATTGTCGCAATCGAATACGATCCAAACCGCTCAGCAAACATCGCCTTGTTGCACTACACTGATGGTACTAAAGCTTACATCTTGGCTCCTAAGGGCTTGACTGTAGGTTCATGGGTAGAATCAGGCGCAGATGCCGATATCAAGGTTGGTAACGCATTGCCACTGAAGAATATCCCAACTGGTACTGAAGTTCACAACATCGAACTTAAGCCGGGCAAGGGTGGCCAAATCGCACGTAGTGCTGGTACTTCAGCTCAAGTTTTGGGTGTTGACGGCAAGTACACTCAAGTTCGTCTGCAATCCGGCGAAGTTCGTGAAATCCTTTCAGAATGCCGCGCTACTATCGGTGCTGTCGGTAACGAACAACACTCACTGATCAACATCGGTAAGGCTGGTCGTTCACGTTGGATGGGCAAGCGCCCACAATCCCGTGGTTCTGTAATGAACCCTAACGATCACCCACACGGTGGTGGTGAAGGTAAGGCACCTGTCGGCCGTCCACAGCCAATGACTCCATGGGGCAAGAAGTCACGTGGTGTTAAGACTAGAGACAGCAAGAAGGCTAGTGAAAAGTTAATCATCCGTCACCGTAAGGGTCGTAAGTAAGAGAAGGGGGTAATTAAATGAGCCGTAGTATTAAAAAGGGTCCTTTTGCAGATGCCCATCTTTTGAAGAAGGTTGACGAGCAACAAACCGCGGAAAAGAAGCAAGTTATCAAGACTTGGTCACGTCGTTCAACTATTTTCCCTTCTTTCGTAGGGTTGACTATCGCTGTTTACGACGGTAGAAAGCACGTTCCAGTTTTCGTAACTGAAGACATGGTTGGTCACAAGCTGGGTGAATTCGTGCCTACTAGAACCTTCCGCGGCCACAAGGCTGACGACAAGGCATCCAAGTAATAAGGAAGGAGAAACAATTAAATGGCAGAACAAATTAGTTCAGCTAGAGCTGAAGCAAGAACTGTTCGTATCGCCCCAAGAAAAGCTCGTCTCGTTGTAGACTTGATCCGGGGTAAGAGCGTTGCTGAAGCATTGGCAATTTTGAAGTTTACGCCAAAAGCTGCTTCCCCAATCGTTGAAAAGGTTTTGCGTTCAGCAGTTGCTAACGCAGAACACAACTATGATCTTGAAAGTGCAAACCTTTACGTATCAGAAGCATATGTTAACGAAGGTGCTACTTTGAAGAGATTCCGTCCACGTGCCAAGGGTTCAGCTTCTCCAATCATGAAGAGAACCAGCCACGTAGTTGTTGTTGTTTCAGAATTGAACGATTAAGGGAGGTATTTGAATGGGTTCAAAGATTAACCCAATTGGTTTCCGTCTTGGTGTTAACCGCGACTGGGAAGCTAAATGGTACGCTGCTAGAGGCTACAAGGAAACTTTAAACGAAGACCTTCGGATCAGAAAGTTCCTCGATGAAAAGTTGAAGGATGCCTCCGTATCTACCGTTGAAATTGAACGTGCTGCTAACCGTGTAAACATTGCTATCCACACTGCTCGTCCAGGTATGGTTATCGGTAAGGGCGGCGCTGAAGTTGAAACCTTGAACAAGGAAATCAACGCTTTAACTAACAAGCAAGTTCACATTAACATTGTTGAAATCAAGAAGCCTGATCTCGACGCCAAGCTTGTTGCTGACGGCATCGCTCGTCAACTTGAAGCTCGTATCGCTTTCCGTCGTGCCAGCCGTCAAGCTGCACAACGTTCAATGCGTGCCGGCGCCAAGGGTATCAAGGTACAAACTGCAGGCCGTTTGAACGGTGCTGACATAGCTCGCCGTGAATGGCACACTGAAGGCAGTGTTCCACTTCATACTTTAAGAGCTGACATCGACTACGCATGGGTAAACGCATTTACTACCTACGGCGAAATCGGTGTTAAGGTTTGGATCAACCGTGGCGAAATTTTGCCAGGTCGCAAGAATCAACCTGCAAAGCGTTCAAAGGGAGGTAAGAAGTAATGCCTTTAGTACCAAAGCGTGTAAAACACCGTCGTGAATTCCGTGGTAAGATGCGTGGTGCTGCCAAGGGTGGCAAGACTGTAGCATTTGGTGAATACGGTCTTGAAGCACTTGAATCCCACTGGATTACTAACCGTCAAATCGAAGCTGCCCGTGTTGCGATGACTCGTTACATGAAGCGTGGTGGTAAGGTTTGGATCAGAATCTTCCCTCAAAAGTCCTACACTGCTAAGGGTGTTGGTGTACGTATGGGTTCCGGTAAGGGTGCACCAGCAGGTTGGGTAGCTGTAGTTAAGAGAGAAAAGATCATGTTCGAAATTGGGGGCGTTTCAGAAGAAACTGCTCGTGAAGCAATGCGACTCGCAGCAAGCAAGCTTCCAATTAAGTGCAAGTTCGTGAAGAGAGAAGACCAGGAAGCAGGTGGCGCAACTAATGAAGACTAAGGAAATCAGATCATTATCAACTGATGAATTGTTGGCAAAGGAAAAGCAATACAAGGAAGAATTGTTCAACTTGCGTTTCCAACAAGCTACCGGTCAATTAGAAAACACCGCTCGCTTGAGCCAAGTCCGTAAGAATATCGCTCGGATCAAGACTATCTTGAGCGAAAAAGAATTAGAACAAAACTAGTGGAAGGGAGATACTAACTTGAGCGAATCAATCGAAAGAAACCGCCGCCATGTTTACCAAGGCCGTGTCGTTTCCGACAAGATGGATAAGACTATCGTTGTTGTAGTTGATACTTACAAGAACCACCCAGTTTACAGCAAGCGTACTCGTTACTCAAAGAAGTACTACGCTATGGATGAAAATAACGAAGCCAAGGTAGGCGACATCGTTCGTATCATGGAAACCCGTCCATTATCACGTACTAAGCGTTTCCGTTTAGTTGACATTGTTAAGAAATCTGTTTAATTTACGGATTAGCTAAGGGAGGATTTAATAGTGATTCAAACTGAAACTCGTTTGAAGGTAGCTGACAACTCCGGTGCACGTGAATTGCTTGTTATCCGCGTTATGGGCGGGTCAAAGCGTAAGACCGGTAACATCGGTGACATCGTTGTCGCGGCTGTTAAACAAGCAACGCCAGGTGGTGTTGTAAAGAAGGGTGACGTCGTTAAGGCTGTTATCGTAAGAACCAAGTCAGGCGCTCGTCGTGAAGACGGTTCATACATCAAGTTTGACGAAAACGCAGCAGTTATTATCAACGCTGACAAGAGCCCTCGTGGTACTCGTATTTTCGGGCCAGTTGCACGTGAACTTCGTGAAGGGGACTTCATGAAGATCGTTTCACTTGCCCCTGAAGTATTGTAAAAGGAGAGTTGCGCGAATGTTCGTTAAAACTGGTGACAAGGTAAAAGTTATTGCCGGCTCAGAAAAAGGCAAGGAAGGCACTGTCCTTTCCGTAAACGTTAAGAAGAACCGCGTGGTTGTTAAGGGCGTTAACATGATCAAGAAGGCTACCAAGGCTTCAGCTTCTAACGCTAACGGCGGTGTGGTTGAAACTGAAGGTTCAATCCACGCTTCTAACGTTAAGGTTATTGCCAAAGCTGAAAGCAACAAAGACTAATTAGGGAAGGAGGACACTAATGGCTAATAGTTTTGCAACTAAGTACAACGAAGAAATCGTTCCTGCATTGACCAAGAAGTTTAACTACACTTCAAGCATGCAAGTACCAAAGATCGACAAGATCGTTTTGAACATGGGTGTTGGTGACGCCGTTGCCAACGCAAAGAACCTGGACGAAGCTGTTGAAGAATTGACTCTGATCTCTGGCCAAAAGCCAATGATTACCAAGGCCAAGAAGTCAATCGCCAACTTCCGTTTGCGTGAAGGTATGTCTATCGGTGCTAAGGTTACCCTTAGAGGCGACAGAATGTACGACTTCCTGAACAAGCTGATCAACGTATCTCTTCCACGTGTTCGTGACTTCCGCGGTGTTTCAACTCGTTCATTTGACGGCCGGGGCAACTACACTCTGGGTGTTAAGGAACAATTGATCTTCCCAGAAATCGACTTCGATAAGGTTAACCGCACTAGAGGTTTGGATATCGTTATCGTAACTACTGCGCAAACTGATGAAGAAGCTCGTGAACTTTTGACTCAATTTGGCATGCCATTTGCTAAGTAATTTGGAGGACATACATGGCTAAGACATCACAAAAGGTAAGAAATCACCGTCCTGCAAAGTTTTCTTCACGTGAATACACTCGCTGCGAACGTTGTGGGCGTCCACACTCTGTTTACCGCAAGTTTGGTTTGTGCCGCATTTGCCTGAAGGAATTGGGACACAAAGGTCAAATTCCTGGTCTTAAGAAGGCCAGCTGGTAAATCGGTAAGGAGGATAGCATAGATGGTATTGACTGACCCAATCGCAGACTTTTTGACTAGAATCAGAAACGCCAACATGGCTAAGCACGATTCAGTAGAAATTCCTGCATCAAACATTAAGAAGTCACTTACAGAAATCTTGAAGCAAGAAGGTTTCATCCGTGACTACGAAGTAACTGAAGATGGTAAGCAAGGCGTAATCAAGATTACCTTGAAGTACGGTCCAAACGGTGAACGTGTTATCTCCGGTTTGAAGCGTATCTCCAAGCCAGGCTTGAGAAACTACGTTTCGGCTGACAACCTGCCAAAGGTTTTGAACGGTTTAGGTATCGCCATTGTTTCTACTTCAGCTGGTATCCTTACCGACAAGGAAGCTAGAGAAAAGAACGTCGGCGGCGAAGTTATCGCTTACGTTTGGTAATTCTGACAGGAAGGAGAACAATTAATGAGCCGTATTGGTTTAAAGGTAATTAACGTCCCTGAAAGTGTCACTGTTACCAAGAATGGTAATGAAATTACTGTTAAGGGCCCAAAGGGTGAATTGACTAGGGAATTCGACCCACGCATCAAGTTCGAACAAGAAGACGGAGTAATCCGCTTCAGCCGTTCAAACGAAAATGACAAGGCTATCCACGGCACTATGAGAGCCAACTTGGCTAACATGATCGAAGGTGTCGTAAATGGCTACAAAAAGGAATTGAAGCTGATCGGTGTTGGTTACCGTGCAGTTGCCAAGAACAATGTCTTGACTCTGAACGTTGGCTACTCACACCCAGTTGAAATGAAGGCCCCAGAAGGCGTTACTGTGACTACCTCATCAGCAACTGACGTTACTATTGAAGGTATCTCAAAGCAAGTAGTCGGCCAATTTGCTGCGGAAATTCGCGCCGTACGTTCACCTGAACCGTACAAGGGTAAGGGTATCCGTTACGCTGATGAAGTCGTTCGCCGCAAGGAAGGTAAGACTGGTAAGTAATAGAAAATAAATTTTGAGGTGAAATTGTGATTTCAAAACCAGATAAAAACAAGTTGCGCTTAAAGCGCCACAGACGTGTTCGCGGTAAGATTTCTGGTACTGCTGAGCGCCCACGCTTGAGTGTTTTCCGTTCAAACACTAACATCTACGCTCAATTGATTGATGACGTAGCGGGTGTCACGCTTGCAAGTGCCTCAACTTTAGATAAGTCCGTTTCAAAGGATGCTACCAAGGTGGAACAAGCTCAAGCAGTTGGCAAGGCCATTGCTGAAGCTGGTAAGGCCAAGGGCATCACTGAAGTTGTCTTCGACAGAGGTGGTTACATCTACCACGGTCGTGTAAAAGCTTTGGCTGACGCAGCTCGTGAAAACGGCTTAGAATTCTAGGAAAGGAGATTAACATATGGCAAACCGAAACGATTCAAAAAATCGTAGAAACAAGGACGACATCGAAGATCAATTGGTCGCTATCAACCGGATTACCAAGGTTGTTAAGGGTGGTCGCCGTCAAAGATTTGCTGCCTTAGTTGTCGTTGGTGACAAGAAGGGTCACGTTGGCTTTGGTACTGGTAAGGCAACTGAAGTTCCAGAAGCTATCCGTAAAGCAGTCGAAGCCGGCAAGAAGAACATGATCTCAGTTCCAACTGTTGGTACTACTATTCCTCACGAAGTACTTGGCCACTACGGCTCAGGTAACGTTCTGCTTAAGCCAGCTGAAGCCGGTTCAGGTATTGCAGCTGGTGGTGCCGTACGTATCGTTATGGACATGGCTGGTATCGACGACGTTACTTCCAAGTCTTTGGGTTCAAACACTCCAATCAACGTTATCCGGGCCACTATCGATGGTCTGCAAAAGTTGAAGACTCGCGAAGACGTTCTGAAGCTTCGTGAATCAGCTAAGAGCTTGCAAGATTAGGGAGATTATAGATGACAGATTTAAAGATTACTTTAATTAGAAGTGTTGCCCACCGTCTGCCTGAACAAAGAAAAGTTGTTAAAGCTCTCGGCTTAGGCAAGATCAACAGTACTGTTGTCCAACCAGACAACGCTGCAACTCGTGGCGCGCTGATGAAAATCGCTCACTTAATTTCTGTTGAAGAAGTTAACAAATAAATCAAGGAGGGTCCAATTTAATGAAACTTAATGAATTACACCCATCCGAAGGTTCACGCCACGCTAGAAAGCGTGTCGGCCGTGGTACTTCAAGTGGCTTCGGTAAGACTTCAGGTCGTGGTCAAAAGGGTCAACACGCACGTTCCGGCGGTAACACCCGTTTAGGTTTTGAAGGTGGTCAAATGCCATTGTTCAGAACTATGCCTAAGCGTGGCTTCAAGAACATCAACCGCAAGGAATACGCAATTGTTAACCTTGCAGATTTGAACAAGTTCGAAGAAGGCAGCGTAGTTGACTTCGAAGCTTTGAAGGCTAAGGGCTTGGTTAAGAAGCAATTGTCAGGTGTCAAGGTACTTGGCAACGGCGACTTGAACGTTAAGTTGACTGTAAAGGTTAACAAAGTTTCTGAAGCTGCTAAGAGCGCGATCGAAGCAGCTGGTGGCACTGTAGAGGTGATCTAATGTTTTCAACCTTGAAGAACGCCTTCAAGGATAAGGAAATTAGAAATAAGCTTTTCTATACTTTGTTTATCCTTGTAATTTACCGACTTGGTGCAAATATTACAGTTCCGGGGATAAATGCGAAGGCTCTGACAACAGTTGCTAATACGGGACTTGTTTCCGTGTTAGATACGGTTTCCGGTGGTGGCTTGGACAACTACTCCATCTTCTCATTGGGGGTATCACCATATATCACTGCGCAAATTGTTATCCAACTGTTGCAGATGGACATCGTACCAACGCTTGTCGAATGGGGCAAGCAAGGGGAAGTTGGCCGGCGCAAAACCAACCAGGTTACCCGGTATTTAACGCTGTTTGTTGCTTTTGTCCAGAGTGTGGGAATTACATTAGGTTTTAACGCCTTGTCTTCCTTCGGTCTGGTTAAGACTCAAACTTGGCAAACCTACTTCGAAATCGGTATGATCATGACAGCTGGTACCTTCCTGTTAACTTGGCTGGGTGATGAAATTACCGATAAGGGTTTAGGCAATGGGGTTTCAGTAATTATCTTTGCTGGGATCATTGCCCGTCTGCCAGGCGGACTTTACCAAGTCTTCCAAGATCAGGTGATCAACAACAGTGCAAGTGATCGCTGGCAAGGAGTTGCGTTCTTCGTTGCGCTTATTGTCGCAATTTTATTGGTAACGAAATTCGTTACCTGGGTTGAACAAGCTGATCGTCGTATTCCGATTCAATATACGAGAAGAGCAACGATCAGTGGATCAGAAAGTTTTCTACCATTAAAGGTTAACGTCTCCGGCGTTATTCCAGTTATCTTCGCCAGTTCGTTCATCGTTACGCCAGCCACGATTTTGATGGCTTTCCAAGGCAAGTACGGCGACACGACTTGGTATCAGGTCTTATCGAATATCTTTAGCTTGCAGACGACCCCTGGTGCAATTATCTACACCCTTTTGATCATTCTATTTACTTTCTTCTATGCCTTCGTTCAGGTAAATCCTGAGAAGCTGGCGGAAAACTTACAAAAGCAGGGTGCATATATTCCTAGCGTGTGGCCAGGTAAGGACACTGAGAAATATATGAGTTCAATGTTGCTGAAGCTTTCAACGGTCGGGTCCGTATATCTGGGGTTGGTTGCTTTGCTTCCACAGCTTGCAACCAACATCTGGGACCTGCCAAGTTCAATTGGCTTGGGTGGGACCAGCTTGTTGATTGTTATCGGGGTTGTTCTGGAATTGTCACGGCAAATCAACGGTTTGTTGATGAAGCGTGAATATGCCGGATTTATTAGATAGGTGAAAAAATATGATTAATTTGATTCTTCTTGGTCTGCCAGGCGCAGGCAAGGGTACTGCATCTGAACAAATCGTTGACAAGTATCACTTGGCTCACATTTCAACCGGTGATATGTTTAGAGAAGCTATGGCTAACAAGACTCCAGTAGGCTTGGAAGCCAAGTCTTACATCGACAAGGGCGATTTGGTTCCAGACGAAGTAACTGCTAAGTTGGTTGAAGAACGTCTCGGTCAAGACGACGTTAAGAATGGTTTCATTCTTGACGGTTTCCCGAGAACGACTAACCAGGCAGAATTGCTCGACGAAATCACTACCCGCTTGAACAAGCAGCTGACCAACGTCATCGCAATCGATGTCAAGGAAGAGACTTTAATCGATCGTTTATCTGCACGGTTCATGTGCAAGAATTGCGGCGCAACTTACAACAAGTTCTCAAAGAAACCTAAGGTCGAAGGGACTTGCGACCGCTGCGGCGGCCACGAGTTCTATCAACGTGAAGACGACAAGCCTGAAGTTGTCAAGAACCGGCTGGAAGTTAACGAAAAGATGAATGCTCCATTGAAGGAGTACTATGACAAGAAGGGCTTGCTCGCTACTGTAAACGGCGAACAAGCACCTGAAAAAGTTTTTGCAGATATCGACGCTATCCTGAGCAAGGATTAGCCAAACGAATTTGCAAATTTTTTCGAACATGTTATAATTTCGAAGTATGACTGTTTTGATTGCGGAGGGGCAACTTTGGCAAAAGATGATGTCATTGAAGTAGAAGGTAAGGTAGTTGATACCTTACCTAATGCTATGTTTAAAGTCGAATTGGAAAACGGTGCCACTATTTTGGCTCACGTTTCCGGCAAGATCAGAATGCACTACATTCGGATCCTGCCTGGCGACCGGGTCACTGTGGAGCTGTCTCCATATGACTTGACTAAAGGTAGAATTACGTATCGGTTTATTAAATAAAAACGGAGGCAAACATGAAGGTTAGACCATCTGTTAAGCCAATGTGCGAACATTGCAAGGTCATTAAGAGACATGGTCGTGTTATGGTTATTTGCCCTGCAAATCCAAAGCACAAGCAACGTCAAGGTTAATTTTAGAAAGTAGGAGGTGCATTCTATGGCACGTATCGCTGGTGTTGACTTACCAAGAGATAAAAGAGTTGTTATCGCTTTAACTTACATTTACGGTATCGGTGAACACACTGCACAAAAAATCTGTGCAGCAGCCGGTGTATCTGAAGACATTCGTTCAAAGGACTTGACCCCAGAACAACAAGAAAAGCTTCGTGCAGAAGTCGACAAGTACCGTGTTGAAGGTGACTTACGTCGTGAAGTAAGCATGAACATTAAGCGTCTTGTTGATATCGGTTCATACCGTGGTATCCGTCACCGTCGCGGTCTTCCAGTTCGTGGTCAAAACACCAAGAACAACGCACGTACTCGTAAGGGTGCTAAGAGAAGCCGTTAATTCAAAAATAATATAAGGAGGTTTATTGATGCCTGCAAATAAAACTGCTCGTAAGCGTCGTGTGAAGAAGCACGTTGAAAGTGGCGTGGCTCACATTCACTCAACGTTTAACAACACTTTAGTTATGATTACTGACGTTCAAGGTAACGCCGTGGCCTGGTCTTCAGCTGGTGCTTTGGGTTTCAAGGGTAGCCGCAAGTCTACTCCATTTGCTGCGCAAATGGCTGCTGAAGCTGCTGCTAAGAGCGCAATTGACCAAGGTATGAAGCACATCGAAGTATCAGTTAAGGGCCCAGGTTCTGGTCGTGAATCAGCAATTCGTGCTCTGCAAGCTGCTGGTCTGGAAATCACTTCAATCCGTGACGTTACTCCAGTACCTCACAACGGTTCTAGACCACCAAAGCGTCGTCGTGTTTAATAAAATCTTACTTTGAGACGTGCGTTTTGAAAGGGGCCCAGTAATGATTGAATTTAAAAAACCAAATATTACCGTCGTGGATCAAGAAGACAGTTACGGTAAGTTTGTCGTTGAACCGCTGGAGCGTGGGTTTGGTACTACCTTAGGTAATTCACTGCGTCGGGTTTTGCTGACTTCTGTCCCAGGGACCGGTTTGGTGAAGGTGAAGATCGATGGTATCTTGCACGAATTCACTACTGTTCCCGGTGTTAAAGAAGACGTAACCAAGATCATCTTGAACCTGAAGAAGCTTGAACTCCGGGCCTACACTGAAGAAGTAAAGACGATCGAACTCGATGTTGAAGGTCCAGCTACGGTAACTGCTGAAGATTTGAAGGCTGATGCTGATGTTGAAGTCTTGAATCCTGACCAATACATTTGTACCATCGCTCAAGGTGGCCACCTGCACATGTGGATTGATGTCTGCAACGGCCGGGGCTACGTACCAGCCAGCGAAAACAAGTCTGCTGAAATGTCCATCGGCGACATTCCAGTTGACTCACTTTTCTCACCAATCGAAAAGGTCAACTACCAAGTTGAATCAACCCGGGTTGGTAAGAGAGAAGACTTTGACAAGCTTACCCTGGAAATTTGGACAAATGGTTCAATCGCTCCGAATGACGCCCTCAACTTTGCCGCCCGTGTTCTGGTTGAACACTTCAAGGCCTTCGAATCAGCTGACGCTGCTGCCGAAATCGGCGAAGTTATGGTAGAACAGGAGAACGACCAAAAGGAAAAGAAACTCGAAATGACTATCGAGGACCTGGACCTTTCAGTTCGTTCATACAACTGCTTGAAGCGGGCTGGCATCAACACCCTGCAAGACTTGACTGTTAAGTCAGAAGCAGAAATGATGCGGGTACGCAACCTGGGACGTAAATCATTGGAAGAAGTTAAGAATAAATTGGCAGACCTGGGTCTTTCACTTCGTCAAGAAGACTAGTCTGCAATAAAGGAGGCACATTAATGTCATACCGTAAATTAGGTTGGGACAGTAGTCAAAGAAAAGCTATGCTCCGTGAAATGACTACCCAATTGATCATTAACGAACGCATCGTCACTACTGAAGCTCGCGCTAAGGAAGTACGTCGCACTGCTGAAAAGATGATCACTTTGGGCAAGCGCGGTGACTTGGCTGCAAGAAGAAAGGCTGCTGCTTTTGTACGTAACGAAATCGCTGATATCCACGAAGAAGGCGACGAAGTAGTTGTTAAGTCAGCACTTCAAAAGCTCTTCAGCGACGTAGCTCCTCGTTACAAGGACCGTAACGGTGGTTACACCCGGATCATGAAGCTGGCAGTTCCTCGTAAGGGTGACGCAGCTCCTATGGTAGTTTTGGAATTGGTTTAATTCTCAAGCTGCAAATTTAATACTTTTTGAAATTATTCATGAAAGCGAGAATAAGCGCGATGATGATGGGGAAACCTTAGTCTAGCTTAGATGGTTCGATATCATCCCTCTTCATGGATGATTTTTTTTTTGCGCTTTTTTACCCTGGCTTGATACAATAGAAGGAAATGACCAAATAGGTGGTGACGCGATGAGCGACAATATTATTTCTTTTGACCATGTGACTTTTACTTACCCGGACAGCCCGCGGCCAGCTGTGTCTGACCTCTCTTTTGCGATTGAGCGGGGAAGCTGGACGGCGCTGATCGGGCATAACGGCAGCGGCAAGTCAACGGTCTCTAAATTGATCAATGGCCTGCTGGCCCCAGATGATTTGGATAAGTCCTCTATTACAGTTGACGGGGTCAAGCTGGGGGCTGACACGGTTTGGGAAGTCAGAGAGAAGGTCGGCATTGTTTTCCAGAATCCTGACAACCAGTTTGTCGGGGCCACGGTCAGTGACGATGTTGCTTTTGGCTTGGAGAACCGGGCAGTGCCCCGGCCGGAAATGCTGAAAATCGTCGCTCAGGCGGTCGCTGACGTTGGTATGGCTGATTATGCTGACAGCGAGCCCAGCAACCTCTCAGGGGGGCAGAAACAGCGCGTAGCGATCGCCGGCATCCTAGCAGTCAAGCCCCAGGTCATCATCCTGGATGAATCGACCTCCATGCTGGACCCGGAAGGCAAGGAGCAGATCTTGGACCTGGTTCGGAAGATTAAGGAAGACAATAACTTGACGGTTATTTCCATCACCCACGACCTGGAAGAAGCCGCGGGGGCTGACCAGGTTTTGGTCTTAGACGACGGCCAGCTGCTAGACCAAGGTAAGCCGGAGGAAATTTTTTCCAAGGTGGAGATGCTGGAGCGGATCGGCCTGGATATTCCCTTTGTCTACCGGCTCAAGCAGCTCTTGAAGGAACGGGGGATTGTGCTCCCGGATGAAATTGATGATGAGGAAAAGTTGGTTCAGAGCTTATGGCAATTAAATTCGAAAATGTAAGTTATGTCTACAGCCCTGGCTCACCGCTGGAGGCGATTGGCCTGGACCAGCTGAATTTCAGCCTGGAAGAGGGGAAGTTCATCGCTCTGGTTGGCCATACGGGCAGCGGCAAGTCGACCCTAATGCAGCACTTTAACGCGCTGTTAAAGCCCACCAGTGGCAAGATCGAAATCGCGGGCTACACCATCACCCCGGAGACTGGCAACAAGGGCTTGAAGGACCTGCGCCGCAAGGTGAGCCTGGCCTTTCAGTTTCCAGAGGCCCAGCTCTTCGAAAACACGGTTTTAAAGGACGTTGAGTATGGGCCAAGGAACTTTGGCTTCAGTGAAGATGAGGCCCGTGAGGCGGCCTTAAAATGGCTTAAAAAGGTGGGTCTGAAAGATGACTTGATTGAGCATTCGCCATTCGACCTGTCCGGCGGGCAGATGCGGCGGGTGGCCCTGGCTGGGGTTTTGGCCTATGAGCCGGAGATCATCTGTTTAGATGAGCCGGCAGCTGGTCTGGACCCAATGGGGCGGCTGGAAATGATGCAGCTGTTTAAGGACTATCAGGCAGCCGGGCATACGGTGATTTTGGTAACCCACAACATGGATGACGTGGCAGATTACGCCGACGACGTCCTGGTTTTGGAGCATGGCCGCTTGATCAAGCATGCCAGCCCTAAGGAAGTCTTCAAAGACAGTGAATGGCTGCAAAAACACCACCTGGCTGAACCCCGCAGCGCCCGTTTTGCCGCAAAACTTGAGGCGGCTGGCTTAAAGCTGCCGGGCCAGCCTTTAACCATGCCGGAGCTGGCGGACGCGATCAAGCAATGCTTGAAGGGGGGAGAGCATGAGTAGGATTATTATCGGCCGCTATCTGCCGGGGACGACCTTTGTCTACCGGGTAGACCCGCGGGCCAAGCTGCTGACGACTTTTTACTTTATCATCATGATCTTCTTGGCCAACAACTGGGTCAGCTATCTGGTGATCAGTATCTTCGGCCTGGCCTGCGTTTTCGCGACGGGACTGAAGGCCAGAGTTTTTTGGGACGGGGTCAAGCCAATGATTTGGCTGATTGTTTTCACCTCCCTTCTGCAGACCTTCTTCATGGCCGGTGGAAAAGTCTACTGGCACTGGTGGATATTTACCCTGTCCAGCGAGGGCTTGATCAATGGTTTGTACGTTTTCATCCGTTTTGCCATGATCATTCTGGTGTCAACAGTGATGACGGTGACGACCAAGCCCCTGGAAATCGCGGATGCCATGGAATGGATGCTGACGCCGCTCAAGCTCTTCAAGGTCAACGTGGGCATGATTAGTTTGGTGATTTCGATCGCCCTGCGCTTCGTGCCGACCTTGTTTGACCAGACGGTCAAGATCATGAATGCCCAGCGGTCCCGGGGTGCCGACTTTAACGACGGCGGCCTGGTCAAGCGGGCCAAGTCAGTTGTCCCGATGCTGGTGCCGCTTTTTATCGATTCTCTGGAAGTGGCCCTGGACTTGTCCACAGCCATGGAATCCCGGGGCTACAAGGGCAGTGAGGGCCGAACCCGCTACCGGATCCTGGAATGGAGTAAGGTGGACTTGATTCCAGCAGCCTACTGCCTGCTGTTGACAATTTTGATGATCACGACAAGGAAGCATTGATGACGAGCAGATACAAATTGACATTGTCCTATGACGGCCATGACTTTCATGGCTTCCAGTCCCAGCCGGGGCAAAGAACGATTCAAGGGACGGTAGAGGAGATTCTCAAGCGGATGACTAAGGGCCAGGAGGTCCGGGTCTTCGGGTCAGGCCGGACTGATGCCGGAGTCCACTCAGTCGGGCAGGTAATCCACTTTGACTATCCAGGCAGGGAAATTCCGGCAGCCAACATGATCAAGGCCCTAAATTCCCAGCTGCCGATGGATATGGTTTTTACTGACTGTAAAATTGTGGATAAAGATTTCCACTCCCGTTTTTCCGTCAAGGGGAAGTGGTACCGTTACCGGGTCAGCCTGGACGGCTTCGTAAACCCCTTTAAGCGTTTTTACACAGGACACTACCCATATCCGGTAGATGTGGAAAAGATGCAAGAAGCCGCCAAGGACCTCCTGGGCCGGCATGATTTTACCAGTTTCGCGGCCAGCGGCGGGCAGATTGAGGATAAAGTCCGGGACATGTACTATGTCAACGTGGCCCTGGATGAAGAAAACAACGAAGTGATCATGGACTTTATCGCGACCGGCTTTTTGTACAACATGGTCCGGATCCTGGTGGCCACCTTGCTGGAGATCGGCAATGGCCGCCGGCCGGTGCACGACTTAAAGCGGGTGATCGCGGCCAAGAACCGGCTGGAGGTCCAGCAGACCGCCCAGGCCTGCGGCTTGTACCTCTACCATGTCTTTTACGAGGAAGTGCCAAGAAAATATCGGCTCGACCTTGATTTATAATTGACATTTTGGTATTTAGGACATATGATATAAGGGTATGTTTGTCCACGGTAGGCCCCGGAAACTTATTGTATTCAAACTACGAATTAAACGGAGGAATTTACATTGCGTACTACACCATTAGCAAAGACTAGTGAAATTGAACGTAAGTGGTACTTGATTGACGCTACTGATGTTTCATTGGGCCGTCTTTCAACTGTTGTTGCTACTATCCTTAGAGGTAAGAACAAGCCTCAATTTACCCCAAACGTTGACACTGGTGACAACGTCATCATCGTTAACGCTTCTAAGTTAAAGCTGACTGGTAAGAAGGCAACTGACAAGATCTACTACCACCACTCAGAATACCGTGGCGGCTTGAAGTCTGTATCAGCTGGCGAATTACTTGCCAAGAACCCTGTTAAATTGGTTGAATTGTCAGTTAAGGGTATGCTTCCAAAGAACACTCTTGGCCACCAAGAATTCTTGAAGATGCACGTTTATGCTGGTGAAGAACACAAGCACGAAGCGCAAAAGCCTGAAAAGTTAGACATTAACAATTTGATCTAGGAGGTAGTTTAGATGGCACAACAAGCTGCATATGCAGGTACTGGTCGTCGTAAGGACGCCGTAGCTCGCGTTCGTTTAGTACCAGGCGATGGTAAGATCACTGTTAACAACAAGGATGTTGCTGACTACATTCCATTGCCAATCTTGGTTAAGGACCTTAAGCAACCTTTGACTTTGACTGAAACTGAAGGCCAATACGACGTTATCATTAACGTTAACGGTGGTGGTTTCTCAGGTCAAGCCGGTGCGATCCGTCATGGTATCGCCCGTGCCCTTCTTGAAGTAGACCCAGACTTCCGTGGTCCACTGAAGAAGGCCGGCTTCTTGACTCGTGACCCAAGAATGAAGGAAAGAAAGAAGCCAGGTCTGAAGAAGGCCCGCAAGGCTTCACAATTCTCAAAGCGTTAATCTGGATCGTCAAGAACGGCATCAGATCAGCGGTTTCGAGACTTCAAATGGTCACATATGGTCACAACAGATCATATCGAATCCAAGAGATTTAAAGCATCAGCATCTTGCTGGTGCTTTTTTTCTGCATCAATTTCAGATAATGTTTTTCAGTAGAAACGTGGGTATCTCTTAAGCCATGAAATGTGCTTGTAGGGATGCCCTTTTTTAGCTGTTACTTGTATTTTTGCTTAGTGGGGGTAAAATTGATATGAAATTAAAGGAAAATGTTTACATTATATAAAACGGGAGTATAAAAAGTGCGATGAAAAAAATCTTGACTAGTAAAGTTGCCAGAAGCATATTAGCGTTTATATTTATATTTTTTACGGGGTGGTCTGCCGCAAGATTAAAGGTACGGACAGAAAGGTCTAATTCGACATATGACTACTTGATTTTAGGAGGGTTTAGTCTGTTTTTAGGTGTTTTGGAACTCTATAGATTAATGAATAGTAAGTAATCTATAGATCAAAATATAATGTAATGAACAGTGGAGTTTTGCCCATGAATTATGAAAATGCCGTTGATCTTATTGACCACTTGATTGACCAGCAATCAGACAAGTATTTTGCTGATTTTGTTCCGTTTACTTTTCAAAATGAAGATTATGCAGAACTATAGATGTATTTAAACGTACACTTTAAGCCGTGATTTGCAGAAAAAATAAAATTTATTGCCTTCGCGCTGATGTACCAGCACGAGTCATATGTCTACTTAGATGAAGCAGTGGCTAATGCCCTTTACCCCTATCTGAAAAACAAGAACCTACGAAACATTGGCTTAGAGCGGCCGGGAGAAATCATCGATACTATGGTGATTGACAATTACTGCAGCTTAAATATCTTGCTTAAGCAGGAGAATGATTTTTCGCTTATGCGGAGTGAAGATGGTTTTAGTGCAATTTTCTTTAACCTTAAGGGGCAGTTGCAAGAAGAAGTAGAGAGTCTGGTTGAGCACCAAGGACTGTATTTCAAGGAAATTGACTGAGCAGACCAATTTTTCTCCCCAGCTTATCCACATAAGAAAATTAAGCAAAAGTCTAGACCAACTGAATAAAGTAAATCCGTGTCGGACAGAAAACTTCCAAAACTAAGAGTTTCCCGGAAAAAAGACAAGTCCTTGCATATGCTGCAAAATGGAAATACAATGGGTACAAGCTTAAAAAATTAACCAGCGATGACAAAGATGTGAAAACAGGGGACAAGACAATGAAAATTCCGAAAAACTTAGGTCAAGCAGCCTGCGTCTGCCTGGCGGCACTCGCGTTAACGGCATGTGGCTCTTCAAAGGCAAGTTCATCTGCCAAAAAAACTCTGAACTGGTCAGCTGGTGCTGAAATTCCGACCATGGACCTGTCAAAAGCGACCGACTCAGTTTCCTTTACCCAGATCTCCAACACCTTTGAAGGCCTGTACCGCCTGGGCAAGGACTCAAAGATCACTCCTGGCCTGGCAACCTCTGAAAAAGTTTCCAAAGACGGTAAAACTTACACCTTTACCTTGAGAAAGAACGACAAGTGGTCCAACGGGGATCCGGTGACGGCCCAGGACTTTGTCTACTCCTGGCGGCGGACAGCCAACCCGAAGACTGAATCAGAATACTCGTACCTCTTCTCTGGCATCAAGAATGCTGACAAGATCGTAGCTGGCAAGAAGCCGGCAACGAGCCTAGGGATCAAAGCGGTTGGCAAGTACAAGCTTGTCGTGACCCTGGAACGGCGGATCCCTTACTTCAACAAGCTGATGGGCTTCGCGGTCTTCTTCCCGCAAAATGAAAAAGCCGTTAAGAACTATGGCTCCAAGTACGGGACAGCTTCCAAGTACCTGGTCTACAACGGCCCTTACATCCAAAAGGGCTGGACCGGGTCCAACCTGTCTTGGAAGATGGTCAAGAACAAGTACTACTGGGACAAGAGCAAGGTCAAGCTAAACCAGATCAACTGGAGCGTACAAAAATCAACCACGACCTCCTACAACCTCTACCAGGCTAAGAAGCTGGACGCTACTTCCCTTGATTCTTCACAAATCAAGCAGCTGAAGAGCGATAAGGCCTTCACCTTGCTGCCGCAAGGCGGGACCTACTACATGACATTCAGCCAGGGCAAGAGCGGCAACGAATACGTCAAGAACGCCAACATCCGCAAGGCCCTGTCACTGGCAATTGACCGCGGGGGCCTGGTTTCTACCATCGACGGCGGGGCCAGCCAGCCGGCCAACACTTTGACCTCCAAGGACTTGACCAAGGTCAACGGCAAAGATTACACTAGCTTGATCTCCAGAAGCGCAAAGAGCCTTTACCCGAAGGACGGCAACAAGAAGTTGGCCAAGCAGTACCTGGCTAAGGGCCTGGCTGAACTGGGCAAGAGCAAGATTAAGCTGACCTTGATCTCCAGTGATACGGACAGTGCCGAGAAGACGGCAGAATCAATCCAGTCCAACATTGAAGCGACCCTGCCGCAGGTTAAGGTGGAAGTTAACAGCGTGCCATTCAAGACCCTGCTGAACCGCCTGGCCAGCCACAATTTCCAGCTGGGCCTGATCGACTGGATCGCCGACTTCGCTGACCCAATCTCCTTCCTGGACCTGTTTACGACTGGAAACAGCCAAAACGACGGGCAATGGTCAAACAGCGAATACGACAAGCTGATTGCTGACTCCAAGACCACCACGTCTGCCAGCCAGCGCTGGAGCGACATGAGCAAGGCTGAAGACATCCTCTTAAACGATGCCGGCATTTGCCCGCTCTACTACTCAACCAGCGTCATGCTGGTTCGGACCAGTGTCAAGAACGCGGTCTACAACCGGGGCAACTGGGACTTCAAGGAAGCCTACGTCAAATAATCGAGATTAAAGATAGTCAAGAAAGCAGATCTCCGGATCTGCTTTTTTGCGCAAAAAATTTTCCCCTTTGACTATAATTAAGGCAGGAACAATTACAGCAGAAGGAAGAGAGGGCATGATGAAAAAAGGCGACAAATTGATTGACTGGGCCATGGAAATCCAAGCGATCGGGCAGACCGGCCTGGCCTACAGCAAGGACGTTTTTGACACGGAGCGCTACAGCCGTCTGCGGGAAATAGCCGCGGAAATGCTGGCGGAAAAAAGCGCGGTCAGTTATGACAAGGTCAAAGAGCTCTTTTGCAATGAAATTGGCTACCAGACTCCGAAAATCGCGACCAGGGCAGCCATCTTTAAAGATGACCAGATTCTCCTGGTCCAGGAAAAAGAAGGGCATTGGTCCCTGCCCGGCGGCTGGTGTGACGTCGACCAGTCTCCAGCTGACAACTGCATTAAGGAGTGCCGGGAAGAGTCAGGCTTAACTGTCAAACCGGTCAAAATTATCGCTGTTCAAGACCACTTCAAGCACCATGGCTCCATTCACCCTTATGGGATTACCGACATCTATTATCTCTGCCAGTCTTTAGGTGGGGAATTCCAAGCCAACTCCGAAACCAGCCAGGCGGCCTGGTTTAAGGAAGATGACCTGCCGCCTTTGGCAGAAAACAAGAACTCAACTGAACAGGTGAAGATGTGCTTTGCCGCGCACCGGGATGCCAACTGGCAAACTTTATTCGACTAAAAAACTCGCCGTGCGGCGAGTTTTTACTATCTATTCATTTTTTAGCTTTTGCCTATTTTTACTTCTTAGCAGCTAATTGCCGGCAGACCAGGACCATCAGAAGGCAGCTGAGCAAACTGTAGACCCCGCCAAAGTAGGGGGTGCTAGCGATCCCGGTCAAGCCTGCCGCTTGCGCTGCCGTAAAGGAGCCCAGGGAGATGCCGACATTGGCAAAAATTGAGTTGAAGCTGGAAGCGAAGTCGATTGACTCTGGATATTCAGCCGCGGCCAGGTCCATGAAATAAACCTGGGTGGAAGACCCGTACATGCTGTTGACGCAGCAGATGCCGACGATGCACAGGAAGGCTAGCCAGGACAGAGGCAAAAGGGGAGCCAAGAGGAAGAGCAGAACAGTCTGGATGCCAAAGACCAAAGGCAGGCGCTTGATCCCGCCATGGTCGGCCAGAAAGCCCCCAGTCTTGTTGCCGGCAATAAAGGCCAAGCCTAGCAGCAAGAGCAGGACATTCAGCCAGCTCTTCGGGAAATGCATGTAGTCGGTGATCAAGGTCCGGATGTAGGTATAGTAGGTATACTGAGCCGCGCAGACCAGGATGATGGCCAGGAGGGTCAGCTGGATGTGCCAGTTGCCCAGGATGGCAAACTGCTTATTGCCCTTGCTGGACTGGCTCTGCGGAGTGTCCCGGGGCACGAAGGCCAGTAAAAGGATAAAGGTTACGAGTGTCAGAAGCGAGATCATCCAGAAACTAGCATGCCAGGAAAAAGTCGTTGAGATCAAGGTCCCCATTGGCAGGCCGATGATGGAAGCAATCGAGAAGCCGGCAAAAATCCAGGAGAGAAGCGAGGCTCTTTTTTCCAAGGGAGCCACGAAGTTGGCGATAACCAGGATCAGGGAAATAATCGCTCCAGCTGTCGTGGCTGACAGGATTCTGGACAAAAGCAGGCTGACATAGCTGTGTGACAAGGCCGTCCAGGTATTGCCGATAAAGAAGATCCCCATCAAAAAGAAGAGGAGCTGGTGGCGCTTGAAATACTTGGTCAGGGAAGTGACCAGGGGAGTGGCGACAGCATAAACCAAGGCAAATACGGTAACCAGGTAGCCCAAGCTGCTGAGGGAGGCATTTATTTCCCGGGAAATATCCGGCAAAACGCCGACGATCATATATTCATTGCAGCCCAACATGAAGGCTACGAAAACGAAGAGAAAGGATTGAATTTTGTAACGTGACATGAGAAAACTCCTATAAAATACACCGTTAATTAGTTTAACAGAAAAAATGTTAAAATGAAGATGATGTATAGTAAGTCTTGAGTAAAGAAAGCAGGTTTAACCATGCAGATTCAAGTTAAATTGGATAAGGGCTATTTGCCCGATGAATATGCCAAGTATGCCAGCGTTAAAGAAGCCGGCAATCCGGTAGTGTCTTTTCCTTTTACCCTGACGGACCTGCCGGAAGGGACCAAGTACCTGGCCTGGTCCTTGGTCGACTATGATTCCATTCCGGTCTGCGGCTTTGCCTGGATCCACTGGCTGGCTAGCGACGTGCCAGCAGTCAGCGAAATTCCAGCTGACTTCAGCCGGACGACGAATACGCCCCAGGGTTACAATAGTACTGTTTCCCGCTTTTTAACCGATCCAGAAGAAGTGCATACGGGCTATATCGGGCCGACTCCGCCGGACAAGGACCACGACTACCACTTCCGGGTTTACGCTTTAAGCGAGAAACTGGACCTGGAGCAGCCTTATTACTACAATGAATTCTTGCGTGCCTTAAAGGGCAAGGTTTTGGCTGAAAGCCAGGTCGACCTACCGGCCCGGGTTTAAGGGAAAAGATTTTTAGAAAAAGTTGCCGAAAACTGTTGACCAAAGCTAGGAAATTAGGTAATATACTATTGGTTGAGCGATCAGCTCACAAGTAAGATTGCGTTATAGCCAAGTGGTAAGGCAACGGTTTTTGGTACCGTCATGCGCTGGTTCGAATCCAGCTAACGCAATAAGCAAGGCCAGGCCGGAAGGCTTGGCCTTTTTTGCGCACCAAAAAAGCAGGTCAAAAATCTGGTAAAATGGAAAAGAACTTTTGTCGTCAGATTGATTTTAAGAAAAGAGGCAGCAAATGGCTGGAAAAGAACAAGAAGCGGAGAAAATTCAAAAGCTGCTGGGCCAGCTGGAAGAAGAAATTTCCTTGAGCTACTTCCTTAAGCCCGGAACAATCACAGTCGGCCGTGACCTCCTGCAGGCCATGCAGGACCTGTTGGCTAATCCTGAAAATTGGGAAGAAAATTAACATATCTCGCTTGACTTTAATTTGTTCTTAAGATATAGTTAAAGCATAAAATGTTGAGAGAGGACAAGAATCATGAACGCTTTAATCAGCAAGAACGCGAAATTCTTTAGCTTTTATTACTGGAACTAGCTTGCATCTGTGGATGCAAGTTTTCAAGCAAGAACATGCATCTGCAGTTTCAATAATAAGAGTTTTCTCAGCATTTTTTGAAACGGCAGGAATCAGGATCCGGCGGTTTCAAGAACACGCGCATTAGCAGACTTTGGTAATCGTGGATCATCTGATCCGCGATTTTTTTGTTTTTACGGTAGCCAAGGAGGACACCATGGTTGATTTAACTAAGCACTTTAAGCAGGGAGTAGCGGAAGTAAAGTCTTCAGCTATTCTGAATTTTGCCAAGTATACGAGCCAGTACCCGGACATCGTCAAGTTCACGGTTGGCGAGCCAGACTTCAATACCCCGGACCATATCAAGACGGCTGCCATTAAGGGGATCGTGGACAACCACTCCCACTACGCTCTTTCAAACGGGACGCCAGGCCTCAGAAAAGCCGCGGCAGACTTTCTGGCCCGGCATTACGACATGCACTATGAGCCAAGCGAAATCATCGCTACCAACGGAGCAACGGAAGCCATCTACACGGTCATGTCTGCCATCATCAACCCAGGCGACGTGATGGTCCTGCCAACCCCGATCTTTCCTTTATATATTGCTGACGCGGCCCTGGAAAAGGCTGAAGTTGTCCAGATCGACACTTCCCAGACCAGCTTCAAATTAACGCCAGACCAGCTGCAAGCAGCCGTTGACGAATACGGCGACCGCCTCCGGATTCTGGTCATGAACTACCCGACCAACCCGATTGGAGTCATGTACAGCCAGGAAGAGCTGGATGCTTTGGCGGCAGTAATCAAGGACCGGCCAACTTTTGTCCTCTGCGACGAAATCTACAGTGAACTGAACTACGATCAAGAGCACGCCTCAATGGCCAAGTCCCTCAGAAGCCAGGCCATCGTTTTAAACGGTGTCTCCAAGTCCTGGGCCATGACCGGCTACCGGATCGGGATCATGGCGGCTCCCCAGGAAATCACTGACCAGCTGGCCAAGGTCCACCAGTTCATCACCACGACTGAACCGACCCCAATGCAGGACGCGGCCGAGGAAGCTTTTAAAAACGGGGATAGGGATGCCCGGGAAATGAAGGCCGCCTTCAAAGAGCGCCGGGACTACCTCTACCAGGCTTTGACGGAAACCGGCTTTGAAGTGGTCAAACCGCAGGGGGCCTTCTATATCTGGGCCAAGATTCCAGCCGGTCTTAACCAAAAAGACACGGAATTCGTTTATGAGCTGGCTGACCAGGCCCATGTCGGGGTTTGTGCCGGTTCCTGGTTCGCCAAGGGCGGGCAGGGCTGGCTCCGCTTCTCCTACGCGACGGCACTGGACGAAATTAAAGAAGGCGTAAGCAGAATCAAGAAATTTGTCGAGGAAAATAAGAATGACGGAAAGTAAAGAAACAAACGGCCTTAAGCAAGGCACGCTGAACATTTTAAACGGGATCGGACTCGGGGTCATTGCTGCCCTGGTGCCGGCCGCGATTTTAGGCCAGCTGATGAAGGCCCTCTTGGGTGTAGCTCCGGCTTTTGCCCAGACGGTCATCAACATCACTACTTTTACCCAGAGCCTGCTGGCGGCCATGGCCGGCTTCTGCGCGGCCTACCTCTTCCAGATGAACATGATCCAGATGTGTTCGGTCGCAGCCGCGGCCATGATCGGGTCTGGCGCGGTTACTTTTAAAAACGGCTTTATCATGGTCGCCGGGACTGGTGACGTTATCAACATTGGCTTGACGATCACCCTAGCCATCCTCTTGATCAAATTGATTGGCAACAAGCTTGGTTCCTACACGACCATTCTCTTGCCAATTATCGTCTTGGTCGTTGGCGGCGGGATCGGCCTCTTGATATTGCCATACGTTAAAACCGTGACCACTTTTATCGGCATGATTGTCATGGCCTTTACCAAGCTGCAGCCGCTCTTGATGGGTGTCTTGATCGGGATGTCCTTCGCGGCTATGATCGTGTCCCCGATTTCTTCAGTTGGGATCGCGGTGGCGATCGGCTTGACCGGGGTTGCCTCCGGGGCCGCCAACCTGGGCATCACTGGGGCGGCCTACACTTTGGGGATTATGAGCTACAGCGTCAACGGGATGGGGACCACCTTGGCCCACTTCATCGGTACGCCAAAGATCCAGATGGCCAATATGCTGGAGAAGCCGAAGCTTTTTGTCCCGGTCCTGCTTTCGTCTGCTTTGTCCGGTCTTCTGGCCGCCATCTTCAACCTGCAGGGGACGCCTAATTCCGCTGGCTTTGGCTTCAGCGGCCTGATCGGACCCCTGGCGGCTTACGCCAAGATGACGCCAGGCTGGGGGAGCATCATCCTGTTGACGGTTCTCTACGTCGTTTACCCAGTTGCCTTGGGCTTCTTCATGCGCTGGCTCTTCATCGACCGCTTGAGCTTTGTCCAGGCAGAGGACCTGCGCCTGGAAGTTTAAGCCAAAAAGTAAAAAAATCGCCAAAAAACCTTGCACTTGCCCTGTTTTTTTGTTAGTATAATAGAGTACTTCAACGGAGGAATAGCGAAGTGGCTAAACGCGGCGGTCTGTAAAACCGCTCTCTCTGAGTTCAGTGGTTCGAATCCACTTTCCTCCATTGATTGCGTTATAGCCAAGTGGTAAGGCAACGGTTTTTGGTACCGTCATGCGCTGGTTCGAATCCAGCTAACGCAATTGTTCTAAAGAACACCCAACCCGAAAAAAGAGCTCCTGACCCAGTCAGAAGCTCTTTTTTTGCCCAAGCAAAAGAAAAATAGTTTTTGGCCAGAAGAAGCGCTTAAAAACATATGAAAAAGATAATTTTAAAAGAAAAAAATTTCTTTCATAAGTAATGATGTACATTCTTAGTATTACTTGCTATACTGAAAAGTAAGTTGTTGGTTACTTTTAGTAAGTTTAATAAATGCAAGTAAGATTAGATTGGATTAGACTAGACAAGTAAACTCTCGGGAGATTAAACGATGCATAAGAAAAAGATTGCTTCAGTAACACTTTTGGCAACGGCCGCACTTTTGACAGCTTGCGGGCAAAACAAGGGGGCTTCCAGCTCCAAGCAGGTGATGAAGACAGCCGTAACCGGGGAAATCAGTACCCTGGACTCCAGCAAGTACGGGGACACCATCAGCTCTGAAACCCTGCAGAACTCCATGGAAGGGCTCTACCGTTTTGACAAAAAGGGGCAGGCCCGGCTGGCCGGGGCGGTCAAGGTGACCAAGTCCAAGGACCAAAAGGTTTACACTTTTACCCTTAGGAAAAATGCCAAGTGGTCTAATGGGGACCCGGTAACGGCCCAGGACTACGTCACTGCTTGGCGGCGGACGGTTGACCCGAAGAACGATTCCCTGGACAGCGACAGCTACCAGGTGATCAAGAACGGGACGGACATCGTGGCCGGCAAGAAGAAGGTGTCTAGCCTGGGCATCAAGGCCTTGGGCAAGTACAAGCTGCAGATTACTTTGGAAAATCCGATTCAGTACCTGCCGGATCTTTTGACTGGGGCCCAATTCTACCCGCAGGACACGAAGATCGTCAAAAAGTACGGGTCCAGCTACGGGACCAGTTCCAGCAAGCTGGTTTACAACGGGCCATTTACTGTCAGCCAATGGACCGGGTCCAATCTCAAGTGGACTTTGAAGAAGAACAAGACTTACTGGAATGCCAAGTCAGTCAGCTTGAGCGCGGTCAAGGTCCAGGTCATCAAGACTACCTCTACCGGCCTCAACCTCTATAAGGGCGGGCAGCTGGACTACGCGCCAGTTGATTCTGACTACGTCAAGCAGTATGAAAAGAACGCTGACTACCACACGAAGACCACGCCGACCAACGGCTACATGGTCTTTAACTTGAAGCGCAAGACTACTGGTAATGTCCACGTCCGCCGGGCAATCAGCCTGGGCGTGAACAAGCAGGAATTAGTGAAGACGGTTCTGCATTCAGGCAAGGCGGCCCAAGGTTTAGTAGCCAGCGACTTCATCTACGATGAAAACGGCAAGGACTACCGGGCCAGTGCCGGCAAGCTGATGACCTACAATCTGAAGCAGGCCCAAAAGGAATGGGCTTTGGCTAAAAAGCAGCTGGGCAAGTCCAAGATCACCATCGAACTGTTAACCAGTGACATGGACGCTTCCAAGCGGGTAGGCGAATACCTGCAGAGCAACTTGATGAAGAACCTGCCGGGCTTGACCGTTAAGTTGCGGTCAATTCCGCTGAAGTCCCGTTTGGCGGACACGAGCAAGCACAACTTTGACATGGTTTACGGGACTTGGCAGCCAAGCTTCCAGGATCCGATCGACTACTTGACCATCGGTGGTCTCTTCAACCTGGAAAGTGACTACAAGAACAGGACTTTCTGGAAGGAAATCAACCAGGCAAAGAGCACTTACGCCACCCAGCCAGCCAAGCGGCAGGCCAGCTTGATCGCTGCCGAAAAGCAATTGATCCAAAAGGATGCTTTCGCGGCACCGCTCTACCAAGCCGGAGTTTCCTACCTGCTTAAGTCCAAGGTGACCGGCTTCCGCCTGTCTCCTTACGGGACGGTTGCCTACTACTGGGACGTCAAGATTAAGTAAAACAAGTTTTAAACCGGTAAAAGCTGCCAGTTTCTTTCAATAAGGAAGAAACTGACGGCTTTTTTGCGAAAAAAGAAGCATTCTTCAACTATTTTGCCCGTATAGCGGGTACAATAGTATTTAGTTTTTTGACCAGGAGGCGGACATGAGCAAATACATCAAAGTTGGCAGCGGCGGCGGTGAAATGACCTGGCACCAGGCCATGCTCGACATTGAGCCGGGGGACTATCTGCTGCTGGAGCCCGGCTATTACGTTTGGCCCCGGGGCCGGCTATTAGAAGACGTGACCATCAAGGGCCTGGGGGCCAGTCCGGAAGACACCCGGATCCGCAGCTTTTTCTCCATCGGTGAAAACAGCTCCCGGGTGGTTTTTGAAAACTTGACCCTGGAACCTTACGGGGACGTAAATACCCTGGATTTGCCGGAAGAGACCAACAGCTATCTGATCCTGCGCGGCTGTGTCTTGACCGGGACCGGCAGCAAGACGACTACGATTTCCGTCAACGGCCAGGACACGGTGGAGATGTACTCCTGCCGTCTGCTCAACGGGACCCTGTCCTTTTTTGAAAAAGCCAATTTCCGCCTGGAAATGGCGGACTGCCTGCTGGACTATGAATCAGAAAAATTCGGCACCATCTCTTTGGAAGGGACTGGGACGGCCATCATTAATAACTCTGAGATCCGGGGGACGGTCAACAGCTTTGATTCCAGCAACATTGAATTAAACATCAATAACTCCGCCATCGGCAACCTTAACTTAGGCGGCAAGAGCTGGGTCAACGTTTACTCCTGCCGTTTTCTTAACCGGGACTACAGCCTTTATGCCCGGGGCGAATGCTGGTTGAACATCCTGGAGAGTCAAATGCCCAGTCAATTGGCTATCGAAGACCACTGCCACTTGCTAATGCAGAACAGCCAGCTCTACAATTTCCAGGCCCGGGGGGAGAGCCAGAGCTTTTTGTCCAATGTGCAGATCGCGGCCGCGGCCAGCCTGGAAGGCAAAAGCTTTATGGACGGCAGCTTAGTGACTTTCTCCGGCAATGGCGACTACCCTTACTTCATCTTCCTGGTCGACCAGGCGGTATTGAAGGGGCGGAACCTGCAATTTGACCCGCAAAACTGGCCGGTTCTGGTCGACAATGATGCCCGTTTAGTGGCCAACGCCCTTTACTACCAGGGGGCGCCACTGGAAATCAAGTGCGAGCATCCGGAAAACATCTCTTTGATGGGGATCAAGTGGACTGAACGGAAGGAATAGAAAGGAGCCAGATCATGCGCTTAATCAAAGTAAGCCAGGACCCCCGGGACTTGTCCTGGGAGCAGGCTTTAGACCAGCTGGAAGACGATGACGTGCTCATGCTGGCTCCCGGCTTTTATGAAATTCCTTTTGGGCAAAAGCTGAAGAATATCGTGATCAAGGGGACGGGGACAGCAGCGGATATGACGGTCCTGGTTGGCACGGTCATCCTGGATGGCCGCTATTTGACCTTGGAAAATCTGGCCGTCAAGACTACCGCAATTGCTGGAGCCCTGGTCAGAGTCTATGAAGGAGAAAATGCTCCTTACTTGACCCTGCGCGGCTGCCGGCTGGAAGCAGCAGAAGGGGAGAGGGGCACGTCCCTCATAGCCTTGGGGCCGGTCTGGCTGGAATTTTACTCCTGCCAGGTCAAAGGGGGAATCCGCCTGGTTGGCGATGAGGAGCAGCATGTCCAGATCTCTTCCAGTGAAATCTCGGCAACTTCCGCTGCTTTTACCGGCAATGGCTTTGGCCCATTAGCCATCAGCCAGTCCCAGATCAAGGGGGATTTTGTCCTGGAGGAAAGTTCGGCTTATGAAGGGCACTTTGACCAGACGGCTTTTGACCAGGTGATCAGCTTGAGCGAAGGAAATGACCTTTACTTCACTGAGTCTGCCCTGTCTTTAACTCTGAAAAATGGCCAGGCCGACCTTTTGAACTGCGACTTGCCGGGGACAACCCTTTTGGAAAAAGCTAATTCAGCCGCTTTCCAAAACTGCACTTTTAAGCAATTCAAGCAGGTCAGTGGAAGCAGCAACTTAACCAACTGCCACTTGGAGGCAGGGGAAATCATGGGCCAGGGCAAGGCTGTTTTTTGCCGGCCGCACTTTTCCTGCAGCGAAGGCACTTGGCTTAGTTTAAGGGATGCAAGCCAGGTCCGCCTGCAGAATGCCCTTTTAAACGTGGCTGGCAGCCACTTGCTCCTGGCTGACAAAGCCGGGATCTTAGGCAATGTTTTGGAGAGCGACCAGGACCAGCTGCTGGTCAAGCAGACTGGCCAGGGCAAGGTAAAATTGACGGGAATAAAATGTAAACTTGTCTAAAGGCCGCCTTTTGCTATAGAATTTAATTAAGATCCAAGCTTGATGATCCTGTGGGGGGAAAGACCGATGCAAGAACCAATGTATATCAAAATTCACAATCAGCTGCGCCGGGACATTGAAAACCATGTCTACCAGGTGGGGGACCGGATTCCAGCTGAACGGCAGCTGGCAGAACAGTTCAAGGTGTCGCGGATGACCCTGCGCCAGGCCATCAAGACCCTGGAGGAAGAAGGGATTCTGGAAAGGCGGCTGGGCAGCGGGACCTACGTGGCCAGCCAGAAGGTCCAGGAGAAGATGTCCGGGATCATGTCCTTTACCGAAATCACCCGGGCCAACGGGCAGACCCCGTCCAGCAAGCTGGTTTCCTACAAGATCACCCAGCCGTCCCTGTCGGAAAAAGAACGCTTGGCCCTGGAGGGCAGCGACAAGGTCCTGCGCATGGAGCGGATCCGTTATGCCGACCAGGTACCGATCTGCCACGAAATCGTGACGGTTCCGGAAGATTTGATCGCGCCTTTTGCCAAAGATGACGTGTCAAGCCACCTCTACCAGACCTTGGAGAAGCAGGGGGGCTACCAGATCGGGGATGCAACTGAGTACATCTCAGCCGCTGTCGCCAATGAACAGGAGGCCCGCCTGCTTAACTGCCGCCGCGGGGAAGCCTTGATCACCCGCCGGCAGGTTACCAAGCTGGCTGATGGTCGGCCCTTTGAATACACGCGGGCTTCATACGTGGGCGAGCGCTTCGAATTTACTTTCAGCAAATAGCCAGCTGACTAGCTAAAGATGAAAATGACAAAGAGACAGGTTCAGTCCTGCCTCTTTTTGCTTCCTTTAAAAAAGTACAAAAGATGGAACTTGCTTTTGGCGGCAGGGGGCGAATTTGCTAAAATGGACTTGATACTATTAGCTAATGATTAACGAGGCACTATGAAAAGCATACTATTCCGCCTATATCTGGCAGTCATGAAATTTTTGGCCCGCTGGCAAAAAGAAGACCCCAACACATACGTGATCTTGAATGGGGCCGGCCGGTCGGGGTCCAATGGCTACCTCTTTTATAAATACCTGCGCCGCGAGCACCCGGAAGTCACGGCCTACTTGATCGAGCCCTGGCCTTCTTCCCACCTGCCCTGGTCAGACTGGCAAAAAATCGGCCGGGCCAAGTACGTCTTGACCACCCACCAGCCCTTCAAGGTCCGGAAAAGCCAGGTCAACCTGGCCCTCTGGCACGGGATTCCCCTAAAGCGGATGGGGACTATGGCCAACAATACCCAGCGCCGAGACAACCAGAGAAACGAAAAGCTCTGGCACAAGACGGCCGACCTGGTCACCTCCAGTTCGGAACTCTATGAAAGCTTGATGAGCGCCTGCATGGGAATTGAAGGTCCCCGCTATGTCCGGCTGGGTTTCCCCAGAATTGATTCCTTGCTCAAGTCTCCTTATAGAAAGGCCCAGCTCCTGGCTGACTTTTTCTCCTGCCAGGACCCGGAAGCCCAAGTAGGGATCTATGTGCCAACCTTCCGCTATGAATTGGAAGAGCCGGAAGTGATGGAGCGGATTAAAGAAGGGAACTTTTTTGCCTTCAGTGACTTTGACTTGGCCGCTTTAGACCAGGCTCTGGCTGCTAGAAAGCAGTACCTCCTGGTCAAGCTCCATCCATGGGAAATGAAGCTCTTCAGCGACTTCCACTTGGAGGCCAAGCACGTGGCCTTTTTGAACAATTCCGACCTTTTGGCGAAAAAGCTGGACCTCTACGAAATCCTGGGAGCCACGGACTTCCTTATGACCGACTTCTCCTCGATCTACTTTGACTATCTCCACTTGGACAAGCCGCTGATTTTCATCACCAACTACCTGGCCCAGTATGAAAAGACCCGAGGCTTTTTGCTGGGGCCTTATGAAAAAATCGTCCCTGGTCCCTGCGTGGCCAGCCAGGCTGACCTGGTTAAGCAACTGGGTGAAAAAGACGGGTATGGTCTTGAGCGGAAAAAGTGGCTGGAGCTGAGCGACCAGGCCGACCATGGCCAGGCCTGCCAGACTATTTTTTATTACTTAAGCGGGGTCTGATCCTTGAAAAAAACTTTTCTGAACATCTTTTATAACGCGGTCTACCAGGTCTTCCTGGTCCTGGTGCCCTTGATCACGGTTCCTTATCTGTCCAGAGTCCTGGGCCCGACGACCTACGGGATCTATTCCAGCGTCAACAACACGATCCAGTTTCTGATGATCTTCTGCGTCCTGTCCTTATCCAATATCGGGGTCAGAAGCATCTCTAAAGCCCGGGCCAAAAGCAAGAGCGGGGAACTGACCGAGGCCTTCTGGGGCCTGTGGTACTTCCAGTTTATCGGCGGCTTGGTAACCATCGCCTTGACTGTCTTGACCTGCCTGGTCCTCAAGGTCCGCTACTGGAACTACTTCCTGCTGATGCTGCCATACTTGATTGCCGCCCAGTTTGACATCTCCTGGTTCTTCCAGGGCCTGGCTGATTTTGGCCGGGTGGTTTTAAGAAATACCATCGTCAAGATCGTCAGCGTTGTCTTTATCTTGCTTTTGATCAAAAGTCCGGCTGACCTTTGGAAGTATTTCCTGATCATGTCCGTGTCCACCATGCTGGGTTCCTTTGTCTTCTGGTTCAGCATCGGCAAATATGTCGGCCGGCCAGTCAAGCATTTCTACTATTTCGCGGAAACCCGCCGGGCCATCATGACCCTGATGATTCCCCAGATCGCGACCCAGATTTACACTTCCTTGGACAAGCCCCTTTTGGGCCTCTTCCAAAATACGGCCCAGGTCTCTTACTATGACAACTCCCAGCGGATTTCTAACATGATCCTGGGGGTTATCACCAGTATTTCCCTGGTAATAATGCCGCAGATGGCGGTCCAGGGGAAGGAAACCCAGAAGAAGGTCTTGAAGAAGTCCCTGGAAGCCACGACCATGCTGGGAACCATGTTTGCCGTGGTGGTCATGGCCAATACCAAGGAATTCGTGCCCTTTTTCTTCGGGAAAAAATATATCCCGATGACCCCCTTGATGTTCTTCTTCACCTTGACCATCATCTTGATTCCCATGGGCGGGGTCTTCGCCAACCAGTTTGCCCTGGCCAACAAGCGGGACAAGGACTATGCCATTCCAGTTACGATCGGGGCGGTCCTAGAGCTGGTCTTCAGCTACTTTTTGGACCGGCCTTTCGGGGCAGCGGGGGCCATGGTGGCGATCATCTTGACCGAAGCCGTTGTTCTCTTTCTGCGCTGCTGGATCGTGCGGGACGGTTATGACTTCAAGGAAACTTTCAGCGACGTGCCCAAGTGCTTTTTGGCCATGGGGATCAGCCTGGCGGCAGGGATGCTGTGGCCTTGGCAGATTCCAAGTGCTTTTATCAACATGACGGTCAAGTCCCTGGTTATTATGGCCTTGTACCTGGCCATCCTCTGGCTCTTGAAGTTTGACTTGAACGAAGACTTGGTCACGATCGTCAAAAAGCGCTTGAAAAAATAGCTATTAATAAGGAAGAAATCAGCAAAAATAAACAAAGAAAGCGTGTAAGCATGGTAAAAATAAACATTTTGGGCGTTGGCTTCGACAAGTACAGCCTGGCGGAATTTGAAGCCCGCTTTTTGGACCGCTTGCGGAAAAAAGAATCCACCCTGGTGGTCACGGCCAACCCGGAAATTGTCATGGCCGCTAAGGAAGACCCGGAATACCGGGAAATCATCAACAATGTGGCTGACTACGTGACGGCTGACGGGATCGGCATCATCAAGGGGGCCAAGATGCTGGGGCTGAAGCTGCCGGAGAGAGTAACCGGCTACGACCTCTTCTGCTGGTACCTGCAAATCGCCAATGAAGACCACTTGCGGGTCTACCTGATTGGGGCCAAGCCAGCCGTCATCGCCGCCGTTAAGGAAAAAATTGCCAAGGACTACCCGGGCATCGACTTAGTTGGCGCTGAAGATGGCTACTCCAAAGACGCCCTGCCGGAAATTGCCAGCCGGATCGCCCAAAGCGGGCCCGACCTGGTCTTCGCGGCCCTGGGCTTTCCCAAGCAGGAGAAGCTCCTGGCGATCTTGCGCAAGCAAAACTTGTCAGCTAGCATGATGGGGGTGGGCGGCAGCTTTGATGTCTTCGCCGGCGCCGTCAAGCGGGCACCGAAGCTCTTTCAGGACGCCCACCTGGAATGGTTCTACCGTCTTTTGAAGGAACCAAGCCGGATCGGCCGGATGATGGTTTTGCCCAAATTCGTCGTGGAAGTTAAGAAGAGCAAGAAGCAGGACCAGCAATAATGAAAGTACTGCACATCAACGCCGGCTTGGAAAGCGGAGGCGGGCTGACTCATATCGTGAACCTGCTCTCCCAGGCCAAAAAGGCGGGGCAGGATTTTGACCTCTTGACCTTCGCGGAAGGACCGGTTGCCCAGGCTGCCCGGGAAAAGGGGATCAAGACTATCGTTTTGGGCGGCTCCAGCCGCTACGACCTGGCCCTGCTCAAGCGGCTGAAAAAGACAATCAAGGATGGACATTATGACCTGGTCCACAGCCATGGGGCCCGGGCCAACCTTTTTGTCAGCTTGATCAAGTCATCCTTGCCTTGTCCCTGGTTGATCACGGTCCACTCGGATCCCGCGATCGACTTTGAAGGGCGGGGAATCGCTGGGAAGATTTTTACCAAGCTGAACCTGCGGGCGATCAAGCAGGCCGATGGTGTCTTCGCCATCACTCCTCGTTTTGAAAAAAACCTGCTGAGTTATGGAGTAAAGCCCGGCCGGATTTACGTTATCTACAACGGGATTAGCTTTAGGGACAATAGAAATATAGCAGGCAAGGAAGACCACGCCGGTTTTAACATCATCAATGTTGGCCGCTTGGAGAAGGTCAAGGGGCAAGATCTTTTGCTCAAGGCATTTAAAGCAGCCAATTTGCCGCAAGCTCACCTCTATATCGCCGGCAGCGGTAGCCAGGAAGCGGACTTAAAAAAATTACGGCAGGATTTGGCTTTAACAGACCAAGTGACTTTCACCGGCTTTTTGACCCAAGCAGAATTAAGGCAGCTCTACCGGAAGATGGACCTGGCCGTCTTGTCTTCTTACTCAGAAAGCTTTCCTCTAGTCTTGCTGGAAGCAGCTGACAACCTGCTCCCGCTTTTGTCAACTGACGTGGGCGGGGCCAGGGAACTGATTCCAGAAGGAAAAGGCTGGGTCATGCCGGTCAACGAGGAAAAAGCCATGGCTGACCAGTTAAGAGCAATCGCCGCTTTGCCAAAAGAAGAATTAGCAGCAATTGCCCAAACGGAAAAAGCCTATGCCCGCCAGCACTTTTCCCTGGACCGGCAACTGGCTGACGTTCTGGCCGGCTACCAGGCCTGCCTGCAAGGAGAAAAAGCATGATTCCCAAAATTATCCACTATGTCTGGGTGGGCGGCAATCCCAAGTCCAAGACCATCCAGACCTGTCTGGCCTCTTGGCAAAAGCGCCTGCCGGACTACGAAATCATCGAATGGAATGAAGACAAGCTGGACCTGAATGCCAACAAATATGTCAAGCAGGCCTACCAGGCCAAGAAGTGGGCCTTCGTTTCCGACTATGTCCGGGCCAAGGCCCTCTATGAAATGGGCGGGATCTACCTGGACACCGATGTCATGGTCTTAAAAGATTTTGCCGGCTTGCTAAATGACCGGGCCTTTATCGGCTTTGAAAACAATGACTACTTGTCAGCGGCCATCATCGCGGCAGAGAAGGGGCATCCTTTTATGGCTGACATCCTGCACTACTATGACGACCTGGATTTTGTCTTTGACCAAAAGGACCAGCTGGCCGGGGTCAACTCTCTGTCCGTCACGGAAATTCTCAAAGAAAAGTATGGCCTTAAGACTGGCAACCGAGAGCAAGTGTTAAAGGAGGGAATTCATGTTTATCCAGACGGGATCCTCTGCAACCCTTCCCCTCAGTCCCGGTCCATTCACCTTTTTACCGGGACCTGGCTGGAAGGGAAAAATTCCTGGAAGCACGACCTGGTCACCTTTTTGAAATTACATATCCGCAGTCAAAAAAATGCGAAAATTTACTACCAGCTCTTCAGACGCTAATTTTTTAAAGAATCTCGTGAAAATACATTTCTGAAAGCAGGGACTGCATTTTTTGAGTATAATTAAAGATAGAAAATACAAAGTAGAAGATTGCGAGGCAGCAAATGAGAGAGTTGCAAAAGAAAATTGTCGAATATGAGCACGTTTTGCCGGAAATCGATCCCCAGGAAGAAATCCGCAAGACAGTTGACTTCTTAAAGGATTACCTGAAGGCTAACCCCTTCTTGAAGTCATATGTTTTGGGGATTTCCGGGGGCCAGGACTCAACCTTGACCGGGAAGCTGACTCAAATGGCAATTTCCGAAATGCGGGAAGAAACTGGCGATGACAGCTACAAGTTCATCGCCGTCCGCCTGCCATACGGCGTCCAGGCCGATGCCGCTGATGCCGCTGACGCGGTAGCCTTCATCAAGCCGGACGTGGACTTGATCGAAAACATCAAGCCAGCCACTGACGCCATGGTGGCTACCTTGAAGGAAACGGGCGTGGAAGTGACCGACTTTAACAAGGGCAACATCAAGGCCCGGCAAAGAATGGTCATGCAGTATGCCATTGCCGGGGCCAACCAGGGCGCGGTTGTGGGGACTGACCACGCGGCCGAAAACGTCTCTGGTTTTTACACCAAGTATGGTGACGGCGCGGCTGACTTAACCCCGCTCTTCCGTTTGGACAAGCGGCAGGGCAAGCAGCTCCTGGCTGCTTTGGGCTGCCCGGAACACCTTTATTTGAAGGCCCCGACGGCCGACCTGGAAGAAGAAAAGCCATCCTTGCCAGATGAAGTTGCCTTGGGCGTGACCTATGAGGAAATCGATGACTACCTGGAAGGCCGGGAAGTCAGCGAGAAGGCAGCGGAAAGAATCGAAGAATTGTGGACCAAGAGCGAGCACAAACGCCACCTGCCGGTTACAATTTTTGATGATTATTACAAAAAATAGGGGCAGATTTGGTAAAAAACTTGTTTCAAGCGCCAATTTTTGCTATATTAATCATGTCATAAGGGAGTAACGGCAAGCATAGCTTGCGACAAGCCCAACAACCGGGAGCCGTGTTGGTTTCCTGGGCTTGTCTTAATTAGTGAGACTTATGTGCTTTTGTTAAGGGGCACGTAAGTCTCTTTTCTTTTTTTAAAGGAGGAAAATACTGTGGCTAAGAAGTATTACAGCCAGGACATCCCGAGCACTTTAGCCGAGTTTGGCTCGGATGCCAACCACGGGATCAGTTCGGCTGAAGCCAAAAAGCGCCTGGACCAATACGGCCCGAACGCTTTGGCCGGCAAGAAGAAACGTTCAATGTTTGCCCGCTTCATGGACCAGTTCAAGGACTTGATGATCATCGTCCTGCTGGTTGCCGCTGTTTTGTCCGGGGTAGTTGCCCAGGAATGGACAGACGCGGGGATTATTTTAGTAGTTGTGCTTTTGAACGCGGTCCTGGGCGTGATCCAGGAAGCCCGATCAGAAGCAGCAATTGAAGCCTTGAAGGACATGTCCACGCCAAGCGCCAGGGTGCGCCGGGACGGAGCGGTAATTGAAGTTCCGTCAACGGATATCGTGCCAGGTGACGTGGTCTTGCTGGAAGCCGGTGACGTGGTCCCGGCCGACCTGCGTCTTTTGGTAGCAAAAAGCTTGAAGATTGAAGAAGCTGCCTTGACTGGGGAATCAGTTCCGGTGGAAAAGAGTAATGAAACCCTGCAGGGGGAGGACATTGCCCTAGGTGACCGGATCAACATGGCTTACTCCGGCACCAACGTGACCTACGGGCGCGGGGAAGGTGTGGTTGTCGCTACGGGGATGAACACGGAAGTCGGCAACATCGCCAAGATGCTGAACGAAGCTGATGAAACTGATACTCCTCTTAAGCAGAACTTGAACCAGCTGGGCAAGACCCTGACTTACATGATCTTAGCCATCTGTGTGGTCGTCTTCATTATCGGGGTTATCCAGAACCCGCAGCATGAACCGATGAATGCTTTGCTGATCGACATGTTCTTGACGGCGGTTTCCCTGGCGGTTGCCGCTATTCCGGAAGGTCTGCCGGCGATCGTGACGATCATTTTGGCCTTGGGTACCCAGACCATGGCTGACCACAAGGCCATCGTCAGAAAGCTGCCAGCCGTTGAAACATTGGGGGCAACGGATATCATTGCTTCTGACAAGACTGGTACCTTGACCCAGAACCGGATGACGGTGGAAAAGGTCTACTACGACGGGATCCTGCATGATGCCAGCGATGACATCGACTTGACCAACCAGGCCTTGATTACCATGCTTTTGGCCAACGACACCAAGATTAAGGATGGCGGGGAGCTCTTGGGTGACCCGACTGAAACTGCCCTGGTGCAATTCGGTTTCCACAAGGATCTGCCAGTTAACGACTTTTTGGCAGAACACCCACGGGTACAGGAAGTACCATTTGACTCTGACCGGAAGTTGATGAGTACGGTCAACAGGTATGACGGCCAGTTTATGGTTGCCGTCAAGGGCGCGCCGGACATGCTTTTGGAAAGAGTCAAGTATGTCAACATCAACGGCGAGCTGAGCGAAATCAGCGCTGAACAAAAGAAAGCCATTTTGGCAAGCAACAATGAAATGGCCAAGCAAGCCCTCCGGGTCTTGGCGATGGCTTACAAGGTTGTTGCTGAGCCATACGCTGACCCGACGACTGACAATGTTGAACAAGATCTGATCTTTGCCGGTTTGGTCGGCATGATCGACCCAGAGCGGCCGGAAGCCAAGGACGCGATCGCGGAAGCTCACCGGGCCGGGATCAGAACGATCATGATTACTGGTGACCACCAAGTTACGGCGCAGGCGATTGCCGAACGGCTGGGCCTGGTTGAAAAGGGCCGCGGCGATGCCGTGATTACCGGGGCGCAATTGGATAAGCTGAGCGACGACTACTTCACCAAGCATGTCGGTGACTACAGTGTTTATGCCCGGGTTTCACCAGAACACAAGGTTAGAATCGTGAAGGCATGGCAGGCAAATGGCAAGATCGTGGCCATGACTGGTGACGGGGTCAACGACGCGCCGAGTCTGAAGCAGGCCGACATCGGGGTCGGCATGGGGATTACCGGTACGGAAGTCTCCAAGGGCGCGGCCGACATGGTTCTGGCTGACGACAACTTCGCGACGATCGTGGAAGCGGTCAAGCAAGGGCGAAAGGTCTTTGCCAACATTCAGAAGGCGATTCTGTACTTGATGAGCTGCAACGTCGGCGAAGTATTGACGGTCTTCTTGATGACTTTGCTGGGCTGGGATGTTTTGAAGCCAGTGCAGCTTTTGTGGATCAACTTGGTAACTGATACCCTGCCGGCGATTGCCTTGGGTGTTGAACCGATTGAAAAGGGGATCATGAATAAGAAGCCGCGGGGGAAGAATTCCAACTTCTTCTCAGGTGGCGTGGCCAGCTCAATTGTCTACCAGGGGATCCTGGAAGGTGCTTTGGTCTTGACCGCTTATGGTTTGGGTCTGCACGTTTTGCCGCAGGGGACTAACCCGCATGAAGACGCGTTGACCATGGCCTTCTTGACTTTGGGTCTGATCCAGCTCTTCCACGCGGTCAACTCTAAGTACCTGAAGCAGTCTATTTTCCAAAAGAGCACTTTTGCCAACAAGTGGTTCAATGGCGCGATTGTTCTGTCAGCCTTGATTATGGCGGCAGTTGAATTGCCATTCTTGACCAGAGTCTTCTCAGTTTCAGAATTGCACCTGGACCAATGGCTGACTGTTCTGGGGATGGGCGTTTTGATGATCGTGATCGTCGAAATCGTTAAGTTCTTTGAGAGAAAAGCTGATCAACGGAATAATTAAAGATAATAATTCACAAAAATGCCTGGGCGTAAGTCCGGGCATTTTTTGCTGCGTGAAAAGAGGTACGGTGAAATTGTGGGGACTTGAATCAGCTGCAATGATCTTTATATTATGTTAATAATAACGAGAGAACTGGAGTAAATAATAAGGTTCAGTGTGGCTTTGTTTGTTAAGAAAAATAGTCTTTGTCTGTTTTTAGGGGCAGTTGTCGGTTTTATGATAACGTTAACTGAAAACATATCAACTGAGATTGGAGGGACTTTATTTACTGTTTCAAATATCTGGGATACTACCAACATTATTAATCCACTAGCGAATGCTATGGTGGAGAATCCATTACCGGCAATCTATTACCTAAATTACGCGACGACTGCAGTTTTCTATATTACGCTAACTGCTGTTTTGTTAAGAATTTGGTACATGAAGAATGTAGAGAAAGGTTAAATTATGCTAAAAACGCGTTATCAGCGCCTAATTGCCATAACACTCTTTTTGGACTTTGTGGTTAGTCTGGGCTGTGGCCTGCAGTTTGCGATGGATGGCGGAGAAGGCGAGATGCCAATGTATTATCTGAATGCCAACTTGATCAGCTTATACATCCAGCCAGGTCTAACCGTCATGGCAGCTGTCCAAATCCTTTCTTTCCGCTCAGTCCGGCCGCTTCTGGCTCCCCGCGGCAAAATGGATTACTTTGACCAGCGCCTGGCCCAGCTGCTTTTCTTAGATTTGGCCATCTACCTTGTTTTCTCCATCGTGCCCTATTTCTTTGACAAGAATCCCTGCTTCCGCTATGGCCCGGCCTGGAAGGGCACCCTCTTGCTTTTGATGCATTACCTGCTGTTCATTGCCTGCTTTATGCTGATCTTGCTCTGCATCAAGACTAAATATCCTTTTTTTATTATCGTTTTTGCCAGTACAGTACCCATTCTTTATCATTACTGGCTGGAGAAGAGCTGGCTTTTACCAAAATACGCTAATATTTATGACCCTCTCTGGCGGGCCATCCACCACATGTATATACTCTAAGTCGAGGAGGAGTTTGTATGTTGAAAGTGGCACATGTTAATAAGAGCTTTAAAAAAACTGGCCGTATTAAAGGACATCTCTTTAGAAACCCAAGCGGGTGAACTGGTCCACATCTCCGGTGTCAACGGCTGCGGCAAGTCCACCCTGTTCAAAATCATCGTCAGCCTCTTAAAAGCTGACAGCGGGGAGATCCCACACTGACAAGGATGACTACCTTGGTGCCCTGATCGAAAACCATGGCTTTATCGAATATGAAACTGCCTGGGACAACTTGACCTTTTTAGGTCACTTCAACCACCGCTTCCAACCCGAAAAGACCCGGGACCTGCTCAAGGCCTTTGACCTGGATCCGGATAACCCGCAATCCGTCGGCAACTACTCAGACGGGATGCGGCAGAAGCTCGGGATCACCCAGGCCGTGATGGAAGAGCAGAATATTATCCTGCTGGATGAGCCAACCCGGGGGATCGATAAGGAAGGGGTTGACCAGTTCGTTAACCTTATGAAAGACTTGCGCAGTAAAAACGAGACCGTCATCGTGGCCAGCCACGACGAAATTCCCGGCCTGGTCTACGACCGCCGTTTAAGAATGAAAGACGGGATCTTGCTGGCCGAAGAGTAAAAGTTGGCATTTTCCGCCCTGACTAGCTACAATAATCCCATGATTAGTGAACAAGAACTGCAGCAGCTGGTCGAAAGCATCTCCCTTGAATCCTTCAGCCGTCCCTTTCTCCACCAAGCGAAAATCAACCGCCGCCTGAAGACTACTGGCGGCCGCTACCAATTATCCGACCATCACCTGGAATTTAACCCGCTCTTTCTTAAGGAAGAAAATCTCCATTATCTGCCGGGCATCATCAAACATGAACTGGTCCACTACCACCTCCACCTGGCCGGCTTGGGCTACCAGCATAAAGACCGGGACTTCAAGCTTTTACTGCAAAAGGTAGGCGGTAGCCGCTATGCGCCAAGACTAGAAGAGAACAAAAGAAGCCGCTGGCACTACCGCTGCCGGCAATGCGGGCAGGACTACTGGCGCCAGCGGCAGGTCAACGTCAAGAAGTATTTCTGCGGCCGCTGCCGGGGAAAATTGGAAAAAATTGCTGGTCCCCTTGCCAAATGAGGGCGGCTTTGCTAAAATATTAATGTGTTTGCGGGCGTGGCGGAATTGGCAGACGCGCAAGACTAAGGATCTTGTGACCGCTTTTGGTCGTGGAAGTTCAAGTCTTCTCGTCCGCACTAAGATAAGGAGTCGTTGTAAAACGGCTCCTTTTTTGTTGATTCTTAAAACTTGCTTTTCCTCCAATCTGTTATAATTGATAGAACACAATGCAAGATGAATAGAAGGTGTGCTAAATGTACGATTCTGAAGCCAGACAGAAGACCTTGAACCTGACGGTCAGCGCGGTCTTTGTGGCCATTCTGCTGCTGGAAGCTTTTATTCCCAATGTGGGTTACATCACGATTTTGCCGGGCCTGCCGGCCATCACCACGATTCCGCTGACAGTCGCGGTCTTTGCCTCTTTAAGAGGTCCGAAAGCCGGCGCGGCCTTTGGCTTGGTCTGGGGCCTAACTAGTTTGCTTAGGGCCTATGCTGCTCCAAATGGCCTGGTTACCATTCTCCTTTTCCAGAACCCCTTGATTGCCTTATTGCCCCGGCTTGCTGCTGGATGGGCAGCGGGCCTGGCTGGGCAATTGGCTGATAAATGGGAGAAGGAGAGCAGAAAGCCTCTGGCTTACGCCTTAAGCGGCCTTTTAGCTTCAGCGGTCAACACGCTCATGGTGATCCTTTTGTCTGACCTGGTCTACTTCAGTCATCCCCAGAAGCTGGCTTTAGCCCTGGGGGCCAAGAGCGGGCAGTCTTTGCTGGTCATCCTCTTTACGGCCCTGGCCGTCAACGGCATTTTGGAAGCAGTCTTCAGCGGCTTGATCACGCCGCTCATTACCGCGCCCCTCAAGAAGCGCCTTAAGCGGCGCTAGAAAGCAGATAAGTATGGCTGGACACAGAAAAACACGCAAGGGCAAGCAGACGACCACCATTCTCGTGGTCCGCGTTTTTGCCATCATCCTCTTGTGCCTGTGCTTGTTCGTGGCCTTCCGCTACTACCGCCGCCAGGCCTTGCAGCAAGAACAGATCCGCCAGGCTGAACTGGCCAAGCAGGAAGCAGCCGCTAAGCTTTTGCGGCAAAAGAAAGCCTTTATCCAAAAGGTGGGGCCGATCTCGCAAAAGGTTGACAAGGGGACCGGTCTTTTGCCAAGCATCACTATCGCCCAGGCCTGCCTGGAAAGCAACTACGGGCAAAGCGCCTTGTCCCAGAAGTACAACAATCTCTTCGGGGTCAAGGGGACCAACCCTAACACTTCAGCCGTGATGACGACCAAGGAGTACAGCAACGGCAAGTGGGTGACCGTCAAGGCCCGCTTCCAAATTTATGATTCTTATGAAGCCTCGATCCGGGCCCATGTCCGCCTCTTCCAGCAGGGAACCAGCTGGAACAAGGACCAGTACAAGGACGTTTTGGCGGCCAAGGACTATAAGAGCCAGGCCAAGTCCCTGGTCACTGACGGCTATGCCACCGACCCGGACTACTCGACCAAACTCATCAATTTAATTGAACAATACAACCTGAATAAGTACGATAATTAAGCAGGTTTAACAGGGTTGCCAGAGCTTTTTGGCAGCTTTTTTTGCTATAATGGATAAGCTAAGTTTTTTGATTTTTGAAAGGGTAAAGCATGTCTGAAGCAACGATTTTACAAGGTTTGAATCCGCAACAGGTCCAGGCAGTCAAGACGACTGAAGGGCCCCTTTTGGTAATCGCCGGGGCCGGCAGTGGGAAGACCTCAGTTTTGACCAGGCGGATTGCCTACTTGGTGGAAGAAAAGCGGGTTGCTCCCTGGAACATCCTGGCCATCACCTTCACCAACAAGGCCGCTAAAGAAATGAAGGAAAGAGAAGTCAAGCTCCTGGGCGACCAGGCTGAAAGCATCTGGATGTCCACCTTCCACGCCCTCTGTGTCCGCATCCTCCGCCGGGACGGCCACTTGATCGGCTATGACCGGGACTTCTCCATCGCTGACCCTTCAGAGCAGGTGACCCTGGTCAAGCGCTTCCTCCGCCAGCTGGACCTGGATCCCAAGCAATACCTGCCCCGCAACATCTTGAGCCAGATCTCCAATGCCAAGAACCGCCTGCAGACCCCGAAGCAGTATGAGGCCAGCGCGGTCGGTCCTTTTGAAAAAGTTGTCGCCGACGTCTACAAGAAATACCAGGCCAGCCTGGAAAGAGACCAGATCCTGGACTTTGACGACTTGATCATGCAGACGCTGACCCTTTTTAAGGCCAGTCCTGATACCCTGGCTTACTACCAGCAAAAGTTCCGCTATCTGCTGGTTGACGAATACCAGGACACCAACGAGGCTCAGTACGAGCTCTGCCGCTTGCTAGCTGACGGCTACCACAATATCTGCGTTGTCGGGGATGCCGACCAGTCAATCTACGGCTGGCGGGGAGCCAACATGGAAAACATCCTCAACTTTGAGCATGACTACAAGAATGCCCAAACTGTCAAACTGGAGCAGAACTACCGGTCAACCGGCCACATCTTGAAGGCGGCCAACTCGGTCATTGACCACAATAAAAACCGTAAGGCCAAGAAGCTGTGGACTGACAAGGGCGACGGGGAAAAGGTCCACTACTACCAGGCCCAGAGCGACCGGGACGAAACCCGCTTCGTCCTTGCCAAGATCAAGGAAGAAGTTGACCAAAAGAAGCGCCGCTACCAGGACTTTGCCGTCCTTTACCGGACCAATGCCCAGTCCCGGGGGATGGAAGAAACTTTGGTTGAAGCCAATGTCCCTTACCAGATCGTCGGCGGGCACAAGTTCTACGACCGCAAGGAAATCAAGGACATCATGGCCTACCTCAAGCTGGTGGCCAACCCCAGCGATTCCATGAGCTTCAACCGGATCATCAACGTCCCAAAGCGGGGGATCGGCCAGGCTACGACTAGCAAATTGGCTGCCTTCGCCGACGAAATGGGGGGCGGGATCTACGAAGCCATACGCAATGTCGAATTGGCTCCGATTTCTTCCGCCGCTGCCAAAAAGCTCCTGGCCTTCAGCGACCAGCTGACTGCCGCCATTGCTTACGCCCAAGACCACACGGTCAGTGAACTGACCGACAAGATCCTGGAAGACTTCGGCTACATCAAAGCCTTGAAGGAGGAAGAAGCTCAAGGGTCCCTGGAAGCTGCCGCCCGCCTGGAAAACCTGCAGGAATTTGCTACGGTTACCAAGCGCTTTGACGACAATTACAATGAAGAAGAAAACCCGGACAGCAGCCGCTTGAGTGACTTTTTAGCGGAAGTATCCCTCTTAAGCGACCAGGATGACCTGGAAGAAAGCGATGACCGGGTAACTTTGATGACCCTGCACGCGGCTAAGGGTTTGGAATTCCCAGTCGTCTTCTTGATCGGGATGGAAGACAACATCTTCCCGCTTTCCCGGGCGATCAAGGACGAAGACCCGAACCAGCTGGAAGAAGAACGCCGCCTGGCTTACGTGGGCATTACCCGGGCCAGAGAAGAGCTTTACTTGACTTCGGCTTACACCCGGATGATGTACGGCAGCAAGCAGTACAACGCCCAGTCCCGCTTTATCGGTGAGATCAAGGATGAGGACCTGGACATCGTGGCCTCAACTGCCCCGAAGTCCAGCACTTCCTTCTTAGACTTGGACCGGCTGCCTTTTGCCGAAAAGTCCCAAGCCAAAGCTGCTCAGCCGGCTAAGATCCACCGGGCTAGCAAGGCAGCCGGGGCCGTCGGCGCTGAAAAGAAGGGCTGGCACCCTGGCGACCAGGTAGAGCACAAGAGCTGGGGCAAGGGCGTGGTCATCAAGGTCACCGGCTCTGGCGAAGACATGGAACTGGACATTGCTTTTGCAAGCAAGGGCAACAAGCGCCTGCTGGCGGCTTTTGCCCCGATCAAGAAAATTTAGGTGAAGAAGCATGGCTGAAAGTTTAGAAGAAGCAAAACAGGAAGTCCGCCAATTGCGGGCCCAGCTGGACCAGTGGGCCAAGGCCTACTATGAGCAGGACGCTCCGGTGGTTGAAGACCACGTTTATGATGAAAAATACGCCCGCCTGCTGGAACTGGAAGCTGCCTATCCAGAATTAAAGTCAGCTGACTCCATCACCCAGAGGGTCGGCGGCGAGGTCAACAGCGACCTGCCCAAAGTTGAGCACCAAGTGCCAATGCTGTCGATGGGGGACGTTTTTTCCAAAGAAGAGCTGGCGGAATTTGACCAGCGGGTGCAAAAAGCCATCGGCCACCCTGTGGCCTACAATGTCGAATTGAAAATCGACGGCCTGTCCCTGTCTTTGGAATATGAAGAAGGGCGCTTAAAGCGAGCCTCAACCCGGGGCAATGGCCAGGTTGGCGAAGATGTGACCAAGAATGTCAAGTATATCAAGGACGTGCCCCAGAAATTGCCGAAAGCCATTACCACCGAAGTGCGGGGGGAATGCTACATGAGCAAGGAGGCTTTCGCCAAATTGAACCAGGAGCGGGACGAGGCCGGGGAGAGCATCTTTGCCAATCCGAGAAACGCCGCGGCTGGTTCTCTGCGCCAGCTGGACCCGAAGGTGACAAAAAAGCGGCAGCTGAGCACCTTTATCTATACCTGGATCAACCCACCAGCCGGTATCGACTCCCAGCACCAGGCGATCTGTGAGATGGCCAAGCTAGGCTTTCACACCAATGAAAACGGCCGCCGGCTGGAAAATCTGGCAGACGTCTACGACTATATCGACGAATTTACCAAAAAGCGCGACAGCCTGCCTTACGTGATCGACGGCATTGTCTTGAAAGTCGATGACCTGGCCCTGCAGGCGGACTTGGGCAACACCGTCAAGGTGCCCCGCTGGGAAATTGCCTACAAGTTCCCGCCGGAAGAAGAAGAAACAGTAGTCCGGGAGATTGAATGGACCGTGGGAAGAACCGGGGTCGTGACCCCGACTGCCGTGATGGATCCGGTGCGATTAGCCGGGACCACGGTAGCCCGGGCCTCTTTGCACAATCCGGACCTTTTGGCCAAACTGGACGTCCGCTTGGGCGACACGGTCAAGCTGCACAAGGCCGGCGACATCATTCCGGAAATTTCCGAAGTTGTCTTAAGCAAGCGGCCAGAAGACTCTGTTCCCTATGAAGTGCCAACTAAGTGCCCTTCCTGCGGGGAAGACCTGGTTCACTTGAATGAAGAAGTGGCCCTGCGCTGCATTAACCCGTCCTGCCCTGCCCAAGTTGAAGAAGGGATTACCCACTTCGCCTCCCGGCAGGCCATGAACATCGCTGGCCTTGGCCCAAAGATCGTCAAGCAGCTGATCGCCAAGGACCTGGTGCACAATGTAGCTGACCTTTACTATCTGACAGCCGACGACTTGAGCCAGCTCGACCACTTTAAGGAGAAGTCGATCAACAATCTCCTGGCGGCCATTGACCAAAGCCGGAAGAATTCCGTTGAGCTGGTCCTCTTTGGCCTGGGGATCGACAATGTAGGCGGGAAAGCCGCCCAATTGATTGCCCAGAAATTTAAAAATATGTCTAAAATCGCTTCAGCAAGCGTGCAAGAACTGACGGCAATCGATACAATAGGAATGACGATTGCTGAGTCTTTGACGGCTTACTTCCAGCAGGAAGAAGCCAAGAAGCTGCTGGCCCGGCTGGAAGAGGCCGGAGTCAACATGGACTACTTAGGCGAAGACGGGGAAGCCGCAGACAACTTCTTCAAGGGCAAGACGGTGGTCTTGACCGGGAAACTGGCCCACTATAGCCGGGCGGAGTTTACCAAGAAGCTGCAGGCCTTGGGAGCCAAGGTGACCGGGTCAGTCTCCAAGAAGACCGACTGCCTGGTTTACGGGGAAGATGCCGGCAGCAAACTGGCCAAGGCAGAAGCCCTGGATATTCCGCGCTTAACGGAGGCAGAAGCAATCTCTAAGATCGAAGAGAAGGACACGGAAAAGTGAAGAGATTTTTACAGGCAATAACTTTGGCAAGCTGCAGCTTTCTGCTGGCGGCTTGCGGCAACTTGAAGAATTCCGACCTGGCCAGCAACTCAACGACGACGACCAGCAAGGCGAAGAAGTACGAGACGACTTCCAGCACTGATGGCGGCTACTCCGTCCTTTTGAAAAAGGGGGTCTACAAGACCAGCCCGATCTCCGGCCTGGAAGCCACCAACTATGACAACAGCGTGGACGAGTCGGCCATGGAACGGGGCTTGATCCGGGTCTCCAAGAAGGTCTTCTCAACCAAGGACTATGTCATCCAGGAAGGCCAGCAGCTCGACGAAACGACGGTCACCAACTGGCTGGGCCGGTATTCAAAGAGCAACAAAGAGGGGCTGAACCTCAAGAACAACGGCAAGACCGGGTCAACGACCAGAAACCCGATCATCTTGCAGCAGATCATGGAAGAAGACTTCTATGTCAAGAGCGGGTCCAGCTACAAGCTGGCCGGCATCAGCATCAGCCTGGGCCTCAACTCAGTCGACTACTACACCAAGACGACTGACGGGGCCGAATACAGCACTAAGATTTCCCTGGCCAAGCGGCGGGCCTTCGGGCAGAAGACGGCCAACACGATCGTCTCCCGCTTGCACGCCAAGAAGAAGCTTAAGAATATCCCGATCATGGTTGGCCTTTTCTCTAAGACCGACACCGACTCATTAGTTGGGGGAACTTACTTCTCATATGGGACAGCTAGCGCAAATAGTAGTAAAATATCTAAATGGAATCCCGTGAACGAAAAGACCCAGGTGCTGCCGACAGTCGATGGAGCCAGCGCGGTCAGTGCCAGTGACGAATCCAAATTCACCAGCTTTAAGGATGAAATTGAGGATTACTTCCCGAACGTTTCCGGGGTCACGGCCACTCTGCGCTACTACGATGGCAAGCTGGCTTACGAAAGCATCGCCATCACCACGCAGTTCTATGGCTATCTGCAGGTACAAAGCTTTGCCCAGACGGTTATGAGCCGGGCAAAGAAGTATCTGGGAACCAGCTCACCGGTTGAAATCACCATTTCCTCGGTCAACGACACCCAAGCGGTCGTCGCCAAGGAAACGGCTACCGGGTCTTATCGGATGCACATCTATGGCGGTAATTAGGAGGTACATAAGTGGAAAAGGTAACAAATGATACTATCAAGCACGTTGCGGCATTAGCCCAGCTTGAATTCAGCGAAGAAGAACTGGCCAAGTTCACCTCGCAAATGGGGAAGATTCTGGAAATGGCAGAAGAACTTCAAGCCGTTGACACGACTGGCGTTGAAGAAACGGTGCAAGTAATTGATCGCGACACTGTCTTCAGAGAAGACGTTCCTGAAAAGTGGCAGACCCGCGAAGAAATGATGAAGAACGTTCCTGACAAGAGCAATGGTTTTGTCAAGGTACCTGTAATTATCGATAAATAAGGATGATAACCAATAATGAACTACTTAAACGAAACGATCGATTCCTTAAACTGCAAGCTGAAGAGCGGCGCTGTTTCTGCTGACCAATTGGCCAAGGACACCATCGCCAACATCAAGAAGACTGACGAAAAGATCAACGCCTTTATCACTGTAGATGAAGACGCCAAGCCAGCAGAAGACCTTGACTTTAACAACAAATTGGCCGGCGTGCCGATTGCCATCAAGGACAACATCATCACCAATGGCTTGAAGACGACGGCAGCCAGCCACATTTTGTACAACTTTGAACCAGTTTACGAATCAACTGTTGTTGCCAAGTTGAAGGCAGCCCAAGCTACCATCATCGGCAAGACCAACATGGACGAATTTGCCATGGGGTCATCCACTGAAACTTCTTACTTCGGTGCCACCAAGAACCCATGGAACTTAAACAAGGTGCCAGGCGGTTCATCCGGTGGTTCTGCAGCGGCTGTTGCCAGCGGTGAAGTGGTTGCTGCCCTGGGTAGTGACACCGGTGGTTCAATCCGCCAGCCAGCATCTTTCAACGGTATCTTCGGGATCAAGCCGACTTACGGCCGGGTATCCCGCTGGGGCTTGATCGCTTTTGCCTCATCACTGGACCAAATCGGGGTGATGAGCAAGCGGGTCAAGGACTCAGCTGAAGTTCTGAACGTGATCGCCGGGGCTGATGACCGCGACGCTACTGTTTCAGAAAAGGAAGTCCCAGACTACACCAGCTTCCTGGGCAAGGACGTCAAGGGCCTGCGGGTTGCCGTTCCTAAGGAATACATGAGCGACGCCGTTGAAGAAGGCGTCCGCAAGGCAGTTGAAGCCCAAATCGAACTTCTGCGGGCAAACGGGGCCATCATCAACGAAGTTTCCCTGCCGCACACCAAGTATGTGGTGCCAACTTACTACATCATAGCTTCCAGTGAAGCTTCAGCCAACCTGGAACGTTACGACGGGATCCGTTACGGTTACCGGGCAGAAGCCAAGAACCTGGACGAAGTATTCCTCAAGTCCCGGTCAGAAGGCTTTGGCGACGAAGTAAAACGGAGAATCATGCTGGGTTCCTTCGCCCTGTCCGCCGGCGCTTACGACAAGTTCTTCCTGCAGGCGGCCAAGGTAAGAACTTTGATTTGTCAAGACTTCGACAAGATCTTCGAAGACAACGATGTTATTGTCGGGCCGGTTTCTACCGAAACTGCTTTTGACTTGAACTCAGAAATTTCTGACCAGATCAAGATGTACAACAACGACATCTTGACGATTTCCGCCAACATGGCCGGGATTCCGGCAGCCAGCGTGCCAGCCGGCTTGAGCGAAACGACGGGGATGCCGGTCGGCTTCCAAATCATGGCCAAGCGCTTTGACGAAGGCCATGTCTTCCAAGTAGCTGACTTCATCGAACGCAACAACAAGTTCTACGAACAAACACCAGCTGGATTGGAGGATTAATTTAAATGAATTTTACGTCAACTATCGGTCTGGAAGTCCACTTTGAGTTGAAGACCAAGAGCAAGATCTTTTCACCTTCACCAGTAACTTACGGGGCCAAGCCAAACACCGAAACCAACGTTATTGACTGGGGTTACCCAGGTACCTTGCCAATGGTTAACAAGGAAGTCTACCGCCTGGGCTTGATGGTCGCTTTGGCCACCCACTCTCACGTTAACCCGGTAACCCATTTTGACCGGAAGAACTACTTCTACCCGGACAACCCAAAGGCTTACCAAATCACTCAATTCTTCAAGCCACTGGCTGAAAACGGCTATGTTGAAGTCGAAGTTCACGGCAAGAAGAAGAAGATCCATATCCACGAAATGCACATCGAAGAAGACGCCGGTAAGAACACCCACGGGACCAACGGCTTCTCCTACGTTGACTACAACCGGCAAGGGGTACCGCTTTTGGAAGTTGTTTCTGAACCAGAAATGACTGACCCGGACGAAGCTGTTGCCTACCTGGAAAAGCTGCGGGAAATCGTGCAATTTACCGGGGCTTCTGACGTTAAGATGGAAGAAGGGTCAATGAGAATTGACACCAACATCTCCATCCGCCCAGCTGGCCAGAAGGAATTAGGGACCAAGGTTGAAATGAAGAACCTGAACTCCTTTGAACACGTCCGTCTATCCCTGGCTTACGAACAAAAGCGCCAGCAGGAAATCCTCCTGTCCGGTGGCCGGGTTCGCCTGTCTACCCGCCGTTTTGACACCAACACGGGCAAGACTGTCCTGGAACGTGTCAAGGAAGGGGACGCGGACTACCGTTACTTCCCAGAACCAGACCTGCCTCCATACCACATCAAGCAGGAATGGGTTGATGAAATCGCGGCCAACTTGCCAAAGACGGCTGACGAACGGCGGAAGATCTACGTTGATGAATACGGCCTTAAGCCATACGACGCGAATGTTTTGCTGCAAAACAAGGAAAGCTCAGACTTCTTTGACGCTACTGTAGCAGCTGGTGCTGACCCGCAACAAGCAGCCAACTGGATGAACACCCAGGTTAACGGCTACTTGCACGAAAAGCATGCTGAACTCAAGGACATTGCCTTGACTCCAGAAAACCTGGCAGCCATGATCAAGCTGATTTCTGACGGGACGATCTCATCCAAGATCGCCAAGAAGGTCTTCGCGGAAACTGTTGCCAACGGCACTGACCCGAAGAAGTACGTTGAAGAAAACGGCATGGCGCAATTGTCAGACGAAAGCGTCTTGGCACCAATGGTCAAGGAAGTTGTTGACGCCAACCCGCAGTCTGTTGAAGACTACAAGAACGGTAAGGACCGGGCTATCGGCTTCCTGGTTGGGCAAATCATGAAGCAGACCCGGGGCAAGGCCAACCCTAAGGTGATCAACAAGCTCCTATTGGCCGACCTGGCTAGCCGTTAAGGCAGGAGAAAATTTTTTAGAAAAAGGTGAAGCAGATGACTAAGCGCGCGCGCTTGATTTACAATCCGGTCTCAGGGCATCAACAGATGCCGAAGAACGTTTCTGATATTTTGGATATTTTGGAACAAGCGGGTTATGAAGCCAGTGCATTCAGAACTACGCCAGCTCCGCTCAGTGCTCAAAATGAAGCAACCCGGGCAGCCAAGGACGGTTTTTCATTGGTCGTGGCTGCCGGTGGGGACGGCACGATCAACGAAGTCGTGAGCGGGATCGCCTTTTTGCCTAAGGAAGAGCGCCCGCGCATGGCCATCATCCCGGCGGGGACGACCAACGACTACGCCAGAGCCTTGAAGATTCCGCGCGACGACGTGGTTGCGGCGGCTAAAGTGATTCTTAAGGACAAGGTGCAGAAGATGGACGTGGGCCGGGCCGACTTTGGCGACGGCAGCCAGAAGTACTTCGTCAACATCGCTGCTGCTGGCTCTTTGGCGGAACTGACCTACGGGGTTTCTTCAGACGTCAAGTCCGCCCTGGGCTACGCTGCCTACCTGATCAAGGGGGCGGAAATGCTGCCAAACCTCAGCGAATGCGAAATGCGGCTGACTTTTGACAAGGGCGTTTACGAAGGCAAGCTGTCTCTGCTTTTATTGGGGATGACTAACTCCATTGGCGGTTTTGAAAAGATCATGCCAAACGCGGAACTTTCAGACGGTCTCTTCCAGCTGATTGTGGTCAAGCCAAGCGACCCGGGCAACCTGCTCCGGCTGATGGCTTTGGCTTTGAACGGCAAGCACGTGGACGACCCGAACATCATCTACACCAAGACGACCAGTCTGAAGGCAGAATTGATCGGCCACAACCGCGATGACAAACTTTCCGTCAACCTGGACGGGGAAGAAGGCGGCATGTTCCCGGTAACTTTTGAAAACTTGCGGGAACGGATCGAATTCTACGTCGGTTAGAACTGTTATAATAGAGTTTGACCTTCTGTCAGACTCTATTTTTGTGTTTAGAGGAAAAGCATGATAACCAATATAAAGAAAGAATTAGCAAGAAAGCGGGCCGAGCGGTCTCTGCAGCCTCTGTCGCCAGAAGAGCAGAGCGAGTGGGATCAGCTGCGCCAGTACCGGGAAAAGGCCATTAAGGAGTCCGGAGACAAATTGGCCGAACACGTGATGACGTTTAACGACGGGGTAATTGCCATTATCATCACCATTGTGTTGGTGGAGATCGCGGATCCCTTGTCCAAGAGTGCCTATCAGGACTTTTTCAGCCAGATTTTTATATACTTGATTTCATTTTTCGTAGTAGCCAATTTCTGGTATGAAATCCACTATACCTTCGGTTTCTATATCATGCGGGCCGGCAAGATGACCATGGTCTGTGACTTTGCCTTTTTGGCCAGTCTGTCGCTGATTCCCGTCATGACAAAGTGGATCATGGGGGATTTATCGGTCTTGAGCGTGGTCTGTTATGGGATCGTATATTTTTTGGTCCAGATTTTTGAACTGGCAACGGAAATTGTGGGGATGCGGAGCTCACTGCCGCATATCAAGACATTCCGGAAGTTCTGGGGTCGGTTTTCCTGGCTGCGCTTCATCTGGCTCTTCCTGCTCAATTTGGTCTTTATTTTGATATCTTTCGTCCAGCCAAGGTTGGGGATGATTTTGTATCTGGCCTTCCCAATCATCAACTTTGTCATGCCAGATAACCGGAGCCAGCGGGCCCGCAAAGGAGATAAATAATCATGAAGAAAAATGAAATCGTCGAAGTCGAAATCACCGACTTGTCATATGAAGCCATGGGGGTCGGCCATGTTAATGGCGAAACGGTCTTTGTCAACAACGCTCTGCCGGGTGAAGTGGTCAAGGCGCAGATTTTGAAGGACAAGAAGAGCTATGCTTTTGCCAGAATTTCTGAGATCGTCAAGGAAAGCCCGGACCGGGTCAAGGTGCCTCTCCGCCAGTACGTGCAAACCGGCCTGACCAGCCTGGCTCATTTGAAGTACGACAAGCAGCTGGAATTCAAGCAAAAGCAGGTTAAGGAGCTTTTGAGCAAGGCCCACTTGGACCAGATCAAGGTAGCAGAAACTTTGCCAAGTCCCTTGGAGACTGGCTACAGAAACAAGGCCCAGGTACCGGTCAGAATGGTTAAGGGGCAGCTGGAGATTGGCTTTTTCCGCCGGCACTCACATGACCTAGTGCCGTTGGAGGACTTTTTCACCAATGATCCGGAAATTGACCGGGTATTGCTGGCAGTCAGAGATATCTTGCGGGAAAAGCGGATTCCAGCCTATGACGAAGAAAAGCATCAAGGACAGGTAAGATATCTGGAAGTCCGCCGGGGGACGGCTACGGGCGACATGATGGTCGTCCTGGTTTGTCTAGACCGGGACTTCCCAGGCCTGCACGCGGTAGTAGATGAAATTAAGGAAATCGCCGGGGTGAAGTCGATCTTCCTCAACCATAACCCGAAGAGAACCAATGTCATCTTGGGTGAACACGACTACCATTTGTGGGGGAAGAGATACATTGATGACAAGATTGGTGATTTGACTTTTGAAATCTCGCCGCAGTCCTTCTTCCAGATTAATTCTTTGCAGACGCCGCGTTTGTACAAGCTGGCTATTGACCAGGCAGGTCTGACTAAGGACGATTTGATTGTTGATGCCTACTCCGGGATCGGGACGATCGGTCTGTCCGCAGCCAAGTACGTTAAGGAAGTCCGCGGGGTTGAAGTGGTTAAGGCAGCGGTTAAGGACGCCAAGAACAACGCCCGGCTCAACCAGATCCACAATGCCAAGTACTATGCCGGCAAGGCGGAAGAACTGATGCCAAAGTGGGCAGCTGAAGGCTTGAAGACGGATGTGATTTTTGTCGACCCGCCGAGAAAAGGCTTGACCAAGGAATTTATCGATGCCGCGGTTAAGACTGGTCCAAAGAAGGTTGTCTACATCTCCTGCAACCCGGCAACGCTGGTACGGGACATGCAGCTCTTGATGGAGGCTGGTTACACGACTGACCTGGTTTCCCCGGTCGACATGTTCCCGCAGACGCCACATGTGGAATGCGTGACCGTCCTAGAACGTACACAAATCGATTAAAATTTGCTGAAGGGTTGGCTAGCCTGCTGTAACGTAGGTCCCATTAACGCCGACGTTAAGGCATAATGACGCTTGGATGAAATTGTCTATTGTTAAAAAGAAGATTGGGGTAAAGTTTTGTACACTTAAAAAGTAAGAGTGCAACTTTTTAGGAAGGGGGGACTGGGAATGGCCATAAATAGAATGGAAGAATTTGAAAACCTGATTATGATTGAAGTGCTAAAAGCGATGCAAGCACTTGGCGGTCGGGTAACACGCAAGGAAGTTAAACGTGAGATTCGCGACCACTCTGAAGCAATTTCAGAGGATAAGGTCGATGAAGTTAAGCATTCAAAGAAAACAGGCACTCCATACCGTCCGTTTGATTATCGTTTTAACTTTGCGGTTAAACATTTGATTACGACTGGTTTCATCATCACTGAAGATAATCGAAATCTTGAACTACCAGAAAAGGGACGGACAACTAAGTTAGAAGATTTTGATCCAATTCGTGATGTGCGGGCCGTGCTATCCGAAAATTCAGCCGATGATACTGATGTAGAGGAAGAGACTGAGATTGAAGAAGAACCCTGGAAAGCTGAACTGTTAGCAGCCTTAGCCAAGATGCCGCCACAGAAATTTGAAATATTTAGTCGAGGTTTGCTGATCCATATGGGGGTTGACCTTGACGACAATATCGGTGTCCGCTATGTCGGCGACGGTGGCTTAGATGGTTTTGGCTATATCACTTCAGATGATCTTCGAACAACCCGGGTCGCCTTACAAACTAAGCGGTGGGACGGTAAAGTTTCTGCCCCAGAAATTGATAAGTTCCGTGGGGCAATGGATAAGTATAATGCCGAGTACGGAATCTTCATCACGACCTCTGACTTTACCCGCGAAGCAATGAAAACCGCAAAAGCAGGCACGCGGATAATTACCCTTATCAATGGGGACAAGCTTTGCGATCTAGTGGCTAAGTACCACTATTATGTAGAACCTGTGACAACCTACAAGCTGAAGGGCTTTTTTACGGATAACGAATAAAGCTCCGATAATAGCTGAGCTACTACCAGGGCAGTATGGTAAAATTTATTTACAGGTTAATTTTTACAGAATCGCCATTTTTGAATTCTACGATGACGACCATCGAGAAGCCCTGATCAAAAAGTGGGTGTCGTAATGGGCCGGTGCTTAGCTAACACTGGACAAGTTAATTTTCTTCCGGCCTCTCCCAATTCCCTAGAAAGCGATTGTATAACCCGCTATAATAAGGTTAATTATTTGGAGGTGTCTTTTTATGGAATACATCAATTACCAGACCCAGGACCAGTGGCAAGGTCCCGCTAGCCAACAGTCACCCATCGACATCGTTTTAGAGCAAACTACCCCACGCCCCCTCGCCGACCAGCCCTTAACCGTCTCCTTTGTCGGCGACCAGGTGCTGACCCGCGACCCCCGTTCGTCTGGGGACCAGTTTATCGGCGCTGGCACTTTAACGCTAGGGAACCACCACTACCACTTCTTGCGCCTCCACTTCCACGACCACAGCGAGCACCTGTTTGATGGCCAGCGGCAAGACGCCGAGGTCCACTTTGTCTACCAAGACGACCAGGGGCAAACCCTGGTCTTAGCCATGCTGGGGATAAGGGCCGCCGATGGTGAAGCCGGCTTTGACTTCGCTCCCGTCATTAACGGTCAGGCCGGTGCCGCCTACTTAAACCAGTTCTTCGCTAATAGCCAGGGCTACTTTAATTACACCGGCTCTTTGACGACCCCACCACTGTCGCCGGACGTGACTTGGGTGGTGCTTGACGCCGTGCACCGCTTTTCTTCCGGTTCACTGGCACTAATTCACGACTTGTTTGCCGACAACTACCGGGCACCACAACCCATCACGGTCCCGGTTTACCATTACTACGAGAGTGGGAAATAATCTTCTCGGCAGGCCGTATGACTAAGCTAGGACGCACCGTTCTTCGGCCTGCTTAGACACTAGACCTGCGGTTATTTACCATGTTTTCTGTCTAATCCTCGTGAATACAACAAGGAGTCGGGAAAACAGAGTTTTTCCCGACCCCTTTTGGTTTGGCAATGTGTGCGAGAGGGTTATTGTTCACTTCCTTTGTTGGCGCGTTCAATCTGCGCCCCGATCACGGTGGCCGGCGCCGACTTTTGGTTGGTTAAGTGGTAATCGGCGTAGGGGAAGTGGGCCCGGTAGATGGCGCCGTGGTAGGTGGTTCCCTCGTGACTAGCCTTGACCAAGGCCTGGCCAGATACTTCTTCTTGATTCTAGATCCGAACGGTAAAATCATTGGCGAAAGCGTGATTAATGAAATCGACTAGGACCTGCGCCGGGCTAACTTCCACACCTGTACCGGCTTGAACTGGACGTCTTTTTCTTTTAATCTCCGCGCGGAAAAAGCATACCTGCGGGCTAGTTTCAAGTGGGAGGGAGTTTTGCGGGATGCGGTTTTCGACAGGGGCCAGTACGCTGACAGTAGATAGTTGATATTTTTATATAAAACTTATTCCATTAAGTCGTTATTTTATAAATAGCAAGCAAGCTTATTATATGGTATACTCAATGTAGTCATGATAGTCATGATAATTATGATAATCATGACGTGATGTACTTATTTTTAAGTAGTTAAAACTCCCTTTAACGTTAAAGCGATAACTATGATTTGTTGAGGAAAAAATATGACTAAATACCGCGCCGACATTACGGCTCTTAACGCAGAAAAAATTGGCAGCCAGGCTCATGGCTACGTAGAATTCACGATTGAGGCTGACAAGCTTCACATCAAGCTGGAGATGTTCGACACCCCGGCTAACATCCAGCACTGGGAACACTTCCATGGCTTCCCGGACGGCAAGGATGCCCAAGTGCCAACCCTTGCCCAGGACACCAACCAGGACGGCTTTATCGACCTCGTGGAAACCGAACCGGTCTCCGGCACGACTATGGTGCCCCTGGACGCGGCTCCGCACGAAATGTGCATCCCCAACGACAACTACCCAGTTGCCGACGCAAACGGCTACTACAGCTATGAAAAAGATGTCGACTTAGCCAAGCTGGAAGCCAAGTTCAAGGAAGTCTTCAATGACCAGGATCTGGCCCTGGACAAGCGGGTGGTCTACATCCACGGCGTGCCAGCTGACCTGGAATTGCCAGAAAGCGTTGGCGGCAAGATCAACGACCATTACGACCAACACGTCACTCTTCCAATCGCGGCTGGTAAAATCAACCGCGTCGACTAAAACTAAGCCATTCAGAGGATCAAATTCCTCTGGATGGCTTTTTTCGTAAAAAGTTTTTGTAAAAATCCCGATCTTGATAGAAATCAATTGGGGAATCCTGCTTTCCCGGTATATTAAAAGCATCAAAGCAAGGAGGTCAAAAGATCAATGCAAAAATGGTTAATGAAAAATCGCAACCGGCTGACGGCAATTACGGGCATCTTAATCGTCCTGGCCTTTGCCGCAAAATGGTTATTTAAAAGTGAAATAGCAGAGTCCAGCCTGCTCCTGGCTGCCTCCCTCATCGGCGGCTTCCCGATCGCCGCAACCGCTTGGCAGGCCCTGAAAGTCAAAGTCATCAGTATCGACTTGCTGGTGACCCTGGCCATCTTAGGTGCCTTCGTCATCCAGGAATTCGAAGAATCCGCTATCGTGGCCTTCCTCTTCTTGTTTGGGGCTTACCTTGAACAAAGGACTCTGGCCAAGACCCGGTCAGCCATCAAGGAACTGGTGGAGATGGTGCCAGAAACCGCCCTCCGGCAGACGGCAGACGGCGACTTTGAAGAAGTTGACTTAGACGACCTGGACGAAGGGGACATCCTTTTGGTCAAGACCGGCGGCAAGATCCCGGTTGACGGGGAAGTCGTCTCCGGTTCCGGGACGGCCAACGAAGCCAGCATTACCGGTGAATCCATGCCTTTAGGCAAAAAGCCTGGCGACCCGGTCTATGCCGGTACTATTTTGGAAAACGGGACCATCCGGATCAAGGCGGAAAAAGTCGGGGATGAAACGACTTTTGGCAAGATCATCGAACTGGTCGAAGAAGCCCAGGACTCCAAGTCCCAGGCTGAACGTCTAATTGACCGCTTCTCCAAATACTACACCCCAGTCGTCCTGCTCCTGGCCATTATTGTTGGCCTCATCAGCCAAGACCTGGAACTGGCTGTAACCATCCTGGTTCTTGGCTGCCCGGGTGCCTTGGTTATCGGGGTTCCGGTCTCCAACGTGGCTGGAATCGGCAATGGTGCCAAGCAGGGAATCCTTTTTAAAGGCAGTGAAGTCATCACCAAGTTCAGCAAGGTCGACACGATCATGTTCGACAAGACCGGGACCTTGACTTACGGCGACCCCCGGGTCAGCCAGGTGAAAAAGTACGGCCAGGGCCAGCTGGCTGAACAGCTTTTGGTCAGCGTGGAAAAAGAATCTGCCCACCCTTTGGCGAAAGCCATCACTGGCTACTATGAAGACCTGGAAGCTAAAGAAGTTGAAGATTCCCAGGTCCTCCAGGGCGGCGGGATCGTTGCTCAAGTAGCTGGCCAGCAGGTCCTGGTCGGCAACCGCTACTTGCTTGACGAGTACCATGTCCCAGTTACAAAAGAAATGGAAAAGGACATGGAAGAGCTGGCAAGTGCTGGCAATTCCCTGGTTCTGGTGGCTGTAAACGGGCGGCTGGAACTTGCTTTAGGCTTAAAGGACGAGATACGGGCCGGGGTCAAGGAAGACCTGGCTGCTTTAAAGAAGCTGGGTGTCAAGAACCTGCTCCTCTTGTCCGGTGACAACCAGAAGACGGTTGACCTGGTAGCGGAAGAACTGGGCCTCACTGAGGCATATGGCCAGCTTTTGCCAGAAGACAAGGCCGAATTTGTCAAAAAGCGGCAGGCAGCCGGTGAAATCGTGGCCTTTGTCGGCGACGGGATCAACGACAGTCCGTCACTGGCCCGGGCAGACATCGGGATTGCCATGGGCAGCGGGACTGACGTGGCAATTGAGACTTCAAATGTGGTCCTCATGAACGGCAGCTTTGACCGGATTCCGCGGGCCCTGGCCCTGGCTAAGGCTACCCGGCGGAACATGATTGAGAACATCACTATCGCCCTGGCTGTCGTAGCCGTCCTGCTGGTCAGCGTGTTAGCCAGCTCATGGATGAACATGGCCATCGGGATGTTTGTCCACGAAGGCAGTATCCTGGTTGTAATCTTAAACGCCATGCGCCTTCTGGCCTACCGGTCAAAATTACAAAAATCGCGAAAGTTGATAGAAAACAATTTTTCTCAAGCAACAGGCCCGTATACTAAGGGCATAGAAAGTATCTAATAGAAAAAAAGAAAGGACAAGAAATCATGAAAAAAGCAATTTTACAACTTGAAACATTAGCCTGCCCGACCTGCATGCAGAAGATCGCGGGGGCCATCGCCAATGTTGACGGGGTTGAAAAGACCAGCGTCAAGGTCCTCTTCAACGCAAGCAAGGCCAAGGTCAACTTCGACCCGGAAAAAACCAATTTGGACACGATCACTCAAGCCGTGAAGAATATCGGCTATGACGTCTTGAAGGCCAGCGCTAAATAAGAGAAAAAAGCAAAAACAAGAAAAACGACTAATCAAGAAAAAGGAGAAAAATGATGATCAAGGAATTTTTTGACAAGAACGATGAAATGTTAGACTTATATACGCAAGCAATTACCAAGGCCCACGGCGCCCATCACCCGGAAGTCTTTGAAGTCCGCAAGGTTTACGAAGACATCCAAAAGAAGGTGAGAGCCGGCCAGGAAGACTTAACTGCCGACTTCAGCAAGCTGCGGTCCTTGACCTCGGATTACACCATTCCGGCCGATGCCTGCGGGGCGATGACTAAGACCTACCAGACCCTGGAAGAATTCGATCACTTGGTCCAGGGCTAATTTTTACCAGCAGAGGAGAGCAAAATGCAGCATATATGTGTCAGCCTGGTTCCCTTATTCGCGGACCTGCCTGAAAAAGATCAGCTTAAGATCAATTCCCTGGCCAGCCACCGGCACTATCAAAAAGGTGAGATGATTTTTCAGCCAGGGGATGAAAAGCTGCAGATCGTGGCCCGGGGAAACATGAAGGTTTACCAGCTGTCCGCCAGCGGCCGCGAGCAGCTGCTCCGGGTTGCCCAGCCGGGTGACTATGAAGGTGAAGCGCAGCTTTTTGGCCTGGAAAACGACAGCTTCTTTGGCCAGGCCATGGAGAATACGGAAATCTGCAGCTTGAGCAAGGCCGACTTCAACCGGCTCCTCCTGGAAAATCCCCAGCTCTCCCTCAAACTGCTGGAACTCAGCGCTCAGAAGCTGCTGGCCACCGAAAGACAGACCAAATTCCTGGCCATGGAGCGGGTCGAAGAAAGGCTGGCCAGCTACCTGCTCGACTTGGCTAAGGCGGCTGGAAGCGACCAGGTCCAGCTGCCCATGAAGATGAAAGATATCGCCTTCTACCTGGGAACTACTCCCGAAACCCTCTCCCGCAAATTCAAACTCCTCGAAAAAATGGGCTATCTGAAAAGGACAGGCAAGCAGGTGAAAATCCTTGATGAAGACGGCTTGCTGGACTTGTAATAGGCAAGCAAAAAACAGAGTTTCCTCTATAGCTTAGGAAACTCTGTTTTTGCGTTAGGCGTGTTTTTTGCTGATAGCAGCCTTAATGGCTAAAATAACGAAGATAACAGTGACTGGAACCAGCCAGCCCAGGCCATCCTGGTAAAGGGGCAGGACGCGGCCGTAAAGGCCGGTAACCGCCTTGACCTGCATCCCTGCCGGCAGGGCCTTGAAGAAGTCGCCCAGGGCGCAAAGGAAGGTAACAGCCGTCATAATCTGGTAGTCGACCTGTTTAAAGTCAAAGAGCTTGCTGGTCAAGGCCAGCAGGATCAAAGAGATGGCCAGCGGGTAGAGCAGCATCAAGACTGGCAGGGAGAAGGAAATGATGGTGGTCAAGCCCACGTTGGCAATCCCAAAGGCCAGGAGGCTGAAGATAATGGCCCACTTGTTGTAAGACAGGGTCTTCGGGAACATTTCCACGAAGGTCTCGCTGCAGGCCGTAATAAGGCCGATGGCCGTCTTAAGGCAGGCCACGAAGATCATCAAGGCAAAAATTACTGCCCCCAGACCTGGGAAGTAGTGGCGGGCAATCTGGGACAGGGCTTCCCCGCCGTTAGCGGCTAAGCCCAAGGCAGTCCGGCTCTGGGCTCCGACCAGGGCAGTAATGGCGTAGATCACCGCCATCAAAAGGCAGGTAAGGACCCCGGTCTTCAAAGTCGCGGAAGCAACTTTTTCCGGCTTGGTAACCCCAAAGGTCCGGATGCTGGAGATGACGATGATGCCAAAAGCCAGGCCTGCCAAAGCGTCCATGGTGTTGTAGCCGGCCAAGACTCCGCTGATTAGCGGGGCGCCGGCGTATTCGCCGACCGGCTTAACTGCATGATAGTTGCCCAAGGGATGCAGCAGCGCCGTGATCATAATAAAGAAGAAAAAGAGCAAGAAGTCCGGAGTCAGAAACTTGCCGATCCAGTCCATGATCCGCCCTGGTCTTAAAGAGAAGAAAAGCATGATCGCGAAGAAGATTAGTGAGAAAATAAAGAGGCCGGTGCTTTTTGCCATCCCGCTGGGCAAAAGAGCTGAGATCCCGGTCTCAAAAGGAACCGTGAAGCAGCGGGGAATGGCGAAGAAGGGCCCGATGGTCAAGTACAAAAGGCAGGTAAAGAAGTAGCTGTACTTGTGGCTGACCCGGCTACTGAGGTCTAAAAGCCCTTCTGACCTGGTCATCCCTAATGAGGCGATAGCCAAAAGGGGCAGGCCCACCCCGGTGATCAGGAAGCCCAAGAGGGAGATCCAGAGGTTGGCTCCGCTGGCTTCCCCCAGGTAGGCAGGAAAAATCAGATTTCCGGCCCCGAAGAAGAGGCCAAAGAGCATGCTGGAAATCGTCAGCGACTCAGCATGCGTCAGCTTTTCTTTCATGTTGATCCTCCATAAACCAAGTTAAAATAACAATACATAGAAATTAAAAACTAGAAAATATAAATTTGAAAACTATTGTGCTAAAGCACACAATAGCCTATATTTTACCATACAACTGACAGAAAGATGAAAACATGGTGAAATGATGCCCCCTTTTGAAAAGTACCAGGCGGTTAAAAAGGCTTATACGGCCGGGGCTAACAAAGAAAATGCCCAGGCCATGGGCAAGTACATGCGAAATCTTTTTCCCTTCTATGGGCTCAAGACACAAACGCGGCGGGAATTATCCAAGCCCTTTTTAAAGGGCGTGACTAAGGAAGAAATCGCCTGGGACCTGGTTGACCTCTGCTTTAAAGATGACTACCGGGAAATGCAGTACTTTGCCCTGGACTACTTGAAGAAAGTCCAAAAGCAGCTGACTTTTAAGGACTTACCAAAAATCAAGCAACTGGCTGAGACCAAGTCCTGGTGGGACAGCGTCGACAGCCTGGTCAAACTGGCCGGTCAGATTTTTATCAAAGATGAGGAAAACAAGGAAAAGACGGCAGCCCTCATGCTGGCCTGGGCTCAAGATCCCGACTTCTGGGTTAGGCGGGCGGCGATTGAATTCCAGCTGGGCTTAAAAGAAGCAACTGACCCGGACCTTTTGGGCAAAATTATCGACCGCAACTTAGGCAGCCAGGAATTTTTTATCAACAAGGCTATCGGCTGGGCCCTAAGGGACTACTCCAAGACCAACCCGGCCTGGGTCAGGGAATACATGGCTTCCCGCGATCTCTCTGCCTTAAGCCGGCGGGAGGGCAGCAAGTATATCTAGTTGCTGCAGGTAATGATAAGTAAGCAGATAAGAGTTACAAAAAATGTTTGAACTGACCTACTGCCCCCAATGCGGGCAAAAATTGACTAAAAAGGAATTGCCTCTGGATGGCTTGATCCCTTATTGCGAGCAATGCGGCGACTTCCGCTTTCCATTTTTTTCCGTCGCTGTCAGCATGATCGTCATGAATGAAGGAGGCGACCAGGTACTCTTGATCAAGCAGTACGGGAAGGACTCCTATATCCTGGTAGCTGGCTACGTTAACAAAGGGGAGAACGCCGAAGACAGCTGCCGCAGAGAACTAATGGAGGAACTTCATCTAACGGCTAAAAGCCTCCACTTCAACCGCAGCCAGTATTTTGCTCCCTCAAATACCTTGATGCTCAACTACACGGTGACCGTTGACCAGGCTGAAAAGGTTAGTCCAAATGAGGAAATCGACGCCTGGAACTGGCTAAGCATAGACGAAGCCCGCCGGCAGATCCGGCCAAATTCCTTAGCCCGGACTTTTTTGTTGGAATACCTCAATAAATGCAAGCTGGATAGATAACTGAAAACTTATCGCATTAGCGATATATCCTTGATTTATTAAGGCTTACCTAATAAAAGCAATAAGTGCTTTATTATTTCGCGCCAATAACTTGATTTTATTAATCGAATGCTTTATAGTATTTTTTGCTCTAATAAGGTAGACACTCCCGGCCCAGCCGCGGGTGCCTTCTTCAGTTAACGGTATTTTGGCTAGGAAATTTGTATTTTGCTTGGTGAGGTAAAGCTTGGGAAAATACGGCGCTTTTAAAAGGAATTTTGATTTCAGCGGTCTTTCTCCCCTGGAAGCTCAGAAAATGCTGGGCTATGTAGAATTGATGAACCAGTGCATGGACCGGGCCAGGATCGCGGCCAACAATGCCGTGGGCAACTACCAGAACTACTACTGCTGCTATGAGCAAAAGATGGAGGCGGACCTGACTTTGGCCAACTACCTGCTCAGCCACATCGACGAAGCCGTGGCTAAGGGCTGGATCAAGGTCTACTACCAGCCGATCGTGGACACCTTCAGTTCCAAGATCAGCACTTATGAAGCCCTGGCCCGCTGGATTGACCCCAAGTACGGCTTTTTGAACCCGGGAGAATTCATCGAGGTCCTGGAGCGGGGGCATTTGATCCACAAGCTGGACCTGCATATCTTGGACCTGGCGGAAACCGTTCCGGTCATGGTCTTTTTAGACAAGGGCGGGGACTTTGACATTATCTATGCCAACAAGGCTTCTAAAATCTGGACTGAGTCCCTCCGTCTCAAGGGTGAAGATTACGCGGCAGCCATCAAGGAAGATTTTTGTGCCCTTTTAAGGCAGCTGGTCAGCCAGACCGATGGTGAAATCATTGAAAAGAGTTTCCGGATCAAAGACTATGCCGGCCGCCTGCAGCTGGTGGCAGAGATGCCGGGCCAGCGGGCATATGTAATCAGAACGAATATGGTTTGATTTTTTCAAAGTCTTTTTCTTTCAAACGCTTTTCGCTTATAATTTAACTAGTTTGAAAAATTCGAGGAAAAAGACGATGAATGAACTAGACAAAATGCGCTCCAGTGATTTCTACCAGCTGACGGCACCGGAGGTGGAGCATTACCAGTAAGCGGGAATCATCTGGAACGACGAGTTCAGGCAGGGCAATAACCTGGACGGGCCAGCCCAGCTCCTGTGCTTGAAGATGCGCCTGGGTGCTTTAGGGGACCAGGCCAGCTTTGGGACCAGCTTCAGCTACCTGAACGGGCCGAATATCTATATTGGCCGCTGGGGGTTTGACCATCGAAGACGCCGGTGAGGTCCATATCGGCGACAACGTGACCATGGGGCCCAATTGCCTGCTGACGACAATCGCCCCCCCCGGTCAACCAGGCAGCGCCGCCAGCACCTGGCCCAGGCCAAGGGGGTTGAAATCGGCAATGACGTTTGCCTGGGGGCGGGGGTCACGGTTTTAGCCGGGGTCAAAATTGGCGACAACGTGGTCGTGGAAGCCGGGGCCGTGGTAGCCCAGGATCTACCCGCCAACGGGGTCTTTGCCGGCATCCCGGCCAGGGAAATCGCTGATCTGGCCAATGATTGCGGATAAGTGTCAACTTATGGTTTGACTTTATCATTATGTTTTAAGTAAAATATCACTATCAGCTTGCACTGAAGTGAAAAGTTGAGGAGTTAACAATGAAAATAGCTTTACAAGTTTTAGCCTGCCTGGTGGCAGTTGAGTTCTTCTATATCATGTATTTGGAAACTTTTGCAACGACTTCCAAGAAGACAGCAGAAGTTTTCCAAATGGACCAGGAAGAATTAAGCCGGCCGTCAGTCAATACGCTGTTTAAGAACCAGGGTATCTACAACGGCCTGCTGGCCGTTTTGACCTTGATCGCGGCCTTTGCCCTGGGCAAGATCGTCCTGCAGCTGGTCTTGGCCGACATGATCCTGGTAGCGGCCTACGGGGCCGTGACCAGCCAGCCGAAGATCCTCTTGATGCAGGGGGGATTGCCTATATTGACCTTGATCGTCAGCTTCTTTGCTTAAGGGCGGGATGCAAGATATAACTCTTTTTTCAGAAAAGCCTTGCGCTGAATTCTTGTAGGAATATAATATTTTTAATAAAAGGACCAAAATAGCCAGCGTAGCTGTTGAATAGGTGGGAGAAAGAAATGGTTGAATACAAAATCGACAAAACCGACCGGCGCATTTTACAAATGTTGGAAGAGAACGCCCGCATTTCCGTCAAGGATATCGCGGAAGCCAACTTCATGTCTTCTCCGGCCGTAGCCAACCGTATCAGACGGATGGAAGCCAACAACCTCATCAAGCACTACTATGCTGACATTGACTACCCGTCCATGGGCTACGTGGTTAAGGCTTTCATCAATCTGGAAGTCAAGCCGGAAGACAAGAGCGAGTTCTACCCCTTCATCGAAAAGATTCCGAATGTTATCCAATGCGACTGCGTGACGGGGGACTACTCCATGCTGATTCAGGCTGCCTACCAGCGGCCTGAAGAACTGGACCACTTAGTCAACGAGCTGCAGAAATTCGGCCGGACCAAGACCGAAATTGCCTTTTCCACCCCGATCGAGCACCGGCCAATCCCGGTCAAGACCGAGAGTGATGACGAAGAAGACAAGAAAGAAGACTGATTTTAAGCCTCCGTCTGCCAAGACGGGGGCTTTTTTTACCTTTTTGCAAAGAAATAGTTAAGCACGCCACTTTACCGCTTACAATTATACCAATTTGCGAGCAAAGACTTGACCCGGGCTAAAAAAACGGCTATGATTCCTATTGCAAACGCAAAAATACAAATTAGTCCAATAGCTTAAATTGAACTAGACCAAAGGAGAAGAAATATGTGCGGAATTGTCGGTGTAGTTGGCAAGCCAGCTAGAGAAGTTGTTTTAAACGGTTTGAAGAACTTGGAATACCGCGGCTACGACTCAGCTGGTATCTACCTCAATGACTTACAAGGGCATGAATACTTGACCAAGGCGGTTGGCCGGATTGCCAACCTGGAAGAAAAGCTGACGCCAGAGGAAGAAGGAACGACCGGGATCGGCCACACCCGCTGGGCAACCCACGGCCAGCCAACGGTGGAAAACGCCCACCCACACTACTCAGAAGACGGCCGCTTCTACCTGGTCCACAACGGGGTGATCGAAAACTACCTGGAACTGAAGGAAAAGTACCTGGCAGGCGTTCACTTCAAGTCTGAAACTGATACTGAAGTTATCGTGCAACTGGTAGCCAAGCTGGCCAAGGACGAAAACCTGGATGCTTTTTCAGCCTTCAAGCAGGCTTTGAAGCTTGTTAAGGGTTCATACGCCTTCTTGCTGGTGGACAACACCAAGCCAGACCACATTTACATTGCCAAGAACAAGAGCCCGATGATGCTGGGGTTGGGCGACGGCTTTAATATTATCGCTTCAGACGCGATTTCTGTTTTGGACCAAACCAAGACCTTCATCGCCTTGAACGATGGCGACTGTGCTGACGTAACCAAGGACTCAATCGAAATCCAGGACTACGACGGCAACAAGGTGGAAAGAGAAGCTAAAGTTTTGGACATCGACCCGAACGCTGCTTCCAAGGGCACTTACGAATTCTACATGCTCAAGGAAATCGACGAACAGCCAGCAGTTATGCGCCGCCTGTCAACTGACTACTTAGACGAAGCAGGCAAGCCAGTTGTTGACGAAAAGATCGTCGACGCTGTCAGCCAGGCTGACCGGATCTACATCTTCGCGGCTGGTACTTCCTACCACGCTGGCCTGGTTGGCAAGGAAATTTTTGAGAAGTTCACCGGGATTCCAACTGAAGTTGGCTATGCTTCTGAAGCCGGCTACCACTTCCCAATGATGTCCAAGCACCCATTCTTCATCTTCCTGACCCAGTCCGGTGAAACTGCCGACTCCCGCGTGGTCTTGACTGAAGCCAACAAGCGGGGGATCCCAAGCTTGACCATGACCAACGTTGAAGGGTCAACCTTGTCAAGAGAAGCAACTTACACCATGCTTTTGAACGCTGGTCCGGAAATCGCCGTTGCTTCAACCAAGGCTTACACTGCCCAAGTTGCCCTGCAGGCAATTTTGGCCAAGGCCGTTGGTGAAAAGCTGGGCGACCAGGCGGCCAAGGACTGGAATTTGAAACAAGGCTTGAGCCTGGCCGCTGAAGGTATCCAGGAAATCGTTGACGGCAAGGACAAGATCGAAGAACTGGCTAAGAAGTACCTGGTACCATCTAGAAACGCCTTCTACATCGGCCGGGGGATCGACCATGCCGTTTCCTTGGAAGCTGCTTTGAAGCTGAAGGAAGTTTCTTACATCCAAACCGAAGGTTTCGCCGCTGCTGAACTGAAGCACGGGACCATTTCCTTGATCGAAGACGGCACACCAGTTATCGCCTTGATCGACGACCCGGTAACGGCTGACCTGACCCGGGGCAACATCCAGGAAGTGGCTTCCCGCGGGGCCAACGTGATCACTATCGTTGGCAAGCAATTTGCTAAGGAAGGCGACAACATCGTCTTGCCGGAAATCGATTACTACCTGTCAGCTTTGCTGTCAGTAGTGCCGACGCAATTGCTGGCTTACTACGCTTCTAAGAACAAGGGCCTGGACGTCGACAAGCCACGTAACCTGGCTAAGAGCGTTACGGTTGAATAACTTTTTGGAAAACTACGCTAGCATCTAACAATTTACCACACATTAAAAAGGACACCTGCCTGGCAAGTGTCCTTTTTTTGTTGAGATAATTTCGGTGAAATTTGATATTAGCCCGAATTACGCAGGCCGGAAGCGACCCCGTTGATGGTGATGTGGATGATCGATTCGTAGATACCGCTGAGCTTTTCTTGCCGGCCCCGCTTGATCATTTCCAGCTGGACGTAGTTCAAGACGTTGAAGTAAGGCAGGCGGTAGTCCAAGCTGCTTTCCAAAGACGGGTTGTCTTCCAAAAGCTTGCTGTGGCCTTCGATTTGCAGGATGACTTCCTTGGTCAGTTCCCATTCCTTCTTGATGATGTCAAAGACTGACCGGGTAGCTTCGTCTTCACAAAGACCAGCGTACTTTTCCGCGATTTCCATGTTGGACTTAGACAAAACCATGTCGACGTTGGACAGTAGGGAGTGGAAGAATGGCCAGCCCTGGTACATTTCCTGCAGTTCCTTCAAGTTATTCGGATCAGCATCAATGAAGTGCTTGAAGGCTGAACCAACCCCGTACCAGCCTGGGAACATGACCCGGCTCTGTGACCAAGAGAAGACCCAAGGAATGGCCCGCAAGCCGGACAGTTCAGTAATCTTCTTTCTGGCTGCCGGCCGGGAGCCGATGTTCAAGCTAGAAACTTCCTTAATCGGCGTAGCCTGGAAGAAGTAGTCATGGAAGTGCGGGTTGTCAAAAACAAGTTCCCGGTAAACCCGGTTGCTGTCTTCCACAATGCCGTCCATTGAAGCCGTAAAGTCCTGGATGTGGTCCTGGCTGACATTTTGCTTGGAGACCATCCGGTCAACCGCGGCAGAAACCAGCATTTCCAAGTTGTAGTAGGCAGCGTCCTTGTTACCGTACTTGTTCTGGATGATTTCCCCTTGTTCAGTGGTCCGGATTCGGTCCTTGATAGAGCCGAATGGCTGGGAAGTGATGGCTTCGTATGATGGGCCGCCGCCCCGGCCAACCGTGCCGCCCCGGCCGTGCATGAAGGTGATCTTGATGCCCTGTTCCTCGCCGATGGCTGTCAGTTCCTTTTGGGCCTTGTACAGGCTCCAGCAGGAGGCCAGGTAGCCTCCGTCCTTGTTGGAGTCGGAGTAGCCCAGCATGATTTCCTGGTAGTTGCCCTTAGAAGCAACCCAGCGCTTGACGATGTCGAAGCTGAGGTAGCGCTTCATGATTTCCCGGGAGTTCTGCAGGTCTTCCACCGTTTCAAACAAAGGCACCACTTGCACCCGGGCCTTTTCGGAATCGAGCAGGCCGTATTCCTTCAGCATGATGGCTTGTTCCAGCATGTCAGAGATGCTTTCGGTGTGGGAAATGATGTGCTGCTTGATCACATTCTCGCCCAAGGTGTCCTTAAGCAGGCGGGCAGTGTGGTAGATCTTCAGTTCCTTTTGCAAAAGCTCTGACTTCGGTGAGTTGGATGAGTGCAGGCTGCGGGGATCATTGTTTAATTCACTGAGCAGGATCTGGATCTTTTCTTCTTCGTCCAAATCGCTGTAGTTGTCACAAATCCGGGCACTCTTTAAGAGCTCTGCCACGCAGGCTTCGTTGACGCTGGAGTCTTGCCGCATGTCGATCGTAGCCAGGTGGAAGCCAAAGACATCAATAGCTTCTAGGAGGTCGTCAAAGTGGCCGCCGGTAACTGCCCGGTCATGGTTTTGGATTAATGACCGCTTGATGGCTTCCAGGTCTTCCTTGAACTCGTAAGCATCCTTGTAGACCGGAGCCTTGAGGGCAGCTTCTTTCTTAATGACGGCTTCCTTGGAGAAGACGTCCAAAAGCTCCATTTCCGTGTGGGCCAGGCGGCTTTCCAGGTAGTAGAAGGCCCGGCGGTAAGGTTCGTTTTCTCGGAATGGGGAGTTGTCGGCTGACAATTTGGCCAGTTCGGCAACTTCCGGCGTTGGCTGCACGTAAGAAGTTGAAACAGACACTGTCCGGTAAAGGTCGTTGAGAGCCTTGATGTAGTATTCAAAAATGACTTCACTTTGAATCGTCGCGCTCAAGCGGAGGGTTTCAGCCGTAACGTAAGGGTTGCCGTCCCGGTCCCCGCCGATCCACATGCCCATGGTGATCGGCGTTGCCCCGTCAACGTTGAGGCCCTTTTCCCGGGCAAGTTCCTTGTAGCGGGCAGTCAGCTTAGTGATGGCCGGAATCAGGGAGTCAGGGTAGTAGACCATGACGTTCTTGATTTCATTGGAGACCTTCAGTTTCTTTTCCCGGATGATGTCCGTCCGCATGATGATTTCAATGTAGCGGCGGAGCTGGTTGGTCCACTCTTTCCGGTTGATGGTGCCGGTCTTGGAGTCCCGGTAGCGGCGGAGCTGGTCGTGGATCTTGTTAGTCAATTCCAGAATGGTCTTGCGCTGCACCTGGGTTGGGTGGGCGGTCAGAACCGGCACGACATTGACATGACTCAGAATTTCAGCGGCATTGTCCTTTTCCGCTACCAGGTCAACCGTTGATTCCAGCTTGCCCAGGTAATCCTTGTCCGTGTTGTTGAGCAGGTTGACTTCGCTGGCCAGGTCAACGTCTTCAGTAATGTTGATCAAAAGTGGCAGGGTCGCGAAGTAGCGGGCGACAATGATCATCTCTTGATTGCTTAAGCAGGCAATCTGACTTTCCAGCTGGCTGTGGTCGCCGCTGGCAGCAATTTTAACCAGGTCCTTGATCTTGGCGAATTCTTCGTCGCCAACCAAATGGCGGGTGCTTTCGTCAAGCAAATCGGTCAAAATCTTGACCTCTTCAGCAATAACCGCGTGGTTACTGTTGTTCTCTAATTTCTTAGCAGTCACGCTTAACTTCCTCTTTCTTTTAAAATAAACTTTGTTTGCTAATGCTTTTTCTCTATCATACGCCTTTTTTGCCCAAAATTGAATTAGCTTGGGCTTGCTTTCAGCAACTTTTTCTAAAAAAGCGAACAATCGTCTTGACAAAAAAATGCCCTTTTTGCTTAATGGGGAACTATACAAGCTGCTTGAGCCAGCTGGCCAGCATAATAATCAAGGGCACGCTGACCACAGACATTAAAGTCGACAGGTACAGACAAGACAATTTTTTCTTAAAAAGGAAGAAGTTGAAAAAAGGGAGGAGAAAATGGTTGAAAAGCATGGAGGCAAAAGGCCAAACCTGTTATACTGATTTAGTCATAATTGCAGTAGAAAATTTAAGAAACAGAGGAAAATCTATTGATCACAGTAACAGATTTAAGTTTGCAAATCGGCAGTCGCACCCTTTACAGCGACGTCAACCTTAAGTTCACGCCGGGCAACTGCTACGGCATCATTGGAGCCAACGGGGCCGGCAAGTCGACTTTCTTAAAGCTGCTGGAAGGAAAAATGGAACCAACCACGGGCTCAATCAGCATGGGCCCTAACGAAAGAATGTCCAGCCTGAATCAGGACCACTTTGCCTTTGAAGATTTTTCCGTTATGGAAACTGTGATTCAAGGCCACCAAAAGCTCTACCAGGTCATGAAGGAGCGTGACGCCCTTTACGCCAAGGCCGACTTTAGTGAAGAAGACGGGGTCAAGGCGGCTGAACTGGAAACGGAATTTGCGGAACTGGACGGCTGGAACGCGGAAGCTGATGCTGCCCAGCTTCTCCAGTCCATGAGCATTCCGGAAGACATGCACCAAAAGCAGATGAGCGAGCTGGCGGAAAGCGACAAGGTTAAGGTCCTTTTGGCCCAGGCCCTTTTTGGCAACCCGGACATCCTTCTTTTGGACGAACCGACCAACGGTCTGGACGTGCACACCACGGCCTGGCTAGAAAACTTCCTGGCTGACTACGAAAACATCGTCCTGGTCGTTTCCCACGACCGTCACTTCCTGAACCAGGTCTGCACCCAGATGTGTGACGTTGACCGTGGGCAGATCAAGCTCTACGTCGGCAACTACGACTTCTGGTACGAATCAAGTAAGCTGGCTACGGAACTGGCCCGCCAGCAAAATGCCAAGAAGGAAGAACAGATCAAGCAGCTGCAGGAATTTATCGCCCGTTTCTCAGCCAACGCTTCCAAGTCCAAGCAGGCTACTTCTAGAAAGAAGCAGCTGGACAAGATCAGCTTGGACGACATCAAGCCATCCAGCCGCAAGTACCCGTACATCAAGTTTGAGGTGAACCGGGACCTAGGCAACGACTTGCTGAGAGTGGACAATGTGTCCTACAAGTCCGGCGACGAGCAGCTTTTGGACAATATTTCCTTTATCATCCGGCCAGGTGACAAGGTTGCCTTCTTGTCCAGAAACACCCGGGCAACCACGGCCTTGATGGAAATCATCGCCGGCCGCCTGGAACCAGACTCCGGGACTGTTACCTGGGGGCAGACGACTTCCTTTAACTACATGTCCAGAGACCTTAACGCCAACTTCGACAATGACGAATTGACGATTTTGGATTGGCTGCGCCAATACGCTGACAAGGAACACGACGACAACACCTTCCTGCGGGGCTTCTTGGGCAGAATGCTCTTCAGCGGCGACGAGATCAACAAGCAGATCAAGGTCCTGTCCGGGGGTGAAAAGGTCCGCTGCCAGCTGTCCAGAATGATGCTGGAAGCAGCCAACGTGCTGGTCATGGACGATCCAACCAACCACTTGGACCTGGAATCCATCACCGCCTTGAACGAAGCCATGGAAAACTACCCTGGCTCAATTCTCTTTACTTCCCACGACCACGAGTTCATCCAGACCATTGCCAACCACATTATTGAAGTTGGTCCAAAGGGTGTGGTGGCCCGGGCCGACATCAGCTACGACGACTTCCTGGCCCACCCGACTGTTCAGGAACAAGTTGCAAAGATTTACTAAAAGCAGAAAATGCCAAAGAAAAAGCTTATCCGTCCTGGATAAGCTTTTTTGCATCTGCCTTATGCTTCATCGTCAAGTGCTGACCGGTGACAGTCACAACCTTTTAAGGCAAAGACATAAACCAAAAGAGAAATGAAGGCCGCGAATAAGACGTAGTAGAAGAAGAGACTTTCATGGCCGATTGACCGCATGTATAAGGCGACGTATTCGGCCGGTATGTGGAAGACAATTACTACGGGGATGTCTTTGTGATCTGTGTCTTGCCGGATGACTTGTCCATGAAACGAAAAAAATAAAATGGTGAAGCTCGAGAATGAGTTTCACCATTTTTGGTATGTGTAATTTTTGGCTACTATTCATGAAAATCGATGGCAAAGTGGGCCAGAAGGACCAGCAAGAGTTGCAAGAGGTTCAGCCAGAGAAAGCCAGAGCCTAAAGCAACAGGGGCGACCATTTCGCCGGCTGTTAAAAGTAGGAGGGCGGCCAGGAAGAAGAAGATTCCCCGGTCGTCCAGCTTGTTTATCCGCAGGCCGATCCAGGCTTCGCAGATGAGCATGACAATGAAGACCAGGCCGGTGACAATTGAAGGGATGAAAGAGGACCAGCCCATTAGTCTGGCAGAGTTGCAGACGTCAAGCAAGCTGGTCAGGCCGGCCCAAAGAAGAAAGAGGCTGAGCAGAAAGCTGACAGCTTGCAAAATTTTGGTAATGACTTTCAAAAGAACACCTCGATTCTTAAAGAATATTTTTCCTTCAGTATAATGCGAAGAATTTTTTTGAGCAAACGCATAGATTTTGTTAAAATTTGTTATTTTCACTTAAGGACATCTTTGTTTTTGTGAAAAATAGGTAAAATCGGCCCAAACACAGACAAAACAGTGCTTGCTCTTTAGGATAGTCAAGAATAATCTTCAAGCAAAAAGCCCCAAGAATGAATCTTGGAGCTTTTTTGCGCCTAAGCTAGGCAATGTTTTTCAAAATATTAGTCCGGTAAAGAAGCAGGTTGATCACGACAATCCCGCTGGTTACCAGGAAGACGGCGCTGTAGCCGAAGTGGGCGGAAACCGTTGAACCTAGCAGAGGGCCAAAAATATTGCCGACGTACATGGCACTTTGGTTCCAGCTGAAGACCCTGCTGGTCAGTTCCTTTGGACTGTGCTTGGTCAGCATGGTCTGGACCTGTGGGAAGAGGCAGGCGTCAGTAAAACCAACCAGGAAGCGGCAGACGCCAAGCTCAACCGTGTTGCGGACGAAAGCCGTCAAGAAGAAGAGGATGATCGACCCAATCAAGCCGCCTAAGATGATCTTGTGGGCCCCAATCCGGTCACCTAAGCCACCAAAGTAAGAAGCCGCGGCCACCGTGGCAATCCCTGGTAAAGCCGCGATCACTCCGCTGACGAGGACAACCTGTCCGGAATTGTGCATCAAGCTTCTGACATACAAGGAAACGATCGGGTTGATGGAGTTGTTGGCCCCTTGAATGATCAAGGTCGTCAGCAGCAGCCCCAGAATCAATTGCCCGCTCTTAAACTGCTTCATCGTGTCCTTAAAGCTGCCCCGCTGCTTGCTCTCAACTGGCACGAAGTCATCTTCATGGATAAAGAAGACAGACAAGATAAAGCAGGTGAAAAGCAGAGCCCCGGTAATAAAGAAGGTTACCCGATAGCTAAAAGCCTGTGATAAGGCCCCGCCGGCAAAGGGCCCCAGCAATTGCCCCCCGGTCTGGGCAGAAATCATGATCCCCAGCGCCTTGCCCGACTTGTTCTTCGGCGTTTCTGACGCGATAAGGGCGTTAGAGTTAGAGATGAAGCCGGCAAAAACCCCCTGCATCCCTCTAAGGAACAGCAGCTGCCAGACATTCTGGGCCAGGCCCATGCAGGTAAAGACGACCGCCATCCCTAAAGAGGCCCGCAGAATCATCGGCTTGCGCCCCTTCTTGTCAGCCAGCTTGCCCCAAATCGGGGAAACCAGGGCCGCCACCACGTAGACCGCTGAAAAGACGATCCCTGACCAAAAGCTCAGCTGCTGGTGGCTGAACTTGCCCAGGGTGTCAATGTACAAGGACAAAAAAGGGGTAATTTCCGAAAAGGCAATCCCCGCCAAAAAGACGCTGACCGTCGAGACTTGCAGATTTCTTTTCCATACCGGCTGCTTTTGCAATGTGTGACCTTCCTTTTATTTCAGCTTCGCTAATAAATGCTTTACATATCTTTTACCTTACTCTTGCAGGAAAAATAGTCAAGGAAAAAAGGCCCTCTAATAGGAAGAGAGCCTTTTCAAAAAAATCTTAAATTTTAGTTGTCGTTGTCAGCGATCCCGAAGATCCGCAAAAATTGCAGGAAGAGGTTGATGAAGTCCAGGTACAGCATCAAAGCCCCGTTAACGGCCAGGCCGAGTTCTGGCAGCTGGTCGCCGTAACTGGCGTAGATGGACTTCATCTTCTGGGCATCCCAGGCAGTCAAGATCGTGAAAATGATGACCCCGATGATGGAGAAGATGAAGCTGGCTGGCGTGCTCTTCAAGAACATGTTGACCAGGCTGGCCACGATCAAGCCCCAGATGGCGGCTGAAGCGTAAGCCCCGATGGTGTCCAGGTTCTTCTTAGTCACGCTGCCGTAAGCCGCCATCCCGATGAAGACGGCTGAAGCGGAGATGAAGGCCCCGCCGATTTGGGCACCCGTGTAGGCAAAAGCCAAAAGGGAGAATTCTAGCCCGTAGATAACCGCGATAGCCATCAACATGAAGAAGGCCGTTGTCGGCTTGCGGGTAGCCTTAAAGCTGATGCCCACGCTCAAAATCAGCGGCAATAGCAGCAGAACCCAGAGGAAGACCCGGTTGGTGAGTAGCGGCAGCAGGCTGCCAGAGAAGACCGTCAAGGTCAAGTAGGCAGTCAAGGCTGAGACCAGAACCGCCAGGCCCATGATGGAATACATTTTCGTTAAAAAGCCATTGAGCGCTGAGTCGTCAACGATGTGGCGGCGCTCTTGTTCAGGCGAAACGTTAAACATAATTTCTTTTGCTCTTTCTAAAAAACTAAAAAAACTGTGGACAGAATTTATTCCCAGATTGCCGTTTTATTCCGGTAATCAACGTGATATCCAGGGTTTAGATATAACAATAACATAGCTCTTAAAAAAAGCAAGCCGGACGGTTCTTCCGCTAAAAAACTAAAGAAAAAATCAAGAAAGTCCGGCTTGCAGGAAAAATATCGGAGTCAATAGATTGAAGAAAGCGGATAAAAGGTTCAAAATTAATAGCTAGAGGAGGTCAAAATATGTCAAAAGAATATGCTGATCGGCCAATCGGCGTTTTTGATTCCGGCCAGGGGGGCCTCACGGTCCTCAGCCGCCTGGTTGATCTGATGCCAAACGAAGACTATGTCTTCTATGGCGACTCAGCCAATGCTCCTTACGGGGTAAAGAGCAAGGAAGAAGTCTACCAGCTGGCCAAGCGGGTAGTTGATGAACTGATTGACAAACACCAGGTCAAGGCCGTCATGATTGCCTGCAACACGGCAACCAGCGCGGCGGCTGACCGCCTGCGCCGGGAATACTCCCTGCCGATCATCGGGATCGAACCGGCTGTCAAGCCGGCAGCTGAAGAAAATCCCGGCCGGCAGGTTGTTGCCATGGCCACTCCCTTGACCCTGGAGCAGGATAAGTTCAACCAGCTGGTTGCCGAATGTGCTGAGCCTGGTCAGGTGGTCAAAGTGCCAGCCCCGAGACTGGTCGAATTGATCGAAAAAGGGCAAACTGACAGCCCGGCCATTTACCAGTACCTGGAAGAATTGCTGGCCCCATATGTCGGCAAGGCGGCAGGAGTGGTCCTGGGCTGCACCCACTTTCCTTTTGCCAAGCAGGCCATCCAGGAGATCTTAGGCCCCCAGGCCAAGGTCTATGACGGAGCTATCGGGGCCGCTGCTGAAGTCAAGCGGCAACTGGCCAGCCGGGATGAACTGAATGCCAGCAGCCAGCCTGGCCAGATCCTGTTTGAAAACAGTGCCCCAGCCGGCGCTGATTTGAGCAAGCGCCTCTATGCCCTTTACCGGCAAAAGCAGTAGCTGGCAAAAGGCGTTTTTTCAGCTAGAATAATAGTAAGAAAGCAAACAATTAGCTTTAGATTATTAGAGGAGGATTTATGCAAAAGCCAGCAGAATGCACGACCATTTTAGTCGGCAAGGACGCCACCATTGATGGCTCCACGATGATTGCCCGCAGTGAAGACGGCGGCAGCACCATTATCCCTGAAGCCTTTATCGCGGTTAACCCGAAAGATCAGCCAAAGCACTACAAGGCAGTGATCAGCGGCCAGGAAATCGATGATGAAGACCTGCTGCCAAACCCGCTGCGCTACACCAGCGTTCCAGACGCTTCCGGCAAGAACGGGATCTGGGCCGCTGCCGGGATCAACGACGCTACGGTAGCCATGACGGCCACGGAAACCATCACCACCAACAGCCGTATCCAAGGGATCGACCCCTTAGTTGAAGAAGGGGGCCTGGGCGAAGAAGACTTTGTCACTTTGACTTTGCCATACATCCATTCGGCCAGAGAAGGGGTCAAGCGCCTGGGCTACCTGGTGGAAAAGTACGGGACCTACGAAATGAACGGGTCAGCCTTTGCCGACCATGACGAAGTCTGGTACATCGAAACCATCGGCGGCCATCACTGGGCTGCCCGCCGGATTCCGGACGATGCCTATGTGGCAGCGCCAAACCGCTTGAATATCGACTTCTTTGACTTTAACGACGAAGAAAACTTCATGTGCTCAAGTGACTTGCTGGACATCATCAACGAATACCATTTGAATCCGGACTACCAAGGCTACAACCTCCGTCACATCTTTGGTTCATCCACCATCAAGGATGCTCACTACAACAACCCGCGGGCCTGGTACATCCACCGCTACTTCGACCCTGAATGGGAAGGCGAGCCAGGGGACCAGGACCAGCCTTTCATCACTTACGCCAAGAAGAAGATCAGCCCGGAAGACATCAAGTTCCTGGAAAGCTCCCACTACCAGGACACCAAGTACGATGTCTACAGCACGACCAACACTGAAGCGGAAAAGAAGCTCTTCCGCCCAATCGGGATCAACCGGAACTTTGAAACCCACATTCTACAAATCAGAAATGACGTTGAAGAAGGTATCGCCGGCGTGCAATGGCTGGCCTTTGGCCCGAACACTTTTAACTGCTTCGTGCCTTTCTACACCAACGTTACGACTACTCCGGCCAGCTTCCAGACCGGTCCGGACTTTGACTTGACCAAGATCTTTTGGCTCAACAAGCTGAACGCCCAGCTCGGCGACACCAACTACAAGGTTTACAGCGCTTTGGAGCAGGCTTTTGAAGAAAAGACCATGGCTAAATTGCGCCAGATCGAAAACGAAACTGACCGGGCTGTTAAGGGCTTGACTGGCCGCGACTTGCAAAAGAAGCTGGAAGAAGCCAACCAGAAGATGGCTGACTTGACTTACAAGCAGACCGTAGCCTTGACCGGGGAAATGGTCAAGGACGGCCACAGCTTGATGAAGCTGAAGTACGACCTGCTGGATTAATTGGAGATTATTGATGAAAAAAGCCGCTGAAATTCAAATGCTGAAGGACTTTTCAAATGCCAACGCCACTTCCGGCTTTGAAAATGAATTCGTTGACCTTTTTACTAAGACGGTCAAGGACTACGCCGACCTTGAAGTCGATGGGATGCTGAACGTCTACGCTTCCAAGAAGCAGAACACTGGCAAGCGGCCGGTGATCCAGTTGGACGCCCACTCAGACGCCGTGGGCTTCTTGACCCAGGCTATCCGGCCAAACGGCTTAATCAAGTTCGTGACCCTGGGCGGCTGGAACAATGTGGTTCTGCCGGCCCTCAAGGTCAAGGTCAGAAACCGGGACGGGGAATACATCCCCGGCGTCGTGGCTTTAAAGCCGCCCCACTTCATGTCGGAAGCTGAAAGAAAGTCTGTCCCGCAGGTCGCTGATTTGTCTATTGACGTCGGCTCCTCCAGCCGGGAAGAAACGATCAATGACTACAAGATTGACACTGGCTGCCCGATTTTCGTTGACGTGGACTGTGAATATAATGAAAAGACTGGCCTCTTCTTCGGCAAGGACTTTGACGACCGCTTCGGCGCCGCTGCTATGGCTGACATCCTGGAAAACTTGAAGGATGAAGAAGTCAACTTTGACCTGGTTGCCGCCTTGTCCAGCCAGGAAGAAGTCGGCCTGCGGGGTGCCTATGTCACGGCCCGCAAGATCAAGCCGGACCTCTGCCTAGTTCTGGAAAGCTGCCCGGCCGATGATACTTTTGAACCGGACTGGCTGTCTCAGACTGGCCTTAATCGGGGACCAATGTTGCGGGACATGGACGTCACCTTCCTGCCAAACCCCAAGTTCCAGCAATACGCCTGCGACTTGGCTGATAAAAACGGGATTCCTTACACCCGGTCAGTCAGAACTGGTGGCGGGCAAGACGGGGCGGCCATCTACTACGAAAACGGGGCCCCGACCATCGTGATCGGGATTCCGGTCCGCTATGAGCACTCCCCATACTGCTTCAGCAGCTACAAGGACTACAAGGCTGCTGTTGATCTGGCCTTGGCGATTATTAGAGATATCGATAAGGAAAAGCTGGAATCCTTTAAAAGCTTTAATTAATTAAGGGAACTTTTTACCTTGTTAACGCTTTAAGGATCTGCTAGACTAAATTAAGTCAAATTGAATAAAAGCCACTAGGGGAGCGAAAGCTGAGATGACGAAAGTCGACCCTTTGAACCTGACCAAGGTAATTCTTGCGCAAGGGAAGTGTTTCTTAAACATGATTTCAAACTCCTAGCCGGCAATTGTTGGATAGGAGTTTTTTTAATGCTTAGAAGAGAGAGCAAGTGGAATGTGAAGGCTATTATCTTGATGGCCTTGATTGGGATTATTATGGGGGTTATCTACACTTACGTCGTCAACCCCATCTACAATTCAGTTGAATTAGCCTTGAACCTTGTCGGCCTGGGGCCCTTAGCCGGGCAGATCTGCGCCGGTCTTTGGTACATGGCTGCGCCTTTGGCCATGTACTTCGTGCCAACCTTTGGCTCCGGGATTGTCGGGGAAACCCTGGCTGCTACGGTTGAAATGGCCTTCGGTGGCCAGTGGGGGGCAATGACCATCCTGCAAGGGCTGGTGCAGGGGGCCTGCAATGAAATCGGCTTCTTCCCGAAGAAGAAAAACTATGACCGCTTCGGCTGGGGCAGCTTGATTACCGGGGCAGTCTGCTGCGCGGTGGCCGGCTATGTAATGTCTTACTTAACTTACGGCTGGAGTGCCTACAAGCCAGCCCTCTTGATTGAAATGTTCATCGCCTGCATCATTTCTTCCATCGTCTTTGACGCGGTTTTGGTCAAGCTGATCACTAAGCTCTTTGACCAGGTCATGGCCAAGTAGTTTCGTAAAGTTATCATTTTTTTGATAAAAATAATCAAAAATGCGTGACAAGCCCCCCTTAAAGTTGTATGATGAAAAACATTGTTAGTTATCTTTCAAGGGGGGAGCAAAATGACGCATTTAATTTTAAGCAGACTAAAGAAGATGAACCGGGCATACTGGAGCACGGTTGGCCTCTTGCTGGCCTTGATGTTGCTGACTGCTTGGATTGGCCTGCATACCTTTGCTTACCTGAATCTCTAAAATCAAAATTTGCCAGAAAAAACGCGTGAACTTGCAAGTTCACGCGTTTTTGTTTTCTTCAAAATATTGAGGTTATTTTGTTCCTCTTAGCCGTTGATAATGGACAAGAGCTTGGAGGAGACCATGTCGATGGCCACTTGGTTTCCCCCACCCTGGGGGATGATTATGTCGGCATACTTCTTGCTTGGCTCAACGAACTGGTTGTAGCTTGGTTTAACCGTAGCCAGGTACTGGGAGATGATCCAGTCGATTGACCGGCCCCGTTCCTGGGTGTCCCGCTGCAAGCGGCGGATGAAGCGGATGTCGTCGTCAGCGTCGACAAAAAGCTTGATGTCCATGAACTTCCGCAATTCTTCTGAAGCCAAAACCAGGATCCCTTCCAGGATGATGATGTCGGCTGGCTCAACATGAATAGTGTCCTTGGCCCGGGAGAGGATGTTGAAGTTGTAGGTCGGCATTTCAATTGCCTTGCCATCCAGCAGGTCTTGCAGCTGCTCAATCAAGAGGTCAGTGTCGTAAGCATTGGGATGGTCGTAGTTGATCTTCTTGCGTTCATCCATGCTGAGGGCTGAATTGTCGTTGTAGTAGGCATCTTCAGTCAGAATTAGCACCCGGTCAGCTGGCAGGCGCTTGCTGATTTCCTTGGAGACTGTCGTCTTGCCTGAGCCTGACCCCCCGGCAATCCCAATGACGAGTGGTTTCTGCTTAGCCATTATTCTGCCTCTTTTTCCGCTAAATCATTGCGGCGGAGGATGTCGCGGACTTTCGTGGTCAGCATGTCCAAAGCGACATCGTTGGCCCCGCCTTCTGGCACGATGATGTTGGCGTAGCGCTTGCTTGGCTCAACAAACTGGTGGTAGCTTGGCTTAACCGTGGCCAAGTACTGGTCGATGATTGAGTCAAAGGACCGGCCCCGTTCAGCCATGTCCCGGTGCTGGCGGCGGATCAAGCGGATGTCGTCGTCAGTGTCGACGAAGATCTTGATGTCCATCAAGTTCCGTAATTCTTCCGAGGCCAGAACCAGGATCCCTTCCAGGATGATGATATCAGCTGGCTCAACGTGGACCGTTTCCGGGCTGCGCAGGTGGGTGGTGAAGTCATAGATCGGCATCTCGATGGCTTTGCCATTCAGCAGGTCCTGCAGCTGGCTGATCAAGAGCTCAGTATCAAAAGCATCCGGATGGTCGAAATTAATTTTATTTCTTTCAGCCATGGACATTTCCGGGTGGTTCTTATAATAAGAGTCTTCCGTGATGATCCGGATCCGGTCGTTTTTGAACTGGTCATATAATTCGTGGGCAATGGTCGTCTTCCCCGACCCGCTGCCGCCGGCGATACCAATAATGATGGGGTGTTGCTTTTTTGACATTGTAAAACTCCTTTAGCTATTAATTATAGAGGCCAGCCGGGGCCGGGTCTAGTCAAACTGTGAAAAAACGGGCTTTAAAGCGGTTACGTGTTTCTAAAGTAGAAACAGCTGTTGCTAAACTAGGCAAAATCTAATATAATTAATAATATCTAAGAAGAGGCAAAATTAAATTAAGAATATTTGGGAAAGAAATTAAGATAAGTAAGCAAGTTTCCCGGCTTTTTATTGAAAAAAGCTAAAGGGATGAAGTGGAACTGACAAAAGACTTGCACGAAAGCCCACTTTCTGGTAAATTTAACAAAAATTAAGCATGCTTAAATAAAAATAACCGCTTACGAAAGCAGAAGGGCAAGCTCACATCTCAGATGATTCGGCTCCTGCTTTTAAAAAGGACCGAAAGATCTGGCTGCTTTGCTAAAACAGAGCAAATAAACGAACTTTTACCAAAGGAGCCGCCTGTTTGATCAATACGGCTTAAGCCAAGAAAGCTGAGCCAAACCAACGGTGATTTAATTAAGCAATAATAAAACGAGGAGGACCACTATGGCAGCAATTATCGAATTCAAGAAAGTCAACAAGTTCTACGGTGACTACCATGCCTTAAAAGACATCAACTTAAGCATTGACGAAGGCGAAGTCGTTTCCATCATCGGCCCTTCTGGCGCGGGCAAGAGTACCTTGATAAGAACCATGAACGGCTTGGAAGGAATTTCTTCCGGCGTCTTGGAAGTGGACGGCTATGACCTGGGGGACAAGAAGACTGACTTGAACAAGATCCGACGGAATGTCGGCATGGTTTTCCAGCACTTTAACCTCTACGAAAACCACACCGTCCTGGAAAATGTCATGCTGGCCCCAAGAATCGTTTTGCACCGGGACGAAAAGGAAAACCGGGAAATCGCTGAAAAGCTGCTCAAGCAAGTTGGCCTTTTGGACAAGGAAGACTCCTACCCAAGACAGCTGTCCGGTGGGCAAAAGCAGCGGGTGGCCATTGCGAGATCTTTGGCCATGAAGCCCAAGGTGCTATTGTTTGACGAACCAACCAGTGCCCTTGACCCGGAAATGATCCAGGACGTTTTGGACGTCATGAAATCCATCGCCGCTGAAGGGATGACCATGGTGGTCGTGACCCACGAAATGGGCTTTGCCAGAGAAGTGAGCGACCGGGTCATCTTCTTTGACCAGGGGCAAGTCTTGGAAGACTCCCACAACCCGAAGGACTTCTTTGAACGCCCGCGCAACCTGCGGGCTCAGGAATTCCTCAGCAAGGTAATTTACCACTAATAAAAGGAAAGTAGCGGTTACATGAGACACACGAAACTATTCCGCAAAGTTGCCGCCCTGCTTTTTCTGTTACTGACCACTGTTTCACTTTCCGCCTGTGCTGTTGAAAGTGACAACTCAGTGCGTGTCTACAACCACGTCAAGAGCAGCAAGACGATTACTTGGGGCGTCAAATTTGATACGGCTTTGTTTGGGATCAAGAGCGTCAAGACCAACAAGCTGGAAGGTTTTGAAATCGACCTGGCCCGCATTTTGACCAAGGAGATCCTGGGCAAGGACGGCAAGGCAAAATTCATTGAAGTTACGGCCCAAACCAAGATCCCGCAGCTTAAGAACAACAACCTGGACGCGGTTCTGGCCACCATGACCATCACGGATGAGAGAAAGAAGTCGGTTGACTTCTCCACTCCTTACTTTAAGGCGGGGACATCCCTCATGACCAAAACCAGCAGTCCAATCAAGTCGATCAAGGACTTAAACCACAAGGGCCGGGTGGCCATCGTGGTTAAGGGGACAACGGCTGCGGACGATATTGCCCGCCTGGCCCCCAAGGCCAAGATCCGCCAGTACAATGACTACGGTGCCTGCACCAATGCCCTCTTAGCCGGGCAAGGGGACGCGGTCGCCACTGACAACGGGATTTTGGCCGGGATTGCCGAGCAGCACAAGAGCCTGCACCTGGTTGGCGGCACAGTTGCCGTTGAACCTTACGGGATTGCTGTTGAAAAGGGGCAGACCAAGATGCTGGCAGCTATCAACAAGGCTTTGAAGGAAGCTAAGGCAGACGGCAGCTACCACAAGCTTGTCAAGAAATGGTTTGGCAACATTCCAGGATTCAGTGTTAAGGAGGCTGAATATTAATGTTGAGTTTACTTGGAGCAAACTGGTCCACCTTTTTGCTCGGTTTTTGGAATACGATTCTCTGCAGTCTGATTTCCTTGTTTTTCAGTTTGATCATCGGATCTGGCTTTGCCATCCTGGAAACCGTGCCTAACAAGTTCTGGCGCGCGGTTGCCAAGGTCTATGTCGAAATCTTCCGGAACATTCCCTTGCTGGTTGTCACCATGGTCTTTTACCTGGTTTTGCCAACTTACACGCCGCTGAAGCTGACTGGCTTTCAGGCAGGGACAATCGGCTTGTCCATTTACTCATCAGCTTTTATCGCTGAAACTGTTCGCTCCGGGATCCAGTCCGTCGGGACCGGCCAGATGGAAGGGGCCCGGTCAAACGGGATGACCTACTGGCAGGCTATGCGCTACGTTATCCTGCCCCAGGCCTTCAGAATCGTGATTCCGCCATTGGGCAACCAGTTTGTCAACTTGATCAAGAACTCCAGCATCCTGGCTTTCGTAGCCGGCTTTGACTTGATGTACCAAGGGGACATCGTGGCATCCAATACTTTCCAGACCATCCCAAGCTATGTCTTGGTCAGCCTGTTCTACCTGGCTTTGACCCTGCCGCTCAGCTACTACATGCAGTATCTGGAAAAGAAGGGCGTTTAGGAGGCACATAAATGGAAAATCTTACAGAAGCATTATCCTGGATCAACCTCCGCTTTTTGCTGCAGGGTTTCTGGGTCACGATCGAAGTTTCAGTGATTTCAATCATCTTGAGCTTTGTGATCGGCCTGGCCCTGGGTCTGATCCGCTTTACCAGAATCGACGCCAAGACCACCCGGATTTCCAAAGTGGTCGGGGTGATCATCGACATCATCAGAAACCTGCCGCTTTTGCTGATCATCTTCTTCTCCTACTTTGGCCTGCCGGTCATGGGGATCAGAGTTGATGCCGTCCAGGCTTCAGTAATTGCCATGGTGGTCTTTGAATCAGCCATGATCGCGGAAGTTGTCCGCTCAGGGATCATGGCCGTCGACCCTGGCCAGATGGAAGGGGCCCGGTCAAACGGGATGACCTACATGCAGGCCATGACCCACGTGGTTTTGCCCCAGGCCCTGACCAAAATGATTCCGGCCCTTTTGTCCCAGTTCGTGTCCTTGATCAAAGATACTTCCCTGGCCACGATCATCGTTTTGCCGGAACTGCTCTACCACGCTGAAATTATTTACAACCAAAACACCAATTACATGATTCCGATGTACCTGGCCGTGGCAGTAATGTACTTTATCATATGCTTTGCCCTGTCCAGCTTTGCCAACTACTTGAGCAAGCGCATCAAGTACTAAGCACGAAGGAACCAAACCGCGTTTATTGCCGAGGAGAGAAAATGGCACGTAAACTGAGGGAGCTGACCGCCTTTATGGCGGTCTTGCTGTTATCATTAGTTTTTACCTCTTGCTCACACAGTCAATCTAGCAGCACCTATGACCGGGTTAAGCAAACAAACACCATCACTTGGGGGATGCGGGCCGACACCCGCCTGTTCAGCATGATGGACGTGGACAGCGGCAAGGCCACCGGCTTTGAAGTCGACTTGGCCCGGGCTATTACCAAGCAGATCTTTGGTCCTAAAGGCAAGATGAAAATTGAATACATCAGTGAAAAGTCCCGGATCATGGATCTCAAGATCGGCAACGTCGATGCTGTCATGGCTACCATGACCAACACACCCGATCGGCGCAAGATCATCAATTTTTCCGACACTTACTTTATGGCTGGGGAAACCTTGATCGTGCCGAAAAAGAGCAAGCTGAACTCCATCAAGGATTTCAACAACTCCAAGTACTCCATTGCCGCCGTTAAGGGGTCGACCGCTGACAGCGACGTTCACAAGTACGCTCCGAAGGCCCGGGTCATTTTCTATGATGACTATGGTTCTTGCTACAATGCCTTAAAGTCCGGCAAGGCCAACGCGATGGTCAGCGACAACGCCGTTTTGGCCGGCTTGATTTCTGATGACAAGGACAAGTTCAAGATGCTGCCTGATACCTTTACGGTTGAACCATACGGGATCGGCATCAAGAAGGGGGAAGACAAGTTTACGGCTGAGGTCAACCAGGCCTTGAAAGTACTCCGGAAGAACGGGACTTACGCCCGCTTGATGAAGAAGTGGTTCAATGGCGTGCCTGGCTTCAACATCAAGTCCTCTTCCCGCTTGAAGGCAAGCAAATAATTTTTACCAACTTAAGCAGTGTGTTCGACTTTGAACCCGCTGCTTTTTTAGTTCCAGTTAAAATTATGTTAAAAAATAGATTTTTGCCTGGAAAAAGAAGCCGAAGGGGCAGATTTTTTGTACAATTGAAATAGGTAACTTAGCGCTTACAGCTGAGCTTTTAAGCTAATTTGAAATTATTCGAAAGCAACCAGAGGAGAGACATATGAGTAAAAGACAATTTGGTCTAATTTACATATCATCATACCAGGCGCGCCTGTTCATCGTTGACTTGAAGAAACTGGCCATCATTGAACAGTTGAGTTCGGCCCAGTTCGTCCAAGGGGGGAAAAAGTTTGAAGTTTATGAAAACGAACTGCCCCGCTTGACTGATGCCTTGATCGGCTTCAAGCGAAAAATCGCGGAATACGGGATCGACAACTACAAGGTTTACGGTAACCGGCAGCTTTTGGACAAGATTTCTGCCCGCTACCTGGCTGACCAGATCAAGGTCAGAACCGGCCTGGAAATCGAATGGCTGAACGGGGCCCAGATCGCCTACTACAAGATCATTGCCGGAATGGCCCTGCCGCAGTTCTCAGAACTGGCGGATGATGAATTTACTTACCTGCTCAGCATGGGCAGTGCCATGCTCAACCTCACCTTGTTCAAGGGCCAGCACTACCTGTCAACCTGGAACTTTGCCCTGGGCCCGGAAGAAATTGAAGAAATGGCCGCTATGACTCGGGACACGCCAAGTGACCCGATCGACATCATCGGCGACTACATCTCCCGCAAGCTGGTCAGCTTCAAGACCATTGAGAAGCCGACCGGCAAGGCCCAGATCATCATCCAGCACGTCTCCGGCCGAGGCGAGCAGAGCCTGCGGCCCCAAGAAAAGGACCGGGTCATCGACCTCAAGGAGTTTGCCGGCGTTTACTCTGACTTCAGAGAAGCCCCGGACCAGTACCTTATGGAAAAATACGAGCTGGATACCGACTCTTTGGCCCGGATGAAGCCGACCATTGTTTTGATCAACCAGCTGGTTAAGATTATCAAGCCGCACACGATGACTTTGACCCAGTCTTCAGCCATCACCGGTTTGATGATCCAGGAAGCCGCCAGATTGAAGTACCGGCCAGATGAATACTCAACCATCGTTTTGACGGCGACCAAAAATATTGCCTGCCGCTACGAATCAGGCGGCCAGCACATCAACCTGTCCAACAAGTTTGCCCTGCATATTTTTGACCGCCTGGCCCATGCCGGCATGGTTGACCGCCGCGACCGGCAATTACTGGAAATCGCGGCCCGCCTGCACGACATCGGCAACTTCGTCAATTTCCACAACCACTACGAGCACGCTGCCTACATCGTGGGGGCCAACCAGATCATCGGCCTGTCTGACCGGGAAAACGAAATGCTCTTGAGCATTTTGAAGCACCAGGACATCACCAACTTGAACGCTGATGAACGTGAATATCGCCACCTTGACCCGGCCCTGCAGGTCCGGGTAGCTAAGTTGGCTGCCATCCTGCGCCTGGCCAACAGCCTGGATGCTTCCCGCAAGCAGAAGATCAGCAAGATCGTGGTTTCCATCAAGGATGAGAAAATGCTGATCACGGTGACCAGCAAGCGGGACCTGACCTTGGAACGCTGGGTTTTTGAAAAGAATGTCAATTTGGCTGAAGCCGTCTTCGGCATGAAGATTGCCATGAAGCAGAAGAGGGGAAAGTAAAAAATGACAAATACTAAGAACAAAAAAAAGTTTACCGATCCTAGTTATTACGCCAACCGGGAACTAAGCTGGCTGGACTTCAATGACCGCTGCCTGGACGAAGCCAGAAACCCGGATGAGCCGCTTTTGGAAAGAGCCAACTTCCTGGGGATCACCCAGTCCAACGTTGACGAATTCTACATGGTCCGGGTGGCTTCCTTGAGCAAGCTGGTAGCCGCCGGGGTCAAAAGCCACGATGCCAGTGGCCTTACGCCACTTGAACAATTGACGGCCATCAACCATAAGGAACACGAAGTGGTTGAAAAGCGCTACTCAACTTACTCCCGGTCATTGCTGCCGCTTTTGCGCAAGAACGGGATCAACATTTTGGAAAGTGACGAACTGTCTGAAGACCAGGAAGAATACATCCGCCGCTACTTCTCTAACGAACTCTACCCGGTTTTGACCCCGATGGCTGACGACCAGTCCCGGCCATTCCCGTTCATCAACAACGACTCCTTGAACATCGCCTTGCGCCTTAAGGACCGGGAAAGCGGTGAGCACAAGTTTGCCACGGTCAGAGTGCCGAACATCTTCCCGCGCCTGGTTAAATTGCCAGATGGCGATAATGACTTCATCATGCTGGAAGACATTATCAAGGTCTTTGCCTACCGCCTCTTTGATGGCTACGAAATCCGCCAGGCAGCCTGCTACCGGGTAATCCGGGACATGGATTTGGACGTTTCTGAAAGCGACACTTCCGACTTCCTTTTGGCGGTTAAAAAGCAGCTGGAAGACCGGGAACACGGGCACGTGACCCGGCTGGAAGTGGAAAGCAGCATGAACACCAAGCTGCTCAAGCACTTGATAAAGCGACTGAACGTCGATGAAGGTAGCGTCTTCAGCATCAACGGTCCAATCGACTTGACCTTCCTCAAGAAGCTGCCAGGGATGGTGGAAGGACATGAAGACCTCCGCTACAAGCCAATGCAGGCCTTTGTTGACCCGGCTTTAAGAAGTGACCACAATATTTTTGACTCAATCCGGGAAAAGGACTACCTGGTGCAGCACCCATATGACAGCTTTGACGCTGTTTTGAACTTCGTCAAGCAGGCCGCCAAAGACCCAGATGTTCTGGCTATCAAGATGACCTTGTACCGGGTTTCCGGCAACTCCCCGATCATCAAGTACCTGGGCCAGGCGGCTAAAGCTGGCAAGCAGGTGACGGTTCTGGTGGAAGTCAAGGCCCGCTTTGACGAATCAAACAACGTTCACTGGGCCAGAACCCTGGAACAGATGGGCTGCCATGTTATCTACGGGCTGGTGGGCTTGAAGACCCACACCAAGGTAACCCTGGTTATCCGCCGCGATGAAGACGGAATCCGCCGCTACCTGCACCTGGGGACTGGTAACTACAATGACGTTACCGCCCACTTCTACACTGACTTAGGCCTCTTTACCTGCGACCGGGATCTGGGCGTTGACGTGACTAATCTCTTCAACATGCTGTCCGGCTACTCCAAGCCGCCTTACTTCAGCGAGCTGCGGATTTCACCAAAATTGATCCGCCAGTTCATCTATGAAAAGATCAACAACGAAATTGCCATTGCCAAGGCTGGCCGGCATGCTGAGATCCACATGAAGATGAACTCCCTGTCTGACCCGGACGTGATCGCCAAGCTCTATGAAGCTTCCGCGGCCGGGGTTAAGATCCACTTGATCGTCCGGGGGATCTGTTGCTTGAAGACGGAAATCCCAGGCGTCAGCGACAATATCGAAGTACACTCAATCGTCGGCCGCTTCCTGGAACACAGCCGGATCTACTACTTCTACAATGACGGCAAGGAAGACGTTTACCTGGCCAGCGCCGACATGATGCGGCGGAACTTGGACCGGCGGGTGGAAACCCTCTTCCCGGTTTTGCAAGAAGACTTGCGGGAAAGAGTTTTGGATATTTTTGCCAAGATGTGGCAGGACAATGTCCAGGCCCGAATCCTGCACAAGACCGAATGGGTGCATGCTGACCGGCGGGGACAGACCCCATTCAACAGCCAGGAATACTTCATCGCTGAAGCTGAGGAAAAGGTTCGGATCGTTAAAGAAGAGGAAGAAGAAGAGAAGGCGAAGAAGAAGGACGCTTTTGAAGCTATGAAGCCGCAGGAAAGCGAATTGGAAGACGACGAAAAGTAGGCTGGAAGATGGAAAAAGACCGCCACGAAATCGAAACTTTTAAAATCGATCAAATGTTTATCGGTGACAGCCAGGAAGAAATGATCAAGCAGGGAGAAGGCCGCCGTAAGGAACATCCAATTGCGGCGATCAGCACTTTCAACCCGGTCAAGCGGGACGTGTTTCAATTGATCAAGCTGACTGAGGAGAAAATGATTCCCGAGCTTTTGGGGATGCGGCACAAGCGGATGATGCAGAATCCCTTTTCCTACTTCCGGGCCACGGCCGGAATCATGGAAAAGGACCTGCGCCAGTTTCCAGACGGCCAGTCCCATATCCCGGTAATCATTTGCGGGGACTCCCACCTAACCAATTTCGGCTTCTTCGCTTCCCCGGAGCGCCAGCTTTTGTTTGGCTTGAACGATTTTGACGAGGCCCGGATTGGCAACTGGGAATTTGACCTTAAGCGCCTTTTGACCAGCGTGGTTTTGACCGGCCGGATCAATGGCTATCCTAAAGAGCAGCTGGACGGGATTTTGGCAGAAAGCGTCCACTCTTACCGGCGGGGAATCAAGTACGCCAATTCCTTGCCCCTGCTTGAGCGCTTTAATTTGTCTTATAGCGTTGATGACCTTTTAGGTCAAATGACGGACAATGAGCAAATGAAGCGGGTTCTCTTGAAGGTAGCGGACCGGGCACCGAAGAACAATTCTGATGCCGTGGTCAAGAAGTTTACGGAAAAGACCGAAGACGGGCGCTTGCGCTTTAAGGAAAACCCGCCCCGGGCCCGGCGTGTTTCCCAGAATGTTTATGCCGAGCTTATGGCAGGCCTGGAAGATTACCAGAAGAGCGTAACTGACGACATCCGGGTCCTTTTGATCAATTATGAAGTGACCGACATCATTCGCTACAGCGTGGGCGTCGGCAGCTGGGGAACCCGCTGCTATCTGGCCCTGCTCACTGGCAAGGACGGCAGCCACCTGGTCTTGCAGATCAAGGAGGCATTGCCGCTTCGCTACAACTTGTCTGCTTTGACGGTTGAGGAAAGCCAGGCCCAAGGCAAGGGGGAAGGCAAGCGGATCATTACCGCCCAGCGGGTTTTGCAGACCTACCATGATCCTTTCTTAGGGGCCATGGAAGCTGGCGGCAGAAGCTTTTACGTCCGGCAGTTCCGGGACATGAAGGACTCGATTGACCCGCTCAATCTGGACCAGGAAAGCTTCTCTGCCTACTGCAACATGTGTGCCTTCATTTTGGCCATTGCCCACTACCAAAGCCCGACAGCGCCGATGATTTACGGCTATGTCCACAAGCAAAAAGAGCTGGACACGGGCCTGGCTCATTGGGCCGTCAAGTATGCCGACCAGATGGAAGCCGACTATGCCCGCTTTGCCAAATACCTGCAAGGCGAGGAAGATGAAGAATGATCAATGAAGAATTGACCGACCTGGACCGGGTGGAACTGACCAAGCTGTCTTATGAGGCGTTGAATGTGGGCGAGACAGTTGTAGTCGCCGGCAAAAAGATCGGGCAATTGACCCGGGACGTTTACGCCAAGGACGGAATGCAGGCTTTTTTGATCGAAAACAACAATGAGATTACAGTCTTGTTCAAGGGCTCTTATGGCTTTAAGAAGGGCAACGCGACAACCTGGCGGGACGAGTGGCTGAACACCAACTGGCCGATTTTTCTGGCCATGCTGACTAATCAAAGGCAGGTGCCCAGCGCCTTGGTTACGGCCAGCCGCTATCTTAACCGCTGGCTGGAGGAATTCCCGGATGGCCATTTTTACATCTACGGGCATTCCCTAGGGGCGATCAATGCTGAATACGCTCTGGCTAATTGCCGCTTTCCAGATCAGATTGCTGCTGCTTATCTCTATGAGGGCACCAATATCTGGCGCCTTTTGACTCATAAAGAGCGGCAGCTGCTGGCCCAGCTGCGGGGCAGAATCAATACTTATGTTGATATCTATGACCCGGTGACTTTGGGCTTTACGGCCAGCAAGCGGATGGTGGGCAAGCTGCACTATGTCGACAGCCTGCCCATGAACCCGGTCAAGCAGCACATGTGGGGCGGCTACCGCTTTGATGGAAACGGGAATTTGCTGGAAAAAGAAGTGGACCAGCGTTTTCTGGACTCCAGCAAAATGCAGCAGGCTTTTTTGAGCCGGACCGGGCGGATGGCCAATTACTTGAGGTATCGCCGGAATCTGCAGGCTGACTGGCAAAAGGAGTCTGACCAGCGGGCCGAACAAATCAGAGGAGAATTGTTTAACCACAGCTTTTTGCAAGATTTCAATGACCGAGACAAAAATGCAAAAGATGGTAAAGAACAATAAGACAGTTGTTCAAAAAGACGCGTCAGTTGACGCGTTTTTTTGTTAAGAAATTCGAACTACATTTCAAGCAGCAGCCCAGGTATAATTTTCTTAGACGACTATAAACGCAATAGGAAGAAGAGAAAAATAGACGAGGAGCATGAAATGAAGATTGAAGAAGTGCTGGCAAAGCAGCTGCTGGCAGAAGACCCAAGCATCGAACGCTTTGAGGAAGATTTTTACGGGGACTTTTACGACTATTTTGTCAACTTTCTGAAGTTTAAGTGCCTCAGTCAAGGTAAGGACCTGGCCAGCCTGGAAAAGCAGAAACTGGTTTTGTACCTGGATTTGTTCAACTCCCAGGACTTCCCGGACCGGAAGGCTTACCGTTACAAGTTAGTCTTTGACAGCCAGCTGAACTTTTTAGCGGCGGAGTCAGACTTCACCCTCAGCGCTCTTTGCCGGGACTTGCGGGGGCGGGTGGATCAGCTGAGCGACTACGAGGCTGTCAGAAGCCAGGCCTTAGCTTCTTTGGCAGAACGTTTTGATTCCAAGAATCCAGACCCAAATACCAGGATCCAGAACTTTAACGTTGTCCTGGCCGACCTTTACGACCGCTATAATCTCAGCCGCTTTAAGACGGCCTACCAGTTGGTCGGCTAAAGCGCTTTTTTAAAAGGACGGGAATAGTTATAATTGACTTAGAATTAAAGTTAAGGAGAAAATGCTATGAAAAAGATCGTAGTAATCGGGTCCAGCAACGTGGACACGACCCTGCATGTAGAAAACTTCCCCAAGCCAGGCGAAACCATCAACGCCCACAAGGTCAGCGAGGCTGGCGGCGGCAAGGGGGCCAACCAGGCAGTCGCGGCTGCTAAGAGCGCGGCTGAGACCATCTTCATCTCTAAAGTCGGCGAAGACTCCTATGGGAGCTGGATGAAGGAGCAACTGGCCGGCTACGGGGTCAAGACTGACTATGTCTTGCCAACCGCTGGCGTTAAGACTGGCCATGCCTACATTACCTTGAACGCGGAAGGGCAAAACGACATTATCATCGACCATGGGGCCAACTACAGCTTGACTGAAGCCGACGTTTTGGCGGCTAAAGACGTCATTGAAGCTGCTGACTGCGTCATCGCCCAGCTGGAAACCCCGCTGGAAGCAACAACAGCCGCCTTCAAGCTGGCTAAGGCGGCCGGCAAGGTAACTATCTTGAACCCAGCTCCTGCGATCAAGGACCTGCCAGTTGACCTCTTGGCCGTGACTGACTTGATCACGCCAAACGAAACGGAAAGTGCCCTGCTGACTTCTTTGCCAGTTGTAGAAGAGGCTGACCTGGAAAAGAACGCGGCCAAGCTGCATGAACTGGGCGTTAAGCATGTGATCATCACCTACGGCAGCAAGGGGGCCTACCTGTCTTCTCCAGTCTTTACCGGTCTTGTACCAGCCTTTAAGGTCAAGGCGGTGGACACGACGGCGGCTGGCGATACCTTCTTAGGCTTTTTGGCCGGATCCTTGGCCAGCGACTTCAGCAACCTGCATGAGGCTGCGCGCTTTGCCAACCGGGCGTCGTCTTTAGCCGTGCAGAAGATGGGGGCCCAGCCTTCTATCCCGGACCGGGCCAGCGTTGCGTCTGCGTTAGCTGAGTAAAGGATGGGTGACTAGATGATTATTGCACCCTCAATTCTCAACGCGGACAACCTGCACTTAGGCCAGCAGATCCAGGAAGCAGCTGACAGCGGGATCCGCCGCTTCCACATCGACGTGATGGACGGACATTTCGTGCCCAACCTGTCATATGGTCCCCAGCTGGTCAGTGATTTTAAAAAGCAGTTCCCGGACCTGACCGCGGAAGTCCACCTCATGAGCAACAACCTGCCTGACCTTTTGCCAGCCTTTGTTAAAGCGGGTAGCGACTTGATTGAAATTCACTATGAAGCCGACTACCCAAACCGAATTGACCACTGGTTGGACTACTTAAAGGAAAATGGCGTCTCCTGCGGGTTAGTCCTTAGTCCAGATACTGACATTAAGGTGCTGGAGCGCTACAAGGACAAGCTTGACCAGGTTCTCTTGATGACGGTCTATCCGGGCTTTGGCGGGCAGAAGTTCATGGAAGAAGCAGCAGACCGGATCAAGGCCGCCCGGGCAATTCTGCCAGATCTTCCGATCGAAGTAGACGGCGGGATCAATGCTCAGACGGCGGAAATCGCCAAAGAAGCCGGAGCTGATGTTTTTGTGGCGGGCTCTTATATCTTCGGCCGTGACTCAGTGGCTAAGCAGGTAGCTGAGCTGACAAGCATTTTGGAAAAATAGCGGAGGCAAAAAATGGACCAAGCAAAGCAAGATGGATTGAAAAAGGCTGCTGCTAAGAAAGCAGCTGCCTTGGTGGAAGACGGGATGGTTTTAGGCGTCGGCACCGGGTCAACGGTGAAGTTCTTCATCGATGAACTGGGCAAGAAGAAAGCAGCAGGCTTGACTCTTAAGGCAGTCGTGACCACCTCCAGCCGCAGTCAAAAGCAGCTGGAAGGCTATGGCTTTACTGTCAGCCCCCTCAGTGAAGTTGACCAGGTTGATTTAACGGTTGACGGGGCCGACAGAGTGGACAAGCAGTTAAACGGGATCAAGGGAGGCGGGGCCGCCTTGACCTTGGAAAAGAACGTGGCCGTCAACTCCAAGAAGAATGTCTGGATCGTAGACGAAAGCAAGGTGGTTGACCACCTCAGCGGCTTTGCCCTGCCAGTGGAAGTTTTGCCGATCTCCTGCATGCAGGTGGAAAAGCGCCTGGCAGATGAAGGGCTTAAGCCGGAATTCCGTTTAACGGAAGATGGTCAGCGCCTTAAGACCCACTATGGTAACTACATTCTGGACCTCAAGCTGGACCGGATTCCTGTGCCAAGTGGTCTGGCTGACTACCTGGACCATACGGTCGGGGTAGTTGAGCACGGCCTCTTTTTAAACATCTGCGACCAGGTCATCATCGCCCGCGACAACGGGGAGATTGAAGTCCGCAGCTGCTAAAGAAATTTTTTGGAAAAGAAGCAACCGCTTCTTTTCTTTTTATTTGCCGGGTGAAATGATAAAATAAAGCTATTCTGAATAATGGAGAACGATTAATGAACAAGAAACCCTTAATTATTTCAACTGATCCCGGGATCGATGACGCGGTCTGCCTAACGATCGCCCTGTTCGCCAAGGAACTGGACGTGAAGCTGATCGTGCCAACCTGGGGCAACGTTTCTTTGGAGAAGACTTTGAACAACACCCTGCGCCTGCAGGCCTTCCTGGGCACTAAGGTCCCAGTTGTGGCCGGGGCCAAGTTGCCTTTGGTCAAGGAAGCCATCGATGCTTCTGAAGTCCACGGGGCCAGCGGGATGGACGGCTTTGACTTCCCGGAAGCTGACCAGAGCCTTTTGGTAGAAGGCTTAGCCGCGACCAAGATCCACGAAGTAGTCAGCCAAAGCCCGGAAAAGGTGACCTTGATGCAGATCGGGCCAGCCACGGACTTTGCCCTTTACTTCCGCCAATACCCGGAAGACCTGGACAAGATCGACCGCCTTTACATCATGGGTGGAGCCCTGGGCCGGGGCAACTACGGTCCTTACGACGAATATAACGTTTCCGGGGACCCGGAAGCAGCCAAGATCGTCTTTGACTTGGGCGCCAAGGGCCTGGACATCTACGTGGCTCCTTTGGAAGTCGGCAACCAGGCCTTCGTTGACGCGGCCAGCCTGGAAGAAATCAAGGCTTTGGGCCGGGTCGGGGAAATGATCTACGGGCTCAACTCTCAATATGAATTAAACGACGCTGACGCCGATTCTGGCAAGCGGATCTATGACGCCTTGACGGCTGCCATGTTGCTGGCGCCAGATCTGTTTGAAGTTAAGGAAGCTTACGTGGCGGTAGACACCAAGGGTCCTTACACTTACGGGGCTTCAGTCATGGACTTTGAAGGCTTCTTTGGCCAAAAGGCCAACGCCAAGATCGCGGTCAAGGTTGACCGCCAGGCCTTCAAGGACTGGTTCCTGGCTGCAATCGCACAAGCAAAGTAGGTGGCTGAATGGCTGATTATGTTTACCGGACGGTCATGCTTGACATCAAACGCCGGATTTTAGCGGGCGAATATGAGGGGATGCGGCTGCCCGATGAGCGCAGCCTGGCCGAACAGTATCAGGTCAGCCGGTCGTCGATGAAGCGGGCTCTGGAACTTCTTGCCCAGCAAGGTATCGTTTTTAAGAAGCGGGGCAGCGGGACTTTTATCAACCCCTTGTACTTGAAGAACCAGGCCATGTTCCGCTATGAAGGGTCCAACCTGGGCTTGACGGACAGCTTTTTAGCGCCAGGCAAGAAGCAGGGGATTAAGCTGCTGGAATTCAAGGTGGTCAAGGCCAGCCCGGAAACGGCCCAGGACCTCTTCTTGAGTGAAAATGACTTTGTCTACCAGTTCAAGCGCCTCCGCCTTTTGGACGGCCAGCCCTTCTTGATTGAAGAAGGCTTCGTGCCGATCAAGATCCTGCCGGAGCTTAAAGAAGAGATTCTGCAGGGGTCCTTGTTCAACTACCTGGAAGACGCGCAAAACAAGGCGGTCACCCGGTCTTATTTGACCATTACGGTTTCCCCTTCAAGCGCGGAAGACCAAGAAGCGCTGCAGCTCAAGGCCACTGAGCCGGTTGGCGTGATGGATGGGATCTTCTTTTTGGATGACGGCACGCCATTTGAAGTCTCCAGCATGCGGGTTCACTACAAGTACATGCGCTTCAACAGCTTTGTCAATTTGAATTAAGAGTAAATAAAGCGGACAGGCATACCTGTCCGTTTTATTTTTCACTTTTTCTATCTTTTCTATCTTTTGTCTTTTCTTCTTTGCAAAGTATTTTAAGGATTTGTAAAATTGGTAGGATCCAATTATCAGATTGATTGACTTGCTTTTTGTAAATGGTATGATTGAAACAAGTAAAACAGAAAGTTCCTCAAAGGAGTAAAAAGATGACAGCAGATTACGATTCAAAAGAATATCTAAAGAGCGTCGACGCTTGGTGGCGGGCCGCCAACTACTTGTCAGTCGGCCAGTTGTTCCTGCTCAAGAACCCCTTGCTTAAGGAAGAACTGACGGCAGACGACGTCAAGATCAAGCCGGTTGGCCACTGGGGCACGATTGCGCCGCAGAACTTTATCTACGCCCACTTAAACCGGGTTATCAAGAAGTATGACTTGAACATGTTCTACATCGAAGGTTCCGGTCACGGCGGCCAGGTGATGGTTTCCAACTCATACCTGGACGGGTCTTACTCTGAAATCTACCCGGAAATCAGCCAAGACGAAGCCGGGATGACCAAGCTCTTCAAGCGCTTCAGCTTTCCGGGCGGGGTAGCTTCCCACGCGGCTCCGGAAACCCCGGGTTCAATCCATGAAGGCGGGGAACTGGGCTACACTTTGTCGCACGCGACTGGCGCGATTCTGGACAACCCGGACGTGATTGCCGCCGCTGAAATTGGTGACGGGGAAGCTGAAACCGGCCCGCTGGCTGCTGGCTGGTTCTCCAACCGCTTCATCAACCCGGTCAAGGACGGGGCTGTCTTGCCAATTCTGCAGGTTAACGGCTTTAAGATTTCCAACCCAACCATTACTGCCCGCATGAGCGATAAAGAACTGACCAAGTACTTTGAAGGCATGGGCTGGAAGCCTTACTTTGTTTCAACTTTCAAGGGTGGCCGCTTTGACGGGATGAAGGATATTAACCAGATCCATGAGGAAATGGCCAAGACCCTGGATGCCATCATTGAAGACATCAAGGCTATTCAAAAGAATGCCCGTGAAAACGGCGATGAATCATTTGCCCACTGGCCGCTCTTGATCTTCCAATGCCCGAAGGGCTGGACTGGTCCTAAGGCCGATTTGGACGGCAACCCAATTGAAAACTCCTTCCGGGCTCACCAGATTCCGCTTCCGGTTGACCAGAAGCACATGGACCACAAGGAACTGTTGCTGGACTGGCTGAAGAGCTACAAGCCGGAAGAACTGTTTGACGAAACCGGCTACCCGACTGACTTAGTCCTGCAAAACGCGGTTCATGGTGACCAAAGAATGGCTATGAACCCAGTCACTAACGGGGGGATCAATCCTAAGCGCTTGAACCTGCCAGACTGGCGCGACTTTGCCTTTGAAGTTGGCAAGCCGGGCTCCAAGGACGCCCAGGATATGGTGGAATGGGCCAAGTACCTGACCAAGGTGGCAGAACTGAACCCGACTACTTTCCGGGGCTTTGGCCCGGACGAATCCAAGTCCAACCGCTTGTTTGACTTCCTGGACAGCGAAAAGCGTCAATGGGAAAGTGAAATCCACGAACCAAACGATGAAAACCTAGCTGCGCAAGGCCGTTTGATTGACTCACAATTGTCAGAGCACCAAGATGAAGGGATGCTGGAAGGCTACGTTTTGACTGGCCGCCACGGCTTCTTCGCTACTTACGAAGCCTTTGGCCGGGTGGTTGACTCCATGCTGACCCAGCACATGAAGTGGCTGCGGAAGGCTAAGGAACAATACTGGCGCCGCGATTACCCATCATTGAACTTTGTAGCTACGTCAACTGTCTTCCAGCAGGACCACAACGGCTACACCCACCAGGATCCAGGTCTTTTGACCCACTTGTTTGAAAAGAACCGGCCGGACATGATTCATGAATACCTGCCAGCTGACACCAACACTTTGCTGGCTGTAGCTGATAAGGCCTTCCGTGACCGGGAAGGGATCAACCTGCTGGTAACTTCCAAGCAGGAACGGCCGCAATGGTTCACTCCTGAAGAAGCCGCCAAGCTGGTTGACAAGGGCCTGGGCTACATAGACTGGGCTTCAACTGACAAGGATGCCAAGCCGGACGTGGTCTTCGCTTCAACGGAAACTGAACCGACCATGGAAACCCTGGCAGCAATCGACATCCTGCACCAGAACTTCCCAGACTTGAAGATCCGCTACATCAACGTGGTTGACGTGATGAAGCTGATGGCGCCAAAGGATAACACAGCTGCTATTTCCCAAGAGGAATTCGACCGCCTCTTCCCAACTGACGTGCCAACCGTTTTTGCATGGCATGGCTACAAGACCATGATGGAATCCATCTGGTTTGCCCGCAAGCGTTACAACGTTTCAATTCACTGCTATGAAGAAAATGGTGACATTACCACGGCATTTGACATGCGGGTCTTGAACCACCTTGACCGTTTCGACCTGGCCAAGGACGCGGTTGAACAAATCCCAGCCTTGAAGGACAAGAGTGCTGCCTTCATTGACAAGATGGACAGCCTGCTGTCTAAGCACCACGCTTACATCCGGGACCACGGTGAAGACATTCCAGAAGTAACTTCTTGGAAGTGGACTGGCCTGGACAAGTAAGAGCATATATAATTCCAAAAAAATTATTAAAATGTCGTTCCGCGAGGGACGGCATTTTTTCTTTTGACTAGCTAAAAAAAGCGAAAACATGGTAAAACAGGTCGGGATTCCTGCCTTCTTTTCACTGACCTGCCCCGGATGAAAAAGGGGGACGTCTTCTACGTCCACAATCTGGGTCAGACCCTGGCCTACAAGGTGGACCAGATTAAGGTTATCAAGCCAACCCAAGTCGACCAGCTCAAGATTGTCAAGGGCAAGGACCTCTGCACCTGGATTCCTTACAATCCAAAGTCCGAAGCCAAGGCTAAGGAGAGAATCCGGAACCGCCTCTTCTGGATTATCATCGCCATCCTTTTACCGGTCTTGGCGATCATCATCTTCATCTGGCACAAGAAGCGGAAGAAGAAGAAGGCTAAGGCAGACAAGGAAAAAGAACAAGAATAAGTAGGTAAAACGGGCCGTCCGGATTTTCCCGGACAGCCCGTTTAATATTTTCCGGGATTAATGTAGTTTGTGAAAAAAACTCTGCAAATGATGATAGAATAAAGGTAAATAGTTCAATTGGAGTAATAGGTGAATTACAGTGACGACAACACAAATCTGGATTAATTTACTAGCAATCGGTGTGATCTTTGTTTTTGCCTCCTTCTTTGTCGCGGCGGAGTTTGCCCTGGTGCAAGTCCGGCCCAGCCAGCTGGAGGACATGATTGCCAACGGGCAGGGGAACGTGAAGAAACTTAAGCGGGCCCTGCACATGTCGCAAAATTTAAATGAGTACCTGTCAACCACCCAGGTTGGGACTACCTTGGTCGGGGTTATCCTGGGCTGGTTCGGGGCGGACACCATCGCCAGCATTTTTGAAAGGCTGCTGGCCCTGACCCCCATATCCAAAAATCTGGTCAACTCAGTCGGAGCCTTGATCGGGGTCATTGCCTTGACCTACTTGGAAGTGGTTTTGACGGAAGTCGTGCCGAAAAATATCGCCATCGATGCTCCGGTTAAGATGCTGATGTGGATCGTCAATCCCCTCCAGCTCTTCCACACCTTGGTTTATCCCTTTGTCTGGCTTTTGAACGTCAGCTCCTCTGGCATCTTAAAGATGCTGGGCTTTAACCCGGTCGATGAAGAAAACCAGGTCTACTCCCAGTCAGAAATCATCCGCTTGAGCAAGAACGCGGTGCATGGCGGTGCTCTGGACAAGGAAGACTTGACCTATATGGAAAGAGCCTTCCAGCTGAACGACAAGACGGCTAAGGACATCATGACTGACCGGACCCGGCTGACAGTTTTAGATGCCAGCGAAAACATCAAGACTGCCCTGGACAAGTATCTGGAAGACGGCTACAGCCGCTTCCCGGTAGTGCGAGAAAATGACAAAGATGATGTGGTCGGCTATGTCTACGCTTATGACATTGTTCAGCAGAGCCGGATTGACGACCGGGTACCAGTAACCAGGATCAATCGGACCATCATTACCGTGCCGGAATCTATGCCCATCCAGGACATCCTCCGCTTGATGATCAGCAAGCACACTCCAATCGTGCTGGTTGTCGACGAATACGGCGGCACCAGCGGGATCGTGACTGACAAGGATATTTACGAAGAGCTCTTCGGGTCAGTTAAGGATGAAATCGACGACGTTTCTGATGACTACATTATCAAGGACGCCGAAGGCAATATCCGGGTCTCCGGCAAGACCACCCTTTATGACTTTGAGCGCTACTTCCACCAGAACCTCAAGAGCTTCCAGAACAGTGACATCATCACTATCGGCGGCTATATGATGGAACGGTATCCCGACTTGAAGAAGGGAGAGTCAATAGAACTGGAAGGCTTCCGCTTCACCTTGGACGATATCCAGCAAGGTTTCATGCGCTGGTTCATCGTTGAAGGGCCAAAGACAAACGATCAAGCCAAAAAAGAAGAATAAGATTCAGAAAAAAGAACGGTTTTTAGGCAAAATCCGTTCTTTTTTGTTAAAATAATGGTATAATCTTGATATATTATTTTGAAAGCAATTAGCAATCGAGGAAACCTAATGAAAAGTATTCATGACGCAGTTGATCACAAGTTGTACAGCGAAGAAGACATCGCGGAAATGACCAAGCGGCTTGGCCAGCAATTGACCAAGGACTACGCTGGCAAGCGGGTTCTGGTTGTTGGTGCCTTGAAGGGGGCTATCTTCTTTCTGACTGACCTCCTGCGGGAAATGGACCTGGCTTGCGACATTGACTTCATCGACGTTTCCAGCTACGGCAACGGGACTGAATCCAGCGGCAAGATCACGGTAACCCATGACCTGGAAGCTGACGTGACTGGCCGGGACGTTTTGATCGTCGAAGACATCGTGGACACTGGTTTGACTTTGAAGTTTATGAAGGACGAACTGCTCAGCCGCGGCGCCAACTCAGTCAAGTGCTGCGTCTTGCTGAACAAGACGGCCCGCCGGACGACTGAAGTAGATGTTGAATACTACGGCACCCACGTGGGCAACGAATTCGTCATCGGCTACGGGATGGACTTTGCGGGCCTTTACCGGAACCTGCCTTACATCGGCGTCATCAAGCCAGAAGTCGTTGAAGAATTCAGCAGCAAGCACGAACACGACTAATTTTTCCTAAAAGAAAATGGATCATCCAGACGGATGGTCCATTTTTGCTTGATTTTCTTTTGTCTATTATTTTCTTTTGCCCTAATGAAGCTCTTTCCAGTAGTAGACCGGCAGGCCCAGGAGGGTGATGCCCAGGCCAATCATGGAGAGGGCGAACTGGTTGATGACGGTCATCACGATGATGAAGAGACCCCCGATGATGGAAATCAAGGGAATGACCGGGTAAGCCGGCGTCATGAAAGGCCGGGCCAGGTCCGGCTCTCTTTTTCTCAGCAAAATGACGGCCACTGACAGGAGGGTGGTGAAGGTCCACATGACGAAAACCAGCATGTCGGTCAAGATTTCAAAGTTACCCAGGGAGATCATGATCAAGGCGATGGCATTGATCAAAAGGGCGGAGAAAACCGGGACTCCGCTTCTGGCAGAAGTCTTGGCCAATTTCTCAGAGCCGGGCAGGCGGTTGGCCTGGGCCAGGATATATGGCGTCCGCATCCCCGTCAGCATAAAGCCGTTGCAGGCTCCGTAAACCGACAGGAGAATGCCGACCGTGACGATTTTCCCCCCGGCCTGGCCAAATAGCTTAAGAGAAGCGTAGTAGGCGGTATTGTCGTTGCCGATGATCTTGTCAAAAGGCAAAACCGCCATAAAGGCGTAATTGACCAGGACGTAAACGACCGTGACCAAGGAGAGGCCAAGGATGATGGCCCGGGCCAGGTCCTTTTTCGGATTCTTCATTTCCTTAGCCAGGTTGGTCACCACGATCCAGCCTTCAAAGGCAAAGAGGGCAGACAAGAGCCCTTGGCTGATCCCGGCCAGCCAGCCGCCACTGCTATCCACCGTAACTGGCCAGAGACTGACGGAGACTTGCGGGCGGATGATTGCAAAGACGATGATCAAAAAGAGGGGGATGAGCTTGATGACCGTGATCACCGACTGCATCCAGGCTGAAGCCTTGGTCCCCAGCATATTGATCAAAAAGAGCAAAAGAACCACGCCGGCAGCGATCCACTTGCTGCTGGAGGCCGGCAGGCCCGCCAGGACCACGAACTGCTGGCCGAAAATTGAAGCTAAAGCCGCGATCTGGGCGGGGAAGTAGACAGTCATTTCCGCCCAGCCGAAGAGAAAGCCCCAGATATTGCCATAGCTGTAGTCCAGGTATTCAATGGCCCCGTTGACATTCAAGGCGGCCGCGATTTCTGACACGGTCAAGCCCGAGCAGATTGAGATGACTCCGGCTAAAAGCCAGACTAAGATGGTGGCTGAGGCCGACCCGGTGCTTTGGGAGATGCTGCCAATCTTAAAGAAGACCCCGGCTCCGATGACTGAGCCGATAACGGTTGCCAGCGCCTGGCCAAAAGAAATCTGTTTTTTCACGAAATACCTCCAGTAAAACAAGTCTAACCCTTAAATTATACAAGAAATCTTTCTGCTTGGTCTAGGCGGATTTCTCGGCTAAAATGGTAGAAGGAGGTTTTGGGCGATGGGGCAAAAAAAGCATTTCCAGCATCAGGCGACACTGCCGGCCCTTTTGATTCTGCTGGCCGCGATTATCAGCCTTTTGGCATATGGCCTGTACAATTATGCCAGCCAGACGACCCTGCCAAAAGGAGCCAGCCAAAGCGCGGTCGGCCTGAAGGTCAGCCAGGCAGATTTTGACCTCAGCCGCCTGGAAAAGGGCGGCTTGTCTTTCGTTTATCTGCCGGTTGACCAGAATTTTGCCGCCAGGCGCGAGCAGGTAGCCAAGACCAAATTGGCCTATGGCAGCATCATTGAGGTGCAAGGGGAGAAAAATGCGGAAAAGCAATTATCCCGGGCGAAGCGCCTGGCGGCTGGGCATTGGGGGGCCTTGCCCATCCTGCTGGACAGCGGGCAAGATGACCCCAGCGCCGCCAATTTAACGGCGATGAGCAAGCTGGCCTATTCCCTGGTCAAGAGTCATGAGATTATGGTCAACGCCCCGGTCAAGTACAAGAAGCTTTTTCCGGCGGGATGCAAGTTCCTGGCTACCTCGGCGTCAGCGCCAAGCAAGCTGGACTACTGCTTCTGGCGCTATACGGAAAAGGGCAACGTGGCCGGAGTCAGCGGGATCGGCTGCAAGAATGTCATGTATGCCTATATCGGGACCAGCCAGCAATATAAAGAAAAGTATGGACAATTAGCACAATGATTTACACAGAACAAATTCAAGCAGTTTTGCAAAAGGAAGGCAAGAGCCAGCCAACCTTGATCCAGAAAGAGACTTATGAGGCCATTAAGAATGGGGCCAGCCTGGTCGCTTTGGCCAAGACAGGGACAGGCAAGACCCTGGCCTATGCCCTGCCGGCTTTAGAGCGGGTCATCCCGGGGGAGAAAAATTCCCTGGTGATTTTGGCCCCAACGACTGAACTGGCCGTCCAGATCAGAAATGCCATCCTGCCTTTTGCCAAGGCCCTGGGTCTGAAGACTTTAGCCTTGGTTGGGGCCGGCAACCGGCAAAGACAGGACGAACGGCTGAAGAAGGACAATTGTGAAGTCCTGGTCTGCACTCCGGGCCGCTTCTTTGACTTCTTCTCCTCGGGCCGGATTAAACTGGTCCAGATCAAGACCCTGGTGATCGATGAAGCTGACGACATTTTGGAATTCGCCAAGCTAGAGCTTTTGAGTTCTTTAGGGCAGAACCTGCCTTCTTCCAGCCAGATCCTCCTCTTTGGGGCCACTGAATCTCAGATTACCCAAGAGGCGGAAGAAATTTTTGCCCGCCACTTCCTTTTAGTCGACGTCCGCCCCGACCAGGGCAGCCAGACTGAACACGTCTTTTTGCAGGTGGACAATGAGCACAAGCTGGAATACCTGCAGCGCTTGTGTAAGCTGGACGGCTTCCGGGGCCTGCTCTTCTTTGACTCAAATGAGGGAATGCTGCGCTTTGCCAGAATTTTTGCCCACAGCAAGACCCGCTTTGAAGTTTTGGCCAATAATTTCTCAAAAGACAAGCGCCAGCGGGCCATCCGTGACCTGGCCAAGGGGAAGGTCAAGCTGCTCTTGGCCACTGACCTGGCGGCCCGGGGCTTGGACATTCCAAAACTAACCTATGTGGTTAACTACGAAATCCCGACTGATGCCAACACATACATGCACCGGGCAGGCCGGACCGGCCGGATGCAGCAGGAAGGCAAGGTGGTGTCTCTGGGTAACGACCACGACCTGCGCAAGCTGAAGAAGCTTTTGGAAGGGGAAGTGACCGTCGACCGGGTCTACTTTGCCGGCTACCACTTGAGTAAAGAAAAGCCGGTCAAGAAGGAAAAGGCTGAAGACAAAGACAAGCCAGCTGTAATTGAGCAGCCAGTTAAGAAGAAAAAGAAGTCCAAGAAGAAAAACAAGAACAAGGGTTATCACCCGCATTATCTGAAGAGGAAGAAGCAAAGTGAATAGCGTGATTGACTGGCTGGAGCGGCACCTGCTGCCCTTGGCCAATAATCTGGCCTCGGTCCGCTGGCTGGTGGCCCTCAGGGATGCTTTTATTTCCACCCTGCCGATCAGTTTGACCGGGTCGGTGGCGGTTTTAATCAAGAGCCTCATCATTGCCGCCAACCGCAACTGGGGCTGGCATGTTTTTTACCAGCTCATGCAGCCATCGATCTCCATCTGCAACTTCGTCTGGCGGGGGAGCGTGGCCATGTTTGCCCTCTTCTTCGTCCTCAGCTGGGGCTACCAATTGGCTAAGGCCTGTGAGGTGGACCCCTTGGCCGGGGCGATGACGGCTCTTTGTTCTTTCATGATGAGCATTGCCAACTATTCCTACCTCATGCAGGGGAATAAGCGGATTAAGCTGGACCAGGCTTTTAACATCAAGCAGCTGTCAACGACAGGGATGTTTACGGCAATTCTTTTTGGCGGCCTGGGCGTGGCCCTGTACATCCTGGGGGTCAAGGCCCGGCTGGGCCTGCATATCCAGACGGCCATGCCCCCGGCCCAGATCGCGGCCTTTGAAGCAGCGATCCCGGTCATGCTTGCCCTCTTTATCGTGGGCGGGCTGAACTATCTCTTCCAGACCATTACCGGCCAGTATTTTGGCGACTGGCTCTTAGAGATCATTCAGCTGCCACTTTTGAAACTGGGCCAGGGCTTTATCATGGTGATTGCCATTACGGCTTTGACCCAGCTCTTCTGGTTCTTCGGGATCAATGGGGCCAGTGCCTTAGCTCCGGTTGTCGGGTCGATCTGGGCTACGGCCCAAAACGCCAACCTTTTGGCGGCAGCTAACGGCCACAAGATCCCGTATTTGTGGACCAATACTTCTTTTGTGGTCTTTGGCGTCAATGGGGTCTGCCTGCCTTTAGTCATCGCGATTTTGCTGACCTCCAAGCGGGGGGACCAGCGGACTTTGGCCAAGGTGGCCCTGGCTCCGGCTGTCTTCAACGTCAATGAGCCTATGCTCTATGGGCTGCCGATCATCTTGAACCCGGTCTGCTTTTTGCCTTTTACCCTGGCTCCTTTAGCCAATGTTTCCTTGGCTTATCTGGCGACCAAGCTGGGCTGGATCAATCGGGTCCAGGCTTCGGTGCCTAATATCATGCCCCCGGTCATCGGCCCTTATCTGGTCACTAACTATGACTGGCGGGCCCTGGTCTTGTCCTCGGTCAACCTGGTCATCGCGGTCTTGATTTGGTTGCCCTTTGTCAAGGCGGCTGACCAGATTAGGCAGACGGATGAACCCCGCCGTTTTTTCATGCCGCAATACTAATGACTTAAGCGAAAGCACTAGCTTTTTCAACACATTTTTTGTAGAATAAAATGTGTTGTATGGCCTGGTAGCTCAGTTGGATAGAGCACTGGTTTCCTAAACCAGGTTGTCGCGAGTTCGAATCTCGCCCGGGTCATATCTGCCCCTCACGGAAGTGAGGGGTTTTCTTTTTGCCTTTTGCTGCTTTTTTCATACTTTTTTCCTCCGTAGCTTATTGCTCTTCAATAAGAAAAATATTAAAGTGTTGACGAACAGCATTGCAAAGGACGGGAGCTTCCTCTTCTGGGCAACCATGAAGGTTGACAAGCCAGGTGTGCAAGTTGCTATCCTCTTAGGCGCCATCAAGATGATGATGCCAAACTTCCTGAGATACCCAGTGATCGGGATCCCGATCGCTTTAACAGCGGCTATCTCAACTCTCTCCGTGCCAATCCTTGGCATGCAGGGGACCCCGGCTTCCGGTGGTTTCGGTCTGATCGGGGCGGTTTCTCCTTTAGCAGCCTACAATGCCGGCTTCCACAACGTGCTGGTGCTGGTCATCGTCTGGGTAGTCGTGCCATTCGCGGTTGGCTACCTGATGAAGAAGATCTTCGTTGACTGGACCAAGATCTGCAAGCCGGAATACTTCATCAGTCCGGCCCATTAATCATCATTAAAATACTCCTTAATCTATTCCAATAAACCATATTTTTCCTCAGATAGTTCAAGTCCGCGGCTGAAGCTTTGTCAGCCGCGGCTTTTTCTTCTTCCTTGACAAAAAATTATATTATTAGTAGGCTAAAGTAGTCAATTGTTAAGGAACCTTTAAATTCAGTCCCGTGAGGCTGACAAGGACATTTCTGTTCCGGGTTCCAGTATTTGGAAAGGAAGATTTCTTTTGAAAGAAGACAAGACATTCCGGAACCCTGAAGCGGTTTTGGACGTCCAGGACAAGCCGAAGTTCGGTCCCTGGCTGCTGCTCTCAATCCAGCACCTCTTCACCATGTTCGGTTCGACCGTCCTGGTTCCGCTTTTAATCGGCTTAAAGCCAAGCATCGCCCTCTTCTGTTCAGGGGTGGGGACCTTGGTCTACATCCTCTGCACCCAGGCGAAGATCCCAGCCTACCTGGGCTCATCTTTTGCCTTTATCGCTACTATGCAGGCCTTGATGAAAAATTACGGCTACCCGGCTGTAGGGCAGGGGGCCATCGCGGCTGGTCTGGTCTACGTCATCGTGGCCCTCTTGATCGCCCGCTTCGGTTCCCGCTGGCTGGACAAGATCCTGCCGCCAATCGTGGTTGGCCCGATCATCATCGTTATCGGCCTGTCACTAGCGACGACCGCGGCTAACGACGCCATGTTTAACGCCAGCGGCAAGTACAGCCTGGCTTACTTCGGGGTAGCGATTTTTACCCTGGTTATTACCATTATCTTCAACATGTTTTTGAAGGGCTTCCCGAGCATGATCCCGGTTTTGCTGGGGATCATCTGCGGCTACCTCATGGCCCTCTTCTGCGGGATCGTTGACCTGTCCGGCGTTGAAAGCGCCAAGTGGTTTTCTTTGCCCGTCTTTGATGTTTTAGGCGTCAGTTACAAGTTCAAGTGGTACGCGGACGCCATCATCACTATGGCGCCAATTGCTTTTGTTACTATGACTGAGCACATGGGCCACATCATGGTCTTAAACAAATTGACCAAGCGGAACTTCTTTGAAGACCCGGGCCTGCACCGGACCCTGCTGGGCGACGGTCTTTCCAGCATCATCGCCGGCTTTTTAGGCGGCCCGCCAACCACCTCCTACGGGGAAAACATCGGCGTTTTGGCCATGACCAAGGTCCACAGCGTCTTCGTCTTGGGCGGGGCAGCCTTCTTCGCTATCGTCTTCTCCTTCGTCGGCAAGGTGTCAGCGGTGATCGAATCCATCCCAACCCCGGTTATCGGGGGGATCTCCTTCCTGCTCTTCGGGATGATCGCGGCCAACGGCCTGCGGATCCTGGTTGACAACAAGGTCGACTTTGAAAAGAAGCGAAACCTGGTCATCGCTTCCGCCATCCTGGTTATCGGGATCGGGGGCACCTACCTCAAGATCGGCTCATTCCAGCTGACCAGCATCGGTTTGGCTACGGTCTTCGGGATTCTCTTGAACCTGATCTTGCCGGAAAAGGCAGCCAGCGAACAATAGAATTTTTGCAAATAGCTTTCCATAATTGCATGGAAGGCTATTTTTTATTTAAAAAGCTGCCTTTTTGGTTTAAGATAGGTAAGTAACAAAGAACAAACAGAGGGATTTTTTGATGAACAATTTACCAGAAGAATTAGCAAAAATTGTTAAGGAAGTCGACGAGCAGATCGCCGGCCGCCTGCATGAAATCGACGAACAGGTTATTTACAACCAGGCCAAGGTCCTGGAAGCCTTCGTGGACAACGCGGTCGCTGAATCTGACTTGAAGGGGACCAACGGCTACGGGGACGACGATGAAGGCCGGGACAAGCTGGAGCGGGTCTACGCCCAGGTCTTCCACACTGAAGACGCCCTGGTGCGGCCGCAATTCGTTTCCGGGACCCACACCCTGGCAACAGCCCTTGACGGCAACCTGGTGCCAGGCGACACTTTGACTTACCTGACGGGGATGCCTTACGACACCCTGCAGCACGCTATCGGCCTTACCCCAGACAAGGCCGGCACCTTGATTGAAAAGGGGGTTAAGTTCTCCTATGTGCCGCTAAAAGAAGACGGCAGCGTCGACTTTGAAGAGGGGGAAAAGATCTTAAAGCGGGACCAGCCGAAGATCGTGGCTATTCAGCGGTCCCGGGGTTACGACACCCGGGAAAGCTTCCCGGTTGCCAAGGTCAAGGAAATGATCGACTTTATCAAGGAAGTCAGTCCCCGGTCCTTGATCTTCGTTGACAACTGCTACGGGGAGTTTTCGGAAAAGCATGAGCCGACTGAATATGGGGCCGACTTCATGGCCGGTTCTTTGATCAAGAATGCCGGGGGCGGGATTGCCCAGACTGGTGGCTACATCGTCGGCAGAAAAGACTTGATCCACCGGGCAGCCAGCCGGCTTTTTGCCCCGGGGATCAGCGACTCAGAAGGGCCAACCTTAAACAGCCTGCATGAGTTCTACGAAGGCTTCTTCCTGGCGCCAAACGTGACCGGGGAAGCCATCAAGGGGATGATCTACTCAGCCGCCTTGATGGAAAAGCTGGGCTTCGACGTGTCTCCTAAGTGGGATGCCCCGCGGACTGACCTGATCGAACTGATCACCTTCAACGACAAGGAAAAGATGATCAAGTTCTGCCAGGAAGTGCAGAAGAACTCACCGGTTGACTCCTTTGTTACCCCAATTCCAAGCCACATGCGGGGCTACGAAGATGAAGTCATTATGGCCGGGGGGACCTTTGTCTCCGGGTCAACGGTTGAATTCTCAGCTGACGGCCCGATCCGTCCGCCTTACGCTGTCTACATGCAGGGCGGTTTGACCTACGCCCATGACAAGATCGCCGTGACCAACGCGGTCAAGTCAGTTCTCTTTGGTGACTAAAGGAAAAAAGAAAAAATAAAGAAAATAGTTCAGAAGATAGAAAAAACGTTGGCACGATTGTGTCAACGTTTTTTGTCAGCTTAAGATTCTTTAAGGACTTCAGCCCAGACTTCGCCGTCCTCTTGGTAGACCCCTTGGATTTCCGGATCAAGTCCCGGGAACTTTCGGGCAGCGCCGAGCAAGACTTGGAAGTAGGCAACGTCCAGGTCCTGCCAGCGTTCACCAGGTGCCACGATGAAGACACCAGGCGGGTAAGGGAGGGCGCCTTCCAAGGCCATGCGGCCCTTGGCGTCGGCCAGTTTGACCAGTTCGCTGTTGCCGTGGACGAATTCGCGGTCAGCTTCTTTTGGCGTCAGCTCGTAATTTTGGAAACTGTCCTTTAGGAAAAGAGCTTGCTGGAGCTTAAAGATCTCATGCTCTTGGTAGTAGTGGTGGAGCTCCTGGCAGAGCTGGTAGAGGGTATAACCCTTGTAGCGGTCAGGGTACTGGGCTACTAATTCCGGCATGATGGCAGACAGGGGCGCCTTAGTCAAGTAGGCTTCTTCAAAGGCCATTAAGGCCGAGAAAAGGCCGTTCATATCGACTTGCCCCTCGCCTGGCGTGAGCAGGTAGAGGGTGGAGTAGCTGTCGGACTTTTCCGGGATGATGTGCTTTTCATGCAGGTAGAGGGAAACGATGGCGCCAGGGATGCCTTCTTCGGTGAAGGCAGCTTTTGCCAGGTCAATGCCGGGCGTCATCAAGGTGACTTTTACCGGGCTTAGGGCAACTTCACCCGGAGCAAGCAATTTGAAGCCGTGCCAGTCATCATCTGGGGACAGTTTCCATGCTTCCGGGTCCTGGGCTAAGACATCAGTTGGCAGGTTCTCCCACTTTTGCCCGTGAACAGTTGGGGGAACGAGGGGCTTAAAGAGCTTGCTTTCCTTTAAAAGGCGCTTGCGGAAGTTGATGCCTAATTTAACCGTATCGTTCCACCAGCTGTTAACGGCCGGTGAAGCAGCCATGGCGCTGTTAGCGACAAGAGAAGCGTAGACCGGGTAGGAGTAGCTGGTCGTAACGTACTTCATGTAGGCATGGTTAAAGTGCTTGTGGTCGACGTAGCGCTTTTGTCCCTTGATGTGGCTGTCTTTTTTTAAAATCTGGGAGGCCTGGCCCACGCCGGCTTGCTGCTTGTGGACGGACTGGGTGACCAGGATGCCTGGATCATCGGGGCCGTAGGTCTGCTGGAAAGGAGAGAAGTCTCTGAGGACGTCGACAAATTGTTCATAGCCGCCCCAGGCGCAGTCAAAGAGGATGTAGTCACAGAGGCGGCCGAGCTTTTTCAAGATAAGCTTGGCGTCATAGAAGATGCCGTCGTAGGTTTCCAGCTGCAGAACCGCCAGGCGGAAAGGCCGGTCAGCCATGGCGCGGCCAGGGGCGACCTTGGCGATTTCCCGGCGGATCAAGTCTTCATCAAGACTGGCGGCGGTCAAAGGCCCGATCAAGCCGTCAGCGTTCCGGTCAGTTGGCAGGTAGACCGGCTTGGCCCCCGTCATGACCAGAGCGCTGTTGTAGATGGACTTGTGGTTGTTGCGGTCAAAAAGGACCAGGTCGCCTTCATCTAAAAGGGCGGTGGTGCAGATAGTGTTGGCGCTGGTTGTGCCGTTGGTGCAGAAGTAGACCTTGTCGGCGTTGAAGGCTTTAGCTGCTTCTTGCTGGGCTTCTAAGGGCCCGCCAGTGTGGTTCATCATATCGCCGAGTTCTGAGACGCAGTCAGAAGTATCGGCTCTGAAGTAGTTGTCACCGAAGAAGTTGCGCAAGATTGCTCCAGCTGGGTGGCGGTCATAGAAGCGGCCGTTGTGGTGGCCAGGAGTATCGAAGACCAGGTCGTCTTGGTCAGAAAAAGTTGTCAGCTCCCGGATGAAGCGGGGAACGTTGGCTTCTTCGTAGGTCTGGGCCAAGCGGCTGATTTCAGCGGGAGAGGTCTTAGGAGTAAATTCGATTAAGGGCAAGTCCAGCCCCAGCTTTTCCTTCATGGTCTGGTAGATGCCCCGGGACCGGCTGTCTTTTTCATCGATGACTACGGCAGCCAGGCTTGCGGGGTTGACCAGCTCGGTCAGTTCAGTTTTGGGCCAGTCGATTGGCAGATAGGGCAGAAGCTCTTTCTTAGCAGCGATTGCAAGATAATGCATTGAAAAATTCCTTTCTGTTTCATGGGTTGATGGAAGTTGCTACTTGTACTTGCGGTCACGTTCATCGCGGAGAAAATGATCAAAGAACCAGTCATATTGAGAGAGAAACAAGAGGATACCGGCGATGACCGCGATTTGAAGCCAGCTGGAGATGCCATTACCGCCGGTCGCTTAAGAAAGGCAACCCGCAAGTAGGAATGGCCAACAAAGAGCCAATACAAAGAGTCGAGAATAGCTGCAGCGGACAAAAGTGTCGCGGGTACTCGCAAAAACTTTTTTATATCTGTTCCTTTCTGTTACTTAGCATTTTTCATAAAATCGCGTACCACTCAATTCAGTATCTTTATAAAAATTGTAGTATGCATAGGTAAATTATACACTTTCAAGCTTTTTTTGCCAAAAAGCATTCTTAATTGACGCATTGAGTGATGTTTACTTTTTGCGCATTTACTTGTACGAAAAAGGCCTGCTTTTCTTGCCAAGAGCAAATTAACCAAATATTTTTTACTAAAAGCTGGCTAATGACCGGTATGCGGATAACTTTCACTTAACGCTTGAAAGAATTTTTATCAAATTAAAAAAGCTGTAGAATTTTCAAAACAATTGGAATAAAATGAAAACGACACTTTTTTTGATTGGAGATGGTGCAGTGACCAGCTTTTTAAAGCGCCAAAATAAGCCCCCGTCCAGGCAAATTGCCGCTTAAGACAATTTGACCAATAAGGAGCTTGACTTACAGAATGATTGAAGAAACCCCAAAAAAGCACTACATGGCCTGGATGACCTTGGCGATGCTCGACTTCGTCACCATCATCCGCTTTGAAGATGTTTTCTACCCATACCAAAACCAAGGTCTGTCCGTAATCTTTTCATGGATTTTCCTTTTGATTTGCTACCAATTGCCATATACCTTGATCGCTACCCAATTGGGCCTGGCCTACAAGGATACTGAAGAAGGGGGCCTGGCCTCCTGGATCCGGCGGGGGACGGGCAGCGACGTATTAGGCTACGCTACCAGCTGGATGTACTGGGCCCAAACCGTGCCCTACCTGGTGGACGTGTCCAACTCCATCATCGTTTCCATTTCCTGGATGATCCTGGGCAACAACACTTTAGGCAAGCACATGTCACCTTTCATGTTCGGCCTTTTGACCTTTGTCATCATCTTGATCTTTATCTTGTGCGAAAGTGCATATAAAAACTCCCTGGACCTTCTGTCCTTGATCGGGGGGATTGCCATGTTCGCCATGTCCGTGATCTTCGTGATCCTGATCATCTGGGCTCTCATGCATGGCGGCCACATCGCCACCAAGATGGAATGGTCCAGCTTTAAGCCGAACTTCAGCGTCCACTATTTCTCCACGACTGGCCTTTTGATCTTTGCCATGTCCGGGGCGGAACTGGCCGCGCCTTACGTTACCCGGCTGAAGAACCCCCGCAAGGAATTCCCGAAGTCAATGTGGATGCTTTTTGCCATGACGGTCTTCATGACCTTAACCGAAACTCTTGGTCTGGCCGTCCTCTTTGACGCTAAACACATCCCGCACGACTTTAAGATGAACGGGGCCTTCTACGCCTTCCAGCTTCTGGGTGAAGAAGCCGGCATGGGTAAGAGCCTCATGTACATGTACGCCATCGTCTGCCTCTTGAACTTCATGGCCGACCTGGCCGCCTTGATCGACGCCGCCAGCCGGGTCTTTGCCTCTGACACTTCTGAAAAGTACATGCCAAGCTGGCTCAGAAAGAAGAACAAGGATGGGCTGCCTGTTAACAGTTACGTGCTGACTTGCAGCATCACTCTCTTCCTTTTGCTTTTGTCAGGGACTTTGCCGGAAATCAACGATATCTTTAACTGGCTCTTGAACCTGAACGGGATCGTATCCCCGTACAAGACTTCCGTAGTCTTCTTGGCCTTCTTAGCCTTCCGCTACCGGCACAAGACTTTTGCCAAGGACGACTTCGTCTTCATCAGAAACAACAAGGGGGCCCTGGCGGTCGGCTGGTGGTGCTTCATCTTCACCTTCATCTGCGCGACGATGGGCTTCCTGCCGCAAGACGTTACTTTTGAAAGTCCGCAATGGACCAAGCAGCTCTGGATGAACATCATCACCGTTATCGTCCTCTTCGGGACTGGCTTCCTCTTGCCATGGCTCAGAAAGCTGGAATTAAAGCACCAAGCCAAGGCGAACAGCTAATAATGCAGTAAAAAGAGTAAAGAAATAAGGGATCAGCTGGACTGATTCCTTATTTTTTTGTGCTATTCAGTTTTTCCGCCTCATCAATTGATAAGCAGGGGATGCTGCAGGATCCAAATGGTCAAGAGGATGATGGCCAGGAGCAAAAGGAGGCTGGTAATTCTTAAAATCCGCCGCGTCTTTTGCCCCAAGGACCCGTCAAAGGAGTAGACCAGGCTGAAGCCGGCCAGGATGATCAAGAGGCTGTCACCCAGGAGGGGAAAAATATTGACTGTCATAGTTCACCTCAAAAATGATTTATCGATTATTTTATGAAAAATGCGCCGCTTTCGCGCCTTTTTGCTATGATTAAGTTAGCAATTTACTAAGGAGATTAAGTATGCAGAAAATTAAAGTAATGACCGTTTTCGGTACCAGGCCAGAAGCCATCAAGATGGCCCCCCTGGTGCTCAAGCTGATCAGTGACGACCGCTTCCAGGCAGTTACGGTAGTCACGGCCCAGCACCGGGAAATGCTGGACCAGGTCCTGGAGATTTTTAAAATCCAGCCGGACTACGACTTAAATATCATGCAGCCCCAGCAGACCCTGGCTGACATCACCACCCGGGTTTTGACTGCTTTAAGCCAGATCATCCAGGAAGAAAAGCCGGACATCGTCCTGGTCCACGGGGACACGACGACTTCCTTTGCCGCCAGCCTGGCTGCCTTTTACCAGCAGACTCCCCTGGGCCACGTTGAAGCGGGCCTCAGAACCTGGAATAAGTATTCTCCTTTCCCGGAAGAGATGAACCGGCAACTGACCGATGTCTTGTCCGACCTCTACTTTGCCCCGACCTCTGTCAGCCGGGCCAACCTTTTAAAAGAAGGGCACCCGGAAGAAAATATTTTTGTCACGGGCAACACGGCCATCGATGCCCTGGCCCAAACCGTCCAGGCCGACTACCAGCATGAAGTCTTAGACAAGATTGGCCAGGGCAAGCGGATCATCCTGGTCACCATGCACCGGCGGGAAAACCAGGGCGAGCCAATGCGGCGGGTCTTCAAGGTGATGAAGGACGTGGTCGACCAAACTGACGACGTTGAAATTGTCTACCCGGTTCACCTCTCGCCAAGAGTCCAAGAAGCAGCCAAGGAAGTTTTAGGCGGCGACCCCCGGATTCACTTGATCAAGCCTTTAGACGTGGTCGATTTCCACAACCTGGCCAAGCGCAGCTACTTTATCATGACCGACTCTGGCGGCGTCCAGGAAGAAGCCCCGTCTTTGGGCAAGCCGGTTTTGGTCTTGCGGGACACGACCGAGCGGCCGGAAGGGGTCAAGGCCGGAACCTTGAAACTGGTTGGCACTGAAGAAGACGCGGTTAAGGCAGCCATGCTGGAGCTGCTGACTGACCCAGCTGCCTACCAGCAGATGGCTGAAGCTAAGAACCCATACGGGGACGGGCAGGCTAGCGATCGGATTTTAGATGATATTGCCTGGTATTTTGCCGGCAAAAAAGGCCCCAAGCCAGCCGACTTTTCTTGATTGGCCAACTTGCACGAATAAAAAAGCAGTGAAGCTCAGCTTCACTGCTTTTTTATTTTCTTCTCCAGCCGCTTCTTCAGGCTCTTTTCCTGCTTCTCGAAGACTGATTTGGTGGTCAGGTAGTTGAAGATGCCGACCAGGATCTGGTCGATGACTTTGACGATCAAGGCTGGCCAGCCCAGGACAGTCATCCCCAGCCACATGATCAAGGTGTCCGGCAGCAGGCTGATGATCCGGTAGGCAAAAAAGGACAGCAGCTTCTGCCACAATTTGTGTTCATGGTCCACGTTCTTGGTGAAGACCGCCTTGTGGTTGAACCAGAAGGAGGCCAGGTTGGACACGATAAAGGCAATCGTGTTGTCGATGACCAAGACGGTGTGCAAAAAGTCATGCATGAACATGAAGACAACCGTGTTGATCAAGGCCGCTATAAAGCCAAAGAACATGTAGACCCATAAATTGCGGTGGCGCTTGAAGATCCGCTCGCCTAAAGTCCGCCGCCGGTTAAAATCTTTATCCATTTAATTTATCTGCCAACTCCTCAGCGGCTTGATCGATGCGCGCGATATCGTCATCGTCAGGGGCGTTTTCAACCGTGAGCGGGGGAATCAGTTCCTTGGCCCCGCAGGCCAGGAAGGCCTTCTCAAAGTCAAAAACGTTCTCGCAGTAGTGTTCCTTGTAGGTCTTGTCGCCAGAACCCATGACGGCAAAAGACTTGCCGGTCAAGTCCAGCTCCTTGAGCTGGTCGTAAAAGTCGGCAATTTCGTCAGTCATGGCGCCTTCCCCGTAAGTGTAGGTGATAAAGACGCACAGGTCGCTGTCTAAATAATCGCTGGCGTCAGTGAAGCTGACGTCAGAAGAATCTACTTCCAGGCCTTGGTCCAGCAGGCCTTCCTCCAGGATTTCGGCCATGTCCTCGTCGTTACCGGTCATGCTGGCAAAAACAATCTTTGCTCTCATAAGTTAAGCTCCCAAAAAACAATTTCTAGAGTATTATACACGATTTGCCCCGGCTTGGCGAATCGGGCGCATTGCTACTTTAGCAAACTTTTAAAAAAGGTTATAATAGTGAAGACAAACTACTTCATTATGAAAGGAAAAACAAATTGATTACTATTAAATCTGTTCGTGAATTGAAGGGCATGCAGGCTTCCGGCCACTTGCTGGCGACTATGTTTGAGGCCCTACGTGACGTGATCAAGCCAGGTATCTCCACCTGGGACATTGAAGAATTCTGCCAGGAATTCATTTCCAGCCGGGGCGGCCGCTTGTCAGAACAAGGTTTTGAAGGCTATAAGTACGGCACCTGCATCTCTGTTAACGACGAAATTGCCCACAACATTCCCCGCAAAAATGTCTTTTTAAAGGAAGGCGACTTGGTCAAGGTTGACGCAACCTGCAACTTGAACGGCTATGAATCCGACTCTTGCACCACTTACGGGGTCGGCCAAATCTCAGAAGAAGACCAGCACTTGATGGACGTGACCAAGAAGGCCATGTACATGGGGATCGACCAAGCCGTAGTTGGCAACCGGATCGGGGACATCGGAGCTGTCATCCAGCACTATGTGGAGGATGAAGAAGGCTACGGCGACGTCCGGGAACTGATCGGCCACGGCATCCAGCCATCCATCCACGAAGACCCGGAAGTTCCTCACTGGGGCAAGGCCGGCCACGGCCTGCGCCTGCGGGAAGGGATGACCATCACCGTTGAACCAATGGTGGAAGCCGGCGGGGACTGGAGGATTTTGCAAAAGACGGTTGACGACCCAAATGACGACTGGGTCTTCTACGCAACCCCGGACGGGTCCAAGTCAGCCCAGTTCGAGCATACTTTTGCCATCACCAAGGACGGCCCGAAGATCTTGACTTTGCAAAAGCCATACGACGGCCTGGAAAAGTACATTCCGCACTTTGACGAAATAGAAGACTAGGCATGACGGAAAAAGTTGAGCCAGGACAAAAGGGGGTCCGGCGCTTTCTTACAACTCTTTCCTCGGTCGTTTCCCAGGGGGAGATTTTTCAAAGTTCCATCGTGATTGCCTACTACATCCTGTTTTCAATTTTTCCCATCGTCATCATTGTCGGTAACGCCCTGCCCTGGTTTCACCTGGCCACGGGACCGATTGCTGATTATTTGGAAATGATCTTTCCAAGTGACGTGGCCCGCTATATCATCCCGATCGTCGATACCCTGCTCAAGTCGAATTCGACCAGCTACATTTCCTTCGGTGCGATCATGGCCCTGTGGTCCATGTCCTGTATGGTGAACGCGGTCAGAATCGGGATGAACCGCCTCTATGGCGTCCACAATAAGGAACTGAAGCTGGGCTTCTGGCACTTTATCTGGAACCGGACCTTGACCGTGATCTTCAGTGCCTTGATGGTCACTATGTTCATTATTTTAGCCCTGGTCGTGGTCTTTGGCCAGGAGGTCCTGCATTTCCTGGCTCCTTACTTTAACCTGCCCCTGGCCTGGATTGACAAGCTCTCCAGCTACCGCTGGCTGGTTTTGCTAGTCTTGATGTTGATCGGGGTCTACTATTTAAACGCTGTAGCGCCCAATGTCCACTTCAAGAAGGCTCTTTTGCCCGGGACCATCGTGACGGTGGCCGGCTGGGAAGCCCTGTCTTATCTCTTTTCCTTCTACTTGAAAAATTTTCCGGTTAAGTGGGAAAATTATGGTATAGTTGGAACTTTTATCATTTTTATGCTCTGGCTCAATCTCCTGGCTATCCTGTTACTTTTTGGCACGGCGGTCAATGTCAGTTTGGACCAGCTGCGCTATGGGCCAGCGACCTATTCTAACGGCCCTTTGGCTGAGTTTATCGCCAAGCGGCGGAAAAAATAATTTTCCTTTTTCAAGAAGATTGGTCTAGGTTTACTAGATTCTTTTCTAGAAATATGTTATTATACGCTTGCATTTAAAATGCTTTCATTAATGTGTGAAGTTAAGAAAAGAGGATGTAAATACATGAAAGTCAGAAAAGCGATCATCCCAGCTGCCGGTTTGGGAACCAGATTTTTGCCAGCAACCAAGGCCATGCCTAAGGAAATGCTGCCAATCGTTGACAAGCCAACTATTCAATTTATCGTTGAAGAAGCCATGGCTTCAGGGATTGAAGACATTCTGATCGTTACTGGCAGAAGCAAGCGGGCAATCGAAGACCACTTCGACTCAAACACGGAACTAGAAGACAACTTGATTGAAAAGCACAAGGACGCGCTTTTGAAGCTGGTCCGGGAAACCACTATGTCCAACATCAAGGTTAACCTTTACTTCACCCGGCAGCCGCATCCAAATGGCTTGGGGGATGCCGTCAACCGGGCTCGCAGCTTTATCGCCGGTGAACCTTTCGTGGTTATGCTAGGCGACGACTTGATGAGAGATAAGACGCCATTGACCAAGCAATTGATCGACTGCTACAATGAAACTCACGCTTCAACCATCGCGGTTATGAAGGTACCGCATGAAGAAGTCAACAAGTACGGTGTCATCGACCCAATCGGCGAAACTGCTCCGGACCTGTACAACGTTAAGGCCTTTGTGGAAAAGCCAGACGTTGACAGGGCCCCAAGTGACCTGGCCATCATCGGCCGCTACCTGCTGACTCCGGAAATTTTTGACATGCTGGACAAGCAAAAGGCCGGTGCCGGCGGTGAAATCCAATTGACTGACGCCATCGACGCCTTGAACAAGACCCAACGGGTCTTCGCCCACGAATTCAAGGGCCAGCGTTTTGACATCGGCAACAAGGAAGGCTACATGGAAACTTCCATCCAATACGGTCTCCGTCACCCGGAAACCAAGGATGCTTTGCGCAAGTACATCATTGACTTGGGCAAGAAGCTGGAAAGCGAAGGCAAGAAGAAGCCAGCCGGCAAGTGAAATACGCAAAGAAAGAAGCTGTCTGAAGACCAGACAACTTCTTTTTTCTACGCTTTTTTGTTACTTGCAGATGATCTTGCCCTCAGCTGGCAGGATCTGGACCCCGTAGACGGGAATTTCTTTTTCCTGCCAGCAGAAGCTGAGGGGGATGGACTTGCTCCCCTTGCCGGTCAGCTGGCGGAATTTAGCCAGGGTCATTGCCTGCCCGCCGCACAATAGCTGGCAGTCTTCCCGAGCCAAGACAAACTTACTGAGGGGGAGGGTCTGGTCTTGTACCTGCAGGTAGAGGACATTTTGCCCGCCCAGGCCAGCCAGGAGCTGTAAAAAATCTTCAAGCAGCATGGATAAACCTTTCTTTTTTTATTGTGGTATACTGTTCATATTGCTTAAAATAAAGGAGCAAAGCGATAAAAAAGACAGAAACTATAGATAAAGAGGGAAAGAGGAGAGGAAACTGGTGAAAAAGAAGAATAAAAAGAGAAGCAATTACCGCCTGGTCAAAATTTTAGGGGGCCTCTTAGCCGTCTTAGCCCTGGCCTTGGCCGGGGCCGGCTACTACTTTTTCAACATGGCCGTGGTGCCGGGCAAGAAGAGCTTCGTGACCAACGGGACGGTGCAGTTGACCAAGTCCACCCCCCAGTACAAGCAGAAGCTCTGGTACAAGCAGGTGACAAAGCAGCACTGGCAGCTGCGGTCGGCTAAGAACAATTATCTCCTGCGGGCCAATTATATTCCAGCTAAAAACTCGGCTAAAACCGTGATTATCCTGCACGGCTACATGTCCAACAAGGAAAATATGGGGGCCTATGCCCAGCTTTTCCACTCCCTGGGCTACAACACCCTTTTGCCAGACGCGGAAGCTCATGGGCAAAGCCAGGGCAAGTATGTCGGCTACGGCTGGCTGGAGAAAAATGATGTCAAGAAGTGGGCCGAGCAGGTTATCAAGAAAAATGGCCAAAAGAGCAAGATCGTGATTTTCGGGGTCTCCATGGGCGGGGCCACGACCATGATGACCTCCGGCTTAAACTTGCCTAAGCAGGTCAAATGCTTTATCGAAGACTGCGGCTACACCAGTGCTAAAAATGAAATCGAACACGAAGCCCAAGCCCTTTACAATATGCCGGCCTTTCCCCGTTTTCCTCTGGTGGAAATCTTGAGCGGGATTACCAAGTTAAAAGCCGGCTACTTTTTGGCCCAGGCCTCAAGCCTTGCCCAGCTGAAGAAGAATACCCGGCCCATGCTTTTTATCCATGGCAGCAAGGATACCTTTGTCCCAACCGAAATGGTTTATAAAAATTACCGGGCCAGCCGGGGGCCGAAGCAGCTCTTGATCGTCAAAGGAGCCCAGCATGTCAAGTCCTATGAGCACAATCCGGCTTTATATGCACGCACGGTCAAGCAATTTTTAGCAAAATACGCAAAATAATTCCTTGCAAGCGTTTGCATAAAATGCTATACTGAAGGCGTGGAAGAGGTAGAAAACAACTGAACGGAAGTTTTTATCTCCAGATTGTAATTATTATTCGTTGTCTCTCTTATTGAGACCATAATAAAGGCTTGAAGCTTTTAACCAAGTGGCGATACACAATGGTCTAATTCATTTCATACGCTAGCACGTAAAACTCGAACAAGTGACTGTTTTATCTTAGCCGATATTAGCCATTGGTGAATTCTTAAAATTGAATATCGTGACTATTAATTTGATGAGCTACCTCATCCACTTGGAAAGACTGCCGAGGGCAGTTTAAAGGCGAGAAGATTTGATCTTCTCGCCTTTTCTAATGCTTATTTTCTTTTTGTGCTTCCTACTTGCGCAGGGTCAGCTTGGCGATGCACTCGCAGCGCGGGGTCTGCGGCAGCATGTCGACGTTTTCGATGACCCGGACATCGTAAGCCTCGCCCAAAAGGACCAGGTCCTGGGCCAGGGTGGACGGGTTGCAGGAAATGTAGACGAAGCTGGCCGGCTTGACTCTGAGCAGGGTCTTGATCAAGGACTTGGCCAGGCCGGTCCGCGGCGGGTCGACGATCAAGGCATCGATTGGCAGGCCGTCTTCCTTCAAGCGGGGAAGGAGCTTTTCCACGCTGCCCTGCAGGTATTCTGCGTTTCTGACATGGTTGAGCTCAACATTGTGTTGGGCGTCCAAAACAGCTTCAGGGATGCTTTCGATCCCGACCACCTGCTTGACCTGGTCAGCCGCCAGGATCCCCAGGGTGCCGACCCCGGAGTAAGCATCGATCAAGGTCATGTCCGGCGTTAAGCTGAGCAGCTTCAAGGCCTCAGAATACAGGGTAGCCGTCTGGACCGGGTTCAGCTGGAAGAAGGACCGGGGACTCAAGTCAAACTTCTTGCCCATGATCTCTTCTGTTATCTGGTTCTTGCCCCGGAGCTTGCTGGTCTTGTTCCCCCAGACTTGCGGGTTCTGCCAGTCGGTTTCGTTTTGGTAGACGGAAACGACCTTTGGCAGGCGCATGATCTCGTCAGCCAGCTGCAGCAGATTGTCCAACTTGTGGCCAACAGTGATCAAGGTAACCTGCATCTCCTGGCTGGCTTCCGCCTGCCGGACCACAATAGTCTTAACGCCTGGCAAGTTCCGCCGGCGGTTGGCGATCGGGACGCGGAGCTTGATAATCAGATCCCGGATGGCCCGTTCAGTTGCCTGGGTGTCCTCGCTTTGGGTCGGCATTTCCGGCAGGTCGATCAATTGGTGGGAGTTAGGCGCGTACAGACCCAGGGAAACATGGTGGTTTTCCCGTTCGATCTGGTACTGGGCCTTGGCCCGGTAGTGCCACTGGTCTGGGGCCGGGATGGTGTTCTTGATCTTGTAGTTCTTGTAGCCGCGCGGGTGGTACTTTTCAAGGGCAGAGATCAGATTGTCCTTCTTGAACTTGAGCTGACCCGCGTAAGACAGTTGGGCCAGTTCCAGGCCCCCGATTCTCGGGTCAACGCCGGATGGGAAGGGAACCCGGTCCGGGCTGGCTTCCTTGATCCGGACTAATTCACCTTCCAGGTATTGGGGGTGGTCCTTGACGATCTTGGCCACCACGACTTCGTCTGGCAGGGCGCCGGGGATGAAGATGATCTTGCGCTTGTAGTAGCCGATCCCTTCACCGTTGATCCCCAGCCGCTTGATGGTGATGATGACGTGCCGCTCTTTAGAAGCGTTTTTTGAAAAATGTTTTTTCTGCATGTGAGCCTTCTTCTTTGTCTATTCTTTCTACAATAAAAATAACTGCAAACTTCGTAACACACTATTATACAGGGCTTTTTAAAAGGGGCGCAAGTTTTTCGCAGCTTTTGCGGCAATTTGCTAAGATAGAGTTGTCAGATTTGCCAAAAAGGAGGAAAAAATGGCCATTATCACGAAAGTTAGTGCACAAAAGCGGCAGGGGCGCTACAATATTTTTTTGGACCAGGAATATGCCTTTTCCGTCAGCGAGAAGACCCTGGCGGAATTTGTCCTGCTCAAGGGCCAGGAGCTTAGCCCCCAGAAGATCAATGAAATCCTGGACTATGAAGCCAGTGCCAAGGCCAGCGACCTGGCGGCCAGATACCTGTCCTACCAGCCCCGGACGGTCAAGGAAGTGACTGACTACCTCAGCCAGCATGAAATTTCCCGGTCAGCGGCCAAGCGGGCCGTTAACGAGCTGACCCAGCTGGGCTACCTGGAAGACGCGGCTTATGCCCGCCTTTTTGTCAAAAATAACCTCCAGGTCGGCAAGAATGGACCAGGGGCTGTCCGCCGGGACTTAAAGAAAAAGGGCGTTGACGATGACTTAATCGAAGCTGCCCTGGCAGACGTGACTGATGAGGAATGGGCCGGGGTTGGCAAGCGCCTGGTCAAGTCACTTTTGGGCCAGCAGGGGAAGATTGCCAAGCGGGAAGTCGACCGTAAGATGCAGACTAAACTGCTCAGCCACGGCTTCTCCGGCTCCCTGGCCCAGGCCGTGACCCAGGATTTAGTCCCGGAAGCAGATGAGGACCAGGAAAGAGCGGCTCTGGCCAAGCAGGGCCTTAAGGCCTACAAGCGCTTCAAGCGCTATGAGCCAGGTGTAAGGGAGCAGAAGATGCGGCAGTATCTGTACAGCCACGGCTTTTCCGGGGATGAAATCAGCGCCTTTTTGGCCGGGGAAATCATTCCTTTAGAAGAACTGGAAGAATACTAGAAAATAGAAAGAAGTAAAGAGATGCAGACAGAAATTAACGAACTTACTTTTATCGGCAAGGCCTTTCCTGACCGGATGATGGATGCAAACGGGACCTTCGCGGCCGCCAACCAGGAACTGGAAGCTGACCCGGCCTTTCAAGCCTTTGTCAAAGAGGCCGGCCTTGCCGGGCAGCGGGCGTCCTTGATTGTTTTTGGCCCGGAAAATTTCATGTACTGGTATGGGGTGATCGCGCCTAAGGATAGCGAAGTTAGCGGCCTGCTCAAGTTTTCCCTGCCAAGCGCCCGGGTTTTCCAAAAAGAAGAGACGGCCAACGCGGCCTATTTCGACCTGCCCCTGAACTTTGAACTGCCCCGCTTTTTGGATGAAGCCGGCGACTTAGGCAGCGACTTCCAGGCTCAGCTGGAGGAGAATCCTAACCCTTATATCCTCCGCCAGCTAGATTTAGGCAGTAAAAAACTGACCAAGAGCCTTTACCTCCCGGTCAGTCAGAATTAGGATTGCTTGATTTCAGCGGCAATGGACAGGTTGTCGTATTCGATATAGGCCCCCAGGCAAGTTGAAATGAACATGACCAAGATGACGAAGCCCATGGAGGTGCCGACGATCCATTCCAGGGGCAAAAGCAGGCGGATCACGATCGTGGCCAGGGTGCAGAGGACAAAGTCCAGGATAAAGTTGGCTACCTGCAAGAGCGGCCGGCGGCGGATGCTGAAGAAGCGGAGAATCTGCTGCAGAAAGCTGTCATAGATATCTCCGGCCAGCAAATTCAAGGGCCGCTGGATCGTGGCCTTGACGGCCAGCATGATGATGGCCCCGACAAAGGCCCCTACAGCCGTGCGGAAGGGGTCAGTCGAGTGCAGGACCAGGGCGTTAAAGCCGATCCCGATGATGGCTAGGCTGCAGATGTAGGGGATCAAGAGCAGGAAGACGAAAACTAACATAATGCGGCGCATTTTCATGGTAAAACACCTCTTTCTACTGGGCTATTTTAACATATTCCCGTAAGGTCATATGCTATAATGTAAATATTTAAGGATTTTACGAAAGAGAGTTAAGAAAATGACAAGCGACCCTGCGACCGGCAGCCTGTTTGGCAAACTGAGAAGCCGTTTTTCCAGCAATGAAGAAAGCGGCAAGGACCAGCTGCAGGCAGAAATTGACCAGCTGCATGCCGGCAATGTTTTGACTGATATTGAATATTCGATGATTGAGGGCAGTATGGCTTTCCATGACAAGGTAGCCCGGGAAGTCATGGTGCCGCGGACTGACGCCTTCATGATCGACATTGAGGACGATCTGGAGGAAAACCTGGATGACATCCTCCGCCAGCCTTATTCAAGAATTCCCGTCTACCGCCAGGACAAGGACCAGATCGTGGGTGTCATCCACATCCGTACCATTCTTAGAGAGGCCCGCCGGCACGGCTTTGACCAGCTGACTTATGACCGCTTGATTTCCCCGCCCCTTTTTGCCCCGGAAACGATCGAGCTGGACGACTTGCTGGTGCAGATGCAGACCAGCCAGCAGCAATTGGCCATCCTAACTGATGAATATGGCGGGGTGACCGGCCTGGCCAGCATCGAGGACTTGCTGGAAGAAATCGTTGGCGACATTGACGACGAGGTCGACAAGGCAGAAGTTTTGGTCCGGCAGCTGAATGACGGGCAATTTGACATTTACGGCAAGATGCCTTTGACCGACTTCAACGACCGCTTTGGCACCGACCTGGAAATGGAAGACGTTGACACCCTGGCCGGCTATATGATCACCAAACTTGGCGTGATCCCGGGCAGAGGCGAGCAGCTGGAAGTGCCCCTGGACAACGGCATGGTTTTGACGACCAGAAGAATGCGGGGGTCGCGGCTCTTAACTGTCTTGTTGACCCTGCCAGAAGAAAATTACGAGGAAGAAACTGAAGAATAATGAACAAAGAACTTTTAGACAAAGTAAACAAGCGGCGGACTTTCGCAATCATTTCCCACCCCGACGCAGGTAAGACGACGATTACGGAACAAATGCTGCTCTTGGGTGGGGTGATCCGCAGCGCCGGGACCGTTAAGGCCCGCAAGACCGGGAACTACGCCACCAGTGACTGGATGGAAATCGAAAAGAAGCGTGGGATTTCCGTTACCTCATCCGTTATGCAGTTTGAATACCAGGGCAAGCGGATCAACATCCTGGACACCCCAGGCCACCAGGACTTCTCAGAAGACACCTACCGGACTTTGATGGCGGTTGACGCCGCGGTCATGGTTATCGACTCCGCCCGCGGGATCGAGCCGCAGACCAAGAAGCTCTTCAAGGTCGTGCGGCAAAGGGGAATCCCGGTCTTTACCTTCATGAACAAGCTGGACCGGGACGGCCGGGAACCCCTGGACCTGGTCGCTGAACTGGAAGAAGTCCTGGGCATTGAAGGTGTGGCCATGAACTGGCCGATCGGGATGGGGCAGAGCCTGCTGGGCCTTTACGACCTGGCCAACCAGCGGGTTGAACTCTACCACCCGGAAGAAGGGCAGGACCGCTTTATCGCTTTAGCAGACGGAAAGGCGCCAGCCGGCAGTCCTTTGGCCGATGACCCGCAGTTTGAAGAAACCTTGGGTGAAATCGAGCTTTTGGAAGGGGCCGGGGCCAGCTTTGACCGGGCAAAGGTTTTGGCCGGCCAGCAGACTCCAGTCTTCTTCGGGTCAGCCTTGACCAACTTCGGGGTAGAAACTTTCCTGGAACAATTTGTTGACCTGGCACCAGCGCCAGGCGAGCACGAAGTCAACGGGGATGAAGAACTGAAGCCAGATGATGACGAATTCTCCGGCTTCATCTTCAAGATCCAGGCCAACATGAACCCTCAGCACAGAGACCGGATTGCTTTTGTCCGGGTCTGCAGCGGGGAATTCAGCAAGGGCCTGGACGTAACCCTGGCCAGAACCGGCAAGCAGGTCCGCTTGAACAATGCCGTTGAATTTGAATCCAGTGCCCGGGTTCAGGTTTCTGAAGCCGTGGCCGGGGACATTGTCGGCCTCTACGACACTGGCAACTTCCAGATCGGGGACTCTATCTACGCTGGCAAGCGCAAGCTGGAATTCCCGCCGCTGCCGGAATTTACCCCGGAACTCTTCATGCGGGTTTCACCAAAGAACGTCATGAAGCAGAAGTCCTTCCACAAGGGGATGAACCAGCTGGTTCAAGAAGGGGCTGTCCAGCTCTACCGCAACTACCAGACCGACGACTACATTTTGGGGGCGGTTGGCCAGCTGCAGTTTGAAGTCTTCCAGTACCGGATGAAGAACGAATACAACTCTGAAGTTGAAATGACTTCCATTGGCCACCGGGTAGCCCGTTGGATCAACCCGGACCAGCTGGACCCGAAGATGTCTTCCAGCCGGAACCTCCTGGTCAAGGACCGCTTTGGCAATCCTCTCTTCCTCTTTGAGAACGCCTTTGCTGAACGCTGGTTCCACGACAAGTACCCGGATGTGGAATTGACGGAAAAGCTGTAATGCAAAGAAGCAAGTAAAAACAAATCAGCAAAAGAAGATAGCAAACAAGAAAAACGATGCCGCGAGGCATCGTTTTTTTGCGCATGATTGGTTTGACTGACTAGCATTCAGTCATTTCTGTTTTGCTCTTTGGCAAAAAGTAGTAAACGAGGTCAAGGACCGCTTGGGCAAACATTACCCCGGCCATCCAGTACATGGCCATCATCGTCTTGTCGGTAAAGGTGTAGAAGGCGACGATGCCGTACAGTAAGACCCATAAAATCTTCAAGTAAAGGTTGTTGTTCATCATAATTCTGATCCTACAAGTTTTTTAGTGGTGGCTGGCCCCGCTGGTCGCGTCGTGGTGGCCTTTATGACCTGCTCTTGAAGCGGCAGTAACGGCTTCGACCAAGCGGCGGCTGGTCGAAGCTTCAGCCGCGTGGAAGCAGGCACCCATGTCCATGTCTTCAACGTCCATCCCTGGCATAAAGACTTCGCCTGGTTCAACGCCCATTTCTTCTGCAAAGGCGTTGGTGATGGTTTCCATGTCCATCAGCTTGTAGGTCTTGTTCGGATCCTTCGGGTCAACGATTTGGATCTGGGCCATCATGCCGGCATCTTCGTGCTCGATGATGTGGCAGTGGTACATGAAGACCCCGGCGTTTTGGAAGTAGACCTTCAGGCGGACAGTTTCTCCTGGTCCGACTTCAATAGTGTCCTTGTAGACATTGATTTCGTTCGGGTTAGGCTTTTGCCCGTTGCGGGAAACAACCAGGAAGTGGGCCCCGTGGATGTGGAAGGGATGCAGCATCCCTGAAGCAGAGTTGTTGGTGTTGGTTACGTCCCAGTATTCAACTGAGTTCAAGGTCTGCTTCATGTCGATTCTTTCCATGGAGAAGCGGAGACCGTTGATCTTGTCGTGGTCGTCCATGGTTACGTGGCGGACTGGCGCTTCGCTGTTCACAGCCGGGTCGTCCGGAGTGAAGATGTTGAATGGCAGTTCACGGTCGTCTTTTTCAAAGGCGTGGATGCGGAATTCAACCAGCTTGAAGTCGTCAGTGTAGAGGCTGACAACGTCGCCTTCCTTGTAGCCGGCAAAGTCAACGATGACTTGTTGTCTTTCCCCTGGCCCGATCAAAAGCTTCTTAACGTCAATCGGGTGTCTGAGGAAGGAGTCGTCCCCGCCGATTTGTGTCATGGTCAAGTCGTTTTCAAAGTGCAGGCGCCATTCCCGGCGGTCAGACCCTCCCAAGAAGAGCAGGCGGACCTTTTGGGTCGTCACGTCAACGTAAGGACGGACCACGCCGTTGATCAAAGGCACTTCACCAAAGACCCCCATCGGGTCGTAGTCAGCCCGGTAGTCGAGCTGGTTGTCGTGGAAGGTCCGGTCTTGCAGGATGATCGGGAATTCGTCAACCCCGTAGTTCTTTGGAATCGGCAGGCGGGCTTCGTTGTCGTCAGTAACCACAACCCCCATGGCCAGGCCCATCCAGACCTGCATGGCCGTTGACGGACATGGGTGGGCGTGCAGCCAGGTCAGAGCGGCTGGCTGCTTGACCGTAAATTCGATGTTTTTTTCTTCGCCAGGGTATACTGGGGCGTGGCAGCCGCCGTCAGTAATTGGTCCCGGAACTTCCATGCCGTGCCAGTGGAATGAAGTGAGGACAGGCAGGCTGTTCTTCAAACGCACGTGGACTCTTTGCCCGGTCTTGACTACCAGGGTCTGGCCCAAAAGGGGAGCGTTGTAGCCCCAGGTCTTGGTCTTCTTGCCTGGCAGGATCTGGCTTTCGCCTTCCTGGGCCTCGATGGTGTAGTAGATGTCATTGCCGTCAACCTTGTCCGGCGCTAAAAGCGGGGGAACGGCCAAAGGCTGGGCCTCAACGCCAGCTGGAATGGTCAGCGGCTTGTAGCCCATGTGGCTCTTATCAAAGTCTTTTTCAGAATAAAAGTAATCCGGATAAACTGTCATGATCAGTGCCTCCTTATTTTTACTAAATCAACAGTTTAAAATTGCTGCTTTTTACACATTCACTTTCTTTTCTAAAAGCGCTTTCCAGCGCTCAAAGGAGATTATAGAACTATTTTTTATAAAAAAATTGACATAGGTCAATTTTGACAATTTTTTTGAAAAAAAGGCTGTTTTTCGCAAGTTAATCTGTAATTTTGCTAAAAAACAAGTATTTTTTGAATTTTGCTGAAAAGAATAAGGGAAGAAGATAGGGAAGAAAAAAAGAGCCCAGTGGGCTCTTTTTGCAGGGATTACTTGTCAACGTGGATTTCGACGACCCGGCGGTGCTTGTCAACCGTAAGCTGATAGCTGGTCTGGTCGGGAATCAGCCGCTTGATTACAAATTCGAGTTCTTCCTCGCGGATCTTGCGGTGGTGGTTTTCCAGAACGATCCCGATGGCGATTGGGCTTTCGGTATAAATTACGGTAGTGTTGCCTAAGGAGTAAACTTTCACATAGTTCACGCTCGTAGTATTTAGCTGACTGTGAACTAATTCGGCATAGCTATTAGTGACATCAATTAAGTGCATAAAACTTCACCCGTTTCTATTTGTCTCTGATATTCCCCTCACTTTCATTATAACGCATTCAAGAAAAAACAAGGATCCTTTTTGGATAATCCTTGTTTTTTCTGCTCAGAGATAGTTATTTTTCTTTGCTTGCTTCAGTGACTGGCAGGGCGGGAACTTCTTCGAAAATCGTGATTTCCCCGTCCTTTAAGTCCGCCACTAATTGCTTGGCCTCAGTGTGGTCCAGCTTGTAGTCGGCCACCTTGTCTTCAATTTCTTCCTGGATGACCCGGCGAAGCGGACGAGCGCCCATTTCCGGATCGTAGCCTTCCTCAACCAGCTTGTCTTTGGCCGCGTCGGTAACCTTGATGTGCAGGCCCTGGTCGCTGACCATGGCATTGGTCTTGTCCAAAAGGAGGTTGACGATCTGCAGGAGGTTGCCCTTGCTCAATGGGTGGAACTGGATGATGTCGTCAAATCGGTTCAGGAATTCCGGCTTGAAGTACTGGCTCATCACCTTGCGGGTTTCTTCAGCTTCATTCTTGTTGTTTTCTGCCGCGAAGCCTACGCTGGCCGTCTTGATTCCCTGGCCGGCGTTTGAGGTCATGATGATGATCGTGTCCTTGAAGGAAACAGTCCGCCCTTGTGAGTCGGTCAAGCGGCCGTCGTCAAGAATCTGCAAGAAGAGGTTCAAAACATCCGGATGGGCCTTTTCAACTTCGTCCAAAAGGATCAAGCTGTATGGGTTGTGGCGGACCCGTTCGGTCAATTGGCCGGCTTCTTCATAGCCGACATAGCCCGGGGCAGACCCAATCAATTTGGAGACGGAGTATTGCTCCATGAATTCGGACATGTCGAAGCGGATCATGGCGTCTTCGCTGCCGAACATCTTCAAGGCCAGCTGCTTGGCCAGCTCGGTCTTGCCGACCCCGGTCGGGCCAACAAAGAGGAAGGAGCCGATTGGCCGGCCGGACTTGTTGAAGCCGATCCGGTTTCTTCTGATGGCCCGGGCCACCTTGTCAACGGCCTCGTCCTGGCCGATAACCTTAGCCTTGAGGTCGCTGGCTAGGTTGATCAGCTGGTTTTCTTCTTGTGCCTGGATGTCGCCGACCGGGATGTTGGTCTTTTCTTCCACGATCTTGTCCATGACCTTGGCTGTAATGGTTGGGGTCTTGTCCGGGTCGACGTTTTGGTCCTTCAGCTTCTCGTATTTTTCGATCTGGTCGCGGTAGTAGGCAGCCTTTTCGTAGTCTTCGTTCTTCAAGGCATCCTGCTTGAGCTTCTCAGCCGCGTCGATTCTTTCCTGGATCTTTTCCTTATCGATGTAAGGGATGGTCAGGTTCATTCTTGACCCGGCTTCGTCCAGAAGGTCGATGGCCTTGTCTGGCAGGAAGCGGTCCTGGATGTAGCGGGCAGACAGCTTGACGGCGGCTTCGATGGCGTCGTCAGTGTATTTGACGTGGTGGTAGTCCTCGTAGCGCTTCTGGATCCCCTTGAGGATCTTGATTGTCTCGTCGATGCTTGGTTCCTTGACTTCAACTGGCTGGAAGCGCCGGGCCAGGGCGGAGTCCTTTTCGATTTCCCGGAATTCCTTGATAGTCGTAGCCCCGACTAACTGCAGCTCACCTCTGGCCAGAGCCGGCTTGATGATGTTGCCGGCGTCCATGCCGCCTTCAGAATTGCCGGCGCCGACGATTTCATGGATTTCGTCGATAAAGAGGATGATGTCCGGCTGGCTCTGCAGTTCCTTGATCAGCTGCTGCATTCTTTGCTCAAACTGGCCCCGGATCCCGGTCCCTTGGACCATGGAAACCATGTTGAGGGAGATGATCCGCTTGTTTTGTAACTTGGCTGGAACTGACCCGTCCACGATGTCCTGGGCCAGGCCTTCAACGACCGCGGTCTTGCCGACCCCGGCTTCCCCGATCAGGACTGGGTTGTTCTTGGTCCGCCGGTTGAGGATTTCAATTACCCGGGCGATTTCCCGGTCCCGGCCGATAACTGGGTCGATCTTGCCCTTCTTGGCCAGATCTGTTAAGTCGGTCCCGAACTGGTCAAGAAGGGACTGGCCGCCGCCATTGCCGCCGCGGCCCGGGGTCGGGCCGAATGGATTTTGGTTGTTGTAATGGTTTGCGCCATTTGACTGCCCGTTCAAAGCATTGAAGAGGTCGTCAAAGTCGCCGAAAAAGTTGTTATTATTCATTTGATTTCCTTGTTGATTCCTTAACTCTTGGTAGCATTGCTGACATAAGTCGATTTCATTGTTTTGGCCGTTGATCTTCGTGTAAAGATGTATCGAGGCCTGCCGTTGGTGGCAGTTTTGACACAACATGTTAAAGTACCGCCTTTCATCAAAGCTCTGACTAAATTATAGAGCTTAGCACTCTAATTAGTCAAGTGCTAAGACTCAGGGGAGAAAATAGCCAGCCTTTGAGACTTCTTCCTTTAATTTTGACAAAAAATTGCGCTAAAATAATGGACAGGAGGTTGTGACATTAATATGGACTATACTGATATTTTGGAGAAATTGGTCTCAGGCGACTTGCTGGAGTACCAGATCGACCCGCAGAAGGACCCGGAAGATGCGTTTGCTTTCCAGCAAAGCCTGCGCAATTACGGAAAAAACAAGAAAATCACCGGCCGTGCCGGCCGCGGCGGGGTTATTACCTATACTTCGATAGAGAATAAGCCTAAATATTAATGAAAACATTTACAATTAAGTTGTATTGACCTCGAAAACATGTTATTCTTTAAAAGAAACGGTACTTTGGTACCCAATTCTTGATTTTTAAAGGAGATAATTTACGATGGAAAAGAAAGAATTTCACATTATCGCTGAAACTGGTATTCACGCTCGTCCAGCTACCTTGTTGGTACAAGCTGCTTCAAAGTTTGGTTCAGACATCAACCTTGAATACAACGGTAAGTCAGTTAACCTTAAGTCAATCATGGGCGTAATGTCATTGGGTGTTGGCCAAGGTGCAGATGTAACTATCAGCGCTGAAGGCGATGACGAAAAGGAAGCTATCGCAGCTATTGCTGAAACTATGTCAAAAGAAGGTTTGGCTGAATAATGACTAAAACTTTGAGGGGCATCGCAGCCAGTGACGGCGTTGCTGTTGCTCCAGCCTACCTCCTGGTCGAACCGGACCTTTCTTTTGAAAAGAAGTCCGTTGCTGACGTGGAAGCTGAAGTAGCCCGCTTTGATAAGGCAGTTGCCGAATCACAAGCTGAATTGGAAAGCATCCGCAAGGTTGCCGCAGAAAGCTTGGGTGAAGAAGAAGCGCAAGTCTTTGACGCCCACTTGATGTTCCTGTCAGACCCTGAATTCACTGGCCAGATCAGCGCCAAGATCAAGAGCGACGCTGTCAACAGTGAAGCAGCTTTGGATGAAGTTGCCCAAAACTTCATCACTATCTTCCAAAGCATGACTGACAATGCCTACATGCAAGAACGTGCAGCTGACGTCCGCGACGTTTCAAAGCGGATCATGGCGCACTTGCTGGGCAAGGAACTGCCTAACTTGGCAAGCATCGACCACGAAGTAGTTCTGGTGGCTGAAGACTTGACGCCAAGTGACACGGCACAATTGAACAAGAAGTACGTTAAGGGCTTCGTAACTGACCTGGGCGGCCGGACTGCCCACTCAGCCATCATGGCCCGGTCTTTGGAAATCCCAGCTGTTGTCGGGACTGAAAAGATCACCACTTCTGTAGAAAACGGCCAAATGCTGATCGCTGACGGTTTGGATGGGGTGGCTATCGTTGAACCAAGCGAAGAACAAGTGGCTGACTACCGCAAGAAGGGCGACGACTTCGCTAAGCAAAAGGCTGAATGGCGGAAGTTGAAGGACGAACCATCAGTAACTGCTGACGGCAAGCACTTCACGATCGCTGCCAACATCGGTACTCCAGACGACCTGGCTGGCGTTTTGGAAAACGGTGCTGAAGCAGTCGGCTTGTTCAGAACTGAATTCTTGTACATGAACTCAAACGACTTCCCAACTGAAGAAGACCAGTTTGAAGCCTACAAGAAGGTTCTGGAAGGCATGAACGGCAAGCAGGTTATCATCAGAACCATGGACATCGGTGGCGACAAGCACCTGTCCTACTGGGACCTGCCAGAAGAAATGAACCCATTCCTGGGTATTCGGGCCGTTCGTTTGTCTTTGAAAAACAAGGAAATCTTCCGCACCCAGCTGCGGGCCTTGCTGAGAGCATCAGCTTACGGCAAGCTGGGGATCATGTTCCCAATGATCGGTACTTTGGACGAACTTCACCAAGCCAAGGCTGTTTTGGCTGAAGAAAAGGACAAGCTGGTCAAGGAAGGCGTCAAGGTTGGCGACGACCTGCAAGTCGGCATGATGATCGAAGTTCCGGCAGCTGCCGTTCTGGCAGACCAATTTGCCAAGGAAGTCGACTTCTTCTCAATCGGGACCAACGACTTGATCCAATACACTATGGCTGCTGACCGGGGCAACGAAAACGTTTCTTACCTCTACCAGCCATACAACCCGTCAGTTCTCCGCCTCATCAAGCACACGATCGACTCAGCTCACGAAGCTGGTATCTGGTGCGGGATGTGTGGTGAAGCAGCTGGTGACTCAATCATGTTCCCAATCCTGCTTTCCATGGGCTTGGACGAATACTCAATGAGCGCAACTTCAATTCTGCGGATCAGAAACGAAATGAAGAAGCTCTCAACTGAAGAACTCGCTAGCCTGGCTGACAAGGCAACCAAGGAATCATTGACCAACGAAGACAACATCGAACTGGTTAAGAACTTGATGGCTGACAAGTAAAGAGCAAATTAAAAGCGATTAGCGTGAGCTGACCGCTTTTTTCTTGATTAATTAAGAAATTTAAAAGAAAGCCAATTACCCCCTTCCTTTTTGTAAGTATCCATGCTAAACTATATAGTAAGCAACGAATGTGTGTTCATGCAATCTCATTTTAAAGGAGCGTGGTAACAATGGTAGATTTATATGTTTCTCCAAGCTGCACCTCATGTCGCAAGGCAAAGCAATGGCTTGAACAGCACAATATTCCCTACAAGGAAAGAAACATTATTTCATATCCTTTGAACCGGGAAGAAATCATTCATGTTCTGAGAATGACTGAAGAAGGCACGGAAGAAATCGTGTCAACACGGTCGAAGGCTTTTCAAGAGCTGAATATCGACCTGGACGACATTTCAATGAATGAACTGATCGATTTGATTGAAAAGAACCCAAGCCTGCTGAGACGGCCAATTATTTTGGATGACCGTCGGATGCAGGTTGGCTACAATGAAGATGAAATCCGCCGCTTCCTGCCGCGCAGCGTGCGCCGGCTGGAAATAGCCCGGGCTAAGCGCCTGGCAGACCAGGATTTTTAATTTCAGAATAGAAAGTTGCAGGCGTTGGCTTCTAGAAGCTAACGCTTTTGCTTTGTTGGCTTTTTAGGTTACAATAACGGTACACATATAAGGAGGGATGAAGATGCGCGTTGAAAAGGTGAATGAGAACACGCTCCGCGTAAGCATGACCCGGGAGGATCTGAACCAGCGGGGCTTGAAGATCTTGGATTTACTCGGCAACCGGGAAAGAGTCCAGGAATTTTTCCTGTCAGTTCTCCGCGAAGTGGACGAGGACAATGACTTTGCCAGCGATGCGCCGGTGACTTTCCAGGTCATGCCCAACGATAGCGGGATCGATCTCCTGATTACCAAGATGAATGCAGGCAGAGACCTGCCGGAAGAAATGCGGCGCTTCTTTGATCCTGAAGCCAATGGGGTCGGAGACGATATGGCGGAAGCGGTTGAGGAAGATGACTGGGCCTTTTCCGACTTGAACCCGGCTGATGACGCTAACACTGAGATGGACCCGGTGATTATGCAGGACCTGGGCAACACCGATGATGAAGACTACGAGGACTACTGGAGTTACCAGGAGACCCATGTTTTAGTCTTTGACGATATCGATGACCTCCTGGCTTTGGCTGACAGCCTCAAGGTCAGTGACCTGGCGTCCAGCGTCTACTACTACAAGCAGCAGTTTTATCTCAAGATGGCTTTTATGGACGAGAATTACGCGGAAATCAAGCCAGCTGATGCCTGGGCGATCGCCAATGAATTTGGCCGCCAGGTGTCCGCTGACGAATTCCAGCAGGCCCAAGCCCATGGCCAGTGCCTCTTCCAGCAGGATGCGCTGGGGGCTTTGCGCCGGCAGTTTGCCAGCAAGCGGGCTTAAGAATCCAGATGATAATTTAAGGACTCCTTCGGGGGTCCTTTTATTTTCTACTCTAAGTCAAGTGTTATCAACGATTTTAGCAATTTTATTTTGAAATAAGGGCCTAATCGGGAAATGGTTCCCGGAGAATCGAGTTAAATATCTGATTTAGGGCATGATAAATACAGCCACCTTCTGTAATTTCAAAAAAGAGGCTGTTATAATATCTATTGGATCAATTTTTATGACAAAAGTCTTTGGTTATGTTTGGCTACGTCATAGCTATACAATTGATCATTCTTAATTAAAGCGAAGATCGTCCGTAATAATTTATGGATCGATGCGATAGCGGCCTTCTTGTGACTTGCAGTCTCAGAAGACCGTTTTCGTTTCTCGTAATAATCCGCAATATGACAAGGGTTTCCCGCTTTCTTAGCCGACTGAATTTGGTTTATGGCCAAGTACAGCACCTTTCTGCCAATAGCTGTCCCACGCTTTGAAATTGACAGGTGGGCCGTGAGATTGCCAGATTCATAAACTTGAGGATCAACACCAACGAAGGCATTTAATTGGCTAGGGTTGTTAAAACGTCTGATGTCCCCAAGCTCACTAATGATTCTTAGAGCAGTATTTTCGCCAATGCATGGAATGCTTGTGAGGATCTCCAGATCCCGTTTAGGAGCCAGCTTTGCCATCTCCTGTAAAGCAGTCTGGCACTCTTCTTCAGCGCTCAGAATGTTGTTAATAGCCATTTTGAGGCCACGAATATGAGCACTGTTCTTTTTGACAGCTGGGCATGCGACTTTAGCCAACCGAATAAGACTTTGCGCTATGTCGTTAGCGCGTTTTTTACCAATACCGGTTAAGCCCTTTAAGAAGTCGATGATATCGGCTTCTTTTGTTTCTAGTACGATATCTGGGTGTGGGAATCTGAGGACAATACTCCAGTAGTTTTTCCCTCTCGGATTAACCATTAAGTGCTCAATCTCTGGGAAAGTGAGCTGAATGGCTTTGTGCAGTCTATTCCTGTTGGTTATCAGATCGTGCGAAGCCTGCTCGTAGATACGGTTATTGGCCATCAATTCTTGATATTCTTCGCTTTGAACGTAGGCCAGCCGCTGCGGGTGCTCAGATTGCAGCTTGGCAAGGTACAAGGCATCAAGCTTATCGGTCTTGTTCTGGTGCAGGTCATCCTTTGTCTTTCTTTTGGCTTCTAGCGGATTCATCATGACATAGCGCAATTCGTGCATGTCCAAGAATGCCTGGAGTCTTCTGGAATAGACGCCAGTTGCTTCAAAGATAATCTGTGGGTTAGTAACCTGCTTAAGGTCACCTAGCAGCTGATTGAAGCCTACCATATCGTTGGAGATGGCATAGTCATTAACTTTTTGGCCATTGACCATAATGCATACGTTAGACTTTCGGCTGCTAACATCAATACCGAAAACAGTTTTCAATAAATCCATAAGAATAAACCTCCGCTTTACTCGGAGATGAGCTACCTTCACCTAATCCAATCAGATCTAATTTTCTCAACAGGACTTTAACAGCCAACATACTTAGACGAGATTCACAATTGAATGGTGAAGCTGCCCGTTTTGCCTACGACATCGTGTGTCCAGAAAAGGAACGGCATTGGCTTCATCTCCACTTTACATAGTAAAAGAAAAAGTGTTGAACGACTACTCCGTCGAGTAATCATCCAACACTAGGTTAGTATGTTTTGCCTATTTTTAAAAAAATCTCCCCTTTTTGGCGTACTAGTTAATGGGGTATTATTTTGTACGCAGCTTTGTTAAATAAAGAACTGGTCCTGGCCGTCAGTGAGGCCGGCAAGGTCCGGGAGAACCCGGCCTATCTCAACCAGGAAGTCTACCGCTGCCCGCGCTGCCGGAAACCGGTCATCCTGGTTTTGTCGCAGAAGGCAGAGCCTTTTTTCAAGCACTACCAGGCTTACCGGGGGCTAGGAGAACAAGAGGAGCACCGGCAGGGGAAAATGCTCCTCAAAGCCGCTTTGACCGCGGCGGGGCTAAATGCAAAAGCTGAAGTGCCGCTGGCTGACGGTGACTTGCGGGCTGACATTTTGGCCACACCGCTCTTGGCCTTTGAAGTCCAGTGCGCGCCCTTAAGCAAGGGGGAGTTTGCCCACCGGCATGCCCTTTACCAGGCGATTGGGATTAAGGATGTCTGGTTGGTCGGCCGCCGGCATTTTTTAGGGGAAAAGCTAAAGCAGACCCAGCTGATCTTTTTCAGGGAAAACCGGTGCTGGGGAAGCTATTATCTGGAAATTCACCAAGAGGCAGGCTTGATTAGATTGAAGTACCAAATAAGGCAGGCCCCTGTCAGCCAGACCTTGCTGTACCGGCAGGTGGACTTCGCCTTGGACGCGGAAGGAATTGCTGCTTTATGGCACTTTAGGCCCCTTTTGCCCCCGCCTTTGGCCGATGACTGGGTCAAGGAGCGGGACTATCTGGACCAGCAGCTGAAGGAAAAGAGCAAGCTGGGTCAGAAGCTGGGGGAATTGATGTACCTGGCCGGCTACACTGTCTTTACTTTGCCCAAGGAAGCTTTTTCCACTTGGCGCAGGCCGGGGGAGAAAAGCTGGCTCTTGAAATTTTTGCAGCAAAAAACCAGCCCCTAAAGGAGAGGCTGGCTATAAGAGATGAAGGTGGCTGACCGGATAATAAAGTGGAGCATTCTCCGTTAGCTGCATCAAGGGTTCAAGGCAGCTGTCCGCGCTGTTTTGGAAAATTTGCAGGAGGTCGTCGTCGCTTAATTCACCATCAAGCAAGAGACCGCTGTCATCGATCTGGTCGTCAAAAATCACGATTGAAGGCAGGGCCGTGATTTGGAATTTCCTGGCCAGCTGCTGGTCCTGGGCAATGACGTCTTTAAGGCAGGCATCTTTCAAAGTAGATGAAATTTTCTTTGGCTTGATATTGAGGCTTTCCATCAATTCTTCAGCCAAGGCCGGGGAATAAGACCGCTGGCCGTCACTCAAACTTTCCTGCAACTTGAACAAAAAGCTCCTGGCCTTCTTCTTGCCATAAGCGATTTGCACGGCATAGTAAAAGCTCTGGGCGCTGACTGAGGCATTGTGATAATTGGCTAAATTGATGGAAGTGTTGAAGTTCCAGTTCCGCTTGATCATGTCGGCTTTCATGGCTTCCATGGTTACCAGGGGAATGTAATTGACGGAAATTTCAAGTTGCAGTTCTTCCGCCAATAGCCGGATGCGTTTTTCAAGCTGGTAGCAGGATAAACCTAACGGATTGATAAACAGAAAAAGTTCGAACATAGTCGACCTCCAATTTTTGCTTCATCTGCTACTTTAACAAAGCTTTTACTTGAAAACAAAAGAAAAGCTTTCGCCTATTTTTACTTGTCATGCTGGCTGGCCCGGGCAATCTTGCTCTGATTGTTGGCTGACTTGACCGGCAGGGCAAAGCGGGTCTTAATTTCTGCCAGGGCTTCCTTGATAGCAGCCGGGGAGTCATTTTCAATTTCCATTTCCCAGTCCTGGTAGCCGTCCGGGTAGCTGGTCTGGTCTAAAGTCAGCTCGCAGCCCTTTGGCCCGTCTAAAAGGATCCGCCGGGTCTTGCTCCAGGAAAAAAGGGTCAGCTGGCTGGCTTTGTCCGGGTAATGCTCTAAAAGGTACTGGCCAACATTGCCAGTCAGACTTGGCCGGCCCTTTTTTAAAAAGTCCTCGGCTTCAGGCAGGGTTAAATCATCATTGATTTCCAGGCTTTCATGGTAGGTCTCCTGCAGCTTCTTGACCGGAACCTTGATGGTTTCCTCGGCCCGGTCTTGGAAGCAGCGGATTCTGAGGGCACTGTGGTCTTCTTTTAGCTGCTTGTCCGGGGTGTCAAAATAGTAGTTGCTCTGTTTGAAGTCGCTCTTGACCGGATAGGCAGCGACGATAGCCTCATAGCTGGCCTGGTCCAGGGCGACTTTGGCTTCAATTTCGCGGTTTTTGCTCATTTTTTAAGACTCCTTTGTTAGATAAAAATTAAAAAGGTTGCGTTGGTGCTTTCGCTAACATCTATGTTAAAATGAATTTGTTTAAGATGGAAGGAAAATGTCTGTGATTACTGATTGGGATACTTTTTTATGGCCATACAATGAAGCCGTAAATGAACTAAAAGCTAAATTCAGAGCTCTCCGGCAGAGTTTCTTGACCAAGGGAGAGCATTCGCCAATAGAATTCGTGGTTGGCCGGGTGAAAACGGTCGACTCCATTAAGGAGAAAATGCAGCGGCGGGTCATCAGCCCGGACGTGATCGAAACCGACATGCAGGACATTGCCGGTATCCGGATCATGTGCCAGTTTGTCGATGACATCTACCGGGTCGTTGACCTGCTCCATGCCCGCGATGACCTGGAAGTCGTCGAAGAGCGCGACTATATCCAAAATGCCAAGCCGTCCGGCTACCGGTCCTACCACATGGTGGTGGCCTACACGGTTTATTTGCCCGAGGGGGCCAAGCGCCTTTTGGCGGAAATCCAGATCCGTACTCTGGCCATGAACTTCTGGGCCACGGTTGAGCATACCTTGAACTACAAGTACCAGGGGGCCTACCCGGAAGATATTTCTGAGCGGCTCAAGCGGACGGCGGAAGCTGCCTACCAGCTGGATGAAGAGATGTCCTCGATCAGAAATGAGGTCAAGGAAGCGCAGAAGATCTTCACCAAGAACAAGGGCAAGGAAAAGTCATGAAAGTAGCTATCGTTCACAATGACCGCGTGACCACCCAGGTGGCGGTCCGGCACCTGCAGGTGCTGCTCGCGGAAAAAGGCATTTTGCAGGACCAGCAGCATCCCGACCTGGTAATTTCTGTTGGCGGTGACGGTACCTTGATCTCTGCCTTTCACAAGTATAAGCAGCAGCTGGACAAGATCTGCTTTGCCGGTATCCACACCGGCCACCTGGGCTTTTACACCGACTGGCGGAATTACGACATGGAGAAGCTGGTTGACGCCCTGGCCAGCCATCCCGTTGAAGAAAACGAGGTGGGCTACCCGCTTTTGGAGATGAAGGTAACCACCAGCTGCGGGGAGAAGCGCTTTTTGGCCTTAAATGAAGCCTCAATCAAGCGGATTTCCAAGACCATGGAAGCTGAGGTCTGGCTCGGGGGCGAGCGCTTTGAGAATTTCCGGGGCGACGGGCTCTGCGTGTCAACCCCGACCGGGTCAACGGCCTACAGCAAGTCCCTGGGCGGAGCGGTAATCCATCCCCGCCTCAAGACCCTGCAGCTGACCGAAATTGCCTCGATCAACAACCTGGTCTTCCGGACGGTGGGCTCGCCCATCGTTATTGCCCCGGATGAGTGGATCACCATCGTGCCGAAGATTTCCGACCGGGCGGTCGTGATCGTCGACGGGGAAAGGATCAGCTTGACCGACGTGCAGAAAGTAGATTATAAAATTGCGGCGGAAGAGATTCGCTTTTACCAGTATGGCCACCACCATTTTTGGGAGCGGGTCAACGACGCCTTCATTGGTGACAGATAGTGCAAGTATACAAAATGATTGTTGCGAAAAATGACCCAGGCCAGCTGAGTCATTTTTTGCTGAAAAAAGGTTTTTCCCGGCGGGCAGTCAACAACTGCAAGAACCACGGCGGGATGATGCTGGTCAACCACCACCGCCGGAATGGCAGCTACCGGTTAAAAGAAGGGGACGTGGTCCACTTTTTGATGGGCCAAGAGCCGGTCAACCCCTGGCTCAAGGTATCCCGCCTGCCCTTGGACATTGTTGAAGAAACGGCTGACTATTTGGTGATCAACAAGCCGGCCGGCCTTTTGTCGATTCCTTCCGGCTTTCATGCGGAAGACGCGGTAATCAACCGGGTGCTGGCTTACTTTGAAAAGCAGGGGGTCAACCCGGCTTACGTCAAGCCCCACATCGTGACCCGGCTGGACCAGGACACTTCCGGCCTGGTTCTCTTGGGCAAGAACGCCATCGCCCATGACCGCTTCAGCAAGCTGGGCAAGGATGCTTTTATCAAAAAGTACCACGCTATCGTGCATGGTAACTTCGCCGAAGGAGATTTAAGCGGCCTGATCGACAAGCCCCTGGCCCGGGTGGGGGACACGGTCAAGCGGGAGGTCAATCCAAAGGGGCAAAGGGCCTTGACTGAATACCGGGTCCTTGACCAGGTCCCGGGGGCCAGTTTAGTTGAACTCCGCCTGTTGACCGGTCGGACCCACCAGATCCGGATCCACATGGCTTCTATCGGCCATGTCCTTTACGGAGACGACCTATACGGGGCCAGGGATGCTTTTGCCCGCCAGGCCTTGAACTGCTTCTACCTGTCCTTCCCCAACCCCTTCAGCGGGGAAGAGCGGGAGATTGAGATTCCCGACCCAGGCGACATGCAGGGCTTGTGGCGGCAGCTGAAGCAAGAAGCAGGGAAATAAATTAGCAGCAAAATAACAAAACAATAAAGTCAAAAAAGGAGACAGGCCGGCCTGTCTCCTTTTCTTATTCATCTGCTATCTATTTTTACGCGTTTGAGATTACTGCCCAAGCCAGGCCCCCGAGGGCACAGATGGCTAGCAGCGGCAAAACTACTGAGCTGAGCAAGGCAAAGGCCAGGCCGACTCCGATCAAAAAGATCAGAACCCGCCAGAGGGCCACGCCCATCTTCCAGCAGAGCCATAAAATAAAAAGTAAGCAAAGCAAACTTAACATGTTTATTCACCGTCCTCTAGCTGCTATCCTTGAGCGATAATCATAGCATATTTTCGCGTGAATACAAGGATTACGCAAATACCAGACCGCAGATGATGACGATGATCCCCAAAACAATCCGGTACCAGCCGAATGGCTTGAAGTCGTGGGTCTGCACGTACTTCAGCAGGAACTTGATTGACAGGTAGGCCACGATGAAGGAAACGACCATGCCAACCAAGAGGATAGCCAGCTGGTTGCCGACAAAGACGTGGCCGGCTTTGAAGAACTTGAACAGCTTCAAAAGCGACGCCCCGAACATGGTCGGGATAGCCAGGAAGAAGGAGAACTCAGTTGCCACGTAGCGGCTTGACCCGATCAGCATGGCCCCCAGAATAGTTGCCCCAGACCGGGAAGTCCCCGGGATCATGGACAAAACCTGGAAGCAGCCGATCAAGAGGGCGGTCTTATAGCTCATCTTGTTTAAATCAGTCAAGCTCGGCTGCCGCTTGGCGTAGTAGTTTTCCAAGACGATGAAGAGGATACCGTAGATGATCAAGGTGGCGGAAATTACCTGCCATGAGGTCATGTTTTCTTCCAGCCAGTCATTCAGCGGCAGGCCGATGATGATTGACGGCAGGACAGCCGCGATGACCTTGAACCAGATCTGCCAGGTCTGCCCTTTTTCCCGCTTGCTCTTTGACGGGGCAAAAGGATTCAGCTTGTTAAAGTAGATCACGATGACGCTCAAGATGGCCCCCAGCTGGATGACAACCATGAACATGTTGATGAAGCTGGTTGGCTGGTCTAACTTGATGATGTAGTCGGCCAGGTAGAGGTGGCCAGTTGAGGAGATCGGCAGAAATTCCGTAACCCCTTCGATGATGCCGAGAATGATGGCTTTGAAAATGTCTAGCATGTTACTAAAAAAATACTCCTAACTTAATCAGTGAATAAAACTCTGGTGCCTTCTGGAACCGCGATGTCCTTTTCCAGCGGGGTCAAGGTCCCGTCGCTTTGCCGCTGGTAGAGGGTAGCGTTGTTGCTGTTTTGGTTGGCGGCAACGACGTACTTTTCCTCCGCGTCCCAGTTGAAGTCCCGCGGGAATTCGCCAAAAGTTGACACCCGCTGGACCAGCTTCAGGGCCTGGTCTGGCAAAACGGCAAAGACGGCGATGGAATCGTGGCCGCGGTTGGAGACGTAAAGGAACTTGCCGTCACTTGACAGGCGGATGGCCGCTGCCCCGTTGTGCTGGTCCCAGCTTTCCGGAATGGTTGAGTAGGTGGCCAGGGACCGGAACATCCAGTTTTCTTCGTCAAACTTGACCGCGTTGACCTGGCTGGAAAGTTCACCGGCCACGTAGAAGTACTTGCCGTCCGGTGAGAAGGCCAGGTGGCGGCTGCCGAAGCCGTCTTCGTTTTGGTAGCTGGCCAGGTGGGTCAGCTTTTGCCCGTCAAAGCCGTAGAAGTCGACTCTGTCTTGGCCCAGGTCGCAGGAAACCAGGTGCCCGCCCGGAGTTTCATCAAAGTAGTGCGGGTGAGCACCGGTTTGTTCAGGCCGCGGCCCTAAAGCCTTGTTTTCGTGCTTGACCTGGTCAAGCAGGGTCAGCTGCCCCTGGTCATCATAGCTGATGACGGCCAGGACCCCAGTGTGGTAGTTGGCCGTGTAGAGCAGCTTTTTTTCCTTGTTGATGCCGATGTAGGCCGGAGAAGACCCCTCGTGCAGCAGCTGGCTGACCAGCTTGCCGTTTGCCAAGGCCGCGATGCCCCCCTGGCCGTTTTCATTCTTAATGGTAAAAATGAACTGGCCGTCTTTTTGGAAATATGTTGGCCCGCCGACTTCAACGACGTTTCTTCTTTGTTCCAGATGGGCCTGGTCACCGGAGCCGATAAAGTCAAACTGGTAGATGCCGGCTGACTCGTGCTTGGTGTAGCCGCCAATTAAAATATGCAATTTAAACCTCCTTATTTACTCTACAATAACTCCAGTTTAAATATTAAGCTTATCTTTAGCAAATGTCGATAAGAGATAGTCGTCCGTAAAGAATAATTAACAATTCTTTTCTTCTTAGCTTTAAGTTCCCGGTGAGTATGTTAGAATTTAACCAGGTGATAAAAATGAAATGGATATCTACAATTAAAGCAATCGGACCAAACGCGATCAGTGAAAAGGACCGCGTCGTAATTTTGTTTGGCCAGACGGCCAAAGATGAACTGCAGGACGTTTCCGTCATCCAGGCCTTTGATGATGAACAGGCTGCCCAGGCAGTCGTTCTTAAGAAGGGCGATACGGTGACCATTGACGGGACGACCTTTTTGATCAACTATGTTGGCCCTATGGCGGTCAGCAACTTGCGGACCTTGCATCACGCCAGCCTCTTTTTCACTGACAAAGTGCCAAAGAAGCCGATGTCCAACGCCCTCTACCTGGACTTGCCAGAAGACCAGGAAATGCCGAAGTTCAGAGTCGACGACGAAATCGTTTACGAACACCTGTAGGCTGGATTAATGAAGAAAAGAGACACGAGCCTCTTTACGGACTGGGTGCTTAACAACCGCTTCAGCGTCGGCTTGATCAATGTGCTCTTGGTCCTGGTGATCGTGCTGGTCTTTAACAAGATTTCCTTTATCTTGAATCCGGTCAACACCTTCATCAGCGCCATCCTGCCGCCCTTTTTGGTGGCCATGGTCCAGTACTATCTGATGGAGCCGGTGGTTGATAAGCTGGAAGAGAAGTTCAAGGTGCCGCGGACGGTCACCATCATGGTGATTTTTGCTATAGTCACGGTCTTCTTGATCTGGGCCATCAATTCCCTGATTCCGGTCGTCCAGAGCCAGATTGACTCCTTAGTCAAGAACTGGCCCACGATCTGGAAGAATTCGACCAACGCGGTTGATGAGCTCCTGCACAGTCCGAAATTCAGCGGCCTGCGCGATTCTCTGCAAAAGCAGATGACTTCTTTGCAGAAGAATTTCAGCAAGAGCATGGGGTCAACCGTCTCCAGCGCCCTGGGGAATTTAACCAGCGCGGTCACCGTAGCGACAGCCGTCTTCACGACCCTGGCCACAGCTCCGTTTTTGCTCTTCTTTATGCTGAAAGACGGGCACAAACTGCGGCCTTTTCTGGTCAAGTTCGCTCCCCAGCGCTGGGAGCAGGCGACCAGCAAGTTGCTGCATGAAGTCAACCAGGCTGTGTCTTCTTACGTGATCGGCCAGGTTTCCGTGGCTATCTGCGTGGGGATCATGTTATTCATTGGCTATACGATTATCGGCGAGCCTTACGGGGCAGCCCTGGCGATCTCTTCTGGCTTTTTGAACCTGATCCCTTACTTTGGGACCTTTATCGGTTTGATTCCGGCCTTAATCATCGCTTTAGTGACTGATTTGTCGATGGTGGCCAAGGTCTTAGTGGTTTTCTTTATTGAGCAGATCATTGAAACCCGGGTCATCAGCCCGCTGGTTGTCGGCAACCGCTTGAAGATGCACCCGGCGACGACGATTATCGTCATGCTGGGGGCTGGCTCAGTCTGGGGCCTGTGGGGCGTGATCGGCGGGATTCCGATCTACGCGGTGATGAAAATCCTTTTGACCCATGTCTACTGGTACTACCGGAAGGTTTCCCACCTTTATGACGACAGTTTCCAGGATGAAGCAGACCAGGCTGGACGAGAAGAAAAGGAAAGGAAATAAATGACCAACCATATTGTTTTGTTTGAGCCGGAAATTCCCGACAACACGGGTAACATTGCCAGAACCTGCGCGGGAACCAACACGGTGCTGGACTTGATCGAGCCCTTGGGCTTCCACCTGGACGACAAGCATCTCAAGCGGGCCGTTTTAGACTACGGCGGTGAAGTTGAAATCCGCCGCCATGACGACCTGCGGGCATTTCTGGCTACTTTGCCGGACAATGCCGAGATGTACTTGATCTCCAAGTTCTCCAGCAAGGCTTATACTGACGTCGACTACACGGACGAAAGCAAGGACTACTACTTTGTTTTTGGCCGGGAAACGACCGGTTTGCCGGAAACCTTCATGCGGCAATACGCGGATCGCAATCTCCGCATTCCCATGTCCGACAAGATCCGGGCCTTCAACCTGTCCAATTCGGCAGCGATTGTAATTTTTGAAGCCTTGCGCCAGCAAGGCTTTCCCCACATGGAAAAGTCCCACCACTATGAAAACGACAAGCTCAAGGACGACTACAATCGTCCTGGCCGCTACCAGCGGAACCTGCCCAAGCATTAGTGGCTAAAAAGAAATTTATGAGGTAAAATCATGGAATTTAATAAGCAGACCCCAATCATCGTTCGTGCCTTTCACTATGACCTGCTCGATGAGCCAGAAGAAAAGAACGAAGTCAACGTGGCCATCCGCCAGGTTGTCGCTACGGGCGAAGACGGCGTTGAAGATGCCGGCGAGGCAGGCGGCTACTACGAAGTAGCCGTTGTCTACGACGTTACGCCAGACGAAGACAACATCATCGAAATCAGCGGGGTCAACACCCAAGTCGTTCAGCTTCTGGGCTACCACGGCGACGGCCAGGACCTGGACCAGGAAACCTACCGTTTGCTCAGCCGGCCGCTGGTTGAATACATCGAAACCTTGACTTACGAAGTTAGCCAGGTTGCCTTGGATGAACCGATCAACTTGGACTTTGAACCTAATTTCTAAGGATTGAGCAGGTGAAGAAATGCCTCGAAAGAAAAGGCAGGCTAATCGTAAAAACAAAAATAAAAAGAAAACAGAAGAATCTTTGAGCTGGGTGGTTACCGGGATCGTCTTGATCCTGGTAGCCATTTTGGCGTTATTACGCTTTGGCTGGTTGGGCAAGGAACTGGCCAATCTTTTGCGGCTCTTGATTGGGGACAGTTATCTTTTAGGCGGAGCCTTCCTGGCCATTTTGGGCCTGGTCATGCTGATTTACGGGCAGCCGCCCCGCTTTGGCTTTAAGCGGACAAGCGGCTTGACTTTGGCTTACCTGGGCCTTTTGTACATTTTGGCCAGCCGCTTTTTCAATGTCAGAAGCGTCCACAGCGAATTTTTGCCCGCCTTCAAGAACGTGATCTTTGAAGAACTGGCCCGGGCCAATGTCACCGTCAGCGTCGGCGGGGGCTGGATCGGGAGCTTCCTGTACGGGATCTTCTACCAGCTTTTAGGCCAGATTGGTGGCCTGTGCCTGGCTGTTTTGAACATAATCAGCGGGATCTTGATGTTCTTTGACGTCAAATTCCGCTCCCTGGTCGCTGCTTTTCAAAAAATCAGCCGCTCCTTTATCCGGCAAAGCAAGGATGGAGCCGGCCAGCTAAAGGAAAAGTACTCTGAATACAGGGAGCAGCAAAAAAAAGATCCCAACAACCGGGAGAAGCTGACCGACTCTTGGCGGGATAGCGAAGAAGTCAAGCCGGAGAAAAAAACAAGGCAAGAGAAGGCAGAGAAGCAGGCAGCCAAGCCTTCCCTGCCGGAAATCCAGGTGGCAGAGCAGCACCCTGACCCGCCGGTCACTCATTCACTGGAACTGGATGACCCGCCCAAGCCCCGCAGCCAGGCTGAAGATGACCAGAAGATGATTTTGGCTGACCAGCGGGTTGACCATGGTCTGGACAAGAGCACGGTCAGCTATGATGACAACTACCAGTTCCCGCCCCTGTCTCTGTTAAAGGCCGTTCAGGCCAGTGACCAGTCCAGCGACAAGGATAAAATCAAGCAGAACACGGCTATTTTGGAGGAAACCTTCAAGAGCTTCGGGGTGGAAGTCAATGTTAAAAAGGCTATCTTAGGCCCGACCATCACCCGCTACGAAGTCCAGCCAGCCGTCGGGGTCAAGGTCTCCCGGATTGTCAACCTGGCCGATGACTTAGCCCTGGCCATGGCGGCCAAGGACATCAGAATTGAAGCCCCGATTCCGGGCAAGCCTTATATCGGGATTGAAGTGCCTAACCAGAAGGCCCAGTCCGTGGCTTTTAAAGATGCCATGGAGCACCAGGACCAAAAGGCCAAGGACCATCCTTTGATGGTGCCTTTGGGCAAGGACGTGACCGGGCAGATCATCAGCGCTGACTTGACCAAGATGCCCCACCTGCTGGTGGCCGGGTCAACTGGGTCCGGTAAGTCCGTGGCCATCAACACGATCTTGACCAGCATCTTGATGAAGGCCCGGCCGGATGAAGTCAAGCTCGTTTTGATCGACCCGAAGATGGTCGAATTGTCAGTCTACAGCGGGGTTCCGCACTTGATGATCCCGGTTGTCACTGACTCCCGCCTGGCTTCCAAGGCCCTGAAAAAAGTCGTCGACGAAATGGAGCGGCGCTACAAGCTTTTTGCTGCCGGCAGCGTCCGCAATATGGGCGAATACAACCGCAAGGTGGCTGAGAACAATAAGGATACCAGCCGGCCGGTAATGGAGCCTTTGCCTTATATTCTGGTCGTTGTTGACGAATTGAGCGACTTGATGATGGTCGGCGGCCACGACGTGGAAAACTCCATCGTCCGCCTGGGCCAGATGGCCCGGGCCGCCGGCATCCACATGATCCTGGCTACCCAAAGGCCGAGCGTGGACGTCATCACCGGTTTGATCAAGGCCAATGTGCCGTCAAGAATTTCCTTTGCCGTTTCCAGCGGGGTCGACTCCCGGACTATTTTGGACCAGGTCGGCGCTGAAAAGCTGCTGGGCAGGGGGGATATGCTCTACCTGCCGATCGGGGCCTCCAAGCCTGACCGGATTCAAGGGGCCTACATCGATGTCGATGAGGTCGAAGCCGTCGTTGATTGGGTCAAGGGCCAGCAAAGCGCTGAATACGATGAGAAAATGATTCCCCAGGCCGGGGATGATGACGAAAGCAGCGATGACGACGTTGACGACGAGTACTACCAGCAGGCAGTGGACCTGGTCCGCCGCCAGCAGTCAGCCAGCACCTCCATGCTGCAGCGGCGGTTCAGAATCGGCTACAACCGGGCTGCCCGCCTGATTGACGAGCTGGAGGAGCACGGGGTAGTCGGCCCGCCGGAAGGCTCCAAGCCGCGCAAGGTGCTTTTGCCGCCTGAAGGACAAGAAGAATAAAAATAATGAACGAAGAAAATATCAGCATTCAAAGCAATCAAAAATTTACCAGCGGCAACCTGGGCCTGTTCGTCCGCCTGCCGCTGACCAAGCACAACATGTCTATGGCCAGCCTGCTCTGCCGCATGCAGATGAACGAAAGCGAACTCTTTCCGGATCCCGGCCTCCAGCAGGTCGAATTGCAGCAGCGCTACTCCTTCCAGTTTGAAGCAGTCGTGCAGCTTTTTGGCAAGGAAATGGTCATTTCTTACCTGGCCAATTTCGTTGAGCCCCAGGAAATCCTGGACCCGGACTACAACTACCGGCAGATAGCAGAAACTTTTGCTGGCCTGGCCACCCGGCCCTTGATTACGCCCAGCTCTGTCCAGCTGGCCCAAAGACAGCTGGAAGAAGAATACCAGGAGCTCATGGCTGAGCCGAGCAACGCGGCTTTAAGCGCCTTTTTCAACAACTGGTACGCGGACCAGCCAGATTACGCGGCCAGCTTCATCGGCTCGATTGAAGATATTACGAAAGCGACCAGCCAAGAAGTCCGCCGCTTTGCCGATGCCATCAAGACCCAGGCCAGCTGCGTATTTGGCCATGTCTATGATGCCCGCCAGGTTAAGCGCCTTTTGCAAAAGAAGCTGCAAGAAGAAGGCTGGCCGGGCCTGGCCTTGGACTTTGGCAGCCGGGACTTATTGATTTCGGCCCCGGACTTGCGGATTGAGAAAACAGACGAGCAAGGCAAGCAGCAGGCCCAGCTTTTCCTGGGCTATGCCTACAAGGGCCAGCCCAGCCTGCAGGATTTGGCCACGGGGACGGTCTTGCGCCAATACTTGACCGGAGACCAGTCCTCCCGGCTCTTCAGCAAGGTCAGGGAGGAAAACGGGGCGGCTTACGCGGTGGAAAGCAACTGGTATGCTGACAATGCCCTCTTCTTGGTCAACGCCGGCCTGGATCCGGACAAGTTGGACTTAGCCCGGCAGATCATCGGCAAGGAGATGCAGATGGTGGCTGACGGCCGGATCGATCCGGGCCTGCTCAAGCAGAGCCGGCAGGCGCTGGCCAACCGCCACTTGCTCAACCAGGACCATGCCAGCTGGCTTTTAGCCAAAGACCTCCGCTACAAGCTTCATGCCGACTACGAGGACTTTGATATGATGGCCGCGGTCAGCCGGGTGACCAGCGGCCGGCTGGCTGACTTTGCCCAAAAGCTGTATCTGAATGAAAGCTATGTATTAAAATGATCAAACCAGAAATTATCAGAAAAGATTTTCCTTCCGGCTTCAAGGCCCAGGTGATCCGGCGCAAGGGTTTTAACCAGCGCTTTTTCGGCATTATCGTCGATTTCGGCAGCGCTGATCCCCAGCCCGTGCCCGGCCTGGCCCACTTTTTGGAGCACAAGCTTTTTGCTGCGGAAGAAGGCGACTTGTCCCTGGAATTTGAAAAAATGGGGGCCAGCGTCAATGCCTTTACCTCTTTCAATGAAACCATGTATTACGCCAGCGGGGTCAAGAATGTTGGCCCCATGATCGACCTGCTCTTCAAGCTGGTTGGCCAGCCCTACTTTACCGATGAGAATGTGGCCAAGGAAATCCCCATCATCCAGCAGGAATTAGCCATGTACCAGGATGAGCCTGACTGGATCCTAGGCGACCGGCTCCTGCGGGGCATCTATGGTGACTGCAATTTGGCCATCGACGTGGCCGGGACCAAGGAATCGATTGCCAGCGTGACTAAGGAAAAGCTCCAGGCTGCTTATGATGAAAACTACGTGGCCGCTCGCATGTCCTTTGTTGCCTGCGGGGACTTTACCGACAACCAGGTCAAGACCATTCTTAGACAGGCCATGAAATTGTCAGACCAATACCTGCGCCCGGGCAAGCCGCAAAAAGAAGCGGACTTGGTGCCCTTTTTGCCAAGCGGGCAGGACTGGAACCTGATCGGCGGGGAAGTGCCCCTGTTTATGGCGGCTATCCCTTTGCCAAACTTTAAGAAAGTTTTAGCAAGTCGGGATATGAGTCAAATTTTGCTGGAAATCATGCTAGAATCAAAGCTAGGTGCCGCCAGCCACTGGTTTGCCAGCGCCAGACAAGCCGGCCTGGTCAGCCAGCCACTCCAGATCAGCGTAACTTATACCCGGCAGGGGGCCTACGCGGCCTTGCTGGGGATGAGCCCGGAAGCAGAAGAGCTGCTGGACCAGATCAAGGCAGAACTGGCGCCAGACAAGCTTTTTTCCAAAAAGCAGGAAATGGAAATGCGCCAGCTCTTTGAGATTCACAAAAGAAGCTGGCTGGCCCAAACCGTGCGCAGCCTGGACAATTTGTCGGGTTTTGCCGTGGAGATGGCTGAAGAAAGCCTGGGTGAGGAAGACTTGTTTGCCAATGTTGAGCAGATGCAGGCCATGAATTTTGCCGACTACCGGGCCTACTGCCAGGAGCTTTTCAAGGGCGCCAGCATCAACACGGCCCGCCTGCTTGAGGAGGATGACCAATGAAGCGAGCACTGATTTTCGGGGCAACCGGCGGCATTGGCCAGGCCATTGCGGCCCGCCTGGCTGAGTCTGGCTGGTCCATGTACCTGCACTGCAACCGCAACTGGGAAGAGGCCATCGCTTTGGCCAGGACTCTGGCGGAAAAGCATTCCTTGCAGGATTTCATGCCGATCAAGCTGAACTTTTTAGCAGGCGACGACCAGCTCAAGAATTTTGCCAGCAGTCTTTTGCCCGTCAACGCGGTCGTTTTTGCCCAAGGGATCACCAACTATGACTTCCTGGGCAGCCAGAGTTCCCAGGTCATTGACCAGATCATCAAGGTCAATTTGGAGAACCCGATCAAGCTGACCAAGCTTTTGGAAAGCCAGCTTTTAAAGCAAGAGCACAGCCGGATCGTCTACCTGGGCTCAGTTTACGGGGGCCAGGGCAGCGCCATGGAAGCAGTCTACAGCGCGACTAAAGGCGGGATCAGCCGCTTTGCGCAGGCCTATGCCCGGGAAGTTGCCGCCAGCCGCTTCACGGTTAATGTCGTTGCCCCAGGGGCGGTCAACACGGCCATGAATGCCATGTTTTCCCCGGAAACCTTAAAAGAGCTGGCAGAAGAAATTCCGGCCGGCCACCTGGCCAAGCCCAAGGAAATTGCCTACTGGGTTGACTGTCTGCTTAACCCTGAGAGCGACTACCTGACCGGGCAAACGATTTATGTCAGTGGCGGCTGGCTGGAATAGGGCGACACATCCGCGGCTATTGTGCTATAATTTATAAACGAACTTTAAAGTGATTGAAGAGGTTAATAATGTCAGGCATTGGAGAACAACTACGTAAGGCAAGAGAGGCCAAGGGCCTTTCAATTTCTGATATTGAGAAGGCTACGAAGATCCAGAGCCGCTACCTGGAAGCAATCGAAAACAACGATTTCGACAAGCTGCCAGGCGACTTTTACGTCCGGGCTTTCATCCGCCAGTACGCGCAAATCGTCGGCTTGGACGGTAAGGAATTGCTGAGCCAGTACCAAGGCGAAGTTGCAAATGAAGTCACGAGCGAAGTCAGCCAGCCGGCAGCAAGCAGTCCGGCTCAAGAAGTTCATGAGGAAGCTCATGAAGAAGCAGCTCCAGTAGAGCCAGCCAGAATCAGTGCCAGCCGGCCAGCCAAGCGGGAAGCTGCCGAGAAAGCTCCTAAGGACGCCAAGTGGCGCAAGCTTGTGCCCCGCTTGGCCCTGGGCTGCGGGATCGCCCTTTTGCTTTTGATCGGGGGGATGGTCTTTGCCAACATGAAGAAGACCGGGTCAAGCAGCCAGAAAGAAAATGCTGGCTCCAGCGTCACGATTACTTCCAAGAAGTCTTCCAGCAAGAAGAGCTCATCAGCTTCTTCTTCATCCAAGAAAAAGAAGACCAGCTCAATCAAGGTTGCTTCACTTGGCGGCTCAAGCTACCGGGTAACTGGCATCAAGTCCAGCACGCCATTGGTAGTCCGGTCAAGCAAGCAAAGCATCTACTACTACGTTTCCGTTGACAACGTGATCACCAACCAGGGGACCCTGCAAAGCGGTGAAAAGCACACGGAAACTGTCAAGAAGGGGCAAACTTTGATCGTTTACCTGGGGACTGATACTGGCGTGACTGTAACTGTTGGCGGCAAGAAGATTCCGTTCACTCCAATCAACGGCACGACCCGTTTGACTATCTACCTGGGTGACAGCTCTGCTTCAGCAAGCAGCTCCGCGGCAAGCCGCACGACTAGCACCAACACTAACACCAATACCAGCACGAGCTACAGCAGCCGGGCAAGTTCCAGCGTGCAAAGCTCAGCTTCCAGCCGGCCAGCAGCTTCCAGCTCCAGCGTTCGATCAAGCTCACAGGCTTCATCCAGCGCTGCCCCAAGCAGCCGGGCATCATCTGCTCCATCATCTGCCACTTCCAGCAGCAAGCAATAAGAGAAGAATGATCATTAATTCTTAAAAGTGAGGAATTTAAAGCAATGAATTTACCAAATAAACTGACTGTTTTCCGAATCTTTTTGATTCCTGTCTTCATGATCCTGCTGATCGCCCAATGGCCAGCCGGCTCATTCACCCTGGCAGGGACTGAAATTCTGTGGAGCCGGGTGGTGGCCATGATCGTCTTTGCCGTTGCTTCCGCAACCGACTGGTTTGACGGCCACATCGCTCGCTCCCGGGGACTGGTAACCAACTTTGGTAAGTTTGCTGACCCGCTGGCGGACAAGATGCTGACCATGACGGCCTTCATCTTCATGGTTGCATTGAATCTGGCTCCAGCCTGGGTTGTAGCCATCATCGTCTGCCGGGAACTGGCTGTGACCGGCCTGCGCCTGATCGTGGTCGAAAACAACGGCAAGGTCATGGCGGCTGCCATGCCTGGCAAGATCAAGACCACCTGCCAGATGCTGTCAATCATCTTCCTGCTCTTTGGCGACATCTTCCACCTGGGCACCATCCTGCTCTACCTGGCTCTGATCTTCACGATCTACTCCGGCTACGACTACTTCCATTCTTCATGGGATGTCTTCAAGGGTTCAATGTAAGCATTTAGAAAATCACTATTCTTTAAAAATGAGTATCAGCAAGGTACTCATTTTTTTGTTTTTTAAGTCAGATTGGGGAAAAAAGGGCTTTTTTCTTGTACTAGTAAGTGGAGAGGAAATAATTTGAACGTTAGTTCGGATTTTTCTTGCTTTTTACCAGGCCTTCAAAGTATAATGTTTATTAGTAAGTTTCCAGGAGGGAAAAAATTGGCTAAAGATGAAAAACAAGCGGCTCTTGAAGCGGCTTTAAAGAAAATTGAAAAGAACTTCGGTAAAGGCGCGGTCATGCGGATGGGCGAGAAGGTCGACACCCAGATCTCGACTGTTCCGTCAGGCTCACTGGCCCTGGACGCGGCCTTGGGCGTGGGCGGCTACCCGCGGGGCCGGATCGTGGAAATCTACGGGCCGGAATCTTCCGGTAAGACGACCGTTGCCCTGCACGCCGTAGCTGAAGTGCAGAAGCGGGGCGGCACGGCGGCCTACATCGACGCGGAAAACGCCATGGACCCGGCTTACGCTGAAGCCTTGGGCGTGGACATCGACCAATTGATCCTGTCTCAGCCAAACACTGGGGAAGAAGGACTGCAAATCGCGGACACCTTGATCTCCAGCGGGGCCATCGACATTGTCGTGGTCGACTCCGTTGCCGCCCTGGTGCCGCGGGCCGAAATCGAAGGTGAAATGGGTGACTCCCACGTCGGTCTCCAGGCCCGCCTGATGAGCCAGGCCTTGCGCAAGCTCTCCGGGACGATTGCCAAGACCAAGACCATTGCCATCTTCATCAACCAGATCCGGGAAAAGGTCGGCGTCATGTTTGGTAATCCCGAAACCACCCCAGGTGGTCGGGCGCTGAAGTTCTACTCAACCATCCGGCTGGAAGTCCGCCGGGCGGAACAGATCAAGCAGTCCACCAACGTTATCGGTAACCGGGTCAAGATCAAAGTGGTCAAGAACAAGGTTGCTCCGCCATTTAAGGTAGCTGAAGTCGACATCATGTACGGGCAGGGGATCTCCCAGTCCGGCGAACTGCTGGACATGGCTGCTGACCAGGACATCGTCGACAAGGCCGGGGCCTGGTACTCCTACCACGGTGAAAAGATCGGCCAGGGCCGGGAAAACGCCAAGCAGTACCTGGAGGAACACCCGGACGTTTCCGAGGACATCCAGACCCAGGTCCGCAAGGCTTACGGAATCGATGCTGAATCTCTGGAAGAAAAGGAAAATCCGGAGAAGGTCAAGGAACAGCGGGCTAAGAAGGCAGCTCCTGGCGAAGAGAAGCCAGCAGAGCCGGCAAGTCCGGAAAAGACTGATAAGTAGGTAGTTTTTGGCCAATAAAAAGATTGCCAGCAGAGGCCTGGCAATCTTTTTTGTTTCCGCAAATGCAGCTAAGGAATTGACTTGACCAAAAATGTAACATATGATTAGTAATGTGTGAATAATTCTAAATACAAAGGCGACGTAACTCATGATGAATAATACTATATTTCTTCTCGCAACAGTCGCTGTAATTTTTCTTATTTCACTTGTCGTGGGATGCCTGATTGGTTATGCCATCCGGAAGAATGCCTGGGAAACCAAGGCGGAAAACGCCCGGCAGAGCGCGGAGGCAATTTTGGCCAAGGCGAAAGCCGAAGTCGAAGCAGCCAAGGCTGAGGTCCAGGCGCAGAAGCAGGCCGCTGAAGCCGTTAAGCGGGATGCTGAAACGGAGAAGAAGGCCAAGATCCTGGAAGCCCAGGAAGAAATCAGGGATTACCGGCAGAAGGTTGAAGACGAGCTGAACAGGCGCCGCGCAGAAGCGGCCCGAAAGGAAAACCGCCTTCAGCAGAAAGAAGATGCCCTGGATCACCGCAGCAGCCTGCTCGATGACCGGGAGAAACAACTCACACAAAGGAAAGACCAAATCAAAAAGCAGGAAGAAAAAGCCGCTGGTTTGCTGGAAGAAGCGCACGGGCTGGTCGAGAAGCAGAATGACAAGCTGCTGGAAATCTCCCACTTAGACGAAGAAGAGGCCAAGAAGATTGTCCTGGCCCAGGTCTCCGACCACCTGACCAAGGAGAAGGCGGAGCTGATTCGGGCTAACGAGGAAGAAATCAGTGCCAGAGCCGACCGCTTTGCCCACCAAATCATCGTGGATGCCATCCAGAGCAGCGCGGCGGATACGGTCGCGGAAACGACCGTGTCAGTCGTGGACCTGCCAAACGATGACATGAAGGGGCGGATCATCGGCCGCGAAGGCCGGAACATCCGCTCTTTTGAAGCCATGACTGGGGTAGACTTGATCATTGACGATACGCCAAAGACGGTCACCTTGAGCGGTTTTGACTCCATCAGACGGGAAGTTGCCAAGCGGGCCCTGCAGAAACTGATCAAGGACGGGCGGATTCATCCGGCCCGGATCGAAGAGATGGTTGACAAGGCGCGCAAGGAAGTCAACGACGATATTTACGAGGCTGGTGAAAGTGCCTTGATGGAACTGGGCATCCACCGGATGAACCCGGAACTGGTCAAGATCCTGGGCCGGCTGAAGTACCGGACTTCCTATGGCCAGAACGTGCTGGCGCACTCGATTGAAGTCGGGAAGCTGGCCGGGACCATGGCAGCTGAACTTGGTTTGGATGAAAAATTAGCGGTTCGCGCGGGATTATTACACGATATTGGCAAGGCAATCGACCATGATATCGAAGGCTCCCACGTAGAAATCGGTGTTGAATTGACCCGGAAATACCATGAACCGGACCTGGTGGTCAACGCGATCGCTGCCCACCACGGTGACGTGCCGAAGCTCTCCTTCATCGCTGACCTGGTCGTGGCGGCGGACACGATTTCCTCCGCCCGGCCTGGGGCAAGAAGCGAAAGCTTGGAGAACTACATCCGCCGTTTGACGGAACTGGAAGACATTGCTGGCAGCTATGACGGCGTCAAGCAGGCATATGCCATCCAGGCCGGCCGGGAAGTCCGCGTAATGGTTGAGCCAGGCAAGATCTCAGATGATGAGACCACGGTTTTGGCCCATGAAATCCGGGACAGGGTCGAGAAAGAACTCGATTACCCGGGCAATATCAAGATCACCGTAATACGGGAGAAACGTGCCGTGGCAGTTGCCAAATAAAGCAGAAAGTCCAGATTGAATTCTGGACTTTTTTGTTAGCATTTGGCAAATCGCCTCAAAGCCCGGTATAATTAACTCAACTAGACTCAGAAAGCGGAATTTCATGTTTAAGATTATCGTTGACCTTTTTTTACTGGTGATCATCCAAGTAGCGATCACGCCTTTCATCCGGCGCCTGGCCTTTGTCCTGGGGGCGGTGGACAATCCTAACGCCCGCCGGGTCAACAAGAAACCCATGCCGACTATCGGAGGACTGGGGATTTTCGTGACTTACAATATCGGGACCTTCATCTTGCTCAGAGAGCAGTTTCCGACCCACGAGCTCTTTGCCCTTTTGCTGGCGTCTAGCGTGATCGTCTTGACCGGGATGATCGATGATATTTTAGAACTCAAGCCCGGGCAAAAAATGGGCGGGATCTTCATCGCGGCCATGATTACCTACTTTTTGGCCGAAATCCGGATGACCGAGCTGAATATTCCTTTTACCGGCCAGACCATCAATTTGCCCTGGTATCTCAGCCTGCCAATTACCATCTTCTGGATCCTGGCCTTGACCAACGCGGTCAACTTGATTGACGGCTTAGACGGCCTGGCGGCCGGTGTGTCCTGCATCTCGCTTTTGACCATGGGGATTGTCGGCTACTTCTTCTTGCGTAACCAGGGCCTGTACGTGCCGATCGCCTGCCTTATGCTGGCGGCCTGCCTCCTGGGCTTTTTGCCTTACAACTTCAACCCGGCCAAGATCTTTTTAGGGGATACCGGGGCCCTCTACCTGGGCTTCATGATCTCGGTTTTAGCCTTAAAGGGCTTGAAGAACGTGACCTTTATTTCTTTGCTGGTACCGGTGATCATCTTGGGCGTGCCGATCTCTGATACGGTCTATGCCATGATCCGCCGCAAGCTGAACAAGAAGCCGATTTCCCAAGCGGACAAGCACCACCTCCACCACCAGCTGATGAACTTTGGCCTGACCCAAAGGCAGACGGTACTGCTGATTTACGCCCTGTCCTTGATCTTCTCCTTCGTGTCCATGCTTTTCCTCTTGTCGCCGATCTGGGCCATGGCCCTCTTGCTGGTCGGCCTCTTGATCGCCGTTGAGCTCTTCGTGGAATCGATCGGCCTTTTAGGGGAAAAATACAAGCCCCTCAGCCACTTGATTAACCGCCTGGTTTTACATAGCACTCACACTAAGGAGCCGGACGTTGAAGTCTGGCATCAAGGCGAGGCCAAGCCCCGGAAGTGGCAGGAGCGGTCCAAGGGAGGGCACAAGCCTGCTGAGAAAAATAGCGGTAAAAAACAATAAAGCTGAACAGACAAAACATACTAACCTAGTGTTGGATGATTACTCGACGGAGTAGTCGTTCAACACTTTTTCTTTTACTATGTAAAGTGGAGATGAAGCCAATGCCGTTCTTTTTCTGGACACACGATGTCGTAGGCAAAACGGGCAGCTTCACCATTCAATTGTGAATCTTGTCTAAGTATGTTGGCTGTTAAAGTCCTGTTGAGAAAATTAGATCTGATTGGATTAGGTGGAGGTAGCTCATCTCCGAGTAAAGCGGAGGTTTATTCTTATGGATTTATTGAAAACTGTTTTCGGTATTGATGTTAGCAGCCGAAAGTCTAACGTATGCATTATGGTCAATGGCCAAAAAGTTAATGACTATGCCATCTCCAACGATATGGTAGGCTTCAATCAGCTGCTAGGTGACCTTAAGCAGGTTACTAACCCACAGATTATCTTTGAAGCAACTGGCGTCTATTCCAGAAGACTCCAGGCATTCTTGGACATGCACGAATTGCGCTATGTCATGATGAATCCGCTAGAAGCCAAAAGAAAGACAAAGGATGACCTGCACCAGAACAAGACCGATAAGCTTGATGCCTTGTACCTTGCCAAGCTGCAATCTGAGCACCCGCAGCGGCTGGCCTACGTTCAAAGCGAAGAATATCAAGAATTGATGGCCAATAACCGTATCTACGAGCAGGCTTCGCACGATCTGATAACCAACAGGAATAGACTGCACAAAGCCATTCAGCTCACTTTCCCAGAGATTGAGCACTTAATGGTTAATCCGAGAGGGAAAAACTACTGGAGTATTGTCCTCAGATTCCCACACCCAGATATCGTACTAGAAACAAAAGAAGCCGATATCATCGACTTCTTAAAGGGCTTAACCGGTATTGGTAAAAAACGCGCTAACGACATAGCGCAAAGTCTTATTCGGTTGGCTAAAGTCGCATGCCCAGCTGTCAAAAAGAACAGTGCTCATATTCGTGGCCTCAAAATGGCTATTAACAACATTCTGAGCGCTGAAGAAGAGTGCCAGACTGCTTTACAGGAGATGGCTAAGCTGGCTCCTAAACGGGATCTGGAGATCCTCACAAGCATTCCAGGCATCGGCAAAAACACTGCTCTAAGAATCATTAGTGAGCTTGGAGATATCAGACGTTTTAACAACCCTAGCCAATTAAATGCCTTCGTTGGTGTTGATCCTCAAGTTTATGAATCTGACAATCTCACGGCCCACCTGTCAATTTCAAAGCGTGGGACAGCTATTGGCAGAAAGGTGCTGTACTTGGCCATAAACCAAATTCAGTCGGCTAAGAAAGTGGGAAACCCTTGCCATATTGCGGATTATTACGAGAAACGAAAACGGTCTTCTGAGACTGCAAGTCACAAGAAGGCCGCTATCGCATCGATCCATAAATTATTACGGACGATCTTCGCTTTAATTAAGAATGATCAATTGTATAGCTATGACGTAGCCAAACATAACCAAAGACTTTTGTCATAAAAATTGATCCAATAGATATTATAACAGCCTCTTTTTTGAAATTACAGAAGGTGGCTGTATTTATCATGCCCTAAATCAGATATTTAACTCGATTCTTCGGGAACCATTTCCCGATTAGGCCCTTATTTCAAAATAAAATTGCCTAAAATCGTTGATAACACTTGACTTAGAGTAGAAAAGAAAATGACCAAGCAGAAATGCTTGGTCATTTTTGGTTAGAATCTTTTTTCTCCGCTTTTAACGGGAATTTCGTTATAGCGCTGGTCCCCCTTGATCAGGTTGGGTTCACCGTTTAAGAGCTCGGTTAGATCGCTGATAAAGGGGTCAATCTGGCCCAGGTCCAGGTAGATGGAAATGGTGATGTTTACGCCATATTCAGTGCCGGCAACGAAGACCTCTTTTTCCTTAAGGAAGTGGTCGACCTTGTCATAGCGGTTGTAGGGGATCGTAAAAATCAATTCCTGCTGCTTAACCCGCTTGACGATGCCGATGGCTTCAGCTGCCTCGCTGACGCTGGAAGAGTATGCCCGGATGAGGCCGCCGGCCCCTAATTTGATTCCGCCGAAATACCGGGTCACGACGACGGCGACATTCTTCAGGCCCATTAATTGCAGGGTCTTTAATTCCGACACCCCGGCCGTACCGGCTGGTTCGCCGTTGTCGCTGCTTTTGACCCGGTCGTCATTAATGCCCAAGGTATAGGCATAGGTGTTGTGGGTGGCGTCATGGTACTTTTTGCTGGTCGCGGCAATAAAGTCCCGGGCCTCTTCCTCATCCTGGACCCGGGCAAGAGTCGCGATGAAGCGGCTCTTCTTGATGACCAGCTCATGCTGGCCGTTTTCTTTGATTGTTAAAAAATCTGCTTCTTTTGACAAAAAATCATCCCTTTTTGGTGTATTAGTTAGTGGAGGCAAAAAAATGACAGAAGAAAAAGAATCTCTGACCGGCCGCCAATGGCTGGTTGACAAAGTGGATAATAGCATAAAAGAGGGGCAGACGACAATTCCCGCCATCGAAAATGGCATCTGCCAGCGCTGCGGCAGCTCATGCTGGGCCCGCCTGCCGTCGGGCTTTTTGTATTGCCGTGCTTGCGTGGGCCTGGGCCGGCTGGATGAGGGCAAGCTTTTGGTCCGCCAGACGGCTGGCAGTCATTACCCGGCCAGGGCGGGGATGACCTGGACAGGGCAGCTGCAAGAGCGGCAGGGGGGTGTGAGCCGCTTTTTATTGGAGAAATTTGCCGCTAAAGAGGACTGCCTGGTTGAGGCCGTGACCGGGGCGGGTAAGACGGAGATGATTTTCCCCTTATTGGCTGAGGCTTTCAGCCGCGGCTGCCGGGTAGCCATTGCCACGCCCAGAATCGACGTGGTCAATGAGCTTTACCCCCGCCTAGTAGCAGCCTTCGGGGAGGTGGAGATCGGCAAGTACCATGGCCGGGAGGAAAAGGAAGCGGCCAATGAGCAGCTGGTCATCTGTACGACCCACCAGCTGTTGAAGTACTACCAGGCCTTTGATCTTTTGATCATCGATGAGATCGACTCCTTTCCATATGCCGGCAATCCCCAGTTGCATTTTGCCGCGGGCAATGCTGTTAAAAAAACAGGCAGCCGGGTCTTTTTGACGGCCACCCCGCCTGAGGACCTGCTAAAAGCGGCCAGGCAGGGGAAACTGGCCATCGTTAGGCTCAACCGCCGCTTTCACGGCTATACTTTGCCTGTGCCCCGGCTGGATCTGTACGTCAAGCCTTTTTTGACCAAGGGCCGCCTGCATCCGAAATTAGCCCGGCGGATCAAAATGGCGGCTAAAAGCGGCCACCCCCTCCTGGTCTTTTTGCCCAGAATTGCCCAGATGCCCCAGTATTTTGCCGCTGTCAAAAGGCTCCTGCCCGACTTGCGCCTGGCAACCGTCTATGCCCAGGACCCGGACCGGCTGGAGAAGGTGGAAAAATTCCGCAAAGGCGACCTGGACCTGCTTTTGACGACCACAATCTTGGAGCGGGGGGTGACCTTTAAGCATGTCTGGGTGATCATCGTGGCCGCTGATGATGAGATTTATTCCGCTGCCAGCCTGGTCCAGATTGCCGGCCGGGTGGGCAGAGACAAGCAGGATCCGGACGGGCTGGTGCTTTTTGGCTACCGGCGCTACAGCCGGCAGATCAGAAGCGCGGTCAAGCAGATCAAGGAGATGAACCGGGGATGAGTCTTTGCCTTTTTTGCGACCAGCCTTTTACCGGAGATTTGGACATGAGGCGCCTGCTTTTGCCGGGCAAAAGCAAGACTTCCTGCCTGTGTCCATCCTGCCGCCAGCAGTTTGCGCAGATCGGCCCCGCTTTTTGCCCCCAGTGCGGCCGCCAGCAGGATAGCGGGGAAATCTGCCAGGACTGCCAGAAGTGGCGGCGGATCTACCAGGGGAATTTTTTGCACAACCAGGCCGTCTACTGCTACAACCAGGCATTTCATGACCTGATGGTCCGCTACAAGCGCTACGGGGACTACCTGCTCTGCCAAGTTTTGCAGGAATTGGCCGCCCCTGCTGTCCAAAAATTAGCGGCCGACTACTACGTCCCGGTCCCGACTTCACCTGAGCACCGGAAAAAGCGGGGCTATGACACGGTCTGGGAAATTTTTACCCCTCTTTTGCCCTTAACGCCTCTTTTAGCCAAGAAGGCTGGAGCTGGGGCCCAGGGGGAAAAGGGAAAAAAAGTCAGGATGCAGGCCAAGCAAAATTTCTTTTTAAATCCGGAATTTAGGGGTACAATAACAGGTAAGATCATCCTTTTGGATGACATTTACACCACAGGCCGAACGCTTTACCATGCGCGCGACGCGATTGAAACGGCTTTTCCTAAATGCCAGGTCGAAAGTTTTTCAATTAGTCGCTAAATATTTTCACAAAGCGCTTTCAAGTTTGGTATAATATGAGTGTAAAGAAACCGCGCAAGCGTGAAAGGAGATAATTATTATGTTAAAGTACAATGTTCGTGGTGAAAATATTGAAGTCACTGAAGCTTTGAGAGATTATGTTGAAAAGCGCTTGACCAAGTTGGAAAAGTACTTTGATCTGAGCCAGGACGTAATCGCTCATGTAAATCTGAAGGTATACCGTGACCACTCAGCTAAGGTTGAAGTAACCATTCCGCTTCCATACCTGGTTTTGAGAGCTGAAGAAACTACGGATGACATGTACCGCAGCATTGACTTTGTTTCCGAAAAGCTTGAACGCCAAATCAGAAAGTACAAGACCCGCGTCAACCGCAAGAGCCGTGAAAAGGGCGTTGAAGAATTCTTCATCCCTGAAGAAGCTCCGGTTGAAGAGGAGAAGGAAGAAAAGGCTCCAATGTTCAAGATTGTCCGCAACAAGCGGGTTAGCTTGAAGCCAATGGACCCAGAAGAAGCCATCTTGCAAATGGACATGCTGGAACACGACTTCTTCGTCTTCCAAGACGCTGAAACCAACGGCACCAGCGTGGTTTATCGCCGCAACGACGGCAGCTACGGCTTGATTGAAACTAACGAATAGTTTCGCCGCTTATCCAACTGAATACTAAGGCTGCAAGCCAGGCAGGGCACGATAATTATTGTGCCCTGCTTATTTTTGTAGATTATTTTAATTTTTGGCATTTACATGTTAAAATTATTCTGTGATTTTAGACTAAATATCAGAATTAAGGACGATTAGATGGCAAACATTTTAAAGAAGTTATACAACGCTGATAAAAGAGAACTTAAACGTTTTGAAAAAATTGCTGACCAAGTAGAGTCATACGCTGACCAAATGGCCGCTCTCTCTGACGAAGAATTGCAGGCCAAGACGCCGGAATTCCGGAGCCGGATTGAAAAGGGCGAAAGCTTAGACGACCTGCTGCCGGAAGCCTTTGCCGTATCCCGGGAAGCTTCCAAGCGGGTTCTGGGCCTGTACCCATTCCACGTGCAGATCCTCGGCGGGATTGCCCTGCACCGGGGCAACATTGCCGAAATGATGACCGGGGAAGGTAAGACCTTGACGGCCACCATGCCGGTTTACCTCAACGCTTTGTCTGGCAAGGGCGTGCACGTTGTTACTGTCAACGAATACCTGTCCAGACGTGACGAAACTGAAATGGGCCAGCTCTACCGCTGGCTGGGCTTGACGGTCGGCTTGAACGTCAGCACCATGTCCCCGGAAGAAAAGCGGGAAGCTTACGCCTGCGACGTAACTTACTCAACCAACTCTGAACTGGGCTTTGACTACCTCCGGGACAACATGGTTGTCTACAAGGAACAAATGGTGCAGCGGCCGCTTAACTACGCCATCATCGACGAAGTTGACTCCATCTTGATCGACGAAGCGCGGACGCCTTTGATCATTTCCGGTGAAGCTGAGCAAGCTAACGCTGACTACATCCGGGCTGACCGCTTTGTCAAGAAGCTGGTGGAAGACAAGAGCGACAATGACGCTGATGACGATGAAGACCACGGCGATTACAAGATCGACTGGCCAACCAAGACTATTTCCTTGACCAGAACCGGGATCCAGAAGGCCTGCGACCACTTTGGCCTCAAGAACCTTTACGACGTTGAAAACCAGAAGCTGGTTCACCACATCGACCAAGCCTTGCGGGCCAACTACATCATGCTCAAGGACATCGACTACGTTGTCCAAGACGGTGAAGTCCTGATCGTTGACTCCTTTACCGGCCGTGTTATGGAAGGCCGCCGCTACTCAGATGGCCTGCACCAGGCCATCGAAGCCAAGGAAGGGGTCAAGATCCAGGAAGAATCCCAGACCCAGGCCACAATTACTTACCAGAACTACTTCAGAATGTACCAGAAGCTGTCCGGGATGACCGGTACGGCCAAGACTGAAGAAGAAGAATTCCGTGAAATCTACAACATGGAAGTCATCACCATCCCGACCAACCGGCCAGTCATCAGACAAGATATGCCAGACCTGCTCTACCCGACCCTGGACTCCAAGTTCAAGGCCGTGGTTGACGAAATCAAGGAGCGGCACGCCAAGGGCCAGCCAATCCTGGTCGGCACGGTGTCCATTGAATCTTCTGAACGCTTGAGCCACATGCTGGACAAGGAACACATCCCGCACGCTGTCTTGAACGCCAAGAACCACGCCAAGGAAGCAGCCATCATCATGAATGCTGGCCAAAGAGGGGCAGTTACGATTGCCACCAACATGGCCGGGCGTGGGACTGACATCAAGCTGGGGCCTGGCGTCAAGGAACTGGGCGGTTTGGCTGTAATCGGGACTGAAAGACACGAATCCCGCCGTATCGACAACCAGCTGCGGGGCCGGTCCGGCCGGCAGGGTGACCCGGGTTACACCCGCTTCTACCTGTCCTTGGAAGACGACTTGCTGAAGCGCTTCGGGGGCGACCGGGTCAAGGACTTCCTTGACCGCCTGTCCGACAATGACGACGACAAGGTCATCGAAAGCCGCCTGATCACCCGCCAGGTTGAATCAGCCCAGAAGCGGGTTGAAGGGAACAACTACGACATCCGGAAGCAGACCCTGCAATACGACGACGTTATGCGGATCCAGCGTGAAATCATCTACAAGGAACGGATGCAGGTTATCGATGAGCAGCAGTCCTTGAAGAGTGTCTTGATGCCGATGATCCACCGGACTATCGACCACCAAGTGGATATGTTCACCCAAGGCGACCGGTCGACTTGGCGCCTGGACTCCTTGCGCGACTTTATCGTTTCCAGCCTGGCCAGTGAAGAATACGTTAATTCAGAAATCGACTTCAAGACCTTCACGCCAGATGCCCTTAAGCAGCAGCTTTACCAGCTGGTTGAAGACAACTACCAGGAAAAGGAAGCTGCCCTGGCTGATCCGGAACAAATGCTGGAATTTGAAAAGGTGGTTATCCTCCGCGTGGTTGACGAACACTGGACCAACCACATTGACGCCATGGACCAATTGCGGCAGTCAATCGGCCTGCGGGGCTACGGCCAGCTGAACCCGCTGGTTGAATACCAGGACTCCGGCTACAACATGTTTGAAGAAATGATCAGCGACATCGAGTTTGACGTGACTCGCCTCTTCATGAAGGCGCAGATCAGAAACAACTTGAGTCGGTAATAAATCAGCAAAGAGGGGGCGGGAGCCTCCTCTTTTGGTTATAATTGTAGTAAACAAAAAGAGTATTTTTAGCAAAGGAAAAAGACAATGGAAATCAATGAAATTCAAAATGCTTTAGACGAGTTGCGGACCCGGCTTAACCACTTCAGGGGGTCTCTTTGACTTCGATAATATCAGCGAAAGCATTGAAATCAACGAAGCCAAGATGGCGGAACCGGGCTTTTGGGACAATCAGGAAAAGGCCCAGAAATTGATCAGTGAGACCAACCTGCTCAAGGAAAAGCGGGACTCCTTCCTGGCTCTGGAAAAAGACCTGACCGATGAAGAAACGGCCCTGGAATTGCTGCGCCTGGAAGCAGACGCGGACCTGCAAAAGGACACCGAAGACCAGCTGGCCAAGCTGCAGGAAGAGTTCCACCAGTATGAATTGAACCTGCTCTTGTCGGGCGAATATGATGACCATAACGCCTTGATGGAAATCCACCCGGGGGCCGGCGGCACTGAAGCCATGGACTGGGGGAACATGCTGCTCCGGATGTACCAGCGCTATTGCGACTCCCGTGGCCTTAAGTTTGAAGTCAACAACTTTGAACCAGGTGATGAAGCTGGCTTAAAGAGCGTCAGCGTCCGGATTTCCGGCAAGAATGCCTACGGGCTGCTGAAGTCTGAACACGGCGTTCACCGCCTGGTCCGGATTTCGCCTTTTGACTCAGCCAAAAGACGGCACACTTCTTTTGCCTCGGTTGAAGTTATCCCCGAAGTCGATGACTCCATTGAAATCGACATTGACCCTAAGGACCTCAGAATTGACGTCTACCGGTCATCCGGGGCGGGCGGCCAGCACATTAACAAGACTTCCAGTGCCGTCCGGATTACTCACATCCCAACCGGGATCGTGACGACTTCCCAGGCCCAGCGGTCCCAGTTCCAGAACCGGGACACGGCCATGAATGAAATGCGGGCCAAGCTTTTCCACCTGGAAGAAGAGAAGAAGCGCAAGGAAAAGGCGGCCTTGAAGGGTGAGCAATTGGACATTGCCTGGGGCTCGCAGATCCGGTCTTACGTCTTCCACCCATACAGCATGGTCAAAGACCACCGGACCGGCTATGAAACCGCCGATGTGGGCGGGGTGATGGACGGGAAGCTGGACCCCTTCATCTACGCCTACCTGCAGTGGCGTTTGAGCCAGGAAAATCCAGAATAAGAGGAAAAATATGTCATTTACCACGATAGTACTGCTGGTTTTGGCGGCGGTAGTCGCCCTGGCCCTGCTCTCGGTTTTCTTCAAGGCCTTGATTGCCTTGCTGCCGGTGGGCCTGGTCGTAATTTTGCCATTATGGCTCTACTACCGCTTTTACTGGCGGAAGAAATACAAGCTGCCCAGCCGGCCAGAGCCCGACAGGTTCAAGCCAGGCCAGGCAGATCCGGAGCGGCCGCGGAAACAGGCGCAAGATGTGACAGTGCGAGATGTTGATGATAGTGAGGTACATGATGACGAACACGGTAAAACTAACTGAGTTCATTAATGACAATTCCAACCTGCGGGTTCTGCAGGGACAGGAAAGCGTGTCTGGCAAGAAGATTACGGTTTCCGACGTTTACCGGCCGGGACTGGAATTGAGCGGCTACTTTGACTTTTACCCGGCTGACCGGGTCCAGCTTCTGGGCAGAACGGAAATTTCCTACGCTGCCCGGCTGGACCACGACCTGCGCCGGAAAGTTTTTGAAAAAATCTGCCAGAAAGAAACTCCCTGCCTGCTGGTTTCCCGCAACCTGCCGGTGCCGGTTGAACTTAAAGAAGCGGCAGAAGCAGCCGGGACCCCGATCTTGATTTCCAATGACGCCACGACCTACTTGATGAGCATGATCACCCAGTACCTGGCCGTCAAGCTGGCGGAAAGAAGCAGCGTTCACGGGGTCCTGGTCGAAGTTTTCGGGATGGGGGTCCTCTTGACCGGGGAATCCGCGGTCGGCAAGTCCGAAACCGCCCTGGCCCTGGTGCAGCACGGTCACCGCTTGATCGCTGACGACCGGGTGGATGTCTACCAAAGAGACCACGAGACCGTGGTCGGGGAAGCTCCCCGTATTTTGAAGCACTTGATGGAAATCCGGGGGATTGGGATCATTGACGTCCTCAAGCTCTTCGGGATTGGGGCCATCAAGGATGAAACCGAGATCTCCCTGGTTATCAACTTGACCAACTGGGACTCCAAGGCCAACTATGACCGCCTGGGCTTCCAGGAAAACACCCGGATCATCTGCGGGATCGCGGTTCCCCAGGTCACTATTCCGGTCAAGGTCGGCCGGAACATGGAAAACATCGTGGAAGTGGCCGTCATGAACTTCAGAGCCAAGGCCATGGGCTTTGACGCGGCCAAGACTTTTGATGAAAACCTGACCAGCCTGATCGCGGAAAACAGCGAGGAAGAAAAAGGGGGTAAAGCAGACTAATGACTTTAGCACTGAATCCAATCGCTTTCAGTATCGGGGACATTCACGTCCGCTGGTACGGAATCATCATCGCCTGCGGGATCCTGCTGGCTACCTTCATGTCGATCAGAGAAGGGCAAAGACGGCAGATCATGAGCGATGACTTCATCGACTTGCTCTTGTGGGGCGTGCCAATCGGCTTTATCGGGGCCCGGATCTACTATGTAATTTTTGAATGGGGCTACTTCTCCCAGCACCCGGATGAAATTATCGCCATCTGGAACGGGGGGATTGCCATTTACGGGGGCTTGATCGCCGGGGCGATCGTCCTTTTGGTCTTCTGCTACCGGCGCTTCTTGTCGCCATTTCTAGTCCTGGACATCGTGGCGCCGGGCGTGATGGCGGCCCAGGTCCTGGGCCGGTGGGGCAATTTTATGAACCAGGAGGCCCACGGGGCCAAGTGCAGCCTGCAGTATCTGCAAAACCTCCACTTGCCCCAATTCATCATCGACCAGATGTACATTAATGGCAGCTACTACAAGCCGACTTTTTTGTATGAATCTTTCTTTAACCTGATCGGTTTGATCATCATCCTCTCCCTGCGCCACAAGAAGCATCTTTTTAAGCAGGGGGAAGTCTTCATGCTTTACCTGGCCTGGTACTCCGTGGTCCGCTTTTTCGTCGAAGGGATGCGGACGGACAGCCTTTATATCTTTGGCGTCATCCGGGTTTCCCAGGCCCTCAGCCTCCTGCTTTTAATCGCTGTGGTTATTTTATTTGTCTACCGGCGTGTCAAAGTCAAGCCAAAGTGGTATCTTGAAGGAAGCGGTTTAAAATATCCATACGAGAGGTAGAAAAAATGGCAAAAATTTCCGTTTTAGGCGCCGGTTCCTGGGGGTCAGTCCTGGCCTCCATGCTGGCTGACAACGGCCACGAGGTGGCCCTTTACGCCCACCGGCAAGTTATTGCTGATGAGATCAACCAAGATCACACTAACCTGCACTACATGAAGGACTGGACCTTGAACCCTAGCGTTTGGGCCAGTACCGACATGGGGCAGGTTCTGAAAGACTGTGACGTTATCCTCTTCGCCGTACCGACCAGCGCGATCCGGTCAGTGGCTAAAGCGGTCCGGCAGGTCTTGGACGAAAATGGCCGCCAGCCTTACCTAGTTTCGGCCACCAAGGGGATTGAACCGGGGACTAAAAAGCTGGTTTTGCAGATTTTTAAAGACGAAATCTACCCGGACGGATTTGACAAGATGATCGTCCTGTCCGGTCCCAGCCACGCGGAAAATACCGCCCAAAAGGACCTGACGGCCATTACCCTGGCTTCAACCAGTCTGGACAACGCGGCCAAGATGCAGAAGATTTTTTCAAATGATTATGTCCGCTTCTACACCAGCAACGACCCAATCGGGGTCCAGGTCGGCGGGGCTGTTAAAAACGTCATCGCCATCGCGGCTGGGATCCTGGCGGGCCTGGGCTACGGGGACAATGCCAAGGCAGCCTTGATGACCCGGGGCCTGGCGGAAATCACCCGCCTGGGCGTGGCCTTTGGCGGCCAGCCTTGGACCTTCAGTGGCCTGTCCGGGATCGGCGACTTGATCGTGACTTGTACCTCAGTCAACTCCCGGAACTGGCGCTGCGGCTACCAGCTGGGCCAGGGCAAGCCCCTGGACGAAGTCTTGGCCAACATGGGCCAGGTTGTTGAAGGGGCCACGACCGTCAAGGCCGTGTACGAAATCTGCGACAAGTATTCTTTAGACATGCCGATTTCAGCTTCCATCTACAAGGTCCTCTATGAGGAGGCCAAGATCGACGATGAGATCAAGCTGATGATGAGCCGGCAGATGGGACCGGAAATCAGAATTTAAAAGAGGCTTGCAATCTTTTGAAAATCCTGTATGATATTACTTATAAAAAGTAAGTGGCAAGGAGGCTGTTTATGACCAAAGAAGTTGACGTAGTAATCATTGGTGCCGGTCCAGCCGGCATGACGGCAGCAGTTTACGCGGCCCGGGCCAACCTGAAGACGGTCCTCTTAGACCGGGGGATTTACGGGGGGCAGATGAACAACACTGCCGACATCGACAATTACCCGGGCTTTGTGGAAGTTCAGGGGCCGGAACTGGGCGAAAAGATGTACCAGACCGTGCAAAACGCCGGGGCCAGCTATGAATATGGCGACGTCCAGGCCGTCAAGCTGGAAGGCGACTACAAGCGGGTGATTACGGACAGCGAGGAATACCTGGCTCCAGCCGTGATCATCGCGACTGGATCAGAGCACAAGCACTTGAACGTGCCGGGAGAGGAAACTTATTCCGGCCATGGTGTTTCTTACTGCGCCGTCTGCGATGCAGCTTTCTTCAGAGATGAAGACGTGACGGTGATCGGCGGGGGCGACTCGGCCATCCAGGAAGGGCTCTACCTGGCTCAGTCAGCCAAGTCAGTCACGGTCGTTCACAGAAGAGACCAGCTGCGGGCCAAGCCTGAACTGCAGGAGAAGGCCTTCAAGCACCCGAAGATCAAGTTTGTCTGGAACGCCCTGACTGAAGAAATTGTCGGCGAAGACGGCAAGGTCAGCGGGATCCGTTACAAGGACAAGGTCAGCGGGGAAGAAAAGGAATTTGCCACCAAGGGCGTATTCATTTACGTTGGCGTTTTGCCAGTGACTAAGGCCCTGGATGGCCTGGATATCCTGGACGAAAACGGCTGGATTCCTACTGACGAATTGATGCGGACCCGGCAAGAAGGGATCTTCGCGGCCGGCGACGTGCGGCCAAAGGATTTGCGCCAGGTAACGACCGCCGTGGGCGAAGGCAGCGTGGCCGGGCAGGAAGCTTACAACTACCTGCAAGCCAAGGGCTTTTTGAAATAGATATTAAAAGCAGCGGACAAGTGGTCTGCTGCTTTTTTCTTTGAGCAAAATATTGTTAGAATCTATGTTCGGGTAGTAAAATAGATTACGACTGATTATTGCAAGTTTAAGGGGGAAAAAGTGATTAAGCGGCAAGACAATAACAAATTTGAACTCGTCTCACCATATAAGCCGGCCGGTGACCAGCAGCAGGCCATCGACCAGCTGACGGCCGGTTTTCAAGCCGGCGATAAAGAGCAGATTCTCAAGGGGGCAACGGGGACGGGGAAGACCTATACCATGGCCAATGTAATTGCCAAAATGAACAAGCCGACCCTGGTCATTACCCACAACAAGACCCTGGTTGGCCAGCTCTACAATGAATTTAAGGAATTTTTCCCGAACAACGCCGTGGAATACTTCGTTTCCTACTATGACTACTACCAGCCGGAAGCCTACGTGCCCCAGTCAGACACTTACATTGAAAAAGACGCCTCGATCAACGACGAAATCGACCAGCTGCGGCACGCCGCCACCAGCGCCTTGATGTCCAGAAATGACGTCATCGTGGTGGCTTCCGTTTCCTGTATATACGGCTTGGGTGACCCAAGAGAATACGCGGCCAGCGTGTTAAACGTCTATACTGGCCAGGAATACGAAAGAAACACCCTGCTCAGAGACTTGGTCAACATCCAGTACGACAGAAACGACATCGACTTCCAGCGGGGCCGCTTCCGGGTCCGGGGCGACGTCGTGGAAGTTTTCCCGGCCGGCTATTCTGACCGGGCCTACCGGATTGAATTTTTTGGCGACGAAATCGACCGGATTGTCGAAGTTGACCCCTTGACCGGGGAAGTGCACGGGGTCAGAGAAAGCATCTCCCTTTTCCCGGCCACCCACTTCATGACCAACGATGATCAGCTGGCCGGGGCTATCGACCGGATCAAGGCTGAGATGGACGACCAGGTCAAGAAGTTTGAAAAAGAAGGCAAGCTGCTGGAGGCAGAAAGAATCAAGCAGCGGACCACCTACGACTTGGAAATGCTGAGAGAAGTCGGCTACACCAACGGGATTGAAAACTACTCCCGGCAGATGGAAAACCGCAAAGCCGGTGAGCCGCCATACACCCTTTTGGACTTCTTCCCCAAGGATTCCCTGATTTTAATCGACGAATCCCACGCCACCATGCCGGAAATCCGGGCCATGTATAACGGGGACAGAAACAGAAAGCAGACCTTGATTGACTATGGCTTCCGCCTGCCATCAGCCTTGGACAACCGGCCCCTAAAGCTGGAAGAATTTGAGCAGCATGTCAACCAGATCATGTATGTGTCAGCCACCCCCGGTGACTATGAATTAAACCAGACTAGCCGGATCGTGGAACAGGTCATCCGGCCGACCGGCCTTTTGGACCCGAAGATCGAGGTCCGGCCAATTGAAGGGCAGATCGATGACCTGGTTGCTGAAATCAACCTGCGGATTGAAAGAAAGGAACGGGTTTTTGTCACTACTTTGACCAAAAAGATGGCTGAAGACTTGACCGACTACTTGAAAGACCTGGGCATCAAGGTCCGCTACCTGCACTCGGACATTAAAACCCTGGAAAGAATGCAGATCATCCGCGACCTCCGCTTGGGCAAGTTTGACGTTTTGATCGGGATCAACCTGCTTAGGGAAGGGATCGACGTACCGGAAGTTTCCCTGGTGGCCATTCTGGACGCGGACAAGGAAGGCTTCCTGCGGGCCTACCGGCCGCTGATCCAGACCATGGGCCGGGCGGCCCGGAACGCCAACGGTGAAGTTATCATGTATGCTGACCGGATCACCGATTCCATGAAGCTGGCAATTGATGAAACTAACCGCCGCCGGGCCATCCAGATGAAGTACAATGAAGAGCATGGGATCGTGCCAAAGACCATCATCAAGCCGGTCCGGGACATGATCTCCGTGGTCAAGGCCGACAAGGAAGCCGAAAAGTCAGACTCCTTCGCCGACCTCAACTTCGACGAGCTGACGGCCAAGCAGAAGAAGCAGATGATCGCCAACTTGAAAGAGCAGATGCAAGACGCGGCCAAGCGCTTGGACTTTGAAAGCGCGGCTAACCTCCGCGACGCGATTATCGAATTGGAAGGCTCTGTAAGAAAACCGATTAAGAAGAAAGGCAAGGACTTCAATGGCAGATAGAAAGATTGTCATCCGCGGTGCCCGTGAGCACAATTTAAAAGACATCGACGTAACCATTCCTAAAGACCAGCTGGTCGTTATTACTGGCTTATCGGGTTCTGGCAAGAGCTCACTGGCTTTTGACACCCTGTACGCTGAAGGCCGGCGCCGCTACGTCGAATCCCTGTCCAGCTATGCCCGCCAATTTTTAGGGCAAATGGACAAGGCCGACGTCGACTCAATCGACGGCCTTAACCCGGCCATTTCCATCGACCAGAAGACGACCTCCCACAACCCCCGCTCAACGGTCGGCACGGTTACTGAAATCAACGACTACCTCCGCCTGCTCTGGGCCAGGGTCGGTCACCCTTACTGTCCAAATGACGGCACCTTGATCCAGCGGCAGTCGGTTGACCAGATGGTGACCCGGATCCTGGATTTGCCGGAAAGAAGCAAGATCCAGCTTTTGTCTCCGGTCATCCGGGGCAAGCGGGGCGAGCACAAGGAGGTTTTCGCCCGAATCCGCCGGGCCGGCTATGTCCGGGTGATCGTTGACGGCGAGCTGCACGACGCCAGTGAGGAATTTGCTTTAGAGAAAAAAAAGCGCCATGATATCGAAATCGTGGTTGACCGCCTGGTCATCAAAGACGGGATCCGGTCCCGCCTCTTTGACTCGGCTGAAGCAGCCCTGCGCCTGTCTGAGGGCTACATGGACGTTGACGTGATCGGGGGCGAGAAGTTCAGTTTTTCTGAATACTACGCCTGTCCTCTTTGCGGCTTTACAGTCGGGGAAATGGAGCCCCGCCTTTTCTCCTTCAACGCGCCTTTCGGGGCCTGCCCGGCCTGCGATGGCCTGGGGATGAAGCTGGCGGTTGACCCGGACTTAGTGGTCCCGGACAAGGACAAGAGCTTGGCTGAAGGGGCCCTGGCTCCTTGGGCAGGGTCAAAGTACTACATGGGGATGCTGGAGCAGGCCTGCGCGGCTTTGAAGATCTCGATGGACAAGCCTTTTAAAAAGCTGACCAAACGGCAAAGAGACATTATCTTAAATGGGTCAGACAAGGAAATCCACTTCCACCTGGAAGGGGACTTCGGGGTCAACGACACCAAGCAGCCCTTTGAAGGGGTGATCAACAATGTCGACCGCCGCTACGCCAAGCCAATGTCCAAGTTCATGCAGGAAGCCATGGGCAAGTACATGACTGAATTGCCTTGTGAGGTCTGCGGTGGCAAGCGGCTTAATGAGAAGGCCCTGGCCGTTAAGGTCAATGGCAAGAACCTGGCTGAAGCCAGCGACTTGTCAATCAAGGACGGTCTGGCCTTTTTCAAGGCAGTTGACTTAAGCGAGCAGGAAGCTGCTATCGCCAAGCCGATCCTAAAAGAAGTCTGCGACCGCTTGAATTTCCTGGTTAGCGTCGGCTTGGACTACCTGACCCTGTCCAGATCAGCCGGTACTTTATCCGGAGGGGAAGCCCAGCGTATCCGCCTGGCCACCCAGATCGGGTCCAACCTGTCCGGGGTTATGTATGTCTTGGATGAACCGTCTATCGGCCTGCACCAGCGGGACAACGACCGCTTGATCGCTTCTTTGAAGCGGATGCGGGACCTGGGCAACTCCTTGATTGTCGTTGAACACGACGATGAAACTATGCGGGCTGCTGACTACTTGATCGACATGGGGCCAGGGGCCGGCAGCCAGGGCGGGGAGGTTATGGCGGCCGGAACGCCGGAAGAAGTCATGGCCAATCCGAAGTCTTTGACTGGCCAGTACCTGCGGGGAGAAAAGTTCATCCCGGTACCATTGAAGCGGCGCAAGGGCAGCGGCAAGAAGCTGAAGCTGACCGGGGCGGCGGAGAACAACCTGAAGAATATCAGCGTCGAATTCCCTTTGAGTGAATTCGTGGTCGTGACCGGGGTTTCCGGGTCCGGCAAGTCCACCCTGGTCAACCAGATTTTAAAGCGGGTCCTGGCCCAGAAGCTCAACCACAATTCCGCCAAGCCGGGCAAGTATGACAAGCTGACCGGCTGGAAGAATATTGAAAAAGTGATCGACATCGACCAAAGCCCGATCGGCCGGACCCCGCGGAGCAACCCGGCGACCTACACCAGCGTCTTTGACGATATCCGGACCCTTTTTGCCCAGACCAATGAAGCCAAGATGCGGGGCTACACCAAGGCCCGCTTCTCCTTCAACGTCAAGGGCGGGCGCTGCGAAACCTGCCACGGGGACGGGATCCTCAAGATCGAAATGAACTTCCTGCCGGACGTCTACGTTCCTTGTGAAGTCTGCCATGGCCAGCGCTATAATTCTGAAACTTTGGAAGTGACTTACCGGGAAAAGAATATCGCCCAGGTCCTGGACATGACGATCAGTGAAGCTTGTGACTTCTTCGTTAATATTCCCAAGATCCACCGCAAGCTGCAGACCATCGTCGACGTTGGTCTGGGCTATGTCAAGCTGGGCCAGCCAGCCACTACTTTGTCCGGCGGGGAAGCCCAGCGGATGAAACTGGCCAGCGAACTGCAGAAGTTATCGACTGGGAAAAACTTCTACATCCTGGATGAACCAACTACTGGCCTGCACACCGACGACATCAAGCGCCTTTTGGAAGTCCTCCAGCGCCTGGTGGACCAGGGCAACACGGTTTTGGTGATCGAACACAACTTGGACGTGATCAAGACGGCTGACTGGCTGATCGACCTGGGCCCTAACGGGGGCGAGCGGGGCGGCCAGGTGGTCTGCACGGGGACGCCGGAAGAGGTGGCAGACTGCCCAGAGTCCTGGACTGGCAAGTATCTCAAGCCAGTTTTGGGCCGGGACAAAGCTTTGACTGAAAGCAGTCTTGCAAATAAATAAAAAGAATCTTAATCACGCCCTAAACATTTTTTAGCAAAGTATTGTAAAATGAAAGCTGAAGCTAAATAATTGTCAGAATTTTTACTTCAGTGTGAAGGGGTGATTTTTATGTTTGATTCTGGCTACAACGAAAAACGCGGCTTTGACTGGGGCGTCTTCATCGCTGGGGTCATCTCCGTCGTTTTAAGCATTTTTTTCTTTGCCAACCCTGGCAAGGGCTTGCGGGGACTGGTCATCGTTCTGGCCGTCTTGTTGATCATGCAGGGGAGCGCTTGGATTTCCATGTATGCCGGCTTTCACGGTATCTTTGGCCCGTCTTGGACGACCCTTTTATCGGGGATCTTTGACATTTTGATCGGGATCTTCTTCCTGTGGGATAACAAGGTCGGGGCATACACGATCGCGATCTTGGTGGCTATCTGGTTCATCGTCGACTCGGTGATCGGGATCGTCTTTGCCTGGCATCTGCGTTTCTTTGAGACCGGCTGGTATTTCTTCTTCAACCTGCTCTTGAACATCCTGGGCCTGGTTGTCGGGGTTATGCTTCTGCTCAGACCGGTTATCGCGGTGTTGAGCACGGTCTACTTGATCGCGATCTACTTGATGATCTTCGGGATAAATGAGATTGCTTTGGCCTTTATGCACCGTTAAGCATTTTAAACTGCCGATACTTAACAGATTGTTTAAGTGTTGGCAGTTTTTTTGATGGTAAAATGAAAGTAAGTAGTAAAAAAGTGTAAGGAAAAAGCAAAAGCAGGGAGGCAAGGGAAAATGGAGAAAAAGATTTATATTTCCTGCGACATGGAGGGCTGCGCCGGCGTTACTAGCTGGGAGCAGACCCATTATGGCCACAAGGGCTATGACCTGGCTTTAAAAGAAATGACCCGGGAAACCGTGGCCGCGGTCAAGGCCTGCCAGCAGGCCGGCTACCAGGTGACCGTCAAAGACGGGCATGAGGACGGGATCAACCTGGATCCGGCCCTGTTGCCGGCGGGCACGGAACTGATCCAGGGCTGGGACTCTTCACCAGAAGAAATGATGGCGGGAATTTCATCCGACTATGCCGGGGCAATCCATATCGGCAGCCACTCTCCGGCCGGCTCCAGCGAAACGCCCTTGGACCATACAGTGGAACATGGCTGGTATTCCTGGGTCAAGCTGAACGGGGAATTGGCCTCGGAATTTACCTTCAACAGCCTCTGCGCGGCCCAGTACGAGGTACCCTCACTTTTCCTGGCCGGGGATGCCGGAATTTGCCGGCGGGCTGAGGACTTTTGCCCGGGCATCGTGACCTGCGCCACTAAAAAAGGGGTGGGCAGCGCGACTGTCAATAAGAGCCCCCAGGAAGTCGCAGCGGGCATCGCGACCGGGATCAAGGAAGCCTTGGCGGGGCCCGGTGGTCTGCCGCTTTTAGCTGACGAATACCTGCTGGAATTCTGCTTTTATTCAGCAGGCCGGGCCAGAGCCGCTTCTTTTTACCCGGGAGCTGAGCGAGCAGGCGAGCGGATCGTTTCCTACCGGGCCAAGAGCATTATGGAACTCTTGACGGCGAAAATGTTCATGACGGAAATCTGAGGTGGAAGATGGGCTTAAAAGGAGAACTGTTTTTGCCCCGGGCTTATCAAACCGGAGAGAAAAACGACATAACCGATGTTCCGGGGATCAAGGTGGGCCAGGTGACCCTGCGAAAGGGTAGGGTTAATACCGGCGTCACGGCAATCTTGCCCGGGAGTGATATTTTTAAGCAAAAAATGCTGGCCAGCAGCCAGGTCATCAACGGCTTCGGCAAAACTACCGGCCTGGTTCAGATCAATGAGCTGGGTACTTTGGAGACCCCGATTCTCATGACCAACACCCTGGCCGTGGGGACCTGCTGGACGGCCTTGACCCGCTACATGCTGGATCGGAACCCGGAGATCGGCCTCACAACCGGGACGGTTAACCCGGTCGTAATGGAGTGTAACGACGGGGATTTGAATGATATTAGGTCCCTGCCGGTTAAAGAGAGCGATGCTCTGACGGCTTTAGCTTTAGCCGAGGGTAATCCGCCCCTGCTGGAAGGTAATGTCGGTGCCGGAACTGGTATGCGCTGTTTGGGCTTTAAGGGCGGCATCGGGTCAGCTTCACGGCTTTTGGAACTGGGCGGGAAAAAATATCACGTAGCCAGTCTGGTCTGCGCCAATTTCGGGGCTTTTGGCAAGTTGCGGGCTGGCAGCCGCCTTTTGGGCCAGGAACTAAAAGATGCCGTTTTGGCCCTGGCGAAAGCAGAAAATAACCAGCTTTATGCCCGCTATCAAAAAGACCAGGGGTCAATCGTGATGGTGATCGCCACCGACCTGCCTCTCTCCAGCCGGCAACTAGGCCGCCTGGCCCGCCGGAGCGCGGTTGGCTTAGCCAGAACCGGGTCGTATATCGGCGATGGTTCTGGCGACATTGCCCTGGCTTTTTCCACGGCGCAAAGGGTCAGCCATTTCACTAAAGAAGCGGAAAGCTTTATCTTTTTGCCGGACAGCCAGCTGGACCCGGTCTTTGAAGCCGGGGCGGAGACAATCGAAGAAGCGGTCTTGAGTGCCTTGGTCCACGCTGAGACCTTGACCGGTTTTCAAGGGAGAAGGGTCTACGGCTTAGGGGATTTTTTATAAAAATAGTGGAGAATAGGAATGCAGCTAGGGCAAAATAATTGCCAAGACGCGGCACGCCCGGTATGATAGAGTTTAACGTTTTATGGGAGCAATACGGAATCATGCATGAAAAACACAAGAAACAGCTGTTGATTTTGACGGGGATGAGCGGGGCCGGCAAGACGGTCGCCGCCCACTCATTAGAAGATGTCGGCTACTTCGTGGTTGACAACCTGCCCCCGGAATTGCTGGGCAATTTCTGGGACTTGATGAACACTTCGGAAGACTTTGAAAAAGTTGCCGTGGTGATCGACCTCAGGGTCAAGTCCTTCTACAAGGACCTAATCGACGAAATCAACTCCCTGGAAGACAGCGGCCAGACCCAGGCCACGATTGTCTTTTTGGAAGCTTCTGACGACACCTTGGTGGCCCGCTACAAGGAAACCCGCCGCCTGCCGCCTTTAGCGGAAAACGGCCGCCTTTTAGACGGGATCCGGGATGAACGCCGCATTTTGACTCCGGTCAGAAACCGGTCCAACTACATTTTGGATACCTCCAAGATGACGACGAAGGAACTGAAGCAGAAGCTGCAGAGCAAATTCGGGGAACTCCACAAGCCAAAATTCGGGATTGAGGTTATGTCCTTCGGCTTCAAATATGGAATGCCAATTGACGCTGACATCGTCATGGATGTCCGCTTTTTGCCTAATCCCTTCTACATTCCGGAACTGCGTCCCTTCACGGGGCTGGACAAGCGGGTCTTCAACTATGTCATGGACAAGGATGAAACCAAGGTCTTTTATGGCAAGCTGCTGGACCTCTTGTTGACAGCAATTCCCGGCTACATCGACGAAGGCAAGGAAAAACTGACGATCGCCATCGGCTGCACGGGCGGTCAGCACCGCAGCGTTTCGATCGCCCAGCAGCTGGCGCGCGACTTGTCTGAAAAATATCCGGTTGACATTACCCACCGGGAAATCAGCCGTTATCTCAGAAAGTAGGAATTCAGCATGTCTTTTGGCGAAAACAAGATCATCCGCATCATCAAGCGCCGCCGGCCCCGGGTGGTCGTCATCGGCGGGGGGACCGGCCTGCCAGTCATTTTGCAGGCCTTGAAAAAGCAGGACGCGGAGATCACGGCGATCGTGACCGTCTCTGACGACGGCGGGTCATCCGGGATCATCCGCAACTACATCAACGTCGTTCCTCCGGGCGACATCCGCAATGTCCTGGTTTCCTTGAGCGACCTCTCGCAAGAAAAAAAGCAGATCTTCCAGTACCGCTTTGAATCAAAGGACTCCTTTTTCTCCGGCCACGCCATCGGCAACTTGATCATCGCGGCCTTAAGCGAGATGCAGGGGAATATTTTTGACGCTGTCCAGAACTTATCAGCCATGATGGAGGTTGATGGTCACATTTATCCTTCTTCTAACGAACCTTTGACCTTGAACGCGGAATTCATGGACGGCAGCCAGAGCAGCGGGGAAGTGGAAATTACCAGCCAGCACAAGCAGATCAAGCGGGTCTGGGTAACAGCTGATGACGGTGAGCCGGCAGCTCCCAGTCCGGTGATCGAGGCCATTATGCAGGCCGATGTTATTGTCCTGGGGCCAGGGTCCTTGTTTACCTCGATTCTGCCGAACCTGATGATCCCGAATGTTGGCCAGGCAGTCCGGGAGACTAAGGCTGAAGTGGTTTACGTCTGCAACATCATGACCCAGGCCGGGGAAACGGTGGGCTTAAGCGATGCCGACCACGTCCGGGTCATCAACCAGCACCTGGGCGGCAATTATATCGACACCGCCCTGGTCAATGGGGCCCGGATCGACATGACCAAGTTCCATCCGGAAGACTATGATGAGTATTTAAAGCCGGTCGCCAACGACTTTGCCGGCCTGCAGGAACAGAACTGCCGGGTGATTACGGATGACTTTATCGACCAGCGAAGCGGCCTGGTCTTCCATGATGGCGACAAGGTGGCCAGGGAAATCATTGACCTGGCCCTGCAGGAAATGTTTAAGAGAAAGTAGGAAGTTAATGGCGAGTTATGCCAGTGAGGTAAAAAAAGAACTGACTTCAATCGAGGTCCATCCCGAGCATGCCAAGGCGGAACTGGCGGCCTTTTTGCGGATGAATGCGGTTTTGAGCCGGCATGACGGACAGATGAGCCTGGACATCGTGACGGAAAACCCGGCCATTGCCCGGCGTATTTTTTCCCTGATCAAGACGGCCTACGGCTTTGAGCCCCAGCTGATCGTGACCCGGAAGATGAAGCTGAAGAAGAACCACCAGTACCTGGTCAGAGTGGCCCAGATGGTCAGCGAGATTATGGTGGATTTAGAGATCTATTCCCCGAAAAAAGGCTTCATCACCGGGGTGCCGGACAAGATCAAGTATTCAGAGCAGCGGTCAATGTCCTACCTGCGGGGGGCCTTTTTGGCCAGCGGCAGCGTCAACAATCCGGAAACCAGCCGCTACCACCTGGAAATCTATTGCACCTATGCCAACCACAGCCAGGATCTGCAGGAGATCATGAACAAGTACTTTGACCTCAATGCCAAGGTGACGGCCCGCAGAAGCGGCAGCATCGTCTACTTGAAAGAAGCGGAAAAAATCGGCGACTTCCTTCATGTGGTCGGGGCGGTCAATGCCATGCTGGCCTTTGAGGACCTGCGGATCATGCGGGACATGCGCAATTCCGTCAACCGCCTGGTCAACTGCGACACGGCCAACCTCCGCAAGACGGCCGGCGCGGCCGCCAAGCAGGTGGAAGACATTGAATTGATTGACCAAAAGCAGGGCCTGGAGTCTTTGCCGGAAAAGCTGGCCAGCCTGGCCCGCTTCCGCCTGCAGCACCCGGAACTTTCCCTCAAGGAACTGGCTGAGCAGGTTCCCGACGGGCCGATTTCCAAGTCCGGGGTTAACCACCGCTTGAAGAAATTGCATGAGATCGCGGAAAACCTCCGCTAATAATAAGACAACAAAAAATCCAGACGGCTATTTCAGTCGTCTGGATTTTCTTTTCCCGATAAGCGGATTACTTGTTTTGGTTGACCATGATGTCGTCAATCAAGCCGTAGTCCTTGGCTTCCTGAGCGGTCATGTAGTGGTCGCGTTCAGTGTCGCGCTTGATGGTTTCGATGTCCTGGCCGGAGTCCTTGGCCAAGATTTCATTGATCATCTTTCTGGTCTTCAAGATTTCTTCAGCGGCAATTTGGATTTCCGTGGCTTGCCCTTGCGCCCCGCCCAAAGGCTGGTGGATGAGGACAGTAGCGTGCGGCAGGGCAAAACGCTTGCCCTTTTCGCCTTCAGCCAAAATGATTGAGGCCATGGAAGCTGCCATACCGGTGGCAATGGTGGAAACTGGTGACTTGATGAAGTTCATGGTGTCCACGATAGCCATGCCGGAAGTGATCACACCGCCTGGTGAGTTGATGTACATGTAAATGTCTTTAGTATTGTCTTGCGCGTCAAGGAAAAGCAGCTGGGCAATGATGGAGTTGGCCATTTGGTCGTTAACTTCACCGCTCAGCATGATGATCCGGTCCTTCAGCAAGCGGGAGTAAATGTCATAAGCGCGTTCGCCGCGGGCCGTTTGTTCAATAACTGTAGGTACTAACATAATTTTCCTCCTAGTGATTGGATTAGCACTCATTTGGATATAGTGCTAATTAAAACACTCCTGGCCGGGTCTGTCAAACTTGGTGCACTCTTTTTCAAAAAAATAAACTGGTGCTATAATGTCCTTGTGTGAAAAGGCTTTTTTATCTGGAAAGAATCTAATTTATATAGAAAGTGAAAAAGAAATGGATAAGAAACTGCTCTGCTTGCTCCTGCTGGCGGCGGCCTTTATTGGCCAGGCCCAAACGGCCCAGGCGGCCACGGTCAGCAAGATGCCTGGCACGAAAAACATGGGGATCTATGCCAAAGTAACCAAGAAGGGCGCCAGCAAGAAAGTGACGACCACTAAGTACTTTAAGTACAGCAAGATCCAGTCAACGGCCAGCAAGAAGACCAAGAAGGGGACTTATGCCTATATCTATGCCAACGGCCGCCCTTTAGGCTGGGTTAGTGAAAAGTGGTTTGTCAGAAACAAGATTTCCGCGGCCAAGCAAATCTACCTGGTCGAAGATGACAACCGCTTTAACTACAAGGACGCCATCAGCTATGTGACCAACGCTCACGGGACCATGGTGAACCCGGCAAATGGCGCGGTTAAGGCCAGTCTGTCCGGGAACAAGCTGACTTTTACTTATGGCAAGGCCAAGACGACCGTTGAATTGGTGAAGACGGCTAACCCGAACCGGAACCTTAAGCCGGCTGTTAGCGCGAAGAAGGGCCCTAAGGAAGTGGTCAGCACGAGAAAGCATTCCGGCAGCTCCAAGAACTGGAACGCCGCCCACCGCTATGGCACAGAGACCAGCGGCAACCGCTGGACCAGCGGCGGCTTGACCCTGGCCACCCAGCTTTGGGAGCCGCGCAACTTGAGCCTGGAGACCAATGACTGGCAGCAGGTCGGTCCGGTTATGGAAGGCTTGGCCGTAAATGGCGGCTGGGCTTACAGCAGCTGGTACCGGTCAGCCGCGGCCAGCGACCAGCTTAAGGGCAACATCGTGGCCTTCAACATGAAGAAGCTGAACAAGTACCAGGCCCAGTATCTGTCACCGCGCAGCTACCTCTACAAGAAGCTGAGTTTTGGCAAGTTTAAGAGCTACTCCCAAAATGTCAAAGTGAGTCCTTACATGCGCCTGGGCCACGGCCAGTCACTGGGGGCAAGTTCAAAGTACATCTATGTCCTGGCCAACGAAAACAAGCTGCCAGGCGGGGCAAGCAACGGTTTTTACTCGGAAGAAATCCTGCAGCTGAAGAAGAGCGACTTGACCATCAACAAGGTCTGGAGCATCCGGGTAGACGTCGGTAGCTCTGGCCGCTACTTCTACAACGCCGCTTTTGCCGGCGACAATACCATGTACGGGGTCTTCCACAACGCGGCATTTGGCCGCTATGAATTCTGGTACCTTAACCTGGTCAACAACCGCTGGCAGGTCAGTCAGGTAACGGCGACCCAAAGCCACTTCGTCAAGCAGCAGGCCGGCAGTTCTCCGGTCCAGGGCTTCAACGTAAGCGGCAGCAACATGTACCTGGCCTTTAACAACTTGATCTTCAAATTGCAGACTGATGGGACTTACCAGAAGACCTGGAAGCATGTCTCCAACCGGGAAATCGAAGGTCTGGCCAGTGACGGCAGCCAGCTATATGCTCAATTGGCCCAAAGAGGGGAAATTCTTTCCGGCCGCTGGTAAAAAGCCGAAAAATAGCCTTGACAGGGGAAAGGCTTTCCAGTAAGATCAGTTAAAAACAAATTAAATGTTAACCGAGAGGTAAAAAGATGAACTTTCAAGCAATGGTAAAAGAAAGCTGGCAATTCAAGTAGAGATTGTTTCGCGGGGCGATTCAATCTGTTTTGGCTTGAATTGCTGTCTGAATTGCTAAAAGTTGATTAGGGTCCGGATAGTAAATAAATCTATCCGGATTTTTCTTTTTGAGATAGAAAAAGAGGATCCAGGCGGATCCTCCTTTTTATTTTGCTTTCGGTTAGTTTGTTATTTTTTCTGTATTTACAGTACTTTAGTTTTTGCTTTAATTTGCGAGGTAACAGAATGAAAAAGGTGCTCGCGGCCTTTGCCGCAATTTATCTTTTTTTGGCAGCCGCCCTGTTTATCAATATCAAGCCGGCGGCCCAAAAGAGCAAGGAAGTCAGAGTGGGGGTCTTGACCCTGATGCGCCACCCGGCCCTGGACGAAATCTACCGGGGCTACAAGGCCGGCCTGGCCAAGTCGGGCTACAAGATCAAGATCGACTACCAAAACGCCAACAATGACCAGAGCAATCTGAAGACCATGGCGGAAAAACTAGTCAACAGCCAGGACCAGGTCCTCTTCGGGATCACCACCCCGTCTTCCCAGGCCCTGGCCAACGCGACCAAAAAGAAGCCGATTGTCTTAGGGGCAGTGACTGACCCTAAGGGGGCGGGCCTGGTGAAGAACAACAAGCGTCCCGGCGGCAACATCACCGGGGTCAGCGACCGGGCGCCGATCAAGCAGCAGCTCAAGTTGATCCAGCGTTTTTTGCCCAGGCTGAAGACCCTGGGGATCATCTACACCTCAAGTGACAGCTCAGCCGTGTCTGGCTACAAGCAGATCGTCAGCTACTGCAAGCAGATGGGGATCAACTACAAGGCCTACTCCATTTCCAACAGCAATGACTTAAACCAGGTCTCCCAGCAAATGCTGACCCAGGTCGACGCGGTGATCGTGCCGACTGACAACACGATTGCCGGGGCCATGCAGACCCTGGTCAAAAACGCCAACGCGGCTGAAAAGCCGGTCTTCCCGGCTGCCGGCACCATGGTTAAAGACGGGGGCCTGGCCACCTACAGCGTGGACCAGTACCAGCTGGGCTTGATCGGGGCCAAGATGACCGTCCAGATCTTGCAGGGCAAAAAGCCAGGCAACATGGCCATCCGCTATGTTGAACACGGCACCCCGTATCTTAACCTCAAGGAGGCTAAGAAGCTGGGCACCAAGGTTCCGGCCAGCTTCTTGAAAGAAGCCAAGTCTAAGGGAACCATCTACAAGTAGTTTACAAGGAGGATTTTTATGAATTTGATCGTATCGGCAATTGGCCAAGGCTTCTTATGGGGGCTCCTGGGCCTGGGCCTCTTTCTCAGCTTCAGAATCATGAATACGACGGATATGACCGTGGAAGGGACCTTCCCTTTAGGCGCGGCTGTTTCCGTCAGCCTGATCGTGCAAGGGACCAACCCCTTTTTAGCCACTTTGGCCGCCTTTGTGGCGGGGGCTTTAGCCGGCCTGGTCACGGCCCTTTTGATCACCAAGGGTAAGATTCCCAGCCTTTTAGCCGGGATTTTGACCATGACCGGGATCTACTCTATCGACTTGATGGTTATGGGCAAGTCTAATGTCTCCCTTTTAGGCAAAAAGACCATCTACTCCCTGGCCTTTTTGCAAAAACTGCCCCAGTACTTTGACAGCGTCGTTGCCGGCACCATCTTGATGGTTCTGGTCACCTGCGACTTGATCTGGTTCTTGTCAACCGACTTTGGCCAGGCCTTTATTGCCACGGGTGACAACCCGCAGATGGCCAAATCTCAGGGGATCAGCCCCCAGCAGATGACGGTGGCGGGCCTCATGATTTCCAACGGCCTGGTTGGCCTCTGCGGAGCGGTGGTCGCCCAAAGCAACGGCTACGCAGATGTGAACATGGGGATGGGGACGATCGTTATTGCCCTGGCCTCCATCATCATCAGTGAGGTCGTCTTCAGAAACCTTGGCCTGGCCAGCCGGTTATTCGCGGTCAGCCTGGGCAGCATTATCTACCGCCTGCTCTTATTGGCAGTTCTCCAGGTGGGCCTGTCTTCAAACAACTTGAATTTGATTTCTTCACTAGTTCTGGCCGCCTGCATGATGCTACCGCAAGTTGAAGAAAAACTCCGCCTCAAGCAGACATTTATGAAAGGATTTAAGCATGACTAGTCAAAATTTACTGGAACTGACCGATTTGGAAGTGGTCGTAGGCCGCGGTACTAGCGAGGAAAACAAGATCCTGGGCAAGCTCAGCTTAAAGATCAAGCCAGGGGACTTCATCTGCCTTCTAGGCAGCAACGGGGCCGGCAAGAGCACCCTGCTCAATGTTTTGGCCGGGGCCATCCAGCCGACCAGCGGAAAAATTCTCCACGTCGGCAAAGACATCAGCAAGGAAAGCGAGGTCAAGCGCAGCAGCTACATCGCCCGGGTCTTCCAGGATCCCAAGCTGGGAACGGCGCCCCGGATGACGGTGGCTGAGAATCTGCTTTTGGCCGCAAAAAGAGGGCAGAAGCGGGGGCTGAAGCTGCGCCGGCTGAAGGAAAACATTCCGGCCTTCAAAGAAGCCCTGGAAAAGGTCAACCCCGACCTGGCCGGCAAGCTGGACCTGCCGGTCGACCAGCTCTCAGGCGGCCAGCGGCAGGCTTTGAGCTTCGTCATGGCTACCTATAATAAGCCGGAGCTTCTGCTTTTAGACGAGCATACCGCGGCGCTTGACCCCAGATCCAGCCACAAGCTGATGGAGGCAACCGATGAACAGATCCGGGCCAAGAAGATCACCGCGGTGATGATCACCCACCATATGGAAGACGCCTTAAAGTATGGCAACCGCCTTTTGGTTTTAGACCATGGTCAAATCAGCCACGACTATCAAGGCCAGGCCAAGCAGGACTTGACCCTGCAGGACTTAGCCGCCTTGTTTGACTGATAAAGAAGAGGCAGAGCAGACAGAAAAACAAAACGAAAAAAGACAAAAAGAAAACCGCTGCTAAAAAGCAGCGGTTTTCATATGATGGACCCCCTGGGAGTCGAACCCAGATTTCAAGAACCGGAATCTTGCGTGCGATCCATTACACTAAGGGTCCCAATCACAGTTATTAATTATAGCAGAGATTCAGAGAATGGGAAGGGGTTAAAGCAAAAAAATGTAAAAACTTGTAAAGTATCTGCGAAAAAGGTCAAGAAAGTTATAAAACAGGCTTTTTGCCCGGGCTGGGTTAGAAAAAAACTTGCATACGGAGCGAATTCTGTTATACTAAGAGTGTCGAGAGAGAAATGGAGATTGAAGCGAAGTCTTGTTTCTCTTATATTTTTAAGCAACGTGGGACAGAAAACGACAACAGCGTGGTCGGGGAGCGCCCCACTAGAAGGATGGTTACTTTGAACACGGATTTATCCCTGCTCGAACTGATTGTTCCCGATGCTTTAAAGATCTTTCGACAAAGATATCTCATCCTTGAACAGATTAGCTTGCATGCTCCAATCGGCCGCCGGACGGTGGCCAGGCAGCTAGGGCTGAGCGAGCGGAACATCCGGACCGAAACTGATTACCTGCGTGACCAGGGTCTGATCGAAATCAAGAATTTCGGGATGTTCTTGACTGAAAAAGGAGAGAGTGTTGTAAAAGATGCAGCACCAATTGTTGATCGACTTTTTAATGCCAGCCAAGCAGAAGTATGGTTGGCCCAGGCTTTAGGAATAGATCGGACAATTATCGTAGCTGGCGACGCGGACCTGCAGAGCCGGGTTTATGACCTGGCTGGCGAAGAGCTGAATTCAGCCTTGAATCTCCTCTTGCCCCTGGCAGACTGCATTGTCACTGTTATGGGCGGCAAGACAATAGCCAAAGTGGCTAAGAAGTTGAACCGCAGCTTGAGTGAGAACCGGAGCTTGATATTCGTCCCTGGCAGAGGGGCATTGGGCGGCCGGGTCAACACGGAAAGTAACGCGGTCGTTCAAGAAATGGCCCGGGCGACCGGCGGCAGCTATGAATCCCTCTTTTTACCGGAACATGTTTCCAAGGACGCTTACCGGTCTTTGGTCCGGGATCCGGAAATCAGCGGGGTGTTGCAGGATATCTCCCAAAGCGATGTCGTGATTCACGGCATTGGCTTGGCTAGTGAAATGGCCAGGAGGCGGGGCTACGATTCAGTTGCCCTGGCACGTCTGCGGGAGAACAAGGCCGTCACCGAATGCTTTGGATGTTTCTTCGATGAAGAAGGCCACGTTGTCGAACGCATCAGACAGGTTGGATTGCAGTTCGAGAACCTAACGAATGTCCCGCATATTCTGGCAATTGCCCTTGGCACGAGAAAGGCCAAGGCCATCAAGGCCTATATGCGCAACGCTCCTCATCAAACCTGGCTGATTACTGATGAGGCAGCCGCAAATCAGATTTTAAACGGGTCATCCCGCTTAAAATAAAATGTTTTCTATAGTTCTTAAGGAGGACTTTTCGAATATGACAGTTAAGATTGGTATTAACGGCTTTGGCCGTATTGGTCGTTTGGCATTTCGTCGTATCATGGACTTGGGTGAAGAAACCAAGGACATCGAAGTTGTTGCTATCAACGACTTGACTACTCCAGCTATGTTGGCTCACCTGTTGAAGTATGACTCAACTCACGGCACTTTCGACCACGAAGTTTCAGCTACTGAAGACTCACTGGTTGTAGACGGCAAGAAGTACCGCGTATACGCTGAACCACAAGCTCAAAACATTCCGTGGGTTAAGAACGACGGCGTTGACTTCGTTCTTGAATGTACTGGTTTCTACACTAGCAAGGCTAAGTCACAAGCCCACCTTGACGCTGGTGCAAAGCGTGTCTTGATCTCAGCTCCAGCCGGCAACGACTTGAAGACTATCGTTTACTCAGTAAACCAAGACACTTTGACTGCTGACGACACTATCGTTTCAGCTGGCTCATGCACTACCAACTCACTTGCTCCAATGGCTAACGCTTTGAACAAGGAATTCGGTATCGAAGTTGGTACTATGACTACTATCCACGCTTACACTGCAACTCAAAAGGTTTTGGATGGTCCTGACAGAGGCAACAACTTCCGCAACGCCCGTGCCGCTGCTGAAAACATCATTCCTCACTCAACTGGTGCTGCTAAGGCCATCGGCCTGGTATTGCCAGAATTGAACGGCAAGCTTGATGGTCACGCACAACGTGTCCCAGTTAAGGACGGTTCAGAAACTGAACTTGTTACTATCTTGAACAAGAAGGTAACTGCTGAAGAAGTTAACGCAGCTATGAAGAAGTACGAAAGCCCATCATTTGCTTACAACGCAGACCAAATCGTTTCTACTGACGTATTGGGCATGACTGCTGGCTCAATCTTCGACCCAACTCAAACCCAAGTTATCACTGCAGGCGACAAGCAACTCGTTAAGACTGTTGCTTGGTACGACAACGAATACTCATTCACTTGCCAAATGGTTCGTACTTTGTTGCACTTTGCTACTCTTTAATTTAAAGTTTTCTAAATTGAATTAGTAGTGTGAAAGAAGGCGGAGGGAAATTTCTTCCTTCCGCCTTTTTTCGATGAATATAGGAGATTTTTTCAATGGCTAAATTGATTGTTTCTGACGTAGACGTTAAGGACAAGAAGGTTTTGGTTCGCGTTGACTTCAACGTGCCGATTAAGGACGGCGTTATCGGCGACGACAACCGTATCGTGGCTGCTTTGCCAACTATCAAGTACATCATCGAAAACGGCGGCAAGGCTATCTTGCTTTCCCACCTTGGCCGGATCAAGAGCGATGAAGACAAGAAGAGCTTGAGCCTGGCTCCAGTTGCCAAACGTTTGGGCGAATTGCTTGAAAAGCCTGTAACTTTCGTACCTTCAAACGAAGGCAAGGAAGTTGAAGACGCCATCAACAACATGAAGGACGGCGACGTAGTTGTTTTGGAAAACACTCGTTTCCAAGACATCGACAACGACTTCGGCAAGCGTGAATCAAAGAACGACCCTAAGCTGGGCGAATACTGGGCATCATTGGGTGACGTTTTCGTAAACGACGCCTTCGGTACTGCTCACAGAAGCCACGCTTCAAACGTTGGTATCGCTACGGCCATGAAGGCTGCCGGTAAACCAGCAGCTGCTGGTTTCCTGCTTGAAAAGGAAATCAAGTTCCTGGGCAACGCTGTTGCTAACCCAGTTCACCCATTCGTAACTATTCTTGGCGGGGCTAAGGTTTCTGACAAGATCGGCGTTATTACCAACTTGATTCCAAAGGCTGACCACATCATCATCGGTGGTGGTATGGCTTACACCTTCCTTAAGGCTCAAGGCCACAATATCGGCAAGTCCCTGGTTGAAGACGACAAGGTTGAATTTGCCAAGGAATTGCTGGAAAAGGCTGGCGACAAGCTGGTTCTGCCAATCGACCACGTAGCCGCAACTGAATTCAACAACGATGCTGCTTCAGAAGTTGTTGGCCAAGACATCCCAGACAATGAAATGGGCTTGGACATCGGTCCTAAGACTATTGAACTCTTCAAGAAGACTCTTGAAGGTGCCAAGACTGTTGTTTGGAACGGGCCAATGGGCGTCTTCGAAATGCCAAACTTCGCCAAGGGTACTTTGGAAGTTGGCCGTGCTTTGGCTGACTTGCCAGACGCTACTACTATTGTCGGCGGTGGTGACTCAACTGCTGCTGCTAAGCAATTGGGGATCGCTCCTAAGTTGACTCACATCTCAACTGGTGGTGGTGCATCTCTTGAATACCTTGAAGGTAAGGAATTGCCAGGTATCGCTTGCGTTTCAGACAAGTAGTTTAGGAGGATTTTTCAAATGTCACGTACCCCAATTATTGCTGGTAACTGGAAGCTGAACATGAACCCAAAGGAAACTGTTGAGTTCGTAAACGCTGTTAAGGACCAATTGCCAGACCCATCAAAGGTTGAATCGGTGATTTGTGCACCAGCAGTTGACTTGGACGCCTTGCTGAAGGCTGCCGAAGGCTCAAACCTGCACGTCGGTGCAGAAAACTGCTACTGGGAAAACTCCGGTGCCTTCACTGGTGAAACTTCTCCAGCAGTTTTGAAGGAAATGGGCGTGCAATATGTCATCATCGGACACTCAGAACGCCGTGACTACTTCCACGAAACTGACGAAGACATCAACAAGAAGGCCAAGGCTATCTTTGCCAACGGCTTGACTCCAATCCTTTGCTGCGGTGAATCACTGGAAATCCGGGAAGCCGGCAAGGAAAAAGAATGGGTTGTCAGCCAAATCAAGGCTGACCTGGAAGGCTTGACTAGTGAACAAGTTTCCAAGCTGGTGATCGCTTACGAACCAATCTGGGCGATTGGCACTGGCAAGACTGCTTCAAGCGACCAAGCTGAAGAAATGTGCAAGACTATCCGGGAAACTGTTAAGGACTTGTACAACGAAGAAACTGCTGAAAACGTCCGCATCCAATACGGCGGTTCAGTAAAGCCAGCCAACATCAAGGAATTGATGGCTAAGCCAAACATCGACGGTGGCTTGGTTGGTGGTGCATCATTGGTACCAGACTCATACCTGGCTTTGGTAAACTACCAAGACTAATTTTTGACTGTCATATCAAAAAACGCTCCCGAAGGAGCGTTTTTTCTTTGTCTGCTATTCGATACTTTTCTGTCTTCTTTTGTACTTTTCGCTTTTTTGCTTTTTAAAACTATTTTCCCAAAAATCTCAGCCTATTGGCTGACAACGTTTACAAAGGTGGCATTATATAAGTGTAGACAAAAGAAAAGAGTTAATGTTCAAGGAGGATACTCCAATAGAAAGTTTAGCTTAAATTCGTAGAGCATAACTAAATTAGGCTCGGGAAAGGACTGAGACCACCATAAGATGCAGTCGACAATTGAAGATAGAAGAAGTTCCTAATGGTTAAGTACGTGAGTAGATTGACTGTTAGGAACTTTTTGTTTGCTCGGAAAGGACGCTTAATTGTCTTTTTTCTCCTGACTATAGTAACATGAATTGTAGGAAAACAATTTATATAAAAAATAACAAGGAAAAGGAGAAAAAAGACGAAATGATCCGTAAGGCAAGAAAAATCGACTTTGAAGCGGTTTACCCGATTTTAAACCAGATTTTTGACGAGATGGACATGGATACCATCAACCGCCTGCCGGAGAGTCAGTTCTACGACTTGATGCGGCTGGGTTTCATCTCGGAAAACTACCGTTATTCCTACAACCGGATCTGGGTTGAGACTGACGAAAACGACCGGGTCCGGGGGATGATCTGTATGTACCCGGACAAGGCCCAGGGAATTATTGACGTGGTGCTCAGAAAAGAAATGGCTAAGGTCGGCCTGCCAATGACCACCGATATCTTTACCGATAAGGAAGCCCAGAAGGGGGAATGGTATATCGATGCCTTAGCTGTCTCTCCGCGGGACTGGGGGAAGGGGATTGCCAGCCGCTTAATGGAACTGGCCCCGAAACTGGCCAAGAAGCACGGCTACAAGAAGGTCAGTTTAAACGTAGATCTAGAAAACCCTCGCGCACAGCAATTATACTTGCGCAAGGGTTTCAAAACAACTAATTCAATGACTATTGGCGACCGTGTTTACGACCATATGGTAAAAGAAGTTTGAAGAAGCTGGCCGTGCTAGTCTGCCGCCGGTTGAGATTTGGAAAAAGGTCCGGCAGCTTGAGCGGGGTGACGTGCCACTGGGTGAAAAGGACCGCGATCAGCAGAATAAAGGGGGTATCTTCCTCCCGGCTGATCTGGCAGGTCAAGGTCACCCCCTTGTCGGCTACCACGGTGTCAACGGAAGCCACCTTCTTAAAACCGTTCCGGAAGGAATAGCTGCCCTGCTTGATGCTGCCATTGACCCAGTAGTTGAGCCGGGTAATGTAGAACAAGTTGGTCTGGGGGCTGTTGACCTTCTTGACGTGGACCAGGGAGTGGTGAACCACATCCAGGGTGTAAGATGCGATCAAGCCGGTGCCATCGCTGAACAGGCGGCCGATCTCATTACCGCTGGTGTCCAGCAGGTAAAGGGTGTGGTTGGGATTGTCCAGCCGGCCGCGGATGGAGCCAAAGGGCTTGCCCTCCTCATCGGTGATTGGAATCTGGCCCGTGTGGCCTTCCTGGGTTAGGTAAAGGGTGTAAATCATTGGTCCTGCTCTTTTTGATTGTCGGCAAGGATCTTGTCGATAGCCCAGGCTACCCCGTCTTCATTGTTGCTCTTGGTGACGAAGCTGGCAATCGCCTTGATTTGCGGAATGGCATTGCCCATGGCCACGCCGGTGCCGGCAGCCTGGATCATGCTTTCATCGTTCAGGTTGTCGCCGATAGCTGCGATTTCTTCGCGCTTGATTCCCTTGGCCGCCGCGTAGTCCAGCAGGGACCGGCCCTTTTGGGCGCCGGCGGCGTTGATTTCGATATTGTCGGCCGCGCTGGAAGTGATGGAAACCTTGTCGATCTCTTCAATTTTCTTGATGACGTCGGTGAAGGCGTATTGGCCCCGGGAGTCAAAGACCAAGATCTTCATTACTTCCGTGCCAGGTTCGTCCATCAAGTCCTCATAGCTTGGCACCTGCTTGATGCTGACGATGGCCGGCTTGCTGGCTGAAACCAAAACAGCCTCCTTGAAGGTCAGCATTGGGTTCAGTTCCACCATTAAGTGGGCCACGTTGGTAATCCGCTGGCTCAAGTCTTCTGAGTAGACGTGGTTGCTGGTAACCAGTTCGAAGTAAAAGCCTTCTTTCTTGAGCAGGCGGCAGATCTTCTTGGCAGTTTCCAGCTTCAAGGGATTCTTGACGATCAAGTTGCCGGCCGTGTCAAAGACCAGGCCCCCGTTTAAGTTAATAAAGCTGCAGTCTATCCCGTATTCTTTAAGCATTGGCTGGGATTCATGGGGTGCCCGGCCGCTGGCCACCATGAATTCGATGCCGTTTTCTTGGGCGCGTTTAATGGCTTGAACATTGGCGTCAGAAATTTCCATAGAAGAGTTCAGCAGGGTCCCGTCTAAGTCACAGGCTATCAGTTTAATCATGTTATTTCCTCCTTGTTGTTATCGATTTCATAATAACATAAAGTAGGAAGTTTGATTACTACAAAGTGTTTCTTTATTTGAAAAAAAAATGTCGTGAATTATTTCACTAGTTCCTTTAAATCAAGAGGCAATCATGGTAAGATTGACTAAGGTGAATTACAGATGAAACATTTTATTGGAAATGATTGGGACCAGGTGCTTACCCCGGTTTTTGAAAGTGATGAATATCACAAGCTGCATGATTTTTTGAAAAACGAATACCAGACCAGGCAGATCTACCCGGATATGTACCATATCTTTACGGCCTTCAAGCTGACCCCTTTTAAAGACACCAAGGTTGTCATTTTGGGCCAGGACCCCTACCACAATCCTGGCCAGGCTAACGGCATGAGTTTTTCTGTCATGCCGGGCACGCCCCTGCCACCATCCTTGCGCAATGTCTATAAGGAGCTCTATGACGATGTTGGGGCTCAGCCGGTCAACCACGGCTACCTTAAACGCTGGGCCGACCAGGGCGTTCTCTTGCTCAACGCCGTTTTGACCGTGCCATATGGCCAGGCTAACGGCCACCAGGGCAAAGGCTGGGAAATGGTGACAGACGCCGCTATTAAGGCCTTGAGCGAGCGGGGGCAGGTAGTCTTTATACTGTGGGGCCGCTTTGCCCAAGATAAGATACCCTTGATCGACCAGGACAAGAATGTCATTATCAAGTCAGCCCACCCAAGTCCTTTTTCGGCCAACCGCGGCTTCTTTGGCTCCCGGCCATTTTCAAGATGCAACGCGGCCTTAAAGGAATTTGGCCGAGCTCCGGTCGACTGGCAATTGCCGCCTAACCCGGAAGCATGATTTTTTTGAGGAGATTATTGATGGAAGTTTTTGAACAATTAAAGCAATTGATTAAGCAAAAAGACAAGCAGCGTATCGTTTTCCCGGAAGGGGAGGACCCGCGGATCCTGACGGCGGTCAGCCGCTTAAAGCAAGATGACCTGGTTGAACCAATCGTCCTGGGGCAAAAGGACCAGGTCCTGGCTTTGGCGGAAAAAGCCGGCTTGGACATGACCGGGATCGAAATCGTGGACTACCAAAACAGCCCGGACTTTGGCGAGATGGTGGAAAAGTTCCACGAACGGATGGCCGGGGGCAAGCACTTCCAGACCATGGAAGAAGCGGAAGCTGCCTTGCGCGACGCCAACTTCTACGGGACCATGCTGGTTTACACCGGCCAGGCCGACGGGATGGTGTCCGGGGCGGCTCACTCAACGGCCGACACGGTCCGGCCAGCCCTCTTCATTTTGAAGACCAAGCCGGGGATGCACCGGATTTCCGGTTCCTTCATCATGGAAAGAGGGGAAGAAAAGTATGTCTTTGCTGACTGCGCGATTTCCATCGACCCGACCAGCGACCAGCTGGTTGAATTCGCGGCCCAGTCAGTTGCTACGGCCAAGATGATCGGGATTGACCCCAAGGTGGCCTTCCTCAGCTTCTCAACCCACGGCTCAGCCAAGGGCCCGCAGGTAGACAAGGTGGCAGAAGCGGCTAAGCTGTTCAAGGAAAAGTACCCGGACATCCCGGCAGACGGCGATTTGCAGTTTGACGCGGCCTTCGTGCCAGCAGTTGCTGAACTTAAGGCACCTGGTTCAGCCGTTGGCGGCCGGGCTAATGTCTTTATCTTCCCGGAACTGCAGTCAGGCAACATTGCCTACAAGATTACCCAGCGCCTGGGCAACTTTACGGCCATTGGGCCGGTTTTGCAGGGGATTGCCAAGCCGGTCAACGACCTCTCCCGGGGCTGCAGTGCTGATGACGTCTACAAGATCGGAATTTTGACGGCAGCTCAAGCCGTTATGGAAGGGTAGAAAGAAAGCGATGACAGAATTAGCAATCAATTCCGCTTCTGACATGCAGGCCTTTGGCGCTTCCTTGGCCCAAAGCGCCCAGCCCCATGACCTTTTGCTCTTAAAAGGGGACCTGGGGGCCGGCAAGACCACGCTGACCCAGGGCTTCGGCCGGGCTCTGGGGATTAAGCGGCCAGTCAAGAGCCCGACCTTTACCCTGGTCCGGGAATACCGGGAAGGGAAGCTGCCCCTTTTTCACATGGATTTTTACCGGCTGGAAGGCGATGACCTGGCTTCAATCGACTTAAATGACTACCTGGCTGAAGAAGGCGTGGTCATCATCGAATGGCCCCAGGTGATCCAGGCTGACCTGCCCAGTGACTTTTTAGAGCTGGTTTTGACCCGGGTGGACGATTCCTGGGATTCAACCAAGCGCTTGCTTGAGCTCATCCCGCATGGGCAAAGAGCAGCTGCCTGGGCAGAAAACGCCTGCCGCCTCTACCAGGAAAAGCAGTAAAGCAAAAAACAAAAGCAGAAGTAAAAACAAAAGAAAAATGGATCAGCTTGCTACTGATCCATTTTTTGCCTAGACTTGGTAGACAAACTTTTTCAAAAGCTCGCTGCCCCGCTTCTCCTCCTCTTTTAAGAGGATACCGGCGCAGGCTTCGCTGTCGCTTAAGGCATTGTGGTGGTGCCAAAGCTCCACGCCCAAAAGGTCAGAGACAGTGTTGAGCTGGTAGTTATCCAGTCCCGGCTCCAATTCCCGGCTGACCTTGAGGCTGTCTAAAACCAGGTAGTGGGGCTCGGCAATCCCGTAGCGGGCCAGGGACTGCTTCATTACATTGCAGTCAAAGCGGGCATTGTGGGCCGCCACCAGCATCCCCGGCTGAAAAAGGGGCTGGATCTTGGGCCAGACCTCGGCCATGGTCGGGGCTCCCGCCACGTCTTCAGCCGTAATGTCGTGGACCTTGACCTGCTGGGCGTCAAAAGCCATCTGGGGGTTGATGACCGTGTAAAAGCGGTCGATAATCTTGCTCTCCCGCACTAAAACCAAGGCCAAAGAGCAGGCGCTGGCCGGGTGCTGGTTGGCAGTTTCAAAGTCCATGGCGACGAAATTCATCATAAGCAAAAGCCTCCGTGTTGCGCGTAAGTCAAATTAAGCCAAGCAAACTTGATCCAAGCTAGTATAACACAACGTGAATGCGGTAAAATATCAAAAGGAAGATTTAGAGGAGGCAATTTTAATTGAAGCTGTATGACTTAAAAGCGCAAGGACTTAATTTGCAAGAAAACATTCCTTTGAGCCGCTATACTTTTACCCAAACCGGGGGACCGGCAGAATACCTGGCCTTCCCCAAGACTTTGGCAGAATTGAAAGAACTCTTGGCCGCGGCCAAGGAGGATCAGCTGCCAATTACGGTGATCGGCAACGCGTCCAACTTGATTATCCGGGACAAGGGGATCAAGGGCCTGGTGATCATTTTAAAGGAAATGAAAGAGATCAAGGTTGAAGCTGACAAGGTCCACGCCCAAGCCGGGGCCAGAATCATCGATACTTCCTTCGCGGCTGGGGAAGCCGGCCTGTCCGGCCTGGAATTTGCCGCGGGCATCCCCGGCTCAGTCGGCGGGGCGGTCTTCATGAATGCCGGGGCTTACGGAGGTGAAACTAAAGACTGCCTGGAAAGCGCCACGGTCGTCACCAGAGACGGTGAGGTCAAGACCTACACGAACGCTGAGCTGCATTTTTCCTACCGGCATTCCCTTTTGCAGGAAAATGACGAGATCGTCATCGCGGCAACTTTTGCCTTAAAGGCCGGTGATAAGGCAACTATTTTGGACCAGATGAACTACTTGAACGCGCTCAGAAGCTACAAGCAGCCCCTGGAATACCCGTCCTGCGGTTCAGTCTTCAAGCGGCCGACCGGCCACTTTGTCGGCCCGATGCTCATCAAGGCCGGCCTTCAGGGCAAGCAGATCGGCGGGGCCCAGGTGTCAACTAAGCACGCAGGCTTTATTGTCAACAAGGGCGGGGCCACGGCAACCGACTACCTCAATTTGATCCACTATATCCAAAAGACGATCAAGGAAAAGGATGGTATTGCTTTGCAGACGGAAGTCCGCATAATTGGCGAAGAATAATAGCTTAGGATTAAGAGAAAAAGAAAAATGGGAACGGCAAATGGAAATTATTAAGTTAGATCACATCACCAAGCAGTATGATGATGGCTTTGTAGCCTTGAAGGACATCAACCTTGAGCTTGAGTCCGGCAAATTCTACTCTTTGCTGGGGCCATCAGGCTCGGGTAAAACAACGATTTTGAGGATCATTGCCGGCTTTACGGAAGCGTCAGCTGGCAAGGTTTATTTTGACGGTCAGGACATCACCAATCTTGACGCCTCAAAACGGCATATCAATACGGTTTTTCAGAATTACGCTCTTTTTCCGCACTTGAATGTCTATGAAAATGTTGCTTTTGCCTTGAAGCTGCGCCGGCGGCCGGAAAGCGAAATCCGGGAAAAGGTCAAGGATGCCCTCCACACCGTCCGCCTGGACGGCTACGCCAACCGGGAAATTTCCGAACTCTCCGGGGGCCAGCAGCAGCGGGTGGCGATCGCCCGGGCGATCATCAATGAACCTAAGGTGCTGCTTTTGGATGAATGCCTGTCAGCTTTGGACAAGCGCCTGCGAAAAGAAATGCAGTTTGAACTCCGGGCCATTCAGAAGAAGCTGGGCATCACCTTTATTTTTGTCACCCACGATCAGGAAGAAGCCCTGGCCATGAGTGACGAAATTTTCGTCTTAAACGACGGGGAGATCCAGCAGAGCGGGTCACCGGTAGACATTTACGATGAGCCGGTCAACGACTTTGTTGCTCACTTTATCGGGGACTCCAACATTTTATCCGGCCGGATGATCCGGGACTTTGCCGTGAAATTTGCCGGCAAGGACTTTGAATGTGCCGACGCCGGGATCACCCCGGGGGAAAAAGTCGAAGTCGTTTTGCGGCCAGAAGATTTGGATATTACGGCTCCAGCTGCTGGCAAGATCGTGGTAACGGTGCAGAGCCAGCTTTTCCTGGGCGACCACTTTGAAATCAAGGCCATCGGCCAGGACGGCTTTGAATGGCTGATTCATTCCACCAACGGGGTCCAGATCGGCCAGGAAGTCGGCATCTTCTTTGACCCGGAAGACATCCACGTCATGCGGCTGGGCGAAACCGAAGAAGAATTCGACGCCCGCCTGGAAACTTATGAAGGTGAGGACTAGCCATGAAAAAGAACCGGCTTTTATTTTTTTTGCCTTACCTGCTGTGGATCGGCCTCTTCGTCATCGCCCCCCTGGTCTTGATTCTGGGCTATTCACTGACTGATGCCCACAGTCATCTGACCCTGCAAAACTTCGCCGCCTTTTTCTCTGGCGGCACCTTTTTGCGGATGATGGCCAATTCCTTTTGGTATGCCCTCTTGATCACCTTTTTCTGCCTGCTGGTTTCTTATCCGGCAGCCCTGGCTTTGACCAGGCTGAAAAACCAGCAGTTCTGGCTGATGCTGATCATTTTGCCGACTTGGATCAACCTTTTGCTTAAGGCTTACGCCTTCATCGGTATTTTTTCCCGGAGCGGGATGGTCAACCAGTTCCTAGGCCTCTTCGGCATCGGCCCGGTTGGGATCATGTTTACCGACTTCGCCTTTATTTTCGTGGCGACTTATATCGAAATTCCCTTCATGGTCATGCCCATCTACAACTCGCTGAAGGAAATTGACCCCGCTCTTTTAAGTGCCAGCTCAGACCTGGGGGCCAGCTTCTGGCAGACCTTCCGCTACGTGATCTGGCCCTTGTCCTGGCCAGGCGTTGAATCGGGCATCCAGGCTATCTTCATCCCGTCTCTGTCTCTCTTCATGTTGACCCGCTTGATCGGGGGCAACCGGGTGATCACCCTGGGGACGGCGGTTGAAGAGTATTTCTTGACAACGATGAACTGGAATATGGGGGCAACGATCGGGGTTATCCTGATTGCCTTGATGTTGATTGTAATGCTGCTGACTTCACGCAAGCAGCACAAGAAGGAAATTGAATTATGAAAAAGACCATTTGGGGCAGGGTATACTTTGGCCTGGTGCTGCTGATCCTCTACCTGCCGATTTTTTACCTGATCTACTTTTCTTTCTCCAGCGGCTCCAGCATGGACCACTTCCGCCATTTTACCTGGGAGCACTACCAGACCTTGTTTGCTGACAAGCGCCTTTTGGCTATCTTGCTGGAGACGATCATGCTGGCTCTTTTGTCCAGCCTGGCGGCAACCGTCCTGGGGACTTTTGGGGCCATTGCCATCCAGCGCAGTAAGGAGGCCTACCGCAAGATCCTGCTCTCTTTTAACAATATCTTGATCGTGTCGCCCGACGTTATTATCGGGGCCAGCTTCTTGATTCTTTTTACCGCCCTGGGCTTCAACCTGGGCTTTGCCTCCGTCTTGCTCAGCCACATCGCCTTTTCAGTGCCGATCGTGGTCTTGATGGTCCTGCCTAAGCTGAAGGAAATGGACAACTCCCTGATCGACGCGGCCCGGGACCTGGGGGCTAACAATTACCAGGTCTTCAGCCAGGTCCTCCTGCCGGCCCTTACGCCGGGGATCCTGTCAGGCTTCTTCATGGCCCTGACTTACTCTTTGGACGACTTCGCGGTTACCTTCTTCGTGACCGGGAACGGCTTTACCACCTTGTCCGTTGAGATCTATTCCCGGGCCCGGCAGGGGATCGACCTGGAAGTGAATGCTTTAAGCACAATCATCTTCTTCTTTGTCCTCCTTTTGGTCGGGGTCTACTACTTCTTGACCAAGCGGCAGGGCAAGAAGGCTAATAAGCTGGGAGGGCTTCTGCGATGAAAAAAATCCTATCCGCGGCCCTGGCCATCCTTTTGGTCAGCTTGGGCCTTTACCTGGGCGCCCAGCAGCTGGACAGCTCCAGCGGCGGCTCTGCCTCAAGTAAGAAAGACTTAATCATTTACAACTGGGGGGACTATATCGACCCGGATTTGATTACCAAGTTTGAAAAGCAGACGGGCTACCATGTCATCTATGAGACTTTTGACTCAAACGAAGCCATGTATACTAAGATCAAGCAGGGCGGGACAGCCTATGATTTAGCCGTGCCGTCGGATTACATGATCACCAAGCTGCGCCGGGACAATCTTTTGGACAAGATCGATACCAGCCGCTTGAGTAATTTCAAGTACATCGGCAAGGAATTTTTGCACAAGTCCTTTGATGAGAAAAACGAGTACTCAGTGCCTTACTTCTGGGGAACCCTGGGGATTGTCTACAACGACCGCTATGTCAAAAAGGGCGAGATCAAGAGCTGGAATGACCTCTGGAAGAAAAAGTACCAAGGGCAGATCCTGCTGGTTGACTCAGCACGCGATATCATGGGCATGTCCCTGGTTTCCATGGGCTACTCCATGAACGACACTAACTCTGCCCACCTTAAGGTCGCCAAGGCCAAGCTAGACAAGATCGGCAAGAACGTCAAGGCAATCGTGGCTGACGAGCTGAAGATGTACATGGTGCAAAATGAGGCCTGGATCGGGGTTACCTATTCCGGGGAAGCCGCGACGATGATGGACCAGGACTCCCACATCCATTACGTGGTGCCGGCCCAAGGGTCCAACTTGTGGTTTGACAATATCGTTATCCCGAAGACTTGCAAGAACAAGGAAGCCGCTTATAAGTTCATCAACTTCATGCTAGAGCCCAAGAACGCGGCCCAAAACGCCGAATACATCGGCTACTCGACTCCGAATACCGCGGCGCAAAAGCTCCTGCCTAAGTCCGTCCGGGAAGACAAGCAGTTTTACCCGCCAATGTCGACGGTCAAGAATTTGGAAGTTTATCGGGATCTGCCAAGCAGCAAGGTGCAGGAATACAATGACCTCTTCCTGGAGTTCAAGATGTATGCCCATAACTAGCTGACAGAAAATTTTAGAAAGAGAAAATTTCATGCAGTTTGATTTTGCAAGTCTGTGGACCTGGCATACCTTGTCGGTGGTCCTGGACGTCTTGATCACCTGGTATTTCATCTACCACCTGACCCATTTGATCAAGGGGACCAAGGCTGTCCAGCTGGCCAACGGGATCATTTTGATCATGGCGGCCCGGGTCTTGGCCGGCTGGGCCCAGCTGACGACCGTTACTTTTATTTTGGACCAGATCGTTTCCTGGTCAGTCATCGGGATTATCGTCATCTTCCAGCCGGAAATCCGCCGGGGGCTGGAGCGCCTGGGCCGGGTCTCCCTGTTTTCTGATTCAGAAAACAGCAAGCGCGAGCAGCAGGAGAAGCTGGTCAGGGAGCTGGACAAGGCGATCCAATACATGTCCAAGCGCCGGATCGGGGCCTTGATTACTTTGGAACAAAAGACCGGTCTGGAAGAATACGTGGAAACAGGGATCAAGCTCGATGCCCTGGTTACCGGGGAATTGCTGATCAATATCTTCATCCCCAACACACCTTTGCACGACGGGGCGGTCATCATCAAGAACAACCGGGTCCAGGTGGCTTCCGCCTACCTGCCCCTGTCTGACAATGCCATGATTCCCAAGAGACTGGGGACCAGACACCGGGCAGCCGTCGGGATCTCTGAAGTAACCGACGCCATCACCGTGGTCGTTTCTGAAGAAACGGGCGGGGTGACTATCACCAGAAACGGCCAGTTCATGGTTGACCTCAGCCAGCAGGAATACCTCAAGTACTTGCGGGCTGAACTGGTCACTGAAGAAAAGAAGAAGCAGCCATGGCCAATCCGCCTGGCCCGGGGCATCTGGAACTGGGGGGATAAATAATGCACAAATTGATTGAGCAAAAATGGTTCTACAAGCTTTTTTCCCTGCTCTTAGCCATCGTCTTGGTTGCCTTCGTTGACAACACCCAGGTTAATACCAACAACCAAACCAAGGTGCAAGAAACGGCAAGCACTGAGCAGAGCTTGAAGATGGCCTTGCAAGTGTCAGTGGACACTGACAAGTACTACGTCACCGGCTACCCATCCAAGGTCAAGGTGACTCTAGAAGGACCGAATGCCCTGGTTACTTCCGCCGTTAACACCCAGAACTTCCGGGTCTACATTGACTTGAGCAAGCTGGGGGTTGGCAGCCACCAGGTGCCAATTAAGGTTAGCGGCTTGCCCAGCCAGGTTTCCTACAAGCTGCCGCAGAAAAGCGTGAAAGTCAACATCCAAAAGCGAAAGTCCCGCACCTTGCCGGTCCAAATAGGTTATAATAAGAATGCTGTTGCTCAAGGCTATGACATCGGCACGCCGACAGTCAGCCCGGAGACGGTTGAAGTCACCGGGGCCCAGAGCGAAGTAAAAGCGATCGACCACGTGCAGGCCCAGCTAGTCGTGCCAAACGGCAGCACCGAGACAGTGCGGCGGAACGTTCTTTTAGCCGCATACGATGCCAAGGGCCACCAGCTCAACGTGGTGATCAGTCCGGCAACGGCCCGGGTAACCCTGCCTTTGTCGGTCTCTAAGAAGACGGTTAAACTGAAGCTGAATGCCAGCCATGGCTCAAGCAAGAAAGTTTACTCCTTGACTGTCAAAGAGGAAAAAGTTACCCTCTATGGGCAAAAGGAAGCCCTGAGAAAGATCAGCTCCCTGACTTTGGATGTTGATCTGACTGATATCAAGTCTTCGGTCACCAAGTCCTTCCGCCTACCAGTTCCAAGCGGGGTTGCCTGGATTTCACCAGGCAGCGTGGACGTCCAGATCGAAGTCAGCGATTCGAACAACTAGAAAAAAGAAAGGTTCTTTGCAACATGCTTAAATATTTTGGTACTGACGGTGTCCGCGGTGAAGCGAACAAGGTTTTGACCCCGGAAATGGCCTTTAAACTGGGCCGGATGGGCGGCTACGTGCTGACCAAGGAAAAGGAAGACGGCGGCCAGGCCCGGGTTCTGGTTTCAAGAGACACCCGGATTTCTGGTGAAATGCTGGAACACGCCTTGATTTCAGGCCTTTTGTCAGTCGGCATTGAAGTTTTGGAATGCGGGGTCATGACCACACCTGGCCTGTCCTACCTGGTCCGGGCCCAAGGGGCAGATGCCGGCGTGCAGATTTCTGCTTCCCACAACCCGGTTGAAGACAACGGGATCAAGTTCTTCGGCAGCGATGGCTTGAAGCTGTCTGACGCCAAGGAAGAAGAAATCGAAGAACTGATCGACGCTAAGCAGGACATGCTGCCGCGGCCATCAGCAGAGGGCCTGGGCACGGTAACCGACTTCCGCGATGGCAGCAACAAGTACATCCAATTCTTGGAAAACACTATTCCGGAAGACTTGAGCGGGATCAAAGTCGTAATCGACGGGGCCAACGGGGCAGCCAGCTCCTTCATCTCCCGTTTGTTTGCCGACCTGGATGTTGACTTTACCACTATTTCAACCCACCCGAACGGGCTCAACATCAACGACCACTGCGGAGCTACCCACACTGCCCGCCTGCAAGAAGAAGTTGTCAAGCAAGGTGCCCAACTGGGCCTGGCCTTTGACGGGGATGCCGACCGCTGCATCGCGGTTGACGAAAACGGCAATGAAGTCGACGGCGACCACATTATGTACGTGATTGGCTCTTACCTGGCTGACCATGGCCGCTTGAAGAAGGACACGATCGTGACGACCGTCATGAGCAATCTGGGCTTCACCAAGGCTCTTGAGCGCCGGGGTATCAAGAATGTCCGCACCCAAGTCGGTGACCGCTACGTATCTGAAGAAATGCGGGCCAACGGCTACAGCCTGGGCGGGGAACAATCCGGCCACGTGATCATCAGCGACTACCACAACACTGGTGACGGTATGCTGACCGGTATCCATCTGATGCTGGTCATGAAGAAGACTGGCAAGTCTTTAACTGAACTTTTGGCTGACTTCAAGGAATACCCGCAAGTTTTGGTCAACGTTCCAGTTAAGGACAAGAACAGCTGGAAGAACCACCAGGCAGTAGTTGACGCGATTGACTCCGTTGAAAAGGACATGGCTGGCGACGGCCGGGTCCTGGTCCGTCCTTCAGGTACCCAGGAGCTGCTCCGGGTTATGGCTGAAGGCCCGACCCAGGAAATCACCCAGGAATACGTTGACCGGATCGTCAAGGTCGTTACGACGGAAATGGGCGAATAAAAAAGCAAGTTAAAAAGCTGTAAAGCTGAGAAGAAGGAAAGTTCAAATTGAGCTTTCCTTTCCTTTTTTGCGGAAAAATTTTGCAATAATTAAGTAAGAACAGGCTTTGGACTACATAGGAGGAAAATATGGCGATTAAAATGCTGGCTATCGACTTAGATGGCACCCTGCTAACTGACAGCAAGACGATTCTGCCCGGGACCTACAAGGCCTTGCAGGAAGCGAAAGCAGCCGGGATCAAGATTGTGCTGACTTCTGGCCGGCCCTTGTCGGGCATCAAGGGCTACGCGGAAGAATTAGGCTTAAGCGGCAGTGAAGAGTACGCGATCCTCTTCAACGGGGCGGTAGTGCAGAACTTAGACGGCCGGGTCCTGATCAGTCATGATCTGGACTTTGGCGACTTCAACACCCTCCTGCACATGCAGCGGCTCAGCGACGTCAACCTGGACTTTGAAACCCCGGACCGTTTTTACACTTTGGACAAGAAGATTTCCATCCGCCTGCAGATTGACGGGGCGGAAACCAAGAACCAGCTCTGGATTCAAGACAGAAGCGACTTCAAGAAGGACTTTACCTTTGCCAAGGCAGTCTACCAGTGCGATGACCCGGACCAGGTCGACCGACTCTGGAACCGGCTGCCGGACTGGTTCTTCCAGTCCTACGCAGTTGTCCGCAGCTGGCCGGAAGTCGTTGAAGTCGGGTCACTGGCCGCTTCAAAGGGCTACGCGGTTAGCGAATTGGCCTCAAGACTGGGCCTGTCGAACAATGAAGTCATGATCTTCGGTGACCAGGGCAATGACCGGTCCATGTTTGAAATCCCTGACTTCAAGCGGGTGGCCATGGGTAATGCCATCGACGAGATCAAGGACCTGGCTGACTACGTCACCGACACCAACGAGCGCGACGGGATCGCCAAGGCCCTGCGGAAATTAGTTTTATAAGCGAAGAGGGCAGATCTGCGGATCTGCCTTTTTCTTTTTCAGGAGGAAAAATGACTACGGCAGAAATTGAAGAAAAAATCACCGGAATTTTTGAGGAGGCAATCCGGCAAAAGACCGTAAATGGCGTCTCTTATGCTTTGGTTGACCAGGGTGGGGTCAGCCGGCACTACCTGGGCCAGGCTGAGCCGGGGCAATTCTATGACCTGGCCTCCTTGACCAAGGTGGTGGGGACGGCCAGCGGGATTTTTAAGGAAATGGCTGCAGGGAAAATCAGCCTGAAGGACCGGGTGGGAGACTTTTTCCCGGCGGCTTGTTCAGCTGTTACAGTAAAGGACCTGCTCCTACACACCAGCGGCCTGCCGGCGGACTTGGATGATGTCTGGCAATACCAAAGCCCGGGGGAAGTCTGGGAGGCGGTTTTAGCCACTAAGCCCCTTTTTTTACCTGGCCAGGAATCAATATATTCCGACCTCAACTTCATTATCTTGGGCAAAATTTTAGAGCAGGTCAGCGGGCAGGACTTGAGCAGCTTTTTGCGGGAGGAGATTTTTGCCCCTTTGGGGATGCGGGAGACTGGTTTCTTGCTTAAGGGCAAAAGGGACAACTTTGTCAAAACAGAAATAACTAAGGAGAGAGGGCAGGTCTGGGGGAACGTCCATGACGAAACCGCCTGGCAAATGGGCGGATTGGCTGGCCATGCCGGTCTCTTTTCCACTCTAGATGACCTGGCCCGCTTCAGCTCCTTTTACCTAACGACAGCTAGTCCGCTTGTGGCTGGCCTGTTTGACTATGACTGCTTTGAGCGGACCCTGGCCTGGATCCGCTGGCAAAAGGGCTGCCGCTTTCTCTGGCATAGCGGCTTTACCGGTCCGGGATTAGGCCTGGACCTTGAAAATGGGCGCGCCCTGGTCATTTTGGCCAGCTCCGTTTACCCCAAGCGGGGCAACGATGCCTGGATGCTGGCCCGCCGGCAGGCGGCCAAGACTTTTTTTGGCGGCGGCTACCGGGAAGAAAAACAAGAGCAGATTGTTGACAAATGTAAACTATGATGTAAAATAGTCTTTGTAAAGGTTACAGATGTAAACGAGGAGAGGAGGAAGGAAATGAACGAAGATTGCCGGATTTCAGACGCGGAATGGCAGGTCATGCGGGTCGTCTGGACCCTGGGCCAGGCCAATAGCAGCGAGATTATTGAGCAATTAGCGGCAAAATGTGCCTGGAGCCCGTCAACGGTCAAGACCCTGCTGCGGCGCTTGGAAAAGAAGGACTTTTTACTGGTTGACCGGCAGGGTCACCGCTTCGTATACCGGGCGGCTAAAGATGAAAGCGAAGCGATGCAGGAGAGCTTGACGGCCGAGTTTGCCGCAATGTGCGATATGCACAAGGGGGAGATGCTCCTCCGGCTGCTGGATGACCTGCCTTTAAGCAGAAGCGACCTTGAAGCGATTGCCAAAAAGGCGGCCGAAAAGGCGAAGACGGCTCCGGAAAAAGTTGGTTGCAATTGTTTAAGTACTTGTGAGCATATGGAAGGTGAACGGGAATGTTAGTTAATGGATTAGTAATTTTGGCCGCGGCCGCTTTGATCGGCTTGATCATCTGGTGGTTTTTCGGCAATTTCCAAAAGAGCAGACAGCAGGCGGATCTGGCCAATGGCCGCCAGGAAGGGCAGGTAGTCGTCAAGGGCGGCTATGAGCCGGAAGTGCTCTACTTAAAGCAGGGCGTGCCGGCAGAAGTAACTTTTAAGATGGAAGACAAGACGGCCTGCCTCAGCCATGTGGTCTTTTCTTCTTTAGGCGTTGACAAGGACCTAAGCAAGGAAAAGCTGGCCAAGGTCCAGATCCCGACCGACAAGGCCGGGGAGATCGACTATGCCTGCGGCATGGGCATGTTTCATGGGAAGATTGTGGTTAGATAATGAAATTGACTAATTGGCGCCGCTTTTGGCTGTCCCTGTTTTTGGCCCTGCCTATGCTGGCCCAGATGCTGTTGATGATCTGGGGAATCATGCTGCCAGGGATCAAGACCTATTCGCTGATCGCCACCAGCTTGATTATGCTAATTGGGGCAGGACCCTATATTCAAAGCGCCTGGGCAGCTTTGAAACGCCACCAGGCCAACATGAACAGCCTAATCGCCATCGGCACCAGCGTGACTTATATCTACAGTCTTTTTGCCTACTTCACTGGTCGGCCGGTCTACTTTGAAAGCGCGGCTTTTATCTTGATTTTTGTCTTGCTGGGGGATGCCCTGGAAGAAAAAATGCATGACCGGGCAGCAGCTTCTTTGAATAAGTTACTGGAACTCCAGGCCAGTGAAGCTGAGGTCAAGCGGGGAGAAGACTTTGTTAAGCTTCCCTTGGACCAGGTCAAGGCCGGCGACATAATCAAAGTGCGGCCAGGCGGCAAGGTGCCGGTTGACGGCCGGCTTGTATCCGGGCAAAGCAGCGTCAATGAAGCCATGGTGACTGGGGAGAGCATGCCAGTCGCGAAAAAGCCCGGTGACAGGGTGATCGGGGCAACCATCAACGGCAGCGGCAGCTTTTTGATGGTGGCTGAGCAGGTCGGGGAAGAGACCATGCTGGCCCAGATCGTCAAAGTGGTCAAGCAGGCCCAGAACTCCCGGGCCCCGATCCAAAAACTGACTGATAAGGTGGCTAACTACTTCGTGCCGGCGGTATTGATCGTCAGCATCTTGACCTTTGCTATTTGGGATGTCTTCAGTCCCGTAGGCCCGGTTAAAGCCATGCTCTACGCAGTTTCCGTGATCGTGATCGCCTGCCCGTGTGCCTTAGGTTTAGCTACCCCGACAGCCTTGATGGTGGCCAGCGGCCGCAGCGCCCGGATGGGGGTTTTGATCAAGGACGGGGAAATCCTGGAAGCAGCCGCGAAAATCAAGACTATTGTTTTTGACAAGACCGGGACGTTAACGGTCGGCCAGCCCCAGCTGGTGGATCAGGTGGGGGATAAAGCAAGCCTTAGCCTGGCGGCCAGTTTGGAAGCCAATTCAGAACACCCTTTGGCCCAGGCCATCGTGACCAGCGCTAAAAAAGGCGGCCAGCCTCTCTTGCCAGTCAGCGATTTTTCGGCTGAAGAAGGCAAGGGGGTAGAAGGCAAGGTAGCTGGTCACTTAGTTAAGGTGGGCCGGGCTGACTACGTCAGCGCCCCAGACGCTTGGCGCCAGCAGGCAGAAGGCTTGGCGGAAGCCGGCAAGACGGTGGTTTATGTCCAAAAAGATTCCGCCGTCATTGGCCTCTTGGCCCTTCAGGATGCTCCCCGTCCAGAAGCAAAGGCCGTCCTCAGCGAGCTTAAAAATCGCGGAATCAAGACGGTCATGTTAACTGGCGACAACCAGCAGCTGGCGGAAAAAATCGGCCGCCAGCTGGGCATTGACCAGGTCGAAGCGGGACTTTTGCCCGGGGAAAAAGCTGACCGCTTGGCCAAATTGCAAGAAGCAGGGCCCGTGGCCTTTGTCGGCGACGGCATTAATGACGCGCCGGCCTTGTCACTAGCTGATGTTGGCATTGCCATGGGCAGCGGGACCGACGTGGCCAAGGAAGCCGGCGGCATCGTCTTGATGACTAGCGACTTGACCGGGGTTTTGCGGGCGCTTGACTTGTCCAAGCAGACCTTCACGCGGATCAAGCTGAACCTTTTCTGGGCCTTGATCTACAATTTGATCGGGATTCCGGTCGCGGCCGGCCTCTTCTCCTTTATCGGGGTCAGCCTCAGCCCGGAACTGGCCGCTTTGGCCATGGCCTTCAGCTCCGTCTCAGTCTTGCTGTCATCATTAATGTTGAACTGGACTAAGATCGCCGGGACGGGCAAAAACTGATAGAGCAATTATGAAATAATGGAATAAGGCTTTAAATAGAAGTGCCAGTCTGGTGCTTCTATTTTTCTGTTTGCTTTTGAAGCGCTTTCTGATGTAATCTTATAATTAGTGCGTTAATTAACGATCTAGGAGGAGACAAAGAGAGGTAAATAATGGATACAGTAAAAAATTATCTCAGCGTGGCTTTTTTTGCCTTTTGGGGCGGTCTGGCCCGCTATAGCTTAACGGAAGCACTTTCCTTTTACGGGACGGTGATTGCCAACCTTTTGGGCTGCTTCCTCCTGGCCTTCCTGACCTACTTTTTCCTGAGAACGTCTAATAGCCGAGCCTGGCTGACCACAGGCCTGGGGACGGGCTTCGTGGGAGCCTTTACGACTTTCTCCAGCTTCAACCTGGATGCCTTCAAGCTGCTGCTTGGCGGGCAAAATTTCGGAGCTTTGCTTTACTTTACCGGCACGATCGCGGCTGGCTTCCTCTTTGCCTGGGTGGGCAAGCAGGCGGCTAACTTCGCCGCGGGCAAACTTTTGGAAAGGGGGTAACAAGATGATTTTCGCGGTTGGATTCGGCGCCAGCCTGGGGTCTGTGGTCCGCTATGCTTTGACCAGTTATGGCAAGAAGCACTGGATGCAGGGGACGGCCTGTCCTCGGCCGACTCTTTTTATCAATCTGACAGGGGCCTTTTTCCTGGGCCTGGCCTTTGCCTTGCGGCTGCCGGCTAGCGTCTATGCCTTCTTGGGCACCGGCGTCTTGGGCGGCTACACGACTTTTTCCACTTTGAACACTGAAATGGTCTCTTTGGCTGAAAACGGGCAAAAGCACGTCTTCAAGCGCTATTTGCTGGCCAGCTATTTGGGCGGGGCGGTCCTTTTAACTTGCGGATATTATCTTGGAAGCCTGCTATGAAAAAAAGCCAACTGATTCTGCGCAAGAGCCTGTGCAGCCTGGCAGCCATAATTTCCCTGGTCGCTCTTTTGAGCAGCCCTGTCACCTTTAAAATGTATGAGGTCAAGGACTATGCGTCCAGTTTGATCGACACTTTTGCCAACCAAAGCGATGTCAGCGCCATGTCGATCGCGGCCAAAGCCGCGGTAGAATCGGGCCTGAAGCAGGACCTGGTTGACCAATTGCCAGACAAGGTGGAGATTAGCGAGTCCCATCTCAGCCTCTACCGGCTGGTTTCCGGCTACCGGCAAAACAAGCGCCTGCAGTCCAGCGATTTAAAGCTGCCAGCCAAAAACAAGGTCCAGCTTTTTATGGATGACTTGATCCTCTATTTGGTCAACAGTGAACTGAAGGTGCATGAAGGGGAATTGCAGCAGATTACGCAAATCTACCAGCTCTCCTTGTGGATCATCTGCGTCCTTTACATGCTGGGCGTGGCCCTGCTCCTCTTCAACCGTTACTGGTCCTGGCTGCCTTTTGTGCTGGGAGCGGCCGGTGCCTTTGGCTTCCAGGTCTTTATTACCCATACCTTGACGGAAATGGTCCAAAAAGAAGTTTACTCCAAGATGCTGTTCACCTATTCTTGGGGCAGCTGGGCCGGCTTTCTTCTGGCCCTGGCCCTGGCCGGCTACCTTTTTTATCTGGATGTTTGCCGTTATCGGGCGAAGGGAAAGGCTAATAAGAATAAAGAAGCGAATAATAATTAAAAAACTATGTTAAGAGTCAAGGCGGCTAGTCTTGGCTTTTTTCATGCTGGGAAAAGCCCCGCATTTTCTTATAGGAAAGCAGTCCCAGCTTGCTCTGTTATAACAACTAATGGGTTAACACCAACCTACCTCTGCAGCTTTAAATACAAATTAATTTATGCTTAAAGATTTTTGCCAGTTTGCAGGCAAACCGTGTTTATTAGGAGTGGTTTTATGAAAAAAGAGCGAAGCAGGCTGAGCTGGCTAAAATCGCGCAGAGCGAAGCACCAATAGCACTTTATCAATCAAAAAATAAGCAGATTAAAGTCATAGCCGTGTCTAAGGGCCTGTGTGAGCTCTATGGCTTGCCGGTGGCTGAGCTTAAACAGCTGCTGGGCCAGGACCTGGAAGCAGACCGGGTCACCCTAATGGAAATCCATGGAGATGTGGCCAGAAGCACTCATAGCTGGCAGCGGCCAGGAGTCGCTGAATTCTCAGCCAAGCAGCAGGCAATCAGTCTTGCAAAGGCAACAGTTAGCTTAAGCAAGCTGGATTTGTTTAATGAGGACAGTTTGTTTTTGACCGATCCTCAAGCAATCGCGGCATCTTTTCCGCAAATCCTGGCCTGCTATGGGGATGACTACCAGTTAAACAACGGTTTGCTGGCACCATTCTACGAAAGAGGGGAATTGAGAGGCCTGGTAGCTGTTGAAAACCTCAACCCGGCCTTGAACCTGGATTTCAATGACTTGATTGAACTGACGGCCGACTTTGTTGGAGCCAAGGTAGCCGGCAAAAATTTGAAAGAGCAAAGAGACACTGATGTCTTGACCAAGCTGAATGACCGCCACCCTTACCTGGCCAAGCTGAACTTCTACCAGAAGTCCCAGACTTCAAGAACGGTGGGCGTGGCCTTCATGGACTTGAACGGCTTGAAAAAGGCCAATGATGAACCGGGTCATGATGCCGGGGATAAAATACTGATTGCGGCCGGAAACTTGATCAGCCAGGCTTTTGGCCGCGACTATGTCTACCGGGTCGGCGGGGATGAGTTCGTGGTTTTGGATGACCAGAGCAGCCGGACGGAATTCGAAAGTCATTGTGCTGCTTTTGAGAAAGCTTTAACCCAGCCGGCCAGCCCATCGATCTCAATTGGGGCTGAATGGTGCCCGGACTCCCATTATTTGCGGGAAGCAGTTGAGAGAGCCGACCGGAAGATGCGGCGGCAGAAAAAAGACTTTTACAAATAGCACAAGCGCTACCGTTGATGCTGAAGCAAAGATGAAGAGGTTTAGTGATGAAAAAATAACCGTACCATTTTTTATTCGCTGATCATGGCCTTAATTATGCTTGCTTTAGGCATCGTCAGCTTCTGGGGCCGGAACCAGGACAGCTTTGAAGGGCTTTTACCAGCCGGCTGGCAAGCTTACCGCCTGCAGCCTGCTTTCTGGCCAACTATGTCAGAAAGAATGCCCTCCGGGTAGGGCTGGGCATCGTTTCTGTCGTCATGGGCTTGACCCTGCTGTTTTTTTCCATCTTCGCGCCTTTGACCAGCGCGTTCAAGCGCAGCCTGGGTTACTACTCAGTGGCCTAGATTTTATTTGCCGTCTTGCAGATGCAGGAAGAGATGCAGCTGACGGTGCTTTTTTGCCACTACCATGTCTGGCGCCTGTTTACCTACCCGGTCATGGTGCTCTTGCCATTTTTACTGATTATGACCATCAACGCGCAGCTGGACCAAGCTTTAAATGAGCGGAAATCCGAGCTCTACGCGGCTGCCAAGCAAGATTAAGAAGGGGGACGCCAAGGCGTCTCTTTTTTCTTTAAAAAAGCTGCATGCTATAATATTTCTTACACTTTAGGGAAAGGTGACAAAAATGCAAAAAATTTTGTTTTTATGCCATGGCAACATTTGCCGGTCGCCAATGGCCGAATTCATCATGAAGCAGCTCCTGGCTGAAGCCGGCAAGACTGACCAGGTCGAAGTTGCTTCCGCGGCCGTGACTGGCGATGAAATCATTGGTGGAGTTGGCAATCCAATGGACCCCCGGGCCCAGCGAGAACTGGCCAAAAACGGGGTGCCATTTAGCCAGCACCGGGCCCGGCTTTTGACCCGGGAAGACTATGACAAGTATGACTACTTGATCGCCATGGACAGTGAAAACTTCATGGCCATGAACCAGATCTGCGGGGGTGACCCGGAAAGAAAGCAGTACAAGTTGCTCCAATTTGCTGGTAGCTATGCTGACATTGATGATCCCTGGTATACAAATGACTTTGACCTGGCCTTCCAAGAGATCAGCCGGGGCTGCCGAGGCCTGTTAGACCAGCTTTAGGCGAGGAATTTACGAAAACGCTTAAAGCGAGTACAATTAAGGGTGTAAGTTGTAAGAAAATTTTTAATTGTTTATGGCAATAGTAAGGATTTGTTTATGAAAAAGTATGTTATTTTGCACCCGACCGGCCGGATCTCCCGCCTGGTCATCAAGCACTTGCTGGCTGACCCCCAGTTCAGCGATGTGGAGCTGGAGCTTTTGACCCAGCGGCCGGAACTTTTGGCCGACCTGGCAAAGGGCGACCGGATCAAGCTGACTGAAGGAGCGGCAACTGACCTGGACAAGATCCTGGCAGTTACCAAGGATGCTGACCTGGTCTTCTTGGGCAAGGTTGATGACAAGAAGTTCACGGTGATTAGCAGGAACCTGGTCAAGGCAAGCCAGGAAAACGGCTTTGACCGGGTTATCGAATTAAGCCTGGCCGGCCTTTACTATGAAATTCCTGGGGAATTCGGCACCTGGGTTGATGAATGGGTGGGTTCCGGCCGCTTTTTGCCAGCCAGAGAGGCTGCCCACCGCCTGGAAGAAGCTGACCTGGACTACACCTTGATCAGAATGCCTGCCTTGACCGACTGGCCAGATGTCAAGTACTCCTTGACTGGCCGCTATGACGAGTTCGTCGGCACCTCTGTTTCAAGAGCCAGCGTGGCTGACCTGGTCTTAAAGATCATGGCTGATCCAAGCCAGTACTCCCGGGCCAGCGTTGGCATCTCCCAGCCGGAAACGGCGGGTTACGTCCGGCCAGTTTACTAAAATAAGTCAGAGAAAAAGGCCTGCACGCGCGTGCAGGCCTTTTTGGTTTAAAAATATTGTATATTATATTGTTTTTTAGCCGTTATTGCCTTTACTTGCTGGCTTTTGCCCCTTTTGGCAGGCGGCGGCCAATCAGCCAGACAGCCAAGAGGGCAATGACTGATTCAATGACAATGTAGAGGGCCCGCAGCTTGATAGTGCTCCCGCCCAGCCAGACATTGAAGACGATTGAGCCCAAAACCAGGGCAATTATCCAGGTCCATTGCTGCTTGTCAAAGGCCAGGCCGTATTCTTCTTCTCTTCTGCGGATGCCTGGGAAGATCCCGCCCAGGCCGATCAAGACCAGGCAGGCCACGATGTTGATGGAGAGTTCATACCACCAAACCCAGCTGCCTTCCTTGACGTCTTGCGGCATGAAGCCTAAGACCGTAGCGACAGCCGTGACGGCCAGGAGGGCAAAGCCGACCCACCAGGCGAAGGTGTCGTTTTTAATGTAGCGGTAAACTGACGGGTACTTGGAGGAGTTTTTGCCTCGGACCTTCATGAAGGAGTAGAAAATCCAGCAGGTAACGGCCGGAGAGATGATCCCGTTCAAGTTCAAAAGCCAGTTGAAGATGTCGTTCATGTCTGGCAGGAAAATCCCCAGAACCATGATGAAGCCGCTCAAAAAGACAGTCAGAATGTAGCCATTGACCGGCAGGCCGTCCTTGTTGGTCTTCTTGAGGAACTTCGGCATGTACTTGTCCCCGGTGTCGGAGATCAGCATTCTGGTCATGGCGTCCAAAAGGACGGACAGGAGGGCCACATTGTAGAAGAAGGAGGCCCAGGCGTAGATGTAGACAAAGAGCTTGCCCACGCCGAATTGCTTGCCCATGGCGCCGAAGACGTAGTATTCACCGTTCATCTTCAAGTCGTTTGGCATGTGGTTGGCATCGATGTAGATGCCCAGGGCAATTGAGCCGAAGATGGTCAAAAAGCAGGTCATGAGGGCCAGGGCGATCATGGCCTTAGGGAATTCCCGCTTGGGGTCCTTCATCCGGGTCACGTATGGGGCGACCAGCTCAGACCCGTTGACGGCATAGATCAGCATTCCTACGGTTGATAAGTATTTAAGGTCAAACTTGGGGATGATGGTCTTCCAGGTAAATGGCGTCGCGGTCTTGCCGCCGGACTTGGCCAGGCCGGAAAAGGCCAGAAGCACGAAGAGGATGGTCATGATGAACATGGCCCAGCCCCCGATGTTGGACAAGACTTCCATTGATTTGGAGAATTTGTGTTCCAGCAGGGTCAAAAGGATAAAAATGACAAAGGTGATGGCCGTAAACATGGCCGTTGAGAGGAATTTCGGGTCCTCAAACTCGTCAGTTCCAGTCAACCCCCAGCCAACGTCAACCAAGAGGCAGTTGGCCGTGTCGACCACGTAAGGAATCGAAGCGGCCCAGTAGGTCCAGGCTGTGAAGTAGCCTAAAAATTCACCGTCAGTGGCTCTGACCCAAGAGGAGAGTCCGCTACCTTCATGGTTGAAAACTGAACCTAAGTGGCCAACGATCAAAGCGTAAGGAACCACGTAAAGGAACATCATCAAAACCCAGGAGGTGATGACCGCCATCCCTTGGTTTTGGAAGTTGTACATGATGTCTTCCAGCCCGATGACCGTGACAAAGGCCATCATGGCTAAAGTCTGCCAGGAAATATAATTTCCCTTTTTATCTAATTCGTCCATAAAAAATCCTTCCTGTTAAACAAAGTGTACTAACAAGAAGCCAGGCCCGGGGACTTGTTTAGCGATACCATTTTCATCTCCAATCTAGCAATTATTAAGCTTTTTTAAAGCAAAATCTATTTTACAGTGCTTATAAGGCGAAAAAAAGCCTTTTAACCATGATAGCGGTTCCTGGGCGAATATTTTCTGAGCAGAAGATTTCCTATCTGTTTTCTTTGGAGTACAATGAAAGACAAGTTAAATTTGACGAGGTGATTTTATGGAGAAAAAATTAGACAGCGCGATTTTCGCGGGCGGTTGCTTCTGGTGCATGGTGGCCCCTTTTGATACTTTGCCAGGTATTGAGAGCGTCACGGCGGGCTACACGGGCGGGCACGTGCCTAATCCGACTTATGAACAAGTCTGCAGCCATACGACTGGCCACACGGAGGCGGTCAAGATCGTCTTTGACCCGGACCTCATGTCTTATGAGGACTTGCTAGGCTACTACTGGCAGGTAACGGACCCGACTGACGCCAGCGGCCAGTTCCAGGACCGGGGGGACAACTACCGGCCGGTGATTTTTTACAATTCACCAGAGCAGAAGGAAGCAGCGGAAAAGTCCAAGCAGGAACTGGCGGAAAGCGGCCGCTTTGATGATCCGATCGTGACCAAGATCGAACCGGCAGCGCCTTTTTACGCGGCTGAAGACTACCACCAGCAGTTCTATTTAAAGCATCCAGACCGCTACGCGGCTGAAGAAGCCGGCGGCCGGGCCCAGTTTATCAAGGAGCACTGGGGCAAGTAGGCATAAAGGGTATGGCATGAAGAAGGGTTTAGTGATGGAGGGCGGCGCCATGCGGGGCCTGTACACGGCCGGGGTGACGGACGTCCTCATGAAATATGGGATCAAGTTTGACGGGGCAGTTGGCGTTTCAGCCGGAGTGACCTTTGGCTGCAACTACAAGTCCCTGCAGCCCGGGAGGGTTTTACGCTACAACCTCCGCTATGGCAGCCGGCCCCAGTTTAAGAGCTGGCGGTCCTGGCTCAAAACCGGGGATCTCTACGGGGCGGACTTTTGCTACTATACCCTGCCGGAAGTACTGGATCCTTTTGATACCGCGGCTTTTGCCAGAAACCCTATGGACTTCTGGTGCGTGGCAACGGATGTGGAGACGGCCCAGCCGGCCTACCACAAATTGACTACCGGCAAGGGGCGGGACGTGGCCTGGATCCGGGCTTCAGCCTCGATTCCCGTTTTCGCCCGGCCGGTTAAAATCGGGGGCCACGCATACTGGGACGGGGGCGTCAGTGACTCCATCCCGGTCCGTTTTCTTTTGGACAAGGGCTATGACAAGGCAGTGGTCATTTTGACCCAGCCGGCTGGCTATCAAAAAGAACCATCGCGTTTGCAGCCAGTCGTTGACCGGATCTTGAAAAAGTACCCGGCTGTCGTGGCGCGCCTAAGGCAACGGCATGTGGAATATAATGCCTGCCTGGCTTATATCGCCAAAGAGGAAGCAGCCGGCCGCCTCTTTGTCTTCCGGCCCAGCCAGGACATCGGCGTCAGCGCCATGGAGAAGGATCCCAACCGCCTTAAGGCGGTCTACCGAGTCGGCGTGAGGGATGCCAAGCGGCAATTGGCGGCCTTGAAGGAATTTTTACAAGATTAAGCACAAAAAACGGTGACTGAGCTAAGGCTCAACCACCGTTTTAATTTGCACTTGTTAAGTGCTTTTTCTTTATTCTCTTTTTCTTTTAGTCGCCGAACTTAGCCAGCTTCTGGTAGTTGGCCAGCATCCAGTCGGCATAGCTGACCTTGTTTGGCATGGTTTCGCGGACTTCCACGATCGGGATGCCTTGCTTCTTGGCCTTCTTGATGAAGGACTTGACCGTGTCGGAGCTGGCCTGGGTGTTGTTGACGAAGAAGGTGATCTGCTTTTTCTTGATGGCTTCATTCATCCGGGCGATCACGGCCGCGCTCGGGTCGGTTTCCTTTTCAATGGCTTCTTCAAAGTTCTTGTTGCCGATCTTGAAGCCGGTCCGCTCTAAAGCGTAGTCAAAAACCGGCTCGCTGACGAAGACCGGCTTGGCCTTGCTGCCCTTGATTCCGTCAGCAACTTTTTCGATCTTGGCGATCTTCTGTAAATACTTCTTGCCCTGGGCCTGGTAGTAGCTGGCGTGCTTTTTGTCAAGCTTGCTGAGCTTCTCGACCAGGTAGGCGACGTACTTTTTCGGCATATTTAAGTTGTACCAGATGTGGGGGTTGGCGCTGGAATCCAGCTGCATCAAGTCTTCCCCGACCTTGACGGCTTTCTTGCCGTTAGAGGCGGCCAGGTTGCCCATCCAGCTGTCATAGCCCATCCCGTTGGCAACGATGATGTCAGCGTCAGCCACCGTCTTGGCCGCATTGGTCGTCGGCTCATAGTCATGGGGGTCAGAGTTGCCGTTGGCGATCAAGGCGGTAGCCTTACCATACTTGCCGACGATATTTTGCGCGATGTCGGCGTAAATGTTGGTCGAAGTTACAATCTTGATCTGGCTCTTGGAACTTTGTTCATCCTTGGCGCAGCCGGCTAAAAAGAGAGTGGTCAAAAGCAAAATTGGCCAGATAATTAACTGTCTGTGTGTTTTCTTCATGTCCTTTCCTTTCAAGATCTGCAGCTTGCCTGCAAATCATATTAGAATAGGGGAAAAATAGCCAAAAGTCAATAAGAATGACGAAAATAATGGTAAAATAAACTACATGAATGATTTTAAGTTTAGCAAAAGAGAAAAGATTTACCTTCTCCTGGCCCTGGCTGTCTTGGTCATGCTCTTCATCTCAAGCTCGATGACCTACCATGAGCAGAAGATGAAGGCCGGTTTTATCCATACCTACCTGGGCTGGCTGGAAGATTTAATCCACCGGCTCAATATCTATTACGGCGGGGTCTGGCACAATGTCAAGACTGACGGGTCAGCTGGCTTCACCCAGTTCGTGGTCCGGAAACTGGCCCACTTTACCAGCTACTTCTTCTATGGCCTTTTTGCCTATTTGGGCTTAAGAAGAGATTTCGTTATCAAATGGACCGGCCCCCTCTTTGTCTGGTCCAGTGCCTTTGCTTTCGCGGCCATGGATGAGTTCCACCAGTTCCTGACCGGGGACCGGACACCCAGCGTGCATGACGTGATGCTGGATGCCAGCGGGGCATTGCTGGCCATTGTTTTGGCGGTGATTTTTTATCAAGTCAAGCAGGGCAGGGAGCGAAAAAAGTCGGCCATTTAGGGGCTGAAACCGTTGAATTTCTGCCCTTCCTGAGTTATTATAAAAAAGTTGATTATATTAATTACAGAAAGAAGGATCCTAAATGTCAGGACATTCAAAATGGCACAATATTCAAGGCCGCAAGAATGCGCAAGACGCTAAGAAAGGGAAGGTTTTCCAAAAGCTCTCCCGTGAAATTTACATGGCTGCAAAGAGTGGTGGTCCTGACCCTTCAGGTAATCCAAGCTTGCGTTTGGTCATGGACAAGGCACGGGCTGCCAACATGCCAAAGGACAACATCCAACGGGCCATCAAGAAGGCTGAAGGCAACTCAGACGAACACTACGATGAAGTAACTTACGAAGGTTACGCACCGGGTGGTGTTGCCATCCTTGTTGAAGCCTTGACTGACAACAAGAACCGGACTGCCTCATCCGTACGCGTGGCCTTCACCCGTAACGGCGGCAGCCTTGGTGCTACTGGGTCAGTTGCCTACATGTTCGACCGCAAGGGCTACATTGTAATCGATCGGTCAACTACTGACGCGGATGAAGACCAAATGCTGATGGACGTCATGGAAGCCGGCGGCGACGACCTGCAAACCAGCGACGACGCTTACGAAATCTACACTGACGCCAAGAGCTTCACTGCTGTCCGCGATGCTTTGGAAAAGGCCGGCTACCAGCTGGCAGTTTCTGAACTGACTATGGTGCCGCAAAACACCACTCCAGTTCCAGCAGACAAGAAGGAACAATTCGAAAAGCTGGTTGAAGCTTTGGAAGACGACGATGACGTTTCCAACGTTTACACCGCTGCAGCTGACGAAGAAGAATAATTAATCTGTAAATAAACTATACAAAACGCGACTTTCTGTGGAAAGCCGCGTTTTTTATGCTCTTTTACGATTTTTTGGAAAATTTTTGCCTTCTCAGAAAAAAATCGCCACTTTTGGCGTACTAGTAAGTGGAGGAGGAAAAAAAGAAAGGAGGACCTTGTGGAAGTTGCAGACAAAGCCCGGCAAATGCTGGAAGAAGCAGTTAGGATCCGGGCCAGTGACATCTTTTTCCTGCCGAAAAAGGGCAGCTATAAACTTCGTCTGCGGGCCGGGGATCTGGAGGAAAGGCCGTCCCTGACCCGGGAGGCGGGAAATGAACTGATCAACTGGTTTAAGTACCAAGCTGAAATGGATATTGCCGAACACCGCCGCCCCCAGGTCGGCAGCATGGCTGTCAATTTGGCGGGGCAGGACTACTGGCTCCGACTCTCCAGCGTGGGTGATTACCGGGGGGAGGATTCATTGGTCATCCGGATCATCTATGCTTTGGGGGAGAGCCGGTACTTTTTCCCGGACCAGTTCAGGGACCTGGTGGAGCTTTGCTGGCTGCGGGGGATGATCGTGACCAGCGGGCCGACTGGGTCGGGTAAGACCACGACCATGTATGAACTGGCCAGAAAGCTCAGCCAGACGAAAATGGTGATGACGATTGAAGATCCGGTGGAAGTGTATGAGGAGAGCTTTTTTCAAGCCCAGGTCAATGCCGGGGCCGGGATCAGCTATGCCAGCCTTTTAAAGGCGGCTCTTCGTCACCGGCCGGATGTCTTGATCATCGGTGAAATCCGTGATGAAGAGACGGCCAATTTAGCGGTTGACGCGGCATTAAGCGGCCACCTGGTTTTAGCCACAGTGCATGCCAAAAGTACCTACCAAACCATTTCCCGCCTGGAGAGCCTGGGGGTTAAAAATAATGAACTGGTCAACTGCTTGACGGCGGTTTCCTACCAGCGCCTGCTGCCAGGGGAAAAGGGGCCAGCCTGCCTGCTGGACTTGGCCAGCCGAGAGGACTTGCTGGCGGCTCTGGGGCAATCCGTCAGAGGAAATTTCGCGGCTTGGGAGGAAAACTTAAGCAGGCTGGTGGAGAAAGGAGAGATAAGCGCGGATGTGGCAAGGCAATATAAAGGCGGCTAAGCTGAAGCAGAGTGAGCAGGTGGAGCTCTTGGCCTTTTTGGCCAACTGTTTAAAAAACGGCTTTTCCTTGACCAAGAGCTTACAGCTCTTGCCCCTGCTTTGGCCCCAGCGGAAAAAGCAGCTGGCCCGGCTGGATGAAAAAATGCGGCAGGGAGAAGAACTGAGTCAGCTTTTGGCGGGCCTGGGCTTTAACAAGACGACGGTGACTCAGCTGGACATGGCACTTAGCCAAGGGCGGCTAGATGAATCCCTGGCCCAGCTGGCCCTTTTGGGGCGGATGAAGAATGAACAGGTCAAGAAGCTGGAGGGGGAACTGGCCTACCCGATCGTTTTGGCAGGAATGATGACCTTGATTTTGATCTTTATGCAGAACTTTTTGTCGGTAGAATTTGCTGGCAGTTCCGCTAAGCAGGGGGACCTGCTCTTGCTGATTTTAGTCTTTTTGCTGGTTTTGGTCATCATGTTAGTCGTTATCGCGGCAGCTTACATGAAGAAGCAGGACTACCAGTCTTTTAAAAAGCTCCTGGCCTGGCCGGTTTTCGGGCCAGTGGTGGCATTGTATGGCCAGTATTTGATCTCTTATGACCTGGGCATGCTTTTGGCCAGCGGCTTTTCCCTGCAGCAGATGTGTGACTTTGCCTGCCGGCAGGCGCCGGGGTCACTGCAAGAAGATGTGGGCCGGCGGGCAAGAGACGCGATTCTGCGGGGCAAGAAAGTGGAAGAGGTCATCCAGAAGGAGCCATTTTTGAGCCAGGAGCTCTTGATGCTGCTGCAGGCGGGCAGTGAACGTGAGGAACTGAGCCGGCAGTGCCTGCTTTTGTCCCGGCTTTTGTTCAACCGCCTGCGCCAGAAGCTGTCCAAGCTAATCGTTAACGTGCAGCCGGTCTGCTTTATCTTGATCGGCCTGTGCATTATTGGAATGTATTTAAAGCTGCTTTTGCCGATTTACGACAGTATGCAGCAGCTTTAGTTTTGCGGAGGAAAAAAGGAAATGAAGCATTTAAGACGGTTTTGGCCAAAGCGCCAGCGGGCTTTTACTTTAATTGAAATGGTGATCGTGGTGGCAATTATCGCGACTTTGGTTCTTTTGATCTCGCCAAATTTGCTGGCCCAAAAGGACCATGCCGATAAGCGGACTAACGATGCTTTTACCACGACCATTCAGACCCAGGTGGAGCTATATGAAGAAAATACGGGCAAGAAGCCGGCCTCTTTCCAGGAAATGGTGGATGCCCACTACTTGACGCAAAAGCAGGAGAAGCAGGCTGAGGATAAGAAGCTGGCAATCGGTGACTTCGCCAAGGGCGGAGAATGAGGCAGAAGGCCTTCAGCCTGTTGGAGACGGTGATAACCTTGGCTATCGCGGGGATGCTGCTGGGTATCGGGGAGATGAGCTTTCAAGGCTTTGAGGACAAGATCAATTTTGACCGCTTCTGCCGGCAGGCGGCGGGACTCTTTCAAGAGAAAATCAGAAGTGCCGCCATTACGGGAAAAAGAGTCGTGATCTACAACCAAAGCAGCCAGGGCAAGCTGGAAGTCATTCAAGACGGCCGGCATGAGAGCCTCAAGATTCCAGATGGAGTTACGGTTTATACCAACTTTAACAATACATCAGGCTGGACAATCAGCAGCGACGGAACCACTAGCCAGGCCTTCACGCTGAGAATCATAAAAAATGATCAGGGGAAAAAAGAGTATGAGAAAGCATATACCTTTTTGCTGTCGTGGGGGAAGATCAATGAAAAGTAAACAGGAAGGCTTTTTGGCCCTGGAGGCGGTAGTCGCTTTGGCCATCGTCTGTATTGCGCTAACCGCCATGGTGACCTGCCTCAGCGGGCTAAAGAAACTAGAGCAAGAGTCAAGCCAGCGGGCCAACCAGGCCATGGCCTACCGGATGCTGAAGGAGTGCCCGGTCAAGCGGGTCAAGGTCAGGGACCATGAGTATGTCTTGACCGGCAAAGGAGACCTGTATGATGAAACCCAGCAGAAGATTTGCCAGAAGTAAGGCTTTCAGCTTGCTGGAGACCATGGTCGCCCTCTTGGTGACGGTGATTTGCCTGTCTCTTTTGTCCTCTAGCCTTAAGTTTTTTACCCTCTTTGAAAAGGACCGGCACGATCCTAATGAACTGGTCTTCTCTTATGTCCAGTTCGCCAAGTTTTTGAAAAAGGACAGCCAGCGGACCTATATTGATCTGGAGAATTCCAATCCTTTGAAGATCATGTTTATCAAAGAAGAGAAAAAGGAAGACAAGAAGGGGGAAGAAAAGATAGACAAAGCTGGCTACGTTCTGGAAATGGACAATGGCGGAAATAATCTTCGGGTCAGAAGATCCGGACCAGACGGCGGCAACATGACCTTGCTGCCAATCTGGGGAGCAACGTTCGCGGCCAGGGATGGCTTGATGGAGGTCCATATCAATGAAAAGGGGAAAAGGTCAATTTTATATTTTAAAGTCGACAAGGCACCGGAAAAAGAAAAGGAGGCTGAGAAAAAGACTGAAGATCAGAAAACAGACCAGGCTAAACCAACAAAGGGGGAGCGCCCTGCTGACCAGCGTGCTGCTGCTAGCAACGACAATTCTGCTGATTGACAGTTACCTGGATGCTTATCAGCATGTTATTAAGATCAACCAGCTGCTGGCAAATTATCTCTGGGGCGGGTGAAATTTCTTGCACCCTTCCTTGTAAATCATTAGAATTGGTATGTATTGCAAAGAAGGGTGGACTAAGTCATGAATAGAATTGAAGAACTGTTTGGGCAGACTCTGGAAGCAGTCGAATGCCTGCAAGAAGCCTTGAACGTGCCCCTGGCTGATGCCTTGGTGGAAACTTTTGACAACCTGGAAAGCGGGGAAATCCGCGTGGAAATGGGAGCCCCGGACCAAAAGACGGTGGCTGAGCTTGAAGAACGCTACGCGGCTTTAGACTACAAGAACTGGTCCAAGGCCCAGAAAGAACAGGTCTATGGCCTCCTGGTCCTTAAGGCCGTCAACGATGACGGCCGGGATGCCAACCAGATGCCGACTCCGCCGCTTTTAGCCACGGTCTTGACCCTATTTATGGACAAGCTCCTGCCTAAGAGAAAGCAAGTCCTGCTGGACCCGGCAGTGGGCAGCGGCAACCTGCTCTTTTCTGTTGACCAGCAGCTGGCTGCCCAGAATCATTCAGAAGACCGCTTTGACCTGGTTGGCCTGGATAATGATGAAGAAATGCTCAACTTGGCCGACGTGGCCGCCCACTTGGCGGGGTTAAAGGCCGACTTCTACTGCCAGGATGCCCTGACCGGCTGGCCTGTCAAGCCAGACGTAGTGGTCAGCGACCTGCCGATCGGCTTTTACGCTAACGACGACAATGCCAAGAACTTTGACCTCCGGACCAAGGAGGGGCACGCCTACGCGCACGTCCTCTTCGTTGAGCAGATCGTCAAGAACCTGGCTGAAGACGGCTTTGCCTTTCTTTTGGTCCCGCAGAACATGCTGACTGGTACGGTTGGGGCTGACTTTATGCCCTGGCTGGCCAGCAAGGTCTACCTGCAGGCGATCGTGCAATTGCCAAGCAGCTTATTCCAAAGCAAGATAAGTCAAAAAAGTATCCTTATCTTCCAAAACCACGGCCAAAGCAAGCCGCCGAAGGAAGTTTTGCTCACAAAGCTTGAAAATCTGAAGAAGGAAGAATCTTTGGTAGCCCTTAATATTAAACTGAACGAGTGGTATACTAAAAAAGATAATTAAGTTTGTGAAGTGAGTAAAAGGGGTTTTTTAATAATGGATAAGATTTTAGCAATCAACTCTGGTTCATCTTCATTTAAGTATAAGATGTTCTCATTAGCTGATGAGAGTGTCTTGGCTTCCGGGCTGGGCGACCGTATAGGTATCGATGGTTCAACCTTTTCAATGAAGTTGGCTGATGGGACCAAGCATGAAGCCGAAGTTGACTTGCCAAACCAGGAAGTAGCCGTGCAAACCCTGCTTGACTGGCTGAAAGAATATGGCGTTATTGCAGACGTCAAGGAAATTGTCGGCGTTGGCCACCGGATCGTGAACGGCGGGGAATTGTTCCCAGACTCAGCAATCATCGACAAGGAGAACATCCACAAGGTTTTTGACTTGACTAACTACGCTCCTCTGCACAACCCGGCAGAAGGCCACGGCATTCAAGCCTTCATGAAGATCCTGCCGGACGTGCCGCAAGTCGGCGTCTTTGACACTTCCTTCCACCAGTCAATGGATGAAGTACACTACATCTACTCCTTGCCATACGAATATTACGAGAAGTACAAGGCCCGCAAGTACGGCGCCCACGGCACCTCTGTCCGCTACGTTTCCGGCAAGGCGGCTGAATTGCTGGGCAAGGACCTCAAGGACCTTAAGCTGGTTGTCTGCCACCTGGGTTCAGGCGCTTCAGTTACTGCGGTTAAGGATGGCAAGTGCTACGACACTTCCATGGGCTTCTCACCTTTGGCTGGGGTAACCATGGGGACCCGGTCAGGTGACGTTGACCCGTCGGTTCTGCAGTACATCATGAAGAAGGAAGGCATCACTGACTTCAATGAAATGATCGACATTTTGAACCACAAGTCAGGCCTTTTGGGCCTCTCCGGTATCTCCAGCGACATGCGGGACATCAGAAACAGTGATGACAAGCGCGCCAAGCTGGCTGATGCTGTCTTCATCAACCGGGTAGTCCGCTACGTTGGCTCTTACATTGCTGAAATGGGCGGGGCAGACGCGGTTGTCTTCACTGCCGGGATCGGCGAACACGATGATGAAGTTCGTGAAGGGGTCATGAAGTCACTGTCCTTCATGGGCGTTGACTTTGACGACGCAGCTAACAAGGCTGCTAATGAAGGCTTCATCACCAAGGAAGATTCCAAGCTGGCTGGTTTGATTATTCCAACTGACGAAGAATTGATGATCGAACGTGACGTTGTCCGTTTGGCCAAGCTTAAGTAAAAGTTTTTAAGCAGAATATTTGAGGATATGGTCATTTTTTGCTAAAATGATCATGTTCTCTATTTTGGGGATGTTTTGGGATTCGACAGGCGCAGACCCGCGCTGGTTGCGATTCGTAGGTTACGTCTACGTTAAAACGTTAAACAGTTTAAATTAACTGCAAACGAAAACTCATACGCTGTAGCTGCTTAGTTCAGCCCAGCTGCCAATAGACTGCCTGCCCGTGGCGGTCTTGCGGTATCAACCTTACGGGATACGCTTGCTTATCACACCTGAATAAGCGAGAAGAGACTAACAGGTTAGCCGTGGCTGTTTGGCCCTGTCATATGGCGTTTTGCCTCGGTGAAGTTTAAATAATATGACTATGATCGTAGAGACCAGTGACGGGATGCGTTTGGACAGGGGTTCAATTCCCCTCATCTCCATCTGTCTAAAGAAGGCGCGTGTGATTGATGCACGCGTCTTTTTTTGTGGAATTTTTATCTTCCAAAATGAAAGAATTCTCCAATATATGCAACGATAAGCTGGAAAGAGCGGTATAGTATAAGAGATAAGTGTTTATAAGGTGTAACTAAAGGGGGAGAAATGAAAATGATTTTCCAAAGATGGCCACTGGAATAAAATAACAAATGCAATAAATCGCAAAGGAATCAAGAGTATAATTAAAAGAATAGAAGCTATTGTTTTGACTGTAAGTACGCTTTTTAGTGCGGGAGGTCAACTATGAAACTCAAAGAATTTTTGCTAGGAGCTTATAGCTGCCAAAAAGTCAATGACAAGAGCAGGACCAAGCTCAAGGTCGACCTTTCCCCAGGCCTGCTGCCAACAGCACTTTTTGCCTGGGCGGTTTACAAATTCTTGACTAGCGGCGATGATTAAAAGCAAACTTTTTTCTTGTAGAAATTAAGTAAAAAACTATATAATTTAGTCAATTAGCCCCAAACTTGTGAGTTAAGTTTCAAGTTTTTTTCACAGAATGATTGGCGGCTTTTGATGCTTTTTTGCTACGATTATAATATAGTGCGGATTGCACAATTTTTCGGTAAGGGGTTAAAACATGAAGATCTTAATGGTAGAAGATGATAAGTCAGTTTCACAAATGATGGAATTGTTCTTCAAGAAGGAAGGCTGGGAACAAGTTTCCGCCTACGACGGTGAAGAAGCAGTCGAAATTTTCCAAACTCACCCGCGGGACTTTGACATCATCACTTTGGACTTGAACCTGCCAAAGAAGGACGGGATTCAAGTGGCCAAGGAAATCCGCCGGATTTCTGAGACTGTGCCGATTATTATGGTGACGGCCCGCGACAGCGAATCTGACCAGGTTCTCGGCCTGGGTGTCGGGGCTGATGACTACGTAACCAAGCCATTCAGCCCGATCGCCTTGATCGCCAGAATCAAGGCCCTGCACCGGCGGGTAATGCTGGAAGGGCAGCCAAGAGACCTGCCGAAGAACATCCCAAGCAACGACTTCGACTTGGAAACCAACCACATCCGGATCTCCAAGAGCCGGCGGGAAGTCTACTTTGACGAAAACCGGGTTGAAGGCTTGACGCCAAAGGAATTCGACCTGCTCTACACCATGGCCCAGAAGCCAAAGCAGGTCTTCTCCCGGGAACAGCTCCTGGAACTTGTCTGGGGCTATGAATACTTCGGTGAAGAAAGAACTGTTGACGCTCACATCAAGAAGCTGCGCCAGAAGCTGGAAAAGTCCGGCCCGCAGATTATTCAAACCGTCTGGGGCGTGGGCTACAAGTTTGACGATTCACAGGTTAACGCATGAAACTGATTTATCAGCATATTCTGAGTTTTTTGATAGTCATTTTAACCTCGGTCATGATCATTGGCTTTTCAACGATCAACTACCAGAAGGAACAGGCATATCAAAGCAACTATACGCGCTTGGAAAGTTATGCCGAGAATCTTTCAACCCTGCAGCTGTATTCTAAAAAGACGCAGAGCAAGAATTCACCGCCGGTTTTTTCCGCGGATTTCCTGCAGAAGTTTTCCTTCGTCATGCGGGATGAAAATCTTAAACTGTTTTTGATGGACAAGAACTTTAAGACGACTTATCCCCTTGGCGGCTACGACATCTTGAAGAAGTCAGCCAAATCGATGCTGAAAAAGGGGAAGGTGGTCCGGATCAAGGACGACCACAGCAGCGAGCAGCAGGACCTTGCCCCGAAAGTCCGGGGCCGGGTAAAGCACTATGGCTTAAGAAAGCGGAGCAACCGCCTTTTTGCCGCTGAAAGCTATACCTGGGTCGTGGTTCCCCAGGTCCAAGGATCCGGGTCAAATAAGAAGGTCGTCGGGGCCATCATGATCGGTTCCCGGGTCAAGGATGTCCTGCAGACCGTGAGTCAGGCCAAGGCAAACCTAGCCAGAGCCCTGGTGATCACCTTCGCGGTCAGCTTGATCTTGAGCTTTATTCTGGCCTACTACCAAACTGGCCGGATTAAGAAGCTCTCCCTGGCTGCCCGCAAGGTTGCTGACGGTGACCTGGACGTCCAGGTTGACCACCGCCATGCCGATGAAATCGACGACCTGGCCGAAAACTTCAATGAAATGGTCCGGTCTCTGAAGGCCTCAAATGAAGAAGTGAAGGCCCAGGAAGAGCGGCGGGACCAGTTCATGCAAGATGTGGCCCACGAAATGCGGACGCCTCTAACGACGATTAATGGCCTTTTGGAAGGGATGAAGTATGATGCCATCCCAGAAGAATCAATTCCAGAGTCCATTGACCTCATGAGCCGGGAAACCAAGCGCTTGATCCGCCTGGTCAACGAAAACCTGGACTACGAAAAGATCAGAAGCGGGAAGATCCAGATGATGAAGTCCCAGTTCAATGCCCGGACGATCATGAACGACGTTCAGCAGCAGCTGACCCAGAACGCGGCTAAGAACGGGGACAAGATTATCCTTGACGCTCCGGAAGATTTGCCAGTTTATGCTGACCAGGACCGCTTCAAGCAGATGCTGGTCAACTTGACTCAGAACGCCATCCAGTTTACCAATAATGGGACGATTACGCTCAGGGGCCGGCGCTTTCAGCATGGGGCGACCTTCAGCGTCCAGGATACCGGGATCGGGATGACCCAGGAGCAGAGCAAGTATATCTTCGAACGCTTCTACAAGGCTGACCCGGCCCGGGCCCGCTACGGCGGTACCGGTGAATCCGGCCTGGGCTTGTCGATTGTCCTCTCTTTGGTCCGCCAGCACGGCGGGGAAATCAAGGTTATTTCCAAGCCGCATGAAGGCTCAACCTTCATGATCACCCTCTTTGACCAGGGGCATGAGAAGCACTATGACAAGAAGGACAAGAAAGAGTCCAAAGATAAAGAATAGCGACTAAAAAAGCTTACCGGCTGCTGCCGGTAAGCTTTTTGCTTCTTCTATTTAGTTTTCTTGCTGCTGGCTTTACTTGAGCTGGAACTTGCATTAGAGCTGGATGAACTTGAAGTCATGCTCTCATTCATGGAGCTGGATGAGGACAGGACGCTTTCCGGGATCTGGGTGATCTCGCTTTGCCGCTTGGCCAGCTGGCTGGCATCGGTCTTGTAAAGCTTGCTGGTGTCGCCCTTTTGGCTGATGAGGGCGGTTGACTGCTTGCCTAACTGCTCAATCAGATCCATCATCTGCTGGTAGTTGGTGCTGTAGTTGTAATCGCTCGGGATGACCGGGATGAAGCCCTTTGGCGTGTAATAGCGGAGCAGGTTCTTATTGTTGAGGGTGTCTGAGTAGGCCAGGGAGTTTTTGCCATAAGCAGCCAGCTTCTTGACTTCGGCTTTTTGCTTTTTGGTCAGCTTGGTCAAAAGTTTGCCGCTGGCGTCATAGACATTGCCCTTGCTGGTCTTGCCCCCGATCAAGACGTATTTTGAACTGATTACCGTCCCATTTCTGAAGACGACAATTTGCTTGTGCTTAGCTGACAGCATGTCCGTGCCGAACTGGACATATTGCTTGCTGGAGATGCCCAGCAGGTGGAGGATGGTCGGCAGGACGTCGATTTCACCAGCCAGGGTTGACTTGATCCCGCCCTTTAAATTGGAAGCGTGGATCATGAAAGGTACCTTTTGCATCTGGGCGGTGTTGTAGCTGGACCAGTCATTCGGGTCCTTGCCGATCAGAGGCGCCAGGGTGGTGTACTCTTCATTGCTCAAGCCGTAGTGGTCCCCGTAAATGACGATCATCGACTTCTCATAGAGACCGGATTTTTTCAAGTAAGTGAAAAATTCCTTCAAGGCCTGGTCCAGGTAGTGGGCGGTCAAAAAGTAATTATTAATCGTCACGTCACTGGTTGAGCTGGTCTTGAAGTTTGGATCCTGGTCAGCCGTGGCCAGTTCAAAAGGCGTGTGGTTGGTGACTGTGATGAACTTGGCATAGAAGGGCTGCTGCATTCTTTCCAGGTACTTGACGCTTTCGGCAAAAAGGAGCTTGTCCTTAAGCCCGTAGCCGGAGCTGTCCCCGCTTTCCTGACTGAAGTAGTTCTTGTCAAAGAAGTAGTTGTAGCCCATATTCTTGTAAACGTCATTCCGGTTCCAGAAGCTGCCGACATTGCCGTGGAAGACGGCAGAGGTGTAGTTGCTGTTTGCCCGCAAGATTTGCGGGGCAGCCTGGAAGGTGTTGCTGGAGCCTAATGAAGTGAAGAGTGACCCGTCAGAGATCCCGTAGGTGCTGGTTTCCAGCATATTTTCCGCATCACTGGTTCTGCCTAGGCCAACCTGGTGGTAGAAGTTGCTGTAAGACAGGGTGTGCTTGTTTTTGTAGAAGGAATTAAGGAAGGGAGTAACCTCCTTGCCGTTGACCTTCATCCCGATCAAAAACTGCTGGAAGCTCTCCAGGTGGATGATGATCACGTTTTTCCCTTTTTCCGCCCCAAAGTATTCGGAATTAGCCGGGGCGTAATTCTGCTGGGTAAAGTTGATGATCTTGTTCAATTCACTGGTCGAAGCATTCTTGGTTACGGTCGAGCTGGATTCGTTCTTAATAGCGTCATAAACCGTGAAGGTGTCAATGCCCAGGTACTTGACCACGTAAGTCCGGTCAAAAGTGTTCTTGAGCAGGCGGGGCCGGTTGCATTCAGCCACCATCATGTTGAGGCCCAAAACGAAGAAGCCGAAGGACGTAATGGCAAAAGTCCTGGAAAAGCCGTATGACCGCTGGTCGATCTTGATTACTTTTACCGCCAGCAGGATGACGATGACGATCAGATCCAGCCAGATAAAAATGTCGCTAGGCGCTAAAAGGGCCGCGCTGGACTTGCCCAGACCCTGGGAAACCTTGCTGAGGTTGGCCATGGTCTTGACGGTAATGAAGTCGGTGAACTGCCGGTAGTAAAGGACGTTGGCAAATAAAAGCGCCGTGTTGGCGAAATCGAGGGCCAGCATGGCAATGTAGGAGGCCAGAGGCTTGGAAAAGTAAAAGCCCAGGCTGATCAAAATGATGCTCATGCCCAGGGGGCTGAACCACATGATGATGTGCTGGAGGGGATTGGCCAGGCCTAGATTGAAGTCGCAGTAGGCGACAAAGAGGTATTTCAGCCAGTAGCAGATCACCAGGAGGGCCAAAAAGCCAGTCCGGCTTTGAAATTTGCCGAGAAATTTGCTGTGTTTCAATGTCTTTCTCCTTTTATTACTGTCTTAATTTTAAAGGTTGTGGCAAAAATAGACAAATATTTCCCCAGAGTTATTGCTTTCTTAAAATTCTTCCCCCAAAAAAGCTTGTATAATGTAAACAGACCTTAGTAGATTGGACCCAGCGAGCATGTTGTTTTTAGCACCTTTATACAATTATTTAGCCAGCCAGTACGCCACCCGGATCAATCACTTTGCCTTGATCAAGTTAACCTTGCAGGGCCTGGACAAGACAATTTTTTACTTCCTGCTCTTCGCCCTGGTCCGGGTCATCTGGCTTTTGGCTGTCCGTAAAAGACGCGGGCTCTGGTCAGAATTCGGCCTCTGGCTCTTCGCCTTTTACTTTCTCCTGGTGCTGATGCTAACGACCTTCAGGTCATCCTACTTCCCTTGGGAACTGAATTTCCATTGGACGCGGCCGCTCAGCAATATCAATCTGGTCTTCATGAAGAATACCTGGAAATTAGTCTATGCCCAGAGCAAGGTCGACTTTTACTATAACTCTATGGGCAATATCTTAGCCTTCATGCCCTTCGGGGCCCTGCTGCCCAATCTGCTGCAAGTCAAGCGTTGCTTTGGCCGGGTCTTTTTCCTGGGGGTCTTGTCATCGGTGACGATCGAGATCCTGCAGTTTTTGCTCATGACAGGGGTCAGCGACATTGACGACGTCTTCTTCAATGCCTGCGGGGTCTTGCTGGGCTACGGGCTCTACTTTTTGCTAGGTCAAATTTGTGTAAAAAATCCCAATAAAGACTAGCAATGAAAGGGCAACAATGATATTATTATCTTGTGAATGATTTATTTAACATTTTCTAGTGAGGAAGCATAAATCAATGAATAGTGTAGTAAGTTTTGACAGTAGTAAATTGACTCCTTTTGTTCACGAAAACGAACTGAAGGAAATGCAAGCAATGGTTAACGCCGCTGACAAGGAATTGCGCGAAGGCACTGGTGCCGGCAACGACTTCCGCGGCTGGCTGGACCTGCCAGTTGACTATGACAAGGACGAATTCGCCCGCATCAAGAAGGCTGCCAAGAAGATCCAAAGCGACTCTGACGTTTTGATCGGGATCGGGATCGGCGGCTCATACTTGGGTGCCCAAGCAGCCATTGAATTCTTGAACTCATCATTCTACATGGCTGAAAAGAGCGATTATCCTAAGGTTGTCTTCTGCGGTAACAGTCTGTCAGGCACTTACTTGTCAGACTTGATCAACTGGCTGGGCGACAAGGACTTCTCCTTGAACATCATCTCCAAGTCCGGTACCACCACTGAACCTTCAGTTGCCTTCCGGGTTTTGAAGGCCAAGTTGATTGAAAAGTACGGCAAGGAAGAAGCAGCCAAGCGTATTTACGCAACCACTGACCGCCAAAAGGGTGCCTTGAAGACCGAAGCTGACGCTGAAGGCTACGAAGAATTTGTAGTTCCAGATGACGTCGGCGGCCGTTTCAGCGTGTTGTCAGCTGTTGGCCTTTTGCCAATCGCTGCTGCCGGCTGCGACATCGACGCCTTGATGCAAGGTGCCGCTGACGCCCGGGCTGCTTACACTGACCCTGACGTAAGCAAGGACTCACCTTACCAATACGCTGCCTTGAGAAACATCCTTTACCGCAAGGGCTACACCACTGAACTTTTGGAAAACTACGAACCAAGCATCAGAATGTTTGGTGAATGGTGGAAGCAATTGATGGGTGAATCAGAAGGCAAGGACCAAAAGGGCATCTACCCGTCAAGTGCTAACTTCACCACTGACCTGCACTCACTTGGCCAATACATCCAAGAAGGTCGCCGGAACTTGATGGAAACTGTTGTCCGCGTTGCTAGCCCACGGGCTGACGTAGAAATTCCAAACGACGAAAGCAACCTTGACCAACTGAACTTCCTGGCCGGCAAGAACATGAACTATGTCAACGACCGGGCTTACGAAGGCGTTGTTTTGGCCCACACTGACGGCGGGGTTCCAGTTATGACTGTCAATATCGCTGACCAAAGCGAACACACTTTGGGCTACTTGATCTACTGGTTCGAACTATCAGTTGCTATCTCCGGCTACTTGAACGGGATCAACCCATTCAACCAGCCAGGGGTTGAAGCTTACAAGCGCAACATGTTCGGCCTTTTGAACAAGCCGGGCTACGAAGACTTGCACGACGAACTGGCAAGCCGCCTGTAATCTTTTGTAAATGAAACTAAGAAGAACAAGATCCGCGGATCTTGTTCTTTTTTTGTTCAATTTTATATTTTTTGGGCCAAAGATGATAAAAAATACATTAAGTGCTGCAAATTAGGGGGAGCAAAAAGAGTATTGCTTATGTTACCGCTTTAGTAAGAGGGGGTAAAGGAAGATGTCATCAAGAAAAATTGCCTTGACCGGACTTGCTTTAGCTGCTTTAACGTTAACAGCTTGCAGCAAGCAGGATAGCAGTCAAAATGAGCAGGATTTGAACTGGTCAGTTGGCGGGGAAATCACCACGATGGACCCGTCCAAGGCCACGGACGTGGTCAGCTTCAGCCAGATGATCAATTCAAATGGAAGGGCTCTACAGAAACAGCAAGGACGGGCTGACTTATACTTTCAACTTGTGCAAGTCCAAGTGGAATGATGGCACGCCCGTAACTGCTCAAGACTTTGTCTACTCCTGGCGGCGGACCGTCAATCCCAAGACTGAGGCCGAGTACTCGTATCTTTTTTTCGGGATCAAGAACGCCGATGCCATCTAAAACGGCAAAAAGCCGGTTTCCAGCCTGGAAATCAAGGCCGAGGGCAAGTATAAGCTGGTCGTCACTTTAGAGAAGCGGATGGCCTATTTTAAGGACCTCATGGCCTTCCCAGTTTTTTTCCCGCAGGAGGAAAAAGACGTCAAGAAATACGGGGACAAGCAGAGCGTCAAGCTTGACCAGATCAGCTTCACGGTCAACAAGACGGCGACTATCGCCTACAACCTCTACCAGTCAAACAAAATAGATGCCCTGGGCCTGGACTCCAATTAAGCAGTTCAAGGGCAAGAAGAACTACTACAGCCTCTCCAATGGGGGACCTACTACCTGGAACTTAATGAAAAGAGCCCGAACCTGGCCAACAGCAACATCCGCAAGGCCATCTCCCTGGCCATCAACCGGGAGAACCTGATCCGGATTTTAGGCGGCAACAACCAGGTGGCCAATACTTACACAGCCAAGCAAGGCCAAGGAGTACTGGCAAAAGGGCCTGAGTCCAGCTTGACCTTGAAGCTGCGGACCAGTGACAGCGACGGGGGTAAGAAGACCCGCGAGGCCCTGCAGAGCATGCTGGAAACCCAGCGGCCAGGGCTGAAATTGATGGTCACCAGTGTTCCCTTCAAGACCCGCCTGGCTCGGCGGGAAAACTGCGAGTTCCAGATCTGCGGGTCAGACTGGATCGCTGACTTCGGTGACCCGATTTCCTTCCTGGAACTTCTGACCAGCAAGAACAGCTCCAACTATTGCTCCTGGAAAAACAGCCAGTATGACAAGCTGATTGCTGCTTCCAAGAACACCAATGACCAGGAAAAGCGGCTCAAGGATATGAGTAAGGCGGAAAGCATCCTGCTTGACGATGTCGGGGTTTACTATGAGGACGATACCTGGCTGATCCGGTCAAATGCCAAGGGCTGGATCTGCAAGCGGAGCGAGTGGAACTTTAAGGAAGCCTATGTGACTAAGTAATGTGATTTGAAAAGAAGAAAAAAGGCAAGCTCCATAGGAACTTGCCTTTCGTTATTATTGCGATGTCCGGGCTCGAACCGGAACATTATGGATTCAGAGTCCACTGCCTTACCAATTTGGCTACATCGCAGTAAATCACCCGTACGAGAATTGAACTCATGACTCCACCTTGAGAGGGTAGCGTCTTAACCACTTGACCAACGGGTGAAGTTTGTGTTCGAATTACCGACATTCATTATTATGCTTTCTTTGCAAGAAAAAGTCAAGGCTCTCGGCAAAAAAAGTCTAAAATTTTTTCAGACTGGCTTGGAAAGGCTGAAAACTGCCGTATAATAGAGCTAATTACCCGCACGGGCCTTTTAGAAAGGAGTCACCGCTTGCTTAATTTTCCTAAAACCCAGCTGCTGATTGAAAGCATGGTTTCTGAAAGAATTGTTCCTGGAGTCAACTACGCCCTCTTAAAAGGTGACCAGGTCTTTGCCTCGACTTTGGGCTTTGCCAGCATTTATCCGGCTAAAAGCCAGCTGAGCCCTTTTGCCTACTATGACTTGGCCAGCTGCAGCAAGGTTTTGGCCACGACGGCTGCTTTCTTGCAGCTGAGGGAAGAGGGAAAGGTTGACTTTGCTGACCCCTTGCAAAAATACGTGCCGGAATTTAAGGATGGCCGGGTCCGCCTCAGCCACCTTTTGACCCACACATCTGGCATCCGGGGCTGGATCGAAAACCGGAATGCCTTGTCCGGCCCGGAATTAATGAGGGCGATCGTGGGCTTGCCAGTGACCAGCGAGTTTAACCGGGTGGTCCGCTATGCAGACACCAACTTCGTCCTTTTAGGACTGGTTTTAGAGCGGATCACGGGCAAAGCAGTCCAGGACCTGGCCAGCGAGCGGATCTTCCAGCCAGCTGGCTTGACTGAAACGACTTTTGCTCCGCCAAAAGAGGAGTGCGTGCCAACGGAACTAGTTGACGGCCAGGTCATTCAAGGCTTCGTTCATGACCCCAAGGGCCAGCAATTAGGCCGGCGGTGCGGGTCAGCTGGCCTGTTTAGTACCGTCAGCGACCTGGTCAAAATGGGCCAGGGCTATATGGGGGTCAGTGACCTTTTGCCATTAAAGAAAGAAACAATCCAAGATCTCTACCAGGTCAAGACTCCGGCGGGTTTAAAAGCCCGGTCCTGGGGCTGGAACCTGGTCTTTGACCCTAAGGAAAACTATCCCATCATCTACCACACCGGTTTTACCGGCACTTTGGTCTTGTTTGACCAGATCAAGCAGTCCGGCTTAATTCTTTTGACCAACCGGGTTCACCCTTCTCGGCACAATCAGATCTTTTTGACTATGCGCAGCCGGGTCATCAACGCTTTTTTGCAGGAAAACCGCTAGCTAGAAAGAGGAGCAAAATCACATGAAATTAAGCAATAAGCAAAAGGGCTGGCTGCTTTTGGCCGTCTACGGCCTGGTCATCATCATCCTGGGCCGTTTTAACAGCCGGATGTCGCCTTATTATGCCATCACCGCTATCACGGCATTTGCCGTGGCCCTAATCGAGGGCCTGCTTTTTGCCTTTAGCAAGAACGCGACATACAAGGCGGTTGCCTTTTTTGCCGGCTTGGTTGCCTTGATCAACGTAGTCGCCGTCTTAACTACGGCAATTTAAAAAATCCCGCGGCTGACCGCGGGATTTTTATTTACTCTTTTACTTACTTGCTTTGCGTATGCTAGTTGATTCTTCTCTTCAAGACGCCCTTGTCGGCAAAGACCTGCCGCAGGTGCAGCATGGCTGTGTAGGTTGAGAGAATGTAGATCTTGTCAGTCGGCGCCTTTGCAAAAGCGGCCAACAGCTGGTCAAAGTCGCTTTCAATGATCATCTTGTCCGGGTCAAAACCGGCAACTTCCAGGCGGAAGGCCATGTCCTTGTGCCGCTCGCCGCCGACGATGACCTGGTCGATCTTGTCCCGGTCCAGGCTTTCAAAGTTCCCGTCCCAGATCCAGCTGGTGTCGATGCCGTCAGCGTGGTGGGCGTTTAAGAGGGCAGCCAGGCTGTAGTGGTCCTTTTCCGTGTCCAGGAGGCTGAGGACTTCGTTTAAGCCAACCGGGTTCTTGACCAAGATGATGTTGATCTGCTTGCCCTGGTAGTGAATCAGTTCCTGGCGACCGAAGATCCGCTTGTTTTTGGCAAAAGCCGCCGCGATTTCATTGGCGGAAACGCCGAATTCTCTGGCGCAGGCAAAGGCGGCCAGGGCATTGTAGATATTGTAGGTGCCGCCGATGTTGATGGCGAATTCCTTGCCTTCAATGGTAAACTTGATCCGGCTCGGGGTCTGCTCGCTGATTTCTTCCAGCTTGTAGGTCAAATCCGGCCGCTTGTAGCCGCAGTTCGGGCAGAAGAAGTCACCCAGGTTGGCATAGGAAATTGCGTGGTAGTGCAGGATATGCTCGCACTTAGGGCAGAGGACCCCGTCAGTGTTGACGTCAGCCTTGAAGTCATTTTGCGGTTTGTCCTGGTCAGTTTCAAAGCCAAAAAAGACTTTTGGATTCGGCAGGTCGACTGAAGAGAAGATGCTGGCGTCCCCGTTAGCGATGATGGTTGCATCTGGCGCCAGCTTGATGCCGGCGACGATCTTTTCATAGGTCGTGTAGATCTCCCCGTAGCGGTCCATCTGGTCTCTGAAAATGTTGGTCAGAACAAAGGCCTTGGGGTGGACCAACTGGGTTACGGCCTTGACGTTGGCTTCATCGACTTCCAAAACGGCCAGTTTCCGGCTGCTTTTTTTCTGGCCATGAGCCAAAAAGGCAGTTACGATCCCCTGGGCCATGTTGGACCCGGATGGGTTGGTCAAAATATCGCCGTATTTTTCTTTCAAGGTCTGGGTGATGAGGGCCGTGGTCATGGTCTTGCCGTTGGTCCCCGTAACGATAATGGTCTCGTAGTCCTTGCCCAGCTGTTCAAGGACATCTGGGTCAAGCTTCATGGCTAGCTTGCCGGGAAAGCTGGTCCCGCCCTTTAAGACATTGTGCAGGAACCAGTAAGAGGACTTGCCGGCAAAAGTTGCGATGTTGGATTTAAAACTCATTATTAACTTCCTATTCTGCATTAAAACTATGATAAATCTTACCATAAGACGGAAAGTTTAGCGGCTAAAATGCGTAGCTTTTAAACTTTTGCAAAATACACTATACTTATTTGAGCGAGATTAATACAGAGGTGGAGAATATGGCACAGTTTTTTTTCGAATACGGAGCGATGGGCAGCGGCAAGACGATTGAAATCTTGAAGGTTGCCCACAATTACGAGATTCAAGGACGCAAGGTGGCTTTATTGACCAGCAGCGTTGACACCCGGTCCGGCCGCGGCGTGGTGGCTTCCCGGATCGGGCTCAGCCGCAGCGCCCAGCCGATTGAGCCGGACCTGGACCTCTTTGACTACATCACGGCTTTGAACCAGCAAGAGCAGGAGTCTGACGGCCACCCCTTAGCGGCGGTCTTGATCGATGAGGCCCAGTTCTTAAAAAAGGACCAGGTCATCCAGTGTGCCCGGGTCGTGGACGACTTGCACATTCCGGTGATGGCCTTTGGCCTGAAGAATGATTTTCAGAACCATCTTTTTGAAGGCAGTGAGTATCTTTTGCTTTATGCTGATAAAATAGAAGAGATGAAGACAATTTGCCACTTTTGCGGGCACAAGGCAATCATGGCCCTGCGCTACAAGGACGGTTTGCCCGTCTATGAGGGCGAGCAGGTGCAGATTGGTGGCGACGAGGCCTACTACCCGGTCTGCCGCTTCCACTATTTCCACCCCGATCAGGCAAGAGACTAGTTTTTATTGGAAGGATTGATTAAATGGATAATGTAATGGCACAGCTGGAAAGCTTGGAAGTGCGCTATGAAGAAATTCAGGAAATGATGGCCGACCCGGAAGTCATCGCTGATACCAAGCGCTACATGGAAATTACCAAGGAAGAAGCTGACATGCGGGAAGTAGTGCAGAAGTTCCGCAAGTTCAAGGCCGACAAAGAAGAAATTGCCGGCAACAAGGAAATCATCGCTGACGGTTCAGACCCTGAGCTGGTTGAAATGGCCAAGATGGAAAACTCTGAGCTGGAAGATGAAATCAGACAGCTGGAAGATGAAATCAAGATCTTGATGCTGCCAAAGGACCCTAACGATGACAAGGACATCATCATGGAAATCCGGGGGGCAGCCGGCGGGGATGAAGCTTCCCTGTTCGCGGGCGACCTGCTGCGGATGTATGAAAAGTACGCGGAAAACCAGGGCTGGAACGTTTCTATCGTCGACAGCGAACAAACTGAAGTTGGCGGCTACAAGCGGGTGGCCATCATGATTACTGGTAACAAGGTCTACTCCAAGCTGAAATATGAAAACGGGGCCCACCGGGTGCAGCGGATCCCAGTAACTGAATCAGCAGGCCGGGTGCACACTTCAACTGCTACCGTTGCCGTCATGCCAGAATATGAACAGGTTGACATTGACCTTGATCCAAAGGAAATCCGGGTGGACGTCTACCGGTCATCCGGTGCGGGCGGTCAGCACATCAACAAGACTTCCAGTGCCGTCAGAATGACCCACTTGCCAACCGGTATCGTGGTTGCCATGCAGGACCAGCGGTCCCAGCAGCAAAACCGGGCCAAGGCTATGGAAATTTTGAAGTCCCGGGTTTACGACTACTACGAAAGCCAGAACCGGGACAAGTACGACGCCAAGCGGAAGAACGCGGTCGGCACTGGTGACCGGTCAGAAAGAATCAGAACCTACAACTACCCGCAAAACCGGGTGACTGACCACCGGATCGGCCTCACTTTGAACAAATTGGACCGGATCATGAACGGGGAACTGGACGAAGTCATCGATGCTTTGACGGTTTACTACCAAACCAAGCAATTAGAGGAGCTGGCAGAAAATGCATAAGAGTTTACGAGAAATGCGGATTGAGGCCAGTGAACTGGCTGAAAGCGCACGGAGCGAGGAAATCGACTTTCTTTTGGCTGAGCGGCTGGGCCTGACGCCAAGCCAGTTTCAGCTTAAGCAAGACATGGAATTGTCTGACGCTGAAGTCAAGCAGGTCAGAAAGGACATGAAGCGCCTGGCTAAAGGGGACTCACCCCAGTATATCCTGGGCTATGCCTGGTTTTTAGGCTACCGCTTGCGGGTGGCCAAAGGCGTGCTTATTCCCCGCTTTGAAACTGAGGAACTGGTTGAATGGGCCCTAGCGCACTTACAAGACGGCGACACTGTCCTTGACCTGGGGACTGGGTCAGGCAATATTACGGTGGCCCTGGCCAAGGAAGCTGAAAGCAAGGGGATCAAGGACCTGCATTTTTACGCCAGTGACGTTAAGGACACCCCGCTCAGAATCAGTGAAGAGAACTTTTTGGACTACGGCCTGGACGTAACCACCCGCAAGGCCAATGTTTTGCTGGGCCTGGGCAAGTTTGACTTGATCATTTCCAACCCGCCTTATATCAAGCCCAGCGAGAAGAACGTGATGGACAAGGGCGTTCTAGCCAATGAGCCGGAAGAAGCCCTGTTTGGCGGCCAGGATGGCCTGGCCTTTTACCGGAAGTTCGTTGAAGAAGTTAGAGACCACTTAAACTCGGGCGGCCGCTTCTTCATGGAATTCGGCTTTAGCGAGGAAGATGAGCTGAAGGCCCTGTTTGCCGAAAAATTGCCGGACTTTAAGGTGGAATTCCGCCGGGACATGGCCGGCAAGCCGCGGATGCTGTTTGGGGAGTGGAAGAAATAATGGAAACCAAGATTTTTAATTGGGGAGTGGAAGAAACAATGGAAACCAAGATTTTTAAACGGGAACAATTGGATGAAGCAGTCAGCCTGCTTAGGGAAGGGGAATTAGTTGCCTTTCCGACTGAAACTGTCTATGGCCTGGGGGCTTTGGCCACCCGGGACGATTCAGTCAAAAAGGTCTACGCGGCCAAAGGCCGGCCTAGCGACAACCCCTTGATCGTGACCGTGGCTGACGAAGCCATGATGCGCCCTTACGCTAAGGAAGTGCCGGAGCGGGCGGAAAAGTTGATCAAGCACTTTTGGCCAGGCCCCTTGACCATCCTGCTTTTAGCTAAAGAAGGGGCCCTGCCGGAATCTGCAACCGGGGGCCTGCCAACGGTTGCCTTCCGCTGCCCTGATGACCAGCTGACTCATGACTTGATCGCCAAGCTTGGCTACCCGATCGTCGGGCCTTCCGCCAACACCTCGACTAAGCCGAGCCCAACCACGGCCCAGCACGTCTACCACGACTTAAAGGGCAAGATCGCTGGAATCGTTGATGGCGGCGAGACTGAAGTGGGCCTGGAATCAACCATCGTTGACCTGTCGGTTAACCCAGCAGTTGTTTTGCGGCCGGGCAAGATTACGCCAGAAGAGATCAGCCAGGTCTTGGGCGAAGAAGTTTTGATCAACCGGGGCCAGGTAAGTGACAAGGACGTGCCGAAGGCGCCAGGGATGAAATACCGCCACTACGCGCCAAGTGCCCAGGTTTACGTGGTCGACCAGGCGGAAACTTTTGCTAAGCTGGACCTGGATGTTTCCTGCGGGGTCATGGCAACTAGTGACCTTTTGGAAAACTTACCTGTACCTGAGGAAAATAAGTTCAATTTAGGCAAAAATCTGACGGAGGCTGACCACAACCTGTTTGCCGGCCTGCGCTATTTTGACGACCGGCCAGAAATTAAAAGTATTTATGTAGAGGGCTTTGACCAGGGTGAGGAAAGTCTGGCCTACATGAACCGTTTAAACAAGGCTGCCGGTGGTCATCATGTCTAATCTGGACGATTTAATGTTTTAAAAAAAGAAATTGCTTTAAACCATTTCCTTTTTTATTTATAATAGAGACGACATGGTATTTTTGAATGGAGGAACTATATGGGAAAGTTCACTGTGTTAAACCATCCATTGATTCAGCACAAGCTGACGATCATTCGCCGCAAGGAAACTGGATCAAATGAATTTCGGAGAATCGTTGGCGAAATCGCCGGTTTGATGACCTACGAAATCACCCGCGACCTGCCTTTGCAAGACGTTGAGATCGAAACGCCAATGGGCAAGACGGTGCAAAAGGAACTGGCCGGCAAGAAATTGACTATCGTGCCGATCCTGCGTGCTGGCATGGGCATGGTCAACGGGGTTTTGGAAATGATTCCGTCAGCCAAGGTCGGCGTCGTTGGCATGTACCGCGACGAAGAAACCTTGAAGCCGGTAGAATACTTCTTCAAGGTTCCTAAGGATGTTACTGAACGTGAATGCCTGGTCGTTGACCCGATGCTGGCTACTGGCGGTTCCGCCAACCTGGCCATCGAAGCTTTGAAGAAGCGGGGCGTGACCGACATTAAGCTGGCCGTCCTGGTTGCTGCGCCGGAAGGCGTCAAGGCGGTGCAAGATGAACACCCGGACGTTGACATTTACGCGGCTGCCCTTGACGACAAGCTGCTGCCAAACGGCTACATCTTCCCAGGTTTAGGGGATGCAGGTGACCGGATCTTTGGGACTAAATAATTAAAAAGGGACTAAATAATTAAAAAAGTCGCTATAAAAGCGATTGCAAAAGTTCCAATTAATTTTTATTGGTGTACAATAAATGACGTGTTCGAAGAATTCAACACAAGAAGGGAGGTCACGAAGAATTGGAGAAATCACTTGTCTTCAATATTAACGGTACCGGACTGAACGTCGACTTGGTCGGCATTATCGGTTCGACCTTGATGGCAATTGTGGTTTTTGCCATTTGTTACGCTCTTTCACGTAAAGTTGAAATGAAACCGAACAAGAAACAAAATGTCCTGGAATACCTGATCGATTTTACCGACGGGATTGTCAAGGATAACGTCGAAGACCCGGCTGCCCAAAAACATCTGTCTCTTTACGCCTTTGTTTTGTTCCTTTTCATCTTCTGCATGAATCAACTAGGGTTGTTCTTGGAAGTGAAAGTCGGTGACTATATGGTCATCAAATCACCAACTGCTGATCCAGTGACGACGATGTCGTTCGCGATGATGACCTTGCTTCTCTCATTTACCTTCGGGATTCAGAAATTTGGCATGAAGGGCTACCTACAGAACTATGCACGTCCTGTCGGTTTTCTTTTGCCGATTAACGTCATTGAAGAATTTACCAACTTCTTGACGTTATCGCTGCGTCTCTACGGTAATATCTTTGCGGGTGAAGTCCTGCTGACCCTGATCGGGAACCAGCTGGGGCCAAGCATGGGGATTGTAACCAGAATCCTGGCTGCGCCGCTCGCAATGATCTGGCAAGGTTTCTCTGTCTTCATTGGCTCTATCCAGGCGTATGTTTTTGTAACCCTTTCTATGGTTTATATTGGCAAGAAGGTTACACAAGAATAATTTTTCGGAGGTTTTATTATGACTACAGGTTTAAAGGATTTAGCTGCTGCACTTGTTGCTGGTCTTGCTGCTTTGGCTGCTTCATTGGGGAACGGTAAGGTTATCTCAACGACGATCGAAAGCATCGCCCGCCAACCAGAAAGTGCTGGTAACTTGAGAGCAACTATGTTCATCGGTGTTGGTTTGATCGAAGCCGTTCCAATCCTGGCTATCGTTATCGCTTTCTTGATTTTGTTCCTGTAATTAACCAGTCGTTAAATTACATTAGTTACTAAATTGAGAGAGAAGGATTGTTGATGGAATTTCAACCAGTATTCGCCGGCGCTGAAATCTCAATCATTAATACCCTTTGGTATTTAATAGTATTCAGTATCCTTTTGCTAGCCGTCAAGCATTATGCCTGGGGCCCGGTAAAGGACATGATGGAGAAGCGCCGTCAGAAAGTCATTGATGACTTGGATCAAGCTGCTAGCGACCGCAAGAAGGCTGAAATTTTGGCCAATGAACGGGAAGCAGCCTTGAAGAATTCAAGACAAGAAGCAACCCAGATCCTCTCTGTTGCCAAGAGTAATGCGCAAAAGATCGGTAAGCAAATCGTCAGCGAAGCCAAGGCTGAAGCTTCCGCTATCCGGGAAAGGGCCAAGGCCGACGCAGCGCAAGCTAAGACTGACGCCTTGAACGAAGCCCGCGACGAAGTCGCTGATCTTTCTGTGACGATTGCGGAAAAGGTAATTGCTAAGAACTTATCTGCTGCTGATCAAAAAGATTTAGTTGATCAGTTCATTAAGGGGTTGAACGATTAATGGCCTTAAGTAGAGAAGAAACGGCAAGACGCTACGGAACAGCGATCTTTGATTTTGCCAAAGACAGCGGCAAGACTGAGCTCATGTACAGCGAACTGACTGAATTGAAGAAGGCAGTTCAAGCAGAGCCCCGTTTTGTACAGGTTCTGAGCAATCCTGTTTTGGACGCCAAGCAAAAGGAAAGTCTTTTGACGGCGGTTGAACAGGGCTTTTCTGCAGAGCTTCAAGAAGTTTTAAACTTCTTGCTTAGCTATGATCGTTTTGACAACTTGGTTGACATCATTGACTACTACATTCACCTGTACAATGCTGCCAACCACATCGGAACGGGTGTCGCTAAGACTGCATTGAAGCCAGATGAAGATCAGCTGCAGCGCCTTGCGGACAGCTATGCCAAGAAATATGGCTTGCAGGCACTTCATCTTGAAAATGAAGTTGATCCAGAAATTATCGGCGGCGTGGTCCTTGAGGTTGAAGGCCGCGTGATCGATGGCTCAGTAAAGCATCGATTGGAGAAAATCCGCGCCATGTTAACAAAGTAAGTATTATAAAGAGGTGAAACCATTGAGCATTAAAGCGGAAGAAATCAGCTCTTTAATCAAGCAGCAACTTGAACACTACGACGATAAGCTGGACATCGAGGAAGTCGGTGTCGTAACTTACGTCGGCGATGGTATCGCCCGCGCTCACGGCTTGAACAATGTCTTGTCAAGTGAGCTTTTGCAGTTCGACAATGGTGCCTACGGTATCGCCCAAAACTTGGAAAGCAATGATGTCGGTATCATCATTCTGGGCAAGTTTGACGACATCCGTGAAGGCGACCGCGTGAAGCGAACTGGCCGGATTATGGAAGTTCCAGTTGGGGATGCTTTGATTGGCCGGGTTGTGAATCCACTTGGCCAGCCAGTTGACGGCTTAGGCGAAATCAAGACTGACAAGACTCGGCCAATCGAGTCAAAGGCGCCAGGCGTTATGCAGCGTCAGTCAGTTAACCAGCCTTTGCAAACTGGTATTAAGGCCATTGATGCGTTGGTGCCAATTGGCCGTGGTCAGCGTGAGCTGGTCATCGGTGACCGTAAGACTGGTAAGACCAGTTTAGCGATCGACACCATTTTGAACCAAAAAGGGCAGGACGTAATTTGTATTTACGTCTCAATTGGTCAAAAGGAATCAACTGTCAGAGCACAAGTTGAAACCTTGAAGAAGCTTGGGGCGATGGACTACACCATCGTGGTTGAAGCTGGTCCTTCAGAACCGGCACCAATGCTTTACATCGCGCCATATTCCGGGACCGCGATGGGGGAAGAATTCATGTACGCCGGCAAGGACGTCCTGGTTGTCTTTGACGACTTGTCTAAGCAGGCGGTTGCCTACCGTGAACTTTCCCTGCTGCTTCGCCGGCCACCTGGCCGTGAAGCCTACCCAGGTGACGTCTTCTACCTGCACTCACGTTTGTTGGAACGGAGTGCCAAGCTGAGCAAGGAACTGGGCGGCGGCTCACTGACTGCCCTGCCATTCATTCAGACTGAAGCCGGGGACATCTCCGCCTACATTCCAACCAACGTTATTTCCATCACTGACGGACAGATCTTCTTGCAAAGTGACCTGTTCTTCTCCGGTACGCGCCCAGCCATCGACGCCGGGGCTTCTGTTTCCCGTGTCGGCGGGGCCGCGCAGATCCCAGCCATGAAGAAGGTTGCTGGTACTTTGCGGACCGACCTGGCTTCATACCGGGAACTGGAAAGCTTTGCCCAGTTCGGCAGTGACCTGGACCAGGCAACGCAAGCCAAGCTGGCCCGCGGCCGGCGGACCGTCGAAGTATTGAAGCAGCCGCTGCACAAGCTGGTTGCCGTTGAAAAGCAGGTTGTCTTGCTTTACGCTTTGACCCATGGCTTTATGGACGCGGTCCCAGTCGATGATATTGCTCGCTTTGAACAAGAACTTTACACCGACTTTGACGCCAACCATGCTGATCTGTTAGCTGAAATCAAGTCAACTGGCAAATTGCCAGATGAAAACAAGCTTCAAGAAGCTCTTCAACAATTTGCATCCAGCTTTTCATCAAGTAACAAATAGGAGGTAGACTATGCCTGCATCTTTACTTGAATTGAAGAAGAGAATTGCTTCTGTCAAGCAAACGAGTAAGATTACTGAAGCCATGCACATGGTTTCAGCAGCTAAACTGAATCAGACTGAAAAAAGAGACAAGGGCTACCAGGAATACAACCAGCTGCTGCACCAAACCGTGTCACAGCTGATGAGTGCCAGCGTGATCAACTACTTGAACAAGGCTAATTACCCCCTGACGCAAGACAACATTGACTCCATCGACTACGATGATGTCTTTGGGATGGGGATCATTTCTGACATGATCAAGCCCCGTGAGGAAGTTCACTCCGTGGGCTACCTGGTAGTTACTGGTGACCGTGGTCTGGTCGGCTCCTACAACAGCTCAGTCATCAAGCAGATGATGAGCCTGGTAGCTGACGAAAAGCTGCAGGGCAGAGAGTCCAAGATCCTGTCAGTCGGCAGCGTTGGCTCCCAGTTCTTCAAGAAGAACAATCTGAACGTTGTCTACGAAAAAGACGGCGTTTCAGACGTGCCAACCTTCAAGGAGACCCTGCCAATCGTCTCAACGGCGATCAAGATGTACTTGAACGGCGTTTATGACGAACTGTATGTTTGCTACACCCACCACGTGAATTCTTTGTCCTCGGCCTTCCGGGTCGAAAAGATGCTGCCGATCGTCGAGCTTGACATCGGGATCATGGAAGCCAAGGAAAGCAAGAAGATTGAATTCGAAGTTGCCCCTGACATTGACAGCGTTTTGGCAACCTTACTGCCGCAATTCGCGCGGGCGGAAATCTATGGCGCCATTTTGGACGCCAAGACCGCCGAACACGCAAGTTCAATGACGGCCATGAAGAGTGCCACGGACAATGCCAAGGACCTTGTTTCTAGTCTTAGTTTGCAAATGAACCGTGCAAGACAAGCACAAATCACTACTGAATTGACTGAAATCGTCAGTGGTGCGAATGCACTTGAATAAGAGAAAAGGAGGTAGAAGTTTGAGTCAAGGTGAAATCGTTCAAGTAATCGGCCCTGTTGTCGACGTCAAGTTTCCAATTGGCAAAGACCTGCCAGACATCAACAATGCCTTGAAGGTCATCAAGTCAGACGACGACTCGATTATCCTTGAAGTTACTCTTGAACAAGGCGATGGCGTTTTGCGCTGCATCGCGATGGAATCTACCGATGGCCTTCGTCGTGGGATGAAGGTTGAAGATACTGGGAGCTCAATTTCCGTGCCAGTTGGTCCGGATACCTTGGGCCGGGTCTTCAACGTTTTAGGTCAACCGATTGATGGTGGTCCAGAATTTCCAGCTGACCACCCTCGCTCCGGGATCCACAAAGAAGCACCTAAGTATGATGAATTAACTACTAGCCGTGAAATCCTGGAAACCGGGATCAAAGTTATCGACTTGTTGGAACCATATCTTCGTGGTGGTAAGGTCGGTCTGTTCGGTGGTGCCGGGGTCGGCAAGACCACGATCATCCAGGAATTGATTCACAACATTGCCCAGGAACACAACGGTATTTCCGTCTTCACCGGTGTCGGGGAAAGAACCCGTGAAGGTAACGACCTTTACTTCGAAATGAAGGCATCTGGCGTTTTAGACAAGACCGCCATGGTCTTCGGGCAGATGAACGAGCCGCCTGGTGCCAGAATGCGGGTCGCTTTGACCGGTTTGACGATCGCTGAATACTTCAGAGACGTTGAAGGCCAGGACGTGCTGCTCTTCATCGACAACATCTTCCGGTTTACCCAGGCCGGTTCTGAAGTTTCTGCCTTGCTGGGCCGGATTCCTAGTGCCGTTGGTTACCAGCCAACTTTGGCAACGGAAATGGGTCAATTGCAAGAAAGAATCACTTCCACTAAGAAGGGGTCAATCACCTCTATCCAAGCCGTTTACGTTCCAGCCGACGACTACACTGACCCTGCGCCAGCGACTACTTTCGCCCACCTGGACGCGACGACTAACTTGGAACGTAGCCTGGTAGAACAAGGTATCTACCCGGCCGTTGACCCACTTGAATCAACTTCCAGTGCCCTGGACCCTGAAATTGTCGGCCAGGAACACTATGACGTTGCGACCCGGGTTCAGCACATCCTGCAACGTTACCGCGAACTGCAAGACATCATCTCCGTTTTGGGTATGGATGAATTGTCAGATGAAGAAAAGCTGATCGTTGCCCGGGCACGTAGGATTCAGTTCTTTCTGTCACAAAACTTCTTCGTTGCCGAAGTCTTTACCGGCGTTCCAGGCTCATACGTTCCAATCAAGGAAACGATCAAGGGCTTCAAGATGATCCTCGACGGCCATCTTGACGACTTGCCTGAAGATGCCTTCAGAGGCGTTGGCCCGATCGAAGACGTTTTGAAGAAGGCGCAAAAGATGGGGGTTACCCCAAGCGATCCGGAAGCAAAAGCCTTATTAGAAAAGTAGGTTGATGCATCATGGCAGAAGCAGAGAAACTGTTTAAGATCAATATCGTTACGCCAAACGGGTTAATCTATTCTCACCGTGGCAGCTCCGTCTCAATGCGGGCTATTGACGGCGACCGGCAGATTTTGTACAACCACCTGCCGATTTTAACTCCGCTGACAATTGGTGAAGTCCGGGTTCAACGCGGCGCCGATGTCGACCACAAGGTTGATCACATCGCCGTCAGCGGGGGGATCATCGAATTCGCCAACAATGTGGCAACGATTATTTCTGACAACGCAGAACGCGCGCGCAACATTGACCTCAGTCGGGCTGAAGCTGCCAAGCAGCGGGCCGAGGCGCTCATCAAGGAAGCCAAGGAAAAGCACGACGAGCAGTTATTGGAGCGGGCTCAAATTGCTTTGCGGCGGGCTGTAAACCGGATTCACGTTTACGACGAGCTGCACGAATAAGGGAAAAGAGCGGATTTATTCCGCTCTTTTTTTATGGTAGATTTTATTATGAGACAACTTGGAATTCACGCAATCATCAGCTTGGTGATCTACTTTGTTTGCATTGCCTTAGCCTTTCAGGCGATCAAAGCCGTCAGAATTGAGAAAATCATTCGGGCCAGCCGGGTATTTGAAGCCCAGGTCTTCTTGATTTTTACGGCGATTGCCCTGGGCTATACGGTCGGCCAATTTTTGATCGCCTTGATAGATACTTCATTACAATTGTCTAACCTGTTTTAAAGAATAGGTTAAAGCTAAGCGGAAGCCGCTATACAGAGCGCTTTTATGGTACAATTAAAATTAATATGTTATGGAGGAAATAGACGTGTCAAAAGATATTGGTATTGATTTGGGGACCGCGAACGTTTTGATCAATGTTTCCGGCAAGGGCATTGTGATCGACGAGCCATCTGTTGTTGCCGTGGATACGAACACTAACAAGGTGGTAGCTGTCGGCACTGAAGCTTATGAAATGGTTGGCCGTACTCCTGGCAACATCCGCGTTATCCGGCCTTTGAAGGACGGGGTAATTGCTGATTTTGACATTACTGAAGCCATGCTGAGCCACTTTATTGAGAAGCTGAACGTCAAGGGCTTCATGAGCAAGCCGAACATTCTGGTCTGCACCCCGACTGGCGTAACTTCAATTGAGCAAAAGGCCATCATCCAAGCCGCGGAAAAGTCAGGCGGCGGCAAGGTCTACCTGGACTATGAGCCAAAGGTAGCTGCCGTTGGTGCCGGCCTGGACATTTTCAAGCCGCAAGGTAACATGGTCATCGACATCGGCGGGGGGACGACTGACATCGCCATCCTGTCCATGGGCGAAATCGTGACTTCCAAGTCCCTGCGCTATGCCGGGGACCGGATGAACCAGGCCATTGTCAACTACATCAAGGCTAACCACCAGCTTTTGATCGGGATGCGGACGGCGGAAGCCATCAAGATTGAAATTGGTACCGCTACTGATCCAGACCCGGACGCAAGCATGAATGTCCGCGGCCGCGACACGATTGACGGCCTGCCAAAGCAGATCAAGGTAAACAGCTCTGAAGTAACTGAGGCCCTGCAAGAGGGCCTGCAAAGCATCATTGACACTACCAAGCAGGTTCTGCAGGAAACGCCGCCGGAATTGTCCGCTGACATCATCGACCGCGGGATTATGATCACCGGTGGTGGCGCCTTGCTGAAGAACATCGACAAGCTGATTGCCGACAGCCTGCAGGTTCCGGTTTTGATCGCTGAATCACCGCTTGAATCAGTTGCTTTGGGCACTGGCATCCTGCTGCAGCATATTGAAAAGCACGAACGTCACTAATAATGCGTCAAATAATGATTCTTCTAGTCCGCTTTTACCAGCGGGCAATCTCACCAATTTTGCCGGACAGCTGCCGTTTCTACCCGACCTGCTCCAGCTATATGATCACTGCTTTGGAAAAGCATGGTCCGCTTTTGGGAATGCTGATGGGTCTGGCAAGGATCCTGCGCTGCAATCCTTTTAACCGCGGCGGGGTGGATCCAGTACCGAACAAGTTTACCCTTTTGCGCAATCCCCACCCAGAAGAATATGAGGACGAAATTATTGCCAGAAAATTCCACAGTCACTAACGAGGAGGGAATATGTCAAGAAATCAAGAAAACATCGGGATCGAGGTCAACGAACTGTCTGGCCGCCGGGTACCGACTTGGGAAGTAGTCATTCCAAAGAAGCGCCAGATCGGCTTGATCGAGCAGGTTGACGGCAAGTTCCGGGTAACCAGCAGCAAGTCCAAGAACGTGATGTTTGCCAAGAGCCTTGATGCCGGCATCAACGATCTGCTGGCCTACTTCACCTTGCACGAAAAATAATTTTTACGAATAAAGTGATAGTTAATGGCAAAAGTTCAAGAAGAAAGCAAATGGTATGACCGCATCGCCTGGGGAGTTATCATTCCCGTGGTCTTGCTGTCATTCGTCAGTTTCTATTCAATTTATAACGCGTCAGTCAATGACTCGACCTATGGGACGCCAACTAGAACAGTGGCCATGCAGATTGTCTGGTACACGGTTTCCTGGCTGATGGTGGCCTTCATCGTCCGCTTTGACGCCGAGCAGATCTTTAAGCTGGCCCCCTATCTGTATGGCTTGGGGATACTCATGCTGGTCGCGGTCCTCTTCCTGTATGACCGGACAACGGCTGCCAGCAGCGGGGCCAAGAGCTGGTTCGTCGTCGGACCTGTCAGCTTCCAGCCCTCAGAAGTCATGAAGCCGGCCTTTATCTTGCAGCTGGCCCGGGTCGTTAGAGAGCACAATGCGCGCTATGCCCACAACCTCAGAAATGACTGGCTCTTGATCGGCAAGGTCATGGCCTGGTTCCTGCCGGTGGCCATGCTGCTTATGCTGCAGCCTGACTTTGGGACCACCATGGTCTTTGTCGCGATTACCGCGGGGATTCTCCTGGTTTCAGGGATTTCCTGGAAAATCATTATCCCGGTCTTTCTGCTCATGGTGGTCGTGGGCGTCGCTGTCATCCTCCTGGTCTTTACCAGTGAAGGGCAGACGATTCTGCGCCACTACTTCAAGACCTATCAGCTGGAAAGAATCAAGTCCTGGAGTGACCCGTCAGGGGACAACTCCAACAGCGCCTACCAGCTCTGGCAGAGCATGAAGGCGATCGGGTCCGGGCAGATTTTTGGCAATGGCTTTAACAATATCAAAGTCTACGTGCCAGTCCGGAACTCAGATATGATCTTCTCCGTGGTCGGCGAAAGCTTCGGCTTTGTCGGCGGGGTGGCCTTGATCGGAATTTACTTCGTCTTGATCGTGCAGATGGTCAAGATCACTTTCTCGACCAAGAACGCCTTCTATTCATATGTGTCCACAGGGATTATTATGATGATTTTGTTCCACGTCTTTGAAAATATCGGCATGAGCATTGATTTACTGCCCCTTACCGGGGTGCCCCTACCATTTGTTTCACAGGGTGGATCAGCCTTGATCGGGAATATGATCGGGATTGGCTTGATCCTCTCGATGAAGTGGCACAATAAGGACTACATGTTTAGCACGGCTGGCGACTTTTAACTGAATTTTTGAGAGCATACGAAAACCGCCTCGGTCAATCGACCGGGGCGGTTTTATTTATTTTACTGACTTAGTCCAAGCCAGCCTTGTTGTGCCGAACGACCAGGATGTCGCAGTCAGCAGTTCTGGTGACGTATTCAGTCACGCTGCCGATGAGCAGGCGTTCAACGGCGTTCAAGCCGGTCGCGCCGATGACGATCAGGTCGATGTCATGCTTCTTCGGGAATTCCCGGCTGATGATGACCTTTGGTGAGCCGAATTCGATGGAGTAGTGGACTTCCTTGACGCCGCTGTCTTGGGCAGACTGGTAGTACTTTTCCATCTTCTTCTTGGCGTCGTTGGAAACCTGCTCAACCATGGCTGAGTCAAAGCTAGAAACGTTCTGGAAGGACCGCGTGTCGATAACGTGGAGAATTTCCAGGCTGGCGTTCATGTGCTTGGCAACCGTTACGGCCTTCTTGAAAGCCAGGTCAGCTTCCTTGGAACCGTCAACGGCAACTTGGATATGTTTGTATTGGTATTGTTTAGTCATTTTTGCCACCTCTTCCTGTCTCTATTTTACCAAAAAAATGAAAGCATTTTAATAAATTTACTGATTGTTTTGCGAAAGCAGGAGGGCGAAGATAAAAATCGTCGCTGAGCCTAAAAAGAGAGTGATCAAGTTGAGATACTTGTTGTCAAAGAAGAGCAGGACGATTCCCAAGACGCTGATCGCCAGGAGCGTCCACGAGCAGATGGTCATCAAGCTATGGAGCTCCGGGGAGCTGGAGATGTCGAAGACCAGGAAGGCGCCGTTTCTCCGGTGCCAGAGGTACCAGGCGGTCAGCAGTAGGCAGGCGATAAAAATAATCATGAAAATACGGATGTAGAGCATCGGTTAAACTTTCTAGTTTTCACAGGAAGTGAAAATACACTGAGTAAGCTAGTGGCAGGAATAAACAAAAGAAGCGGCCCTAAGGACCGCTGTTATTGTCTAAGAAAATCCGAGTTGACCAAAGCATAAATGGCGCTGTTGATCCCGTAAAGAATTCACAAAATCCGGCCCGTCGCGCAGTGAATATGGATTCTGCGTGAGCAGCATTCCGATTCAGTAGTTACTGACAGGCCACCACGTCCTTAAGTTTGATCGGTCAACTAATTACAAATAAGCTTTCTGACGATCAACTCAGATCACTTATTATGATATAGAACCCAGCAGCCTTTGTCAAGCGAAATTGTAGCGCTTTCATTTATCCTTAAGGCCTGCTTTCTGCAGGTCATGCAGGCGCTGGTACTGGCTCTTAAAAGCCGCTTCAAATTTGCTCTCGCCCTTAGGGGCAAAATACTGCTTGCCTTGCATGCGGTCAGGCAGATAAGCCTGGGCCACCCAGTCGCCCGGATAGTCGTGGGGGTAGAGGTAGCCATTCCCGTGGCCCAGCTTGCTGGCCCCCTTGTAGTGGGCGTCTTTCAACTGGTCGGGAATCTGGCCGACATTGCTTTGGCGGATGTCGGCTAAAGCCGCGTCAATGGCCGTCATCGCAGAATTGCTCTTAGGAGACAAGCAGAGCTCGATAACAGCGTTGGCCAGGGGGATCCGGGCTTCCGGCAGGCCCAGCTGCTGGGCCGCCTGTACGGCCAAAATAGCCCGCTCACAGGCCGGGGGATTGGCCAGGCCGATGTCTTCGTAGGCAATCACGCTGAGGCGGCGGCAGATTGAGACCAGGTCACCTGATTCTAGCAGCCGGCCCAGGTAGTGCAGGCCCGCGTCAGTATCTGAGCCCCGGATGGACTTTTGAAAGGCGGATAAGAGGTCGTAGTGGCCGTCCCCGTCAGCGTCAAAGTTCTGGATCTTCATTTGCAAGGAATCCGCCATGTCATCCAGGGTGACCGTGAAGGAGAAGGCATCTTTGCCCTCAGCTTCCAGTTCCTGCTTGGTCGACAGGACTGCCAGCTCCAGGCTATTTAAAGTGGCCCGCAGGTCTCCGTTGCCCTTTTGCGCCAAAAATTCTCCTGCTTCTTTCGTCAGCTTGGCATGGTACTTGCCCAGACCTCTTTCTTCATCGGTTAGGGCCCGGTCAACAGCCGTCAGGATCTCTTCCTCAGTCAACGGCTTCAGTTCAAAAATCTGGCAGCGGGACCGGATGGCCGGGGAGATGGCCAGGTAGGGATTTTCCGTGGTTGCCCCGATCATAATCACTTGGCCGGATTCAAGCAGCGGCAAAAGAAAGTCCTGCTTGACCTTGTTGAGCCGGTGAATTTCATCCAGCAGCAGAACGACCGTCCCGCTCATCTTGCCTTCAGCGGCGACCTGGGAGAGTTCCTTTTGCCCGTCAGTCGCCGCGTTGAGCTGGCGGAAGGCATACTTGCTGCTGCCAGCAATCGCGCTGGCGATGCTGGTCTTGCCAATGCCGGGCGGGCCGTACAGGATCATGGACGAGAGCTGCCGGGCCTCAACCATCCGGCGGATGATCTTCTTAGGACCGACCAGGTGCTGCTGGCCGACGACCTGGTCGATGGACTGGGGCCGCATCCGGTAGGCTAAGGGATTCATTTATTGCCCCCGAAGAATCTGGCCAAAAAGCCCTTTTTCTTTGGAGCGGGCAATTTCTCAGCCGGCAGGGGCGGGGCGTAGACCTGGGTCAATTCGATCCGCATCCGGTTGATGGCCTCCTTGCTGACGACCAGGATGGCGGAATCATCATCGCCTTTTCTGGCACTTTCGTCATTGACCAGGCAGAAGGGAACCTGCTCCTTGCTGGCCCGGCTTTCAATCTGGCCGACAAAGGTCGGGTTGGGGGTGTTGGCGTTGATCAAAATGGTGTAGCCCTTGTAGTCGGCAAAGTGGTCCATGAAGAGTTTGGTCAACTTGGCGTCTTCACAGTCCTTGATGGTCATGCGCACGAAAAACCGCTCCCTTAAAGAACCCAAAAAGCGCCGCCGCTCATCGGGCCTGGTCTGCGGAGTAATGCCATTCGCGGCGTTTTCGACTCTTTTGGTTAAATCTTCAGTCATGGCTTGATCCGAATCATAAAACTTACTAAATCTTGATAATCACATCAATATTGGTAAGTTTTTCTGATATTCCTTTCTAGTTAAATCTATGAGTAGATTCAACTTGGCAAAAGAAATCAGATTTTTAACCTTTTGAAGTTAAGGTCAGTGAGTACGGTTGGCTGTCAAATAACGCCAAATGGCATTATCCAATAGCTTTTTATCTGCCCCACTGGAAACTTTTAGCCTGGCAGTCGGAAAGGCATCTTGCCCGCAAAAAGCAGGCAAGCATATCGTGATGCATCTCGAAGCAGTCAAGCCGCGATTTTAATACCCCGAACTGAGTTCGTTAAAGCTGACTGCTCTTACATGCTAGAGCCTTCAACTTTGTAGTATTGCTTGCCTTATGCTTCTTTTATCCGACTGTCAAGAATTTCCTTAACTCGCTTGTAAGGCGTGTAAAGCGTGATTTCTTCGTCAGTTAATCTACTCAATATGTTTTTGGCTGCGGCGATGTTCGCATTCATCTCGCCGCATTTCTTGCATTTGATCAGTTCATGATGACTGCCGTATCTTTCCTCAAAATGCTGCCCGCAGATTGGACAGTACTGAGAAGTATATGCTGGGTTGACATCATGAGTTTCAATCGAATTCTTGCTTGAAAGATATTCAATACGTTCATCCAGTTGGCCCTTAGTCCATGAATTCAAGCGTTTGCGCATCTTTCTTGCGAATCTGCTGTTATCTGATTTGACGCCTTTTTCTTTTACGAACGTCAAGTCTTCCTTGGCAATGACCGCCGGATGCTCTGTCTCGATCATTCTGTTTATCGCATGGTTGATAAAGCTTCTGACAGTTTCATGAGCTGAGCGGTAGCTCTTGTCATACGACTTTATGCCGATATTGTTCTGCTCCAGATTCTTAAACTTGCCAAGCAGTTTCCTTTTCTTCCTCAAAGCAGTCTTAGACAAAGGCTTGTCTGCCTTTTCCAGCTGCTCAAGCTGCTGATTGAGCTGCCAGCGCAAACTCATATATGGCTGGCGATTTGCGTTTCGCTTGCCGTATTCGTCAACGATGGCATTGGCAAGCTTGCTGAAGTTTTCACCATATTCATTGCCGCTGCTGCAGGAAAGCAGGGTGGCAAGCCCCTTGTCAATGCCAATTGCCTTCTTTGAATCATTGCTGTAACGCTTGCTAGAGATCAGCTTATGAACTTCAAGGCGCTGCTTGATGCGGTCAAGCACCACTGTGATATCGCCGGTGCGTGGATAACTCCACGGGCTGGTCATCTCTACAGAAAACTGCTTTCTAGGCACGTCTGAACTGAATGAAAAAGTATTTCCTTCAAATGCCCAATTCAAGTCACAATTCATGCTAGAGCCAAGCTTGCCCGACTTACGTGCCCGGTAGTGGTGGCGATACGTAATTCGGCGTAGATAGCTATATGCCTGCTTGATTTGTTTGTGTTTCAGCTTAGTTTCAATCTCGGCAAGAGCTTCGGCGTATTCTTCCGGCAGATCAATTGGCTTGTGAAGAAGAACGGCTTGCCATGCGCTCTTAAATTTCAAAATAAAGAACAGAAGGTGGCGCTGATCAGCAGAAAGATTTTCATTTCCTTGGATCACTTTCTTCAAGCGATTCGCCAGATTCGACCACATGCTTTTTATGTTGGCAGATGCTTCACGGAGAGCACCAACCCAGTGCTTGGTCTGAAAATTGTAGACTGTTTCTAGCTTGCCTTTTGAGCCTTTAACCGGCTTGTCCCACTTGCGAACTTGGTTGCGCAGAGCCTGCCAGTTATTAACCGCTAGCATCGAATTGATGCCGCAGTAGCGGTTCAAAAAGAAATGCCGGCACCTGCCGTATCTTTCAAAAAAGTCGGACATTCTGGCAAATTCTTCATCGCTTAACTTTTTGGAGTAGACTCTAACTGTCTTGGGTTGAGTCTTTTTCACTGTCTGCTTGACTGAAGAGCTTTTTGCTTTCTTGGATGACTCTTGCATTCCGATGCGACCTCTTTCCATACAGCTTAGCTGAGAAAACGGTGATTATAGATAAAACATCTTCTACAAGTTCTGAATTTGGATCAACGTTGTCTGTCTGATTGATGACAACCAGCTCTACATCATTTGCCTGGCAGATTGTCTCAATCATTTCAAAGCCAAAACGGACAAGCCGGTCTTGATAATTTACCACGACTCGCTCGCACTGCTTCTTGCAGATCATGTTGATCAGCTCTGTTAGGCCCTTTTTCTTATAGTTGAGACTAGATCCAACGTCTTGAATGATCTTAAACTGATAGCCATTGACTTCACAATATCTGGACACTACATCCTTCTGTCTTTGGAGATCTTCTTTTTGATGGCCAGAAGAAACCCGGCAATAGCCGATGGTCAGCAGCTTCTTAGGCTTAGCTACTTTCATATTGCCTTGCAGAACCTCATCTAGCATTTCTTTAGTGTAGCGACGTTGATTGGAGGCAGTTCTAAGCGGCGTAATCAGTCCTTCAGCTTCCCAATTGCGGAGAGTTGACTTGGCAACGTTAAGATACTCAGCTGCTTTTGATATGGACATGTATTCGCTCATCGTTTCTTCCTTCCAATCTTTTGATACCGGCATTATATCATGAATTGGTAAGAAATATTACTATTTAGTACTGGATGAAATTAATACTTTTTAACAGTCACAACCTTTCTAAAAATTAATACTGTCTTTTTCTGGCTCTAAAGCATATTATAACTGAACTTTTTGGGCAAGAAAAAAGCCTTTCCCAAAACTGGGAAAGACTTTGAAGCCGAATTGATATTACAGCAACTTGTTGTAGTATTCAACAACCAGGGCTTCGTCAATTTCTGGTTCCATTTCGTCACGTTCTGGGAAACGAACCAATTGACCTTCCATCTTGTCTTCGTCAAATGAAACAAATGATGGACGTGAAGCAACAGCTTCCAAAGCGTCCTTAACTTGTTGCAGGTTCTTTGACTTTTCCTTCAAGCTAATGGTTTGACCAACCTTAACTTCGTATGAAGGAATGTCAACGCGCTTGCCATCAACAGTGATGTGGCCATGGTTTACCAATTGACGGGCTTGTTCACGGGTAGTAGCCAAGCCGAGACGGTAAACAACGTTGTCCAAACGACGTTCAAGCAAGATCATGAAGTTGATACCGTGTTGGCCTTCACGGATCTTACCAGCGCGGGCAAACAAAGTACGGAATTGGCGTTCGCTCAAACCGAACATCCAGCGCAGCTTTTGCTTTTCGTGCAATTGCATGCCGTATTCTGAAAGACGGCCGCGGTGGTTAGGACCGTGTTGACCTGGAACGTATGAACGACGAGCAAGTTCCTTGCCAGTGCCTGACAAAGAAATACCCAATCTTCTTGACCGCTTCCAACTTGGACCAGTGTATCTTGACATATAAAAATTCCTCCAATAAAAACAATAAAAATTGTTGGAGTAAAATAATCACAATATAAGCTCAACATTCGTGCATCCCGAGTTTACATTTTCGCCCGTGCAGCGTGGGTTACTCATTCACTAAACGTCCCGGGATGTTGACGTTCTTGTCGCTTACGGCTGCAAATATTTTACACGTTGACCATTATAAGGGCTTTAGGCCCGGAAAGCAAGAAAAAAACGCAGAAAGTCTGGCAAAGTAGAAATGTTTCGGGGGCTAGTTTGGTATAATTAACTTTAGTTCGGAGGAGAAAGATATGTCATCAACACAATCTCTACTACTCATCACTTTAATTATCACGATCATCGTAGTGGTCATGGCCATGCTTTTGATCAACCGCCGGCAATTGCGCGATATTGAAGAGCTCGATAATGAGCTGGGCAATATGGAAGACCTGCACCTGGAGCGGGCGATTGGCAAGCTGGACCAAATGGAACTGGCTGGGGAAAGCCTGGCTACCCTCAATACCTGGAAGAAGAGCTACCAGAAGGCGGCTGAGCTTTTTCCGGAAATCCAGCGCTTGATTGAAGACGGGGCGGACGAAAATGCCCGCTACCGCCTGGTCAAGTCCCACCAAAGCATTAAGCAGGCCAGAGAACTGGTTGACTCTGTTTCTGAAGATGTCAAGAATTCATCCGACGTCTTCACCCAGCTTTTGGAATCAAACCGGGAAAACAAGGCCCAATATGACGAATTGATGCAGAGCTACCGGGAAATCCGCAAGGAAATTCTGGCCGATTCCTTTGATTACAGCGTGGCCCTGGAAGAAATCGAAAACCGCCTGTCAGCCATGGAGGAAGATTTTGCCCAGGCCAAGAACCTGTCAGCCCAGGGCGACCATGTCGAGGCTAAGCGGGTCTTGTCAAAGATCCGGGCGGACCTCACGGCCTTAAAGACCAAGCTGCCAGAAGTTAAAGAGGATCAGCACGACCTGCAGACCGTTTTTGCTGACCAGCTGGATGAAATCGCGGCTGGCTATAAGCAAATGCGGGATGCCAAGTACGGCTTCGGCAGCCTGGACGTTATGCTGGAAATCAGGCAAAGCAACGACCAGATCGACCGGTCCCTGGCGGCTTTGGCCCAGCTGGACTTAGAAGAGACCAGCAAGGGGATGAAGAAGGTCGAAAAGGAAATCAAGACCCTCTACGGAATCCTGGAGAAAGAATACAAGGCCCGGCCTTTTGTGGAAAAGAACCAGGACAAGCTGCAGCGGCTCTTGACCCACCAGCAGACCGTCAGCCAGCAGCTGATCAAGAAACTGCGCCATATCGACGAAAGCTATGAACTGACCCACGGGGAACTGGACGAAAGCCGGGAGCTTGAAAGAGAAGTCCACAAGATGGATTCTGACTACATCCGGGCCAGCCAGCGGATCGCTGACGGCCGGGCCGTCTACTCTGAAGTCCAGGACGACTGGATCAAGATCCTGGGCCGCCTGCAGGAGATTGGCAAGCGCCAGCAGGAATTGTCGGAAGCAGTTGACGGCCTCTATGAGGCGGAAGAAGTGGCTCAGCGGTCAATCAAGGAATTCAAGCAGCAGGTCTCTTTGGTTTACCGCCACCTCAGCCGGCAGAATCTGCCGGGGATTCCGGAAGGCTTTTTGCAAATGTACACCCTGGTCATTAATGAAATCAGCAAGACCAGCGGGGAGCTCAACCAGGTCCGGATCAACATGGAGAAGATCTCTGAAGAACTGGTGCAAATCTCAGATGACGTTGATCGCCTGCAAAGAGAAGCGGAAGACATTATCAGTTCAGCCAATCTTTTTGAACTGACCATGCAGTATTCCAACAAGTTCCTGGACAATGAAACTGTCGTCCGGGCCCGCAGAAATGCCATGAAGCTGTATGACCGGGACTACAACTACAAGGATGCCCTGGACACGATCGCCACGGCGGTGGAGCGGGCTGAGCCAGGCAGCTACCAGCGGATTGAAAATGCCTATTATCAAGAGCAAAAAGAACTTATTGATTGAAGCCAAGCGGATTTTGGACTAAAATAGAATATCATTTGTAATTAAGCGGTCATTAAAATGGCCGCTTTTTTAAGGAGCAAGAAGCGTGATTTATTTTGACAACAGTGCCACGACCAAGATGGCGCCTGAAGCATTAGAGACCTACAGCCAGGTGGTGACCAAGATCTGGGGCAACCCTTCCAGCCTGCACAAGCTGGGTGACCGGGCCCATGGCCTGCTGGAAGCTTCCCGCAAGCAGGTTGCAGACTTGCTGGGAGTAAATACCGACGAGATCTACTTTACTTCCGGCGGGACGGAATCCAACAACACGGCCATCAAGGGGACGGCCTGGGCCAAGCGGGAATTTGGCAAGCACATCATTACCTCATCCGTTGAGCATGCCTCAGTGGCTAATACTTTTACCGAACTGGAAAACCTGGGCTTCCGGGTTACCCGCCTGCCAGTTGACAAGGAAGGCCGGGTTAATCCGGAAGACTTGAAAGCGGCCTTGGACAAGGATACGACCTTGGTCTCCATTATGGGCGTCAATAACGAAATCGGGACCATCCAGCCGATCAAGGAAATTTCTGAAATCCTGGCAGACTACCCGAACATCCACTTCCATGTTGATAATGTACAGGCTCTGGGCAAAGGGATCTGGGACCAGGTCTTCACCTCCCGGGTCGACATGATGAGCTTTTCTTCCCACAAGTTCCATGGCCCGCGCGGTATCGGCATTTTGTACAAAAAGCGCGGCCGGATGCTGATGCCTTTGTGTGAAGGCGGCGGCCAGGAGAAGGGCTTGAGAAGCGGGACGGAAAACCTGGCAGCCATCGCGGCCATGGCCAAGGCAGCCCGCTTGCTTTTGACGGACGAAAAGGAAAAGGCGGACAGAGAATATGCCATTAAGGAAAAGATCAGCAAGTACTTGGCAGGTAAGCCGGGCATCCATATCTTCTCTCCTTTGAAGGCAAACTTTGCCCCCCACATCCTCTGCTTTGCTTTAGAGGGGATCCGGGGCGAGACCCTGGTCCACACTTTGGAAGACCAGGACATCTACATTTCCACCACTTCTGCCTGCGCCTCAAAGAAGGCGGACGAAGCCAGCACTTTGGTGGCGATGAAGACGCCAGACGCGATCGCCACCAGTGCCGTCCGGCTTAGCTTTGACGAAAGCAATACTTTAGAAGAAGCAGACGAATTCATCGCGGCTTTTGACGAGATTTACCAGCACTTTGCCAAGATCAACCACTTAGGAGAATAAATTTGCAATACACAGAAATCATGATTCGCTACGGCGAACTGTCCACCAAGGGCAAGAACCGGAAGGACTTCATCAACCGTCTTGCCAGCAATGTCCAGAAGGTTTTGCACGACTTCCCGGATCTGAAGATCCAGACCCACCACGACCGGATGCACATCCTTTTGAACGGGACCCCTTTTGAGCCGGTCAATGACCGCTTAAAGGTCGTTTTCGGAATCCAGACATATTCCCCAGTCATCAAGACTGAAAAGAGCCTGGAAGCCATTGAAAAAACTGCCCTGGAACTGATGCAGGCAACTTACAAGGCCGGCATGACCTTCAAGGTCAATACCAGAAGAAGCGACCACAAGTTTATCTACGACACTAACCAATTGACCCAAATGGTGGCTGACTACCTTTATAACCACATGGAAGGCCTGCAGGCGGAAATGAAGCACCCGGACATGGTCCTGCTTTTGGAAATCCGCCAGGACGGAGCCTACATCTCCAACCAGCTTCTGCATGGGGCAGGCGGGATGCCAGTTGGCACGGCCGGCAAGGCAGTGATGATGCTGTCCGGCGGGATCGACTCTCCGGTAGCTTCCTACCTGGCCATGAAGCGGGGCGTGAATATCGAAATGGTTCACTTCTTCTCACCGCCATACACTTCTGAAAAGGCCCTGGCCAAGGCCAAGGAACTGACCAGCATTCTGGCCAAGTACAGCGGCCGGATCAACTTCATCGAAGTACCTTTTGCTGAAATCCAGGAAACGATCAAGGAAAAGCTGCCTGAGGGCTACTTGATGACTGTTCAGCGCCGCTTCATGCTGCGTCTGGCCGATATTATCAGGGAAAAGCGGCACGCTTTGGCCATCTTCAACGGGGAATCAGTTGGCCAGGTGGCTTCCCAAACCTTGGAATCCATGGCAGCCATCAATGACGTGACGACCACTCCAGTATTGCGGCCAGTTGCCACCATGGACAAGACTGAAATCATCGCCAAGGCCGAAGAAATCGGGACCTTTGACCTGTCCATCCAGCCATTTGAAGACTGCTGCACCATCTTTGCCCCGCCGCGGCCAAAGACCAAGCCAAAGATCGACAAGGCACGGGAATATGAAAGCCGCCTGGACGTTGACGGCTTGATTGAGCGGGCCTTAGCCGGGGTCAAGGTTACTCCGATCTACCCGGGCCAGAGCTTCCTTGACGACCTGGCTGAAGAAGACGCGGACCTGCTTTGATGCTGCGTCTGGACAAATTTTTGGCCAACATGAAGGTGGGCTCCAGGTCCCAGGTTCATGAGATCATTAAGGCCGGCCAGGTGACGGTCAACGGGAAGGTCTGCCGGTCAGCCAAGCAGAAGGTGAAAGAGGATGCGGAAGTTCTGGTTAATGGCCAGGCAGTTGTCTACCAGCAATACCACTACTTTTTGCTCAATAAGCCAGCTGGCGTCTTGTCGGCAACAGAAGACTCCCGGCAAAAGACCGTCCTGGACCTGCTAAAAGACCAGGACCGTTATCAAAAAATCGCTCCAGTGGGCCGCTTGGACAAGGACACGACCGGCCTCTTGCTTTTGACCAATGACGGCCAATTGGCCCACCAGCTCCTGGCTCCGGAATACCATGTGCCTAAGACCTATTACGCGCTTTTGGCCGGAGTAGCCGACGAAGAAACGGCCAAGGCAATTGCGGCAGGCCTCACTTTAAAAGATGGAACGGAATTAAAGCCGGGCCAGCTGAAGATCTTGCGGCAAGACCAGGACCAGGAGCAGTCAGAAATCGAGATCACCATTACCGAAGGCAAATACCACCAGGTCAAGCGGATGTTTGCCTCCCAGGGGATGAAGGTCTTAAAGCTTAAGCGGCTGAGCATGGGGCCTTTGACTTTGCCGGCTGATTTAGCTCCTGGCTCTTACCGGCCTTTGACAGAAGAAGAGCTGGCGGCCTTAAAGCAAGTTGCCCTTTAATGGCTGAAAAAATTATGCTATACTTTGTGACAAAGCCAAGATCAAGAGGTGGCGCTTCATGACAGAGAAAGGTCATTTAAGCTGAGAGACCGGAAGGCGCCTGGTAGCTTGATTCGCTGGCCGGCTGAACTAGGAGTAAGCCGGTCCGGTACCCGCGCCGTTACCGCGTTTAAGCGGAGCATTATGCTCAATTTAGGTGGTACCGCGGTTATATATCGTCCTAGACATTTACTTGTCTGGGACTTTTTTTTGGAGGAAATTTATGACAGAATTAGCACCAAAATACAACCCGCAAGAGGTTGAAGCTGGCCGCTATCAAGAATGGCTGGACGAGGACTTGTTCAAGCCGTCCGGTGACAAGAAGGCCAAGCCTTACTCAATCGTTATCCCGCCGCCAAACGTTACTGGCAAGCTGCACCTGGGCCACGCCTGGGACACGGCAATTCAAGACACCTTGATCCGCTACAAGCGGATGCAGGGCTACGACACCCTTTACCTGCCAGGCATGGACCACGCCGGCATCGCCACCCAGGCCAAGGTTGAAGCCCGCCTGCGTGAACAAGGGGTCAGCCGCTATGACCTGGGCCGGGAAAAGTTCGTGGAAAAGGTCTGGGAATGGAAGGACGAATACGCCAACATCATCAAGAGCCAGTGGCAAAAGCTGGGTCTGTCCCTGGACTACAGCCGGGAACGCTTCACTCTTGACAAGGGCCTGTCCAAGGCTGTCCGCCGGGTTTTCGTTCAGCTCTATAATGAAGGCTTGATCTACCGGGGCGAATATATCATCAACTGGGACCCGAAGCTGCGGACGGCTTTGTCTGACATCGAAGTTGTCCACCAGGATGACCAAGGGGCCTTCTACCACATCAACTACCCGCTGGCTGACGGCTCTGGCAGCGTGGAAATTGCTACTACCCGGCCGGAAACCATGTTTGGTGACACGGCCGTGGCTGTTGCCCCAGGGGATGAACGCTACAAAGACCTGGTGGGCAAGAAGCTGATTCTGCCGCTGGTTGGCCGGGAAATCCCGATCATTGAAGACCAACACGTCGACCCGGAATTCGGGACCGGTTTGGTGAAGATCACTCCCGCCCACGACCCGAACGACTTTGAAGTTGGCAACCGGCATGACCTGCCGCGGATCAACGTGATGAACGATGACGGGACCATGAACGACAAGGCGGGCAAGTACGCCGGCATGGACCGCTTTGACTGCCGTAAGCAGCTGGTTGAAGACCTCAAGGCTGAAGGCTACTTGATCAAGGTTGAACCAATCGTTCACTCAGTTGGCCACTCTGAACGCTCCGGCGTGCAAGTTGAACCCCGCCTGTCCACTCAATGGTTCGTCAAGATGAAGCCACTGGCTGACAAGGTTTTGGAAAACCAAAAGAGTGAAGGCAGAGTTAACTTCGTTCCTGACCGCTTTGAAGGCACTTTGGAGCGGTGGATGGAAAACGTCCACGACTGGGTCATCTCCCGCCAGCTCTGGTGGGGCCACCGGATTCCTGCCTGGTACAACAAGCAGACCGGGGAAATGTACGTCAGTGAAGAAGCACCAGCAGACATTGAAAACTGGGACCAGGACCAGGACGTTTTGGACACCTGGTTCTCCAGTGCCCTCTGGCCATTCTCAACTTTGGGCTGGCCGGATGAAGACTCAGCTGACTTCAAGCGCTACTTCCCAACCAACGCCCTGGTAACTGGCTACGACATCATCTTCTTCTGGGTTTCCCGGATGATCTTCCAAAGCTTGCACTTCACCGGCGAGCGGCCATTTGACAATGTCGTTTTGCACGGCTTGATCAGAGACGAGCAGGGGCGGAAGATGTCCAAGTCCCTGGGCAACGGGATCGACCCAATGGACGTCATCGACAAGTACGGCGCTGACGCTTTGCGCTGGTTCCTGTTGAACGGGACCGCGCCTGGCCAGGACACCCGCTTCAGCTACACCAAGATGGACGCTGCCTGGAACTTTATCAACAAGCTCTGGAATGCCAGCCGTTTCGTCATCATGAACCTGCCGGAAGATGCCAAGCCAGCCCAAAAGCCGGATACCAGCAAGTTTGACCTGGCTGACGCCTGGATTTTTGACCGCTTGAACCACACCGTTAAGGAAACTAACCGCCTCTTTGACGAATTCCAATTCGGGGAAGCCGGCCGGGAAATGTACAACTTCATCTGGAACGACTTCTGTGACTGGTACATCGAAATCTCCAAGGTTGCCCTCTACGGCGACGACGCAGAACTGAAGGCCAGAAAGCAGGCCAACTTGACCTGGATTCTGGACCAGATTCTCCGCCTGATCCACCCAATCATGCCATTCGTGACGGAAAAGCTCTGGCTGTCCATGCCGCATGAAGGCAAGTCCATCATGACCGCTGCTTACCCGGAAGCCCACGCTGAATTTGACAATGCCAAGGCTGACGAAGACATGGCCTTCTTGATCGAAATCATCAAGGCTGTCCGGACCATCCGGATGGAAGTGAACGCTCCAATGTCTAGCGCCATCGACATCTTGATCCAGCTGGATGACGAAAAGAATGAAGCAATTCTGCGGGACAACATGGAATACGTGGAAAACTTCCTGCACCCGAAGAAGCTGGAAATTTCCGGCAAGATCAAGGCGCCGAAGTTAGCTAAGACGGCTGTGATCGCCGGGGCCCAGATCTTCGTTCCACTGTCAGAACTGGTTGACCTGGACGAAGAAATCGCCAAGATGGGCAAGGAAGAAGCCCGCCTGGAGGCTGAAGTTGACCGGGCAAGCAAGAAGCTGGCCAACAAGGGCTTTGTTGACCACGCGCCAGCTGCCGTGGTTGAAAAGGAAAAGGGCAAGCTGGCCGAATATGAAAGCCAGCTGGCCGGCGTGCGCGACCGCATCAAGGAATTGAAAGAAAGTCGTTAAAGACGTGAAATTTAGGACAGTTAATGAACTTACCGCTTACCTCTATCATTTGCCGCGCTTGCACGAAAAGAGCGACCTGACCTATGTCAAAAGGGTGCTCAAGGCTCTGGGGGATCCCCAGGACAAGGTCAAGTGCTGCCACATTACTGGAACCAACGGCAAGGGCTCAACTGCATATTACCTGAGCAATCTGCTCCAAAAGGCCGGTCAGCAGACTGGCCTTTTTGTTTCGCCCTTTATCATCCGCTTTAACGAGCGGATCCAGCTGAACGGGCAGGCAATCGCGGATGAGGACCTGCTGGAAGTGGCAAATGAAGTTGAAGCCGCAGTCGGCCACTTGCGGGAAGAAGAGGCAGATTTTGCCCTGGTGACCTTTGAATATGAAGTTGCCATGGCCTTCCTCTTTTTTGCCAAGCAAAAATGTGATTACGCGGTTATTGAAGTCGGCATCGGGGCCGAGCATGACAAGACCAATGTGATGACGCCAGTAGTCAGCTTGATTACCACTATCGGCCTTGACCATGAGCAGATCATCGGACCGACTTTGGCTGATATTGCCAAAGAAAAGAGCGGGATCATCAAGCCGGCTGTCCCGGTCATCCTCGGTGACATCCCAGCCAGCGTAAAGGGAATCGTTGAAGAAAAAATAACTAAATCAGCTAGTCCTTCTTACTGGCTGGGCCGGGACTTCCAGGTCAAGGAAGAAAAAGCAGGCTATGAGCTTGCAGTTGCCGGGCAAAATTACCAGTTGCCGGCCTGGCCCCGGCCAGAAGCTAAAGACGCGGCCATGGCCTTGGCGGCTTTTGCCCTTTTGCCGCTTACTTTAAGTGAAAAGGCAGCTGAAGCCGCCTTAACCCAGACCACGGTTCCTGGCCGCTACCAACGCCTGGAAAAGGCGGGATGCAGCTTTTTATTGGACGGGGCCCACAATGTCCAGGCTGGAAGCGAACTTTTGCCATATGCCCGCCGCCTGGCCAAGGATAAAGGCGGCCGGCTTTTGGTCTTAGCTGGCATGATGAAGGACAAGGACTTGAGTGACTTTCTGAATCTGCTGAAAAATGAAAAAGTCACCTTGACCAGCCTGGCTTACCCGCGGGCAGCTAAAAAAGCTGACTTCCCGGCCTGGGTCCAGGAAAAATTTGCCTATGAGGGCGATTTGGGCCAGGCATTAAAGCAAGTGATGGCGGAAGCTGGAGACCGGGACTTGATCTTGGTTACGGGTTCATTTTACTTGGTCAGCGCGGTCTTGCAGCTTCTGCAGAGTGCCTGAGCATGAAGGGGGAAAATATGCGTGTTGCAGGTTTAAAGACGGACAAGCAGGGGGTCATTTTTGACATGGACGGCCTCCTGGTCAACTCCGAAGAGCTCTACTGGCAGGCCAATATCCAGGCCGCCCGGGAATACAAGCTGGGCATCAGCGATGATGCTTACCTGGACCTGGTTGGAGCTAGCGTCAAGGCCATGGATGCCTTTTATGAAAAATATTTTCCAAGCGATGAGGTCCGCCAGGCTTTTGTCAAGCGGACCGACGACCTGGTCTGGGAATGGACCGACCAGGGCAAGCTGAAGCTGAAGGCCGGGGTCAAGGAGGCTCTGGAGCACTTTAATGACCTGGGCTTAACCGTCGGGATCGCCAGCAACAACTATAAGAGCGTGGTTGACCACAATCTCTGGGTGACCGGCTGCCGGAACAGCTTTGACTTTATCGTCACCCATGACGAAGTTGCTGAGAAAAAGCTCCGGTCCAAGCCTTTCCCGGACCTCTATCTGGCTGCCCAAGAGCGCAGCGGCCTGGGTAAAGACCAGCTCTTGATCTTTGAAGACTCCAGCATGGGGGTCGAAGCGGCGGAAAATGCCGGGATTGACTGCGTCATGATTCCCGACATCAAGCCCGCTTCAGCCGAAGACCGGGCCAGAGCCCAGCTGATTTGCTCGGACTTTTTTGACTTTTTGAAAAAAATTTCTTAGTTTTTGGCGTAATTAGTAGTAGAGCGTAAAAATAAGGAGGAAATGCAAATGACCGAAACTACGCAAAACTACTATTATGTTGAAAGTGACCGTGACCTGCTCAAGCTACTCTTTGACCAGCTGCCCTGCCAGAGCCTGGAAGACCTGTTGCAGCTACTGGATCAAAAGCACATTGCCAGCTTCAAGGACATCTTGGACTACGCGTCAGGACCGGACTGCCCCAATGACCTGGCCTTGACCATCGAGGTGGCCATGGACCGGTTGCGGCGGACCGACATGCGGCGCAGCTCTGACTGGGCCAGCAGCTCTAAGATTGGCAACTACATGGCTAATAAACTGCTGGGGCAAAAGCAGGAGCAGTTCTGGGTCCTCTATTTTGACCAGCAGCAGAATCTCCTGGGGGAAAAAATGCTTTTCCAAGGCACCCTGGACCGGTCCTGGGTTCACCCCAGAGAAATCTTCCGCTGGGCGGTGGTCTACGGCTGCGCCAGCATCATCGTGGCCCACAACCATCCCAGCGGGGCGCTGACCCCGTCAGACAATGACCTGGAATTGACCAAGGGCTTGAAAAAAGCCAGCAAGATCATGAAGATCACCTTTTTGGACCACTTCGTCATCGGTGGGGGTGAATATTTGAGCCTGCGGGAGCGGGAATTGTTTTAAAATTAGCTTAATTTTCCGCCAATCCATGACTTTCACGGGTATTATGCTATAATTAAGCAAGATTAAGCGAGTAAATAAGGAGAGATATCCGTGTTTGGATTAGGTTCAAAGAATATCGGTATTGACCTGGGTACCGCCAACACCCTGGTCTACGTTGAAGGCAAAGGCATCGTTTTGCGTGAACCTTCAGTTGTTGCCAAGAATACCAAGACTGGCGAAGTTATTGCAGTAGGTTCAGAAGCCAAGGAAATGATCGGCAGAACTCCAGGCTCAATCGTGGCTATCCGCCCGATGAAGGACGGGGTTATCGCTGACTATGACACGACTGCGGCCATGCTTAAGTACTTTATGGGCAAGACGGTCGGCAATTCCAAGCCTTCAGTCATGATCTGCGTGCCTTCAGGCGTTACTGAAGTTGAAAAGCGCGCTGTTATCGAAGCTGCCCGGGTGGCAGGGGCCAGAGAAGCTTACGTGATTGAAGAACCATTCGCCGCAGCTGTTGGTGCCGGTTTGCCGGTTATGGAACCAACTGGTTCCATGGTTGTTGACATCGGTGGTGGTACGACTGACGTAGCCACTATTTCCCTGGGCGGGATTGTTTCTTCAACTTCCATTCGCCAGGCTGGTGACAAGTTCAACCAAGCAATCACCAACTTTGTGCACAGCAAGTACAACCTGCTGATCGGTGAAAGAACCGCTGAAGACATCAAGATCCAAATCGGTTCAGCTTCTGTTGAAGCAGCCAAGGAAATCGAATCAAAGACCATCCGCGGCCGGGACCTGGTGTCAGGCTTGCCGAAGTCATTGGAAATCAGTGCCGTTGACGTTGCAACTGCTATTCAAGACGTTGTTCAAGACATCATTGTTGCGATCAAAGAAACCTTGGAATTGACTTCTCCTGAAATTGCCGCAGACGTAATTGACCATGGTATCGTCCTGACCGGTGGTGGTGCCCTGCTCAAGAACTTGCCAGAAGTCATCTCTGACGCGACCAAGGTGCCTGTCTTCATCGCTCAAGATCCGCTTGACTGTGTAGCAATCGGTACCGGTGAATCTTTGAAGCACCTGGACGTAATGCGGAAGACTAGCAGATAAGAAATAAGAAAACCGGCCTCCGAGCCGGTTTTTATATTGGATGGGTGTTTATGAAGAATTTTTTTCAAAACAGAAAAATGCTGGCGGCTTTCGGGACCGTGGCGGTTTTGGCAGCCCTGCTGGGCTCAACGGTGATGCTGAGAAACAACCTGAGCGCGCCGCTTTTGATCCAGCGCCTGGGCAATGACATCGTCTCCGTGGGCTCAAGAATCGTGAGCGTGCCGGTTTCCTGGTTTACTGACGGAATCGACAGCGTTAAGGACTTGCAGAACGCGGCTGATGAAAACAGTCACTTAAAAAAGAAGGTGGCTGAGCTGGCCCAGGTCGAAGCCAGAAATGATGCCCTGGAAAAGGAAAACAAGCAGCTGAAAGCTGCCGCTGGAATTAAAAAGACCTTGACCGGCTACACGACCACGACTGCTTCAGTAATTTCCCGCTCCAGCGACAGCTGGTCAGAAGTCTTGACCATTGACAAGGGCAAGAGCTCCGGCTTGAAGAAGGACATGGCGGTCATGTCCGGCGGCGGCGTGATTGGCCGGATCCTGGAAGTCGACGCGGCCACCAGCAAGGTAGAACTGATCACCACGACTGACAGCTCAGCCAACCGTTTTGCCGTGCAAGCCACGACAGACACGGGCAAGGTTTTGCACGGGATCATCACCGTCCAGTCAAACGGCACTTTGACCTTTACCCAGGCCTCCAGCTCAAGCAAGCTGAAGAAGGGAACCAAGGTCTACACCAGCGGCCTAGGCGGGACTTCACCGAAGGGGCTTTTGATCGGGACGGTGGCGGAAACCACCAAGGACAGCTTTGGCCTGTCTGACTTGATCACGATCAAGCCGGCCGGCAATTTGAGCGACGCGTCCGTGGTAACGGTCGTCAAAAGGAGCGTGGCTGGCTAATGCGGATTTTCAAGCAATGGGTTTTGGCTATCGCCCTTTACCTGGCTCTAGTTATGGAGGGGACCTTGTCCGTTTACCTGCAGCCGGCCTTGACTTACCAGCACGGCCGGGCGGGGTTCTTGCTCCTGCCAATCGCCGTTTTGATCATCGCCTATGAAGACGAAAGAAACGAGAAGGAAATCTGGCTGGCCCTGGCGGCCGGGGTAGTTGCCGACCTCTACTTCTGGGGGATCATCGGGATCTACACCTTTATCCTGCCGGCCCTGTCGGCTTTTGGCCGCTGGTATGCCCGGGTCTTTCCAGAACTCTTCGTTTTCCGCCTGCTGGGCAACATCGTGGCCATTACCGTCAGCTGCCTTTACACCTGGCTGGTTTTCCGTTTGATCGGCTGGACTGATTTGGCCTTGAAGGCCATCGGCTTCAGCCTCTTATACACGGCCGGCTGGACGACCGGGATCAGCCTGGCAACTTACTGGCTTTGGGCCAAGCTGGCCAGGTCTTATCCTTTCCTGGTTGACCTGGACAATTACCGGTATTAATGAGCAATAAAAAAGCGGCCAGCGTGAAGCTGACCGCTTTTGAGCGTATTGCAGATTTATTGGGCAGTTAAGTAGTAAAGAATAGAGGCTGCCACGCCAAAGAGCGTGATCAAAGCCATCAAGACTACCATGAAATTCTCAATATTTTGAAATGTTGACTTTTTCTTTTTACGTGCCATAGAAGCCTCCTATATGAGAGTGATTATAACCTTTTTGGCGGCGATTTGCAATTTCCTTGCTGCACTTTAAGAGAAAAATAAAAATGTGCTAAACTAGCTAGCAGATGGAGGAAAATTATGCTGATGATATTCTTATTGCCGGCCTTTGGCCTGGCTTGCACCTACCTGGTCAACCTGATCTGGCCTAAAGCCGCCTTTAAAGGCTATGATGTCATGCCTTTCTTTTTAATCTACGCCTGCCAGCTGATGACCAACTTAAAGGGCGTGCCATCCTTTTTACCGGCCGGCTTTTTGCTTTACTTCATATTGATATTGCTGGCCGCCATCAGATGGGCCATGATCAACAAGAACATTTCCTTAGGGAAGATGTTCCGCCAGTTCTGGTCCTACCTGGATGCCTGCAGTTTCTTTTGGTATTGCGGATTGCTTTTGGTCGTTATGATCTGATAAATTACTGTCAGCCGTTTAGCGCGGCTGGCAGTTTTTTAATTTTTTCGGAAATCTGCTTGTGCTTTTCAGATATTGTGGTTTAAAGTGGGGATTTGTGGTAAATTGTTAACAGAAGGGAGGAGCCTGCCATGTTCATGGGTGAATACCAGCACAATTTGGACGCCAAAGGCCGTTTGATTATCCCGGCCAAGCTGCGTGAACAGATTGGGCCAGCCATGGTTTTGACCCGGGGCATGGAAGGCTGCATTTTTGGCTATCCTTTGACGGAATGGGCCAAGATCGAGGCCAAACTGGCCAAGCTTCCCTTGACGAAGAAGAACGCGCGGAGCTTTACCCGGATGTTTTATTCCGGCGCTATGGAAGGCGAATTCGACAGGCAGGGGAGAATCAACTTGTCCCCCACCTTGAAGAAGCACGCCGGCCTGGTCAAGGAATGCGTCATTTTCGGCGTCTCCAACCGGATTGAAATCTGGGCTAAGGAGCGCTGGGAAGAGTATTCTGACGAAGCCAACGAAAGTTATGATGAAATTGCGGAAGATTTGGACGATATCGAGTTATAAAGATGGAATTTAAGCATACTAGCGTGTTATTGCACGAAACAATCGACAACCTGGCCCCACAAAGCGGCGGCACATATGTGGATGCCACCTTCGGCGGGGGCGGGCATGCAAGATACCTGCTTAGTAAGCTGGACAAAGGAAATCTAATCGGTTTCGACCAGGACCAGTACGCGATTGACACCGCCCAGAGCAATTTTGCTGCCTTTTTAAAAGAAGACAGCCAGCCCCGCCTGCAGCTGGTTCACAACAACTTCAGCCACTTAAAAGAGGAGCTGGCCAAGCTGGGGATTAGCGGCATTGACGGCATCTACTACGACTTGGGTGTTTCATCTCCGCAATTGGACCAGGCTGAACGCGGTTTTTCCTACCGTTTTGACGCAAGGCTGGACATGCGGATGGACCAGAGCCAGGACTTTGATGCTTACCAGCTGGTCAACCAGTATGACCAAAAGCAGCTGGCTGACGTCCTTTACCGCTACGGCGATGAGAAGTTTTCCCGGCAGATCGCCAGAAAGATCGTTGAAAGAAGACGGGTCAAGCCGATTGAAACTACTTTTGAGTTAGTGGAGATCATTAAGGAAGCAATTCCGGCAGCAGCCCGCCGCAGCGGCGGCCACCCGGCCAAGAAGAGCTTCCAGGCCATCCGGGTGGAAGTCAACCACGAGCTGGACGTTTTGCGGGCATCTTTGGAAGAAGCCATCAGCCTGCTCAATCCCGGCGGCCGGATTTCCGTCATCACCTTCCAGTCTTTGGAAGACAAGATCGTCAAGCAGACCTTCAAGAAGTATTCAGAAGTTGAAATTCCCCGCGGGATGCCGGTTGTGCCTGAGGGGATCAAGCCAACTTTACGCCTGGTCAACCGCAAGCCGATTACGGCCAGCGAGGAAGAACTGGCGGAAAACAACCGATCACACAGTGCAAAGTTAAGAGTAGCAGAGAAGTTATAAAGAGGACCATAATGGCTGGAAACACAGTTAGAAAATACAATTACGAACCAGAAGAGGAAGCCCGGAAAAGTCCTCGTTTGGTGGTTGATCCGCAGAAGGTGCCATACTCAGCTTTTGAAAAGCTGCTGGCAGTCTTGGGCCTGCTTGGGGCAGTTGCCTTGATTACCTTGAACGTGTCGGCTAGCGTTTCGGCGACTTACGCCCAGCGGCAGCTGACCAACGTCAATGAATCAATTACCAAGCAAAAGAACGCAACAGCTGACTTGCAGCAGGAAATCGGTGAGCTGTCATCAAATACCCGCTTGAACAAGATCGCCCAAAGTCAAGGACTGAAGTTGCGTGAAAATAACATTAGGACAATTCGCTAATGAAGAAGACCACTAATTTAGGAAAGATAAAATCCAGAGCACACGGCTATCGCTTTACAGTTGGGAGAATTCTAGAGCTGGTCGTTGCTTTGGTTTTTCTTTTTTTTGCCGGCCGCATGCTTTATTTGTCGATTTCAAAAACGATTGATGGCCAGGACATCGGCAAGAGAACTGCCGCGATTTACCGCCGCAACACCGTATTGACCGCTAACCGGGGCACGATTTATGACAAGAACGGCTTAATCATTGCCCAGGACTCCCACACCTACACGGTCTACGCGATTTTGGACAAGACTTATGTTGACTCCAATAAGAAACCGCTCTATGTTCAGGACAAGGAGAAAACGGCTGAGAAGCTGGCCACGGTTTTGCCCCTTTCCAAGGCAAAAATCCTCAAGTATCTGAACCCGAAAAATAAAAACACTTTCCAGGTCCAGTTCGGGACAGCCGGGTCCGGTCTGACCCTGACTGAGAAAAAGAAGATCCAGGCCATGCACCTGACCGGGATTAAGTTCATGGAAACGCCGTCGCGCTTGTATCCAAACGGGGTTTTCGCCTCTAACGTGGTCGGCTATACGGTTTCTCAAAACAATTCCAAGACGCAGACGACGGAACTGGAAGGGGTGACCGGGCTTGAAGCCTACTTCAACAAGATCCTCAAGGGGACAAACGGCTATGAGACCAGCATGGTTGACTCTTCAGAAAACCAGCTGCCAAGCGGATCCCACTCCTATAAGGCGGCTAAAGACGGGGACAATCTATATTTGACGATTGACTCTCAGCTCCAAAGCGCCCTGGAAACCTATATGAGCAAGGTGCAGAAGAACTACAAGCCGAAAGCTATGACAGCGGTCATTGAGGACTTGAAGACAGGGAAGATCCTGGCAGCCTCCCAGCGGCCGACCTTCAACTCCCAGACCAAGGCCGGAATCAGCAAGGCCGGCAGCAACCTCCTGGTCCAGTCCAGCTATGAGCCGGGTTCTGTTTTCAAGATCCTGTCTCTGGCCGCCGCGGTCAACAGCGGCAACTACAACCCTAAGTCCTACTACCGGTCAGGGTCAATCACCGTTTCCGGCTCCACTATCTATGACTGGCAGAAGTCCGGCTGGGGGACGATCCCGTTCTCCCAGGCCTTCCCGCGCTCCAGCAATGTCGGGATGGTCTATCTGGAAAAGAAGATCGGAGCCAAGCTCTGGCGCAAGTACCTCAATATGTTCCGCATCACCCACAAGACCGGGATTACCCTGCCAGGTGAAGTTTCCGGCAGCTTGTCCTTCTCAAGTCCGGTTGACCAGGCGGTAACTTCCTTTGGCCAAGGGGTCACGGTCAATGTCATGCAGATGATGCAGGTTTACAGTGCCCTGGCCAACAACGGGCAGATGGTTAAGCCGCAACTGGTGGAAAAAATCACCGATTCTTCGGGCAAGACAATCAAGAGCTACAAGGTCCAGAAGGTTGGCAAGAAGATTTTTACTGCCCAGACCAAAAAAGTAGTCATGCAGAATATGAAGAAGGTTTTGGACAAGGAAATCGGGACCGGCCACGTCTACTACATGAAGGGTAAGGACTTCGGGATCAAGACCGGGACGGCTCAGATTGCCAAGTCAACCGGCGGCTACATGACCGGGGACCGGGACTATGTCTTCTCAGTCGTGGGGATTACCCCAACTGCCAATCCCCGCTACTGCATCTATTTGACCATGAAGCAGCCAAGCAAGCTGGGCAGCGGGGCCGAAACCATCCTGGCCCAGATCTTTAAGCCGATGATGAGCCGGCTGGTTCTTTTGAACAAGGGGGACAAGTCAGCTTCGGCCGTGGTCAAGGTGCCGAAGTTTACCGGCATGACCTATACCAAGGCGAAAAAGACCGCGACCTCAAATGGTCTTTACCTGGTTCGTCTGGGGACTGGTTCCAAGGTCCTCAGCCAAAAGGCAGGGGCCGGTGAAACGGTATCCGTTGGCAGCACCGTCTTTGCCTTGACTAGCGGCAAGATCAGCCTGCCGGATTTGACCGGCTGGAGTGAAAGCCAGATTGAGGCCTACGCCTCCCTGGCCGGCATCAAGCTGCAGCTGTCAGGCAGCGGCAAGGTCAAGTCACAGAGCCTGGCCCAGGGGACGGTAGTTAAATCAGGGACGAAATTGAAAGTAGAGTTAAAGGAGTAATAGATCGATGCAAGCAAGTTTGATTGCTTTTATGATTTCACTGGTACTGAGCGCCTTGCTTTTGCCATGGCTGATCATCTGGATGAGAAGCCACGACGAAGGCCAGCAGATCCGGGATGAAGGGCCGAAATGGCATGAAAAGAAGTCGGGGACCCCGACCATGGGGGGCACGGTCTTCGTGCTTTCAGCCGCGGTCGCAACGGTTGCCATCTGTGCTTACAAGGGCCAGCTGTCTAAGACAGTCTGGATTTTGTTAGTTGCCCTTTTGGGCTACGGGATCATCGGCTTTTTGGATGACGGCTTGAAGCTCTTTTTCAAGCGGAACCTGGGCCTGAGAGCCTGGCAAAAAATGGCCCTGCAGCTGCTCGTCGCTGCTGCTGGTATCGTTTTGCTGGCAGCCAGTGACAACTTTGACTTCCCTCTTTACCTGCCTTTTGCCGGGGTGGTCAAGAACGTGGCCCTCTTTACCTTGTTTGAAGTCTTCTGGCTGGTTGGCTTTTCAAATGCCGTCAACCTGTCTGATGGTCTGGACGGCTTGGCAACCGGTCTGTCCTTTATCGCTTACGGCACTTACGCCTGGCTGGCCTTTAAGAGCCAGAATTTCGGCGTTCTGGTCTTCTGTATGGCGGTAATGGGGGGCCTGGCAGCCTTCTTCATGTTCAACCACAAGCCGGCCAAGATTTTCATGGGGGATGCCGGTTCCCTGGCCCTCGGGGGCGGTTTGGCGGCAGTCAGCATCTTCTTGGGCCGGCCATGGTCCTTGCTGTTGGTCGGGATTGTCTTTGTCTGCGAAACGGCCAGCGTTATCTTGCAGGTTGCCTCATTTAAGACGACTGGCAAGCGGATTTTTAAGATGACGCCAATCCACCACCACTTTGAAATGCTGGGCTGGTCTGAATGGAAGGTCGACCTGGTCTTCTGGCTGGTCGGGCTGGTTGGCAGCGGAATTTACTTGATGATTTGGGGATAATTAACGATGAAAGAAATCGATAAATATGCTGGTAAAAACATTCTTGTTTTAGGTCTGGGCCGGAGCGGCTTCGCGGTCAGCAAGCTGCTCCTTAAGCTGGGCGCGCGTTTGACTTTAAATGACAAGGCCGACTTGGCTGCTGACCCGAAGGCTAAGCAGTTAGCTGACCTGGGCGTCAGAGTAATTGGCGGCAGCCACCCGGTTGACCTGTTTGACCAGGAAAAGTTTGACTACCTGGTTAAAAACCCCGGCATCCCTTACGAGAACCCGATGGTGGCTAAGGCCAGCGAAAAAGGGGTTCCGATCATCACTGAACCTGAAGTTGCTTTAAGCGCCAGTGAGTCGCCTTATGTCTGCGTCACTGGTTCAAACGGCAAGACCACCACGGTCATGCTGACCCAGCAGATCATGGATCACTACCTGCAAAAGCAGGGCCACCACGCTTACGCGGTCGGCAACATCGGCTGGCCGATTTCTGAAGTAGTTTTAAACCAGGCCGGCCCAGACGACCTGCTGGTCGTGGAAATGTCCAGCTTCCAGCTGATGGGGGTAACCGACATTGAGCCAAAGGTAGCCGCCATCGTTGACATCTATAACAATGTCCACCTGGACTACCACAAGACTTTTGATAACTATGTTGACGCCAAGCTGAACGTTGGCCGCTTCCAAAAGGCCAGCGACTACTTCCTGGCCAACTTTGACCAAAAGGATATCCTGACTAGAGAAGAAAAGGCAACTAAGGCCAAGATTCTGACCTTCAGTGAAAATGATCCAGCTGCAGACTTCTACATTGGCCAGGACTACTTGATGCATGGCGAAGAAAAGATGATGAAGATTGCCGACATCAAGCTGCCGGGGATCCACAATTTGCAAAACTCCCTGGTTGCCATCGGCATCAGCAGCCTGATGGGGGCGGGCAAGGACGACATCGCGGCCGTTTTGTCCACCTTCACCGGGGCTGAACACCGCCTGCAGTACGTGACCACCCTTGACGGGGTCAAGGTCTACAATGACTCCAAGTCAACCAACATTGAAGCAGCCACCGTGGCCATCCAGTCCTTCAAGCAGCCGGAAGTCCTTTTGGCCGGGGGCCTGGACCGGGGCTTTGTCTTTGACTCCCTGGTTGATCTGTTTAAAAAGCACGTCAAGGCCATCGTAACTTACGGGGAAACCCGTTACCTGCTGGCGGACGCGGCCAGAAAGGCCGGAATCAAGACCATCGTGGTCGTTGACAACCTGCACGAAGGGGTTAAGGCAGCATCCAAGCTGGCTGAAGCCGGCGACGTCCTGCTCTTTTCACCGGCCTGCGCTTCCTGGGACCAGTTCAAGACCTTTGAAGAACGCGGCGAATATTTTGTCAAGTATGTAAAAGAATTGGAAGAGAAATAAAATGAGAGTTATTTTTTCTGGTGGCGGCACTGGCGGCCACATTTATCCCATCATGGCCTTGATTGAACGCCTGAAGGAAGAAGGCATTTGCCAAGACGATGAGATTTTGTTCGTCGGCACCAAGAAGGGGCTGGAATCCAAGATCGTGCCTGCCGCCGGGGTCAACTTTAAGACCATCGACATCCAAGGCTTTGACAGAAAGCACCTGTTGAACAATGTTAAGACCATCCAGCTCTTTTTAAAGGCGACTAAGCGGGCCAAGGAAATTTTGGCTGACTTTCAGCCGGACGTTGTCCTGGGCACTGGCGGCTACGTCAGCGGGGCGATTGTCTACGAAGCCAGCAAGATGAAGATTCCGACCATGATCCACGAGTCCAACTCCGTGGTCGGGGTGGCCAACAAGTTCTTAGGCCACTACGTGGACAAGATCTGCTATACTTTTGACGACGCGGCCAAGGAATTTTCGGAAAAAAAGAAGCTGGTCAAGACCGGCAACCCGCGTTCCCAGCAGGTTTTGAGCTTAAATGCCAAGCCAGTTGACCTGGCAGGCGATTTGGGCCTTAACCCCCAGATTCCGACTGTCCTGGTCTTCGGGGGTTCCCGGGGCGCCTTGGCCATCAACCGGGTCATGCTCAAGTCTTTGATGGAGCTGAAGAAGAAGCCTTACCAAGTGATCTGGGCAACCGGGACTTACTACTATGACGCGATTGAGAAAAAGCTGGCTGATGTTGACTACGGCGACTCCATCAAGGTCGTGCCGTATATCGCCAACATGCCGGGCCTTTTGCCGGAAATAACCTGCGTTGTTTCCCGGTCCGGGGCAACCAGCCTGGCTGAGTTCACGGCCTTGGGCGTGCCAGTCATCTTGATTCCCAGTCCTAACGTGACCCACAACCACCAGATGAAGAATGCCATGGACCTGGAAAAGGCCGGGGCGGCTTTGGTGATTGCGGAAGATGATCTGAACGAAAACACCTTCGTGTCCTCCATCGATCACCTGCTTTTGGACCAGAGCTATGCCAAAAAAATGCGGCAGGCTTCCAAGGCCTTGGGCGTGCCCGATGCATCTGACCAGGTCATCAAGGTCATGAAGGAAATTGCCAAGAAGAACTGATAATAAACGATTAGGAGGAAGCAATGGCTCGCAAACGGATAACCCGCAGAGACCCAGAAGAGGAGCTCTCTAAATTCTTACGCCACGAATCTGGCCAGGGGCAGGAAACACGCAAATTGTCGAGCCAGCTTACTTCGCTTAAGAAAGAACGCCGGCGGGGCCTGCTTACCCGGCTGGGTTCGATCATGGCCGTCTGCCTTTTGGCTATCGCTTTTTTAACCTACTACGTCTCGCCTTTAGCCGACGTATCAACGGTCAGGGTGCTCGGAGCTGATGACCTGGATGGCAAAAGCATGGTTGAAGTAGCCCAGATCAAGGCTTCTGACAAGGTCGTTGATGCCTTGCGGGGGCAGAAGAAGATCAGCAAGAAGCTGGCCGCTAAATACCCTGAAGTGGCTTCGGTCACTTTATCGGTCAAGGGGCTGAACACCTTGAACATGCAGGTGCATGAGCGGAAAGTGATCGGCTATATTAAAGACGGGTCCAGCTACCGGAAATTTCTCGCCAACGGGGAACTGGGCACCAAGAGCCTGGCCTGGAGCGAGGTCGACCATGACAAGCCGCTTTTTATCGGCTACAGCAAGCAGGTGGCCTTGAAGACCAACCTTAAAATTTTTAACTCTTTTCCTGAATATTTCAAAAAGCAGGTCAAGATGCTGTCTGGCAATACCAGGCGCAAAACCCAGATGGTTCTGGTCATGAAAGATGGCAATGTGATAATCGGCAACACTGAGACGATAAAATCCAAGGTTAAGTACTATAACTCGATTAAACAGGATTTGACAACCAACAGTGTCATTGACATGGAAGTCGGTGCCTTTACCCACCCTTTGACTAGCGCGGAAAAAAAGGCTTACGGCTTGTCTTAATTTTGTATCTTTAAATAATTATGATATTATCTATATATTAGAATTGGGGTAAGGGAACTTGGATAATTCAACTTTGTTAGTTGGTTTGGACATTGGGACCACGAGCATCAAAGTCGTTGTTGCCGACGCCGCTCATCAAGAGCTGCAGGTTTACGGGGCAGTTGCCGCTCCTACGCGGGGGATGCGGCATGGCAAGATCGTTGATATCGATCAAGTTGCTGAATCTGTCAAAAATGCTATCCAGCAGGTCAGTGAGAAGACCAATAGCAAGATCAACCGGGTAGTGACTGCCTTGCCAGTCAGCATGCTGCAGATGGAAAGTACAACCGGCCTGGTCAATATTTCTGATTCAGGCAAGGAAGTCGCTAATGAAGACGTCCAGCGGGTCATGTACGCGGCTATCAAGGCTGCCAAGAAAAAGGACCGGCAGGCAGTGGCCTTCTTCCCCAGCCGCTTTTTGATCGACGGGGAAAAGGACGTTGACGACCCGCGGACCATGATTGCCCGCTCCCTTCTCGTCCAGGGGCTGGTAATGACGGCGCCGTCAGCGGAGATTCACAACATCAACACGGTCTTAAAGCACGCTGGCATCCAGAACAACTTCTTTGTTCCGGCACCGATGGCTTTTTCCAGCGTAGCCCTGGATGAGGCAGAGAGAACCTTCGGGGCAATTCTGCTGGACATGGGCGGCGGCAGCACGACCGCCACGGTCATCCGCGATGGCCAGATCAAGTACGCTACCGTCGACTTGAAGGGGGCGGCCGACATTACCCACGACATTTCCGTGGTTTTGTCAACGACAATGAGCGATGCTGAAGCTTTGAAGCGGGATTATGGCTATGCCGACCCGGACCTGGCTTCAGAAAATGAAAAATTCGCGGTCAAGGCTGTAGGCAAGGACGAAAACAACCTGGTCAGCGAGAAGTATCTCAGTGAGATCATCAATGCCCGTCTGCAGCAGATCCTGCACCGGGTGGGCCGGGGCCTTTACAACCATGATGCCCTGTCTTTGCCGGCCGGGGTTATTATTACCGGGGGCAGCGCTCTTTTGGCCGGGATTGATGACCTGGTAGCGGCTGACTATGACGTTAAGGCCAAGATCTACCAGCCAGCCCAGATTGGCCTGCGCAATCCGGTTTATTCAGTGGCCTACGGGATCGTCAACTATGCCAACAACCTGAGCGATATCGGCTACCTGGCCAACACCGTGATTTATCATGATTCAGCTCTTGCTTCAAACGAGCGGCCGACCAGTGCCGGAAATAGTCAAAAAAATGCTAAAAGAGTGACGAAGAAAGCTGAAAATAATACTGAATTAGCTTATAATAAGACTAAGCCTGATGGGGAAGTAGACACTGAAACCCGGCATGAAGAAAAGACTAATAATAACGAAAATAAAAACAAGGGCTTAGCTGCATTTCTCAGAAAGTTCTTTGATTAAGGGTGGTAAACGTAGATGGCTTTGGATTTTACTTTTGATTCAGATGACAACAACAACGCAGTTATCAAAGTAATTGGCGTTGGCGGGGCAGGCGGCAATGCCGTCAACCGGATGATTGAAGACGGCGTTCAAGGCGTCTCTTTTATCGCGGCCAACACTGATGTACAGGCTTTGAACAGCAACAACGCTGAAGTTAAGATTCAGCTGGGGCCGAAACTGACCAGGGGCTTGGGGGCAGGTTCACATCCTGAAACCGGGCAAAAGGCCGCTGAAGAAAGCGAAGAAACGATTGAGGACGCACTTAAGGGTGCCGACATGATTTTCATCACTGCCGGCATGGGCGGTGGTACTGGTACCGGGGCAGCCCCGGTAATCGCCAAAATTGCCCGGGAAACCGGTGCTTTGACGGTTGGGGTGGTTACCCGTCCATTCAGCTTTGAAGGCCCTAAGCGGTCCAAGAACGCCGCTGAGGGAATTGCCAAGCTGAAGGAATACGTTGACACCCTGGTCATCGTTGCCAACAACCGGCTTTTGGAAATCGTTGACAAGAAGACACCGATGATGGAAGCATTCAAGGAAGCCGACAACGTCCTCAAGCAGGGTGTCCAGGGCATTTCCGACTTGATCACTTCAACTGACTACGTGAACCTGGACTTTGCTGACGTCAAGACGGTCATGGAAAACCAGGGGGCAGCCTTGATGGGGATCGGCCGGGCCAGCGGTGAAAACCGGACGGTGGAAGCAACCAAGATGGCGATTTCCTCACCGCTTTTGGAAGTTTCCATCGACGGGGCCAAGCAGGTCCTCTTGAACATCACTGGCGGTCCAGACTTGACCCTGTTTGAAGCTCAGGATGCTTCAGAAATCGTTTCAACGGCTGCCGGCGAAGATGTCAACATCATCTTCGGTACGGCCATCAACCCTAACCTGGGCGATGAAGTCGTGGTTACGGTGATCGCTACCGGGATTGATGACGAAGCTGAAGCAGCTGCTTCCAAGCAATTGCCAGGCCGCGGCCACCAAGTGAGTGCGCCTAGAGAAAAGCCAGCTGCGCCTAAGATCTTGACTCCGGAAGAAGCTGCTCCAGCTGCTCCAGTACAAGAAGCGCCAGTTCAAGCTGAAGCAGCTAAGCCGACCAGCCCGGTCAAGGAAGAGAAGCCAGCCATGATAGACCCGATCAGCGTTTGGGGCCTCAACGACGATGACTACTCAAGACGGCAAAACCCGGAAGAACAAAAGCGGCAGGCTGAAGAAAAGGAAGCGGCTTCGGATGCTGACCCAAGCAGCGCCATTTCCCAAATTGACATCAACACCGATTACGACGACGATGATGACGACGATATTCCGTTCTTCAAGCACCGCCGGGACCGGTAAAGGAGGCAGAGTAAATGAATAACAAATTTAAGGACTTTTTCGGCTTCGGCGACGACGATTCCTATGAGGAAAGAGACGCCTACGAGGAACATTACGACGAACAAGAAGAAATGCAAAATAGCAACCGGCCAACTAACAGCCGTGACAGCAATGTCGTGTCCATTAAGGCCGGCCAGGCTGGCAGCGGGCCAAGCAAGATCGTCCTTTACGAACCGCGGGTATATTCTGACGCTAAGGAAGTAGCCCAGAACTTGCTCAACCAAAGGGCGATCATCATCAACTTCAGCCGGATGGACGACGCTTCTGCCCGCCGGGTAGTCGACTTCATCACCGGGACAGTTTACGCCCTCAATGGTGAAATCCAGCGCGTCGGCGACAAGATCTTCCTGGCTACTCCGCCGAAGTTTGAAACTGACGGTAAGATCACTGAACTGCTTGATAAGAAAGATACTTTAGGTTAATGCAAACATTTTTGGTTTTTTTGTACCGGCTGCTCTACTTCATCTGTGAAGCTTACAGCCTCTTGATCATTATTGATGCCTTTATGTCTTGGATTCCGGCCATCAGCGAATCAGCGGCCGGCCGCTGGATCGACCGGATCGTCAACCCCTTCGTCAACCTTTTCCGGCAGGGGCCGATCCTGCGCTTGATCTACGCGACTGGCATCGACATTTCACCAATGATTGCACTGTTTGTGATCTACTTTGTCCAAAGCGTTGCCTTGGGCTGGCTCTTTAGCATTTTAGGGAGGATCTTCCTGTGATGGACAAGCGCCAGGCCAGCAGCTTTTACCCATATTTTGCAATTGAAGAAAGACCAACAATTGACCAATTTGTTGGTCTTTTTAATCGCCTTTTGTTTACCGGCCAGGCCTTTTTGACGGACTTCCTGGACCCCCGGCAAAGGCAGATCATGGAGACGATCGCCGGCGAGGAAGCCATCGTGCAGGCTTTTGGCGGCTATGAAGAAGCGGAAAAGTGCCGGTTCTACATCAGCCTGGAATGGGAGAACCTGCGCCCAGATGACTACCACGTTCAGCTTTTTGAAATTGAATACCCGCAGAAATTTGCCAGTCTCCGCCACAGCCAGATTCTGGGCAGCCTGGCCAATTCCGGGGTAAAAACAGATACTTTTGGCGACATCATCACGGACGGGCAAGGCCGGTGGCAGTTTTTCGCGGAAAAAGAACTGGCTGGCTTTTTTGCCAGTCAAATCGACCGGATGGGGCCAGTCAAGGTCCGCCTGGAAGAGAAGCCCTTAAAAGACCGGCTGGAAGCAGAAGACAATTCCGAGATCATTACCGCTGTAGCTTCCTCCATGCGCCTGGACGCGGTTTTAGCGGCTCTAAGCAATAAGTCCCGCAGCCAGGTTAAAGAGGCCCTGGAGGCCGGCGAGGTCCGCTTAAACTGGCATGAAGAAGAAAAAGGTGAAAGCCCGCTGAAAGTTGGCGACATCTTGAGCCTGCGCCGCTTTGGCCGGGTCAAGTTCTTGTCTGTCCAGCCCAGCAAAAAAGGCCGCCTGCGGGTGGAAGGCCAGTTTTGGCCAGCAAAAAGGCAATAAATATTTGACAAAGGGCTGGTTGATGCCTTAAACTCTTTTACTGTAGATAGAGAACTTTTTATTGTTTTTTATCTCTTACATAATTACGATTAATAAATCAGACTGACAGTCCTGCTTAAAGGCGACCTTAGCGAGTTAATGATGGTGGAAGATTAACACAAGCCGGCGAGCGATCAGCTGCCGATTGGTCTGAGCGGGGGCCGGCACGATAAGCCAGCAGGAGTGGGGCTCTTCGGGGCTCAATTTAGGTGGTACCACGATAGTCTCGTCCTATTTTAGGATGAGGCTTTTTATTTTAGCGAAAGGATTTTTTATATGCGAGTTAAGGATACACTGAACCTGGGCAAGACCAAGTTCCCAATGCGGGGCAACCTGCCCAAGCGGGAAGCAGAATGGGAAAAGAACTGGGAAGACCAGAAGTTTTATGAAAGACGCTTGAAGCTTAACGAAGGCCATGAAAGATTTGACCTTCACGACGGACCGCCATTTGCCAACGGAAACATTCACATGGGCCACGCCTTGAACAAGATCACCAAGGACATCATCGTCCGGAGCAAGAACATGGAAGGCTACTACGCTCCTTACGTTCCGGGCTGGGATACCCACGGCCTGCCAATTGAGCAGCAATTGACCAAGCTGGGCGTTGACCGCAAGACCATGGACCGGGCTGCTTACCGGGAATTGTGCCGGAAGTTTGCCATGGAGCAGGTTGAAAAGCAGCGGACCGACTTCAAGCGCCTGGGCGTTATGGGCGACTGGGACCACCCTTACATCACCCTTTTGCCGGAATTTGAAGCCGCAGAAATCCGGATCTTCGGCAAGATGTACGAAAATGGCTACATCTACCAAGGCAAGAAGCCGGTTTACTGGTCCTGGTCCAGTGAATCAACTTTGGCGGAAGCCGAAGTCGAATACCACGACGTGGAATCACCATCAATTTACGTTTCCTTCCCGGTCAAGGACGGCAAGGGCAAGCTGAGTGAAGAAAACACCTACTTCCTGATCTGGACGACCACGCCATGGACTATTCCTTCCAACCAAGGGATTGCCGTTAACCCGAAGTTTGACTACTCAGTTGTTGAAGTTGGCGACCGCCGTTACGTTGTCGGTACTGACCGCTTGAGCGCCGTAGCCGAAATCTTGGGCTGGGACAGCTACAAGACTGTTCAGCACCTTAAGGGGACGGACATGGAATACATGGTGGCCAAGCACCCTTACATCGAAGGCCGCGACAGCCTTTTGATGGAAGCTGTCTACGTTACTGACGATGATGGTACCGGCCTGGTCCACACCGCTTCCGGCTTTGGTGAAGACGACTACAACGCTGCCATGCGCTACGGCTTTGACATTTTGTCCCCAATGGACAACAAGGGCTGCTTCACTGAAGAAATCCCTGACCCGGACCTGGTGGGCAAGTTCTACACTGACACCAACGAAATCGTCAAGGACAAGCTGGCGGCTGCCGGCAACCTTTTGCACTACAGCACCTTTGTCCACTCCGCCGCTCACGACTGGCGGACCAAGAAGCCGGTAGTCTACCGGGCAACCACGCAATGGTTTGCCTCAATCTCCAAGTTCAGAGACCAGATCCTGGACCAGATTGAAAAGACCACCTTTTACCCGGCCTGGGGCAAGACCCGCCTTTACAACATGATCAAGGACCGGGGCGACTGGGTAATTTCCCGCCAACGTGCCTGGGGCGTGCCTTTGCCAATCTTCTACGCTGAAGACGGCACCGCCATCGTGACGCATGAAACCATCGAACACGTGGCTGACCTCTTTGCCAAGGAAGGCTCCAACGCCTGGTTCACCCACCCGGTTGAAGAACTTTTGCCAGAAGGCTTTACTTCAGAACACTCACCAAATGGCAAGTTCACCAAGGAAACTGACATCCTGGACGTTTGGTTTGACTCCGGGTCATCCTGGAGCGGGGTCCAAGCTCTGGGCAGAGACGTTCACTACCCGACTTCCATGTACCTGGAAGGCAGTGACCAATACCGGGGCTGGTTCAACTCCAGTTTGATCACCAGCGTGGCTACCAACGGGGTAGCTCCTTACAAGTCAGTCCTGTCTCAAGGCTTTACTTTGGACGGGCAAGGACGGAAGATGTCCAAGTCATTGGGCAACACGATCGCTCCTAACGATGTCATCAAGCAAATGGGGGCCGAAATCATCCGCCTCTGGGTTGCTTCCGTTGACGCTTCCGGCGACGTCGGCGTGTCAATGGACATCCTGCGCCAGGTTTCAGAAGGCTACCGGAAGATCAGAAACACCTTCCGCTACATGCTGGCCAACACGGCTGACTTTGATCCGGAAAAGGACCGGGTAGCTTACAAGGACCTGCGCAAGATCGACCAGTACCTGGAAGTCAAGCTTAACGACTTAGTTGCCGAAAGCATTGTCAACTACGACAAGTATGACTTCGCTGACGTCTACAAGCTGGTCTTCAAGTTCATCACCAACGACCTGTCCGCCTTCTACCTGGACTTTGCCAAGGATGTCCTTTACATCGAAGGCAAGGACAGCCACGCCCGCCGGTCAATGCAGACGGTGATCTACGATGCCGCTGTCAAGCTGGCCAAGATCCTGGCACCAATTTTGCCGCACACCATGGGCGAAGTTTGGGGCTACTTGAAGGAAAAGGAAGAAGACGTCTACCTGTCCAACTTCCCTGAAATCGAAGACTACGCTGACGCTGACGACTTGAAGGAAAGCTGGGGCGAATTCATGAAGCTCCGCGACGATGTTTTGAAGGCTCTGGAAGAAGCCCGGGACCAAAAGCTGATCGGGAAGTCCTTTGAAGCCAGCGTAACGGTTTACCCAGGCGAAGCAGCCAAGGCTGCCTTGGACAAGCTGGCTGGGGAAGACTTCCGGGAAATCTTGATCGTGTCCAACCTGGTCATGGGCCAAGGGGAAGTACCGGCTGAAGCCAAGCAATTTGACCAGGCCAGCGTACTTGTCCGCCGGGCCGAAGGCGAAGTCTGCCCACGCTGCCGGATGTACCGGACTGACCTGGGCGCTGACAGCCGTTTGCCGCAACTGTGCGGCCGCTGCGCATCTATCGTGGTCGGCGACCACCCGGAAATACTTGAAGAAGGCCTGGAAGACTAATGCGAACCGGACTTGTAAAACAATTTGCCGAAAAAGCAAGTTTCGGCTTTATCGAAGACGACCAAAATCACAAATTATATTTTGTCTTTTATACTGCCATCAAGGAGGAGGGCTATAAGAGGCTTGAAGTCGGCCAGCGGGTGAGATACCAGCTTGCCCAGGGTAAACACGGACTGCAGTGCATCAACGTTTACTTGGCCAAAGACTAAGCAAAGGAATGACATATGGATTTAAAGGAAACTGAAATTTCAACGAAGGAGGCTTTCCACGGCGGCTTCATCAACCTGCATGTTGAAACCGTGATGCTGCCAAACGGGAAAACCGCCTCCAGAGAGCTGGTCGACCACCGGCCTGCTGCCGCGGCCATCTGCATCAACGATGAAAAGAAGATGCTCCTGGTTACGCAATGGCGGGAAGCGATCAAGCAACTGACTCTCGAAATTCCAGCTGGAATGATTGATGCTAGCGACGTGAGTCCCTTGGATGCAATGAAGCGGGAGTTAAATGAAGAAGGCGGCCTGAAAGCCGAATACTGGGAAAAGGTTGCCGAATTCTACACTTCACCAGGATTTTCCAATGAAAAGCTGCACCTTTTCTACTGTGACACGCTCAGCCCAGTGGCTAACAAACTGGACCTGGACGAGGATGAATTTTTGACGGCAGAATGGTACAGCCTTGAAGAGTTAAAGAACCTGTTGACAGAGGGCAAAATTGTCGACGCAAAGACCATTTATGCTATTTCCGTATGGGAAAACATGCTGCTGACCGGTTCAGAAGGTTAGACTATGACAGAAAAACGTTCCGATTACCGCCGCCGCCAGGCAGAGCAAGCAGAAAAGGCAAATAGACAGGAAGCAGCTGATTCAGCTGCTTTTCCTGCTTTTAAGCAGGACCAGGACCAGAAGACCTTAAAGGCAGAAAGCCTGAAAAAAAGGCTGAATTTTGCTATCCTGGTCGTGTGTCTCTTGATCATCCTGGTTTGGGTGATTTTATTGAAATTTTAAACTGAATTGAGGATTACCGATGAAAATTGCAATCGTTGTTCCAATGGCTGAAGAAGCTGGATTTTATCATCAATACTTTTCCTCAGGTAAAAAAGAAATGTTCGGTTCAACGGAATTCGAACATTTTTCCGTTGCCGGCAACGATCTTTACCTGGGCTTGACCGGAATCGGCAAGGTCCAGGCGGCCATGAACCTGACCAGCCTCCTGGCCAAGGAAAAGATCGACCTGGTCATCATGACCGGGTCGGCAGGGTCCTTGCAAAAAGAAGTTCAGCGGATGGACCTGGTTTTACCAAGCGAATTCGCCTACCACGATGCCCACAACACTTCAGCAGGCAACTATGTCGAAGGACAGATCCCGCAGGAACCGGCCCGCTTTAAGCTGGACTGCGCGGAAAGAGACAAGTTCAAGGACTTTTTGGGCAAAAAGGGCGTGGCCTACAAGGAAGGCTTGGTCGTGACCGGGGATTCCTTCATCTCCTCTCAGGCACAAAAAGACGAAATTCTGGGCAATTTCCCAACCGCCATGTGCGTGGAAATGGAGGGGGCAGCCTTTGCCCAAGTGGCCTACCACTTTAACGTTCCGCTGATTGCCTTGCGGGCCATCTCCGACAATGGGGATGAAGATGCTGACAACGATTTTGCAGCCTTTGTCAGAAAGGTCGGTGCCCAGGCGGCAGAACTGATCGTGGAATACTTAAGGGAGAATGATTTTTAATGAAGCAGGTATATCTTGACAACGCGGCAACCACGCCCATGTCACCGACCGTCATTGACGTGATCACGGATGAAATGGCCAATGACTTCGGCAATGCCTCCAGCACCCACACCCTGGGCCGGAAGGCCCGCAACAGCGTGGAAACGGCCCGGCACACCATCGCCCAGGCAATCAATGCCAAAGACCAGGAGATTATTTTTACCTCCGGCGGTTCTGAAAGCAACAATACGGTAATTTTTGGCGTGGCGGAAATGCAAAAAGCAGTTGGCCGGCACTTGATTACGACCAAGATCGAACATGAATCAGTTTTAAAGTCCATGCAGCACCTGGAGGAGCTGGGCTATGAGGTGACCTACCTGGACGTGGACAGAGACGGGCATATTTCCCTTGACCAGCTCCGCGAGGCTATCAGACCAGACACGATTCTGGTCTCAGTCATGGCTGTCAACAACGAAGTCGGCAGCATCAACCCCCTCAAGGATATCGGCCAAATCGTCAAAGACAGCCAGGCCTTCTTCCATGTTGACGCTGTCCAGGGCCTGGGCAACATTGACCTGGACGTGGAAGAAATGGGAATCGACTTTATGTCGACTTCAGCCCACAAGATCAACGGGCCGAAATTCCTGGGCTTCCTGTATGAAAGAGACGGGATCCGTCTGCCAAACCGGATTTACGGCGGCGACCAGGAACTGAAGCGGCGGGCTGGTACGGAAAACGTGCCGGGGATTGCCGGCTTTGGCCAGGCTGTAGCGGAAGTTCAGGCAGAAAGCAAGGCTGACCTGCAGGCCAAATACACTGATTTCCAGAAGATCATCTTGAGCCGGCTGGATGAGAGCGGGGTGGCCTATGAGGTCAACAGCCCCTTGACCGGTTTGGTTTCCCACCATGTCTTGAATCTCCGTTTAAACGGTTTGTCCACTTATGTCCTTTTGGCCAACCTGGACCTGGCTGGCTTCGCTGTTTCAGGCGGGTCGGCCTGCACGGCCGGTAGCCTGACCCCGTCCCACGTTTTGACGGCCATGTTTGGCCAGGATTCACCAAAGGTCAGCGAATCGATCAGGATTTCTTTTGGCCGCTACAACACGGTTGAAGAAGTGGAAGCTTTCGCGGCTGCCCTGGTGAAGGTGGCCCGCAAGCTGCAAGACCGGAAGCGGGAAGACTAAATAGTTGCTTTTTTAAGGGAATGTACTTACAATTAATAAGCGAGGTTTTACTTTATGGCTAATACTGTGATGATCAATGGCGACAAGCGGAAGTTTATGCTTAACCCAGACGTGAAGCTGTATGCGTTGATTGACGCCGGCTTCCAGAAGACCCCCCGGGGCAACTTTGTCTATGAGCACCCGCTTTACAACGAATCGCCTTACAACGCGACAACCAAGCTGAAGATGACCATCAAGAGCGACTTGACCAGCTTGACTATGGTCGTTACGGATCCAAGCGGCCTGAAGAAGGTAAACCTTTTTAAAAACAAGCAGCTGGCTCCGACGGTTGAACTTTTGGACTACATCTTGAAGGACCTGGAGGAGCGGAAGATTTTAAGCGAAGTGAAGGATTGATTTAATGGTTGACAATAGCAAGATCAGAGTCGTTGTCGGCATGAGCGGCGGGGTTGACTCCTCAGTTTCGGCCCTCTTGCTCAAGCAGCAGGGCTACGACGTCGTCGGCGTTTTTATGAAGAACTGGGACGACACCAATGATGATGGTGTCTGCACGGCAACTGAAGACTACGAAGACGTTAAAAAGGTAGCCGACAAGATCGGCATCCCTTACTATTCGATCAACTTCGAAAAAGAATACTGGGAGCGGGTCTTCCAGTACTTTTTGAAGGAATACAAGGCTGGGCGCACGCCTAACCCCGACATCATGTGTAACACCGAAATCAAGTTCAAGTCCTTCCTGGAATATGCCCTGGACCTGGACGCGGACTACCTGGCCATGGGCCACTATGCCAAGACCATGGTCGATGAAAACGGGGTAACCCACATGATGCGGCCAAAGGACGGCAACAAGGACCAGACTTACTTCCTGAGTCAATTGACCCAAGAGCAGATCAAGCGGGTCATGTTCCCCCTGCAAGACCTGACCAAGACGGAAGTGCGGCGGATTGCCGAAGAAGCCGGCCTGGTCAACGCCAAGAAGAAGGACTCAACTGGCATCTGCTTCATTGGGGAAAGAAACTTCAAGCACTTCCTCAGCGAATTCCTGCCAGCCCAAGGCGGGGACATGGTAACCCCGGACGGGAAGGTTGTCGGTCATCATGCCGGTCTCATGTACTATACGATCGGTCAGCGGCAGGGCCTGGGCCTGGGTTCAACCAAGGAGTCAACCGCTCCCTGGTTTGTCGTGGGCAAGGACCTGGAAAAGAACCAGCTGATCGTGGAGCAGGGCTATGACAGCCCCCGCCTTTACGCTGACCGCCTGCAGGCTTCCGGCATGACTTTCTTTACCGGCAACCCTGAGGAGGACACGGAATTCAAGGCAACCGCCAAGTTCCGCTACCGGCAGTGCGATGTTGGCGTTACGGTCAAGTACCACGCAGCCAGCAAGACTGCTGATGTCTACTTTGACGAACCAGCCCGAGCAGTTACCCCGGGCCAGGCTTTGGTTTTATATAATGGCGAGGAATGCCTGGGCGGCGGAAACATTGACGCTGCCTTCAAGGATGACAAAAAGCTGCAATTAGTTTAACGGCAAGGCCAAGTCCCGGCGGACTTGGCCTTGTTCGTGTTTAGCGGGGCCGTCTTTTGCTATAATAAATAGTGATAGTTACGAGAGGCGATAAAAATCATGGAAATATATTTTGTAAGACATGGCAAGACACAGTGGAACCTGGAGCAGCGTTTCCAGGGCGGGCAAGGCGATTCAAAATTATTGCCGGAAAGTTTGGCCGACATTGAGAAGCTGGGACGTTATTTACAAGGGAAGCATTTTAAGGCGGTTTACGCCAGCCCCCTGGACCGGGCGAGAATGACTGCCCAAGGTCTGATTGGCGCGGCCGGGATCCGCCTGCCCTTACACATCGATGAACGTTTGCGGGAAATGAACCTGGGCAAGCTAGAAGGAATGAAGTACGCTGAGGCGGAAAAGCTCTATCCCCAGGAAATCGACAATTTTTGGCATCACCCGGACAAATACGACAATACTGTCGTAGAGGGGGAAAGCTATGAGCATGCCATGGCCAGGGGGCTGGATTTCGGCCGGGAAATGGCCGAAAAATACCCCAAAGACAGCGACAAGGTCCTGGTGGTCAGCCACGGGGCAGTTCTATCAGCCATCATGGGGGCGCTTTTAGGCTATGACCTGGCCAATCTCAGACAAAACGGGGTTATCTACAATACCAGCGTTTCAGTCTTGGCAAGCCAGGAAAAGGGCCCTGCCTTCAAGCTGGTCAAGTGGTCAGACGTTACTCCTTTAGAGCACAAGATGTCAGAAACGGATGGTTTGTAATGGATCAGAAGATCAATCAGCTTTATGAAGAAGGAAAAGTCGACCAGGCGATTCATGCCTTGATTGAGAAAATCGACCATAATCCCCGGGAAACTGCCAACTACCTGCAGCTGGCCACTTACCTCCTGGACCAGGGCAGCGCTGAGCAAGCCCGGGAGCTCTTGACCAAGGCCCGGGGGATCGCGGAAGATCCCCAGGCCTTGGTCTATGACCTGGCGGTTTGTGACTACGCCCTGGGCGACTTTGATCAGGCCCTGGCCCGCTTGGCCCAGATTCCGGATGATGACATGACCATGTACCAAAAGGCCCTGGTCTACCTCAAGCTGGGCCAGAGCCAGAAGGCCCTGGCTTATGCCCTATCGATCAAAGAAAGTGACGACCGGGTAAAAGAGCTCATCGGGGACATCTGGCTGGCTTTAGGAGAGCTGGAAGCAGCCCGGGCCAGCTACCTGGAAATTGCTGAAGGGCAGAGAAGCAGCAAGCTGAACTTTTTGCTGGGCCTCACTTATTTCAGCCAGGACCGGGAGCAGGCGGAAGAATTTTTTGCCAAGTCCAAAAAGCAGGATCCCAAATATTACCAAAAAGCCAAAGACCAGTATGAGTCCCTGCTGAAGCTGCTGAGCCAGGGAAAGGCAGGGGCTGGGAAAGAATAATAAGGAGCGGGAAATGACCGAGTTTAGCGGTGAAGTAAAGAGCGTTATTTATGAAAACGCGCAAAACATGTACAAGATCTTGCTGGTCGCCGTAAGTCAGCCTCTGGCCGGCTATGACGATGATGAAATCAAGGTGACGGGGACATTCGGGGACCTGGAGCTTGGCCAGGAATACAACTTTACCGGTGACTTGGTCACCCACCCCAAGTACGGCTTGCAGTTTCAAGCGACTGGCTGCCAGCCGGCCCTGCCGAAAGAGACTGGCGGGGTGGTCAAGTACCTGTCTTCTGACAAGTTCCCTGGCATCGGGCCCAAGACGGCGGAAAAAATCGTTGACCAGCTGGGCAGTGGGGGCTTAAAGAGCTTGCAGGCTGATCCAGCCTTGATCGCCAAGCTGGATCTTTCCCAAAAGCAAAAAGACAGCCTCTTGTCCGGCCTGGCCCAGATGGATTCCTTTGACGACCTGGCTATGACTTTGGCCAGTTACGGGATTCCCCGCAAGGTGGCCGGCCGCCTTTACCAGAAGTACCATGACCAGACCTTGAAAAAGCTGCAGGCCGATCCCTACCTGCCTTTAGGCGAAGTGACCGGCTATTCCTTCAAGCAGGCCGACCACTTGGGAATTGGCTTCGGAATTGCCCTTGACAGTCTGGAGCGGGCTGATGGCAGTATCCTGGCGGTTTTGCTCCAGGCCTTGACCATGGAGGGGGAAACCTACCTGGAACTGGAAGAACTTTTGCCAGCCGCCAAGGAACTGACAAATATAAATTTTGACCGCCTGGCAGAAGCAGTTAACGACCTGCAGGACAAGAAGAAGGTCGTCGTGGAAAAAGGCCGGGCCAGCCTGCTGGCCCCATTTCAAGTGGAAAGCGAGATCGTGACCGACCTGGAAGACCTTTTAGCCAAGGGCAAGGAAGCGGACTACCGGGAAAAGGACTTGGACCAGGCCATCAAGCGGGCCGAAAGGAAGCTGGGGATCAGCTATGACCCTGAGCAAAAGCAGGCCATCAAAAACGCGGTAACCAGTCCGGTCTCCATCCTGACTGGGGGACCCGGGAGCGGGAAGACGACCATCATTGACGGGATCTTGCTGGTCTTAAAGGACCTGGTCGACATGGACGAAGAAGAAGCTGAAGAAGCGATTCTCCTGGCCGCGCCAACCGGCCGGGCAGCCAAGCGGATGGGGGAAGTCACCGGCTATCCGGCCAAGACCATCCACCGCCTCTTGGGCCTGGGGATCGACAACAGCGAGGAAATGGAGCTGAATGATTTGGAAGGGGAGATCTTGATCGTCGACGAAATGTCCATGGTCGACATCTACCTCTTTGAAAAGCTGCTCAGCGCCATTAGCAATATTCACCACCTGGTCTTTGTCGGTGACAAGGACCAATTGCCATCCGTCGGGGCGGGGAAGGTTTTCGCTGACTTGATCGAGGCGGACTTCATTCCGACCTGCCAGTTGCAGGTGGTCCACCGGCAAAAGGACGATTCAACGATCATTCCCCTGGCCCACGCGGTCAACGAAGGAGCCAACCCGGCTGTTCTCTTGCAAAAGACGGCCAGCTACTCCTTTATTCCTTGTCAGCCCCATGCCGTGCCTAGCGCCGTCGAGCAAATCACCCAGGCAGCCTTAAAGAGTGGCTTTGCGGCTGACGACATCCAGGTTCTGGGGGCTATGTACCGGGGCGACGGGGGGATCAACAGTTTGAATGACACCCTCCAGCGGGTGATCAACCCGGAAAAGGGCAATGATAAAGCAGTTGAGGCCCATGGTGAGAACTTCCGCCTGCATGACCGGGTCCTGCAGCTGCAAAATGACCCGGAGCGGGGGATCTACAACGGCGAGATTGGAAAGGTCGTAGCCGTTGACCCGGAAATGCTGGAAGACGAGGATGACGAAGTCAAGCTTTTGGTCAATTTTGACGGCAAAGAAGTGGCTTACACGCAGGCAGACTTGAATAATCTGACCCGGGCTTATGCCATCACCATCCACAAGTCCCAGGGGTCAGAATTTCCTTTGGTCATTCTCTGCTTAACCATGCAGAACTATATCATGCTCAAGCGCAATCTTTTGTATACGGCCATCACCCGGGCTTCCCAGAAGCTTGTCATGGTCGGAGAAGAGCAGGCTTTTGCCCAGGCCATGCGGGTCAAGGGCAATGAGCGGCGGACCAACCTGGTCTGGCTCTTGAAGGACCGCTTTAAGCCAGAAGAACAAAGTAAGCAAGAGAGTAGTGACTATACAGAGAATACTCTGGATAAAGAAGAAAAAGCCGAAGATTACATCTTGACCGGGGCCCGGATCAGCCGGGCGGAGATTTCCCCCATGGTTGGCATGGAGGACCTGGTTCAGGGATGTAAGAACCTGGCAGAAATCGTCCGGACCAAGGGGCCAGGAGCCTAACTTAATAAGATTTTTGACAGAAAGACCACTTAGCTTGGTCTTTCTTTTTTGCCCAAAAAATAAGTTAGTTAGCCTTTGAGAAAGTTTGGTAAAAAATGACAGAAAAAGAAACAAAGAAGACAGTCAAAAAGATCATCATAGGTTTTGGCAAGGGGGGCAAGGCCCTGGCCAAGTTCCTGGGCTAGCAGGGCGAAGAAGTCCTCCTGGCGGAAAAGTCAGCCAAGATGTACGGGGGCACCTGCATCAACATCGCATGGCCACCAGGGTCAAGCGCCTGATTTTGGAAGGGGCAGCCGGTAGCGATTTTTCGGAAGCAGTCGCTGGCAAAAATGAGATGATGGCCCAGTTGCGGGAGAAAAGCTACCAGATGCTGGCGCAAGAATCTACACCCACCCGATCATGAGCGAGGCCTCTTCAAGCAATAAAAAAAGAACTCCTTTCGGAGTTCTTTTTTGCTATCAAGCTTTATTTCTTTTCGACCAGCATTGGCAGAATCATTGGCCGTCTTTCAGTCCGGGAGTATAGGAAGTCCTGCAGGCTCTCGATGATCGCCTTGCGAATTTCGCTGTCCTTAGGCTTGTCGCTCTTGGCCATTTCCGTCTTCAAGACATGGTAGACGAGCTTCTGGGCCGCGTTGATCAAGTCCTGGGATTCACGCATGTAGACAAAGCCCCGGCTGAGGATGTCAGGGCCTGCCAAAACCTGCTTGTGCTTGTAGTCAACCGTGGCTACGGCTACTACCAGCCCTTCTTCAGACAGGATCTGCCGGTCGCGGACCACGATGTTGCCGACATCAGCAGCACCGGAAGTGTCGACGAAGACGTCCTTGACGTGGATGTCGCCGGCGATTCTGGCCCCTTCAGGGCTGAAGCAGACCACTTCACCGTTCTTCAAGACGAAAGTGTTCTCTGCCGGCACGCCTGCTTGCTGGGCCAGGTGGGCGTGGACAACCTGCATCCGGTATTCACCGTGCACCGGGATCATGTACTTCGGCTTGGTCAGTTCGACCATCAGCTTCAGTTCTTCCTGGCCGCCGTGGCCGGAAGTGTGGACATTGTTGACCCGGCCGTGGACCACGTTGGCCCCGCCTTCCATCAGCTTGTTGATCAGCTGGTTAACGCTCAGGGTGTTGCCTGGAATCGGGTTGGAAGAGAAGATCACAGTGTCATGCGGCTTCAACTTGATCTGCCGGTGGGTGCCGTTGGCAATCCGGGAGAGGGCAGCCAGGGGCTCACCCTGGGAACCGGTACAGAGGAGCATGACCTTTTCTGGCGGCAGGGAGTTGATTGCTTCAGCATCGACAATCAAGCCTTCCGGCACATCCAGATAGCCCAGGTCGATCCCGTTTTGGATCCCGTTCTCCATGCTCCGGCCAAAAATCGCCACCTTGCGGCCGGTGTCGATCGCGGCTTGAATGGCGGTTGACACCCGGTAAAGGTTGGAAGCGAAAGTGGCAAAGATGATCCGGCCTTCAATGCCGGTGATGATGTTGTGCAAAGAGCTGGCAACGAAGCGTTCAGACTTGGTAAACTGCGGCACTTCGGCGTTGGTTGAGTCACTCAAGAGGGCCAAAACGCCTTCTTCGCCCAGATGGGCCATTCTCTGGAAGTTAGGGGCCGGCTGGTTCATGACCGGGGTCAAGTCGAACTTAAAGTCGCCAGTAAAGACGACCGCGCCCAGCGGAGTGTGGACGGCAATCCCCAAAGTGTCGGGGATTGAGTGGGTGGTTCTGAAGAAGGTCACCTTCAGCTTGTCAAAAGTCAAAACCGTGTCTTCGTGCTCTTCATGCAGCTCGGTCCGGTCCAGGATCCCGTGTTCTTCACACTTGCTCTTGATCAAGGCCAGGGCAAAAGGCGTGGCGTAGACTGGAATTTCCGGAATCTTTTCCAGCAGGAAGGGAATCCCGCCGATGTGGTCTTCGTGGCCGTGGCTGACAACCAGGGCCTTGATCTTCTCTCGGTTCTTGACCAAGTAAGAGTAGTCGGAGATAACATAGTTGATCCCCAGCAGATCATCTTCCGGGAACTTGATGCCGCAGTCCATGATGACGATTTCGTCTTGGTACTGGACACAGTACATGTTACGGCCGATTTCGTGTAATCCCCCGATCGCGAAAACGGCTACTTCGTTTTGCTTAATCTTCACTGTTAGTTTGTCCAAAGGCAGTCAGCTTGAAGTCAGCGTGTTCTTGTTCGTACTTCAAGGAGTTGCCGGTTAATTCTTGGATGAGCTCAATGTTGTAGGGGGTGTTTTGTTCAACGAGGGCTCTGGCTTGGACAATGTTGTCGGCTTCCATGTAGAGAGTCTGAGTCGTTTCTCTGCGTGGGTTAACGATCTTGTCCTTTTGATATAAAACTTTGTAGATCATAAAAAATCTCCTTATTGTTTAATTGTAATTTGATCTCTGTTTGAGAAATTTTGCCAAAAATACTCAATAGCTAATTAAAGTTTAGCATAATTAGAAAAGCAAGTATAGAAACATACTTGATCTAAGGAGGCAAAAAAGCCCAAGCCAGGACGAAGCGGGATGGCTTGGACTATTGAGCCTAGTAGATGACGATGGTGTCTTCATCCAGGGCAAATGGGTTTTCCTTGTTGATCCGGTCGTAGAAGAGGTGTCCGTTCAAGTGGTCGATTTCGTGGCCGGAGACGATGGCTGGGTAGCCCTTGAGGCGGATGGTCTTTTCCTCGCCGTCAACGGTCCAGTAGTGAACCGTAACCTTGTTTGGCCGCGGAACGTAGCCGTCGATGACCTTGTCAACGCTCAGGCAGCCTTCGCCTTCGCCCAGGCAGGTCTTGCGGACGGATTCAGAAATGATTTCCGGGTTAACGTAAACTTCCTTAAAGATGATTTCACCCTTGTCGTCCGGCACAAGCAGGGCAGCCATAGACACGCCCTCACCAACCTGCGGGGCAGCCAGACCGACCCCGGCGCGGAGCTGGTGCTTGGCGGCAATCTTTGGATCTTGTGAGTTTACCAGGTATTCCATCATGTCATCGGCCAGCTTGCGGTAGTGGTCTGACAAGGGAAAAGTCAATTTTTGCGCAACTTGCCGCAAAACGGGATCCCCGTCGCGGACAATATCTTTCATTAAGATCAATGTGGGTTCTCCTTTTAAAATAATCGCTAATATATTTTTACCACAAAAAGGCCTGCTATGGTTAAACATTCTCTGAAAAGCTTATGTAAACTAAAGCAAATTTGTTGACCAGGCCCAAGAGTGGTTGTACAATAGATGATTGTAAAAAAGTATAAATATTACTTCGGCCAGCCTGCTATCTAAGGCTAAAGGGAACTGTGCTTTTGTCACAGTTCTTTTTATGAGGAACGGGGAGGAAACATTTTTGGCAGATCAAAAGAGAAGAGAAAACATCAGAAACATCGCGATCATCGCGCACGTCGACCACGGTAAGACTACCCTGGTTAACCAGCTGCTTAAGCAGTCAGACACTTTACCAGAACACATGAACCTGGAAGACCGGGCAATGGACTCCAACGCCATTGAACGTGAACGTGGGATCACGATTCTGTCAAAGAACACCGCGGTCAGATACAAGGGTACGACCATCAACATCCTGGACACCCCAGGCCACGCCGACTTCGGTGGGGAAGTTGAACGGATCATGCACATGGTTGACGGTGTCCTGCTTCTGGTCGACGCTTACGAAGGCCCAATGCCGCAGACCCGCTTTGTTTTGCAAAAGGCGCTGGAAGCCGGCGTTAAGCCAGTTGTTGTCGTGAACAAGATCGACCGTCCTGGTTCCCGTCCAGCTGAAGTTCTGGATGAAGTTCTGGAACTCTTCATCGAACTTGGCGCCAACGACGAACAGCTTGAATTCCCAGTTGTTTACGCTTCTGCCTTGAATGGTACTTCCAGCTACTCAGACGACCCGGCTGACCAGGAAGAAACCATGGACCCGGTCTTCGATACGGTCATCAAGACCATTCCGGCTCCGCTTGACAACGAAGACGAACCTTTGCAGTTCCAAATTACCATGCTTGATTGGGACGACTACGTTGGCCGGATCGGCGTCGGTCGCGTTTACCGGGGCAAGATCAAGGTCGGCGACGAAGTTACTGTCATGAAGCTTGACGGCTCCAAGCAAAACTTCCGCGTGACCAAGCTTTTTGGTTACTTCGGTTTGAAGAGAAACGAAATCAAGGAAGCCAAGGCAGGCGACATTATCGCCATCAGTGGGATCAACGACATCTTCGTCGGTGAAACCATTGCTTCCAAGGAAAAACCAGAAGCCTTGCCAATTCTGCGGATTGACCCGCCGACTCTGCAAATGGACTTCGTGGCCAACGACTCACCATTTGCTGGCCGGGAAGGCAGCCAGGTTACTCCAGCCAAGCTGGAAGAACGGCTTTTGCGGCAAACCCGGACTGACGTTTCCCTGAAGGTTGAACCAACTGACCAATTAAACGCCTGGACTGTTTCAGGCCGTGGGGAACTGCACTTGTCCATCCTGGTTGAAGAAATGCGCCGGGAAGGCTTCGAACTGCAACTGTCCCGGCCAAAGGTTATCTACCGGGAAGTTGACGGGCAAATGTGCGAACCATATGAAGCTGTCCAAGTTGACGTGCCGGACGAATATGTCGGCTCAGTTATCGACGGCTTGTCCCAACGCAAGGGTGAAATGCAGAACATGGTTTCCAAGGGCAACGGCCAGACCCGGTTGGAATTCTCAGTTCCTTCCCGTGGCTTGATCGGCTACAACAACGAATTCATGTCCGCAACTGGTGGTTACGGGATCATGAACCACACTTTCAGCGAATACAAGCCAGTCGTTAAGAACTGGAACCCAGGCCGGCGCAACGGTGCTTTGGTTTCCATCAACCAGGGGCAGTCAACTACTTACTCCCTGCAGTCAGTTGAACAACGCGGCCAGCTCTTCATCGGTGCCGGCGTGCAAGTTTACGAAGGAATGATCGTTGGTGTATCTTCCCGTGACCGTGACATCGCTGTTAACGTAACCAAGGGCAAGAACCTAACCAACACCCGTGCTTCCGGTAAGGACCACGCTGCGGCCATCAGAACGCCAAAGACTTTGACTTTGGAAGAATCAATCGAATTCTTGAACGATGACGAATACTGTGAAGTAACTCCAGAAAGCCTGCGCCTGCGGAAGAAGATCTTGAACACTTCAGAACGGCAAAAGTTTGACAAGAAGAAGGCCAAGACCAACTAATTGTTAGTTTTTTGGTAAGTCTCTCCCCCCTACTTATAGGAGGAGGGGCTTTTTTGTTTTATAATGAAAAGCGACGATTATTTTTAGAAGGGGAAAAACGTGAAGAAAAATAAAGGTGCTGCCACAGCCGCCAAAATAAAAGAGACATTCCAATATTTCGACTACCGGATCTTCATCGTCTACTTGCTTTTAATGACGATCGGGGTGATCGCAGTCTATTCGGCCAGTTCAGAAATCCTGCTGATCCACGGCTTCAAGCCTACGGTTTACGGGCAAAAGCAGCTGCTCTACGCCTTTTTCGGGGTATTGATCTGCCTGGCCTGCTACAGCATCAACCTGGACTACTTAAGGCGGGGCAAGCTGCTCTTGTGGCTGCTGGTAATTGTGGCCGACTTATTGGTCTATGTCCGCCTCTTTGGCCAGGCGGTCAACGGGGCCAAGGGCTGGATCAACCTGGGCCCAATCAACATCCAGCCCTTAGAATTAGCCAAGCTGGTCTTGACTTTGTATCTGGCCTGGATGCTGGCTAAGGCCGACGGGCGGTTAGTACGCGGACATATCATCTCCCAGCTTTTGCCTACGGCAATCATCGCGGGTGTACTAATGATCCTGGTTTTGATCGAACCTGACTTCGGGGGGACAGCCATCCTTTTTTGCCTGGTCCTGATCATGTATTCAGTTTCCGGGATCCCGACCGGCTACATCCTCTTGAGTATCATCGGCATCACCGTTCTGGTGGTCGGGGGCTTAAGCTTGATCGTGGCCTGGAACCCGAGCTTCTTGCAGGATGTTTACGTCTACAAGCGTTTTATTGCCTTCCTGCACCCATTTAAGACGGCTGCCAATGAAGGGGCCCAGCTGGTCAATTCATATTATGCTATCCATAACGGGGGCCTTTTTGGCTTAGGCCTGGGCAACAGTATCCAGAAGCGGGGCTATCTGCCGGAACCTTACACCGACTTTATTTTGTCGATCATTGCCGAAGAAGTTGGCTCTCTTGGCGCATTAGTAGTCTTGGGCCTGCTTTTTTACCTGATGATTTTGATCATGGAGCGGGGGGTCAAGGCCCAGTCCCAGTACTCCGCCTTGATCTGCTTCGGGGTGACCGCGATTATCTTTTTCCAAACTTTATTTAATGTTGGCGCGGTCTTAGGCCTCATGCCGATCACCGGGGTGACTCTGCCCTTTATCTCTTACGGGGGTTCCTCACTCTGGGTCTTGTCGGCAGCGATCGGCCTGGTCTTAAATGTTACCGCGGAAGAAAAAATCAGACAGGAGGTGCAAGCAGAGGATGAGTATTAACCAAGAATTAGCTGATCAGGAGATTGCCAGCCGGACCAGCTTGATCGTTTATTTGCGTAATGTCAACAACGATCAGTTCAAGCTGCGCAGGTTCGGGGACATTGTTTATTTTTCCAAAAAGCTGCACTATTTGATTCTCTACGTCAACCAGGCAGAGGCGGAAGAAACGGCAAGCAAGCTGCGGACCTTCAGCTTTGTTAAGAAGGTTGAATTTTCCCAAAATGATGCCCTGGACCTGGACAACCAGAAGATTGAGCAGCAGATCAGTGACATGGCCAAGGAGGCCGAAGAGAAGTTAAATCAGACAGATAAAGAGGACTGGATTAAGTGAGAATTATTTCTGGAAAATACGCCAAACGGAACTTGTTTACCCTCAAGAGCCAGAAGACCCGGCCGACCAGCGACAAGGTCAAGGAATCCTTGTTCAATTCCCTGGGCCAGTTTTTTGCTGGAGGAGAGGTCCTGGACCTGTACGCGGGCAGCGGGGCTTTAGGGATTGAGGCAGTTTCCAGAGGCTGCGAGCGTGCGGTGCTGAACGACGTCAGCCGGCCGGCCTGCCAGATCATCAGGAAAAACGTGGACTTGACCAAGGAGCCGGACCGCTTTGAGGTCTTCACCATGCCGGCGAAAGTGGCCTTGAAGGTCTTCGCTGACCAGGAAAGGAAGTTTGACCTGGTCTTTTTGGACCCGCCATATGCCAAGCAGCAGATGGTCAAGGACATGACGGCTCTGGCTTCCCTGGATCTGCTTAAGCCGGGGGCAAAAATTGTCGTGGAAACTGATGAGCAGACAGACTTGCCGCCGGTTGCCGGCTTTGACCTTTTGAAAGACCACCATATGGGCAAGACGATCGTAAGAATTTACCAGAGGGCAGAATAGATGACAACAGCGTTGTTTCCGGGGAGTTTTGACCCCATTACCAACGGGCATATGGATACAATTGAGCAGGCGGCGAAGGTCTTTGACCGCCTCTTGGTCGTAGTGATGACCAACAGCGCAAAAAAGGCGCTTTTTACGCCGGATGAGCGGGTGGACTTGATCAAGGACGCGGTAAAAGAGCATGGCCTGGCCAATGTCGAGATCCTGGCCCGTCCGGGCCAGCTGACGGTGGACCTGGCCAAGGAATTAGGGGCCGGGGTTTTAGTCCGCGGGGTCCGCAACAGCAGCGATTTTCTCTATGAGCAGCAGATCGCCCAGTTGAACCGGGACCTGGCCCCGGACCTGCCGACTGTTTTGTTTATGGCTGAGGCGGCCAACAGTGCTTTGGCATCGAGCATGCTGAAGGAAATCGCTATGTTTGGCGGCGAGCTGGACCGCTTTTTGCCCAAAAAGGCTGCCAGAGCCTTGAAGGAGAAGCTGCAAAGTGAAAGTTAAGAAAGATGGACAAAGCAAGAAGTGGCGCCGGGCCCTGGTCGGCTTGTTTGCGGTTATCCTGCTGGCACTGGTCCTGCTCTTGCCAACCAAATACGTGATTGAGGCGCCCGGGGATGCCCTGCCGGTCGGCAATTATTTAAAGACGGCCGGGGTTAAGGCTAAAAATAACCTCTACTTCGTGACCGTGAGTGAGCGGAGGGCGGTTTTGGGCGATTATTTATGGTCCTTTACCCAGCCTTATGAAGACCGCCTGACCATGGATGAAGTGACCGGGGGATCAAGCACGGAGCAATATGAACAGCTGCAGGAATGGTACATGCAGACCAGCCAGCAGACGGCCATCTATTACGCGGCCAAGAAGGCCGGGCTTAAACCCAAGCTGAAATACCAGGGCGTATATGTGATGGACCTGCAGTCCAGCTCCAGTTTTAAAAAGAAGCTCTTGATCGGGGACACGATCGTAGCGGCTAATGGGCACAATTTCAAGTCTGTCCAGGGCTTTATGAGCTACCTGCAGAAGCAGAAGATCGGGCAGAAGGTGTCGATTACGGTTTTGCGGTCCGGGAAGAAGCAGACTTTTACCGGGAAAATCGTCAAGGTGAAAGGCACCGGCAAGCCGGGGATCGGGATTAGCATGGTGGAAAGGGTCAAGGTGGAAGTCAGCCCGAAGACGACGATTAGCACGGGCGACATTGGCGGCCCGTCAGCTGGTCTGATGTTCTCCCTGGCCTGCTACCAAAACTATACTGGCAAGGACTTGACCAAGGGCCACAAGGTAGCCGGGACGGGGACGATCGATGCAAACGGCAAGGTCGGCATTATCGGCGGCGTGGACAAGAAGGTCGTGGCCGCGGATAAAGAAGGGGCAGAAGTATTTTTCGCCCCAACTGACCAGACCGGGGTCAAGAAGTCCCAGACCAACTACGCGGTGGCCAAAAGAACGGCCAAGAAGCTGGGCACGAAGATGAAGATCGTGCCGGTGGCAACTTTTGATGATGCCTTGAAATACCTGCAAAAGCATTACAAGTAGAAAACTGAATAGTTAAGAAGAGAACCGGAGCCAGCCTCCGGTTCTTTTTTACCTCAATAAATTTTGTCTTTTTCTTTTATTTAGGAAAAAAGACCATTTTTGGCGTATTAGTTATTGAGGTGATAAAAATGAATCAGTCAAACGAAAGAACGGAAGGCAAGCAAAAGCTGCAGGACCTGCTTGCCTGGCTTATGGATAAGAAAATGTACATCGTAGTCGTCTTGCTGGCGGCCGGGGGCTTTTATTATGCCAACCGGCAGCCGGCTGCTGACAATTCTGCTCTTTTGTCCAGTAGCCAGAGCATGAGTGAAAACAGCGGGCAAAGCCTGCAAAGCTCTAGTGTCAGTTCGGTGGCTGCCAGCGCCAGCTCAGCGGCTTCTGCGGCAAACGCTGAAGTAGTCTGCGATATTTCAGGAGCGGTCAAGCACCAGGGGGTCTACCGGCTGAAAAACGGAGCCCGGCTGGAAGACTTGATTGAAAAGGCCGGGGGCTTGACCAAGGATGCCCAATTGCAGGCCATCAACCGCAGCCAGCTTTTAAAAGACCAAGACAAGATCTACATCCCCGGCAAGGGGGACAAGACGGAAGCGGCCCAGACCGCTAACTCTGCTGCAGCATCCGCTCCGGCTTCTTCTCATTCTGCATCAGCCTCAGCCTCATCAGTCTCTTCTTCAACTTCCGGGGCAGCTTCTGGTGACTTGATCAATTTGAACACTGCTACAGCCAGCGATCTGCAGAAGCTGAACGGGATCGGGGAGAAGAAGGCCGAGCAGATCATTGCCTACCGGCAGGAAAAAGGGTCTTTTAAGAGTATTGACGAGTTGAAAGAGGTGTCGGGAATTGGCGACAAGACCTTCGCGGCAATTAAGGACCAGCTTACAATCTAGCCTGCAAGCCGGCTTTTACTTTCTTTTGGCCTTGGCCAGCGTCAGCTTGTGCGGGATCTTCCAGTCGCAAAAATGGGGGAAGCTTTTTGCCCTGGCCGCCTTGTTCTACCTGCTCTTTTTGCTCAAGGATAAATATGGCGGTTTGTTTAAACTCGCCCTGGCCTTCTTGCTCTTATTGACTTTGGTCCTTGCTAAGGACCAGGTTAAGCCGGGTGAGCCGGCAGGCGACATCCGCCTGTACTCCGACCAGGTGAAAATTACCGACGGCTGGCTGAGCGGGCGGGGGCAGACGGCCACGCAGAAAGTGCAAGTTTACGGGCCGGCAAGCCGGGAGGCACTAGCCTTGCTGGAAAACGGACAAAGCATCGACTTAACTGAAGTTGGCGGCGCGGTCAGTGAAATAGAGCCAGCGACCAATTCCGGCCAGTTTGACTACCGCCGCTATTTGGCCAGCCAGCATGTCTACCGGCAGGTCAAGCTGGCTCATTATCAGGTTAAGCTGGCTCCGGCTAGTCTTCTTACCCGCCTGCATGGCCTCCGCTGGAAAATTCAAGCTTATCTGAAGCGCCTGCCCCGCCTATTGGCCTTTTTTGCCAGTGAACTGCTGCTAGCGGAAAATCCGGCTGGGGACAACCAAGCCAACTTGAATACCTACCGGGACCTGGGGGTTATCCATATCTTGAGCATTTCGGGGATGCATGTGGGCATTTATGTCTTTGCTCTGGCGGTTTTCGGCAGCTACCTGCACATGACCAAGGAGGAAGTTTTTGCCGCTTCCTGCGCTCTATTGACCTTTGAGGTCTTCTTGAGCGCGGGCCAGCCAGGTTTTATCCGGGCGACTCTTAGCTATGTTTTTTCAGCCGGATTAGCCTTTAAGAGCAGGAGGATCGGCCGGGCTGACCTGTTGGGCTTGACTTATTGCTGCCAGCAGCTTTTTACTCCCCGCCTTTTGCTGGAAACCGGCGGGATCTTGACTTATGTATTAGCCCTGGGCCTGGTCTTGACGGCGAAATTGCCAGACTGCAAGCAGGCTTTTTGGCTGAACGGCCTGCTGACGCCTTTTTTGCTCTATTTTTTCTACCAGGTCAATGTCTGCACGATTTTTTACAATATTTTAGTCGTGCCCTATTTCAACTATATCGTCATGCCCATGACCGGCCTGGCCTTGCTGGCTCCGCCGGGTCTAGCGGCTTTTTTTGAAAAAATCCTGGAGGCGGCGGAAGGGATGCTGGCTAATGTGGCGAAAACCGGCTTTGGCCAGCTGATCTATGGCCAGGTCAAGGCCTGGCAGCTGGCCCTGCTTTTTGTCTTAACCTTCCTGTATCTCATCACGCGGAAAAAGAAATACCGCCATATTCTGGCGGCGGTCTATCTCTTAATTTTTGTCAGCATCCACTTTCCCTTGGAAGGGCAGGTCTCTTTTATTGATGTGGGTCAGGGCGACAGCATTCTTTTAACGACGCCCATCCGCCGCCAGGTCTACTTGATCGATACCGGGGGCAAGCTGACTTTTGGTAAAAAGAAACAGAGCCAGCCCCAGATCGACCGGATTACCATTCCTTTGCTTAAAGCCCAGGGAATCAGCCAGATCGACGGGGTCTTCGTCAGCCACCAGGATGCTGACCATGTTGGCGACCTGGGCCCCCTGCTCGAGGAAATGCCGGTTAAGCGCCTCTATATGGGAGCAGGTCTTATTCAAAATCCGAGCTTTAGGGCCAGGATAGCCGGCCGGGTAGAGAAGACCAAGCTGGTTGAGCTGAAGGCAGGGATGGAGGTGAAAGAAGCAATCAACTTCCAGGTTCTTCACCCGGAAGTAGCGGGAAAAGGGGAAAACAAGGACTCTTTGTCGCTTACTTGCCGCCTGGCTGGGAAAAGCTGGGCTTTTACTGGGGACCTGGACCAGGCAGGTGAGGAGGCAATCATTAAGAAGTTTCCCGATTTGAAAATTGACTACTTCAAACTTGGCCACCACGGCAGCGATACTTCTTCTTCAACTGTCTTTTTGCGGGCAATCCAGCCAAAATTAGTCTTTATCTCCGCTGGCCGGAACAACCGCTACCACCACCCCAAGCCGGAAACCTTAGCCAAATTGCACCAGCTGGGGATTCCTTATCTCAATACCCAAACGGAAGGGATGATCAGCTGGCATTACGGTATCAGGGAATACTTTAGCAGTTTTCTGGAAGGGCGGCGGGTGTGTTATCATTATTAAAGAGTTTACTTTTAGAGGGAGGAAAGCGGCTTGCCAAATTTGATATCCCTGTTTCCTAACAGCCAGGCGGGAAACCCGAATGTCCTGCTGCAGGGACCGGACGCTTTTTTAAATGACTATTTGGCCCATAACTATCTCCAGCAGGCAGCCTTTCAAGGCCTGGAGAAGGTGACGGTTGACTGTGAGAGTGACCCGCTGGACGACTTGATCGCGGCCTTGGCGGAAGCCAGCCTTTTCAGCCAGCAAAAATTAGTCTTAGTCAAGAACCCCATCTTTTTGACGGGAAAGTTCCCGGTCAAGTACAAGCAGCAAGGGGACCGGCTGCTGGAAATCTTCAGTCACCTGGACCAGATCGACGACGTGATCGTTTTAGTCGCCAGCTATGAGAAGCTGGACCGGCGCAAGAAACTGACCAAGCAGGTGGAAAAGAGCTTCAATACGGTCTCAACCGCGGTCAAAAGCTATGAAAGCGGCCGGGTTATGCAGGCCTTGGTCAAGGCTGAAGGCTACCGTTTTGCCGGCGGGGCCCTGGACTTGCTCATGGAGAGAAGTGACCAGGTCCTGGACGCGGCCCTGGGCAATTACAACAAGCTGAAGGCGATCAGCGACGGCCAGGAAATCAGCCGGGACCTGGTGGACCGGAATATCGATCTCAGCTTAGACCAGAACGTTTTTGCTATTCTAGAGGCTGCCTTAAGAGGGGACTACCAAGAGGCAATCGACCGCCTGGACGGGCAGCTGCGGGAGGGGACTTATCCCTTGCAGCTGGTCGCGGTCTTTTTCAGCCAGGTTGAATTTTTGCTCTGCGTGAAGGTGATGGGACAGAGAAGGCGGAGTGAAAGCGAGATTGCCAAGGAATTGTCCGCCCACCCTTACCGGGTTAAGACAGCCTTGAAGTCCAGGGCGAAGGTCGGCCAGCTGAAGAAAATGCTGGGCCAGCTGATCCAGCTGGACTACCGCTACAAGAGCGGGGTCTACCAGGGCAGCCGCTTTTTAAAGGCTTTTATCCTGACCTGCTAGGCAAAAAGAGAAAAAATAGGGAGCAGAAAAAGACAAAAGAAAAAGAGCGGGAAACGGATTGTTTCTCGCTCTTTTGTTGATTGCTAGTTTAATTACTTAGCAAGCTTAGCCAAACGACTCTTGTCACGGTTAGCCTTGTTCTTGTGGATCAAGCCCTTTGAAGCAGCCTTGTCCAATTCACGGATAGCAGCAACGTATAATTCGGAGGCGTTGTCCGCACCAGCAGCTTGAGCAGCCTTAAACTTCTTAACGGCAGTTCTCATAGTGCTGAGTTGAGCAGCATTGCGTTCGTTAGCAACAGCTTGAGTCTTAACACGCTTGATAGCAGATTTGATTTGTGGCATTAGGTTCACCTCCAATAACTGAATGAAATTCACTAAGTTATTATACTGAAAGCCAGCGCCAGATGCAAGAAGAAATTTTACTTGCTTTTTCCAAAAAATCGGGTATGATTATATTTGTTATGTGAACCCCGGGCGTTGTCTTTACGCTTCACCTAACGGCTGACGCTGTCCGGGGCAATTTTTCAAAAGAAAGGTGCAGAAACATGGCAGTTTCAAAAGAAAGAAAGAACGAAATCATCAAGGAATACGCAACTCACGAAGGCGACACTGGTTCCGTAGAAGTACAAGTTGCTGTTTTGACTGAAGACATCAACAACTTGACTCAACACATGCGTGAACACTCACACGACCACCACTCATACGTTGGTCTGTTGAAGAAGATCGGTCACCGTCGTAACTTGCTCCGCTACTTGCAAGAAAATGACTTGGAACGTTACCGTGCTTTGATCGCTCGTTTGGGTTTGCGTCGTTAATCAAAGACCTACCAAGAGGCTGGGATTTCCCGGCCTCTTTTCTATTTTCAGTTTTCTTTTCCTTTGCGGGCTTAGTGACTATCATGCTCATGCCCTTTATGTTAAAATTAAAAAGATTATAAGCGTTTTGATCGACAGATCCATATAAAGCATCTATCAGACAAAGAATTGATTTAACATGATTAAGAAAAGGAGAGCTTTATGTCAGACAAGTTAAAAATAATGGTTCTAGGCGGGGTCCGCGAGCAGGGGAAGAACATGTTTGCCGTTCAGGTGAACGATGAAATCTTTGTTTTGGACGCCGGCCTCAAGTACCCGGACAGTTCATTATTCGGGATCGATGTGGTAATTCCGGACATGGAATTCTTCAAGCAATACGGCGACCAAGTGGCGGGGATCTTTTTGACTCACGGCCATGCTGACTCCATCGGGGCCCTGCCATACATTTTGCGGGACTGGGATATTCCGGTTTTTGGTTCAAAACTCACCATTGAACTGGCCAAGATCGACGTGCAAAGAGAAAACAAGCGGCGGAACAACCAGCTGTTCAACGTCATCGACGCCGATACGGAAATCGACTTCAAGAATGCCAGCGTGTCCTTCTTCCAAACCACTCACTCAGTGCCAGATTCTTTGGGGATCGTCATCCATGCTCCCCAAGGGCAGATCGTCTATACCGGTGACTTTAAGTTTGATCCGTCAGCCCGGCCAGCTTACCGCACTGACATGACCCGGCTTGCTGAAATCGCGGAAAACGGCGTCTTGGCCCTTTTGCCGGACTCATCCAATGCTGAGGCTGTTTTGCCGAATGCCAGCGAAAATGAAGTCGGCACTTACATCACCAATGTCTTCAGAAACGCCAAGGGCCGGATCATCGTGGCCGGCAAGGCTTCCAACATAAATCGGGTCCAGCAGGTCTTTAACGCCGCTGCTGCTACCGGCCGCCGGGTCCTTTTGACTGGCCGGGACGTGGCTAAGATCGTCCACACGGCCATGAAGCTGGGCTATCTGGAAGTGCCAGACGGGCTTTTGATGAAGGCCAAGGAACTCAAGGACGTGCCGGATGAAAAGACGGTCATCCTGGAAACCGGCCGGATGGGTGAACCGCTCCAGTCCCTGCAGAAGATGGCCAATAACCGCCACCAGATGATTACCATCCACGAAGGGGACCTGGTCTTTATTGCCACGACTCCGTCTCACGCCGTTGAAACCACGGTGGCTATCACCAGTGACATGGTTTACCGGGCAGGCGGCACGGTTATCGAACTTGGCCGCAACATGCACACTTCCGGCCACGCGACTGGCCGGGACCTGCAGACCTTGATTGACCTCTTGAAGCCGCGGATTCTGGTACCGGTCATCGGGGACTACCGGCTTTTAGAAGCAGTCAAGGACTTAGCCGTTGAAACAGGGATGGACCCGGACGATGTCTACATTACCCAAAACGGGGACTGCCTGGAATACGACACTAAGCGCGGCCAGTTCTTCCGCGGGGATGCCGTGCCGGGTGAAGACACGATGATCGATGGCTCCGGGGTAGGCGACGTGGGCAACATTGTTTTGCGCGACCGGGAAGTTTTGTCAGATGACGGGATCTTCATCGCGGTAGTGACGATTGACCGCAAGAAGAAGAAGATCGTGTCTGAACCGCAAGTCACCAGCCGGGGCTTTGTCTACATCAAAGCCAACCACAAGCTGATGAATGACTCTATCCAGGTCATCAAGGACGCTATCCAGGCCAACTTTGAGCACAAGAAGTTTGACTGGACTGAACTCAAGCAAGACATGCGCTCCAGCCTGGGGAAGTTCCTTTACAAGCAGACCAACCGCCGGCCGGTCGTTTTGCCAGTTGTCATGGAAGTCAACCAGAACCGGCACCGGGCAATGCAGAAGAAGGCCGAAGACGCGGCTGAAGGCAACAAGGAAAAGCCGGTTAAGAAGAACAACCGTAAGAAGCAGACCAGGCTGGCAAACAAGTCCGCTAAGGGCAAGAAGTCGGTAAACAAGAATAAGAAGGACAGCAAGGCAGATGACAAGCGTTAGCCAAGAGAACCTACGGAAATTGGCCATAGAGGCTGAAGCAGGAGGGGACTACCAGGCTGCCTGCGGGCACTTGGAGGAGGCCCTGAGGCTGGGCTTTGACGAGGACCTGGCCCTGGACTTGTCCCGTCTTTTGCGCTTAAACAAGGAAGAAGATCAGGCTTATGCCCTTATCAAGGCACTGCCTGATCTTTTTTCCAGAGATAAAGTGCTGGAGGAGTATGGACAAGTCCTGGCGGCCAATAATTTTTTGATCGAGGCTCTCCAGGTCAAGCATTTGACTGAGGGAGAGGTCGACTTCCCGGTTTTGCCAGCAGACAAAAAGGAACAAGAGAAAATCCTGCTTGCTTTTAGAAGAAAGCAGGCAGTCAGCCAAAGCCAGTACGAGCAGCTCTTGAAGCTGGATTTGCCGACCTACCTGGCCTTTGCTAGAAGCCTTTTGCTGGATCCCCTGGCTAACTACGCCTTGCGCCTGGCGGTGTGCGAGGACCTGGTCAAGCTGGGGGTTAAAGAAGAGATGCAGGTTATGATCCTGGGGGACTTGAAGAGTTTTGTGCCCGCTGAAACGGATTTGCTCAAGCAGGATCCGGTTTACCGGGAATTTATCACTTCTCTGGCCAGCCGCTACCAAAACCGCCCAAGCGAACTGCCCTTGATCTTGGCTGAAGGAAATTTCGCTTTTGGCCAGCTTTATCCCTGCCAGGGAGATTACGTGACTAATCCCGATGCTTTTGCCCGGGACTTGACCGGGTTTTTACGGCAAAAGCGGGGCGGGGAGAGCCAGGATTTGCTGGAAAAAATCTATCAGAAAAAATAGTGATTAATTTTTTTGCAAATCACTTTACTTTTTGCCGGCATTTAGTATAATCATTTTTGGATATTTTCAAGAAGTTGCGCTATTGCTACTAGCGTACTTCTTAGGAAAGTAGTACAATATTCAACAGAGAATCATCCGTTAGTTTTGTCTCAACGGACTTCTTGCAAAATTTCAGGAGGATCATTTTAATGGCAGAAAAAGAACATTACGTTAGAACTAAGCCACACGTTAACATTGGTACTATTGGCCACGTTGACCACGGTAAGACTACTTTGACCGCAGCTATCACTACTGTGTTGGCTAAGAAGGGTTTGGCACAAGCTGAAGATTACTCACAAATCGACGCAGCTCCAGAAGAAAAGGAACGTGGTATCACTATCAACACTGCCCACGTTGAATACGAAACTGAAAAGCGCCACTACGCCCACATGGACGCCCCAGGCCACGCCGACTACATCAAGAACATGATCACTGGTGCCGCTCAAATGGACGGTGCTATCTTGGTTGTTGCCGCAACTGACGGTCCTATGCCACAAACTCGTGAACACATCTTGTTGGCTCGTCAAGTTGGTGTTAACTACATCGTAGTCTTCTTGAACAAGTGCGACTTGGTTGACGACCCAGAATTGATCGACTTGGTTGAAATGGAAGTAAGAGACTTGCTTTCAGAATACGGTTACCCAGGTGACGATGTTCCTGTAGTTCGTGGTTCAGCTTTGAAGGCTCTTGAAGGCGATGAAGAAGCTCAAAAGAAGATCGAAGAACTGATGGACGTTGTTGACGAATACATCCCAACTCCAGAACGTGAAACTGACAAGCCATTCTTGATGCCGGTTGAAGACGTCTTCACTATCACTGGTCGTGGTACTGTTGCTTCAGGCCGTATCGACCGTGGTACTGTTAAGGTTGGCGACAGCGTTGAAATCGTTGGTTTGGTAGAAAAGGTCTTGACTTCAGTTGTAACTGGTTTGGAAATGTTCCACAAGACTCTTGACTTGGGTGAAGCCGGCGACAACGTTGGTGTATTGCTCCGTGGTATCGACCGTGACCAAATCGTTCGTGGTCAAGTTTTGGCAGCTCCAGGCTCAATCAAGACTCACAAAACTTTCAAGGGTCAAGTCTACATCTTGAGCAAGGACGAAGGTGGCCGTCACACTCCATTCTTCTCAGACTACCGTCCACAATTCTACTTCCACACCACTGACATCACTGGTGAAATTGAATTGCCAGAAGGTACTGAAATGGTTATGCCTGGTGACAACACTGAATTCTCAGTTACTTTGATTAAGCCAGCCGCTATCGAAGTTGGTACTAAGTTCACTATCCGTGAAGGTGGTAGAACTGTTGGTGCCGGTCAAGTTACTGAAATTGACGACTAATTTTTATTTTTTAAATTTTAGTTCTAACAGTGTAAAAAGGTGTTCTTCTCAGAAGAACGCCTTTTTTTATCCAAAAAATCCCTATTTTGTAGTACTTTGATTGTTTTTTGACCGTCTTTAAGGTAAGATATTTAAGTATGCAAAGTAGCAAACCCAAAATAGACATTGGAGGTATTTAATTAATGTCTGCTAACTGGAAAACTACCGGTAAGACTACTGGTGAACTTTCTTTTGAAATTTCTCAAGATGAAATCAAGAAGAGCCTGGACAAGGCTTTTGACCGCGTAAAGAAGAGCTTGCGTGTACCTGGCTTCCGTAAGGGGCACGTTTCCCGTGTAATCTTCAACCAATACTACGGTGAAGAAGCTCTTTACGAAGACGCTTTGAACTTTGCTTTGCCAGAAGCTTACAGCGCTGCTGTCAAGGAAACTGGCATCAAGGCAGTTGGCCAACCTCAAATCGTTCCTGTATCAATGGGCAAGAACAAGGCCTGGGAAATGAAGGCAATCGTAACGGTTGAACCAGAAGTTGAACTTGGCCAATACACTGAAATTGAAGTGCCAAAGCAAAACACTCGCGTTTACCAAAAGGACATCGACGCTGAATTGACTAAGCGTCAAGAACAAAACGCTGAAATGGTTTTGAAGAACGACAAGGCTGAAAACGGCGACACTGTAACCATCGACTACGTTGGTACTGTTGACGGCGTTGAATTTGACGGCGGCTCAGCACAAAACTACTCCCTGGAACTGGGCTCAAACACCTTCATCCCTGGCTTTGAAGACCAGCTGGTTGGTCACGGCGCCGGCGAAGAAGTTGACGTTGTCGTAACCTTCCCTGAAGACTACGGCGCAAAGGACCTGGCTGGCAAGGAAGCTCACTTCGCAACCAAGATCCACGAAGTTAAGGCAAAGCAATTGCCAGAACTTGATGACGAATTTGCCAAGGATGTTGACGACTCAGTTGAAACCCTTGACGAATTGAAGGAAAAGATCAAGGCTGAACTGAAGTCCGAAAAGGAAGAAGCAGCCAAGGCAGCTATCCAAGAAGCAGCGATCACTACTGCAGTCAAGAACGCTACTGTTGAAGAAATTCCTGACGTGATGATCCAAGAAGACGTTGACAACCAACTCAACCAATACTTGGGCGACATGCAACGTCAAGGGATTGACCCGCAAACTTACTTCAAGTTGACTAACACGACTGAAGACCAACTGCGCAGCCAATTGTCAGCAAACGCTGCTGAACGCGTTAAGACTAACCTTGTTTTGGAAGCAATCGCTGCCAAGGAAGGCTTCGAAGCAAGCAAGGAAGAAATCGACGCTGAAATCAAGGACCTGGCTGACAACTACAACATGAGCGAAAAGGCAGTTCGCAACGCTTTGAGCGATGAAATGCTGGCTCACGACATCATCGTCCGCAAGGCAATGGACTTGATCACTGACAGCGCTAAGCAAGTAGCTAAGGCTAAGCTTGAAGAAGGCAGCGAAGACGAAGAAGACAAGTAATCGCCTGTCTATAGACTGAATCCCCCAGAAGTGGCAACTGCCCCTTTTGGGGTTTTCTTTTGCCAAGACTGATGAAAAATACAAGGCTAATTTCGCGCAAGTTGCCCGTATTTATGCTAATCTAGTCTTTAGCAAATAGAGGAGGGAATACATGGCTACTAAGTTTACAGATCCAGAAGAAGTGAAATGCTCATTCTGCGGCAAGTCTGCCAGCCAAGTAAAGAAAATGATTGCCGGCAACGGCGTATACATCTGCAACGAGGACATTGAACTCGCCAAGCGGATCATTGATGATGAGCTGCGTCTGGATTCACTGAAGGAAGCGCGCGAGCTTCCCAAGCCAATGCAAATTAAAGAAGAACTGGACCAGTACGTGATTGGCCAGGACCGGGCCAAGCGGGTTCTGTCCGTAGCGGTTTACAATCACTACAAGCGGATCAGTCAAATGGATGTTGATTCTTCAACCGAATTGCAGAAGTCAAATATTGCCTTGATCGGGCCAACTGGGTCCGGCAAGACCTACCTGGCTCAGACTTTGGCCAGGATTTTGAACGTGCCGTTCGCGATCGCGGACGCAACTACTTTGACTGAAGCTGGTTATGTCGGTGAAGACGTCGAGAATATCCTGCTTAAGCTGCTCCAGAATGCCGATTACGACTTGGAGAGAGCCCAGCGGGGGATCATTTATATCGACGAAATTGACAAGATCTCCAAGAAGTCAGAAAATGTGTCGATTACCCGGGACGTGTCCGGTGAAGGGGTTCAGCAGGCCCTTTTGAAGATCCTGGAAGGGACCATTGCTTCTATTCCGCCGCAGGGCGGCCGCAAGCATCCGCAGCAGGAAATGATCCGGATGGACACCACCAACATCCTCTTCATTGTCGGCGGGGCTTTTGACGGTATCGAAGAAATCGTTAAGAACCGGCTGGGCAAGAAGACCATCGGTTTTGGGGCAGAACAAGAATCTGGCAAGGTTGACGATGACAACTGGAACCGTTTCTTGACGACCGGGGACTTGGTCAAGTTCGGCTTGATCCCTGAATTCATTGGCCGGATTCCGATTATCACTACCTTGGACCGGCTGGACAGTGCTGATTTGGTCCGGATCCTGACTGAACCAAAGAATGCCTTGATCAAGCAATACCAGAAGCTGCTTTCCCTTGACGGGGTTGATCTGGAATTTGAACCTGCCGCCGTCAAGCAGATTGCTGACCTGGCTATTGAACGGAAGATGGGGGCCAGAGGCCTTAGAACTATCATTGAAAATGCCATGATGGACATCATGTACCGGGCGCCGAGCGAAAGCGACATCAGCAAGGTCATCATCACGCCGGAAACAATTACCGGGATGGGCGAGCCGAAGGTGGTCCGCCGCGAACTGGAAGAGGTTACCGATGATCATTAACCAATCAGAATTTTCCGTCAGCGCGGTTAAAGCCAGCCAGTACCCCGAAGGCGGCCTGGATGAAATCGCCCTGGCTGGCCGGTCAAACGTGGGCAAGTCCAGCTTCATCAACACCCTTTTGCAAAGAAAGAACCTGGCCCGGACCTCCTCGTCGCCGGGCAAGACCCAGACCTTGAACTTCTACCGGGTGGACAGCGACCAAGCTGACTTTTACCTGGTCGATGTGCCGGGCTACGGCTATGCCAAGGTCTCCAAGAAGCAGAGGGAAGAGTTCGGGGAAATGATCCAGGATTACCTGGAAACCCGGGCCTACCTCAAGGGCTTGATCCTGCTGATCGACGGCCGCCACGAACCAACCGCCGACGACATTGCCATGTATGACTATGCCCAGTATCTAAACCTGCCGATTTTACTAGTGGCCACTAAGATGGACAAGATCAAGAAGAATGCTTTTAACAAGACTGAAGCAGCCTTCAGAAAGCACTTGAACTTGAATAAGGACAATGTGACTTTCCTACCATTTTCATCAGTGACTAAGCTGAACGTTGACCAAGTCAAGGACTGGATCCAAGCCAGATTGGACGAAGAATAGCAGATAAAACAAAAATGCTCAAAGGATTTTCCTTTGGGCATTTTGCGTTTACCGGTGCTTTTTCGGCATTTGCGGCCGGTGGTTGAAGAGCTCAGCCACCAGCTTGAAGGCTCCGTAGATGATCAAGAGGATCCCGATTTCGATGATCGACTGGTGGTTGAAGTATTCTGGGTTGATGATCACGATGATCCCCAGGGCAAAAGAAATAACGGCTTCCGCCCCGGTGATGATCATGCGGAAGACCCCGGTCTGCCGCCTTAAGATAATCTTGCGGCTACGGCCATAGGCGTAAAAGAGCAGGAAGGCCCCCAGGAAGTAGTGAGCCAAAAAGACCAGGAGTTGGTTGCTCGATAAAAGGGCTATAGAGACCGCGAACAAGACCAGGTAGGTAATTAGGAAGAAGCGTTTCTGCTGCGGTTTAAAGGCCGAAACTGAGACCGTGAGGATATGGTTGACGCTGAAAATGATCCCCCCGACAGCAGCTAGCACCCCGAAGGCCTTGAAGGCATAGTTAGGTGCTGTCAGACTGATGATGCCGAGCAGAACCAGGAGCCAGCCGGCCATGGTGTCTCGGCTGAACAAGGCCGCTCCGATCTGCTGGTTCTTGATCAACTGCCAGATCGAGGAAAAGAGATTGCCCAAAATGAATTTGGTCCGCCTTGAGGAGTTAGTCACCGACAAAAGGATGGCCCCGAAGCCCCCGAAGCCGTTCTTGGCCAGCTGGTTGATCTTGCTCGAGCCGCTAGCCGCCAGGGCATCAAAGAGGTCCTGGGTCAGGGCTTCCCGCTCTTCCAGGCTGGCTGACCCGATCCATTGGTTGATCAGCTGGTTGTAGACCCGGGACTCAGGATTGGGCCGCTTGCGGGTCACGAAATGGCTGCCTTTGATCTGCCAGGAATAGGTATCGTGCTGGGCGATATTGCCATTGGTTGAGTAGACGATGACCGGGTCGACCTCTCTTGGTTCAAAGAGGCGGCCGATAATCGAAAAGTCGGGTACGTAGCGGCGGAGGACCCTTCGCAAAAAGTCCTCGTTGTAGTCGACTCCGGCTTCGCTGGCCAGGCCGGGGCTGTCAAAGGTGTAGACGGCCTTGATCCGGGCCCGGTAGTCTTCTGGGAGATTCAAGGCGGCGTATTCAGCCAGGTTGCCCCCCTTTGAGTGGCCGCCCAGGATGTAGTCAGCTGAGTCGCCGGACAGGAGGTCCTTGAGGTAGCGGGCACCTAAGATCTGGGCCTTGGTTTCTTTAAAAGAAATCTCAAAGTCTTCCCGCCAGCCAACCAGGGTGTCGTCGGTCCCTCTAAAGGCCACATAGTGGGTGCCGTCTTCAAGGACGATTTTCAAGGCGCTGAACTGGCACTGGTCAGTCAAAACGGTTTTGAAGTGGGATAAGCGGGCATCCTTAAAGCGGTCGGCTTCGCTCATTAAGTGGAAGAGCTCCTGGTACTGGCTGGCGTCCAGGCCGGTGTAGGAAGAGGCGAAGTATTTCTCGGCGGTTTCGCCAACTGTCACTTCTTTGTTGCCGGAAGGGATGTACTTTTCCAAGTTAAGATAAGAAAAAATTGCTAAGACTAAAGCGTCGATTTCGTTGAAAGGAGACTTTTCCAAGGGAATGTCGCCGCGCCATTCCAGGTAGGTCAGCAAATTGTTGTTGTCCAAGATGCTCACATCCTTAAAGAAAATAATTGCAAATGCTTACAAACTCATTTTAGCCTAAATAGGGCAGGGATGGGCAAATTTACCCGAAAATTTAGCGACTTTTATAAGATATAAAAAGCCGCCAACAAGCGGCTTACTTTGCCTCTTTGCCGGCAGCTTTGTCGTCTTCCTTTTCCTTGCCCTTGCCAGAAGCGGCTTTCTTCGGGTCGGGAATGCTGGCGAATTTGTCGAAGAGCTTGTCTAAGTCGTCTTGTCTTTTAAAGGTTAAACCCATTTGTCCACATCCTGCTTTCCATTGAAGTAAAAGATTTGCTTTTGAGTCAATTATAACGATATTTTTGCTATTCAGTCAATTTTGAACTATACTTAGCAAAAGAAATCAGCTTCAAGAGAGGTGTAAAATGACTGACGCGATTGATACAATTAAGAGCCGCCACAGCACGCGCTATTTTGACCAAGGCAAGGCGCCCAGCCGGGCAGACCTGGAAGAAGTAATCCGCTTGGCCGGCCTGGCTCCGTCTTGGGTAGATTCCCAGCCCTGGCGGGTTTATCTGGCTATGGGGGAAACAGCCAAAAAGATCCATGCCCGCCACCTGGCTTTGGCTGAAGCAGGGACGGCGGCATCCCCAGACTGGGAGACCTGGCACCGGGAGGACTGGGATCCTTATCCAAGAGAAAACATGGCCCGGCACAACCAGGCCAGCCAGGAATATCTGAACACGCCGGAATTGCTGGACCTTAGGACTAATATTTTGCAGAAAAATCTCTACTATGCCCCGGCGATTGCCTATTTAACTATTCCCAAGCAGTCCAATCTTTGGTCAGTCTATGACCTGGGAGCCTTTGCCCAGACTCTAGCGCTTGCCGCCAAGGCCAAGGGGATTGACAGCATGCCGGCCTATGAATTTGTCAAATACCCAGCCAGTGTCCGGGAAATTATGGGGATTCCAGAAGACCAGACCCTGGCCATGGGAATCGGCCTGGGCTATGGCAAAGATGAGTACATCAACGGCTACCAGGCTCCCCGCCGGGATCTGCCTGACTTCTTGACAATTAAGGATTAGGAAAAAAGTTATATAAAATCGTTGACTTATAGTAAGTGAGTCTGTAAGATTAAATTAAATCAAATTGAGAAAGGAGCTAAATCATGTTTGCAATGCAAGAAAACCAAACTATGTGCGTTTGCTGTATGTCACTTATGTCATACGACTGTTTTGTGTTGCCTAAACTGGATTTAGCTCAGACCAAGTAATTTGCCAAGTAATTATTAGCTTAGTGGCAAATGAAGCAGCTGTTTCCTTTAGGGAGCAGCTGCTTTTTTGTCTTAGGAGGAAAAAAATGCAAAAGATCAAGAAATTCACCCTTGCCGCCGTCAGCGTCAGTGCCGCCTTCCTGCTGGCCGCTTGCGGCAGTCAGCAGAGCTCAAGCTCAGCAAGTAAGGATAAGCAGGTTTTAAAGCTCAGCGCGACTGCTCCGCTAGATACGATCGACATCAGTAAGGCAACCGGCTACGGGCAGACGGGGAACGTTTTTGAAAGCTTCTACCGTTTGGGCAAGAACGGGCAGCCAGCCGCCGGCTTAGCCAAGTCCGGCACTGTATCCAAAGACGGCAAGACCTGGACCTTCAAGCTGCGGTCTAACGCCAAGTGGTCCAACGGGGAAAAGATTACCGCCCAGGACTTCGTCTACTCCTGGCGGCGGACGATCAACCCCAAGACTGCTTCGCCTTATGCCTACCTTTTCTCCGGCATCAAGAACGCCGATGAAATTATTGCCGGCAAGAAGTCTCCGTCCAGCCTGGGCATCAAGGCTTTGAACCAGGAAACCGTGCAAGTTAAGCTCAACCGGCCGATTGCCTACTTCAAGGTTTTGATGGCTTACCCGCTCTTTGGGCCGCAAAACGAAGCCTTTATCAAGAAGACGGGCAAGAAGTACGCGACCAGCTCCAAGTACATGCTTTACTCCGGCCCATTTAAGATCACCGGCTGGAAGGGGACCAATGATACTTGGTCTTTTGTCAAAAACAACCAGTACTGGGACAAGCAGGCAGTCAAGTTGAGCAAGATCAGCTACCAGGTCGTTAAGACTACCAACACCGGCTACCAGCTCTACCAGCAGGGCAAGCTGGACCTCACCCCACTGTCCAGTGAACAGGTTAAGCAGCTGAAGAAGAACAAGGACTTCAAGACCTACCCATACTCCTACGTTGCCTTCTTGGCCTACAACTTCCAGGCCAAGGACGCGACGGTTAAGAAGGCTTTGAACAACAAGAACATCCGCCTGGCCCTGTCTCTGTCACTTGACCGGAAGATTCTGACCAGCAAGGTCTTCGGTGACGGGTCAAGCGTGCCAACTGGCTTCGTGGCTTCTGGTCTGGCCTATGATCCGGCTAACAAGGAAGACTTTGCCAAGGAGCAAAAGGTGGCTAATACCGTTGACTACAATGAAAAGCTGGCTGAAAAGTACTGGAAGACCGGGTTGAATGAACTGGGCTTAAAGAAACTGAACCTGACCTTGCTGGCTTCAAACGAGAGCACCAACGCCGACGCTCTGACCCAGTACCTGCAGTCCCAATGGACTAAGGTTTTGTCCGGCATCAACGTGAAGGTTAACTCCATTCCAAGCAAGAACGCCTACACCAAGGCTTCAAGCGGGGACTTTGATATCTATGTTTCCGGCTGGGGCGGGGACTTCAGCGACCCGATGACCTTCATGCAGATCTTGCAGAAGGGGACTTCCTACAACTACGGCAAGTGGAACAATGCGGAATACAACCGCTTGATCAAGAAGGCTTTGACGACTGATGCCAACGACGTTAACAAGCGCTGGCAGGACCTGGTCAAGGCAGCCCAAGTGGCCAACGCCGACCAGGCAGTCAGCCCGATCTACCAGCAGACGACCGCCTACCTGCAAAACAGTAAGGTCAAGGGGATCATCCACAACAATGCTGGTACCCAGTGGAGCTACAAGTACGCCTACATTAAGTAGCTGGTAGTTAGCAAATTAAGATATGCAAATAAAAACGAGACCGCTTGGTCTCGTTTTTTTTAATGCCGGCTGGCCCGGTGGCTGGAGCTGGCCTTGATTTTGTGGGGATGCCGCTTGAATTTGACCTGGCCGCCCTCTGGCAGGAAGCGGAAGTGGCGCATTTTGGCGTTAAAGGGCCGGCCAGAGAGGCGGATGGCGGTCCAGTCCTTCATCAGCTTGATCATCCGGTCCAGTTCCTGGACTCTTTTGGCCTGGCCTTCTGCTTCAGCCGCCTGGTGGATGTCGCCTTCCAGGCGTTCGATTAGGTTCTGGTGGTAGGCAAGAAGTTCGGGAGTCAAGGGAGCCCGCCGGTACTGGTTGAAGAGTTTTTGGATCATTTCCATGGCCTCCAGGCTGTCATGTGGCTGGATATAGCGGGAACCATTATCTTCATTCATGGATTTTGTCCTTTCTATTATTTCTGCTTCTATTTCTTTATCAAGCTTTTTGCCTTTTTCTGGCTTTTTAGTTAAAAATTACAGGAGTATTAAAAATGCGATATATAGAAAATACTCTAGCCATCTTTTAATTTTTTTGTCATAATATATAAAAAGCATGAGGCTTTTAACCTAGGATACCAGAATCAGCATAAACGAGAAGATGTTTGACGAAATTTGTTAGTTATTGAGGAGAAAAAAGATGAAGGCATACTTGTTCGGCGTTACGCCGGTGGAAGAAGCTTTTTTAAAAAAGTGGCAGGACCAGCACCCAGATGATGAAATTTCTTATACCCACAGCCCTTTGACGGCCGATAATTTAGAGCTGGCCAAGGGTTTTGAGGCGGTTTCGACCCAGCAGGCGGAGCCCTTGACGGCGTCTGACCTTAAGCCCTTGGCGGCTGGCGGCGTCAAGCACCTGGCCTTGCGGAAGGTGGGGGCGGACAATATTGACCTGGAAGCGGCAGCTAAATACGGAATTACCGTTGCTAATGTGCCGGCTTATTCGCCGCGGGCAATCGCGGAAAACGGCTTGACCGGGGCCATGTACCTCTTGCGCAAGTGGGGTTACTACCACCGGAAGATGCGGCGGGGAGACTTCACCCGGTCAACGGAACTGATGAGCGATGAGATCTTCAACCAGACGGTCGGCATCGTCGGCCTGGGCCGGATCGGGGCAGCTGCGGCGGAAATGTACCATGCCCTGGGGGCCAGAGTTATCGGCTATGACCCGGTTTACAATGCTTCTTTAGAGCCCTTTTTGGACTTCGTCGATTTTGAGACCTTGATCAAGGAAAGCGACATCGTCCAGGTGCACATTCCGCTGACTCCGGAAAACAAGGGCATGTTCAGCGCCAATGAATTTGCCAAGATGAAGGACGACGCGATCCTGGTTAACCAGTCAAGAGGCGAACTGGTCGATACCGCGGCCTTGATCGTGGCCTTGAAGTACCATGAAATCGGCGGGGCCGCCCTGGACGTTTTGGAAGGGGAAGAAAAAATCTTCGGCCGCAAGTTTGAGGATGTGGGTTCTCTGCCGGACGAGTACACGGAGCTGATCAACCTGCCAAACGTGGTCATGTCCCCGCACTCTGCCTACTATACCAAGATGGCGGTCAAGAATATGTTCTTCCAGAGCATGACCGATATCGAGCGGACCCTGTCCGGGAAAAAGGCCTTTTTCAAGGTGAATTAGCGAAAAAGCAGTAAAATAAAGCGAAAAATGAAGAACATAGACAAGCCCTGGCATGATAATCCTGCCGGGGCTTTTTCCATCTGTTAAGCTTTTTGTAAAGATTAACACCCGGCAAAAAATTCTGTTAGACTTAAGGTGAAGTGAAGTAAAAAGTTTTTGCAAAGGACAAGGAAATGGCAAATCAAGACCAAGTATATTTAGATTTACTGAAAAAGATCATGACGGAAGGCAATGACAAAAATGACCGGACCGGGACGGGAACCAGAAGCCTCTTTGGGGCCCAGATGCGCTTTGACTTAAGCCAGGGCTTCCCGATCCTGACGACCAAGCGGGTGCCTTTCGGCCTGATCAAGAGCGAGCTTTTGTGGTTCTTGCGGGGGGACACCAACATCCGTTTCTTGCTTGAACATAAAAACCACATTTGGGACGAATGGGCCTTTAAAAATTGGGTGACCAGCCCGGAATACCAGGGCCCGGACATGACTGATTTTGGCCTTAGGAGTCAAAAGGACCCAGGGTTTAAGGCAGTCTATGACGAAGAAATGCAAAAGTTCTGCCAGCGGATTCTGGATGATGAAGCTTTTGCCCAAAAATACGGCAACCTGGGCGACGTCTATGGGGCCCAGTGGCGGCACTGGGGCAAGCGGGACGGCGGCTTTATCGACCAGATCGCGGACGTGATTGAGCAGATCAAGACCAATCCCGACTCCCGCCGCTTGATCGTAACGGCCTGGAACCCGGAAGACGTTCCTTCCAGCGCCCTGCCGCCGTGCCATGTCCTCTTCCAGTTTTACGTGGCTGACGGCAAGCTCAGCTTGCAGCTTTACCAGCGCTCAGGCGACATGTTCTTAGGCGTGCCCTTCAACATTGCCAGCTACTCTTTGCTCTTGTCCTTGATTGCCCGGGAGACCGGCCTGGAAGTGGGCGAGTTTGTGCATACTATTGGGGATGCCCACATTTACAAGAACCACTTTGCCCAAGTGGAAGAGCAGCTGAAAAGAACGCCGTTTGACGCGCCAACTTTGTGGCTGAATCCAGAGAAGAAAAAAGTGGCTGATTTTGAAATGGCTGATATTAAATTGGTCAACTACCAGCACGGGTCTACAATCAAGGCCCCGGTCGCCGTTTAGAAAGGGTGAAGAAATGCTTAGCTACGTTTGGGCAGAAGATGAAAAAGGCGCCATTGGCTACCAGGGCCGCCTGCCCTGGCACCTGCCAGCAGATTTAGCCCATTTTAAGGCAAAAACCATGGGCCACCCCATGCTGATGGGAAGAAAGACTTTTGAGTCCTTGCCGGGCCTGTTGCCTGGCCGGCAGCATGTCGTCCTTTCCACCAGGAAATTAGACCTGCCAGCTGGGGTTCTACAGCTGAAAAGCGAAGAAGAAGTTTCCGCCTGGCTGAAGGAGCAGGCGGGGGAAGTCTGCGTTATTGGCGGCTCCAGCCTCTTTGCCCTGCTGGCTAACCAGGTTGACAAGCTGGAAGTGACCCGGATCAAGGGAATTTTTCCCGCTGACACCTACATGCCAAACCTTGACTGGGCGGCTTTTGCCCTGGCAAAGAGTGAAGCCCACCAGGCAGACGGCAAGAATAAGTATGACTATGTCTTTGAGACTTACCTGCGTAAAAAATAGCAGGCAAGCAGTGAAAAGTGAGATGTGAGTGTTATGAAAACAAATTTGGAGACGGGCTTGACCGAGGAGGAGGTCGCGCAGAAAAGCGCGGCCGGCAAGGTCAACACCACCATTGATGATGAGTTCAAGACCAACCGACAGATCATCGTTGAAAACACCTTTACCTACTTCAACTTGATCTTCCTAGTTTTGACCATCCTGCTTTTGATTGCCGGGGATATCCGGGATATGACCTTTTTGCCGGTGATCATTTTGAACACGATCGTGGGGATCGTCCAGGAAATCCGGGCAAAATCTGTTTTAAGCAAGCTGCAGGTCTTAAACCAGACCAAGCTTTTAGCCCTGAGAGGCGGAAAAAGGCGGCAGGTGCCAATCGACCAGCTGGTTGAAGGAGACCTAGTCCTCTTGAAAGCTGGTGACCAGATCCCGGCCGACGCCAAGGTGGTCGACGGCAGCGTCCGGGTAAATGAATCCCTTTTAACCGGGGAAAGCGATGAAATTGCCAAGGAAGTTGGCGACGAGCTCTTATCCGGTTCTTTCGTCGTTTCCGGCGAAGTCATGGTCCAGCTGGTCAAGGTGGGCAGCGAATCCTACATCGCAAAATTGACGGCGGAAGCCAAGGCCATGGGCGGGGGAGAAGAGTCAAAGATGATCCGGGCCATCAACCGCTTGATCAAGTGGGTTGGCATCATCATTATTCCAATGGGGCTAGCCCTTTTTGCCCAGGCCTACTTCCTCAACCACCGGTCTTTTGCTGAATCCATCAGTTCCATGGAAGCAGCCATTATCGGCATGATCCCGGAAGGGCTCTACCTGCTGACAACTGTTGCCCTGGCCCTGGCCGCCATGCGCCTGGCACGCAACCAGGTCATGCTGCACGACATGAAGAGCGTGGAAACCCTGGCCCGGGTCAATGTCCTCTGCGTTGATAAGACTGGGACGATTACTGAGCCGAAGATGGCGGTGGAAAAAGTCGTCCCGGCCAAAAATTACCCGGGAAATGATTTGGAAGACCGGCTTGCCGCCTACGTTTCCAACATGCCTGTCGACAATATCACCGCTGAAGCCTTGAGCCAGAAGTTTGGCCAGGATCAGCCCCTGGTCAATGCCAAAAGGATTATTCCTTTTACCTCAGTCAACAAGTACAGCGGGGCGGTTTTTGCAGGCTACACCCTTTTGCTGGGGGCGCCGGAAATGATCCTGCGCTCGCAGCTGAAAGCCTGCCAGGAAGAATTTGCCCGCTACCCGGAAGAAGGCTACCGGGTCCTAGCCTTTGCCAAGTATCCGGCAGAACTGGCAGATGAAAAAGAGCGCCTGACCCAGGAGGTCGAAGTCCTGGGCTACGTCCTTTTGTCCAATCCGATCCGGAAAGAGGCCAAGGAGACTTTTGCATACTTTGCCAAGCAAGGGGTGGAAATCAAGGTTATTTCCGGGGACAACCCGGTCACTGTTTCCCGGGTGGCTGGCCAGGCCGGGATTGCCGGGGCAGAGAAGTACATCGATGCCCAGACGATCAAGCCAGGCGAATATGAGCAGGCCATGGCTGAATACAATGTCTTTGGCCGGGTTAAGCCGGAGCAGAAGAAAGAATTCGTCCAGGCCCTGCAGAAGATCGGGAAGACCGTGGCCATGACCGGGGACGGGGTTAACGACATCCTGGCCATGAAGGAAGCTGATTGCAGTATTGCCATGGCTTCAGGCAACAGCGCGGCTGTTCAGGCTTCCCAAGTAGTCTTGCTGGACTCAAACTTTGCCAAAATGCCCCAGGTGGTCAATGAAGGCCGGCAGGTGGTCAACAATATTGAACGCTCAGCTGGTCTCTTTTTAGTCAAAAACATCTTCTCATTGCTGATGGCGGTCTTTTCCTTGATCTTGACGATCAACTACCCGATCAAGCCGGCCCAGATCACCTTGATCTCCAGCTTTACGATCGGCCTGCCGTCCTTCCTTTTGGCCCTGGAAAAAAACCATTCCCGGATTCGGGGCAATTTCACGGTCAATATCCTGACCAAGTCGATTCCAGGCGGGATTACCGACTGGCTGGCCGTCAGCATCCTGGTCTTGACCAACAAGTTTACCAATATCGGGGACAATGAAGTCGCTACCGCGTCAACAGCTCTCCTGGTCCTGGTGGGCTTGATGGTCCTCTTCTGGATCTCCCGGCCACTTAACAAGTACAAGCTGGGCGTTTTGGCCCTGTCGGTGGTCTGCATCATCTTGTCAATTATCTTCATCCCTGGCTTCTTCAAGCTGAGTCCTTTGTCAGGCCGGGCTGTCTTCACGGTTGTCGTCCTTTTCTTTGCCGGCATGACCCTCTTCAGAATCATGTCGCGGATCTGCGACGGAATCAAAGACGTCAGCAACGTGCTGACGGAGAAGGGGAAAGACGCCAAGCTGCGGGACCTTTTAGCCGCTTATGGCAAGGACCGGGCCGAGCTTTAACAGTTTTTTTTAGAAAGAGGCTTGACTTGCTTAAAAAATAATGATAAATTTAGAGCGTCAAGTTAAGAAAAGTTATCTCGAAAAGCAGAGTAGTCGGGTGACGATCCTTTACAGAGAGGCGGCGGATGGTGAAAGCCGCCAGGAGAGTTCCGGTGAACATGGGCTTGGAATGATATGCCGCGGTGATATTTAGCCGCTGCCGGGGTTGCTCTCGTTAAACAAGCAAGCTGTTTCTATTTGTCAGAGACAGCTGGTGAGATTTATTACGCAAGTAATGAATGAACTAAAGGTGGTATCACGAGCGCTCGTCCTTTATCAAGGCCGGACGCTTTTTCTTTTCTGTTCGAATTTGACTGCCGCTTTTTCGGGATTGCTGCTGTGTTTCTGGAGGTATTAATCATGAGAAAAAAGAAACAAAGAAACATTATTATCGCTATCGTGTCCGTTGTGGTCCTTGCCGTTATCGCCTTCTTCTCCTTTGGCAAGAAGGGCAGCCAGCAAAGCCCCAAGACGGTGACGGTAACCGTCGGGACTGTCGGGGCAACCAAGGCTGAACGGGCCATCTGGAAGAGTGTGGCGGCAACTGCCAAGAAGAAGTATGGTATCATTGTCAAGACCAAGAACTTCTCTGACTACAACCAGCCAAACAGCGCCTTGAAGTCAGGGGATCTGGACCTTAACGCCTTCCAGCACTACAACTTCCTCAACAACTGGAACAAGGCCAACAAGAGCAACCTGGTTGCCATCGGCAAGACCTACATCGCTCCAATCCGCCTTTACTCACTGAAGTACAAGTCACTGAAGTCCCTGCCTAAGGGGGCAACGATCGCCATTCCAAACGACGCGACCAACGAAGCCCGGGCTCTTCTGGTTCTGAAGAACGCCGGCCTGATCACCCTGAAGGGGACCAGCGCTACCAAGCTGTACTCAGTTGCTGACATCAAGAGCAACCCGAAGAACTTCAAGATCAAGGAAGTTGCGACTGAACAAGTTGCCAGAGTTCTGAAGTCAGTTGACGCTGCTGTTGTCAACAACGACTACGCTAATCCAGCCGGCCTGGGCGACAAGCAAACCATCTACGTTGAACCAATCAACAAGGACTCATACCAATGGATCAACGTCATCGTTGCCCGCAAGAAGGACAAGAACAAGAAGGCTTACAAGGAAGTCGTTAAGGCTTACCAGACTGAAAAGACCAAGCAGCTGTACAAGAAGTACTACGGCAGCAAGCAAATTGCGGCTTGGGACGCCAAGTTCTAAGATTTTTAACTTAACCTAGAAAGAAGCTTTGATCATATGAGCATTATTCAACTGGACCACGTCAGTGTGACTTTTAAGCGGAAAAAGGCTGCCGATGTGCAGGCCGTGCAGGATGTGACTTTGCACATCGAAAAAGGCGACATCTACGGGATCGTTGGCTTTTCCGGGGCCGGGAAATCAACCCTGGTCAGAACCATCAACCTTTTGCAAAAGCCAACGGCCGGAGACGTCGTGGTTGGGGGTGTTGACTTTGTCAAAGACGGCAAACAGGTGATCAGCGGCAAGGACCTGCAGGCCCGCCGCCGGAAGATCGGGATGATTTTCCAGCAGTTCAACCTGCTTAATGAAACGACCGTTATTGAAAATATCGCCTTTGCCCTCAAGCACTCAGACCTGTCTGACGATGAGCTGGAAGAAAAATGCCACAAGCTTCTGAAGCTGGTTGACCTGGAAGACAAGGCCAATGCCTACCCGGCCCAGCTCTCCGGCGGCCAGCAGCAGCGGGTGGCGATCGCCCGGGCCCTGGCTAACGATCCGGAAATCCTTTTGTCAGACGAAGCAACCAGTGCCCTGGATCCGCAGACGACTATCCAGATCCTGGACCTGTTGAAGAAACTGAACCGGGAACTGGGCTTGACCATCGTTTTGATCACCCACGAAATGGCCGCGGTCAAGAAGATCGCCAATAAGGTGGCGGTCATGGAAAACGGCCGGGTTGTCGAAAACGGCAACTTGCGGGATGTCTTCCTGGCTCCAAAGGCTGAATTGACCCAGAAGTTCGTCGGCGGTTCTTTGGCTGTAGTTGACACCTTGAAGAGCCTCAACATCAGCCTGGCTGAAAACGAAGCCCTCTACCAGCTGGTCTACAGCTTGAACAATGTGGCCAAGTCAATCATCATCGAGCTTTACCGGGAAGTCGGCGTGGAAGCTTCGATGCTCTACGGCAATGTGGAAGTCCTGGCTGACGAACCGGTCGGGACCCTGTTGGTCACGGTCAAGGGGGATGCTGACAAGCAAAAGGCAACCTTGAAGTTCTTAAACGATGAGGGTGTCACGGTAACGGAATTAGACGAAAGAGGTAACCGCTTATGATTAATGGTTTGGTACACTGGATCGCGCAGAACTTCCCGAATATTTACAACTTGGGCTGGACCGGGGACACCGGGTGGGGCACCTCCATTCTGCAGATCATCTACATGACCTTCTGGCCGTCAATCTTCGGCGGGGTCCTGGGCCTCTTCTTCGGGGTCATCCTGGTTTTGACCGAGCCAGGCGGGATCTTGGAAAACAAGTTCTGGTTCAACTTCTGCGACAAGCTGATTTCCATTTTGCGGGCCATTCCTTTCATTATCCTTTTGGCCTTCATTTCACCTTTGACCCGCTTGATTGTCGGGACGGAAATCGGGGACACGGCTGCCTTGGTCCCGCTGACTTTAGGGATCTTCCCATTTTATGCCCGCCAGGTCCAGGTCGCTTTGGAAAGCTTGGATCCGGGCAAGGTTGAAGCAGCCCAGAGCTTGGGTGCAAGCAACTGGGACATTATTTTTGACGTCTACCTCAAGGAAACGCGGTCAGAAATCATCCGGGTGTCAACTGTTTCCATCATCAGTTTGATCGGCTTGACTGCCATGGCCGGGGCCGTTGGGGCCGGTGGTCTGGGTACGACCGCCATCCAGTACGGCTACCGCGACTTCGCTAACGACGTGACCTTCCTGGCCACTGTCTTGGTCGTCATCATGATCTTTATCGTGCAAGTGGTTGGCGACTTCCTGGCCAAGAAGCTGAACCACCAGCACCGGTAAGAAATTTTTGGAAAGAATCTTCTCTTTGCAGGAGATTCTTTTCTTTTTCTACTCTAAGTCAAGTGTTATCAACGATTTTAGCAATTTTATTTTGAAATAAGGGCCTAATCGGGAAATGGTTCCCGGAGAATCGAGTTAAATATCTGATTTAGGGCATGATAAATACAGCCACCTTCTGTAATTTCAAAAAAGAGGCTGTTATAATATCTATTGGATCAATTTTTATGACAAAAGTCTTTGGTTATGTTTGGCTACGTCATAGCTATACAATTGATCATTCTTAATTAAAGCGAAGATCGTCCGTAATAATTTATGGATCGATGCGATAGCGGCCTTCTTGTGACTTGCAGTCTCAGAAGACCGTTTTCGTTTCTCGTAATAATCCGCAATATGACAAGGGTTTCCCGCTTTCTTAGCCGACTGAATTTGGTTTATGGCCAAGTACAGCACCTTTCTGCCAATAGCTGTCCCACGCTTTGAAATTGACAGGTGGGCCGTGAGATTGCCAGATTCATAAACTTGAGGATCAACACCAACGAAGGCATTTAATTGGCTAGGGTTGTTAAAGCGTCTGATATCCCCAAGCTCACTAATGATTCTTAGAGCAGTGTTTTCGCCGATGCCTGGAATGCTTGTGAGGATCTCCAGATCCCGTTTAGGAGCCAGCTTAGCCATCTCCTGTAAAGCAGTCTGGCACTCTTCTTCAGCGCTCAGAATGTTGTTAATAGCCATTTTGAGGCCACGAATATGAGCACTGTTCTTTTTGACAGCTGGGCATGCGACTTTAGCCAACCGAATAAGACTTTGCGCTATGTCGTTAGCGCGTTTTTTACCAATACCGGTTAAGCCCTTTAAGAAGTCGATGATATCGACTTCTTTTGTTTCTAGTACGATATCTGGGTGTGGGAATCTGAGGACAATACTCCAGTAGTTTTTCCCTCTCGGATTAACCATTAAGTGCTCAATCTCTGGGAAAGTGAGCTGAATGGCTTTGTGCAGTCTATTCCTGTTGGTTATCAGATCGTGCGAAGCCTGCTCATAGATACGGTTATTGGCCATCAATTCTTGATATTCTTCGCTTTGAACGTAGGCCAGCCGCTGTGGGTGCTCAGATTGCAGCTTGGCAAGGTACAAGGCATCAAGCTTATCGGTCTTGTTCTGGTGCAGGTCATCCTTTGTCTTTCTTTTGGCTTCTAGCGGATTCATCATGACATAGCGCAATTCGTGTATGTCCAAGAATGCCTGGAGTCTTCTGGAATAGACGCCAGTTGCTTCAAAGATAATCTGTGGGTTAGTAACCTGCTTAAGGTCACCTAGCAGCTGATTGAAGCCTACCATATCGTTGGAGATGGCATAGTCATTAACTTTTTGGCCATTGACCATAATGCATACGTTAGACTTTCGGCTGCTAACATCAATACCGAAAACAGTTTTCAATAAATCCATAAGAATAAACCTCCGCTTTACTCGGAGATGAGCTACCTTCACCTAATCCAATCAGATCTAATTTTCTCAACAGGACTTTAACAGCCAACATACTTAGACGAGATTCACAATTGAATGGTGAAGCTGCCCGTTTTGCCTACGACATCGTGTGTCCAGAAAAGGAACGGCATTGGCTTCATCTCCACTTTACATAGTAAAAGAAAAAGTGTTGAACGACTACTCCGTCGAGTAATCATCCAACACTAGGTTAGTATGTTTTGCCTTTTTGAAAGTAAGAAAAGAATTTACATTTTTGAAAAATAGCCTTTTCAATTTTAAAAAGTTAAAAAATGGTTTATAATGTGGAGGTAAGTAATAAATAATTGAGTAGAGGAACTATCATGGCAAAATACGAATTTAAGTCCACTCCAATCGATTTAGTCAACCCAAGCTACGACTTGGTAGTTATCGGGGCCGGTGGTACCGGTTTGTCTGCTGCCTTGCAGGCACATGAACTCGGCGCCAGCGTGGCTGTTTTTGAAAAGAACGAAGTTTTGGGCGGGAATACCAGCAAGGCTTCATCAGGGATGAACGCGGCTGAATCCCTGGTTCAATTCAAGCACGGCATCATCGACAACAAGGCCGACTTTTACCAGGAAACCCTTAAGGGCGGCGGCAACTTGAACGATGAAGCAATGCTGAGCTACTTCGTTGACCACGCTGCTTTGGCAATCGACTGGCTGAAGCAATATGGCGTTGAGCTGGATGACTTGACGATTACCGGGGGGATGAGCAAGAAGCGGGCCCACCGGCCAGCATCTATGGCGCCAGTTGGCGGTTACTTGATCACTGGCCTTTTGAAGAGCATTGAAGCAGCCCGGATTCCAGTCTTCAACAAGACCAAGGTTGTTAAGCTTTTGCAAGACGAAAAGGGCAAGGTAACTGGCATCGACATTGTTGGCCCAGACGGCCGCCGGAAAGTTATGGCCAAGGCTGTTATCCTGGCAACTGGTGGTTTCGGCGCTTCTAAGGAAATCATTAAGAAGTACCGGCCAGACCTGGAAGGCTACAAGACGACCAACCAAGCCGGCGCTACCGGTGACGGCCTGATCCTGGGTGAAGAAGCCGGGGCAGAATTGGTGCAAATGGACTTCATCCAAGTTCACCCAACCGCGCAAACTGATGGTGAAAAGACCTTCTTGATCGGGGAAGCTGTCCGGGGCGAAGGCGCTATTTTGGTCAACAAGGCCGGCCAGCGTTTCATCAACGAACTGGACACCCGGAAGGTTGTTTCAGCAGCCATCACTGGCTTGAATGAAGATGGTGCCTACCTCATCTTTGACCAAGGAGTCCGTGACCACGTTAAGGCAGTTGAATTTTACGACCACGTCGGCCTGGTAGAACATGGGGCTACTTTGGAAGAACTGGCTGGAAAGATCGGCGTTGACGCTGCTGGTCTTGAAGCAACTGTTGCCAGCTGGAACGAAGCAGTCAAGGACCAAGACGACCAAGCCTTTGGCCGGACTACCGGGATGGACCGCGACATTTCAGTTGCGCCGTACTTTGCTATCCACATTCACCCAGCCATCCACTACACGATGGGTGGTCTGCACATCAACCTTGAAACCCAGGTTTTGGGCAAGGACGGCAAGGTGATTGAAGGCCTCTACGCCGCTGGTGAAGTTTCCGGGGGTCTGCATGGCAACAACCGGATCGGCGGTAACTCAGTTGCTGAAACTGTAGTCTTTGGCCGGCAAGCTGGTATTCAAGCAAGCAAGTTCGTGCGCGGCGAAAACTAAGCTGAAAAGAACAAGTTACAAAAGAATACTATTTTAGACAGCAGCTCTTAGGCTGCTGTCTTTTTTTACCAAAAATTAGAAAATTAAAGTTCACTCTTTCACATACCCGTGTTATCATAAAGGAAAATGATTGAAATCGCTTTATGATAATTGATGTGATGATGAAAGGAAGAGATCATGAGTACACGGGAACACTATCAGCAAAGTGAACTGGTCAAGGCGAACAGCAAGTTCAGCCGGGTCCGGGCGACTATTGAATCAGCTTTTTACGGCAACAATGTCCATGAAGTCAAGAGTGTAGCGGAAGCATATGAACTGGCCAAGCGCCAGCCTGGAGTAATTGAGACTGACCTGTCGATCCTGCACACCAGTGATTTGGGTCTGCCGGTCGGGGCCAAGCAATTGGTTTACAACCACGGCAAGATTTTGGGCCGGACGGCATCAGCCCGGCACTTTGTCGATGATTCAGAGGAAGACGCGACTGCTTTAACCAACAGGTTGTATGAAGACATTTATGCTGGCCATAAGCAGAAGTATTTGAAGACGACGGTACTGGTTGGGCTGGACCCGTCCTTTAGCTTAAAGGCCCACTTGATGCTACCGGAGGACCAGGCCTTCAACCTGCTCAGCTACATGCTCAACTTCCGCTTTTTTGATGAAAAGGCGGCTGAGATGTACGGGAAATCCAAGCTTTATGATGAAGGGGACTTGTACTTCTACTTTGCTGCCGGTATTGAAGGTGACTGATCCGGTTTTGACATGAACACTTTGGTCATCGAACCATTTGCTGATCCCTTCAGAGCTTACCCAGTTGGGGGCGACTATGGCGACTTCGAGGAACTTTTTACCAAGAGGGGAGCGGAATGCTACGTTTTAAACACGGATGCCTTCTGCGGGAAAAACATTCCTAAGGAACTGACTTTAGAGATCATTGAAAAGCTGGTGGATGATACTGACCAGTGGCAGGTCTTTGGCGATTTTGCCGGAGTCAGCTACATGCCGCTTGCTGACTATCCGGTTGACCTGGACTCCGCTGAATACAAGCAGAATCTCAGAGTCCGGATGCAGGACCGGCTGAACATGTACAACGGTGAGCATCCAAAGACGCCGCTGCCAGAAGAAGCCAAGGAATGCTTAGAGAAAATCGTTAGTGAACTGAAGTAAGCGTCTATCTATATTAGGCAAATAGCAGCCAATCTTTGAATAGACCTTAGGGTCTGTTTTTATTTTGAAAAAGAAAATAGAAAAAGTTTTATCTTTTTTGCCAGCAGAAATAGAGATAATCCGAACTATCGATTCTTTAAAAAATAATTCCTGCGGAAAGAAAAAACAAAAGAAAGAGTAAGCAAGTTTACTTTTATTACAACGGTCCCTGGTGAACCGGATATAAAACGAATGAAAAAGCAAATTTGACGAATCAAAAAAAGCTAGTATACTAATATTTGTTGCCGCGTGAGACAAGCAAGTCTCGCGGAGGCAAAAAGAAAATATCGAAAACTTGTTGACAAGGAGTCAACAAGCGAGTAAGATATAAAGCCTTGCGTCACTAAGACGCAAGTTGGTACTTTGAAAACTGAACAAAGTTTCGCAGTGTGCGGGTCAAACAATGTTTGATTCAAACAAATAAGCGAAGTCAATTCGCAAGCAAATAATCTGGAGCAGATTAAAAAAGCTCAATTTTCAAATTGAGAGTTTGATCCTGGCTCAGGACGAACGCTGGCGGCGTGCCTAATACATGCAAGTCGAGCGAGCTGAATTCAAAGATCCCTTCGGGGTGATTTGTTGGATGCTAGCGGCGGATGGGTGAGTAACACGTGGGCAATCTGCCCTAAAGACTGGGATACCACTTGGAAACAGGTGCTAATACCGGATAACAACATGAATCGCATGATTCAAGTTTGAAAGGCGGCGCAAGCTGTCACTTTAGGATGAGCCCGCGGCGCATTAGCTAGTTGGTGGGGTAAAGGCCTACCAAGGCAATGATGCGTAGCCGAGTTGAGAGACCGATCGGCCACATTGGGACTGAGACACGGCCCAAACTCCTACGGGAGGCAGCAGTAGGGAATCTTCCACAATGGACGCAAGTCTGATGGAGCAACGCCGCGTGAGTGAAGAAGGTCTTCGGATCGTAAAGCTCTGTTGTTGGTGAAGAAGGATAGAGGCAGTAACTGGTCTTTATTTGACGGTAATCAGCCAGAAAGTCACGGCTAACTACGTGCCAGCAGCCGCGGTAATACGTAGGTGGCAAGCGTTGTCCGGATTTATTGGGCGTAAAGCGAGCGCAGGCGGAATGATAAGTCTGATGTGAAAGCCCACGGCTCAACCGTGGAACTGCATCGGAAACTGTCATTCTTGAGTGCAGAAGAGGAGAGTGGAACTCCATGTGTAGCGGTGGAATGCGTAGATATATGGAAGAACACCAGTGGCGAAGGCGGCTCTCTGGTCTGCAACTGACGCTGAGGCTCGAAAGCATGGGTAGCGAACAGGATTAGATACCCTGGTAGTCCATGCCGTAAACGATGAGCGCTAGGTGTTGGGGACTTTCCGGTCCTCAGTGCCGCAGCAAACGCATTAAGCGCTCCGCCTGGGGAGTACGACCGCAAGGTTGAAACTCAAAGGAATTGACGGGGGCCCGCACAAGCGGTGGAGCATGTGGTTTAATTCGAAGCAACGCGAAGAACCTTACCAGGTCTTGACATCCTGCGCAACACCTAGAGATAGGTGGTTCCCTTCGGGGACGCAGAGACAGGTGGTGCATGGCTGTCGTCAGCTCGTGTCGTGAGATGTTGGGTTAAGTCCCGCAACGAGCGCAACCCTTGTCTTTAGTTGCCATCATTAAGTTGGGCACTCTAAAGAGACTGCCGGTGACAAACCGGAGGAAGGTGGGGATGACGTCAAGTCATCATGCCCCTTATGACCTGGGCTACACACGTGCTACAATGGGCAGTACAACGAGAAGCGAACCCGCGAGGGTAAGCGGATCTCTTAAAGCTGCTCTCAGTTCGGACTGCAGGCTGCAACTCGCCTGCACGAAGCTGGAATCGCTAGTAATCGCGGATCAGCACGCCGCGGTGAATACGTTCCCGGGCCTTGTACACACCGCCCGTCACACCATGGAAGTCTGCAATGCCCAAAGTCGGTGAGATAACCTTTATAGGAGTCAGCCGCCTAAGGCAGGGCAGATGACTGGGGTGAAGTCGTAACAAGGTAGCCGTAGGAGAACCTGCGGCTGGATCACCTCCTTTCTAAGGAAAACGGATGGATGGAGAGCAGAAATGCTAAGAGAAGTCCACCAGTTACGGAAGCACACTGCAAAAGAAACTTTGTTCAGCTTTGAGAGTATCAGCTCTCACTTGTACGTTGAAAACTGAATATCTTAATTCCAAGAAAAAACCGAGAATCATTGAGATCAATGAAAACATTGCAAAGCGACCGAGAGAGTTCGAAAGAACAAACTTGCAAGGTCAAGTGAAGAAGGGCGCACGGTGAATGCCTTGGCACTGGAAGCCGATGAAGGACGCGACTAACCGCGAAAGTCTTCGGGGAGCCGTAAGTAGGCTTTGATCCGGAGGTCTCCGAATGGGGGAACCCAGCATGTGCAGACATGCTATCCTTAAGTGAATACATAGCTTAAGGAAGGAACACGCAGCGAACTGAAACATCTAAGTAGCTGCAGGAAGAGAAAGAAATATCGATTTCCCAAGTAGCGGCGAGCGAACAGGAAAGAGCCCAAACCGGCAGATTTATCTGCCGGGGTTGTAGGACTGAAACATGGCACTTCAGAGGATAGCAGAAGCGTTTGGGAAAACGCGCCAGAGAGGGTGAAAGCCCCGTAAGCGAAATCCAAAGAAGGCCTATCAGTATCCTGAGTAGGGCGGGACACGTGAAATCCCGCTTGAATCCGCGAGGACCATCTCGCAAGGCTAAATACTAACCAGTGACCGATAGTGAACCAGTACCGTGAGGGAAAGGTGAAAAGAACCCCGGGAGGGGAGTGAAAGAGAACCTGAAACCGTGTGCCTACAAGTAGTCAGAGCCCGTTAACGGGTGATGGCGTGCCTTTTGTAGAATGAACCGGCGAGTTGCGTTAGTCAGCAAGGTTAAGTCAGAAAAGACGGAGCCGCAGCGAAAGCGAGTCTGAAGAGGGCGAGCAGTTGGCTGACGCAGACCCGAAACCAAGTGACCTACCCATGACCAGGTTGAAGGCGCGGTAAAACGCGCTGGAGGACCGAACCCACGTAAGTTGAAAATTGCGGGGATGAGTTGTGGGTAGCGGTGAAATTCCAAACGAACTTGGAGATAGCTGGTTCTCTCCGAAATAGCTTTAGGGCTAGCCTCGCAAAGAGGATGCTGGAGGTAGAGCTCTGTTTGGACTAGGGGCCCGTCAAGGGTTACTGAATTCAGATAAACTACGAATTCCAGACATTTATGTGCGGGAGTCAGACTGCGAGTGATAAGATCCGTAGTCGAAAGGGAAACAGCCCAGATCACCAGTTAAGGTCCCAAAATTCATGCTAAGTGGAAAAGGATGTGGAGTTGCGCAGACAACTAGGACGTTGGCTCAGAAGCAGCCATCATTCAAAGAGTGCGTAATAGCTCACTAGTCGAGTGACGCCGCGCCGAAAATTTACCGGGGCTAAGCATGATACCGAAACTGTGGATGTGCGTTTATGCACGTGGTAGGAGAGCGTTCTAGCGGCGGTGAAGCATGACTGAGAAGACATGTGGAGCTTCTAGAAGTGAGAATGCCGGTATGAGTAACGAAAGACAGGTGAGAATCCTGTCCGCCGCAAGACTAAGGTTTCCTGGGGCAGGCTCGTCCGCCCAGGGTAAGTCGGGACCTAAGGCGAGGCCGAGAGGCGTAGTCGATGGACAACAGGTTGAAATTCCTGTACTGCACCGAATCGTTATGAGCGATGGAGGGACGCAGGAGGCTAGCAGCGCGTGGTGCTGGATACCACGTTCAAGCGTCAAGTCTGAGAGCGAGTCAAATGCTTGCTTTCATAAGGACAAGGCGTGATGAGGAGCGAAATTAAAGTAGCGAAGGCTGCGACGTCACACTGCCGAGAAAAGCTTCTAGCCAGAAACGGTGCACCCGTACCGCAAACCGACACAGGTAGTCGAGGAGAGTATCCTCAGGTGAGCGAGAGAACTCTCGTTAAGGAACTCGGCAAAATGGCCCCGTAACTTCGGGAGAAGGGGCGCTGGTCGCAAGATCAGCCGCAGTGAAAAGGCCCAAGCAACTGTTTATCAAAAACACAGGCATCTGCAAAATCGTAAGATGAAGTATAGGTGCTGACACCTGCCCGGTGCTGGAAGGTTAAGAGGAGAGCTTAGCGCAAGCGAAGGTTTGAATTGAAGCCCCAGTAAACGGCGGCCGTAACTATAACGGTCCTAAGGTAGCGAAATTCCTTGTCGGGTAAGTTCCGACCTGCACGAAAGGTGTAATGATTTGGGCACTGTCTCAACGAGAGACTCGGTGAAATTATAATACCCGTGAAGATGCGGGTTACCCGCGACAGGACGGAAAGACCCCATGGAGCTTTACTGCAGTTTAATATTGGGTATCTGTCAAGCATGTACAGGATAGGTAGGAGCCGGAGAAGATAGGACGCCAGTCTTATCGGAGGCGCTGGTGGGATACTACCCTTGCTTGACGGATGCTCTAACTCAGGCCTGTGATCCAGGCCGAGGACAGTGTTTGACGGGCAGTTTGACTGGGGCGGTCGCCTCCTAAAGTGTAACGGAGGCGCCCAAAGGTTCCCTCAGAATGGTTGGAAATCATTCGCAGAGTGTAAAGGCAAAAGGGAGCTTGACTGCGAGAGAGACAACTCGAGCAGGTACGAAAGTAGGGCTTAGTGATCTGGTGGTACCGCATGGAAGGGCCATCACTCAACGGATAAAAGCTACCCTGGGGATAACAGGCTTATCTCCCCCAAGAGTTCACATCGACGGGGAGGTTTGGCACCTCGATGTCGGCTCGTCGCATCCTGGGGCTGAAGTTGGTCCCAAGGGTTGGGCTGTTCGCCCATTAAAGCGGCACGCGAGCTGGGTTCAGAACGTCGTGAGACAGTTCGGTCCCTATCCGTCGTGGGCGCAGGAAATTTGAGAGGAGCTGTCCTTAGTACGAGAGGACCGGGATGGACGCACCGCTGGTGTACCAGTTGTCTTGCCAAAGGCATCGCTGGGTAGCTATGTGCGGACGGGATAAGCGCTGAAAGCATCTAAGTGCGAAGCCCCCCTCAAGATGAGATTTCCCATTTCTTCAAGAAAGTAAGACACCTCAGAGACGATGAGGTAGATAGGCCGGGAGTGGAAGAGCCGTGAGGCTTGGAGCGGACCGGTACTAATCAGTCGAGGACTTGACCAAAAGAGCAAAGCAATGAGGTTTTGACTTGGAAGAGATATTCAGTTTTGAGCGTGCAAGCTCAAGCAAAGAGTGCGGTGGCAATGGCAAGAAGGATACACCTGTTCCCATGCCGAACACAGTAGTTAAGCTTCTTAACGCCGAAAGTAGTTGGTGGGAAACTGCCTGCGAGGATAGGAAGCTGCCGCGCGAATCAAGAGTCAGATGGAAGTCTGGCTCTTTTTGTTTTCTCTCTTTCTTCTTCTTACCAAGTAAAAAGCCCTCCATTTAGGAGGGCCTGAGAGTATATTAGGCATTAAGACTTTCGACCAGTTCATGAACCAGGTTGAGCTTACGCCACTGTCCTTCTTCGCTGATTAAATTGCCGGCTTCTGTTGAGGCAAAAACGTATTGGGTAGCAATGCAGATCTGCTTTGGATCAACATACTTATTGGCTTCCTCCGGGCGCTTAAGCAAGACTTCCTTGTCTTCCAACTCGTCTGACTGGGTGTTGACCAAGCCAAGCACGATCTTTTGCCCCTGCCGCTTTTCTAAAAGTGCGAAGTTACAGTATTTTTCATCATCGAATTCCATGAAGAAGCCGCTGAAGGGTAGCTGGAAGATGGTGTCGACCAGGCCATCATATTTGGCGTCATAGAATTTCTTTGACCGCAGGTTGCCCTGGCAGAAATGCAGGGTGATGTCCATGTCAGCTGGCTTAGAGGCCAGGATTTCCTTGGCAGTTTCAAAGAAAAACTGCCGTACTTCTTCCGAATCAAAGCCGGCCTGGTGGATCTTATTTTTTAAATGAAAATTAAGGTAAGATTAAAAGAATAGAAATTGCTTTTTAGCCAGAAAATAGCCTACAATAGATTGACAGATAGTTATCCGCAAAAAGCCGCCCAAGTCTTGGACGGTTGCAAATAGTATTTACTTTATCTAGATTGACATTTTCAGCTGGGCCGGGCTGAGGATTCTGCCTAAGCGCTCAGCTCCTTCATCGATCTGGCTGAGGCTAGAGCCGGTGAAGCTGACCCGGAGGCCGTTATTCTTGTCCCAGTTAGGATAGAAGCTAGCCGAAGGCACGTAGATGAGGTGCTCTTTTGGAACGGCTTCATTAAGCAAAAGCTGTCTGGTATCAATTTCATCGTCCAGTTCAACCCAGAAGAAGAAGCCGCCTTCCGGCTGGCTGATCTTGGCATCAGCTGGCAGGTAAGTCTTTAAGGCTTTAGCCATAGCATCCAGCTTGACCCGGTAGACCTGCTTCAACTGATCAATATGCTGGTCCAGGTCATTGTCTGCAAGGTAGGCAGCTACGGTACCAGCAGCTAAGTATGGCACTTCCAGGTCAGCTGACAATTTCAGGTTGACCAGCTGTTCCTTGATTTCCAGACCAGCTACCAGCCAGCCTAAACGGAAGGCTGGGGAAAGAATCTTAGAGAAGGTGGACAGGAAAATCACTCTGCCTTCCGTGTCAAAGCTCTTGATGCTTGGCAGACTTTCCCCATGATAGCACAGGTCCCGGTAAGGGGTGTCTTCCAAGATGACGAAGTTGTAGCGGTTGGCCAGGTCAACCAGGCGCTGGCGCTTGGTCAGGGACATGGTGATCCCGGTTGGATTGTGGAAGTCTGGCACCGTGTAGAAGAGCTTGATTGCCGGGTGCTCTTTCAGCACTTCTTCAAAGTAGTCCAGGTTGACCCCGTCGTCTTCCAAAGGAATTTCATGGTAGACTGGTTCGTAATTGTCAAAAGCAGCCAGGGCGCCGACATAGCTTGGTGCTTCAACGGCCATTTCGTCGCCTGCCCCCAGGAAAAGCTTGGCCACCAGGTCGATCCCTTGCTGGCCGCCAGCCGTCAGCAGGATGTCATCAGCGTTAGCCTTGATTCCCTGCTGCCCTGCCCGGTTTGCCAGGTAGTCGCGCAAGTTGCCTGGTCCCTTAACGTCGTGGTATTGGAAGGAGTGGGCCTGTTCCTGGTCAACGGCTTTCTGGTAAGCAGCTTGCAAAGCCTGGCTTGGGAAGAGGCTTTCGTCCGGGCAGCCGCCCCCAAAGGAGATGTTGTCGGAAAAATTGCTTTCCGGGAAGAGCCCTTGCAGGCGGGATGGATTTTGAGTTTTGATTCTTTTGGCAAAAAGCTTGCTTAACATTTTTCTTTGCTCCTAAATTATATTGCCATTTCCGCGTTGACTATATTATAATTGCTGGAGTAAGAATAATAAAACTAAACTTTTTCGGTTTTAAGTGAAATATTTTCATGTTAGGAGGGGCAAATGCTGCCATTTCCATATCTAGTCTTCCAGACAGTGATCGACCAGGGAACCTTCAACAAGGCTGCCGCAGTCTTAAACGTGACCCCGTCGGCCATCAGCCACTCGGTCAACCAGCTGGAAACCGAACTGGGCTTTCCGGTCTTTGTTAGGTCAAGAAACGGGGTTAAACTGACCCCGGATGGGGAGAAAATCCTTCCCTTGATCCAGGAAATCATCAATGACCAGAGCCGGCTGGAGCAGGTCGCCCAGCAGATCCAGGGCCTGGACACCGGGTTGATCCGGATCGGGGCCTTCTCTTCGGCCTGCATCAACTGGCTGCCGCCTTTAATCCGGAATTTTGCTAAAAAGTACCCCCAGATCAAGATTTCCGTCCGCCAGGCTGGCTTCAGTGAAATTACCCAGGCTGTGAAAAGCGGCCAGTTGGACCTGGGTCTGACCATGCTGCCGGAAAATGAGCAGGGGATTAGCTGCGAAAAAATTCTGGAAGACGAAATCTACTGCATTGCCCCCAAAGACTTCCAGGTCAAAAACGGCCACAGCGTCAGTGAGGAAGACCTGGTCAACTGCAACTTTATCCTACAGCAAAGCGACTACGACCTGGATACCAAGGCCGCGCTTGACCACTACTCAATTAAGTCAACGGCTATTCGCTTTTCCATCGACGACCAGTCAATCGTGGCTATGGTGGAAGCGGGCCTGGGGCTGGGGATCCTGCCGGCTTTGGCCCTGCAGAAGATGCAGGGGGAAGTCAGAATCCTGCCTTTCAGCACTCCCTTTTACCGGAAGATCGCCCTGGTAACCTCAAACCAGCAACGGCTGGCTCCTTCAAGCAGGCAGATGATCAAGAACGTGCATGAACTGATCAGACGCCAGTATCCGGGCGGGCGCTTGACGATGGAAGCGGAAAGCGCATAGAATGCATGCAGTCTGTATAAATAGTATAATGAAATTGTTAAAATTTGTTGTTATATCCTCTAATCTCTTGCTATAATATACAGAGTAAAAATAAATGAGACTACAAAGCGTTTTGTCACACTCCATGAGATTAATAGGAAGCATAAACTAAAATTTGCATCAGCGATGGGGCAAGCGGGCGCTGAGTAATTTTTATTCAATTTTTTAGACATAGGAAATAAAGAAGGTATTTTATGAACGGTAAACAACTTGTTGCAGAAGCTTTACAGACGGTTTTGCCTGACTGGTCACTGGATGACATTGATGTCAAGATTGAACGGCCAAAGGACGAAAAGCTGGGGGATTACGCTTTTCCAACCTTTACTTTAGCCAAGACCATGCGCAAGGCGCCAAACCTGATCGCGGCTGAACTGGCTGAGAAGATCGACCAAGGCAGCTTTGAAAAGGTGGAAGCAGTTGGCCCATACATCAACTTCTTCCTGGACAAGAGCCAGACCGGGGCGGCCATCCTGCGGGAAATCCTGGCTGACCCTGAAAACTACGGTGCCCGTGACCTGGGCCACGGCCGGAGCGTTTCAACTGAATACTCATCACCTAACATTGCCAAGCCAATGGGGATGGGTCACCTGCGGTCAACCATGATCGGTGAAGCTATTGCCCGCATTCTGGCCAAGGAAGGCTTCAAGCCGATCAGAATCGACTACCTGGGTGACTGGGGCACCCAATTCGGGAAGATGATGGCTGCCTACAAGATGTGGGGCAACGACGCCGACATCGAAAAGGACCCAATCAACACCCTTTTGTCTTACTATGTCCGAATCAACCGGGAAGCTGAAGAACACCCGGAATACGATGAAGAGGGCCGGGAATGGTTTTCCAAGCTGGAACACGGCGATGAAGAAGCCAAGCGCTTGTGGAGCTGGTTCAGAGAAGTTTCCCTGGAACGGTTCAAGAAGGTTTATAACATGCTGGACGTTCACTTCGACTCCTTCACTGGTGAAGCCTTCAGTGCCCAAATGATGGATGAACCAATCCAAATCCTGCGGGAAAAGGGTCTCTTGGTTAAGAGCCAAGGTGCTGAAATCGTCGACCTTGAAAAGTACAACCTGCCGCCTTTGATGGTTATCAAGAGTAACGGGACTTCAACTTACATCACCCGTGACCTAGCAACTGCCATGTACCGGAAGAAGACTTATGACTTCTACAAGTCCATCTACGTTGTCGGCCAGGAACAGGAAGTCTACTTCCAGCAGCTGCGTGCCTGCTTGAAGGAAATGGGCTTTGACTGGGCTGACGACATTGTTCACATCAGCTTCGGTCTGATGAGCATCAACGGCCAGAAGATGTCTACCAGAAAGGGTAACGTCGTTAACCTGGAAGACGTTTTGAACGAATCAGTTGACCTGGCCCGCAAGCAGATTTCTGAAAAGAACGTCGGCTTGAAGAACGCTGACGAAGTTGCCAAGCAAGTCGGTATCGGCGCGGTTGTCTTCCACGACTTGAAGAACTACCGCCGCAACCCAGTCGACTTCAACCTGGAAGAAGTCGTTAAGTTCGAAGGTGAAACCGGCCCTTACGTGCAATATTCCCGGGCCCGTGGCGAAAGCCTCTTGAGAAAGAGCGGCATTACCGACTTCTCAGACGCTGACTTAACCAAGATCGGTGCTGAAGAATGGGACCTGGTCTCCTTCATGGGCCGCTACGCCGACACCATCCAAAAGGCCATGGAAACCTACGACCCAAGCGCAATTGCCAAGTACGCCCTAGAATTGGCCAAGCGCTTCAACAAGTACTACGCTCACACCAGAATTTTGGTTGATGACGTTGACGAAGATGTCAAGAAGGCTCGTTTGGCCGTTGTCCAAGCGGTCAGCCATGTCATCAAGTCAGCCCTGGACTTGCTGGACGTCAAGGCACCAGACGAAATGTAGTTTTTCATTTTACATAAATGATGTTAAATGCCTTGAACTTGCTTCAAGGCATTTTTTATTGGCTAATGTCAATGTTGTTTGGGATAATTGCAGAAAAAATTGATCGAAGAAAGTCGGATAATTCAAGAAGAATTAAATAACAGCTTTATTGAAATATAAAAGTGCGTTAAAATTAAAGGTATCTAAAACGCTTAAATATAATATTAAGGGGCAATAATTATGAACTACAAAGAAAGAAGACAGCTGATTTACGAACTGATTCAGACCAACAAGATTGAAACCCAGGAACAATTGCTGCTCTTGTTGCAAGCCCATGGCGCGAACGCGACCCAGGCTACTATTTCCCGGGACATTCGCGCCTTGCACATCAGCAAGGTGCCAGATGATGACGGCCGCAGCTACTACGTCAAGGCGCCATCAGCTGCTGTTAACCGGGAAAGGCAGCTGAAAGACGCGATCCGCGAACGGGTGGCAACTGTAACTGCCGTTCAGTTTACCGTTGTCATTCAAACCAGCATGAAATTGACTTACGCGCCAATTTTGGCAGGATTAATTGACGATATTGACAACGATGACGTGGTCGGCACGATCGCCGGTACTGATACTCTTTTGGTTATCTTGAAGGACGCTGAAGCAGCTGCCAGCTTCGCGGACTGGGCACAAGCCATCGTTAAGGAACGCAAAATCTACTAAGGCGAGCGATAATGGCAAGAATTTCGGTCTATATGACTGGCGGCATAGCTGCCTATAAGGCCGTGAGCGTTGTCCGGGGCCTGCAGAAGGCGGGCCATGAAGTCCGGGTAGCGATGACGGCCAAGAGTGAACGTTTTGTTGGTCCGGCAACTTTGGCGGCCTTAACGAAATGGCCGGTTTTGGACGACTTGTTCAGTCCAGGCCGGCAGGCAGAAATCGCCCATATCGACTTGGCTGACTGGAGCCAGCTGGCCCTGGTCGTGCCGGCTGATGCTAATATCTTGGCCAAGATGGCCCAGGGGATCGGGGATGATGCCGTTTCAACCACCCTTTTGGCATTGCACTGCCCGCGCTTGATCGTGCCGGCAATGAATAGCCATATGTGGGAAAATCCTGCTGTACAGCGCAATCTCCGCTTGTTAAAGGAGGGCGGCGACCGGATCATGGAACCGGCCGTGGGCCGACTGGCTGAAGGCTATGCCGGCAAGGGCCGGATGCCGGAAGCTGAAGAGATCCTGGCCTGGGTTAATGACCAGCTTGACTTGCCAGCCAAAGGCAAGCGAATCGTCGTCACTGCGGGGGGCAACCTGGAAGCTATTGACCCGGTCCGCTTTATCGGCAACCGGTCAAGCGGCAAGATGGGCTTCCGCTTGGCAGAAGCCGCGGCCAAAAGAGGGGCCGAGGTGGACTTGATTTACGGCAACGTCTCAGTTTCCCTGCCAAGGGATGCCCGGATTCACCTCCATCCCGCCCTGTCGGCCCAGGCCATGCTGGAGAAGCTGGAAGAACTTTTCCCGGCTGCTGATGCCCTGTTGATGGCGGCAGCCGTCAGCGACTGGCGGCCAAAGGAAGCTGCTGACCACAAGCTGAAGAAGCAGGCCGGGGTAGAGGAAATGACCCTGCAGCTGGTCAAGAATCCGGACCTGTTAAAAACAATGGCCCAAAAGAAAAGGCCGGACCAAGTGGTCATCGGCTTTGCGGCTGAAACTAATGACCTTCTGGCCAATGCCAGCCGGAAGCTGGCAGAGAAAGGCGCTGACTTGATCGTGGCCAATGACGTCAGCGGGGATGCCTTTGGCGGCGACGAGGACCAGGTAACGATCCTGGAACAAGGCAAGGAGCTGGACCCTTGGCCGCGGATGAGCAAGCAGGCCGTGGCTGACCGCTTGCTCGAACTGACTTTGGCTAGGCTGGCAGAAAAGAAGAATTAAAAGAAATGAAGTAAGAGGCCTTTTACCTGGTGAAAGACCTTTTATTTTTTTCTGAAACTTTTACTAAAATGAACCGCTTTCACTATAATAAGGGTAAGAGTTTCGCGAAAAAGATTGGAAGACGAATAATGAAGAAAATTGATGCCCACCTGCACCTGGTGCGGGACCTGGCTAGCTACAAGGGCAATGGCCGCAGCAATGCCTTGGGAAATGGCCTGGTTGTCTGGGACAGCGGCTTTAAGACCCGCCTCTTTCCCGCCGGCTGGGGTGATGACGCTTTTCGAGCAGACGCCGCCAGGAAAGTAATGGAAGACCATGATGTGGCCAAGGCCGTCCTTGTGCAGGGAAGCCTGTATGGCTTTCAAAATTATTACAGCTGGCAGGCAGCCAAGGCCGCCCCGGACCGCTTTGCTCCGGCTTTTTCCGTTGATCCCTTTACCAGTGAAGCGGAAAAAATCGTCAAGCGCCATGTTGAAGACCTGGGCTTTCGGGCTTTGAAACTGGAAGTCAGCCAGGCCGGCGGCCTTATGGGCTACCATTTGCCTTTTGACTTGGCAGAAGCCGACCGCTTGGGCAAAATTTTGGACTATCTCAGTTCTTACCCAGGCTTCGCGGTGGCCGTGGACTACGGCGACAGCAGCCAGCCACCAGCCCCGGTCCTTGGCCCGGCTGGTTAAGCGTTATCCAGATTTGGACTTTGTCCTCTGCCATTTGTCCTTCCCAAAGCCTGGCAAGTTGGACTTGCTGGAAAAAGAACTGGCTCTTTTTGCTCCTTTGCCGAATATCAGCTTTGACCTGGCCGCCCTGCAAGACATCGCGGGTGAGCAGACTTATCCTTACCCCTTCTGCCAGGAAGCGGTGGGCCTGGCCAAGGAAATCGTGGGGGCCAAAAGGCTCTTATGGGGCAGCGACGCGCCCTGGTCAGCCACTTTCAATGATTACGGCCAGCTTTATTCCTGGCTGGAAGACGCAGGGATTTTTTCAGAAGCGGAACTGGCTGATGTTTATTATGGCAACGCGAAAAGAATTTATTTCAAGGCAGGCCACGTGGCGGCTTTAAGGGCCAGCCGCGATCCGCTGTTTGAGGGAGATGCTTAAGATGGAAAATGCGAAAGTTTTGGTGGCGGGCCTGGCGGTCAAGCAGCTGCCCGAATTGGAAAAAGTATGTGAAGTGACCTTTGCTCCGGCAGGTGCCGGCAAGGACTGGTACCTGGCTAACCTAGGGGATTTTGATGCCCTGATCACCGGCAAGCTGCCAGTTGACCAGGAACTTTTGGACGCGGGCAAAAAGCTCAAGATCGTTTCCGCGACCGGAGTTGGCTATGACCATATCGACGTGGACTATGCCAGCAGCCAGGGGATCATCGTCTCCAACTGCCCGGCCAGCGTCATGCAGCCGACGGCGGAAATGGCCTTTACCCTCCTTTTGGCTCTCAGCCGGAAATTGGCCCTCTACAATCAAGAGATGCGGCAAGGGAACTTTTTGGATACAGGCTTGCTCGAAAACCAGGGGCAGAGCCCGGTCGGCAAGACCCTGGGGATCTTCGGCATGGGGAGAATCGGCAAGACCCTGGCCAGCTATGCCCGGACCTTCGGGATGAACATTCTCTACCACAACCGCCACCAATTGCCGGAAAATGAAGAGCGGGCCCTGGGAGTCAGCTACGTGCCCTTTGCCGACCTGCTCAGCCAGGCCGACTATGTCAGCTTGAACGCTCCGGCCACGGCGGAAACCTACCACGTGATTGATGAAGCAGCCTTGAGCATGATGCAGCCGACGGCCTTTTTGATCAATACTTCCCGGGGCAGCCTGGTCGATGAAGCGGCGCTTTTGCGGGCCTTAAAGGGCAAGCGGATTGCCGGGGCGGGCCTGGACGTGTTTGAAGAAGAACCGGACTTCAATAAGGAATTCTGCCAGCTAGACAATGTGATTTTGACCCCGCATGCCGGCAGCGCCACCCGGGAGTCCCGGCGCAGCGTCTTGAAAGAAGCCAGCCACAATATTGTCTCCTTCCTGGTTGACGGAGTGCCGGTCAACCGGGTCAACTAAAAGATGCTTTTGCATCTTTTTTGTTATCATTAAGTGTTAGCTACTGTAAAGCGAATTAAAGGGGGTAGAGAGCTTGCTTGATCCACAGCAGGTCTTAAAGAAGTATTTTGGCTATGACAGTTTCCGGCCGGGCCAAAGTGAAATTATTGAAAAAGTTTTCCAGGGAAAAAATGTCCTGGCAGTCATGCCGACCGGGGGCGGGAAGTCGCTTTGCTACCAGATCCCGGCCTTGATGATTCCCGGTACGACTGTGGTGATCTCACCCTTGATCTCCTTGATGAAGGACCAGGTTGACAGCCTGCGCGAGTACGGGATACCGGCCGCGGCGCTTAACAGCTCCACAGCCCAGGAAGACGTCAATCCCATCTTAAGAGCCTGCTATGAAGGGAAAATCAAGCTGCTCTACGTGACGCCAGAACGGATGGAGATGGACTATTTCCGCTACCAGCTCAACTTTTTGGAGGTCAACCTGGTCGCCATCGATGAAGCCCACTGCATTTCCCAGTGGGGGCATGACTTCCGGCCGGCCTACCGGAAGCTAAAGGACGGGATAAACGCCCTCCATACCCATCCCAATGTTCTGGCCCTCACAGCTACGGCCACTAAGGCGGTCAGAGAGGACATCGGCCAGCAGCTGGACATTTCCGAGGAGAATTTCGTCATCACCAGTTTTGAAAGAAAAAATCTCCACTTCAAGCTGGTCAACGCGCCGAAAAACAGCCGGGCCTATATCGTCAACTACTTGAAGCAGCACCGGGGTGAGGCGGGCATTATTTATTCCAACACCCGGAAAAAGGTGGAGGGGCTGACCAAATTTTTGCGCCGGGAGGGCTTTAACGTTGCCGCCTACCACGCCGGGATGTCCAATGAGGAACGGGCCCAGGTCCAAGACGACTTCCAGTATGACCGGATTCCCTTGATCGTGGCTACGAATGCTTTTGGCATGGGGATCGACAAGAGCAATGTCCGCTTTGTCCTGCATGCAAACAGCGCCAAAAACCTGGAGGCCTATTACCAGGAAGCCGGCCGGGCGGGCCGTGACGGTCTGGAGAGTGAGGCCGTAATGCTTTTTCACCCCAGTGATCTTCGCCAGTTCCGCTGGTTTATCGACAATTCTGAAGCTGATGAGTCCTACCGGCAGGTCCAGTACCAAAAGCTGCAGACGATCAGCGACTATGCCAATACAGACGAGTGCCTGCAGCAATTTATCGTCCGCTACTTTGGCCAGGACTGCCCGCCCTGCGGCAAGTGCAGCAACTGCTTAAACAGCGGCGACTTCCAGGAGGTGACGGCCGAAGCCCAGGCTATAATCGGCATGGTCTATGACTTAGACGGCCGCTATGGCAAAAAAATCGTTGCCCAGGCTGTGACTGGGTCCAAAGTCAAGAAGATCAGTGAGATCAGGGCTGATGAGTGTGTCCACTACGGCCTACTCAAGGGAAAAAAGCAGGCTGATGTAAGCAGCCTGGTCGACTACTTGGTTTCAAAGGGCTACCTGCAGCTGGTGGGGGACCGCTATCCCTTGGTCCATGTAACCAACCGGGGCTGGGACGTTTTGGACGGCAAGGCCAGAGTCAAAAGGCGCCAGGAAGTCAAAAGTGAGCAGCTTGCTGAAACAGGCGGTGACCAGGTCCTCTTTGAAGAGCTCAGAAAGGCCCGCCGGATCCTGGCCCAAAAGCGGGGAGTGCCGCCATTTGTCATCTTTTCCGACTTGTCTTTGCGGGATATGGCAGCTAGGAAACCGCAAACGCCGGAAGAGCTGCTCCAGTGCAGCGGGGTCGGGGATGCCAAACTGGCCAACTATGGAAAGGCCATGCTGGCCGTAATCAAAAAATATGGATAAAAAACCTTCAGAAGGAAATCTTCTGAAGGTTTTAATCGTTATTACTGCTTTATTTTTTATAAAAGCTTGGCCTTTTCGCACAGGTCGTCAAAGCGTTCCCAGAACTTGTCGTAGTTAGCGGAAGTAACCAGGGTCATTGGCCGGCCATTTTTAGTTTCAAAGAAGCGGGCAGCCCGGTCGCCGTCAGTGTAGACGTCAGACTTGGTGTCACGGGTCGTGGCGATTTCCGGGTAAAGGGCGCTCATGGTGGTCAAAACGTCCCAGAGGTAGTAAGTTGAGTCGACTTCAAATGAGTTGACCAGGGCGTAGACATGGCCCAGGAATTCAAAGGCCGGGTACTTGCGGTTGGATGCAAAGTGCTGGCGCATTTCATCGGTCAGAGGCAGTTCTTCGGTTGATTCCAGGCCGACCTGCTGGATCTTGATCTTGGAGTCCCAGACCGTCTTGCAGGCTTCCGGGTCCCACCAGGCATTCCATTCCTGGGTCCCGTCAGCGCATGGGGCATAAACGTTACCGTGGGCGTTCAAAGACCCGCCCATCCAGTAAAGTTCCTCGATCTTGTCTTGGATGCTTGGGTCAATTTCCAGGGCCCGGGCCAAGTCAGTAAGCGGACCGGTAAAGACCAGGGTAACCGGGCCGTCAGCAGCATGGATCTTGTCGATCATGTCCAGGTGGGCCGGCTTTGCGGCAACTGGCGTTTCAACCGTGCCTTTTTCATTCAAGATCGGGAAGTGGTCCACGGAAAAAGCTGACACTCTCCAGGCTTCCGGGAACTGGTGGACTGCCCGGGAGTCGGACTTGGCCACTTCCAGCTTGTCGCCGCGCTGGTTGAAGCGGTCGATCAGCTTCCGGGAAGCGGAAACGCCTGGTTCAACGTAGCCGTCGGCGTCGGTTACCCCGACCCCGATTAGCTTGATTCCTGGTGCCAAAAGCATGAGCAAAAGTGAAGTAAAGTCATCCATGTTGCTGTCATGGTTCAAGTAGAAGTTCTTCATGAAATCTTGCCTTCCTAAATCCTATAGTCTTAACAAGATTATTATACGTGATACAGGGACAAAAGACAGCCGTTTTCCGAGAAAAAAGTTTATTTTGGACTAAAAGTAGAACAAGACTAGCTATAAAAGGATTATTGTTAAGAGGGCCTTATTTTGTCCCGGTTTGGTCATGGAAAATCATTAAAATATTTTTGCGATTATAGGCGGATCGGTGTTAGAATAATACGTTTCGTGATAAAATCGTACGGTAAATGAATCGCGGGGAGGCAGACATGGCGAGTCAATTGATTGAAAACAAATTGAAATTGCTGCCGGAAAAGGCCGGCTGTTATCTGATGAAGGACGTCAAAGGCAAGGTCATCTATGTTGGCAAGTCCAAAAACTTGAAAAACCGGGTCCGGTCCTACTTCAAGAGCAGCCAGGAGGGCCGCCGGGCCGAGCTGGTCAAGAATATTGCCGATTATGATATCATCGTGGTGGATTCTGACAAGGAAGCCTTTTTGCTGGAAGTCACCCTAATCAAAAAGTACCAGCCTTATTACAATGTGGCTCTGAAGTTGGGGACGGGCTATCCCTATATCGAAATCACGAATGAGAAAAATCCCCAGACCCGCTTGACCTCGATCGTCTACAAGGACAAGGGCTACTATTTTGGCCCTTACCCCAACGTCTACGCGGCCAGCGCGACTTTAAAATTCATCCAGAAGGTCTTCCCTTTACGCCGCTGCAGCGGCTATACCGGCCGGCCCTGCCTTTACTACCATATGGGCCAGTGCCTAGGCAGCTGCTTTAAGGAAGTGCCGCAAAGCGAATATGACGAGCAGATCAAGAAGATCAAGCGCTTTTTGAACGGGGACATCCAGGAGGTCAAGAAAGACTTGACCAATAAGATGCTGCAAGCTTCAGCTGACCTGGAATTTGAAAGAGCCGGGGAACTCCGGGACCAGCTCAAGTATATTGAAGAAACGGTTGAAAAGCAGAAGATCATCTCTAATGACCATACCCAAAGAGACATCTTCAACTATTACGTGGACCGGTCCTGGATTTCCATCCAGGTCTTCTTTTTGCGGCAGGCTAAGCTCTTGCGGCGGGAGTCGCACATGTTCCCTTTGACTGATGCAACTGACCCAGAAGACGAATTCATGTCCTTTATTGCCCAGTTCTACGCCCAAAAGAATCGGGTCAAGCCAAGGGAAGTCCTGGTGCCAAAAGGCATCGACCAGGATGAACTGGCCGCGGCTATCGGTATTAAGGTCCGGACCCCGCAAAGGGGGCAGAAGGCTTCTTTGATGGAGATGGCCCGGGAAAATGCCCAGCTGAAGCTGGATGACAAATTCCGCCTGCTGGAGCTCGGCCAGCGCAAGACTAAAGGGGCCCAGGAAGAAATTTTCAAGGCCCTGGGTCTGCCTTACGGGTCATACATTGAAAGTTTTGACCACTCCCATATTCAAGGGGCAGACCCGGTTTCGGCCCTGGTTGTCTTTAAAGACGGAGAACCCTTTAAGACCGGCTACCGGAAGTTCAAGCTGAAGGGGGAAGTTGAGCACCAAAACAGCGCCGATGAAGTCGGCAACACCCGGGAAGTCGTCCGCCGCCGCTACAGCCGGCTGTTAAAAGAGCATGAAAGAATGCCGGACCTGATCTTGATGGACGGGGGACAGATCCAGGTGGAAGCCTGCGAGGACGTCTTAAGAAACGAGCTGAACCTGGATATTCCGGTAGCGGGGATGGTTAAAGATGACAAGCACCGGACCAACCACCTCTTGTACGGTGACCCGTTTAAGGGCCAGCCTTTCAAGCTGATTCCAATGGATCCGAAGTCAGAAGGCTTTTACTTAATGACCCGGATTCAAGATGAGGTTCACCGCTTTGCCATCACCTTCCACCGGCAGACCCATGCGAAAAACTCCCTGGTCAGCCGGCTGGACTCGATCAAAGGTATCGGGCCGAAGAGCCGGACCAAGCTTTTGCGGGAATTTGGCTCTTTAAAGAAGATCAAGGAAGCTTCTATTGATGATCTGCGCAAGGCGGGACTGACTTTAACCCAGGCGCAGGCAGTCAAAATTTCCCTTTAGCTATTGGGCAAAATAGCTTATGATTAAATGGTAACAATTAACGAAAGAAAGAAAAGGTAAAAACAAGAATGCCAACTCCTTCAACATTTGTTGATCAAACTAAAATTGAAGTCCAAGCCGGAAAGGGCGGGGACGGCATGGTGGCCTTCCGCCATGAAAAATTCATGCCTAACGGGGGACCAGCTGGCGGTGACGGCGGCCGGGGCGGGTCCATTATCTTCGTGGCCGATAACGGCCTCAGAACCTTGATGGATTTCCGCTACCGGCGCAAGTTCAAGGCTGAGCCGGGCGAAAACGGCCGCATCAAGGCCCAATACGGCAAGGCAGCCAAGGACCTGTACTTGAAGGTGCCGGTCGGCACGACCGTTTATGACTTTTTCACCGGTGAAGAAATCGGTGACTTGGTTGAAAATGGCCAGGAGCTGGTCGTTGCTAAAGGCGGCCGGGGCGGCCGGGGCAACATCCACTTTGCCACCAGCGTCAACACGGCGCCGGAAATCGCTGAAAACGGGGAACCGGGTGAATTCCGGACCCTGCGTTTGGAATTAAAGGTCCTGGCTGACGTCGGTTTGGTCGGCTTCCCGTCTGTCGGCAAGTCAACCCTTTTGTCAGTCGTCACCAGTGCCAAGCCAAAGATCGCGGCTTATCAGTTTACGACTTTGAAGCCAAACCTAGGCATGGTTCTTTTGCCAGACGGCCGGGACTTCTCCATGGCCGACCTGCCGGGCCTGATCAAGGGGGCCAGCCAGGGGGTAGGGCTGGGGATCCAGTTCCTGCGCCACGTGGAGAGAACCAAGGTTATCCTGCATATGGTGTCCATGGACCCGAACAACGGCCGGGATGCCTACGAGGACTATGAGACCATCTTGCACGAACTGGCCTCATACACGGAAGATGACCTTTCCAGCAAGCGGGAAATCATCGTGGCCAGCCAGATGGATATTCCAGGCGCCGATGAGAAACTGGCCCAGTTTAAGAAGGACCTGGCCGCGCATGGGGTTGACCAGGAAGTTTACGAACTCTCCAGCGTTACCCACCAGGGCGTTGACCGCTTGATGAGTCGGGCGGCTGACCTGGTCAGCGAGGTTGAAGTCCAAGAGGCTGAAGCTGCCGTTAAGCCCAAGGAAGAGGTCAAGACTAAGACCTACAAGTACCACCGGCCTGAAAAGATGGAATTCACGGTTGAAAAGCTGGCTGACCACGAATTTGAAATTCACGGTGAGCAGCTTGAACGCCTGGTAGCCATGACCAACCTGGACCACCAGGACGGGATCATGCGCCTGGCCCGCCGCTTGAAGAAGATGGGTGTCGATGATGAACTGCGGGCGCAAGGCGCTGTCGATGGAGACGACGTTTACATTGGCGACTTCAGCTTTGAATTCGTGCAATAAGGGATAGATTGCAAAAATAGAATAGAGAAACGAAAGTTAGAAAATTGAAAAAATGAAGAAACGATATATTACTGGCTATGCTGGCTTGCGGGCCCTGGCCGTAATCGGGGTAATTTTATATCACCTGGATCCGGACCACTTTGGCGGAGGTTACCTGGGCGTGCCGGTCTTTCTGGTTTTGACCGGTTATCTGGTAACCAACCAGATTATGGCTGCCTACCGCAATCAGGGCTATTTTGACATCAAGTCCTTTTACCAGCGCCGCTTCAAGCGTCTTTATCCCCCGCTGATCGCCATGCTCTGGCTGACCAGTGCATATATCGTGCTCTTTCAGCGCAACCTTTTAAACAAGCTTTACCAGATTGTCGCCAGCAACTTGCTGGGGGTATATAACTGGTGGCAGATATTCAACGGGCAGAGTTACTTTGAGCGTTTTGCCAATAATGAATCGCCTTTTACCCACTTGTGGACGATGGCGATTGACTGGCAGTTCTACCTGCTCTGGCCGCTGGTGATGGCCCTCTTGGTCAAATTTGCCAAAAAGCGGCGGAATATCTTCTGGGTTCTGGTGGGTCTGTCGGTCTTGTCCGCTCTGGAAATGGCCCTGCTTTTCCGGCCGGGCCAGGATACAAGCCGGATTTACTACGGGACTGACACCCGCTTCTTCTCTTTGGGCCTGGGCAGCGCCATGGCAGTTCTCTGGCCTTTTGAAGAGCTGGACAACCGCTTTACCCAAAAAGATGGGGTGATTCTCAACTGGACGGGGCTGGCGACCCTGTTTGGGATGCTTTTGCTCATGTTCTCGCCTTTGATGAACGCTCAGACCGCTTTCCCATATTATGGTGGGATGTTCATCTTCAGCTTCTTCGTGACGGTTTTCGCGGCGGTAATCGCGGCTCCGGTCGGAATCTGGAACCGGCTGATGACCAACCCGGTCTTTAACTGGCTGGGGTCAAGAAGTTATGAAATCTACCTCTACCAGTTCCCGGTCATGATCTTTTTCGAAAGCCGGGTCAGCGACCTGGCCGACCATGTGACTTTTTACCGGGTGATCGAGATTGGCTTGATCCTCTTGATCAGTGAAATTACTTACCGTCTTTTTGAAAAAAGACGCTACACCAGCGAAGTCATCCGCTACAACTTGACCAAGCTTTTTCAGTGGCCAGTCAAGTTGTCCAAAAACTGGCTGAAGACGGCGGCCTTCTTCCTGGTCTTTTTGATCGGCAGCAGCGGGATCATCTTCTCCCCGCTGGCCAAGGCTGACAACAAGGATGGGGCTTTGATCAAGACGATCAATGACAACTCCAAGCAGCAGGCTGAGATGAACAAGAAGGCCCTGGAATTGATCAAGAGCTCGCAAAAAGCGGCTAAGAAGTCATCCAGCAAGAAGAGCAAGCAGACTTCCAAGGCCAAGACCAAGTCAAAAACGACTAAGTCTAAGAGCGGCGGAAAAAAAGTCAACCAGGAATTTGAGAAGTACGGGATCAGCCAGGCTGACTTGCAAGCCGCGCAAAAGCTGCAGGTGACGGCCATTGGCGACTCGGTCATGGCTTCTTCAAGTGACATCTTGCACCAGCTTTTGCCGCACGCCGTGATCGACGCCACGGTTTCCCGGCAGGCCGACGTGGCCCCCCAGCTGCTGCAGTCTTATGCCCAAAAAGGTGAGCTGCAGGACAATGTCTTGATTGGCCTGGGGACCAACGGGCCTTTTACTGATGACGAAGTCAAGCAAATCATGCAGATTGTCGGACCGAAGCGCCAGCTCTTTTGGATCAACGTCGTCGTGCCAACCCGGTCCTGGCAAAACCAGGTCAACCAGCAGCTGCAGACCTTGACCAAGAAGTACAAGAACTTGACCGTCATTGACTGGTACGGCTACGCCCACAGCCAGTCCAGCTGGTTTTACGACGACAAGACCCACCCGAATAATGTGGGGCAAAACTACTACAGCACTTATATCGTCAAAGAAATGGTCCGCGCCAGCGGATCGAATTAGCCTTTTTATATTTGTTTGGAAAAGAATGGGAGTTAAATGGAACTGGAATTTCTTGGCACCTGCTCGGGCCAGCCGTCAAAGCTTCGGAACGTCTCGAGCCTGGCTTTAAAACTATTGGATGAGCTGAACGAGATTTGGCTCTTTGACTGCGGGGAAGCAACCCAGCACCAGATTCTGCGCACCAATATCCGCCTGCGCAAAATCACGAAGATTTTTATCTCGCACAATCACGGCGACCACATTTTCGGTCTACCGGGCCTCTTGTCAACCAGGTCCTTTCAAGGCGACGTCGGCCCCTTGACCATTTACGGGGCAGCAGGGATTGAACAGTTCGTCAAGACCTCTCTCAGGATTTCAAAAGCGAAGATTTCTTATCCAATCAAATTCGTCACCCTGGAAGAAGGCGGCAAGATCGTCAGTGAGCGGGGCTTTGAGGTTTATACTGAAAAGCTGGACCACCGGATCGACAGCTGGGGCTTCCGGGTGGTTGAAGCTGACAAGGCCGGTGAGCTTTTGATGGACAAGTTGGCGGAATTTAAAGTGCCAAACGGCCCGCTCCTTGGTAAACTAAAGAGGGGTGAGCAGGTTGAACTGGCTGACGGCACGGTGTTGAACGGCAAGGATTTCTTAGGCCCGGCCAAGAAGGGGCGGGTAGTGACCGTGATTTACGACACCCGGTCAACGCCGTCAATCCGCCGCCTGGCTGACCATGCTGATGTCTTGGTCCATGAAGCGACCTTTGACGCCAGCGAAGGTAAGCTGGCCAGGGACTATTACCACTCAACGTGTACACAAGCCGCTGAGACGGCTAGCGCCTGCCATGTCGGGCATTTATACCTGACTCATGTTTCGGCCCGCTACGTGGGCCCTCTGGCCAGCCAGATGGTCAAACAGGCGCGGGAGATCTTCCCGGCCACGACTTTGGCCAAGGACCTGGACAAGTTCGTAGTTCCAATGAAAGGTTAACGTGATAAAGATGAGTGATTCATTACGCAATAAAGTTGTAGTTATTACCGGGGCCAGCAGCGGGATCGGCCGGTCAATTGCCCTGGAAAGCGCCAGCCGGGGCGCCACGGTTGTTTTGCTGGCCCGCCGCCTGGACAAGCTGGAGGAAATCGCTGCTGAAGCCAGGGAATTGTCTGCTTCAGCAGCTTTCGCCGTCAAGGCTGACCTGGGCCTGGCCAGCGACATCGAAGCGGCTTTTGACCAAGTTAAGGAAAAGGTCAAGCACATCGACTACCTGGTCAACGCGGCTGGTTTCGGCAAGTTTGAGGAATTCATGGAAGCTGACATGCAAGACGCCACGGAAATGTTCCAAGTTGACGTCCTGGGCTTGATGTACATGACCCGGCTTTTTGGCCGCCTGATGCTGGAGCAGGGCAGCGGGCAGATCATCAACTTTGGCTCCATGGCCGGTAAGGTGCCGACGACCAAGTCAGCGGCTTACAGCGCCGCCAAGGCAGCCGTAATCCAGTTCTCCAACGTTCTGCGCCTTGAACTCAAGCCTTTTGGCGTCAAGGTCATGACCGTCAACCCGGGTCCGGTTTACACCAACTTCTTCAACATTGCCGATGCAAGCGGCCAGTACGTCAAGAATGTCCAGGCCTTCATGCTTGACCCGGACGACGTTGCCTGGGAAGTAGTCCACTACTTCGGTTCAAACAAGCGTGAGCTCAACCTCCCGGTCAGCCTGGCGGCTTTGGCCAAATTGTACAACTTGTTCCCGGGGATCGGGGACAAATTGTCGCTTGAATTTGCCTCCCGCAAATAAATAAAGTAAGGTTTTTCTTGATTTATTTGCCAGGCAATAGTATTATTTAATTACTTGAGTATTTAGGTCACCGACTTGATACTGTGATATTACAATAAAGGAGATCAGTTATAAATGGCAGTTCCTGCAAGACATACTTCTAAGCAAAAGAAACGGTCACGTCGCGCTCACTTGAAGCTCAGCGTGCCAGCAATGCACTACGACGCAACTACTGGTGAATACCGTTTGAGCCACCGTGTTTCCCCTAAGGGTTACTACAAGGGTCGTCAAGTAGTCAGCGAAAACAACGCTAGCGATAACGACTAATTTAAAAGGCACCTGTTTTTCTGGTGTCTTTTTTTATGCCAAAAATTAGGATTGAGGAATTCGAAGAATGAAACTGGTTTTTTTACATTCAAGCGACACCCACGGCTACTTGCTGCCAACTGACTACCAGAGCACGGGCGACTACGACGCTCCTTACGGCCTTAGCAGGGTAGCCAGCGCTATCAAGGCGGAGAAGGCCAAGTGGGGGGCAGACCACGTCATCGTGACTGATGCCGGCGACTGCCTGCAGGGGTCTCCTTTGGCTGCTTACACCCATGGCAGCAAGAATCTGGACAACCTGGCCCGCTTTACTGCTGCTTACAACGCGGTCGGCTACGACGTCCGCTGCCTGGGCAACCATGACTTTAACTTTGGCCAGGAATACATGGCCTACTATGTGGACAACAACAAGGCTCCATTCGTTAACTGCAATATTTTGGATACCGAAACCCAAGTGCCGACTCTGGGCCGGGACTACGTGATCCTGGAAAGAAGCGGGGTCAAGGTTGGCGTTTTGGGGATTACCACCCAGTACATCCCTCACTGGGAAGCAGCTGACCGGATCAAGGGCCTGGCCTTTAAGTCTGCTTACGAACAGATCGCTCATTTTGCCAAGATCATCAAGCCACAAGTCGATGTCCTGGCCGTCCTTTACCACGGCGGCTTTGAAAGTGACATCGCCAGCGGGGAAGCAACTGAACCGCACAACGGGGAAAACGAAGGCTACCGGATTCTGACTGAGATCCCGGAAGTCGACGTCATGCTGACGGGCCACCAGCACCGGAGACTGAACATGATAAGCCCGTCCGGCAAGCCTTGCGTGCAGCCGGGCTACCGGGGCGAGGCGATTGCGGAAGTCGTTTTAGACCTGGAAAAGACGGAAGCAGGCTACAAGGTCAAAGAAGCGACCAGCGAATTGATCGACACCAAGGACTTTGCATCAGACCCGGAAGTTGAAGAAATCGTTAAGCCGCTCGATCTAGCCACCCAGAAATGGCTTGACCAGCCAATTGCCCACCTGGACCAGCCAGCCCCGATTGAAGATGCCAACAAGGGCCGGATTGAAGGGGCACCTTTCATCAACCTGCTCCAGCAGATGCAGCTCTACTTCACCCACGCTGACCTTTCAGCCACGGCTGTGATGAATGACGTGGCCAAGGGTTTTGGCAAGACGGTAACCATGCGGGACATTCTTTTGAACTACCCATATGCCAACCAATTGGTCAGCGTCAAATTGACTGGTAAGCAGCTCCGTCACATTGTAGAGCACACGGCCAGCTTTTTGGAAAAAGACGAAAACGGCAAGATCCACTTTATCGACCGCTACCTCAAGCCAAAGCCGGAACTTTACCACTTTGACGTCTTTTACCCACTGGAATACGAGGCTGACCTCTCCAAGCCGGTCGGCCAGCGTTTGACCAAGCTGAAGTTCAAGGGCCGGGATATTCAAGATGACCAGGTCTACCACCTGGCCGTCAACAACTATCGGGCCAACGGGGGCGGTTTCTACCCGGAATACAGCTTGGACAAGATCGAATTCTCCTTGGACAAGGACTATGTCCAGATGTTCAGCGAATACCTGACTCAAGGAGAGGTCAAGGTCGACACGAAGAAGTACTACCGCTTCTATTAGTGACGAATAACGAAGAAAAAGGCCGCCAGGCCTTTTTTTTCATGCCTTTGTGGCATAATAAAAGCAGCAATTTAAGGAGGTGGAATATGCCAGGAGAAAATGTGCGCGTGCAAGGGAAAGTGGTTAAGAGCCATTTGACTTCCTTCGTTTCAGCCGAAGAATTGCGGCAGGTGCAGGCAGCGGAAAAATTAGCCGGCCTGCCTGTCCACCAAAAGCCCTATGCTTTCGTGACCTTGAAAGACTGGGAGCTGGTTGCCGGCCATTTAGAAAAGAATTTGCCGGGAGCAATTGTTTCTTTTGAGGCGGCCGAAGGGGTCCTGCCCTGGCTGGCCAAAGAAGAAGGCGGCAATCTCAAGCAGATTTTTGGCCAGGAAGTCCCGGCCGGGAAAGTGGTGACTTTGACTCTCAGCCAAGCCGGGAGAAATGGCAATTGGCAATTGCAGCTGGATGGGGTGATCATGGCTGCCCAAAAGCCAAATGAAGCAAATAAAGCAGAAGAAGTAAAGGGAGTTAAAGGAGCTAAAAAAGCAAAAGGAGCAAAAGAAAAGACTGAGTCTTTTGCCGGGAAAATGGTTGATGCCCAGGTTAAATTGGGCGGGCAGACTTTGCCCCTGCATGACTATCAGCTCTACAGCATGAACTTTATTATGGACCACCCTTACTGCGGGATTTTCCTGGATATCGGCTTGGGCAAGACCTTGACGACCCTGGCTGCCCTGGCTAAATTGCGGGAAGAGGGGATGAAGGGGCATATTTTGGTGATCGCCCCAAAGACCGTGGCTAAGTCGACCTGGCAAGATGAGATTGATAAGTGGAACTTGCCGTTTAAGACCCAGTCCTTTTTGACCGATGAAAAAGGCCGCCAGCTGACTCCAGCTGGCCGGCAAGAGCTCTATGAAGCTGCCGCGGCCAAGGCCGCCAAGGGTGACTGGCAGCTGTATTTTGCCAGCCGGGACCTGGTCAACAAGCTGGTTGACCTGGGTCCCTGGCTCTTTAAAAACGTGGTAATCGATGAGTCCCAGTCATTCAAGTCACCGGCTTCCCAGCGCTTCAAGGCCTTAAAGAGCGTGCGGGGGAGAATCCAGCGCCTGATTGAACTGACCGGGACCCCGGCGCCTAATTCCCTCCAGGACCTGTGGTCACAAATCTACCTCTTGGACCAGGGAGAGCGGCTGGGCAGGAGCATCACGGCCTACCGGCAGCAGTACTTTGAGCCGACCTTGCTGGTCAACAACCACCCGGTCAAGTGGCGGCTTTTGCCAGGAAGTGAGGAAAAAATCTACCGGGCCATCGACGATATCGTCATCTCCATGAAAAATACCCGGCTGAAATTGCCGGAACTGACAGAGAGCCTGGACTGGGTGGAAATGCCTCCAAGGGCCAAAAAGAGCTACCAGCAGCTGAAAAAAGACCAGGTCCTGGACCTGTCTGGCCAGGAGCTTAGCGCCGATAACGCGGCTGTTTTAGCCGGCCGCCTGCGGCAACTAGCCAGCGGTGCCATCTATGAAGAAGACGGGGAGCATTACCAGGAGATTTTTGATGAAAAAATAGAAAGCTGCTTCTACTTAACCAGCAATACGGCTACGCCCAGCCTGGTCGCTTATTATTTCAAGTCAGACGCCTCCCGCCTTTTAGCCTTTTACCGGAAAAACGGGGTTAAGGCTGAGCTTTTTGACGGCTCACCTGGCATGATCCGCCGCTGGAACAAGGGCAAGATCCCGGTTATGCTGGTCCAGCCGGCCAGCGCCGGGGCGGGCCTTAACCTGCAAGAAGGGGGCCATACCCTGATCTGGTTTACCCTGCCCTGGAGTCTGGAGCAGTACCAACAGATGAATGGCCGCCTTTACCGGCAGGGACAGAAAAAGCCGGTCATCATTCACCATCTTTTGACGAAGGGAACGATTGACCGGCATGTATTAGACAGCTTGAAAAAGAAAGACCTCTCCCAGCAGGCCTTGCTGGCGGCGGTCAGGCGGACGCTTGCCTAGTCGCCCGGGCTGTATTTCTTGAAAAAGATAAAAGAAAATTTGAGGGCCAGACTTTGTTTGTGCATGGCATTGAACACCTCACTAATTATGAACAGAAATTTTTATTATTTTTTCTATATTTTAACAGATTTGCTTATGCTCGCAGCAGAATCTGCTGACTGAGTTACAATAAAGGCAGCAAGCAAAGCAAGAAACAAGATTGGAGGAAAAAGATGGATTTAGCAGAAATTCAAAAGCAGGCCAAGCAGGCCGTCAGTGAAATTGTCGAGGCATCCGGGATCAAGGCCGGCCAGTTTTTCGTGGTTGGCTGCTCTTCAAGCGAGGTCTTAGGTGAGGCGATCGGCACCAATACCAGCACTGATGTTGCTGAAGCCCTTTACCAGGGGATCAATGAAGTTTTGGCAGAAAAGCGGATATTCCTGGCCGCCCAGTGCTGCGAGCACTTGAACCGGGCCCTGGTGGTCAGCCGGGAAGCGATGGAAAAGTATGACTTAGAGCAGGTCAACGCTATTCCCCAGCCAAACCATGCCGGCGGGGCTTTCGCGACCGTAGCCTACCAGAAAATGCCAAATGCGGTACTTGTAGAAGACATTGCTGCCCGGGGGGAAGCCGGGATTGACATTGGCGGTACCTTGATTGGGATGCACCTGCATCCGGTGGTCGTTCCCCTGAGAATTTCCCTGGACAAGATCGGGGAGGCCAGAATCATCTGTGCCCGCCGCCGGCCAAAGTATGTCGGCGGCCAGCGGGCCATCTACGATCAGGCTTTGATGTAAGAAAATATTTAATTTTTTCTAAAAATAATAGACGCCATACTATTAATACATAGGCTTAGGAGTTTTCGGTTAGCAAGATTACGGTCAAGAGCGCTTTGGACTTGCTGGAGCAGGAAGGCTTTGTCTATAAGGAGTCAGGCCTGGGAACCAATGTCTTGTCCAACTTGACCCTTTTGGACGACGAGCCTCTGGTGATTGAGCATACCTATATGCCGGTCAGCCAGGTGCCGGCCCTGTCCAAAAGGATCTTGGAAGGGTCGATCTATTCTTACCTGCACAAGAAGCTGCATATCAAGTTTGGCGGGGTCTTCCGCCGGATCAAGGCTGATCTGCCAGATAAATATGACCGGCAGTACCTTGGGGCCAACGAAAGCACGCCGATTCTGGAAATCGAGCAGATCGTCTGGACCAATTCCGGGGTCAACCTTGAATATTCTCGGTCAAGAAACCTCTACAGCAACCGGTCTTATATCATGGTCGAAACCAGCCATTAAACTTACGAAAAAATACCCACTGAAGGAAAGCAAATCTTCAGTGGGTATTTCTTTGTTATCATATTTACGCCGATTGTAAAATTAAACTGAACACTGTTCCGATCCAGTAAGAAAAATCGTTTTCACTGGATTAGAGCACAAAAAATCCATTTCAACCATCTGGTAGAATATGAATTACCACAAACATTTCTAGAGAGGTTAAAATGGATCATTCTTATTCTAACACTAAACTACACCAAAAAGGCAAGCACCTTAAGCTAAACGACCGGACTACAATCCAGGAGCTGCACTCTAAGGGCTACTCTAATCGTGCTATAGCTAGAGAACTTAACTGCTCACCAAGCACGGTCGGATATGAGCTCAAAAGAGGCACAGTATCCCTGTATACCGGCAATGTGAAGCGGTATAAAGCCGTCGAAGGGCAAAGCACTTACGAACTACATAGAAGCGAATGCGGCCGCAAGAGCTTGTTTCTTCGCAGAAATAAGTTCATCGACTATGTTTCCCACTGCTTCCATAATCGAGGCTGGTCTCTTGATGCTTGCGTGGGTTATGCTTTGGCCAAGGGAATCTTCCAGAAGGATCAGGTCGTATCAACCAAAACTCTGTATAACTACGTTGACTTGGGCCTAATGGATATCAAGAACGGTGATCTTCCAGAGAAGGTCAAGCGCAATACCAAGACTCGTCGTGCCCGTGTAAACAAGCGTATCTTGGGACGAAGCATCGATGAACGTAGTCCTAGAATCGAAAGCCGTAAGGACTTTGGTCACTGGGAATGCGATCTGGTTCTTGGACACAAGACTAAGGACGATGATGTGTTGCTTACTCTGTGCGAACGAAAGACGCGTCAGTTCTTCATGATCAAGATCGAGGATAAAACCTCAGCTAGCGTTATGAAGGCATTTGATAAGCTTCGAGAGTACTACGGATCCAAATGGAATCAAATCTTTAAGTCTATCACAACCGACAATGGATCTGAGTTCGCAGATCTATCCGATCTTGAGCAAGTTTCCAAGACTCTTGTGTACTACGCTCACCCTTATACATCCTGTGATAAAGGCAGCGTAGAACGGCACAACGGGCTTATCAGACGCTATATTCCCAAGGGAGACCGTATGGATAAGTACAGTGTGGAAGATATTGCTAAGATCGAGGTATGGTGCAACTCTCTTCCTCGGAAGATCTTAAACTACAAGACTCCAGAAGAGTACTTTGACACCGAACTTGACCGCATTTACCGGCGTAGATAGTCAAAATCTACCAGATGTTATGGTAAGTGTTCAATTTATTCTTGCAATTGGCGGTTATCATATTTATTAGCTCTTTAGCCCAATTCCTGGTTCCGCTTAAGAGCCGCGTTAACTGCGCTGATGGCCGCGTAGCGGAAACCATTCTTCTCCAGTTCAACGACGCCGGCAATGGTTGAGCCGCCTGGTGAAGTTACGGCATCTCTGAGCTGGGCCGGGTGCTGGCCGGTCGCCAGGACCATCTGGGCTGAGCCCAAAACCGTCTGGGCGGCCATTTCAATGGCTTGGGAGCGGGAGAGGCCGTTTTGCACGCCAGCGTCGCCCAGGGCTTCAATAAACTGGTAGACGAAGGCCGGACCGCAGCCAGCTACTGCCGTAGCGGCATCCATCAAGCCTTCCTGGATTTCCACGACCTTGCCGGAGTGAGCCATTAATTCCTTGAAGACATCTTTGGCCTGGCTGCTCTGGCTGGTGTAGCTGGTCATGCCCTGGCCGATGGCTACTGGGGTGTTGGGCATCATTCTGACCAGGTCGTGGCCGGGCAAAAGCTTGGCCAAAGTTTCCAGGCTGACCCCGGTCGCCATGGAGATCCAGATGCTGCCGTTATTGCTGTTTTCACCAATTTCCTTGATGGTGCTGGCCACCTGGTAAGGCTTGACGCCTAAAAAGACCACGTCGCTTTCAGCAGCGACTTGCGCGTTATCTAAGAGCTGGCCGCCGATTTCCGCCTGCAGCTTGCCGGCTTTTTCCGGGTTGTGGCTGCTCAAAAGCAGGCTGACGTCATCACACTTGGCAACTGCTCTGGCGATCGCGCTTCCCATGTTGCCTAAACCGATAAATCCAACTTTCATAAAAAACTCCTTGCTATTCTCTGACCTGGCCCTGGCCACGGACGATGTACTTGTAGCTGTTAAGTTCGTTTAAACCCATTGGCCCCCGGGCGTGCATCTTCTGGGTGGAAATGCCCAGTTCGCAGCCCAGGCCGAATTCACCCCCGTCGGTAAAGCGGGTAGAAGCGTTGACGTAAACAGCGGCTGAGTCGACGGCTTGGGTAAAGCGGTCAGCGGCTGCTTGGTCTTCAGTCACGATGGCCTCGCTGTGGTGGGTTGAGTGTTTGGCGATGTGGTCAATCGCTTCTTCAATTCCGTCCACGACCTTGATAGCCATAATGTAGTCCAAAAATTCCGTGTCGAAGTCGTCCGGGCCAGCTGCTTTAGCTTCTGGCAAAAATTCCTTGGCTCTTTCGTCAGCCCGCATCTCAACCTTGCCGGCAAAAGCTGCAGCTAAACGGGGCAGGAAGTCAGCGGCAACTTCCTGGTCAACCAGGCAGACTTCAGCAGCGTTGCAGACTGATGGTCGGCTCATCTTGGCATTGGCCGTGATCTTGACTGCCTCGTCCAAATTAGCGGCCTTGTTGACATAGATATGGCAGATCCCGGTCCCGGTTTCAATTACCGGAACTTTGGCGTTGTCAACAACCGCTCTGATCAAGCCCTTGCCCCCGCGCGGGATCAAGAGGTCGATCTTGCCCCGGGCCGTCATCATTTCGCTGGAAGACAGCCGGCTGGTGTCTTGAACCAGTTCAATCACCTTTGGGGAGATCTTGCTTTTGGCTAAGCCTGCCTTTAAGGCCTGCATGATGGCGTTAGCAGAATTAAAAGCATCCTTGCCGGACCGCAAAAGGGCGGCATTGCCGGACTTAAGAGCCAGGGCCGCCACGTCAGAAGTGACGTTTGGCCGGCTTTCATAAATCATCCCGATCAAGCCAAAAGGCACGGACCGCTTTTCAATCTTAAGGCCATTGTCAGCCGTGTGCTCGCCTAAAAGGCGGCCCACTGGATCTGGCAGGTCGATCAAGGCCCGGATGCCGCTGGCCATGCCGGCTAAGCGGTCTGGGGTGAGGCGGAGCCGGTCCAGCATGACGTCAGGAATCTGCCCCTTGGCCTTTTCCAGGTCAAGCTGGTTGGCAGCAATGATCTCTGCTTCATGATCCAGCAGGCTGTCAGCCATCAAGGCTAAGGCTTCGTTCTTATCGGCAGTATTTGCCAGGTTGACAGCCGCCTTGTTTGCCAGCAGGCTGTCCATCAGTTGCTGAGTTGAGCTTTCAGTCATATTTTCTTTTTCCTTTCTTATCTTTTTCCTTTCTTAGATCAAAGGGTGGTAACCCAGTCGTCACGGTGGATGAAGATGCCTTCAGGGTGCTTTTGCTCCAGAATTTCTTCAAGAACAGGCCGGGAGAATCGGGCCTTGCCCTTGCCGATCAGCTTCTTGCTCTTCAAGCTGTAGACTTCCACGATGTCATCTTTCTTAAAGTTGCCCTGGACCTGTTTGATCCCGGAAATAAGGAGGCTGGAGCCTTCCCTGGCCATGGCGTGGACGGCTCCGTGGTCGATGTAGACCCGGGCTTTGGCCGGGGCGTAGAAGGCCAGCCACTGCTTCTTCTGGTTGAAGGCATTTTCGTTGGCTGTAAAAAGGGTCCCCTGGTTCTTCTGGTGAACGGCGTCAACCAAGGCAGTGGAGTCTGCTGAACAGATGAAGACCGGGACGCCGGACTTGGTCGCCATGTCAGCGGCTTTGATCTTGGTGGCCATGCCGCCGGTTCCATTGCTGGACCCGGTCCCGCCGGCCATTGCAAAAATTTGCGGGGTAATCTCGTTGATGATCGGGATCGGCCGGGCATCAGGGTTCTTTCTGGGGTTGTCGCTGTACAGGCCAGGCACATCTGTCAAAAGGACCAGGAGGTCAGCCTTTAAAAGGGAGGCTACCTGGGCTGACAGGGTGTCGTTGTCACCGACTTTCAGTTCATCGATGGCGATGGTGTCATTTTCGTTGATGATGGGAATGACCCGCCGGCTCAAAAGAACGTTCAAGGCTGTCTGGGCATTTTGGTAGCGGCGCTGGTCAGCGAAGTCGTCCTGGGTCAGGAGGATCTGGGCGGAAACCACGCCCTGGACCAAAAGGCTGCGGGTGTATTCCTCGATCAAGAGCCCCTGGCCGACAGCGGCCGCAGCCTGCTTGTCGGCCACCTTCCTGGGTCGTTTGTCAAAGCCGAGTCGGCGGAAGCCAGCCGCGATGGATCCTGAAGTTACTAGGACCAGCTTGTAGCCGGCCTGGTGCAGCTGGGCCAGCTGCCGGGTAATTTTTTTGATCTTTTCCGGATCCAGGTCGCCGGCCGGGCTGGTCAGCGAGGAGGTTCCTACTTTAAAAACGATTAGGTTATCTTTCATTAGTCAACTTCCTTAATAAAATTAGACTAGGTAAATCATAGCATCTTTTGCCCGTGGATAGAAAAATTACAACAAAAAGGGCTAGCCGGTTAGGCTAGCCACTGTGGTCTTCTGTTTTATTTGCTGTACGTGGAGTCGTCATTGTATGACTTGGCCGTGATCTTTGGAATAGTCAAAGAGAACAGCAAGCCAAATACGGCACCGACGATCAACAAAGTAACAGGGTTATACGTGCTCTGGGTCAGAGGGGCTCCGATGAAGCCGATGATGAAAGTATAAATCATCCCCCAGACGATGCAAACAATGTAACGTCCCATAGTATCTTCCTTCTTTCGCTCTGCATTTTACCAGAATCGGCAAGCAAATTCAATTGGTGGAAAAAGGACTTTGCTATAATTAAAATAACTAGCAAAAAGCGAAAGGCAGGGCGAGCAAGGTGAACATAGCAGCATTGCAGACTATCTCGGCCAATACCATTCTGGCCAGCCCAATGAAAACGGCTGACCTGGTCCAGGGGGCAAAAGAGCGGGGTTATAGCGCCGTGGCACTGACGGACATCAATGTAACTTTTGGCCTGGCCGACTTTTATCAGGAAGCCATAAAAGCAGGGATCAAGCCCCTTTTGGGCCTGCAGGGCCGCTTTAAGGGAGTCGAATTGGAAGAAGCAGAATATGACCTGGTCTTTTTGGCTCAAAGTCAAAAAGGCTACCAGTCCTTGATGCGCCTGTCCAGCTTTTTAAATATCGCTTCTGGCGACCTTGCCGGCCCGGCGCCTAGCCTGGCTGACCTGCCCGAATTGTCTGACTTGACCGTGATCGTGCCGGCCGGGCTGACCAGCGAACTGCGCCAGCTTAATAAACTGAGGAACAGTGGTGAGGAATATGTTAAAAAGCTCCAGGCCTTTTTGCCAAAAGGCCTGCCCTTATACTTAGGCGTTTACCCGGCTGAATCCGCGGCCGCTTATGATGCCTATGTCAAAAAGCTGGCAGAAATTTCAGCCTTGCCCATCACGGTTGTTGAGGACGTCCGCTACTTAGACCCGGGCGACCAGTTTCTTTGCAAGGTCCTGCAGGCCATTAAGGAAAGACGGGTCCTGGATGAGCATGAACTGACCTTGATGGCGGAGGGGCAGGGGTCACATTGGCTGCGGCCCGCGCCTGTCCTGGAAGATGCCTGCCGGGAAATGGGCTTAGAAGAAGCTTTGGCCAACAGCGGCAAAATCGCGGCCAGCTGCCATGCTAAGATTCCTTTTAAGGAGCCACAGCTGCCGGTCTTTCCGCAAGCAACAGGACTTTCTTCCGACCAATATTTGGAAAAGCTGGCTTTTGCCGGCCTGGAAAAATTAGGCCTTAAGCAGGGAATTTACCACGCCCGCTTGCAAAAGGAACTGGCCGTCATCCAGCAGATGGGCTTTGCTGACTACTTTTTGATCGTCGGCGACATCGTCAATTACTGCCGGCAAAGAGGCGCCCTGGTCGGCCCGGGCCGGGGGTCAGCTGCCGGGTCCTTGGTAGCCTATGCTTTAGGCATTACCCAAATTGACCCCTTAAAATACGACCTGCTCTTTGAGCGCTTCTTAAACCCCGCCCGGGCCGACATGCCCGACATCGACCTGGACTTTACCACAAGCGGACGAAAGCTGGCTTTTGCTTACGTGCAGGAAAAATACGGTGCTAAAGCACACTTTGGCGAGGGCTCTGACCTGGTGGCCCGGATTTTGGCCTTGACGACCATGAAGGCCAAAAGCGTCCTTGAGCGGACCGGCCAGGTCTTTGGCTTAACCCTGCCGGCTATCGCCCGCCTCAAGCAGGCCATGGGGGCAGCCAAAACTTTGGCCGAAGCTGGCCAGCAGGCTGAATTTAAGGCCCTGGTCGCTGCCAGTCCCTTGACCCGCCTTCTTTATCAAACCGCCGTAAGGCTGGAAGGGCTGCCGGAAGACACGGGCACCCACGCTCCCGGCCTGGTCATCAGTGAAGAGCCCCTATCCAGGCAGATCGGCTTGATGACTGGGAAAGAAGCCCCTCTGTGGACGGTTGAGCAGACCAAAAAGTACGTTGAAAAGTATGGTCTCTTAAAGATCGACTTTCTGACCCTGGACAATTTGGAACTTTTGGAAGGCGTTTTAGCAGAGATTCAAAAGTCCAGCGGTCCCCTGGATTTGACCCGGCTGCCCCTGGATGATCCGGATACCTTGCGCCTTTTTGCCCGCGGGGAGACCCAGCAGATTTTCCAGTTTAATTCCAGCGGGATGCAGGAGGTCTTAAGAAAAATCCAGCCTCGGACTTTTGACGACTTGTCCGTCGCCGTGGCCCTTTACCGGCCGGGCCCGATCGCCAGCATCCCTTTGTACGTCGCCCGGAAAAACGGGACCAGCCCGGTTCAGTATCCTGACCCCAGCTTAAAAGAAGTCCTGGGACCGACCTATGGTATTTTCGTCTACCAGGAGCAGGTCATGCAGACGGCCCGGATTTTCGCGGGCTTCAGCCTGGCGGAGGCTGACGTCTTCCGGAACGCGATTTCCAAAAAGCAGGCTGGCCTTTTAGACGAAGAAAAGGGCAAGTTTGTCGCTGGCGCTGTCAGAAAGGGACACAGCCGGCAAGCCGCCGAGGCAGTCTACGCCTTAATCGAGCCTTTCGCCAACTACGGCTTCAACCACTCCCACGCCGTCGCCTATGCTCTTTTGGCCTACTGGCAGGCCTTCTTGTCCGTCCATTTCCCTAGGGAGTTCTACTTGGAAAAGCTCCGGGCCAGCCGGGGCAAGGAAAAAGGGGCCATCATCCGCCAGGCCAGAAAGGCCGGCGTTGAGATCCTGGGGCCCGACATCAACTTGAGCCAAGCAGAGGCCCGCTTGTTTGAAGGCCGGATCTACCTGGGCTTAAAGGATATTATGGGGATTACGCCGGCCTTTTTGGACCAGCTTCTGGCCCTAAAACGGCCAGTAACCAGCTTCCCGGCTTTTTTGCGGCAGCTGGATACCAAGGAATTGAAAGAAAAGCAGCTGGTCCCCTTGATCGAAGCCGGCCTCTTTGACCAGGTCAGTCCCAACCGGGCCAGTCTTTTGGTCAACTGCGGCAACATGCTCAATACTGCCCGCTTGTCGCAAAAAAGCCTGGTCTTGCAGGACTTTTTAGCCGCCAAGGAAGAAAACGTGCCAATGCCGACGGCAGCAGAAAAGATGGCTATGGAAGAAAGAGCCATGGGCTTTGCCGTAACGGCATCTCCCCTGGAAATTGCCGGCAAGGCCCTGGCCAAGCGTTATGGAGCCAAGCCTTTTGCTGGTCTTGCCTTAAACGAGACCGGGCAGGTGCTTGCCCAGTTCATCAAGAAAAACAACTGGCGGGTCAAGCGGGGAGCCCGGGCCGGTGAGTTAGGCAGCAACGCCGTCTTTAGCGACGGACAGACCAGCGAGAAGGTGACCATTTTTACCAGCCAGTACCGCCGCTTTGCCCAAATTCTGAAAGAAAACGCCGTCTACCTCCTGCAAGTTGACAAAAAAGAAGACCAAAAGGACAGCCGGGGCTACCAGCTGATCTTGCAGGATTTGCGCCTTTTGGACTTAAAGCAGCTCGAGCAGGCTGAAGAAGTCAAGCCGGTTACCGTCAAGCCTAAGGACCTGGCTCTTGAGCGTTATTTTGACCAGCACTACCGGACCAAGCGCTTAGGCGACTTCCAGGTTAAAGAAAGGGGCCTGGCACTGGCCAAGCTTTTGGCTGTCCGCTACCAGGAAGACAAGCGGGGACGGAAGATGGCGACCTTGATTCTGGCTGATTCTTCCGGCCGCTACAGGTGCTGGCTTTTTGCCGGGGAACTGGCCAAATTAACTTTGAATTTACAGGTAAATGACTACTACCTGCTCAAGCTGGAAGCTTTAGGCCAAAGAGAGAGACTGGACTTCAAAATTTGGGACATGAAGCAGGTAAATTTGCGCTGAAAATGACTTGACCAATTTGCTTTTTTGAAAAAAATCTCTCCTAGTGAAATAAATAATAAACGCCAGGCTGGGATTTGTAAGCCCTAACAGGTCGAAAGTCTGAAAAAATCGAATTTAAACCAGATTTTACAAGACTTTATGCGGTAAAAATGTTATGATTTATTTGATGTGAGATATTACACAATTTAAATCATGATGAGGTGAATTCATGAAACGGATTGGTATTTTGACTAGCGGCGGTGACGCCCCTGGTATGAATGCAGCCGTAAGAGCCGTAACCAGAGTCGCGATCGCGAACGGTTTGGAAGTTTTCGGTATCAGATACGGTTTTGCAGGTTTGGTTGCGGGCGACATTTTCCCATTGGAAAGTGAAGACGTAGCCCACTTGATCAATGTTTCCGGTACCTTCCTCTACTCTGCGCGTTATCCTGAATTTGCAGAAGAAGAAGGACAGCTGGCTGGTATTGAACAATTGAAGAAGCACGGCATCGATGCTGTTGTCGTTATTGGTGGGGATGGTTCCTACCATGGCGCCCTGCAGCTGACCCGCCACGGCTTCAACTCAATTGGCCTGCCAGGCACGATCGACAACGACATCCCTTACACGGATGCCACGATCGGCTATGACACGGCCTGCATGACGGCAATGGACGCGATCGACAAGATCCGTGACACTGCTTCCAGCCACCACCGGGTCTTCATTGTCAACGTAATGGGCCGCAACTGTGGTGACATCGCTATGCGCGTCGGCGTAGCCTGCGGGGCGGACGCGATCGTCATTCCTGAAAGACCATATGATGTCGAAGAAATCGCCAACCGGCTCAAGCAAGCCCAGGAAAGCGGTAAGGACCACGGTGTGGTAGTCGTTGCTGAAGGCGTAATGACCGCTGACCAATTCATGGCTGAACTGAAGAAGCATGGTGACTTCGACGTCCGGGCCAATGTTTTGGGTCACATGCAGCGGGGCGGCACGCCAACTGTTTCTGACCGGGTGCTGGCTTCCAAGCTGGGCAGCGAAGCCGTTCACCTTCTTTTGGAAGGCAAGGGCGGCCTGGCTGTCGGCATTGAAAACGGCAAGGTTACTTCACACGACATCCTTGATTTATTTGATGAGTCTCACAAGGGTGACTATGACTTGTTAAAGCTCAACGCAGATTTATCAAGATAGTTATTTTTATAGTTTTTGATTTAGGGAGATTTTTTCAAGATGAAAAAAACGAAGATTGTTAGTACTTTAGGACCAGCTTCAAACGATATTGAAACTATTACCAAGTTAGCCGAAGCAGGCGCAAACGTATTCCGTTTCAACTTCTCACACGGCGACCACGAAGAACACTTGGCAAGAATGAACATGGTTCGTGAAGTTGAAAAGAAGACTGGCAAGCTTTTGGGCATCGCTTTGGACACCAAGGGTGCTGAAATCAGAACCACTGACCAAGAAGGTGGCAAGTTCACTATCAACACTGGTGACGAAATCCGCGTGTCAATGGACGCAACTAAGGCCGGCAACAAGGACATGATCCACGTTACCTACCCAGGTCTGTTCGACGACACTCACGTAGGCGGCACTGTATTGATCGACGACGGTGCTGTTGGTTTGACTATCAAGGCCAAGGACGAAGAAAAGCGCGAATTGATTTGTGAAGCTCAAAACACTGGTGTCATCGGCTCAAAGAAGGGTGTTAACGCTCCAGGTGTTGAAATCCGCCTCCCAGGGATTACTGAAAAGGACACTGACGACATCCGCTTTGGTTTGAAGCACGGTATTAACTTCATCTTTGCTTCTTTTGTACGTAAGGCTCAAGACGTTCTTGACATTCGCGCACTTTGCGAAGAAGCTAACGCACCATACGTTAAGATCTTCCCAAAGATTGAATCACAAGAAGGTATTGACAACATCGACGAAATCTTGCAAGTTTCAGATGGTTTGATGGTTGCCCGTGGTGACATGGGTGTTGAAATCCCATTCATCAACGTGCCATTTGTTCAAAAGACTTTGATCAAGAAGTGCAACGCTTTGGGCAAGCCAGTTATCACTGCTACTCAAATGCTGGACTCAATGCAAGAAAACCCACGTCCAACCCGTGCCGAAGTAACTGACGTTGCTAACGCCGTTCTTGACGGTACTGACGCAACTATGCTGTCAGGCGAATCAGCAAACGGTTTGTACCCAGTAGAATCAGTTCAAGCTATGCACGACATCAATGTCCGGACTGAAAAGGAAATGGACACCCGGAACACTCTGGCTCTGCAACGCTTTGAAGAATACAAGGGCTCAAACGTTACTGAAGCTATCGGCGAATCAGTTGTCCGCACTGCTCAAGAACTGGGCGTTAAGACTATCATCACTGCTACTAGCTCCGGCTACACAGCTCGTATGATCTCCAAGTACCGTCCAGACGCAACCATCGTTGCCTTGACTTTCGACGAAAAGATCCAACACTCATTGGGTATCGTTTGGGGCGTTGAACCAGTTTTGGCAAAGAAACCTTCAAACACTGACGAAATGTTCGAAGAAGCTGCCCGCGTAGCTAAGGAACACGGTTTCGTTAAGGATGGCGACCTGGTAATCATCGTTGCCGGCGTACCATTCGGCCAATCAGGTACTACTAACTTGATGAAGCTGCAAATCATCGGCAACCAACTTGCTCAAGGTTTGGGCGTAGGCACTGGCTCAGTTATCGGCAAGGCTGTTGTTGCGAACAGCGCTGAAGAAGCCAACAATAAGGTTCACGAAGGCGACATCCTGGTAGCTAAGACTACTGACAAGGACTACATGCCAGCTATCAAGAAGGCCAGCGGTATGATCGTTGAAGCTTCCGGCTTGACCAGCCACGCAGCTGTTGTCGGCGTATCACTCGGCATTCCAGTTGTTGTCGGTGCTGCTGACGCAACTTCAAAGATCGCTGACGGCTCAACTTTGACTGTTGACGCACGTCGCGGCGCAATTTACCAAGGTGAAGTTTCAAACCTGTAATCTAGGATTGCAAGTCTGACAACCACAGAAGAAAGAGTTCAATCAATCGATTGAGCTCTTTTTCTTTGCTAATTTTCCTCTGCTTTCTTTAATGATTGCCTTGAATATAGCTAAGGCAGAAGAGGTATTTTAAACTGCTGAGCCGCTTTAAATCGTCTGCAAACTTAATCTACCCAAAAAGCATAGCCGACCTTAGAAGACCGATATGGGCTGTTTAACAGGGAGGAAAAAGCGCATTAAAAAACTCCAGCTGAGCTAGAGTTAAATTACCACTTTTTAATTGTTAAGCTGCAAGGTCATCTTCACCTAAGATGATCTGCAAGGTGTCGTGGACGATCTTGTCCTTGGCCAGTTGGGCCTGGTCATCGCCTTGGTCGCGGAAGTCGTTGATCATTTCTGCCGCGATTTGATGACCCAGATCTTGTTGGCCATGATGGTGGCTTCCCGGACGTCGTGGGTAACGAGCACTGTGGTGATGCCCTCTTCCTTGCAGACCTGGAGGATGAGCTCCTGCATCTTGGATCTGGTCAAGGCATCAAGGGCTCCGAGGGGGTTGTCCAAAAGCAGGAGCTGGGAAGAGGACAGGAGGACTCTGGCTAAAGCAGCTCTTTGTCTCTGCCTCCCCGGACAGGGTGGCCGGGTGGCCGTCAGCGTATTCTTCCAGGCCCACCCGGGCTAAAAGGCGCTTGGCCTTGTCCGGGTCATTGCCGGTCATGAGCAGGTTGCCCAGGACGGTCTTCCAAGGCAAAAGGCGATCATCTTGGAACATGACCTGGGCCTGCTGGTTGAGGCCGGATAATTTTTGTCCGTTCATGGTGATTTCCCCGGCTGTCAGTGCTTCCAGGCCGGCGATTAGGCGCAGGAGGGTGGATTGAAGTAGAACTGGCTGCCCTTGCTGATGGCTTCCAGCCAGCCGGTCAGCCACTTGTTCCAGCTAAAAGAGCCACTGGTCAGCAAGAGAAAGGCCAAAAAGAGGCCGTTCCAGAAGAGGTAGGGAATACCGCTGACGATATAGCGCTTTTTCCAGAAGACCGGCCAGTTTTGTTTTTCAGGCCGGCCCCAGTAGCCTAAAAAGAGAACCAGTCCGGTGATGAACATAAAGCCGAAGCGAGGAAAGTGCAGGATCAAGTGGGTTGATACTAAAAAGCGGCCGGCAGGGGTCGCCTTGTTGCCTAAAGCTGCGGCAAATGTGCTGGCCACGTGGTTGAGCACGACGCCGAACATAAAGAAGCAGCGCATCAGGTCAACTTCGTAAAGGTGTTTTTTCTTGGTCATGTAAGCCTCCTTTTCTTTGATTACCTAGATTAATTAAAGAACTTGGTCAAAACTTGCTTTAAAATAGAGAAAACTATGCGTGAATTGAAAAAAATCAGCGAACTGACGGAAAAACTATTGTTAATTGCTTTATTTTCTTTCTTTGTTCCCGTATACTAGTGTTAGAATTATGTAAAGTTGGAGGCAGACTATGCTTGGAGAAATCCGGACCGGTAAAATCATTGACAGCAACGCTGAAGCCTATTTTGTGCAGATTGACGGCTTAACGTTCAAATTGAAGAAAGAAGAAATCACCCAGGAAGAGACGCCGGAAATTGGCGGGCAAATCACGGGATTTATTTATGATAACCAAAAACATGAACGGGAAATGACCCAGTTCCTGCCTTTTGCCCAGGCTGACCAATACGGCTGGGCCACGGTTACCAGGGTCCAGCGGGGGCTGGGGGTCTTTTTGGACATTGGCTTGCCTGATAAGGATATAGTTATGTCCCTGGACGACCTGCCACTTGACCCGGCCCGCTGGCCGCAAAAGGATGACCGCCTTTTGGTGCGGCTGGAAACTGATGACAAGGACCGGATCTGGGCCAAGGCCGCTGACGAAAACGTCTTTGCCCAAATCGCTGTCCGTTTCCCCAACAACCTGGTCAACAAGAACCTGCTGGCCCGGGTATACTCCAGCAAGTCCTTGGGTTGCTTTGTTTTGACCAATGACTACTATTTGGGCTTCATCCATGAATCTCAAATGCAGCAGCCGCTGCGGCTGGGTGAGGAAGTCAAGGCCCGGGTAATCGGGGTCAGCCAGTATGGCCGCTTGAACATGAGCGTTTTGCCCCGGTCTTTTGAAGAAATTGACGATGACGCGGCTATGATCATGATGTCTTTGCGCCGCAAGGGCGACAAGACCCTGCCATTTAGCGACAAGAGCGAGGCCCAGGCCATCAAGGACTATTTCGGCATCTCCAAGTCTGCCTTTAAGCGGGCCTTAGGCAACTTGATCAAGCGGGGCCTGGTCAGCCAGGACAAGGAAGCCGGCACGATCAAGCTGATTAAGGATGAGGCGGATGAATAAGCTCGCTGAGCAGATAAACGATTATCTGCGCTACAGTCAGATTGAGCGGGGACTCAGTCCGAATACCATCGCGGCCTACCATCAGGATTTGCTGGAGTTTCTGGCCTTTGTCAAAGAAGAGCAGATGCCCGCCTGGCCGCTGGAAGCCGTGGAAATTGATGCTTTTTTAGCTAAAGAGCGGGACTTGGGCAAGGCTAACAGCTCTATCAGCCGGCTGGTGTCGACCCTGAGCCGCTTTTACCAGTGGCTGGTCCGCCAGCAGCTGATCGCCCTGGACCCCATGAGCCAGATTGATGCTCCCAAGCGGGAGAAGCGGATGCCCTTGGCTTTGACTGAGGCTGAAGTGGGCAAGCTCTTAGAGCAGCCAGATCTGACTACGGATTTAGGAATCCGCGACCGGGCCCTTGTGGAACTGCTTTACGCGACGGGGATGCGGGTCAGCGAAGCGGTCAACTTGCAATTAGCCGATGTCCATGCCGACCTGCAGCTGATCAAAGTCCTGGGCAAGGGGAGTAAGGAACGGCTTATTCCGGTGAGCGCCCTGGCCTTAGACTGGATTAAGCGTTATCTGCCTGTCAGGGACCAGCAGCTTTTAAAGCGGGGCAAGAGCAGCGACTACCTGTTCTTAAACAGCCGGGGCGGGCAATTGACCCGGCAGGCTGTCTGGCAGAAGATCAAGAAGTACTGCCAGCAGGCCGGCATTGCTAAGGATGTGACTCCCCACACCCTCCGCCACAGCTTCGCGACCCATTTGCTAGAGCATGGGGCGGATTTGCGGGTGGTGCAGGAAATCCTGGGCCATACAGACATTTCCACGACCCAAATCTATACTAATCTGACCCAGAAGCATATCCTGGACGTCTACCAAAAGACCCATCCCCGCATTTAGAGGTGATCATATGCTAGTACCATATAAGAAAGATTATGAAAAAGTCGCCATGGGTCTCTTGTCCTATCTGCCGGATTTCAAGAACCTGCAGAACCTGAAGGAAGAGATGCAGCTCTACGCTGAAGACCCGGCCCACCAGCTCTACCTTTACCGGGACGAAGACCAAAACATCGTCGGCCTGGCGGGCTGCGAGACCGGGGTCGGCTGCCTGGTCCTGCGCTATTTGTCTTTAGCACCGGGTTTCCGGGACGATGAGCATTTTTCGGAAATCATGCGGGAACTGGCCCAGGAAGCTGGCAAGCAGAAAGTAATGACGGTTCCGGAATATACTTATTTGATGAAGTACTTGAACAATGATGAATGAAGGCATGACCATTGAGCTGCCGAATTTTGAAGGCCCCCTGGACCTTTTGCTCCACCTGATTAGGTCGCAGGAATTAGACATCTATGACATCCCGATCGCCCGGATTACCCAGCAGTACTTGGACTACCTCCAGCAGATGCAGCGGCTGAACCTGCAACTAGCCGGGGAATATTTCGTGATGGCGGCAACCTTGCTGCGGATCAAGTCCCAGTATCTGCTGCCGAAAAACGACTTTGTCGAGACAGAAGAAGAATTTGCCGACCCCCGGGAAGAACTGGTTGAGCAACTGGTTCAGTATTCCGTCTTTAAAAAGATTTCGGCCTACTTCAAGGTCAGAAATGACGAGGTACCAGTTTTGGCCGCCAAGGAGCCCAGCGTGGCTGTAGGGGCCAAGGTTCAGCCCCTGCCTTTAGGGCAAATCAGCCAGCAGGACCTCACGGCCAGCTTTATTTTGGCTATGCGCCGCTTTAAGAAAAGGAACGACCATGCCCAGGTGACCTTGACTGGCCGGCCGATCCAGGAAATGATTGCCTGGCTAAAGGAAGTTTTAGAGCAGCAGGGCCGGGTCAGCTTTTTTGCCTTGACTGACCAGGTGGAAAGCCTGGCCGACCTGGTTGGCCTTTTTTTGGCAATTTTGGAACTGGCCAAGGACCAGTACTTGAAAGTTAGGCAAAAGCGCCGCTTTGGCGACTTGGAAATAGAAAGGAGCAAGCATGACGAGTAAAATAGCCCAGCTGCAAGCCCTCCTTTATGTGGCCGGCGACGGCGGGATCAAGAAAGAGCAGCTGCGGGACCTGTTGCAGCTGGCGGACCCGGAAATTGAGAGTCTGGCCAAAAGGCTGCAGGAAAAACTGGCCAGTGATCCGGACTGCGGCCTGCAGCTTTTGGAAATCAACGACGAATATAAATTAACGACCAGCGGGGAAGTCAGCGACCAGGTGGAAGCCTATTTCAATAAGGACCTGACCAAGAATATCAGCCAGTCAGCCTTGGAAATTCTGGCGATCGTGGCCTACCGGCAGCCGATTACCAGAATTGAGATCGATGAAATCCGGGGGGTCAACTCTTCTGGTGCCCTGCAGACCCTGGTTTGGCGGGGCCTGGTCAAGGCCCAGGGGGTTAAGGACGCCCCGGGCCACCCCAAGCTGTACGTGACGACCGATTATTTCCTCCAGTACTTTGGCTACAAGTCCCTGGCGGATCTGCCGGTAATTGAGAATTTTGAAGACAGCAGCTTTGATGCCGACGGCCAGGTAGACCTGTTTGCCGAAAACGGCACGGCTGATAAAGCATTGCAGAAGATGGAGGATTTATAATGGCGGAAGAACGTTTGCAAAAAGTGATCGCCCAGGCGGGGATCGCTTCCAGAAGAGAAGCGGAAAAAATGATCCTGGCCGGCCGGGTCAGAGTCGACGGGCAAGTGGTAACCAAGCTGGGGACCAAGGTCAGCTCGATTGAACAAGTTGTTGTTGACAACCAGCCGATTGAAAGAGAAAGCCACCATACTTATCTCTTTTACAAACCCCGGGGCGTGATCTCCGCGGTTAAGGATAACAAGGGCCGCAAGACGGTGGCAGACTACTTTACAGATTTGCCATACCGCCTTTACCCGGTTGGCCGCTTGGACTACGACACTTCCGGCCTGCTCTTGATGACCAATGACGGGGAACTGGCCAACCTGCTTATGCACCCGAGAAACGAAGTTGACAAGGTCTACGTGGCTAAGATCAAGGGCATTCTGCAGCCAGATGAAATCAAGGCCTTGAAGAAGGGGGTCCAGATCGGCCGCTACAAGACCAAGCCGGCCCGAGTCAAGGTTTTGAAGACCAATCCCCGGGCCCAGACCCAGATCGTCCAGCTGACCATCCATGAAGGCCACTACCACCAGGTCAAGGAAATGTTTAAAGCTGTCAATCACCTGGTTGACAAATTGTCCAGAGAACGCTACTCCTTCCTGGACTTGCAAGGCCTTACATCCGGACAGTACCGGGAATTAAACCACAAAGAAGTTGACAGACTCAAGCAAGTGGATTAGAATGTAAACGTAATCAAAAAATACAAGTTGTCTTCGGGGCAGGGTGAAAATCCCGACCGGCGGTGCAAGTCCGCGAGCCACGCGAGTGGTTGAATGCTGTAAAGCTACCGATAGTTATAGTCTAGATGGAAGAAGGCAGACGCTGGAATAATAAGCATGCTTACTAAGAAAGGTCTGTTGCTCTTCGAGGCAACGGACTTTTTTAATGGAGATATGTTAATATGGACGCTACTAACAAACGGACAGATAAATCAGTCAGCAACTGGCTCGCTTATGCCATGATCGGGGCCATCGCCTTTGTGGTTATGAAGTTTGAATTCCCGATCATGCCGGGTGTCAGCTTTTTGAAGATGGACTTCTCAGACGTCATCGTGGTCATTACCACCTTTATCTTCGGCATCGGCGGCGGGGTGGCCGTAGCCGCGATCAAGTGCCTCTTGTCCTTGATCTTTGCCGGCTTTGCCCTCCCGTCACTGGTCGGTGAACTGGCTGCCTTACTGGCTTCAATGGCCTTTGCCCTGCCATTTTACTTCCTGGCTGGCTCAGTCAAGGAAGAAGACAGAAAGAGCCTGAAGGGCCACCTGCTGCCGGCCCTGGGCCTGCTTTTGGGCGTTTTGTCATTGACGGTGGTCATGGCTTTGACCAACCAGTTCCTCTTGACTCCGGTTTACGCCTACACTTCAGTGCCGCAGGCAGCGGGGATGCACATGAGCTACGCTCAGCTGCTCACTTTTACTGAACAGACTTACCTGGGCAAGATGATGCACATTCCAAGCATGTCCAGCTACATCATGGGCATCATCGTCCCATTCAACTTGATCAAGGGGGCCATCAACTCAGTTGTGGTCTACATCCTCTTTGAATCTGTCTTAAAGACGATCAAGCCATTCGTGATCAAGCACTTCAGTGTTTCCAGCAAGTACTAATGCGAAAAGACAAATAAAATATTAGATGAGGCTTTCCTTAAGGAAGGCCTTTTCTTTTCAATTAGCACCTGGTTTTATGTTAAAATGTAGGCTTAAAGGGGGAAGCTAGATGGATCAAAATGCCCAAAAGCCCTTGTCACGTCTGGCCCGCCAGCAAGCGGTCAGAGAAGAGCGCAAGAACAAGCAGGCGCCGTGGTGGACGGCCCTCTTGATCGCGGTTATGATGGCCTTGGCAGCCGTGCCGCTGATCACCAGTCAAAACAGTGACTACGCCGTTCCGCAGGCAAAGAAAGAGCAGGCCAAGCCCAAGCCAGCCGCTGAAAAGACTAGCAAGGTCAAGCCTGCTCCCAAGGTCAAGACTTACGTGGTCAAGGCCGGCGACAGCTGGGCCGCGATCGCCCAGAAGTACGGCATAAGCGCCGAAGAGCTGGCTGAGCAAAATGGTCTGGATACCAGCTCAACCCTGGCAGTTGGTCAGAAACTGAAGATCAAGCAAGCCAAATAGCTGAATTTATTGGAAAGGATTGAAGCGATACGAGTCGCTTCATTTTGATGTTATGCAAGTAGCAATTGATGGACCTGCTTCAGCAGGTAAGAGCACGGTGGCCAAGATTGTGGCCAATAAGCTGTCATTCGTTTATATCGACACGGGTGCTATGTACCGGGCATGTACTTTTATCGCCCGCAAGCACGGCCTGGACTATGGGGATGAAGCCGGGATTTTAAAGGCGATCGACGAAGACGGCATCGTTTTAGAGCCCGGCGAAAGCGGCCAGAAGGTTCTGGTAGCCGGGGAAGACGTGTCTTTGGAAATCCGGACCCCGGAAATCACAGCTAATGTCTCCCAGGTCTCAGCCCTGCCGGGGGTCAGAAGCAAGATGGTTGACTTGCAAAGAAAACTTGCCGGGTCAACCAACGTGATCATGGACGGCCGCGACATCGGGACCACGGTTTTGCCTGAGGCTGAAGTCAAGATCTTCCTGGTTGCCAGCGCCCGGTCTAGAGCAGAAAGACGGCTTTTGGACTGGCAGGAAAAGGGGATTGAGGCCAAGCAGACGGTTGAGGAAATCGAAGCTGATATCGCCAAGCGGGACTACCTTGACTCCCACCGTGAAGTTTCACCTTTGAAGAAGGCAGCGGATGCAATCGAAATCGATTCAACTAATTTAACGATTGACCAGGTTGTTGCCGCTATCTTGGCCGAAATTGCTAAAAAAACAAATACCAGCAAGTAAATTCAAAAAAAGTCTGGTAAAATAGTAGCAAATTAATCTATTTTTTGGTAAAATAGAGAACGAATAAACAGGGAGGCATTTTGTATTTATGTCAGAAAACAATCAATTTTTAGATGCTCTTGCTCAAATGCGAGAAGTTAAGGCAGGCGACATCGTTGACGTTAACGTTTTGAGCGTTGAAGATGGCCAAATTAACGTTGGTGTTCAAGGCGCCGGCGTTGAAGGTGTAATCACTCGCCGTGATTTCACCAACGACCGTAGTGTCAACTTGCGTGACGAAGTTAAGCTAGGTGATACCTTCAAGGTTTACGTAGTTCGTCGTGCAGGCGGTGACAAGGAAAACGGTGAATTTTTCTTCTCAGTAACCCGCGTTAAGGAACGTGAAGCTTACGACAAGCTGCAAAAGGACTTCGAAGAAGGCAAGACTATCGAAGGTAAGGTTACTTCATCAGTTCGCGGTGGTTTGCTCGTTGATGTCGGCACCCGCGGCTTCTTGCCAGCAAGCTTGATCTCAAACCGCTTCGTTTCAGACCTTAAGCCTTACATCGGTAAGCCTATCAAGGTTAAGATTACTGAAATCGACCCGGCTAAGAACCGTCTGATCCTTTCCCACAAGGAACTGATCGAAGAAGAACGCGAACAAGCCTTTGAAAACGTTGCTTCACAACTGGTTGTCGGCGACGTAGTTGAAGGCCGGGTATCACGCTTGACCAACTTTGGTGCATTCGTTGATATCGGCGGCGTTGACGGTTTGGTACACATCTCCGAAATTTCATACAAGCACGTTGACAAGCCAAGCGACGTCTTGAAGGTTGGCCAAGATGTTAAGGTTAAGGTTATTGGCATCGACAATGACCGTCACCGTATCTCCCTGTCAATCAAGCAAACTGAACCATCCCCATTCGAACAAGCTACTTCAAGCTTGAAGGAAGGCGATGTAATTGAAGGCGAAGTTAAGTCTTTGACCAACTTCGGTGCCTTTGTTGAAGTTGCTGACGGCATCCAAGGCTTGGTACACGTTTCAGAAATTTCATACAAGCACGTTGACAAGCCAAGCGACGTCTTGACTGTAGGTCAAAAGGTCAAGGTTAAGGTTCTTAACATTGACCCAAGTAAAAGAAGAATCTCCCTGTCAATTAAGCAAGCTGATCCAGAGAACGCTTCTTCATCAAACGACAGACCTCGCGCACGTCGTTCATCAAACAACGATGCATTTGCTCGCAAGTACATGAACAACGACGACAATGGCTTCTCGCTTGGTGACATGATCGGTGACCAACTTAAGAACCGTTAATCAGCACTAAAAAGACCGACCGTTGGTCGGTCTTTTTGTTTGACAATAATCAATAGAAAGCAAAAGAGGTGAAAAGATGCCATTACCAATTGTTGCCATCGTAGGGCGACCAAACGTGGGCAAGTCAACCCTGTTCAACCGGATTATCAATGAACGGGTGGCGATCGTGGAAGACCGGCCAGGCGTGACCCGGGACCGGAACTATGCCCGGGCCAGCTGGATGGGCCACCAGTTCAGCATCATCGACACCGGGGGGATTACCTGGGAAGACAGTACGATTGACGAAGAAATCCGGACCCAGGCGGAAATCGCTATTGAAGAGGCCGACGTCATCGTCATGCTGGCCGATGTCAGCCAGGGGGTGACCAGTCTGGATGAACGGATCGCCCACCTGCTCTACCGGGCCGATAAGCCAGTTCTTTTGGCCGTTAACAAGGCAGACAACCCTGAGCAGCGGACCGATATCTATGACTTCTACAGCTTGGGCTTGGGCGACCCAATCCCGGTTTCCGGTTCCCACGGGACGGGGATCGGTGACTTGCTGGACGAAGTAGTCAAGAACTTCCCGGCCGATGCCGAAAAGACCGAAGAAGGGGTTATCTCCTTCAGCGTGATCGGCCGGCCAAACGTGGGCAAGTCATCCATCGTCAACCGCCTGTTGGGCGAAGAACGGGTGATTGTGGCCAACGAAGAAGGGACGACCAGAGACGCCATTGACACGCCATTCGTCAAGGATGGAACCAAGTTCCGGGTTGTTGACACAGCCGGGATCAGACGGCGGGGCAAGGTCTATGAGAAGACTGAAAAGTACTCCGTCATGCGGGCGATGAGCGCCATGGAACGGTCAGACGTGGCCATCCTGGTCCTGGATGCCAGCACCGGGATCAGAGAGCAGGACAAGCACGTGGCCGGCTACGCCCATGAAGCGGGCCTGGGGATGATTATCGCCGTCAACAAGTGGGACTTGCCGAAGAAGGACTCTTCATCCGGCAAGGACTTTGAAGCGGTGATCCGGGAAGAATTCTCCTACCTGGACTATGCCCCAATTGTCTTTGTTTCGGCCAAGACCGGCAAGAACATCGACCAATTGCCAAAGATGGTCAAGGAAGTTTACGAGAACAAGAACCAGCGGATCCAGTCATCCGTCTTAAACGACCTGCTCCTGGAAGCCAGCCGCTTGGTGCCGGCGCCGATGGTCAAGGGCAAGCGGCTACGGGTCTACTACATGACCCAGGTCAAGACCAATCCGCCGACTTTCGTTGTTTTCTGCAACGATCCAGAACTGATGCACTTCTCCTACCAGCGCTTCTTGATCAACCAGCTGCGGGAGAATTTCGACTTCACCGGGACCCCGATCAAGATCCTGCCGCGTAAGCGGAAGTAGGACCGGGCTTTTCTTTTTCAATTTGTGACATTCTCTTGAAAAAGTGCTAAGCCGCGGGCTAAAAGCCTTGTAGGGACAACGTTCTTGTGATATTTTAGAGAGCAGGGAATTAATTGAATGCAGCAAGCGCTCAGTGTCCCTCATTTCTACAAGAGAAATGAAGTGATTAGACGCGAGTCTAATTTATAGGAGGTGAATTCCACATGGCAAATAAGGCAGAATTAGTTTCAGAAGTAGCTGCAAAGACTAAGTTGACTAAGAAGGACGTTTCAGAAGCTGTTGACGCGGTTTTCGAAGCAATCCAAGAAGACTTGGCTAAGGGCGAAAAGGTGCAACTGATCGGCTTCGGCACTTTCGAAGTACGTGACCGTGCAGCTCGCAAGGGCCGCAACCCACAAACTGGTGCTGAAATTGAAATTCCAGCAAGCAAGGTTCCTGCATTTAAGCCAGGTAAGGCTCTTAAGGACGCTGTTAAGTAATTGACGTGCTTTAAAATAAAGAAACGCCGGTATTTCTGGCGTTTTTTTGTTTGGGCAAAAAACTTATTTAGCTGACTAGTTACGGTACAATAGTAAGCAGAAAGTGAGGACAAAGATGACATATTCTGAACAATTGTTGGACGCGATTCAAGGTCACCGTTTCAGCGAGAGCCGCGCCCTCTTGAAGCAGGCCCTGGAAAACGATGATCCGGAGATCCTGGCGTCTCTGGCGGAAAACCTGACCGACCTGGGCTTTACCGACCTGGCCAAGGAAGTCTACCGTAGCTTGATCGCTGATTTTCCCAATGAAGACCTCTTCAAGGTCTACCTGGCCGAAATCCTCCTCAATGACGGAGCAGAGGACGATGGCTTGACCCTGCTTTACAATGTGCCGGCTGATTCAGATGCCTATCTGGAAAGCCTCCTGGTCCAGGCTGACTACTACCAAAGCGAGGGCCTGATCGAAACGGCACGGGCCAAGATGGAGCAGGCCCGGCAGCAGGCCCCGGATGAAGATGCCATTACTTTTGGCCTGGCGGAACTGGACTACATGAGCGACTTGAACGACCAGGCCCTGCCTCTGTACCAGGACTTGCGGCAAAGACAGACCATGTTCGGGGAAGTCAATCTTAACCAGCGGGTCTTCCAGACCCTGGCTAAACTGGGCCGGTATGAAGAAGCAGCTGCTTTTATCAATGACCATAAAGAAGACCTCCTGGACATCGACGCCAAGTACCAAGCCGGGGTAATCATGGAAGAGGCCGGCCAGTTTGACAAGGCCATTTCCTTCCTTGATGATGTCATTAAGCAAAGCCCTGACTACGTTAACGCTTATCCTTTCCTGGCCAAGGCCTACCAGGAAGAAGACAACCCAGAAGAAGCCCTCTTTGCCGCTCAGACGGGCCTGGGCTACAATGAGCTGGATGAAGAGCTTTACCTGACTGGGGCTAAGGCAGCTGCCAAATTAGGCAAGGCTGAGGATGCTGAGGACCTCTTGCAGCGGGGCCTTGAGGTCAATCCGGACAATTCCAGCCTCCGCCTCTTGCTGAGCGACCTCTACTTAGCCCAGGGACGGGCAGAGGACTCCTTGGCCTTGTTTACTGCTCTGGCTGACAGCGATCTGGAGCCCCAGGCCCACTGGAACATGGCCCGGTCCTACCAGGAAATGGAAAAATATGACCAGGCCCTGCAGGAATATCTCTTGGCCTACCAGAGCCTGCAGACCAGTCCTGCCTTCTTGCGGGGAATGATCTCCTTTTCTCAAGAGAGCGCCCATGGCGATCTGGCCCGGCAATTGCTGGAAAAGTACTTGAAGCTTGTGCCAGATGACCAGGAAATGCAGGATCTTTACGAACAGCTGAGAAATTAGAATTTTGGATGATGACCAGCTTTTGCTGGTCATTTTTCTTTTTTTAATATTTTCTAGCCTTTTAGCGGGCAGGGAAGAAAAGCGGTAGAATAAAAAAATAGACCATTAAACATTTTGGAGGGATGATTTTGCAATTCAGCTTTAACAAAAAGCGTGACCGGGCCGTTTACTGGAAGTACTCGGTCTTCTTCCTCTTTTTGGCGGCCTGTGTTTTTGGACCTTACTTGGTTACGGGCCATAGCCTGATCTGGAACACTGACACGGCCAACCAGCACCTGCCCTTGCTGGTCAAGTACCGGGAGTACGTGTTCAGTTTCCTGCGCCACTTAAGCCAGGGGCCAGCTGAATGGTCCTGGACCATGGGCCTGGGCAGTGACCTGTTTTCAGTCTTTTCTTACTATACGATTGGTGACGTCTTTGCCTATCTGGCCTTTTTATTTCCGACCAGCCACCTGGTCTTTGCCTACCAGCTGATCCTGCTGTTGCGCCTGTACTGCGTGGGCTTGGCCTTTGTTTATTTTGCCCGCCATTTTGACTTTAAAGACGGTGTTGTCTTGATTGGCAGCGGTGTCTACATGGTCAATGCCTACCTGCTGTACGCGGCCCTGGCCCAGCCGATGTTCACCACGACCTTTATTCTTTTTCCCTTGATCGTGGTCCAGCTGGAGCGACTCTTGCAGGGGGGCAGCGCCTGGCCCTTATTCGGGGTCTTTGTCTGGATGCTGGTCAGCAACTATTACCTGGCCTTTGTCCTGGGCCTGGGGGCAATCATTTACCTGTTTTTGCGCTGGGGCCTGGCTTATTGGAAAAAGATTCCTTTCTGGCCAACAATTAAGAAGCTCTTCTTTGCCAGTTTAGGAGCGGTCCTTCTGTCAGCTGGCCTGCTTTTGCCGGAATTTTTGGCCGTGGTCAACTCCACCCGGACCGGATCGCAGTTTGCCAATGGCTTGACCTTTTATCCGGCCTACTACTACTTGCTTTTGCCAAAGGAACTGATTGACGGGGACAACTGGAAGTTGATGTTCTGGTCAGCCTTGGGCCTGGCCAGCATCATCCTGCCGGCCCTGGTCTACCTCTTCCGTAACTGGCGCAAGTACCGGCTGGTCGCTGCTTCTCTGTTATTAGGGGCAGTCATGCTCTTGATCCCGGCAGTCGGGGCGGTTTTTAACGGGGGGATGTCAGCGTCAAACCGCTGGACTCTGCTCTTGTACCTGCCTTTTGCCTTCAGCGTGATGGTCTTTGTCAAGGCCATCAGTGAGCAGGCGGTCAGTCAAAAGGAGATGCGGCTGATTTTTACCACCAGCGGGATCTACCTGGTCTACCTGGTCGCCATGTCCTTTTTGAAAAATGACTACAAGCTCTTCTTGCCAGTCATCTTCCTCTTGCTCAGTCTGGGGGCCAGCTACCTGGTCAACGAAGGACGGGCTTTAAAGCGAGCGTTATTGCTTACTGTAGCGGCTAACTTGGCCTTTAACGCCCTGTACGCGGCTCTTCCATACAATGGCAACTTTGCGGCCAAAATGCTGGTCAGGGGGGAATATGAGCAAATCGCGGAAGACCGCTATGGTAGCTTGAACCATATCCTGCCGGCCGGCTTTTACCGGGTCAACACGGTGTCAAATAACCGGTTTGTCAGCCAGAAGAAGCTGTTTAACGACTTGACCAGCGGCCTGGCCAACGTGTCATCTTACTATTCCATCCAGAACCAGTACCTGGGTCAGTTCTCGACCGACCTGGGCAACCTGCAGTATGACAACAACATTCCCTTCCACCAGCTTGATGACCGGACGATATTGAACAATTTCCTGGGCGTCCGCTATATTTTTAACCAAAAATACTCAGTAAACGGTAGCAAGGTGCCCGGGACTTACGACCTGATCGCTGCTGGCAAGGAGAAAAAAGATCAAAATCAAGAGCCTGTCTACCAGGCCGAGCTCTACAAGACCACAGAGGCCTTCCCGCTGCTTTGGCTAAGCTATAAGGCAATTAGCCCCAGCCGCTACCAAAAACTGTCAGCGAGCCAAAAAGAGCGGGCTCTGGCCAGCGGGGTGGTGGTCAAGGGGGTTGGCCTTAAAGCCGCGAAATTGACCGGGGTCAAGACCATCAAGGCCAGCATGGTCGATGCCAGTGGCAAGAAGCTGAACAAGAATAAATTGACCTATACGAACTCTGATGCCAGCTACAAGTTGAAGCTGCACTTGTCAGATAAAGAAAAGGCCAAACTGGGCAAAAGCGAGCTGCATGTCGAGATTAGCCAGATTTCCTACCAGCCTTTCACTTTAAGCCAGCAGCTGGACTTGGAGCTGAAGAAGGCCAAGCAGGAGGCCGACCTGGCCGGGCAGACCTTTAATGAGCGGGCGACCCGCTACAAGTACTGGCGCTACCACCTTCTGGCCGGTTCACCAGACCCCAGCTACAAGCTGACGGTAACGGGGAAGAAGGCCAGTGAAACAATTGTACAGAGAAGCCAGGATATGACTTCTTTTTACCGCCTGGTCGACAGCGCGGTCATGAACATGGGCACTTACCAGATTCTGCCCAATAGTCTGACCTTCCAGCCTTCAAAACTGGGGACCTACCGCTTCAAGATCAAAGTTGTAGCAATTCCTTTGAATCAAGAATACACGAAAGAAGTGCGGCAGATTCAAAAGCAGGGGGTCAAGCAGCTGAAACTCGCGCAAAACCAGCTGACCGGCCTCTTTACTAGCAAGAAAGCCGGTGTTGTTACTTCGACCATCCCTTATTCAAACGGCTGGACGGCTACGGTTGACGGCAAGGCAGTCAAGGTAATTAAGACCAACACGGCCTTTGTCGGCTTCAAAATGCCAGCAGGCAAGCACCGCGTCCGCCTGGTTTACCGGACGCCGGGATTGCGAAGCGGCCTGCTGATTTCACTCTTGACGGCTTTAGCCATCTTGGTTTATGCCGCGTTTAGTCACAAAGAATGGCGGCGGGAATTCCGGGCCAAGAAGAAAGAAAAATAGTTTTTAATAGTCAAATGCCAATAAAAAAACGAGCCAGCTGGCTCGTTTTTTGTCTACATATTTTTAAATTTCTGCTCTTATTCCTTGATCAGCTTGCGGGCAACCAGGTCATCCTTCATCAGTCTGGTCATCACCTGGGCAACTTCCTTGGCCCGGTCGTTGGAGTCCATGTGGATGGTCAAACCGTTGTCTGACTGGATCAAGGTGTGAGGAAGTTCAACCTGGTTGTACTTAAGGTCTGGGTCCAGGTCCGGCAGCATGTATTCCAAAGTTGCCGTCCAGCCCAAACCGCCGACTGCCAGTTGCAGGGCGACTTCGTAGTCGTTGACCTTGATACTCTTGTTAACGGAGAGGTTCTGGTCTTCAAGCAGGTGGTCAACGGTCTTTTGGAAGCCGGAGTCATCGCTTAAGGAAACCATCTTTTCTTCGCTGAGGTCCATCAAGAGCTGCTGGCTGAACGGAACGTCCCGCTTGCCTTCTTGGTAAAGTTTGCTGGTTTCAGGGATGATCAAGAAGATCCGAGGCTGGAAGAGGAAGAAGTTCTTCAAGTTTTCTCCCCGCAGGAGCGGCCCCAGGTAGATGTCAACCATCCGGTTGTCGATCAAACGCTTGGCAGAGTTGATAGAGAAGGTCTTGATCAGTTCAAAGCGGGTGGTTTCAAACTGCTTTTGCAGAACGGGGATGATCTTCCTGCTTTCTCCTGGTGCCCAGATCGGGGAGAAACCGATCTTGATGTAGGACTGCTCTTCTTCAGTGAAGCGGCGCAGGTCCTGTTCGATCTTCATTTGGTCGCTGTGCAGCTTGGCTAAGCCTTCGCAAAGGGTCCGGCCGGCTTCAGTCAGTTCGATCGGCAGGGTTCTTCTTTCCAGGAGAACGACATTGTATTTCTTTTCTGCCTTGCTCAAAACCTGGCTGACATATGGCTGGCTCAGGAAAAGCTTCTTAGCGATATCGCTGACTGTCTGGCAGTCTTCAGCAGTGGTCAAGATTTGGTAAAGTACGTCTTGTTTCATCTTAAGGCTCTCTTTTAAGTGAATGAATTTACAAAATAAATTTTACAATAAGATTATTATAGCGCCTTTTTCTTATTAGTCAACGCCAATTATGCTTACTCAATTTTGACATAATATTCGGTGAAATTCAAATAATTACTGCTGATTTTTCGGATAAATGCGACTTTTCCAATCAAGAAAGAGGAATAAAAGCGGTATATGAAATCTGAATCATATATTTCCGAACTTATGTTGGCGGTTTTTAGCAGGAAATTTTGGCAAAAAAGTTTGAAAATTACTAAAAAACGTTTTAAAAAATGCTAAATTCTTGCTAAAAACTAAATTTTGGCAAAAATAAGAGGTAAGACTTAACGATGAGAAAAAAGACATGAACTTTCAACACTTGGAATACTTTAACGAGCTGGCTGAGACCCAGTATATGGCCCAGGCAGCGGAAAAACTGGGGATTTCCCAGCTAACCTTGAGCTACGCGGTCAAGAAACTGGAAGAGAAGGCCGCAACAGCCCCCTGACGGTTTACGGCAAGGTCCTCAAAGAGTACAGTGAAGCCGGGGTCCGGCAGATCCAGGAAGGGCGGCGGCAGTTGTCTGAGATGGCCCTGGGCGAAAGCGGCAAGCTGTCAATCGGGGTGGCTAAAATCGTGGCCCATAAATTCATTACCGATGTGATCAAGGACTACCGGCAGGTCAATCCGGAATACCGGGTCGACTCCAATTTAAAGCGGGCCGTGACCGGCAAGCTCCTGGACATGCTGCAAAGCGGGGAACTGGACCTGGCCATTATCACTACCCGGCCGGGTGAAAAGATTGCCGGCTTTGACTTAGTACCAATGATGCACAGAAAGCTGGAGCTGCTCTTGCCGGCGGGTCATGAACTGGTCAAGCAGAAGTCGGTCAGCTTGAAGCAGATCGAGCAGTATCCTTACCTGGCTTTTGGGGAAGAACATGCCTTGGCCGGGATCATCGCTGACGTTTTTGCTAAAAATGACATCCATCCCCAGATCAGTAGCGTGACTGACGATGTGCGGACCCTGGTTGACCTGGTGGCGATCGGTGAAGGGGTGGCTCTCTTGCCTAAGTCCAAGTACCACGAATCTGCTGGTGCCATTGCCGTGCCGGTAACGGAAGATACTTCTTACACCATCAGCCTGGCCAGCCGGAATCTGGCCCAAGAGCCGAAGGTTGCCCAGAAGATGGCTTCCTTTATCGTGGACTTCTGCCAGACCCGGGGTTTAACGTGGTCTTAATTCACTAGCGGTCTGGTCGTAATTCTTTTGCTTAAGGGCGATAGCAGCCTGCCTTTTCTCTTGCAGCAGGACCTGCTTGTGCCGGCCGTCGAAGCCAATCAACATGATGAATAAGCCACCGACCAAGAAGAAGTCGCAGGCAAAGCGGAGGCGGGACTGGCTGGTGATGAGGCCGAAGAGCCAGATCAAGGCAAAGAGAATGAAGATCCCGCAGCCAATCCAGGCCGGCTTTCTTTTGGCAAAAATCCGTAGAATCTTGCCAGTAAAGCGGGTAAACGCTGCCGAAAACTGGCCGGATAGTGCTATAATCTTGTTAAAGGTCTGCAATATGGCAGGCAAAAAGTCATGAATGGGAAATAAGACAGATGGCAAGGATTATTGATACTCAGCGAAAGTTACTGATCCAGCACGGCTTGCTGGAAGACATCAAGGAAGCAGGGGAGGAATACGGGAGTCTGACGGCCGCCCTGGCCGCTCCTGACTGGACCCTGCTGGACCGGGAGCTCAGCCCTTTATTTAGGCAGGTAAAGTTTTGCCTGCTTTTTGGGGAGGAAGAAGTTCCCGAACTTGCTGCGGCAAGTGAACTGTCCCGGCTTTTTCCGCTCTTAGCTAGCGACTGCCCGGACTTAAAGGAAAAACTGGCTGCTGGCCGGCTGGCGGTTAGTTTTTCACCGCAGAAAGAAAGCAACTTCTTCCTGCTGACCGGGAAAGACCAGTACCGCTTCTACTGGGGGCAGGGGACGACCTACTCCTTAAGCAGCGGGGAAAAGACCGGTGACGACTGGGCCATGGTCCAGCAGCTGGTCAAAGAGCTGACGGCCAAGGCCAGAGATATTTTAGACAAGGAGATCTACCAGGGCTATTTGGACCTGGCAGAAGACAAGCGATCCCAGTACCTGCTGGAAGTTAGCGGCTTGGCAGATAAAATGGCTGAATCACCTTTAAAGGATTTCAAAGAAGCGACCCGGCTAGGGCAATTAGGCCAAAGTCAGGCCGGCGTGTCCTTTAAGAAGGCGGCCAAGCTCCTCCGCTTTAAAAGCGGGATTGATAAGGAGAACTTGACGGGAAAAAAGATCCTGGCTGATGAGGAATTGAGTAAGCGGCTCAGCCAGATCGTCTTTGGCGAAGGCAATGAAAATGGCGAGGCCATTGTTTTGCCGGATGAAAAGGCCCACTACCCGCGCCCCCTTTACCTGCAAGACCCGGTAACCGGGACGATTCTGGAGAAGCCGGCAATCGGCTCCTACCAGGAAGAACCAGTCGCGGTCCAAAAGCCGACCCGGCAGGACGTGTCAGCAATTTTTGACATTATCCGCTTCTACCGGGACCGCAAGCAGGATAATGAATCCCAGGCTACCTTCTCCTTCTTGATGTATGTCCTGGAAAGCGGCAGCATCTGGAAGATCCGCCAGGCCATCGATGAGCGAAACGGGATCGTGGAAGACGTCCCGATCGTGGCCGGCCTGGTCGGGCAGGGGGAAACTGGCAAGTCGACCCTGCTTAAAATTGCCTCCAACTTGACCATCGGCAATACCAAGGAGATCGTCCAGGCCAGTTCAGAAGACAAGCTCTTCGGGATGACGGCAGCGGTCAGAAAGAAGCTGCTGGCCGGCAAGAGCTTGAGCAAGCAGGACCGGGTCAGCGCCTACAGCTCCAACCCCAAGGTCATCAACAAGAATATCTGGAACTTTATCGACCACTACATGGATGAAGACCAGGTCATCACTCCGATCTGCATCGATGACCCGGAAGTCTCCCTCTTTTCTTCCAGCGCCGCCCAGAGCTTTTTGAAAAAGCGGAGCAACCGGCATGGCGAGAAACTGGGAGTGGAACCGGTGGCCATTTTCAGCATGAACAGCAAGGGCAAGGATCTCGAGCTTTTGACTGAAGTTGGCCGCAGGGGCTACGTGATCAGCCAGGGCAACCAGTTCCGCAAGAAGACGGACGCGGACATCCACTTTTTTGAATACCTGGATGGCAATACCGACAACCACGGCCACTGGTTGAACAACACCCTCTTTCTTTACCTGACCCGGCAGATCGACCGCTGGCTGGAAGAGATGGATGACGAGGACTACTTGAAGCTCAAGCACGACTTCCTTTACCCGGTTAAGCACGCCTTCTGGCAGTTGGTTGAAGAATACGGCCTGGTCAACACGGAAACCAAGTACTACTTCCACATGAAGAACTACAATATTGTTGAGGACCTGGGCCGGCGGAACTGGAGCATTCTTTTGCACGATGAGGCGACCTTGCGGGAAATCACCTTTACCCGGGACAATCCGGAATGCATGATTCCCGCCCGGGTCTTCCCCAACAAGGGCAACGACATCAACCGCTACTTCGCATACCTGCCGGCTTCAGCTGAGATCTGCAAGACTTTTAACAGCCAGGGGCTGGCGGTCAAGATGGCCAATATGGACCTCTGGCAGGGCAACCACTTGCTGATTGAGCGCTATGAGAAGGAAACTGGGATCGCGGCTGAGCGCTTTGAAATTGAAAAGGCCAGAGCCGCCGCGGAAGTCCAGGGGCAGAGAATGGTCGAAAACATTGCTCCATACTTGAAGAAGAATGCCAAAATGATGGACCGGATGTTGAAGGTCACCGAGCAGAATGCCCAGCTTTTGGCGGAAAAGGAAGCCCAGGCTGAAAAGCAGCAGCAGGCAGAAGCTGAGAAGAAGGAGCAGGCCGACCAGATCCAGAAGCTGAAGGATGAACTGGCCCAGGCCAAGGAGGCCGCCAAGAGCGAGGAAAAGAAGCCCCGCGGCTTCTTCGACCGCTTTTTCAAGTAATTTTTTTAGAAAGAAGAGTAAGAAAGAAGATTAGAAAGAAGAGTAAAATGACCGACACGCAAAGCATGATTGCCGTTCAAGAAAAAGACAATACCGTTTCCAGCCTGGTCCTGGACCATGACGGGGACTTGGAAACCGCCGGCCGGATCCTGGAGGAAAACTACCAGGATTATGAGCAAGTCCTGGCCCTGGTCAGTTTGGGTGACTTAAAGAGGCTGGGGAAGACGGCGGAAGAAAGCCGGGCCTACTACCGGGACGAGCATGAAGACCAATTGGTCTTGGAAAATTACGCGGACACGGAAGTTTTTGACCGGGCTACTGAAGAGCAGGGGGACTACCTGGCCTGCTGCTTTTTGTACTGCAAGTATGAAGGTGACTTCCAGTGGCTGGTCAGAGATTTTTCCACGGGCGACAAGCGCTTTAAGCCGCTGAAGGAAGCTCTGGCTAGAAAAGAGGACCGGAAATGACGAATTTGGCCCAGCTGACCTGATCTTTTTTCGAAAAAGTGCCTGCCGGCAGCTTGGCAGCGAAAGGCTTAACCAAGGCGGCCTGGGTGAAATTGACCGGGGTCAGCCTGGGCAGGCTGGACAAGTGGCTGGGCTCAGAAAGCAGCGGCGACTGGCTGGCCTGGGACCTGGCCTTGACCGCCAAGGAAAATTTGAAATAGCATGCAAAAAGGCTAGAAGCAGTAAGTGCTTCTAGCCTTTTAATTTAAGCCAGTTCATGCATGGCTGGCAATTTGCCCTCTTCCAGCCAGTCATAAAAGTCCTGGCTGGCGGTAGACATGGTCCGTTCGGGGATGGCTGTGCCATAGCTGACCTCGTTTTTTCCGGACAGGGGAACGACTGTCAAGTCCTTCAGCTGGTCAGGTAAGAGGAAGTTGGGCAGGATGCCGATGCCCAGGCCCGCCTTGATGCTGAGCATGGCAGCGTTGATGGAGTTGGCCGAAGTTACCTTGAGGTGGGGTAGTTTCTGCCAGAGGATCTTTTGCAAAGAGTACTGGCCAGGGGTGCAGATATTGTCACTTAAGAAGATAACTCTTTGCTTGTCCAGGTCGCTGTGCTTGACCGATCCGCGGATGGCAAAATCATAGTCCTGATGGAAAACGGCACAGTACTTGCCTGTTAAAAGCGGCTTGAATTTGACATTGGCACTCGGACTCAAAGAGTCTTGGCTTAAGAAGACGATATCCAGGGCGCCTTCGTTTAAGAGGCCAACCAGGTCCCGGTTGTTATGGCTTTCGATGTAAAATTGGACCTTGGGATTTTCCGCTTGGTAGGCCTTGATGCTTTTAGACAAGTCAAAGATCTCGTAAGGGGAATTGCTGATGCCGATGGTGATCTTGTCTCTGGCCTGCTCGTTTAGGGCTTCCAGCTGTCTTAAAGTGTCCACGTAATTGTGGTGGACGGGGCGGATGTCTTCATAAAAGGCCTTGCCAACTGGGGTTAAGGAGACCTTCTTCCTGGTCCGGTAGAAAAGGTCGGCCCCGATATAGCGCTCCATCGAGGAAATGGTCTGGGAGACCGCCGACTGGGAGACCCCCATATTCATGGCTGTCCCGGAGAAGCTCAGGGTTTCAGCCAGGTTAATAAAAATTGCCAAGTGTTCTGTGTTCATTCTTTGCTCTCCAGCACCTTATTTTGTGACCGGGTGGGTGGCCGGCAGCCCCCGCTCTTTGACCCAGGCGATAAAGTCGGCGGCCGGCGATTTCCGGTCCTTCAAGGTGACGATGCCGATTTCATCAGTAACTTCCTTTTCCAAAGGGAAAAGCTCCAGCTGGTCATCGCTGGGGTCAACGACAAAGTCAGCACAGATGCCGATGCCCAGGCCGGCGGAAATCATCTGGGTGTAGTCGGCCATGTTGTTAGCTACGGCATAGTCCAAGCTGGCCAGGTCCCGGCTTAAAGCATTCTGCAGGGAGTTCTGCTTGGGCAGGCACCAGCTGTTGTCCAGGAAGATCAAGCGCTCCTTAGACAAATCCTTCATGGTAACGGGCGAATTGCCCATGTAGCAGTAGTTCTTGCTGCAGACGGCATAAAAGCGTCCTTCCAGCAGCTTGTCGTAAGTTAGGGTGATGCCGGAGTCGATTGATTCTGGTCCGGTCAAGATCACGTCGCAAAAGCCCTGCTTTAAGCGGGCAACCATGGTCCGGTGGTCGTAATTTTCCAAGAAGATCTTGACTTCCGGTCTGACCTTCCGGTATTCATGGATCAACTGGTTGATGGCGTAGCGGTCATAACCGGACCCGGAGAAGCCGATGGTCAAGAGAGTATTAACTGACTGGGCCACTTCCCGGGCATGGGTGACTGCTTTGTTGAACTGGGTGATGACCGGCTGCATCCCCTGGTAAAAGAGCTGGCCGGCCGGGGTCAAATTGACTTCTTTGCGGCTGCGGTAGAAGAGCTTGGTATTTAAGTAGCGCTCTAATGAAGAAATTGACTGGGAAACAGCCGACTGGGTAATATTCATGTTTTGAGCAGTCCGCGAGAAGTTCAGGCTTTCTGCCAAATCAAGGAAAATTCTGATTTTATCGGTATTCATGGATAGTATTAGTCTTTCTGATTAATTTTGCTTGTCCGCGTTATGAGGAAAGAATACCCCATTATTTAGTCCAAGTCAAAGAACTGGTTAAAAAATTGATCAAAAAAGTAAAAAATGTAATAAATTTTGGATAAAGGCGATTAGGGTGGGCTTTGCCGTGAAAATGGCAAGCACTTTATGTAGATTTTCGCAGAAAAATTCAAAAAAGTTTGTAAAGGGGGCTTGCATAAAATGAGAGACCTGTTAGAATTAAGTCCAACAAGTTAAACGAAGGAAGTAGTACCCGCTCCCCTGACTCTTCAAGCGAGTTTCGTAGTTGAGAGGAAACAGAGCCAGCGCGGGGAACGCAGCCGGGAAAATGACCGAGAAGCGGCCATCGTTTGATTCGCGTTAAGAATCAAGAGGGTCCAGCCGGATATGGCTGGGAATTAAAGGTGGTACCGCGAGCAAGTCGTCCTTTTGCAATTAGCAAAAGGGCGGCTTTTTTGATAGAAAAGGTGATAAAAATGAGGCGGACTAGCGGAGTAGATTAAAAGTAAGTTAGAATTTTACAGGAGAGAATATTAATGAACATCGACAAGAGCAAGATCAAGAAAATCGTATTGGCATACAGCGGCGGCCTGGACACTTCCGTGATTATTCCCTGGTTGAAGGAAAACTACAACAACCCGGAAATCATCGCGGTCTCAGCCAATGTCGGCCAGGGGGATGAACTGGAAGGCCTGGAGGAAAAGGCCAAGAACTCCGGGGCGGCCAAGCTGGTCGTAGCCAACTTGGAAGAAGAGTATGTCAACGATTACCTGCTGCCATGTCTGAAGGCTGATGCCAAGTACGAAGGCTACCTGCTGGGGACGGCCAACGCCCGTCCTTTGATCGCCAAGGCCCTGGCGGAAGTAGCTATTAAGGAAGGGGCTGACGCGATTGCCCACGGGGCAACCGGTAAAGGCAACGACCAAGTACGTTTTGAATTAGGGATCAAGCACTTTGCCCCGGACATGCCGATCATTGCTCCTTGGCGGGAATGGGACCTGGTTTCCAGAGAAGGTGAAATCGATTATGCCGTCGCTCATAATGTTCCTTTGCGGATCAGCAAGGAGACCAACTACTCTAAGGATAAGAACCTCTGGCATTTAAGCCATGAAGGGCTGGATTTGGAAGACCCGAGTCTTGGGCCAACTTATGAAAAGCCGGGCTTTTTGGAAATGGGCGTGTCACCGCTTGATGCCCCGGACAAGCCAACTTACCTGCAGCTGGACTTTGAAAAGGGCGTACCAGTTGCCTTAAACGGGCAGGAAATGCCTTTAATGGAAATGTTGGAGAAGCTGAACAAGGTCGGCGGGGAAAATGGGATTGGCCTTTTGGACTTGGTCGAAAACCGTTTAGTCGGGATGAAGTCAAGAGGGGTTTATGAAACTCCAGGCGGCAGCATTCTCTACTTTGCCCACGAATACCTGGAAACTATCACCCTGGACAAGCAGGTTCAGCACAAGAAGTCTGAACTGGCCATTACTTACGGAGAACTGGTTTACGACGGGCAATGGTTTACTCCATTAAGAGAAGCACTGGCTGCTTTTGTCGACAAGACCCAGGAATGCGTGACCGGGACGGTCAAATTGAAGCTCTACAAGGGCAACATCATCAAGGCCGGGGTGACTTCGCCAAACAGCCTTTACTCAACTGAACTGGCAACTTTTGACGAATCAGACTACGACCAGGCGGAAGCCGCTGGCTTTATCAACCTCTTCGGGCTACCGATCCAGGTGCAAGCCAAGCTGGACGCCAAGAAGAAGTAAGACGGGACAAGTTTTTTTAGATTAGGTGATTGTGATATGAAAAAAATGTGGGCCGGCAGAACTTCCGGTAAGACTGACCAGATCGCGGACGACTTCAACTCATCCATCCGCTTTGACCAAAGAATGTATCCAGAAGACATAGCCGGCTCCATTGCCCATGCCAAGATGCTGGCCAAGCAGGGGATTATTCCTGAAGAAGCAAGTGCGAAAATCATAGCCGGCTTGGAGGGCATCTTGGCTGACTTAAATAGCGGCAAGCTGGAAATCGATCCGGCCGCTGAAGACATTCATATGTTCATTGAAGAGACCCTGACTGACCGGATCGGCCAGGACGGGAAGATGCTGCACACGGCCCGGTCAAGAAACGACCAGGTGGCCCTGGATATCCGCTTGTACATGCGGGAAGAAAACGGGCAGATCAAGCAGTTTTTAAAAGATTTGGTGGCAGCTCTTTGCGACCAGGCAGAAAAGTACAAGGCCAGCCTCATGCCGGGTTATACCCACCTGCAGCGGGCCCAGCCGGTCACTTTTGGCCACCAGCTGATGGCTTATGCTTACATGTTCATGCGGGATCTGGAACGTCTCGGGCAGATGGAAGAGCGGATGAACTATTCGCCAATCGGCAGCTGCGCCCTGGCCGGGACGACTTACCCGATCGACCGGGTTTATGAAGCGGAACTTTTGGGCTTTAAGGCTCCGGTAGCCAACAGTTTAGACGGGGTTAGCGACCGGGATCATGTGGTGGAAGATTTAAGTGATTTGGCGCTGGTGATGATGCACCTCTCCCGCTTAAGCGAAGAGCTGATCTTGTGGTCATCTTGGGAATTCCACTTTGTCCGTCTGGCGGATGCTTATACGACTGGGTCATCCATCATGCCGCAGAAGAAAAATCCCGACATGGCTGAACTGGCCCGGGGGAAGACCGGCCGGGTCTACGGGGACTTGATGGCGATTTTGACGACTTTGAAGGGACTGCCTCTGGCCTACAATAAGGATATGCAGGAAGACAAGGAAGCCTTGTTTGACGCTATCGACAATGTTGAGCTGTGCCTGGAGACTTTTATCCCGATGATCAAAACACTGGAGGCTAATGAGAAGGCCATGCACCAGGCGGCGCAGAAGGGCTTTATTAACGCGACGGACTTGGCGGACTATTTGACTAAGAAGGGGATGCCATTTAGAGATGCCTACCATATTTCCGGGCAATTGGTGGCCTTGTGTATCGACCAGGACATGGTTTTAGAAGACTTGCCGCTTGAAACTTACAAGGGCTACAGCGACTTGTTTGAGGAAGACTTGTACCAGGCAATTGACCTGCATAACTGCCTGGCCAAGCGGACTTCTTTGGGAGGACCGACGCCGGAGTCAGTTCAAAAGCAGGTTGATGAGCTCAGAGGCAAGCTGGCGGAAGAAAAATAGGATTAATCGCTGTTAAGCCAGGGCAAATTTGTCCTGGCTTTTTTGCACCTTTTGAGGGAATTCCTTCCTGCAGGCTTTTACCATTTGGAAGGGCGTCAGCGAATACAGAAAGCAGATCGCGGAAGAAGAAAATTAGAACAGACGCAAAAGGCGGACCAGGCTGCAAGACTTGATCCGCTTTTTAGGTAGAGGAAGAGGGCGGGGAGATGGTATAACTTGGAGGAAGAAAGCGCATTATTAGGAGGTAATGGAATGAGCGAATCTAAAGAAGACAAAAGGATGAGGGCAAAGTGGGAAAGTTTAAGCGGCGCAGAAAAATCAGAGTTTAAAAAGAACTATGCTATGAGGCGGGGGATTACGATAGATTTTATCCGCCGTTGGGCTTGGAACGAAGGAGATTTGGACAATTTGGAATATCGCATTGCGGAACGTAGAAAAAAGTTTAGGGAGTTTTGAGGAGTAGGAGGGAATTTCTAGTCGGGGGCGACGGGCAGCCTCTTTAAGTTAGCTTAAGGAATGTGGTGGTGTTAGGGTGAGTGGGGATGCTCTGTTGATTATAGGAGTTATCCTGTCGGGATTGCTTATGTGGTTTATATGGCGCTACATTGACGTGCTCATGTTTATTGTGATTTGCGGTATTATCTCCCTATTTTGGCTAGCTTTTAAGGTGATTGACAAGATACTTAAATAATGGTTTGACACAGAATTTTGAGGAGCTAAAAAAGCCGCTTAGAGATCTTCTAAGCGACTTTTTGCATGGAAAACTAGATGAGAAATGGTTACTTTGAATTATCCTCGTCAAGTTCAATCAGATCATCAAGAACTTGGCCTGGTGTTTTGCTTAGGGCCTGTGCGACCGCGGTAATGACTTTGACGGTTTGCCCGGATAATGGCTTAGTTTCTTTAACGGCGTTGGCTAAGGTCGTATTAGCAATCCCAGTTTGTTTAGCTACTTGGTAGCGAGTGACACCGTTTTGATTAAGATATTCTTGTAACGCGTTCATTTGATTTAGATGTCCTTTCCATTTATTTTCTATAGATGTAGATAATTTTTGGGACAAGGATAGAAAAAGCCAGTAGTTAAAACTACTGGCTACTTTGAAATACTTCCTATAGGGATGCTATTTTGACTATAATAAGGAGAGTACAGGATTTGAACCTGCGCACCAATTCAACATTGGTTCGGCGGATTTCGAGTCCGCTGCATTACCGCTCTGCCAACTCTCCATTAACAATAATAGTATACCTTAATTTTTGTTTCTTGCAAATTATTTTTTAAGATGGTGAAACCGATTTCTTAAATGTTATAATTAATAGGTAATGCTCGTTAAAGAGTTTAATGTAATATCTCTTTAGCAAATAGTTGATATTGGGGACTAATAATGACATTTCAACTGCTTTGAGGAGCTATCTGTATTTTGTAAGTATATTCTTGAAGTAAAGCAAGAGGCATAATAATCTACAAAAAAGGCGATTATGAAGTCGAAGCAGAAGGACATCATTCTACGGTTAAGTTACGCGTTTCTTTTGATGAAGAAAAACTGACTAAAATTGAAGTTCTTGAAGAAAATGAAACACAGGCTTTTGTAGACGATTTAAAAGACAGATTTATCCCAGAAGTTGTCGCTAATCAGTCTTTAAACGTAGATGCGATTAGTGGTGCAACAAAGTTGACTAAAGCAGTGACCAGTAGTGTAGAAGAAGCAATTACTGAAGCTGGCGGGGACCCTAAAACATTTACTGAAGCAGCACATGTTACTGAAACCAAGCTTCCAGATGCTGATGTTACAGCTGACGTTGTAGTTATCGGCAGTGGTGCATCAAGCTTTATGTCAGCTATCACCGCTGCCAAGGCGGGCAGTAAGGTGGTTGTTTTGGAAAAAGCTGGTAATTTAGCAGCGGTTAACGGAGTAAAAGTTTCAGGCCCATTTGCCGTTAATACTCCAGTCTTGCGTGAACGTGGGACTACTTTGACGGTTAATGAAGTTTTCCAACATGTAATGAATTACACTCACTGGGAACCGAAATCTGCTTTGATTAGGAACTACCTTGAGCATCGAGTGAAGCGGTTGAAAACTTATTGGAGATCGGTTACCAATTTAAGGAAGCAAACTTCCGTTTTAAAACTCCTTTCGTCGATGAAAAGGGCGGCTTCCATTTGATTTTAACCGATGTTGATAAGCGCGTCCGTCTTTGGACTGAAGCTTACGAAAAATATGGTGTTGATGCGTTTTTTAATACGGCAGCTAAAGAAGTTCTGAAAGAAAACGGTAAAATTGCAGGCGTTGCTGGTCAGCGGAAGGATGGTTCGAAAGTTACCGTTCATGCCAAGAGCGTTATTATCGCCAGTGGTGGATATCTTGGCAACAAGGAACTCCTTTTAAAGTATCTAGGCACAACACACGTGAACGTTGCTGCTCGCGGCAAGAGTCTCTGCACCGGTGACGGGTTGGCTATCGCGCAAAAGGCAGGTACAATTCTTGACAAGACCTTTGGCTATTGTGGCTGTGAGTATGGTGGAACCAACCCCAAGGCCAGTCGCCCAGCAACCCAAGATAAATATGACCAGAACCTAGCATTCAAGTTTGGCATTTACGGTAATCTGTTAGTTGACAACCAAGGAAAGCGTTTCATGAATGAAGGCTTGCTATGTGATTATCCAATGTCATATGGTGAAGAGCCGACCTTGCGCCACTCACCATATTACGCCATTGTTGACCAGGAATATGTTGACAAAATGCGGGATGAAGGCCTGTATGAGTACTTAACCAAGCGTGGAGCTAACCATGACAACTGGTTTATCGGCTCCTACTACAAGCAAAGAGGTGGCTTGAGAAGCTTGGATAGTGATCTTGAAGAAGGAATTCATGAAGGTTGGATTGTAAAGGCTGACACTTTGGAAGAACTTGCTAAAAAGACTGGATTCGATCATTTAACAGGTACAGTAGCGTCTTATAACAGTTATTGTGAAAAAGGAGAAGATGAGCAATTTGGTGCCAATCCATGGTACTTAAGCTCGGTCAAGCAAGGGCCGTTTTATGCCATTGAATGTGAGGTAAGTGCTTGGTCAACTTTTGGTGGAGTAAAAACTGATGACGAGTGTCGTGCTTTAGCTGAAGATGACCAGGTTATTCCGGGCATGTATGTAGTTGGTACTGACAACGGCTCAATGATGTACTCACCATATTATGACATCCCAGGCTTCTGTTATGGTTCATGTATCGGTAGTGGGGTTATTGCTGGACATGGAGCAAGCGCTTACGCGAAAGCCTAAAAACGTGATAAGTGCTCGTGTTGAAGTCAATCCACAAAAATAAAAATTAGCCGCTAAGGCAGACAACATGGTCCCAATACTGAATTTGGGCCATGTTTTTTATCCATAAGTTTCAGTTAAAGCACAAGCAAATTTCAAGGATCTTTGGTAGAGTAGAAGTAATAGAGAAGGAGTGAGGAACAAACATGAGCATTTACGGTAAGTACGCCGATTATCTTCCACAGATCCTGGATTCTGTTTTGCAGCAAATCCAAGGCATCGGTCAGGAGTATAGTGCAAAACACGGGCAAAAGCTATACGAGCACCTGGAAAGTCGCGTCAAAGGCGAAGAAAGCATGACGCAAAAGTGCGAAAGAAAAGGTCTACCGCTGACGCCAGAGTCTGCATTGATCGAAAACCGGGATGCGATTGGCCTCAGAATCGTCTGCAACTTTATTGACGATATCTACACTTGCATTGACTTGTTGAAGAAGCAGGACAACTTTAAGATCATTAATGAAAAAGACTACATTACCGATGCAAAGCCAAACGGCTATCGGTCATACCACTTGATCATGGAAGTAGTCACTCCCTTTGAAGACGTCCATGGCAACAAGCCTGGCACCTACTACGTTGAAATCCAGCTACGGACAATTGCCATGGACACTTGGGCCAGTCTTGAACACGAAATGAAGTACAAGCATGACATCAAGAATCCTGAACGTATCAGCAAGGAACTCAAGCGGGTTGCTGACGAACTGGCATCTTGCGATGTAAGTATGCAAACAATTCGCCAACTGATCAAGGAAGGGTAACTATGAAAATTCTTTTAGCTGAAGACGAAGCACAATTGAACAGAGTTTTGACGGTCGCCATGCAAAAAAGCGGCTACGATGTCGACTCAGTTTTTAACGGACAAGAAGCCGTCGATGCTGTCAAAAAGCATCCCTACGACGTCATCATCATGGACATCATGATGCCCGTCAAAAATGGCCTGGACGCGGTCAAGGAAATCCGCGCTACTGGCGACAAAACCTACATTATGATGTTGACGGCCAAGTCTGAAATCGACGACAAGGTAACGGGGCTGGATGGCGGCGCTGACGACTACTTGACTAAGCCGTTCTCCTTAAAGGAACTGCTGGCCCGCCTACGGTCAAAAGAGCGCCGAAGCGAAGACTACAACAGCACTCAAGAACTGAACTACGACAACCTTAAGCTGGACCTCAACTCCCAAGAGCTGTCCAGCAACAACTCCATCAGGCTGTCCAAGCAGGAAACCAGCTTGATGCGCTACTTCTTGCTCAATCCTGGCAAGGCCATCAGCACGGAAGAGCTGTTCAACCATGTTTGGAAGAATGAAGATGAAAGCGAAGACGTGGTTTGGGTATACGTCTCCTTCCTCCGGTCCAAGCTGGCCTCAATCGGGGCAAATGTCCAGATTTCCGGCGAGAAGGGCGGCGAATTCTGCCTTGAGAGGGCCTGATCATGATTAAAAAAATCAGGCGGCGCTTTATCTGGCTGGCGACGCTATCTCTTTTTTTGGTCATGTTTTTCTCTTTCTCCAGCTTGATCGGCATCAGCCTTTTTGAATCCAGCCATGAAGCTGACCAAGTCCTATCCATTATTGTTAAAAATAACGGCCGACTGGACGAGGCTCAAGCCAAAAAGCGGCTAGGCGATCAGTACAATAAGGAAGGGATCTTCAAGTACCGCTACTTCACGGCCAACATCAATACGAAAAAACAGACTTTGACCGTAATTGACGCGGACCACATCATCGGCTATTCGATCAACTCGGTTTCCAGCCGGAAAAAGCAGATCTCCATGCGCCTGTCAGCTGGCCAGTTGAAGGGGACGATCCAATCTAATGGAGTCCGCTTCCGCTACTTGGCTAAAAAGATTTCCGCCAATAAGTACTATATCTGCTTTATTGACTTGAGTCCTTTGATGCAGTCAGCGCTTTTGCTGGTGAGATATGCCTTGATTTTCACCTTCAGCGGGATTTTGTTTTTTGTCATCATTATGGCTCTGCTTGCCGACAAGGCAATCCAGCCGATCAAGGATGCCTACGACAAACAGCGGCGTTTTATCACCAATGCCGGTCACGAATTGAAGACACCTCTGGCCGTAATCAGCGCTAACGCTGAAATGGAAGAGCTGCTTGGCAATGATGATGAATGGAATGAAAGCACCAAAGAGCAGGTGGTGCGGATGACCGGTTTGATCAACCAGCTGATCACTTTGACCCGGATGAGCGAGCCGGAAGAACTGGTCTTGTCAAAGGTCAATTTCTCAGAAATTACCAAGGAATCTGCGGATTCATTTAAATCGGTTCTGGCTAAGGATAATAAAAAGTATGTGGTCAGCATCGATCCGGATCTCTACATCAACGCCGAACAGCACAGCCTGCTGGAACTGGTCAACATCTTGATCGACAACGCCCAGAAGTATTGTGACCCCGAGGGCGAAGTCATGGTTGTCCTGGCCAAGAGCCGACTTAATCAGAATGCGGTTTTGACGGTCACCAATTCATATAAGAATGGGGCTGGGATCGATACCAACCGCTTCTTTGAACGTTTTTACCGGGAAGATGAATCCCACCATTATGATCAGAAGCAAAAGAATGGTTTTGGGATCGGCTTGTCCATGGCCCAGGACCTGGTCGCTGCTTTTGGCGGCAAAATCAATGCCAGCTGGTCGGATGGCGTGATGAACGTCACGGTAACTTTCAAGCGGGTCCACTAAAAGCACTCCCTCGCGGGGTGCTTTTTTGCTGCAGTCGTTTTTTCTTTATTTGGCTAATTTTAGAATTTGTTAGGAAAGAGGATAGGGTTAATAGTATAATTTGGATGTAACCGCTATGCTGGGATGCGAAATAAAGAGAAAAAGAAGGGAAAAAGAAAAATGGCTAAGCCCAAAGATTATACAATCGGCCTTGATATCGGTACTAATTCCGTTGGCTGGGTTGTAACTGACGACCAAAACAATATTCTACGAATTAAGGGTAAGAAAGCAATCGGTGCCCGTTTATTCGCTGAAGGGAAAGTGGCAGCAGAAAGAAGAAGCTTTAGAACGACCAGACGCCGTCTCTCAAGAAGAAGATGGCGGATTAAACTGCTGGAAGAGCTCTTTGATGAAGAAATTGCCAAGGTAGACCCGAGTTTCTTTGCAAGACTGCACGAATCTTGGATTTCACCTAAAGACAAGAGAAAGCGCTACTCAGCAATTGTCTTTCCTAGTCCAGAAGAAGACAAAAAGTTCCATGAGTCATACCCAACGATTTATCATTTGCGCGACAAGCTGATGAAGGATGATCAGAAACATGACATTCGGGAAATCTACATTGCTGTGCACCAAATGATTAAAGCACGCGGTAATTTCTTGCATGATGAATCCGTAGAAACTTATCGTTCAGGGATGAGTTCATTGGGTGGCCGAAGCGAAAGAACCATTTTAAGCGTTCAAATTCTGGAAGAGTTGAATGATCTCTTTGCTGAAAATGAAGGCACGGAGGAAGTCGAATTAAATGTTGCTTCAGCTGAGCAGATTAATGACATCCTCACCGGTGACCATTTGAATGCTGACAGCCAAAAAGAGATTAGTAACCTTTTGTTGCCAAGCAGCTTCCCAAGTTTCGATGACAAAGCGAAGGAAAAGCAGGTCAAGAAACTGATCAACAATGTGGCAACTAATATTTCTAAAGCCTGGTTGGGCTACAAGGCGGATTTCTCAACTATTCTGAATCTTGCCAAGGTTGACAAGGATCAAAAGAAGATCTTTGCTTTTGCTTTACAAGGCGGGGATGAAGAAGACAAAGTACAAGAATTGGAATCCTTGTTGGAACAAAGCCAAACTGATATTGTGGATCGCCTTATTGAAATTCGGCATGCTATTGTTCTGAGTGAGATTGTCCCAGTCGGAATGACCTTGTCTGAAGCGATGATCGATAAGTATGATTAGCATAAAGAAGACTTGATTACTTTAAAGTCTGTTATTCGGAATACCAAGGACAAAAAGAAAGCTGCCAAATTACAAGCAATTTATGACTTGTACGTCAACAACCGCCATGCAGATTTGGCAAAAGCAATGAAGTTGACTGGAATTAAGAAGAGAAGCAAACTGCTTGATCCTGAGGAACTCAAGAAAGCAATTTCCAGTTTGTTGGATGACTCTCCAGAAGCTGTTGAAATTAAGCAAAGGCTCGAGGAAAAGACCTTTTTGCCTTTGCAAAGATCAAACAACAATGGTGTAATTCCAAACCAGCTTCATCAAGTAGAGCTTGATGAGATCATCAAGAAGCAGAGTAAGTACTACCCATTCTTGGCTGAGAAGAATCCAGATGAATCTGAAGAAGCCCAAAAGAAGGCTCCAACTAAGTTGGATGCATTGTTGACTTTCCGCGTGCCGTACTACGTGGGGCCGATGATTACCAAAGAAGAACAGGAAGCACAGGACGGCCACAGCTTTGCCTGGATGGTTCGTAGAGATCCTCAAGACCATGAGGCGATTACTCCATGGAACTTTGAGAAAAAAGTTGATAAGATGGCTTCTGCTACTCAGTTTATTAAGCGTATGACAACAAAAGATACTTATTTGCTTGGTGAAGATGTTTTGCCTGCATCAAGCTTGAAGTACCAGTTGTTTACGGTCTTGAATGAGCTGAACAATTTACGGGTTAATGGTAAGAAGCTGACTAGTGATGAAAAAGAACAAGTGATTGAAGGCTTGTTCAAGAAGCAGAAGACTGTTAAAGCTGACAAATTTGTCAAATATTGGCAAGCAAAGCATATAGGCGCTGATATTAAAGTTAAAGGCCTTTCGGATCCGTCAAAGTTCAACTCGACAATGTCAACCTACATCGACTTTAAGAAAATCTTTGGTGATCAGCTTAATGATGCAAATCGGCAAAATGATTTTGAAAAGATCATTGAGTACTCAACGATCTTTGAAGACCGTAAGATTCTTGAAGACAAGTTACGGGCTGATTTTGCTTGGCTGAGCGAAGAACAAATTAAGCAACTTTGCCGTCTGCGCTTGCAAGGCTGGGGTCGTTTGTCTGACAAATTGTTGACTCGTTTGACAGATGCTGATGGGCAAAATGTTCTTGAACGTCTTTGGAATAGCAATGACAACTTTGCTCAGATTGTCAGTGATCCAAACATCAAGGCTAAGATTGAACAAGAAAATCAGAAGCTCCTGCGTGATGGCCAGTCTGATGATGCAGTTGAAAGTATTTTGGATGATGCATATACTTCTCCTCAGAACAAGAAGGCTATCCGTCAAGTAATGCGCGTTGTTCACGATATTGTCAAGGCATGTGACGGCAATGTACCAGCGAAGTTTGCTATTGAATTTGCTCGCTCGCAAGAGGACGATCCAAAGAGAACTACTGCTAGAGTAAATCAAATGCAGAAGATCTACGATCAAATCAGTGATGAAGTGGTCAGCCAGGGCGTCAAAGAGCAGCTTAGTGGAATGAAGTCACTCAAAGACCGCTACTATCTGTACTTTATGCAGGGCGGCAGGGATGCTTATACTGGTGCGAAACTGAATATTGACCGGCTGTCAGATTACGATATTGACCACATTATGCCGCAGTCTTTCGTTAAAGATGATTCCTTAGACAACCGAGTTTTGGTTGCGAGAGCAGTAAACGATCAAAAGTCTGATAAAGTTCCTGCTTTGCTCTTTGGCAATAAAGTGGTTGCTGATTTAGGAATTACTGTTCGAGAAATGTGGGACAAATGGCAAAAGCTCGGGATGATTTCCAAGAGAAAGTTGAGCAATCTTCTCACTGATCCGGATGCTCTGACAGAATATAGAGCACAAGGCTTTATTCGGCGCCAATTGGTTGAAACTAGTCAAGTTATTAAGTTGACGGCGACTATTTTGCAAAGCGAGTTCCCAGACAGCAAGATTATTGAAGTTCCGGCTAAATATAACTCGATTGTGCGTAAGCAATTTGATTTGTATAAGAGCCGTGAAGTTAACGATTTCCACCACGCTATCGATGCCTACTTAAGTACGATTGTTGGTAACTATCTCTACCAAGTTTATCCAAACTTGCGCCGGATGTTTGTCTACGGTGAGTTTAAGAAGTTTAGTTCTAATGCTGAAGAATCAGCTCATGATGTGGCTAGACGCGTTAAGTCAATGAACTTCTTAGATGATTTGCTTCGTGGTACGCATGGTGACAATATTTATTGCAGAAGTACTGGTGAAATTGTATTCAACAGGAATGATATTATCTCTAAGCTTAAGCAAGCATACTCTTTTAAGCAGATGCTGGTAACGCAGGAGGTCTTTACTAAGAAATCAGCGTTGTTTAATCAGACAGTATACCCGTCACCAAAGAGAGATGGAAGTAAGAGATCTGGTTTGATTCCTCGCAAGCGGGGAATGGATCCGGAAATTTATGGCGGATATGCTCATAATCAAGATTCTTATTTTGTGTTAGCTAAAATTGAAAAAGTTAAGGGTTATACCTTGCAAATTGTTGGGGTACCTATTCGATCTTTAGAAATAATAAATAAGGCAGAAGATTTCTCAACTGCTTTGTTGGACATTATAAAGTCAAAGGTGATGTACAACGAAAAAACAGGTCAACCTAAGAGAGGAATTAAGAATGTAGAGATTTTAGTTAATAAGCTTCCCTATCGTCAACCGATTTTAGAAAAAGATGTAAGTTATATGTTAGGTAGTTCAGCCTACAAATATAACGTAAAACAAATTACGCTTAGTCGGCAGTCGATGAAATACATTCTTGATTACATCGATGATCCTAATTTTACGAAGCATGAAATGACAATGATTGATGAGCAAAATGAACGAGAATGTTTATTATCCGTTTATGATGAAATTTTAGAAAAAGTAGATAAGTATTTGCCTTTGTTTGACGGTAATAAATTCCGAGAAAAACTGCACTCAGCTAGAAAAGAATTTGTTTCATTATCCGTTGATGATGAAGCTAGTGCAATTGAAAAGATTCTGCGCGGATTGCATGCTAATTCTGAGATGCCAAGTTTGGAAAACTTAAAAATTAAACCAGCATTGGGCTTTTTCCAAATGAAAAATGGTATTACGCTTTCAAATGACGCAGTTCTTTTGTATCAATCACCAACTGGATTATTCGAAAGAAGAGTCAAGGTCTCTGATTTACTGAAATAGGAAACTGAAGAAAAAGAAACAGGGAGCTACACGGTTGGTGTAACTCCCTGTTTTGTTGCATAAAAAAGCCCGCAATACGCGGGACAAATGTATAAACTCCACTCCGAAGAGCTTTGCTTGATTTTAAATCAGGTTGTCTATTCAATAAGGTCTAACGTCGGGAGCTACCCAACAAGTTAATTATAACATTGAGATAAAAATAATCAAGGAGATAATTATGGGATGGAGAAATGTGATCATTACACAGCACTCTAAACTATCGTATTCTTCTAATATGATGGTTGTTCATACAAAAGATGGAGTCAGCCAGATTCCGGTTAGTGACATCAACATGTTGGTGGTCTTAACCACACAAGCAGTTATTACTAGTGCTTTAATTGCGGAATTGGCAAAAAAGCAGACGAAGGTAATTTTCGTTGATGAAAAACAAGAGCCAATTTGTGAGACAGAAAATTACTATTCGACTAACTGCCATCCTGAAAAGTTGATAAAGCAGTTTAATTGGGACGAAGACAGAAAACAGATTCTTTGGACTAAAATTGTAGCAGCGAAGATTCAGAACCAAATGAATGTGTTGCGGATTTATGGCTTGCCAACAGACGAAATCGAGAAAGACTTTCTGGAATTGGAACTTAATGATGCATCCAACCGAGAAGCTACCACAGCTAGAAAGTATTTCACGGAATTGTTTGGTAAAGACTTTAAGCGTAGAGAAGGATCAAATGCTTTAAATGCAGCTCTTAATTATGGATACTCCATTTTGTTGTCAGCAGTTAACCGCAAGATTACTATGGATGGTAATCGGACGTATATGGGCGTGCACCATTCATCGGAACACAATCCTTTTAACCTTGGGTCAGATTTAATGGAACCATTTAGGCCGTTTGTTGATTACTGGCTTTATGACCATAAAAATATAAAGGAATTCACTCCTGATATCAAGTACGGCTTGGTAGAGCTGTTGAGCCTTAGAATTATCTACAATGGTGATCGAATGATTTTAGGAAATGCGATCAATCAGTATGTGCATGACTGTTTGAGATATTTAGATGGAAATCTGTTTGAGATGGATATTGAGTTGGGGGTTGACTATGAGGTACCAAATGATGCGATTGATGATAATGTTTGATCTTCCAGTTGATACAGCGGTAGACAGAAAGCAATATCGGCAGTTTAGAAAGAACTTAATTAATGAAGGGTTCGTAATGATCCAATATTCAGTTTACGTAAGGGTGTGTGCTTCAAAAAAGGCAGCAGAACTCTTGGAAAAGAGAATAAGAGGATATGTTCCAGAGTATGGTGTCATTCAAAGCTTAATGCTGACAGAAAAGCAATATAACGACATGCATTTTCTGTTGGGTGAGCCAGTGAAGGACATAAGAAATACTTCAGACAGGACGGTAATCTTATGATTATTACGTACAAGGCACACAAATCATTTGAGATAGAGAATGGAAAGGTCAACGTCATTGCAACGTCAAGTCCAATTGCCTACTGTAACTTGATTGAAGGGATACAAGAAAAGAATGAGCTGCTGTGTGCGGTGAGTGAAGATTATGATGCTATTCCGCTAAGCAAGGCGGTAGACTGGCTTGGGGATCCATTAATCAGTGAATCTTTACTTCAAAAGTACATGACCAAATTAGCTAGTTATGTAGTTGATGAGCTAAGCGCAGATGGCAGAAACAGAATCATTACCTGCTATCGCGATTTACTAAATGCTGTTCAAGACGAGTTGCTTATGGAAGATTTGCCGCTTGAAATAAGTTTTGACACAGACTTGAAGAAACTCTTCAAATTTGGTGGTCTACACTTCAACAAGACACTCACTCGCGATCCATATGGTATAATCGAGACAGTACTTAGGATACATGACAGGTTAGATCTTAAGTCTACTGTTGTTTTTAGTAATGTAGCTCATTACTTAGATGCAGAACAGTTTAACGAAATATCCAAGCTGTGCTTAGAGCTAAAAAAGTCTATTATTTTTATCGAGTTTTGTAGCCATAAGGATCAGGTTGTATATGGTGATGCAAAATTCAGTTATATCGATGAAGACCTTGTTGATTGGTACTAGCCTTATATTAAAGCTGTGTTAAAAAATAACGGTTTTAGAAGGTTGTCTATTCAATAAGGTTTAACCCTACATTGACTAGGTCATCCCACAACTTGGAGTTTTAGAAGGTTGTCTATTCAATAAGGTTTAACCCACGCCAATGGCAATCACAATTACCTTCTTGGTTTTAGAAGGTTGTCTATTCAATAAGGTTTAACCCGCCACGCTATCCGCAAGGTTCGGGAATGCAGTTTTAGAAGGTTGTCTATTCAATAAGGTTTAACCCCGGAATTGCCGTTGCTGTCGACATGGGCAAAGTTTTAGAAGGTTGTCTATTCAATAAGGTTTAACCCTCTTACAAAAGCCCGAGGAGCTACCTCAGAGTTTTAGAAGGTTGTCTATTCAATAAGGTTTAACCCTCGGCATCCCTGACGCTCAAACCCTTTACCGTTTTAGAAGGTTGTCTATTCAATAAGGTTTAACCCAGATAGCGTTGACCCAGTAATTCCTGCTTTGTTTTAGAAGGTTGTCTATTCAATAAGGTTTAACCCGACCTTCGAAAAGTTGTAGTCACGGTCTTCGTTTTAGAAGGTTGTCTATTCAATAAGGTTTAACCCTTGCTGGGAAAGCCCCTAATGCCTTGATACGTTTTAGAAGGTTGTCTATTCAATAAGGTTTAACCCTCTAGCAAGAGAGAAGTGACAGACAAGCTTGTTTTAGAAGGTTGTCTATTCAATAAGGTTTAACCCAGCTCTATTACTTTTGCTTCCGCTTACATCTTTTTAGAAGGCTGTCTATTCAATAAGGTTTAACCCGTTGTGTAGGTTCAAATCCTGTACTCTCCTTGTTTTGGAATATTTCCATTCAATGTTGTCAATTTTCCCGACGTATGTTGGGGGTGGCCATCATAATGGCCTAATACTAAGACGACAATTCTACTCATTCCACGTAGGTGGGGGTGATCGTTTTAGAAGATTGTCTATTCCATAGGGGACAAAAGTGCTTTTCATGATTGAGAAGCACTTTTTTCTGTTGAACACAACAACTTAAAAAAATGCTAAATCAAACGCTTCACCAAGCAAGCAGGAAAAGATTATAGTAAAATATACTGGTTATAAAAAAGCTGAGCCAAGCTCAGCATCCCCAAAACAAAACTTAGTTGAGGAGAATAAACACATGCAAGATATTTATATTGTTGCGGCCAAGCGAACTCCATTTGGCCGTTACCACAAGCAATTGGCTGACTTTTCCGCCATCGACCTGGGCCAAATCGCCCTGCGTGGCGCGTTAAAAGAAGCCGGCCTTGACGCCAAAGCCCTGGATGCTCTCTTCATGGGCAATGTCCTGTCTGCCGGCTTAGGCCAAAACATAGCCCGGCAAATTGCTTTAAACGCCGGGATGCGGCAAGACTCAGTCGCCGTGTCCATCAACGAAGTCTGCGGCTCCAGCCTCAAGGCTGCCCGCCTGGCTGAAGCCCAAATGTTAATCGGTGACCTGGGCCTGGTTGCTGTCGGCGGCAGCGAAAGCATGACCAACGCCCCAAAGGAAATCATGTTCAGCGATGGTCTCGTTGACTCCTTCTCCGGTAAATCCATGGGCATTACTGCCGAAAACGTAGCTAAGCGCAACCACATCAGCCGCCAAGACGCTGACGCCTTCAGCTTGTCTTCCCACCAAAAAGCTGTCAAAGCACAAGCTGAAGGACTTTTTGCCGATGAAATCATTCAAATTGAAGATCTCAAGCAAGATGAAAACGTCCGCCCGGATACCAGCCTGGAAGCCCTGGCCGGTCTTAAAACTTCCTTCCTTGAAGACGGAACCGTCACTGCCGGTAACGCCTCCCCAATCTCCGACGGGGCCAGCATGATTATCCTGGCTACCGCGGAAAAAGTCGCTGAATACCAGCTGACGCCTTTAGCCAAGCTGGGTGCTTACGCCGAAGTAGGCTATGACCCGGAATTCATGGGCTATGGTCCATACTATGCTATCCGTAAGCTGCTTGATGAAACTGGCCGGCAGGTAGCCGACTACGACTTCTTTGAAATCAATGAAGCCTTTGCCGCAACTACTTTGGCTGTTGCCCGCGACCTGGAAATTCCTTTAGCCAAGGTCAACAAGCAGGGCGGGGCGATCGCTTTAGGCCACCCGCTCGGTGCTTCCGGCACCCGCCTTCTGGCTACCGCTGCCCGCCAGCTGCAAAGAGGCGGCCAGCGCGCTATCGCCAGCCTTTGCATCGGAGGCGGCCTGGCCATCGCTTTTGAAATTGAGAAGGCATAAAATGAAATTCTATCAGTTGCCGCCCGAAGAGAGGCGGCAGTTTTTGCAAGAAGATGGGGTCGCCCTGGAAGATATCCCTGCAGCTGATTTAGCCCGCCTGGATGAGATGAGCGAAAACGTGGTCAGTGAGGTCAAGTTCCCCTTGAGCTGTCTGACCAGCGCCCTGGTCAATGGCAAAAATTGGCGGATCCCCATGACGACTGAAGAAGCCTCCGTCGTCGCCGCCGCCAACCACGGCATGTCCGTCTTCGCTAAAGCCGGCGGCGTAAAAGCGACCAGCCAGCGCGACGGCATCTACGGGCAAATCGTCTTAGAAGTCACGGAAGCTTTTTCCCTGGCTGACTTTAAAAATAAATTCCCGACCTATATTAAGGAAGCCAACAAGGAATTTGCCAGTTTGATCCGGCACGGGGGCGGCTTAAAAGACCTGACCGCCCGCCAGGAAGCTGACCTGGTCTACCTCCTGGCCCTGGTTGACCCGGCTGAAGCCATGGGGGCCAACAAGACCAACGCTATCATGGAATTCCTGGCCCAGAAGATGCTGGCCTTTCCTGGTGTTGAAGCTAAGCTCTTCGCCATCCTGTCCAACTATCCCAGCCAGCTGACTACAGCTAAGGTGACAATTCCTGTTAGCCTCCTCAGTAAAAAAGGAGATCTAGCAGAAGGCAGGGAGGTGGCCAAAAAGATGGCCCTGCTGGCTAAAATTGGGAGTAGGGACCCTTACCGGGCTGTAACCAATAACAAGGGGATCATGAATGGGGTAGACGCTGTTATGCTGGCGACCGGCAATGACTACCGGGCAGTTGAAGCATCCTGCCATGCCTACGCCGCCAAAAGCGGCCAGTATCGCAGCCTCAGCTCCTGGAAACTGGAGGGGGAAAATCTCCTTGGCCAAGTCACCCTGCCCCTGGCCTTAGGGGTAGTCGGCGGCTCCATTTCATCGCGGCCTGATATTAGACAAAGCTATGCCATTTTAGGTAAAATAAAAGCAGCTGAATTGGCAGAACTGACCGCCAGCGTCGCCCTGGCCAACAACTTCGCGGCCCTGAACGCTATCTCCACCAAGGGGATCCAGGCTGGCCACATGCGCCTGCAGAGCCGCAACGTGGTTCAGACCCTGCCGGCAGCAGCGGAAGAAAAAGAAGCTGTTTATCAAATGATGATTAGCCAGGGAAAGTATGGCGAAACAGCAGCTAAGAATTTTTTGAAAGAATTGCGAGGACAATAATTAATGGACATCGGTATTGATCAGATAGGTTTTTATACTCCTAATAAGTTTGTGGACATGGTTGACCTGGCCAACGCCAGAAACCAGGATCCCAACAAATTTTTGATCGGTATTGGCCAGGACCGGATGGCGGTCGCTGACAAGACCCAGGACGCTGTTTCCATGGGGATCAACGCGACGGCTGAATATCTTGACCAGGTTGATCTGGAGCAATTAGGCTTATTGATCTTTGCGACCGAAAGCGGGATTGACCAGTCAAAGTCAGCCTCCCTCTTTGTCAAGGAAGCACTTAACCTGCCAGCCCGGATCAGAACTTTTGAAATCAAGGAAGCCTGCTTTGCTTTGACTGCCAGCCTGCAGGTTGCCCGCGACTACGTCCGGGCCCACCCGCACCACTCGGCCATGATCATCGGCAGCGACATCGCCCGCTATGGTCTGGCCACGGCCGGCGAGGTTACCCAAGGAGCCGGGGCCATCAGCATGCTGATCAAGGAGAATCCGGCAATTATCGCCCTGGAAGACGGGCACACTTCCCACTCTGAAAACATCAATGACTTCTGGCGGCCGAACAACTTGGCCACTGCCGTTGTTGACGGCCACTACAGCCGGGATGTCTACCTGGACTTCTTCAAGAGCACTTTCAAGCCTTTCCTTGCAGAAAAGCAGCTGCAAGTTTCTGACTTTGCCGGCATTTGCTACCACCTGCCTTACACCAAGATGGGTTACAAGGCCCACAAGATTGCCATTGAAGGCCAGGATGACGAAACTGTCAAGCGCCTCAGCGACAACTTCCAGCTTTCAGCCAAGTATAGCCGGCAGGTCGGCAACATCTACACGGCCAGCCTCTACATGTCTGTCTTGAGCCTGCTGGAAAACGGCAACCTTGAGGCCGGCGACCGGATCGGCTTCTTCTCTTACGGGTCTGGCGCCATGGCTGAATTCTTCAGCGGCAAGGTAGTTGCCGGTTACCAAAAGCGCCTGCGCCCAGCCTTGCACGCCCGCATGCTCAAGGAAAGAATCCGCCTTGGCGTTGGCCAATACGAAGACATCTTTACCGAAGGCTTGGAAGCCTTGCCGGAAAATGTCGAATTTACTAGCGACGCTAACCACGGCACCTGGTATTTGGCCGGCCAGGAAGGCTATGTCCGCCAATACAAGCAAAAGTAAATATGAAGCTAACCGTCTCAGCTTGCTGGGGCGTTTTTTTTGATAAAAATAGTCTGCATAGCAAGCGCTTAACTAGGGAGGGCGGGAAATTGCAGTTTCTTTTTATGTTAAAATGAAAAAAGTTGAGAAATGCAAAAAAATGAAAGAAGGCAAACACGGTCAACATGAAAACCGAAAGTACTGAGCAAGAGTACCACCACCACCTCTCTCACCACCACCATATGCGGGTGCAGTGGGAAGAGTTTTTCCAAAGCGATGACGAGACCAAGATCAAGGAAGCAACCTTGATTGAAAAAGGGTCGATCATCTCCCGGGTCGGCATGATGATGCTGAGCTGCGGGACTGGGGCCTGGCGGGTCCGCGACGCCATGGACACCCTGGCCAGAACCCTGGACTTAACCTGCAGCACTGACATCGGTTTGATCTCCATCGTCTGCACCTACTTCGATGTCGACAACCAGTCATATTCCCAAAGCCTGGCCCTGCCAACCACCGGGGTCAACATGGCCAAGCTGAACGAATTGGAAAAGTTTGTCCGCCAGTTCGAAGCAGCCGGCGGTGACTTTGAAATCAAGACAATCCGCCGCCGCTTAGGGGAAATCGAACACATGAAAGGCCGCTATCCGCTTTGGGGATCCAGCCTGGCCGCGGCTTTGGCCTGCGGCGGCTTCATTTTCCTCCTGGGCGGGGGGATTCCTGAAATCATCTGCTCCTTTATCGGGGCGGGACTGGGCCAGTTTGCCCGGGGCAGCTTAGCCAAAAGACGGATCACGATTGCCGCTACGACTGCCGTGGGGGTGGCAGCGGCTTGCTTGTCCTACTACCTGGCCTTCATGCTGGGCCACTTGCTCTTTAACGTCGACATGATTCATATGCGCGGCTACATTGGGGCTATGCTCTTCGTTATTCCAGGTTTTCCCTTTATTACTTCCGGTCTGGACATCTCCAAGCTGGACATGCGGTCTGGCTTGGAGCGGATGGCTTACGCCATCTTCATTATCTTGATCGCGACTGGTACTGGCTGGGTGATGGCTACGGCTCTCCAGATCAAGCCTGGCGACCTGCCGGCCTTGCACCTGTCTAAAGCAATTTTGACGGCTTGTCGCCTGGTAGCCAGCTTCTGCGGGGTCTTCGGCTTCTCTTTGATGTTCAACTCCCACCGGCGGATGGCCGCCGCGGCCGGGCTGGTGGGGGCGATTGCCAATACCATGCGCTTATCCCTGGTTGACTTTGCGCATTTCCCGGCTCCCTTGGCTGCCTTTTTAGCCGCCCTGCTGGCTGGCCTTTTGGCCGGCTATGTCCGGGAAAAGGTTGGCTACCCGCGGATCGCCTTGACCGTGCCTTCCATCGTCATCATGGTGCCCGGCCTCTACATGTACCGGGGGATCTTCCTCTTGGTTTTGACCAATGTCGGGGCCGGGGCCACCTGGATGACTGAAGCTTTGATGCTGGTCATGTCCCTGCCTGCCGGCCTTTTGACCGCCAGAATCTTGACCGACAAGAAGTGGCGCCGGGTCGATTAACATAGAAAGAAAAAACAGCTTTTGCCCAAAAATAAGGGTAAAAGCTGTTTTTGCGTATTATTCCTGTAGGTCAGCCACCGTGGCCTTGACCAGTTTCTGCAGATCAAGTGGGTTGACCATGACGCTGCGGCCCACTTCGCCGCTGGACACCCAGATCCCGTCTTCATTTAAGACACTCTTATCCAAAAAGATCGGGAACTTCTTGCTGTGGTAGATGCCAATCGGCGTGTTGGCCCCGTGCACGTAGCCAGTGGTCTTTTCCAGCTGCTTGAGGGGAATCATTTCACACTTCTTGTTGCCGGAAGCCTTGGCAATCTTTTTGAGGTCCAAGTGGCCGCTCAAAGGCACCACGCCGACAATCGGGCCGGTCTTGTTGCCATTGACCGCCAGGGTTTTGTAAACCGGGTGGCCGTCTAAAACCGGCTTGCCGGTCCCAACCTGGGCTACCCCGTGGTCTTCGGAAATTTCGCTGATATGCTGCTCATAGGCAATTTTATGCTGGTCGAGAATCTTTTCCACCAGGGTCTTGTCTAATTTGTCTTTATTCTTTTTCTTTTTTGACATTGTTATCACCGCTTTCCATGATACCATTTTAAGAGAAGAAGCTAAAGAAAGAAGATATAATCATGAAATTACTTGAGATCAAGATTGAAAGCAGCTACGACGTTGAAGACGCCCTGGCTTATTTTGCCACGGAAGACTTAAAGGCCCTGGGGACCGAAGCCCGGCGCAGAAGCGACTTTGAACAAGCCGGCTGGCTGCACGACTCAACGGTTGTTGACATGGATGACATCCCAAACCTGCCCGATGAGCTGGAATTCATTGCCTACTTTGATGAAGAAACCGACCCTGAAGAAACGGTCAAGTGCTTCAAGGACAAGCTGGCTGAGCTAGCGGGCTATGGCTTAAAGACCGCTCCTGGTAAAATCTCCGTTGACTATGTTGCTGACCAGGACTGGAACACTGTCTGGCAAAAGTACTACCACGTCATCAACTTGTCCCGCCACCTGGCCATTGTGCCGGAATGGGAAGACTACCAGCCGGTCTTTAAGGACCAGGAAATCATCCGCCTGGACCCAGGCCTGGCCTTTGGGACGGGCAACCACCAGACCACCCAGCTGGCCATGTTGGGCATTGAACGGGCCATGGTCAAGCCGCTTACTGTCGCTGACGTGGGGACGGGGTCCGGCATTTTGGCCATTGCTGCCCATAAGCTGGGGGCCAAGAGCGTTTTGGCCACGGACATTTCTGATGAATCAATGACGGCAGCTAAAGAAAATGCGGCCTTAAACGGCATCCACGACATCGCATTGCAAAAGACCAGTTTGCTGGCTGGCGTTGACGGCAAGTTTGACTTGATCGTAGCTAACATCCTGGCTGAAATTCTTTTGGACCTGATTCCGCAGCTGGACAGCCACTTAAACGAAGACGGCCAGGTCATCTTCTCCGGGATCGACTACCTGCAGCTGCCAAAAATTGAACAGGCCCTGGCAGAGAATGGCTTCCAAATCGACCTTAAGATGCGGGCTGGCCGCTGGATCGGCCTGGCAATTTCCCGCAAGCATGACTAAAATGCGTTAAAATAAAAGTAAAAGAAACTCTCATTTTTTAATAAGTAAGCCCGGTCAAGCATTAAGGCTTGTTTTTAAGGAACTTTTTGCGCTAAAATAACAAGTACTGATTAGTTAAATGTTAGAAACTGGTGATCTAGATGTCAAAGTATATTGAAATGACTCACGAGCAGGTCATGGCCGCCTGCAAGAAATACATGACGGCCGACCAATTGGCCTTTGTTGAAAGTGCCTATCAATTCGCGGCCCGGGCCCATGAGGGACAAACCAGAGCCTCTGGCCAGCCTTACATCGTCCACCCGACCCAGGTAGCAGGGACCCTGGCTAATTTAGGCCTGGACCCGGACACGGTGGCTGCCGGCTTTTTGCATGACACGGTTGAAGACACTTCGGTCACCAACGACGACATTAAGGAAAAGTTCGGCGCCGACGTGGCCTTCATCGTTGACGGGGTCACCAAGCTGAACAAGTACGAATACAAGTCTCACAAGGAATTCCTGGCGGAAAACCACCGCAAGATGCTGATCGCTATGGCGAAAGACCTCCGGGTCATCCTGGTCAAGCTGGCTGACCGCCTGCACAACATGCATACCCTGGAGCATTTGCGCCCGGACAAGCAGCGCCGCATTGCCGCTGAAACCCTGGACATCTATGCACCATTGGCTGACCGGCTGGGGATCGGGACCATCAAGTGGGAACTGGAAGACATGTCCTTCCACTACATGAACCCGGAAGAGTACTACAAGATTGTCTCCATGATGAACGCCAAGCGCAGTGAGCGGGAAGACTACATCAAGGACGCCATTGACTACTTGCGGGGGACCCTGGATTCTTTAGGGATCAAGTACGACATCAGCGGCCGGCCAAAGCACATCTATTCCATCTATAAGAAGATGGTCAACAAGCACAAGGACTTCAACGAAATATATGACTTGCTGGCTGTCCGGGTGATCGTCCCAACGGTCAAGGACTGCTACGCCGTTTTAGGGGCGGTTCACACCAAGTGGAAGCCGATGCCTGGCCGCTTTAAGGACTACATTGCCATGCCTAAGGCCAACGGCTACCAGTCCCTGCACACGACTATCATCGGCCCTGGCGGCAAGCCTTTGGAAATCCAGATCAGAACTGAAGAAATGCACAAGGTTGCTGAGTACGGTGTGGCAGCCCACTGGGCCTACAAGCGGGGCAACTTCCAAGGCGTTGATGAAAAAGACGGCGGGGCCCTGGATATCGGCCGGGAAATCCTGGAGTTGCAGAAGGATTCCAAGAACGCCGACGAGTTCATGGAAGCCGTTCATTCGGATATTTTTGCCGACAAGGTCTATGTCTTTACGCCAAAAGGGGAAGTCTACGAACTGCCTAAAGGATCAGTCACCTTGGACTTTGCCTACGCCATCCACACCCAAGTCGGTGACCACGGCATCGGGGCCAAGGTCAACGACAAGCTGGTTCCTTTGGACTACAAGCTGAAGAACGGGGACGTGGTCGACATCTTGACCCAAAGCAATGCCCGGCCGTCAAGAGACTGGGCGGAAATGGTCAAGACCTCCCGGGCTAAGAACAAGATCCGCCGCTATTTCAGAGATGTTGACCGGGAAGAGAGCTTGGCCCGGGGCAAGAGTGAGCTGGTTGACCTGCTCAAGGAAAATGGCTTAAGCGCCAAGGACTTTTTGGACAAGAGCCACATCGACGAAGTCCTGGACCACTTCAGCTTCAAGACCGACGAAGACATGTACGCTGCTATCGGCTTTGGCAACATGTCTGCCGTATGCATCTACAACCGTTTGACGGCCGACCTGCGCCGGCAACAGGAAGAAGAAAAGCAGAAGCAGTTTGAAGCCCAGATCATGTCCGCCGGCCAGCAGGCAGCAGCTTCCAGCGTGGTTAAAAAGCCCGCTTCGCAAAAAGACGATGCCAAGTCCAAGACCAAGGGCAAAAAGCGGGACAGCTTGGTCAGAGTCCAGGGGCTGGAAGATTTGGACATGCACTTTGCCAAGTGCTGCAACCCGGTTCCAGGCGACCCGATCGTCGGCTACGTGACCAAGGGCCGGGGGGTCACTGTCCACCGGGCTGACTGCCGGAACGTGGTCAGCGCGGACCCGGCTGCCCAAGGGCGGATGATCGATGTTGAATGGAATAACATTGACGAAGGCAAGCAGGCCAGCTTCAACGCCAACTTCGAGCTCTTTGGCTACAACCGGCAGAAGCTGCTGGGCGATGTCATCAACCGCTTGAATGCCTTGACCAAGAACATTACCAATGTTTCAGCCAGCGTCAACGAAGAAAACATTGCCCACTTCTACATCACTGTCGAAGTCAGGAATGCCGCCCAGCTGAATGACATCATGGCCAAGCTGCGGGATATTCCAGATGTTTATGACACCAAGCGAACGGACAACTAAGCTGGAAGCAGGGAGATTTTTAGAAAAAATGCGCGTAGTAATTCAAAGAGTCAACCATGCCGCCGTCAGAATCGACGGCGAAACCGTCGGCCAGATCCAAAAGGGCCTGCTCTTATTAGTCGGCCTGGCTGAAGGCGATGGGGAAGAACAGGTGGTTAAGGCCGCTGACAAGATCGCCAAGATGCGAATCTTTGAAGATGAAGCAGGCAAGACCAACCTGGGTATCAAGGATGTCGGCGGCCAGATCCTGTCCGTCAGCCAGTTTACCCTCCTGGCTGATACCAAGAAGGGAAACCGGCCAAGTTTTGTCCACGCCATGCGGCCGCCTAAGTCCAGCCAGCTCTGGGAAGAATTTAACCAGGGGCTGGTTAAGCGGGGCCTGACCGTGGAAACTGGTGAATTCGGGGCAGACATGAAGGTCGAACTGGAAAACGATGGTCCTTTTACCATTGTCTTAGACCTGTAATTTTTCCCCTCAGCCCTTGATTAGGAGGGCAAAACAGGATAAACTTAATTTAATGAGAATTATCAATGACAAAGAATGAAGATAGCCCGGCCTTTTTAGAGACTGCCCGTTTGGTGAAAGAGCAGATGGCTGCTAGCTGTGACCCTTTAGCAGATAATGGTTCGTTTCGTCAGCGTTAATGACAGCAAGCAAAAGGTGGTACCGCGCTATTTTCAAGCGCCCTTGATTAAATTCAAGGGTGCTTTTTATTGTCTTAGTCAAAACAAGGAAACAAAGGTGAAATTATGAGAGTTCAAAGACCAAAAGGTACAGTCGACATTCTTCCGGAAACGTCCGGACAGTGGGAAAAGGTGGAACAAACCGCCCGTGACCTCTTCAAACGGGCCAACTACCATGAAATCAGAACGCCAAGTTTTGAAAATTACGAACTCTTTTCCCGGTCATCTGGTGAAACCAGTGACGTGGTTGAAAAGGAAATGTACGATTTTGAAGACAAGGGCGGCCGCCACATCGCTCTCCGGCCAGAAGGCACGGCTGGGGTAGTGCGGGCCTATGTGGAAAACAAGATCTACGGGCCAGACTATGTCAAGCCCTTCAATGTCTACTACATTGCCGCAATGTACCGATATGAACGTCCGCAAGCCGGCCGGCAAAGAGAATTCCACCAGATCGGGGTGGAAAGCTTTGGTTCAAACGGCTACCTGGCTGATGTTGAAACTATCCTGCTAGGCCACGACCTCCTGGCGGAACTGGGGGTCAAGAACTACGAACTGCACATCAACACTTTGGGTGACAGCGAAGTCCGCCAGGCCTACCACGATGCCCTGGTAGACTACTTTACTCCGGTTAAGGACCAGCTCTCAGAAGATTCTCAAAGACGGCTGGGCAAGAACCCCCTCCGGATCCTGGACTCCAAGGCCGAAGAAGACCAGCAGTTTTTGCCGGAAGCCCCGAAAATCAGGGACTACCTGGACGAGGAATCAAAGGAAAACTTCAACAAGATCCTGGCCAGCCTGGACAAGTTGGGCGTTAAGTACGTCATCGACGACGACCTGGTCCGGGGCCTGGACTACTACACCGGCGTGATCTTTGAATTCATGGTTGACGACCCGACTCTTTGGGCCAGCCCGTCAACCGTCCTGGGCGGTGGCCGCTACAACCACCTGGTTGAAGAATTCTCCGGCCCGGAAACCCCAGCCGTCGGCTTTGGGATCGGGGAAGAAAGACTGATGCTGGTTCTCTCCAAGCAGAATCCGGAAATGTTTGAAGATCAAGGGATCGACTTCTTTATCACCAATATCGGTGAAGGCACGGACATTAAGGCCGTGGAAGTTGCCCGCCAGCTCCGCTCTCTTGGCTTCAGCGCCCAATACGACGTTGACCAGAAGAAGCTCAAGGCCCAGTTCAGAAAGGCTGACCGGGTCGGGGCCCGCTATGTCGTGACCCTGGGGGCCAAGGAACTGGCTGAAGGGAAATTAACCGTCAAGCGCTTGAGCGATGGGCAGCAGTTCAGCCTGGAATTTACTGACTTGGAAGACAAGGCCGACCTGCTTTCCAAGATCGAAAAATAGGAGATTTTTAGCAAAATGATGCAAATGGAAAAAAGAACTGATTATTGTGGCAACATTACCAGCCAGTACCTGGACCAAGACGTCCTTCTTTACGGCTGGGTGCAAAGAGTCCGGAACCTGGGCCAGCTGATCTTTATCGACCTGCGCGACCGGGAAGGGATCGTTCAAGTCGTGGTCAACCATGACTCCGGTCAGGAACTGATGGATGTCGCTTCTTCTCTGGGCCAGGAATACGTGGTCGAAGTCAAGGGGCACGTTAACGAACGTTCCAGCAAGAACCCGGACATGAAGACCGGGGACGTAGAAGTCATTGCCAGCGAAATCACTGTTTTGAACAAGGCTAAGACTCCGCCATTTGAGATCAAGGATGACCTGGTTGCCAGTGAACAGACCCGGCTGAAGTACCGCTACCTGGACTTGCGCCGGCCAACCCTGCAAAACGCCTTGATCATGCGGGCCCAGATCATGACCGCTACCAATGCCTACCTGTCAGGGGAAGGTTTCATTAACATTGAAACCCCGGACCTGGGCAAGTCAACGCCGGAAGGTGCCCGGGACTACCTGGTTCCTTCCCGGGTTTACCCAGGCTCCTTCTACGCCTTGCCGCAGTCACCGCAAATCTTCAAGCAGCTCTTGATGGGGGCCGGCTTTGACAAGTACTACCAGATCGCCCGCTGCTTCAGAGACGAAGACTTGCGTGGGGACCGGCAGCCGGAATTCACCCAGATCGACTTGGAAACTTCCTTCATGGATGAAGAAGGCGTCCAGGAAGTAACTGAAGGCCTCCTGGCTAAGGTTATGAAGGATGTTAAGGGGATCGACCTACAGTTGCCGCTGCCGCGGATCACTTGGCAGGAATCCATGGACAAGTACGGCTGCGACAAGCCGGACACCCGTTACGAAATGCTGATCCACGACTTGGGCAATGTTTTTGCCAAGTCTGGCTTCAAGGTCTTCGCTTCTGCCCTGGAAAACGGCGGCTTTGTCCGCGGGATCGCAGTTAAGGGCGGGGCTAAGTTCTACTCCCGCAAGAAGATCGAAGCCATGCAGGACTACATCAAGCGTTACCACGCTAAGGGCCTGGCCTGGGTTAAGTATGAAGACGGCGACTTCTCCGGTCCTGTTTCCCGCTTCTTGAGCGAGGACGAAAAGGCCGGCCTGGTTCAGGAATTCAGCCTGGAAGGCGGGGAACTCCTTCTCTTCATCGCTGACCAATGGAAGGTCTGCTGTGACTCCCTGGACTACCTGCGCCGGCAAACTGCCAAGGAAACTGGCATCATTCCAAAGGACACTTACAAGTACCTCTGGGTTGTTGATTGGCCACTCTTTGAATACGACGAAGGCGACGAGCGCTGGATTGCTGCCCACCACCCATTCACCATGCCAGACGACAAGGGGATTGAACTCCTGGAAACTGATCCGCACAAGGCTCACGCCCGCAGCTACGACATCGTTTTGAACGGCTACGAACTGGGCGGCGGCTCCATCCGGATCCACAAGCGGGACATCCAGGAAAAGATGTTCAAGGCCCTGGGCTTCACCAAAGAACGGGCCTACGAACAATTCGGCTTCTTGATGGACGCTCTGGACATGGGCTTCCCGCCGCACGCCGGCCTGGCTATCGGCTTGGACCGCTTTGCCATGCTTTTGGCTGGCAAGGACAACATTCGTGACGTCATTGCCTTCCCGAAGAACGCTAGCGCCAGCGAACCAATGATGCACGCCCCGGCTCCAGTTGCTGACCAGCAATTGACCGACCTGGGCATCGAAGTAGCTGAAGCAGCCAAGGAAGGCGTTGAAAAGTACGAAGCTTCCCTGGAAGCTGAAGCAGCTGAAGACGTTAAGTCCCACGAAGAATAAAAAGCTGAAAAAGCGCAAAAAAATAGTTCAAGATCCGAAAAAGATCTTGAACTATTTTTCTTTGCCAACTTTTAATTATCTGAATTATCGATAGTTTCTTCTGGCAGGTCTTCAGTCGTGTTGATATCATCGTCAGCCGTAGACTTGCTGGTGGTCGTGCTGCTCTTCTTAGGCGTATAGCTGGAAGAGCCAGTTGAAGTAGATGACTTAGTGGAGCTCTTGGAACTGCTTAGGCTGGAGTAGCTGTAGCTTGAGCTGGATGATTCTTCACTTGAAGAGCTTGAAGAATCACTTGAGGACTCTTCACTCGAAGATGATTGGCTCATATCTTCTGAAGAGCTGGATGAACTGGATGATTTCTTTTTGCTCTTCTTGCTCCTGCTTTTAGCCTTGCTTGATTATTCAGACTTTTCGTCTTCCTTGTCGGCCTTGGCCTTTTCCGCCTTGCTGTAGACCTTGTAGGTCTTGCTGCTGCCAGCGGACTGACTGCTCTTGTCAGCCTGGCTTTGGTAATAAAAGACAGCTGCCCCGACTAAAGCGAGTTCAGCGGCAAGGATGCCGGCCAGCATTGGTTTGCGCATTGTATTTCCTCCCAACACAATTTGGTCGATTAGACCAGGTTAGTAAATACTGTATACCCACGCCTGGCGGCTGTAAGCATAAGAAAGGCTTGTTTTCTATCAATAAATGCTGATGTTTTCCGTGCCAAGCAATTACCGCTTGAATTATAATAATTTTAAGAAAAAATATTCTCAAATTGCGTCAGTCAGCCTAGCTTGCCTGAACAATAGAAAAATGAAAAGGAGAAAAAGATGAAACGGAAGTATCTTTGGGTCCTGGCTTTATTTTTGGCCAGCTTTTCGGCTGCTTTTTTACCGGAAAAAGTTTTTGCCGATTATGACCTGACCAAGATGGATGTCACGGCAATTGTTAATTCTGACGGGTCCTTGTCAATGACCCGGAAGATCGTCTATGACTTTGACGATTCAGCTAACGGGGTTTATTACACTCAGAACTTAGCCAGCGGACAGAAGGTTAGCGGGCAGAGCGTCGAGGTCAAGGACCTGGCCAGCGGAAAGACGGTCAAGCCGGCCTTGAACAACCAGGCGGACAGCGGCAATGTCTACCACTTCAATAAAGACGGCAATTCCTATAAGTTCAAGGTTTACCACCATGTTGACGATGGAAAGGTCCAGGTGGTTTACCGATACAAGATTTCTGGAGCAGTTGACAGCTACGAGGACGCTTCTGAACTGAATTTCAAGATTGTCGGGGACGGCTGGGATAAAGAGATTTCCAATGTCACGGCGACTGTCCGCTTCCAGGACAAAAAGCTGTCCTTCTTGAAAGGCTGGGCCCATGTCAATGCTAACGGCCATTTGACCGTTGACAAGGAAAAGGGCCTGGTTAAAGCGGAAGTAGCCACTTTGCCGGAGGCGACTTTTCTGGAGCTACACCTGCTTTTTCAAAATAGTTTAGTCAGCCAGAATAAAAAGCAGCATTCCGGAGAAATCGCGGCTAAAGTCGTGGACCAGGAAAAAGCGCTGGCTAAGGAAACTGCCGCAAAAAAGGCCCGCCACAACGTTTATGAATTGATCGGCCTGGCTCTTTTTGCTTTATCACCGCTCCTTTATCTGCCGGTCTTTATCAAGAGCAGAAAGTCGGGCAGCCCGGTCAAGACCAAGAAAGAAATTGGCCACAATTTTGAAATTCCCGCCTTCAGCCCGACCACGGCCCAGATCCTGGTGACCAAGAAAGACCCGGACGGCAAGGCTTTGGCCGGAGAAATCGCCCTCCGGGCCGGCCGGGGTGAAATTACCATTAAGGCAGGCAAGAAGGGAAAGAACTTCACTTATGCCAAGACCAGCAAGTACAAGGGCGACCTGCCACTTTTAAATATGCTTTTCAAAAAGGTCGGCAACGGGCAAAGTTTCAGCAACAAGGACTTAAAGCAATATAGCGGCAGCCAGGAGATTACTTCCAGTTACAAAAGCTGGCAGGAGGCCAGCCAAAAGTCCCTAATCAAGGAGGGCTACATTGACCAGAAATTGCAGGACCGGGAGGAGCTTTTGTCCCTCTATACTTTTGGTGTGATGTTTGTGTCAGTGGCAGCTATCGTCGTCTGCTTCTTTCTCTATGACAAATACACCTTCTGGCTCCTGCCCGCCATCCTGTGGGTGCTGGCCGCCTTTGGTCTGGCCTGCCTGCGCCTGCACCACTTCTCCGACTTGACGGAAAAGGGAGCAAGGGCAACTGAAAAGGCTTTAGGCTTTGAAGCCATGCTGGATGACATCGGCCAGTTCAAGCTGCGCGACATCGGGGAACTGACCCTGTGGGAGCAGGTCATGCCTTATGCCATTGCTTTTGGCCTGGCCAAGAAGGTCCTCAAGCAGCTGAAGCTGGAATTCCCGGAAGAGATCGCGGCCGACCCTTACTGGACCTACTACTATGCCGGTGCCAGCTACGGGGCCTTTGCCTCCAGCTTTGATGAGGCGATTTCGTCTTCAGCTGGCTCAGGCGGCAACTTCTCGGCCTCCAGCGCCTCCAGCGGCGGTTTTGGGGGCGGCAGCGGCGGCGGTGCCTTCTGATTTGTTTTTTCTGGTGAAAAAGTTTACAATAAACAAAATAATTTTTCCGGAAATTAATTAGTTGGGGAAGGCACTATGGAAGCCAGTTTATGGAACAGATTTAAAAACAACATTCACTTGCGGCGGACAACGGTCCTGGTCATGATCATTCTGGCCCTGTACTATGTGCGGGCGATGATGAACACGATCCTGCTCTCCTTTATCTTTACCTACTTGATCGTTCACCTGGTCAGGTTCGTCCAGGGGAAATTCAAGCATGTTTCTGACAAATTGATTGTCGCTTTGACCTATCTCTTGATTGTCGTCCTGCTTTACTTTGGCCTGCGCTACTATGTCCCGGTTTTGGTCAAGCAGGTGACCAAGATGACCAAGTCGGTGATCAACTATTACCAGACCAATGACGTGGGCTGGCTGATGACCCAGCTGCACAAGTATGTCTCTGAAAAAACGATTTCCAGCCAGGTCAAGAGCAGCTTAACGGCGCTGACGGCGGCCTTGAAGGGCTTCGGGTCAGTCACCATGTCCTTTGTCATGGCCCTGGTCTTGAGCTTCTTTTACACGATTGAGTTAAAAGAAATGCAGACCTTCAGCCAGTCTTTTTTGAAGTCCGACCTCTTTGGCTGGCTTTTTGAAGACATTGCCTACTTTGGCCGTAAGTTTACCAATACCTTCGGGGTAGTGCTGGAAGCCCAGTTCTTGATTGCCATCTGCAACACGGCTTTGACTATTGTCTGCCTGGCCATCATGAAGATGCCGCAGATTTTTGCCCTGGGCCTCATGGTCTTCATCTGCAGCCTGGTCCCGGTGGCTGGGGTGATCATTTCCCTGATCCCTCTGTCTCTGGTGGCTTATACGGTCGGCGGGATCCAGGACGTGATCTACATTTTGATCATGATCGCTGTCCTGCACACCCTGGAAACCTATATCTTGAATCCGAAATTCATGTCCAGCAAGACGGAATTGCCGATCTTCTACACCTTCGTTGTCCTGCTCTTTGGCGAGCACTTCTTCGGCACCTGGGGCTTGATCGTCAGTGTCCCGATCTTTACTTTCTTTTTGGATATCCTGGGGGTCAAAAACATCAATAGCAAGCAGGAGAAGCTGCAGGAGGCCAGGAAGCGGATAGAGCACAAGCGGCTGGAAAAATAGCATAAGATTTTAAAAATAATAACTTAGTCGACAGACTCGGAGCAAATGCCTCCGGGTCTTTTCTTTTTGCCAGCAAAAAAGCAAAAAAGAAAAAGCTATACATAGGCCAGGGATGCAAAAAAATAAAAGTTTTTTGCTATCTAAAATCCCTTATGAATACTAGCCTTATAAGGGTTTTGTAGACTATACAATACGTAAATAGTATTGACATTTTTTAGGCGAGGACTATACTTTGTACATGTCGATAAAATTATAGTTTTGAACAGGAAAGAGGATTGCCTTGACTTACGCCAGAATTGCAAAAAGCAGCCGTTACCTGCCCGAATTCGCGGTCAGTAATAACGACTTGAGCCAGATCATGGAGACCAGTGACGAGTGGATCAAGACCCGGACCGGGATTTCCAGCCGGCGGATCAGTCAACAGGAAAACACCTCGGACCTGGCCATCCAGGTGGCCAAGCAGCTCCTGGCTGGCGAGGATCCGGCAGGGGTTGACCTGATCATTGTCGCGACCATGTCGCCAGACGCCTACACCCCGGCCACGGCGGCCCTGGTTCAAGCAGCGGTTGGGGCGGAAAACGCGGCCTGCTTTGACCTGTCAGCTGCCTGTTCTGGTTTCGTCTATGCTTTAGACGTGGCGGAAAAAATGCTGCGGCGGCCGGGCGGGATGGCCCTGGTAATCGGGGCAGAAACCCTGTCCAAGCTGGTTGACTGGCAGGATAGAACGACGGCTGTCCTCTTCGGGGATGGCGCCGGCGGGGTCTTGATCAAAAATGACGCGCTTGAGCCGCATTTCTTGGCCAGCCAGCTGAAAAGCTACGGTCACTTGGCCAAATTCCTGTCAGCTGGCCAGACCAGCCCGCAGCCCTTTCCCGGTCCGGTAACGGGCCTGGCTCCCTTTAAGATGAACGGGCGGGAGGTTTACAAGTTTGCCACCCACAAGGTGCCCGAAGTAATCACCGCCTGTTTAGAAGAAGCAGGCGTGGGTTTAGCGGAAGTCGACCTTTTCCTTTTGCATCAGGCCAACTACCGGATCATCAAGCAGGTAGCCAGGAGGCTGGATCTGCCAGAGGAAAAGTTCCCCTGCAATATTGCCGAATACGGCAATACCTCAGCCGCCAGTGAAGCCATTCTCTTGGCCGGGCTGGTAGAAGAGGGGAAGGCACAGGCGGGCGACCTGGTCGTGTTGGCCGGCTTTGGCGGGGGCTTAACCGCGGCTGCCCAGCTGGTCAGACTATAAGAATATTGGCGTTTTAGATAAGTTAGATTTGATTTTAATTTTAGTTTTTATTTTTTAAAAAGGAGCAGACACATGTCAGAAGCAGAAATTTTCGCAACTGTAAAGAAGATCGCCGTTGAAGAACTGGACGTTGAAGAAGATCAAGTGACCATGGAAGCCAACATCAAGGATGACTTGGAAGCGGACAGCCTGGACTTGTTTGAAATCGTCAACGAACTGGAAGACGAATATGACATCGAACTGGACGCTGATGAAAACACCAAGACGGTTGCCGACGTGGTAGCTTTGGTGCAAAAGCAGCTAGCTGAAAAGGACTAACAGGACCAGACCATGAAATTCGGAATTCTCTTTGCCGGCCAAGGGGCCCAGCAGGCCGGGATGGGCCTGGATTTTCTAAGTGACCCCTTGTTTAAGGAAACAATTGACCAGGCCAGCCAGGCATGCGGCTTAGACTTGCCGGAAATCTGGAAAAACGACCGCGGCCAGCTGGATGAAACCAGGTATGTGCAGCCGGCTTTGGTGGCCTTTGAATACGGGATCTGGCAAATGCTGGTCCGGGACACTGACCTGCCAGTATGCGGTCTGGCCGGCCTCTCCTTAGGCGAATACGGGGCCCTTTTAGCCAGCGGCTGTTTAACCTGGCCGGCCGGCCTGGCCCTGGTCGCCGACCGGGGTGAATACATGCAGCTTGATTCAGAAAAGACGGCCAGCGGGATGCTCGCCCTGACCAAGCCGGATCTTCCGGGCCTGGAAGACTTTTTGCGAGCAAAGCAGGCAGCTGGCCAAGCAGTCTACCTGGCCAACTACAATTCAACTAAGCAGGTTGTTCTTGCCGGAGAAAAGCAGCTTTTGCCAGAACTGGGCCAAGAAATTGCTGACCGCAAGCTGGCCAAAAGAGCAATTCCCTTGGATGTTGCCGGAGCTTTCCACACTCCTCTTTACCAGGCAGCCAGCCGGAAAATGGGTCAGCGGCTGAAGGGTGAAGTTTTCAATGCGGGAACTTACCCAGTCATCAGCAATAGCACTTGCCAGCCTTTTGCCGAAAAAGATCTGGCCAAAATCCTGGAAGTTCAGCTGATGGTGCCAACTCACTTTGATGCTTGCGTCAAAGGCCTGCTGGACTTAGGCATGACGGCCAGCCTAGAAATCGGTCCAGGCCACGCCCTGTCAGCTTTTGCCAAGCAGGCGGACAAGAACCTAAAGACCTGGCAGGTCGGGAGTCTGGCTGAATACCAGCAGTTTGTAGAGGAGGAGCAGAATGGATTTACAAAATAAGCGGGTCCTGGTGACCGGGTCAACGCAAGGAATCGGGGCAGAAACTGCCTTGGCTTTTGCGCAAAAGGGCTGCCAGGTGCTCTTAAATGGCCGGCGGCCGGAATTGCCGGAGGAAATCGCTGACCAGCTGGAAAGAATCGGGGCAGACTACCAGTATTTTTCCGCTGACGTCAGCGACGAAGGCGCGGTCAAGCAGCTTTTTAAAGAAATTGGCGAGATTGACATCCTGGTCAACAATGCAGGCATTACCAAAGACCAGATTATGATCGGGATGAAGCTGGCTGACTTTGACCAGGTGATCAAGGTCAACTTGCGGTCAAGCTTTATGCTGACCCAGAAGGCCTTGAAGAAAATGCTGAAAAAGCGGTCCGGAGCCATCATCAATATGGCCAGCATCGTCGGCCAGCACGGCAACGCCGGCCAGGCAAACTACGCGGCTTCAAAGGCCGGCGTAATCGCCTTGACCCAGACCGCGGCTAAGGAAGCTGCCGGACGCGGCGTTCGCGTGAACGCGATCGCGCCGGGGATGATTGCCAGCCAAATGACTGCTGTCCTGCCAGATGAGGTCAAAGAGCAGGCACTTAGCCAAATTCCTTTGGCCCGCTTTGGCAAGGCAGAAGAAGTTGCCCAGGCGGCAGTCTTTTTGGCGGAAAACGACTATGTTACCGGCCAGACCCTGGTTGTTGACGGGGGAATGACCATTTAAGGAGAAGATATGCGAGTAGTAGTTACAGGCATGGGGGCAGTCAGCCCGAACGGCAATGGCTGCCAGGCTTTTGTTGAAAATACTTTAAATGGCGTGGTCGGCATCAAGCCGATCAAGAAGTTTGATGCCAGTGAGACCGGCATCAGCGTGGCCGGGGAAATCGATGATTTTGACGTCAGTCAGATTGTCGGCAAGAAAAACGGCAAGCGGATGGATCTGTATTCCCAATACGCCATCCAGGCCTGCCAGGAAGCCTACGAGATGGCTGGCTTGACTCCGGAAACAGTGAAGGCGGAAGAGCTGGGCGTGATTTTCGGCTCCGGGATCGGGGGCCTGACCACGATTGAAGAGCAGGTCATCAAGATGCATGACAAGGGGCCAAAGCGGATGTCACCTTTCTTTGTCCCGATGGCCATTGCCAACATGGCGGCGGGCAATATTTCCATCCGCTTTAATGCTAAAAATATTTCTACCTCCATTGTTACCGCCTGCGCCAGCGGGACCAACTCCATTGGGGAAGCCTACCGGCAGATCAAGGAAGGCCGGGCTGAGGTCATGATTACCGGGGCCAGCGAAGCCAGCGTCAATGAAACGGCTATTTCCGGTTTCGCGGCCTTGACCGCCCTGTCAACCAGCACTGACCCCCTCAAGGCGTCTTTGCCCTTTGACCAAAACCGGCACGGCTTCGTCTTAGGTGAAGGGGCTGGGGCCTTGATCTTGGAAAGCTTGGACCATGCCCAAAAGCGGGGGGCTAAGATTCTGGCTGAAGTAGTAGGCTACGGGGCAACCAGCGATGCCTACCATATCACCAGTCCTGATCCTAAAGGTGAAGGAGCAGCCAGAGCCATGCGGCTGGCGGTTGAAGAAGCTGGCATCAAGCCGGACCAAGTCGGCTATATCAATGCCCATGGGACGGCGACTAAGGCCAATGACAGCGGGGAAGCCAAGGCAATTAAAGAAGTCTTTGGCGACCAGGTCCTGGTTTCCTCAACCAAGGGGATGACCGGCCACCTCTTAGGGGCCGCCGGAGCGGTTGAAGCCGTCATCACCTGCGCCAGCCTGGAAAAAGGCATCTTGCCGGCCAATGTCGGCTGCTTTGCCCAGGATCCGGAATGCCCGGTCAAATTGGTAAAGGCTGGTAACCAGGAACAAGAAGTTGACTATGCTTTGAGTAATTCCTTCGGCTTTGGCGGTCACAATGCCGTGTTAGCTTTTAGAAAGTGGGCCTAATTTTGGAAATAACAGATGTTGAAAGACTGCTGGACAAGTTTGAAAAGTCCAGCATCCGGGAAATGAAGCTGAATTTGGACGGTTCAGAGCTTTTTCTGAGTAAGAACGAATACACGCAAAAGACAGAGGCAGAAGCAGGCCCGGTTTTGCCAGCCAAAAAAGCTGAAAGTCCGCTTTTGCCAAAAGAAGCAGCTGAAGCCGCGCCGGTTGTTCAAGCAGAAAAAGCTGCATCCGGTCATGCCATCAAGTCGCCCCTGGTTGGGACGATCTACCTGCAGCCGGCCGCGGACAAGCCAGCTTTTGTGAAGGTCGGCGACCAGGTCAAGGCCGGGCAGACCGTCTGCATCGTGGAAGCCATGAAGATGATGACGGAGATCAAGAGTGATGTTTCCGGCACCGTCAAGGAGGTCTGCGTGGAAAACGAAGACCTGGTTGAATGTGAGCAAACGCTCTTTTTGATTGAGGAGGCCTAGCATGACTGTATTGGATTCCAGCCAAATACAAGAAATTATCCCCCACCGCTATCCCATGCTTTTGATTGACAAGGTTATCGACCTGGTTCCCGGCGAAAGCGCCGTGGCCATCCGCAACGTGACCAATAATGAGGCGGTTTTCCAGGGACATTTCCCGGGAAATCCTGTCCTGCCCGGGGTCTTGCTCGTGGAATCCCTGGCCCAAACCGGGGCCGTGGCCCTGTTAAGCGCCGACCGCTTCAAGGGTCAGACGGCCTATTTTGGCGGTATCAAAAACGCTAAGTTCCGCCAGATAGTCAAGCCCGGCGACCAGGTCAAGCTGGAAGTGACTTTGGAAAAGGTCAAGGGCCATATCGGCCTGGGGCAGGGAATTGCCTGGGTCGACGGGAAGAAGGCCTGCACGGCGGAATTGACCTTCATGATTTCAGGTGAGAAAAATGTTTGACAAAGTTTTAGTTGCCAACCGGGGCGAAGCCGCGGTCCGGATCATACGGACCCTTAAGGAAATGGGCATCAAGTCCGTCGCTATCTACTCAGTAGCTGACCGGGACAGCCTGCATGTCCAGCTGGCCGATGAAGCGGTCTGCGTGGGCGCTAGCCGCCCCAGAGACTCCTACTTGAACATTAAAAATATCATCTCAGCGGCCACCGGGACCGGGGCCCAGGCCATCCACCCGGGCTATGGCTTTTTGTCAGAAAGCGCGGAATTTGCCAGTCTTTGCGCGGCCTGCGGTTTGACCTTTATCGGGCCAAAGGCGGAAACCATCGACCAGATGGGCAATAAGGAACACGCCCGCCAGCTGATGATCAAGCACAAGGTGCCGGTTACCCCGGGCAGCCGGGACTTTATCAAGTCACCGGAAGAAGCTAAAAGGGTTGCTGCTGAAGTCGGCTACCCGGTCTTATTGAAGGCCGCGGCCGGCGGGGGCGGGAAGGGGATCCGGCAGGTTAAAGAGCCTGGTGAAATGGCTGACGCTTTCAGCCTGGCCCAAAATGAAGCCCGGCTGGATTTTGGCAATGACCAGATGTATCTGGAAAAGGTCTTGACCAATGTCAAGCACATTGAAGTCCAGGTCATCCGAGACAGCTTTGGCAGCTGCGTCTACTTCCCGGAAAGAGACTGCAGCCTGCAGCGGCGCAAGCAAAAGGTGATCGAAGAGAGCCCTTGTGAACTGATCAGTGAAAGCGATCGGGAAAAACTGGGCCAGATTGCTGTCCGGGCCGCCGAAGCAGCTGATTATCTGAATACGGGGACGATTGAATTTTTGATGGACCAGGACCATAATTTCTACTTTATGGAAATGAACACCCGCCTGCAGGTAGAACACACGGTAACGGAAATGGTTACCGGCGTTGACCTGGTTAAGGCCCAGATCCTGGTCGCGGCCGGGGAAAAGCTGCCTTTTAAGCAGGCAGACTTAGGCTTTAAAGGCAATGCTATCGAATGCCGGATTAACGCTGAAGATTCCAGCCGGGACTTCATGCCGTCAACCGGCCAGGTCGACTACCTCTTTTTGCCAGTCGGCAACCCGGGCATGCGGATTGATTCCGCCCTTTACCAGGGCATGGTGGTTTCGCCATTTTACGATTCCATGCTGGCTAAAATCATCGCCTTGGGCAGCAGCCGGCAAGAAGCAGTTGCCCGGATGCAGCGGCTTTTAAAGGAGCTGGTGATCCGGGGGGTCAAGACCAACCAGGACTTTCACCTGGCTATTCTGGCTGATTCGGAATTTAAGCAGGGGACTTTCACCAATACTTATTTAGAGAGGGAATTTTTGCCCCGCTGGAAGGAGCAGGTAGACAAGCATGAGACTGTTTAAAAAAAGAAACACGATCTCTGAGCGGCATGTTAAGGCTAATAAAAGGGCGGAAAACCTGGTGCCGAGCGGTTTGATGCAGCGGTGCCCGAATTGCGGGCTGGAATTTTTCGCCAGCCGCCTGGACAAGTACAAGACCTGCCCGGACTGCGATTACGGCTTCCGCTTGACCGCCAGGGAACGCCTGGCCTGGCTCTGCGAGGAAAGCGAGGAGTGGTTTAAGGATATTCAGCCCAGTGACCCCCTCCATTTTCCCAATTATGAGGCGAAAGTTGCCGCTGGAAAGAAAAAGACTGGCTTAAATGAAGCGGTTTGGACCGGCCTGGCCAAAATTGGCGGGCAGGAGACAGCCCTGGCCATCATGGATCCCTTTTTTATCATGGGTTCTTTAGGCCAGATGACCGGGGAAAAGCTGACCCGGCTCATTGAGGCAGCTACTGAAAAACGGCTGCCGGTCGTGGTCTTTACAGCCAGCGGCGGGGCCCGGATGCAGGAAGGGATCTACTCTTTGATGCAGATGGCTAAAGTGGTCAACGCGGTTAACCGGCATAAGGCAGCCGGTCTCTTATACCTGGTTGTTTTGACCGACCCGACTACCGGCGGGGTGACGGCCAGCTTTGCCAGTGAAGGTGACATTACTCTGGCTGAAGCTCACGCCATGGTGGCCTTTGCCGGCCGCCGGGTGATTGAGCAGACCATCCATGAGCAGCTGCCAAAAGATGCCCAGCGGGCAGAAAAGGTCTTAAAGCACGGCTTTATCGACCGGATCGTTTTGCGGCAGGAGGAAAAAGAGACCCTGGCCTGGCTGTTAAAGTACGGAGGGATGCAGGATGACTGATGCTATGGAAACGGTCCGGGCCGCCCGGGCCAGTGATAAATTGTCGGCTCACTATCTGCGGGCGCACTTGTTCAGCGACTTTGTGGAGCTGCATGGGGACCGGCAGGGGGCAGATGACCCGGCCATCGTTGGGGGGATCGGCCTGTTTGCCGGTCAGCCAGTGACCGTGATCACCACCAGCCGGGGAAATAAGCTGGAAGAGCGCCTGGCCAAGCACTTTGGCCAGCCGGAACCAGCCGGCTACCGGAAGGCGGCTCGCTTGGTCAAAGACGCGGCCCGCTTTAAGCGGCCGGTTCTCCTTTTTATCGATACGGCCGGGGCCTTTCCCGGTAAAGAGGCCGAATATGCCGGCCAGGGGCAGGCGATTGCCCAGTGCTTGACGGATATTGGCCAGGCCCAAACGCCAATTATCAGCGTGATTTTCGGTGAAGGCGGCTCTGGCGGGGCCCTGGCTTTGGCTTGCGGGGATGAGCTTTGGATGATGGAAAATTCCATGTATTCAGTCCTGTCTCCGGAGGGTTTTGCCTCCATCCTGTGGAAGGACGCCAGCCGGGCGGCTGAAGCAGCAGAGCTTTTGGGCTTGACGCCGGAATCCCTGCTCAAGGGGCAGGTGATCGAAGGCGTGATCAAGCAAGAAGGCAGCAAGTCTGCCCAGTGCCGGGAAATTGCCCGGGTTTTGGAAGAAGAATTAGCAAAATTGCAAAAGCTGCCGGTCAGCAGTCTGCTTAACCGGCGCTATGAACGTTTCAGAAAGTTTTAGGTGAAGAAGATGGCAGGAATTTTAGCTGGAAAAAAGTTTTTGGTAATGGGCGTGGCCAACAAGCGGTCCATTGCCTGGGGCTGCGCTGAGCAAATCAAGGCCCAGGGCGGGGAAGTGGTCTACAGTTACCAAAATGACCGCCTGGAAAAGAGCCTGCTCAAGCTGGGCCTGGCGGAAGAAGAAATGGTTGAATGTGATGTGGCCAGCGATGAGAGCATTGACGCGGCTTTTGACCAAGTGAAGGAAAAGTTCGGCCAGATCGACGGCCTGGTTCACGCGGTAGCTTTTGCCCCGAAAAATGAACTGGAAGGGTCCATCCTCAATTCCAGCCGGGAAGGCTACTTGACTGCCCAAAATATTTCCAGCTACTCCTTGATCGCCGTGGCTAAGGCTGCCCAGGAAAAGGAACTTTTGGCCCCTAAGGCCTCAATCGTTACCTTGACCTTCATCGGGTCGGAAAGAGCCATCGCCAATTACAACACAATGGGGATTGCCAAGGCGGCTTTGGAAAGTTCTGTCCGCTACCTGGCCCGGGATCTGGGCAAGACTGGCAGCCGGGTCAACGCGATTTCTGCCGGGGCCATGAAGACTTTGGCCGTGACGGGGATTGGCGGACACAAGGATCTCTTGGAGCAGTCCCGGTCCTTGACGGTTGATGGGGTCAATGTCAGCCTGGAAGAACTGGGTAACTGCTGCGCCTTCCTGCTCAGTGACCTGTCAACCGGCCTGACTGGCGATATCATCTACGTTGACAAGGGTGTTCACCTCTCCTAGGAGGCCGCGATGGAGATTTACTGCTACCTGGTCCTGCCTTCAACGCAAGATCTGGCTAAAAAACTGCTGGAAAAGAGAAAGCCGCCTTTTGCCGTTAGTGCTTTAGAGCAGACGCAGGGCTACGGCAAGCAGGGGCGGGCCTTTTATTCACCGAAAAATGGCCTTTACCTGTCAGTTTGCCTGGAAAAGCAAGAGAACCCCTTGCTGACCTTGGCGGTTGGGACAGCGGTAGCTGACTTCCTGCGGGCCAGGTACGGCTTAGAGATTGGCCTCAAGTGGGCCAATGATCTCTTTTATCAAGGGAAAAAAGTTGCCGGCATCTTGACCGAGCAGGTGGCAGGCGGGATAGTAGTTGGCCTGGGCCTCAATTTAGGCGCGGAACTTCCAGCCAGCCTGCCCCAAGCTACCCGCTTGCTGGAAGCGGGGGATTTTGATCCGCTTTTGGCAGATGATTTGGCCTGTGTGATCTGCCGGGCTGCCAGCTGGCAGGATTGCCTGCCCCGCTACCGGGAATTGAGCATCTTGACTGGCAGGAGGGTTACTTTGAAAATTGCTGGGCGGAACATCTCCGGCACTTGCGCCGGCTTTGATGAGCAGGGCCGGCTTTTGCTGGAAAAAGGCGGGAAGATCAGTGCCTGGTCCAGCGGGGAAGTAATTAAGACAAGTTTTTTGTAAAAAGCCCTTCCCTTTTCCGAAAACTTTTGCTATTATAAACATTGTCATCGGAAAGCCCACTTGGCGGAATTGGCAGACGCGCAGCGTTCAGGTCGCTGTTCTGGCAACAGAGTGAAGGTTCGACTCCTTTAGTGGGCATGACGCGAGCAAACAGAAATGCTTGCTTTTTTGTTTTATTTTTTATTTTCTATCTCCAGCTTATTTTTCAGGTCAAAAAAGAGCTCCCGGAATCCCAATGTCATTAAGTTAAGACATTGACTCTGAACGGAGAATGTCTTAGAACACTCATCAGAATTTGATGAGTGTTTTTTTGCTTAATTTTTAAAACCGCTTTACGCTATCTTCGATTAGAAATTTTATCAAAGGTGGCGTATTCTCATGACTAAGAAACATCAAGTCTTTAGACAGCTTGATTCTGTAACGGATAAGGCTGCCGAATACATCAATTACTTTGCTTATCACCCAAGTAAAGACTTCACGCGTAAAAGAAAACTGGATGCTAAGACATTCATTAAGACCACTCTTGGCATGCAAGGAAACTGCTTAAATAAGGAGCTAGCTGACGCATTTCCTAAGTTCTCTGAGCGAATGACCGCATCGGCTTACGAACAGCAGAAAGCTAAGGTTAACCCTAGATTGTTCAAGGTAATTCTGTATGAGTTCAATTCAACTCTGAAACAGCCTGCTTTGTATCGTGGCTATCGACTGCTGGCAATCGATGGTAGTGACTTTGCTTTGCCATATGATAAGCATTCACCATTTCTATGCAATATTCAAACAAGAAAAACACCTTCGGCCGATAATAAATTAACGACCAAAGGTGCTTGCTTGATTCATGCCAATATCCTTTACGATATCGCAAATTGTTGTTACCTAGACTGCTTATTGCAATCACGAAAGGGTATGGATGAACGCAGTGCGGCTGTGCACATGCTTCAGAACTTAAGACTTCAGCACCGCTATATCGTACTGATGGATCGTGGCTATGAATCCTTCAATCTTTTCGAGCATGGAAATCGACTGCCTGACTGCAACTATGTTGTTCGCCTCAGAACTAAAGATAAAGGTGCTATTCGGGAAATCAGTGCTCTTCCCGACCAAGAATGTGATCTTGAGATGACGTTTAACATCACCAATAGCGCCAAGCAAAAGAAGCTTCACCCGGAGTATCACAAAATCAATGCCCCAAATCGTCGCTATAAGGACAAATATTCACCCAAGTACCGTACAGCGCACTGGGATTTTGAAAGTTTTTGTCCGGTCCACTGCAGAATCGTTAAGCTTAAGATCAACGACCCACAATCGGGAAGCACCAAGTGGGAAGTACTAGCTACTAATCTAAGCTCGAACGACTTCCCGCTTAGTGAAATGAAAAAACTGTATCATCTGCGCTGGGATATTGAAAGCTCATTTCGCAAGCTAAAGTATGATCTCGGTGCAGTATGTTTTCATTCGAAAAAACCAGCATTTCAAGAAATCGAGTTGTACTCTCAACTGATTATGTTTAACGTGGTCAACAGAATCATATCCCTTTGCCGGGTAGCTGATGCTCACAGGAAATGGCCTCATGAGATAGACTTTAAAGAGGCGGTCAACATAGTTCACCGCTATTATACAACGTCCATGAAAGATGATCCAAAGCAGATGATTGAAGAAATAGAAGCGTATCATCATCCAGTCCGAAAAGGCCGAAAATATCCAAGACCTTTACGGTTTCAAGGTTCTGTTAGTTTAAACTATCGAATTTCGTAAAAAGACAGTCAATTGACTGCTTATTTGTCATGCCCCAAAAACAGAAAAGACACCTATCTAACATAGATAAGTGTCTCAAAACGGCTCCCTGTTCAAAGTAAATGCCTTAACTTAATGACATTGCCCGGAATCCGGGAGCTCTTTTGCTTTAGTTAAAGTTCTGGGCTTTTTTGGCGACCAGCTTGTTCTTCTGGAAGGTAACGTAGAAGTTGGCCTGGCCGTCGCTCTTCAAGCCGCTGGTGTAGAGCCAGAGGACCACGTCAGAATTGGAATAGTCAGATTCTGAGTAGCCGTTGGGCTTGCCGACAATGGCTTCGACTTCCTCTTGGGTCATCCCCTTTTTGAGGGACTTGTAGTCTTTGGGTGTAATTTGCTTGGACCGGTTGACGACCAGGCCGGAAATCTGCTTGGCGATAGCCACCCCGTTGGCGAATTCAACGGCCAGGTTGGCGCCGGCACTGCCGTTTTGGACCCCTTCCCAAGTGTAGATGGTGGCTTTGAGCTTGCTGGTTTTGGCCTTGCTCTTGGCGTCAGCTTCCCGGCCCAGGAGGTCAGTTACCTGGCTGGGAGTAGATCCGGTCTTTTCAACGACCTTGATCTTCTTGTAATTAGTGAGATTGATCTTGTTGCTGGTCTGCTTGACGACATTGGAGCTGGAAATTGAGCTCGCGGCCTTCTTGGCGCTTTCGCTGTCAGTCATGGCCTTTTTGCTGGAGCAGGCAGTCAGAGCCAGGGCCGCAAAAGCAATCAAGAGAACTTTCTTTTTCATGACATCCTCCATTTTTTTCGTTCTAGAATTTTCATCCCTTTTATTTTAGGCATTAAGAGCGGTCTTGTCCACGCCGGCAAGTAATTCTTAAAAGACCTTTTTGATAACTCGAAGGAAATAAATACCTGACCAGCCAAAAGGGGGCTAAGCAAAGGTCAGTGGCTTTAATCTTCGCTGGTTTAACCGACAGCCAGGAAAGCAATGAAAAGATCCTGGGCTACCTCAAAAAAGCTGGCCTTTCTGCATCTTTCGCCCTGCCAGCCGCCCGGGTCCGGGAAAACGACGTGCTGATCAAAGACCTGGTGAAAAGCCGCCAGCAGCTGATCGGAAGCGGCATCTTAGTAACAGAAGGGAGCCGGCTTGACGGCATTGCCCCTGAAAAGGCCCTGATCAAGGCCAAAAGCTCTGCCAGCGGCAGATCAAGGAGCAAGCAGCCGGCGGGGTGGCCCTGGAGAGTGCTTTCGGCGGCTTTCAGCGCAATATCGCTGATGACGTTTATGATGGAGCCTTCAAAGACCTTGTCATCACCAGCACGGCTGGGAACTGGTCTCATACCACTGGAAGCATTTTTGGAACAAGGTCATTGACTGGTTCATTAATAATCTGTAACAAGCTCAATCCCGCATGACTGCTGGGTTTGAGCTTTTTTCTTTGGTACTTTGTTTTGCTTATATTCCTACTGATAATATTTTCGACTGTGAAAATATTTGATTTATATCAAGAAAAGCGTTTACATAGTCCGAAGGAAAGCATATAATAATTTACAGGAATTAGGTGCTTTCATGCAAAAGAATAAGAGGTAACATAATGTATAAGGAATCATTTGCCGCGGCTGCTAGCGCGGCGCAAAAGAAATTTAACCTGCTGAAGACTAATCCAGCCGGCTATGTCGTGCTTTCCATTTTGGCAGGGATGTATATCGGTTTCGGGATCTTGCTGGCCTTCATGGTTGGGGGACAATTAGGAACTAACCCGGCCGCCAACTTGATCAAGGGGCTGATCTTCGGGGTTGCCTTGAGCCTGGTGGTCATTCCCGGAGCTGAACTTTTTACTGGCAACAACTTCGTGATGAGTGCGGGCCTTTTGGAAAAGAAGGTCAAGCTGGGCCAAGCGGGTCTTCTCTGGCTGGTTTGCTGGCTGGGCAACTTGCTGGGGGCTGGAATCTTGGCTTGGATGTTTGTCAAGTCCGGCCTGGATCTGCCGGTTACGGCAACTGTCTTCACCAAGGCGGCGGCTGCTAAGATCGCCCCGCCAGCTGGCCAGCTTTTCTTGCGGGGCATTCTCTGTAACATCTTGGTCTGCCTGGCTGTTTGGTCAGGCTTCCAGACCAAGAGCGACTCAGCTAAGCTGATCATGATCTTCTGGTGCCTTTTGGCCTTCTTCTCAACTGGCTTTGAGCACAGCGTGGCCAACATGACGACCTTCATCGTTGCCTTGCTGAATCCAGTGCAAGGGGCAGGCGCCGTTTCAGCCGGCGGCATGTTCTACAACCTGCTCTGGGTAACCCTGGGCAACATGGCCGGCGGTATTGTCTTTGTAGCCTTGCCATACTGGCTGGCTGCCAAGGACAAGCAATAATTAACTGAAAACTCCTTTCACAAAAAACAAGTCCTGCTTGATAAACTCAAACAGGACTTGTTTTGCTTTATTGGTGGATTACAGATGACTAAAATTTTAGGAAAAATCCAGGGAAGGTATTTTTAATACATGCTGAGCAAGAGCTGCTTGATTTCAGCCATGCTTGGCTGGCGCGGGTTTTGCACCGTGCACTGGTCATCGTAGACCCGGTCGATCATGGCTGGCAAGGCGGCGTCAAAGGCTCCCTTGCTGACCCCGTTGGCTGAAAGGGAGGGTTCAATATCGCAGGCCTTCATCAGTTCCCGGATCCGCTTGCAAAGAGAAGTAACCAGTTCCGCGTCACTCTTACCTGGCAGGCCTAAGCTGCGGGCGATATCAGCATAGTCTTTTTGGGCCCGGTAAACTTCATATCTTGGATAAGGCGTCCGCTTGACATTGCCACTGGCACCGTTGAACTTGATGACCGGCAGCATGGCAATTGAAATGCAGAGGCCGTGCGGGAAGCCGAAGGCCCCGCCCAGCTTGTGGGCAATGGAGTGGTTGAGGCCCAAGAAGGCGTTGGCAAAAGCCATCCCGGCCAAGGTTGCCGCGTAGTGCATGTTTTCCCGGGCTTTTTCTCCTTCATAAGTCGGGTGCTGCGGGTCGTACTTGTAAGAGGCTTCCAGGTTGCTCATGATCAGCTGGATGGCCTTGAGTGACCATGGCCGGGTGAAGTCACTGGCTGCAACAGAGACGTAGCTTTCCAAAGAGTGGGAGAGGCAGTCGAAGCCGGAGAAGGCCACGGTATGCTTTGGCACAGTCATGACGAAGGCCGGGTCAACGATTGCGACTTGCGGAGTCAGTTCGTAGTCAGTCAACGGGTACTTGACATGCTGCTTGTCATCGATGATGACGGCGTAAGGGGTGACTTCTGACCCAGTAGCTGAGTTAGACCCGGGAAAGGTGAGTGGCGAAAAACAGAGTAGGGATGAATTGCAAAAAGCTAGCAAATGAAAGCTAAGAAAAATTAGAAGAAAATTGAAAATAAAGATTGACGAAAACGAAAAAGCTAGTATACTAATATTTGTTGCCGCGTGAGACAAGCAAGTCTCGCGGAGGCAAAAAGAAAATATCAAAAACTTGTTGACAAGAATCAAACAAGAGAGTAAAATATAAAACGTTGCGTCACTAAGACGCAAGTTGGTACTTTGAAAACTGAACAAAGTTTCGCAGTGTGCGGGTCAAACATTGTTTGATCCAAACAAATAAGCGAAGTCAATTCACAAGCAAATAATCTGGAGCAGATTAAAAAAGCTCAATTTTCAAATTGAGAGTTTGATCCTGGCTCAGGACGAACGCTGGCGGCGTGCCTAATACATGCAAGTCGAGCGAGCTGAATTCAAAGATCCCTTCGGGGTGATTTGTTGGACGCTAGCGGCGGATGGGTGAGTAACACGTGGGCAATCTGCCCTAAAGACTGGGATACCACTTGGAAACAGGTGCTAATACCGGATAACAACATGAATCGCATGATTCAAGTTTGAAAGGCGGCGTAAGCTGTCACTTTAGGATGAGCCCGCGGCGCATTAGCTAGTTGGTGGGGTAAAGGCCTACCAAGGCAATGATGCGTAGCCGAGTTGAGAGACTGATCGGCCACATTGGGACTGAGACACGGCCCAAACTCCTACGGGAGGCAGCAGTAGGGAATCTTCCACAATGGACGCAAGTCTGATGGAGCAACGCCGCGTGAGTGAAGAAGGTCTTCGGATCGTAAAGCTCTGTTGTTGGTGAAGAAGGATAGAGGCAGTAACTGGTCTTTATTTGACGGTAATCAACCAGAAAGTCACGGCTAACTACGTGCCAGCAGCCGCGGTAATACGTAGGTGGCAAGCGTTGTCCGGATTTATTGGGCGTAAAGCGAGCGCAGGCGGAATGATAAGTCTGATGTGAAAGCCCACGGCTCAACCGTGGAACTGCATCGGAAACTGTCATTCTTGAGTGCAGAAGAGGAGAGTGGAACTCCATGTGTAGCGGTGGAATGCGTAGATATATGGAAGAACACCAGTGGCGAAGGCGGCTCTCTGGTCTGCAACTGACGCTGAGGCTCGAAAGCATGGGTAGCGAACAGGATTAGATACCCTGGTAGTCCATGCCGTAAACGATGAGCGCTAGGTGTTGGGGACTTTCCGGTCCTCAGTGCCGCAGCAAACGCGTTAAGCGCTCCGCCTGGGGAGTACGACCGCAAGGTTGAAACTCAAAGGAATTGACGGGGGCCCGCACAAGCGGTGGAGCATGTGGTTTAATTCGAAGCAACGCGAAGAACCTTACCAGGTCTTGACATCCTGCGCTACACCTAGAGATAGGTGGTTCCCTTCGGGGACGCAGAGACAGGTGGTGCATGGCTGTCGTCAGCTCGTGTCGTGAGATGTTGGGTTAAGTCCCGCAACGAGCGCAACCCTTGTCTTTAGTTGCCATCATTAAGTTGGGCACTCTAAAGAGACTGCCGGTGACAAACCGGAGGAAGGTGGGGATGACGTCAAGTCATCATGCCCCTTATGACCTGGGCTACACACGTGCTACAATGGGCAGTACAACGAGAAGCGAACCCGCGAGGGTAAGCGGATCTCTTAAAGCTGCTCTCAGTTCGGACTGCAGGCTGCAACTCGCCTGCACGAAGCTGGAATCGCTAGTAATCGCGGATCAGCACGCCGCGGTGAATACGTTCCCGGGCCTTGTACACACCGCCCGTCACACCATGGAAGTCTGCAATGCCCAAAGTCGGTGAGATAACCTTTATAGGAGTCAGCCGCCTAAGGCAGGGCAGATGACTGGGGTGAAGTCGTAACAAGGTAGCCGTAGGAGAACCTGCGGCTGGATCACCTCCTTTCTAAGGAAAACGGATGGATGGAGAGCAGAAATGCTAAAAGAAATCCATCAGTTACGGAAGCACACTGCAAAAGAAACTTTGTTCAGTTTTGAGAGTACCAACAATAAGTACTTGGGCCTGTAGCTCAGCTGGTTAGAGCGCACGCTTGATAAGCGTGAGGTCGATGGTTCAAGTCCATCCAGGCCCATTGAAATGCAAAGAAATCTCTTTACATTTCGGGCAAGATGGAGTAACATCTTAAAAGTTGATATTTTACGGGGGCATAGCTCAGCTGGGAGAGCACCTGCTTTGCAAGCAGGAGGTCATCGGTTCGATCCCGTTTGCCTCCATTGGCCGGAAGGCCAAGTTTGTACGTTGAAAACTGAATATCTTAATTCCAAGAAAAAACCGAGAATCATTGAGAACAATGAAAACATTGCAAAGCGACCGAGAGAGTTCGAAAGAACAAACTTGCAAGGTCAAGTGAAGAAGGGCGCACGGTGAATGCCTTGGCACTGGAAGCCGATGAAGGACGCGACTAACCGCGAAAGTCTTCGGGGAGCCGTAAGTAGGCTTTGATCCGGAGGTCTCCGAATGGGGGAACCCAGCATGTGCAGACATGCTATCCTTAAGTGAATACATAGCTTAAGGAAGGAACACGCAGCGAACTGAAACATCTAAGTAGCTGCAGGAAGAGAAAGAAATATCGATTTCCCAAGTAGCGGCGAGCGAACAGGAAAGAGCCCAAACCGGCAGATTTATCTGCCGGGGTTGTAGGACTGAAACATGGCACTTCAGAGGATAGCAGAAGCGTTTGGGAAAACGCGCCAGAGAGGGTGAGAGCCCCGTAAGCGAAATCCAAAGAAGGCCTATCAGTATCCTGAGTAGGGCGGGACACGTGAAATCCCGTTTGAATCCGCGAGGACCATCTCGCAAGGCTAAATACTAACCAGTGACCGATAGTGAACCAGTACCGTGAGGGAAAGGTGAAAAGAACCCCGGGAGGGGAGTGAAAGAGAACCTGAAACCGTGTGCCTACAAGTAGTCAGAGCCCGTTAACGGGTGATGGCGTGCCTTTTGTAGAATGAACCGGCGAGTTGCGTTAGTCAGCAAGGTTAAGTCAGAAAAGACGGAGCCGCAGCGAAAGCGAGTCTGAAGAGGGCGAGCAGTTGGCTGACGCAGACCCGAAACCAAGTGACCTACCCATGACCAGGTTGAAGGCGCGGTAAAACGCGCTGGAGGACCGAACCCACGTAAGTTGAAAATTGCGGGGATGAGTTGTGGGTAGCGGTGAAATTCCAAACGAACTTGGAGATAGCTGGTTCTCTCCGAAATAGCTTTAGGGCTAGCCTCGCAAAGAGGATGCTGGAGGTAGAGCTCTGTTTGGACTAGGGGCCCGTCAAGGGTTACTGAATTCAGATAAACTACGAATTCCAGACATTTATGTGCGGGAGTCAGACTGCGAGTGATAAGATCCGTAGTCGAAAGGGAAACAGCCCAGATCACCAGTTAAGGTCCCAAAATTCATGCTAAGTGGAAAAGGATGTGGAGTTGCGCAGACAACTAGGACGTTGGCTCAGAAGCAGCCATCATTCAAAGAGTGCGTAATAGCTCACTAGTCGAGTGACGCCGCGCCGAAAATTTACCGGGGCTAAGCATGATACCGAAACTGTGGATGTGCATTTATGCACGTGGTAGGAGAGCGTTCTAGCGGCGGTGAAGCATGACCGAGAGGACATGTGGAGCTTCTAGAAGTGAGAATGCCGGTATGAGTAACGAAAGACAGGTGAGAATCCTGTCCGCCGCAAGACTAAGGTTTCCTGGGGCAGGCTCGTCCGCCCAGGGTAAGTCGGGACCTAAGGCGAGGCCGAGAGGCGTAGTCGATGGACAACAGGTTGAAATTCCTGTACTGCACCGAATCATTATGAGCGATGGAGGGACGCAGGAGGCTAGCAGCGCGTGGTGCTGGATACCACGTTCAAGCGTCAAGTCTGAGAGCGAGTCAAATGCTTGCTTTCATAAGGACAAGGCGTGATGAGGAGCGAAATTAAAGTAGCGAAGGCTGCGACGTCACACTGCCGAGAAAAGCTTCTAGCCAGAAACGGTGCACCCGTACCGCAAACCGACACAGGTAGTCGAGGAGAGTATCCTCAGGTGAGCGAGAGAACTCTCGTTAAGGAACTCGGCAAAATGGCCCCGTAACTTCGGGAGAAGGGGCGCTGGTCGCAAGATCAGCCGCAGTGAAAAGGCCCAAGCAACTGTTTATCAAAAACACAGGCATCTGCAAAATCGTAAGATGAAGTATAGGTGCTGACACCTGCCCGGTGCTGGAAGGTTAAGAGGAGAGCTTAGCGCAAGCGAAGGTTTGAATTGAAGCCCCAGTAAACGGCGGCCGTAACTATAACGGTCCTAAGGTAGCGAAATTCCTTGTCGGGTAAGTTCCGACCTGCACGAAAGGTGTAATGATTTGGGCACTGTCTCAACGAGAGACTCGGTGAAATTATAATACCCGTGAAGATGCGGGTTACCCGCGACAGGACGGAAAGACCCCATGGAGCTTTACTGCAGTTTAATATTGGGTATCTGTCAAGCATGTACAGGATAGGTAGGAGCCGGAGAAGATAGGACGCCAGTCTTATCAGAGGCGCTGTTGGGATACTACCCTTGCTTGACGGATGCTCTAACTCAGGCCTGTGATCCAGGCCGAGGACAGTGTTTGACGGGCAGTTTGACTGGGGCGGTCGCCTCCTAAAGTGTAACGGAGGCGCCCAAAGGTTCCCTCAGAATGGTTGGAAATCATTCGCAGAGTGTAAAGGCAAAAGGGAGCTTGACTGCGAGAGAGACAACTCGAGCAGGTACGAAAGTAGGGCTTAGTGATCTGGTGGTACCGCATGGAAGGGCCATCACTCAACGGATAAAAGCTACCCTGGGGATAACAGGCTTATCTCCCCCAAGAGTTCACATCGACGGGGAGGTTTGGCACCTCGATGTCGGCTCGTCGCATCCTGGGGCTGAAGTCGGTCCCAAGGGTTGGGCTGTTCGCCCATTAAAGCGGCACGCGAGCTGGGTTCAGAACGTCGTGAGACAGTTCGGTCCCTATCCGTCGTGGGCGCAGGAAATTTGAGAGGAGCTGTCCTTAGTACGAGAGGACCGGGATGGACGCACCGCTGGTGTACCAGTTGTCTTGCCAAAGGCATCGCTGGGTAGCTATGTGCGGACGGGATAAGCGCTGAAAGCATCTAAGTGCGAAGCCCCCCTCAAGATGAGATTTCCCATTTCTTCAAGAAAGTAAGACACCTCAGAGACGATGAGGTAGATAGGCCGGGAGTGGAAGAGCCGTGAGGCTTGGAGCGGACCGGTACTAATCAGTCGAGGACTTGACCAAAAGAGCAAAGCAATGAGGTTTTGACTTGGAAGAGATATTCAGTTTTGAGCGTGCAAGCTCAAGCAAAGAGTGCGGTGGCAATGGCAAGAAGGATACACCTGTTCCCATGCCGAACACAGTAGTTAAGCTTCTTAACGCCGAAAGTAGTTGGTGGGAAACTGCCTGCGAGGATAGGAAGCTGCCGCGCGAATCAAGAGCCAGACGGAAGTCTGGCTCTTTTTGTTTACTATAATAAAATAGGTAAGAGTCTAGAGAATAAGAAAGATATAAAGACATGGACAGAATTGACAGAGAAAACAATCTGATCAGAATTAACGCTTTCGATGATCCCAGACTAAAGCTGTTTACTGATTACAATGAAGCTCAGCTCTTTCATTACTATGAGCCAGAAGCCGGTATTTTCATCGCTGAGAGTCCGAAAGTAATCGAGCGGGCAATTAGGGCCGGCTATGAGCCAATCGCCATGCTGGTGGAGGAAAAGGCCTTAGAACGTGATTTAGCGGACTTTGACCGGGAGCTGGCTGCTAACCACGATCGCTTGCTTGATTTTCCGATCTTTGTCGCTCAGTCTGACCTTTTGCGCCAGCTGCCAGGCTATAATCTGCTTCGGGGCGCCATTTGTGCCTTTCGAAGAAAAAAGCGGCCAAGTCTGCGTGAATTTGCGGCTGCCTTGCCCAAGCATGCCAGAGTCGGGGTCTTAGAGAGCGTCGTCAATCCAACCAATGTTGGCGCTATTTTCCGCTCAGCCGCGGCCTTAGGCATGGACGGGGTCTTGATTACAACCGACTCCAGTGATCCCTTATACCGGAGAAGCGGCCGAGTCAGCATGGGGACGGTTTTCCAGGTGCCTTGGACTTATCTGGATCAAAAACTTTGGCGGGAAAAAGGCGTGGCCAGCCTGCAGAAATTGGGCTTTAAGACCGCGGCCATGGCTTTAAGGGACAACACGGTTGACATCGACGACCCGGTCTTAAAAGAAGCAGACCGTCTGGCTGTCATTTTAGGTTCTGAAGGACCAGGCCTGTTGCCGCAAACGATCGCGGAGAGCGACTATACGATCAAGATACCGATGGCTGAAGGAGTGGACTCCTTGAATGTTGCCGCCGCTAGCGCTTTAGCCTTTTGGGAAGTCAAAAAAGGACTGGATTAAGTTCCGGTCCTTTTAATTTTGTATTTTCTTTTTTACTTATTCACCGCTAGACCCGTAGTTGCTCAATACCCGGGCACTTGGGTCGGTGACGCTTTCCAGGCTCTTCCAGCTTCTGTTTGGCATCCAGTAGTCCTTGATCCAGTCAGCCTTGCCAGGGTAGAATTCTTCAAAAATATCCCGGTAAAGAAGTGATTCCTTGGTAAATGGCGTCCGGTATGGGTACTTTTCGCCTGCTTTAGCCAGGTCTTCATCGCTGTACTTGCTTTCAGCGTATTCCTTAAGGTCATCAACCATGGAGTGGCCCACGGCGTCGCTGAAGGCTGCTTTTTCCCGCATAAGGATGTCGCGGGGCAGCCAGTCGCCTTCTTCAAAGGCCTTCCGGAGCAAATACTTGCCCTTGTGGTAGTGGTTCATCTTCAAGTCCGGATCCACGCTCATGACGTAGTCGACGAATTCCCGGTCAGCGAAAGGCACTCTGCCTTCCAAAGAGTTGGCGGAAATGCAGCGGTCTGCCCGCAAGACGTCGTACATGTAGAGCTCTCTGAGCCGCTTGGCTGCTTCTTTTTGGAATTCTTCCAGGCTTGGAGCGAAGTCGGTGTATTTGTAGCCAAATAGCTCATCAGAGCATTCACCAGTCAAGATGACCTTCAAGTCAGTTGTTTCATGGATCTTCTTGCAGAGAATGTACATCCCGATTGAAGCCCGGATAGTCGTGATGTCCCAGGTTTCCAAAGTATAGATGACTTCTCTTAAAACGCCCAGCACGTCTTCTCTGGTCATGATGAACTCGGTGTGGTCAGTTCCCAGGTAGTCAGCCACTTCCCGGGCATATTTAAGGTCGATCGGGTTTTGATCCATCCCAATGGCAAAAGTTCTGATCTTTGTATCTGGCTGCAGGCGGGCGGCGATCGAGCAGACTAGGGAAGAGTCAAGGCCGCCTGAAAGGAGGTAGCCGACCGGGGCGTCTGAGGCCAGGCGCTGGTCAACTGATTCAACCAGAAGGTCATGAATCTTGTGAGTCGCAGTCTCAAAATCGTCAGTACTCATCTTGGGGGTGAGGTCTGGTTCATGGTAGGCCACGATCTTTTCCCCGTCATAGTAGTGGCCAGGCAGGAAGGGGTGGATTTCGCGGCAGAGGTCAAGCAGGTTCTTGCCAGTTGAGGCAAAAGCAATCTTGCCGTCTTTTTTGGTAAAGCCGTAGAACATTGGCCGGATACCGATGATGTCTCTAGCCGCGTAAATCGTCTTTGAGAGGTGATCATAGAGGACAAAGGAAAATTCCCCATCCAGCATCTTAACCATCGTCTCAATCCCGTATTTGCGGTAAAGGGGGATCAGAACTTCACAGTCACTGCTGGAAGTAAATTCGTAGTCGGTTTCCAGGTTCTTTTTCAGTTCCGGGTAGTTGTAGATTTCCCCGTTGCAGACCAGGGTGCAGTCTAGGGTTTCAAAAGGCTGCATCCCGCTGTCCGTCAAGTCCATGATGGCCAAGCGGTTGAAGCCAAAAGTAACTTCCCGCTCGTCAAAGACCCTGGTCATGTCCGGTCCCCGGTCCTGGCATTTGGCCAGGGCTTCGTTAAAGGTCTTCAAGTCAAATTCTTTGGAGTCGATCGCTAAAAATCCGCACATATTCGCTGCCTCTTTCTTTTTTAAGCAAAAAATAATTTAAGTGAGTAAAAATTGCTATTTAATAAAAAAAGGGTCGCCAAGCAAAGAAAAAGCCCTTCGCTCCCCGGTAAGGGACGAAAGGCTTTGTTCCGCGGTACCACCCAAATTGCTCTGATAATAGAGCCTGCTTCTTGAGCACAAATATGCTCATCCGGTGGTAACGGACCAGAATCGGCCAAGCCTACTGGAGCTAAGTCTTTCGGTTGGCAGCTGAAAAAGTGTTTTTCAAGGGGGGCAGAGCCTGCTGAATTTCCACTCTCATCAGCTCACTGGAGGTTGCCCGCCTTTACTCGTCTTTTTATGGCTTACTTTTTTAATTAAGAACTATTGTAATCCAAATGAGAAATAAATAAAGGCTAAGTTAAAATAAATTTAAAAAGAAAAGCAGAGAAGGCTTGCCAATAAAGTTTTTTATTTTTTCGCTGAAAAGTGTTGACATTTTCCCTAAACCCTGTAGAATACTAGTTGTTGCGTCGCCGAGGCGCGGCAGAAAATTCCGCCTTAGCTCAGTTGGTAGAGCGCTTGACTGTTAATCAGGATGTCGTCAGTTCGAGTCTGACAGGCGGAGTATCGGGAAGTGGCTCAGTTTGGTAGAGCACCTGGTTTGGGACCAGGGGGTCGCAGGTTCAAATCCTGTCTTCCCGATCAAACGAAATATGCGGAAGTAGTTCAGTGGTAGAACATCACCTTGCCATGGTGGGGGTCGCGGGTTCGAATCCCGTCTTCCGCTTAGCATCAAGCGATGCTTAATTGAACAGATGCACCCATAGCGCAACTGGATAGAGTGTCTGACTACGAATCAGAAGGTTGTAGGTTCAAGTCCTACTGGGTGCATTGGAGGATTAGCTCAGCTGGGAGAGCATCTGCCTTACAAGCAGAGGGTCACAGGTTCGAGCCCTGTATCCTCCATCTGGCCCGTTGGTCAAGTGGTTAAGACACCGCCCTTTCACGGCGGTAACATGGGTTCAAATCCCGTACGGGTCATTGCCGGAAGGCAAGAATTGAATATTTTTCTATCCATCAAATGGAGGATTACCCAAGTGGCTTAAGGGGACGGTTTTGAAAACCGTTAGACGGGGTGACTCGTGCGTGGGTTCAAATCCCACATCCTCCTTTTTATTATCGCGGGATGGAGCAGTCTGGTAGCTCGTCGGGCTCATAACCCGAAGGTCGTTGGTTCAAATCCAGCTCCCGCAATATGGTCCATTGGAGCAGTGGTTTATCTCGCCTCCCTGTCACGGAGGAGATCGCGGGTTCAAATCCCGCATGGACCGTTTGATGGCTCGGTAGCTCAGTTGGTAGAGCAATGGATTGAAGCTCCATGTGTCGGCGGTTCGATTCCGTCCCGCGCCATTGAAAATGGAGGAATAGCGAAGTGGCTAAACGCGGCGGTCTGTAAAACCGCTCTCTCTGAGTTCAGTGGTTCGAATCCACTTTCCTCCATAATAGGGATATAGTTTAAAGGTAGAACTACGGTCTCCAAAACCGTCGGTGTGGGTTCAATTCCTACTATCCCTGTTAACAGAATATGGCGGTATTGGTGAAGTGGTTAACACACTGGTTTGTGGATCCAGCATTCGTGGGTTCGATTCCCACATACCGCCCTAGCCGAAGGGCAGAAAAGAATAATCGTGGCGGTGTAGCCAAGTGGTAAGGCAGAGGTCTGCAAAACCTTAATCGTCGGTTCGACTCCGATCGCCGCCTTAGGCTTAACGGCCAAGTAGAATAGCATGGCGGTGTGGCGGAATTGGCAGACGCGTCAGACTCAAAATCTGGTGTCCATTACGGACGTATCGGTTCGACCCCGATCACCGCTATAATTTAGAGCGACTCTGAGGAGCCGCTCTTTTTTGCTTTCATTTGCAGGAAAGTAATGAAAAAAGCTGCCTTTTATCCTTCTTTTGCCAAAAAGGCTTGCATAAAGGTGAAAGCGTGCTAGCATAGTAAGCATATTAGGAAGAACGATTTAATTAGAAAGGAACAAAGAGCATGACTCAAGCTAGAGTAAATACTTGCAGGCTTGGCGGTGTCGTTGGTAAGGCGAGCCGATATTTGTCATGCTTTTGCTCTTAAGCAAAATTCTTGAATAATCTGTAAGCAGCACGGCTGTAAGATTTTTCTGTTCGCGCCAATGGCATCGTTAACTGGAAACTGTTAATTGTTTATGCGAGGTATTGGAATTGAACAAGGGAAAATCTTTATTGGCTGGTGCTGCTGTTTTGTTTTCTGGGGCACTTTTGACGGCTTGCGGGCAAAGCAAGGGGGCAAGTGAGAAGCAGGTATTGAACTGGATGACATCGGCAGAAATCATCACTATGGATCCATCGAAGGCGACGGACGCGACTTCTTTCACCCAGATGGAAAACACCATGGAAGGCCTGTATCAATTAGACAAGGACAACCAGGCCAAGGAAGCCCTGGCGACTAAGGCTGCCCAAAGCAAGGACGGTCTGACCTGGACTTTTGATTTACGGAAAGACGGCAAGTGGTCCAACGGACAGGCAGTTACTGCTAAAGACTTCGTCTACTCCTGACAGCGGACAGTTAACCCCAAGACCGCGTCTCAATATAGCTATATCTTCTCCGGCATTAAGAACGCGGACGCGATCGTGGCAGGCGAAAAAGCCCCGTCCAGCCTGGGCGTCAAAGATCTTGGCAAGTACAAGCTGCAGGTTAAATTAGACCACAAGCTGCCTTATTTCAAGCTCTTGCTGGCCTTCCCGGTCTTTTTCCCGGAAGACCAAACTGCAGTCGAAAAATATGGCAGCAAGTTCGGTACTTCTTCTAAGACCACGGTCTTCAATGGGCCCTTTGTCCAAAAAGGCTGGACCGGAGCCAACCTGTCCTGGAAGATGGTCAAGAACAAGAACTACTGGAACAAATCAGCCGTCAAACTGGCCCAGATTAATTTCATGGTTGAAAAGTCACCGTCAACGGCCTACAACCTTTACCAGGACGGCAAGCTGGATACGGCAATTTTGAGTGCCCAGGCAGCTAAGAACCTACAAAAGCAGGCCGGCTACGTGATCAGAAAGAACAACGGCACGACTTACATGCAGTTCAACACCAAGCTGGCTAAATTTAAGAGCACTAAGCTCCGTCAAGCAGTTTCCATGGCTTTGGACCGGAAGGCCCTGGCCAAGACCCTGGGCGGTGGCTTTACCGGCGCGACGACCTTTACCGCGGCTGATATGACCAAGGTGGACGGGCAGGACTTTACCCAGCTGGCCCAGGACAAGACGACCAAGCAAATTACCAGCTACCACAAGACATTGGCTCAGAAGACCTTTAAGGAAGCCCTCAAGGACTTGCAGCTGAAGAAATTATCCTTTACTTTGCTGACGGCTGATGACGACAGCTCAAAGGCGATTGGTGAATACATCCAGAGTGCCTTGGAAACGGCTTTTGGCAAGCAAGTCTCCGTCAAGGTGCAGAGCCTGCCGACCAAGTCCCAGTTTGCCAAGATGGACAGCGGCAATTTTGAAGCCTGCGTCAGCGGCTGGAATGCTGACTTCGCTGACCCGATTTCATTCCTGGACTGCATGACCTCAACTAACGGCTACAACTCCGGTAAGTGGTCAAACAAGCATTATGACCAGCTGATCGCCAAATCCAAGACCGTTACTTCATCTAGTCGGCGGATGCAGCTTTTGGCCAAGGCAGAAAACATCTTGATGACCGACCAGGGGGTAACGCCGCTGGTTCAGTCCGGCAGTGCCTGGATGCTGAACACAAAGGTCAAGGGCTTGATCTACAACGGCAGCTACTACTTCGAATATGCCTACTTACAGTAAAAGAACAAGTAGAACGATTGTCAAAAGGGCTCGCTTTTGCTAAACTGAAGGCAGATTTAAGAGCTTTTTGCAAAGAGGGGGGAGCAAAAAATGAAGGACTCAAATTCTTTTGTCTACAATGTCTGGCTGATCATTCTGCTGGTTGCTGCCTACATTTGGCCAATCTTCGGTCTGGTGCCGGCAATTTACCTTTTTATCAAGCGTAAAGATGAACAGTTAGAGAAGATGCAAGGCTGGATTACTCTGGCCTTGATCTGGCAGATCGTGCTCTGGCTCCTAATGATCATTTTCTTAATCTGCTTTGTAGCTCTTGCTGGCTCGGCTGGCAAGTAAAAATTGACAAACTAAAACCGCTAGCCGTGTGACTAGCGGTTTTCTTCTGCCTATAAATAAGGTGCCATTTTTTTGTAAAGTTCGTCTAAAGGAACGGGAGGACTGAAGAGGGAGCCCTGGGCCAGGTTGTAGCCGGCTTCTTTAAGGAAAATAGCCGCTGCCAAAGTCATCCATCCAGACCTGGTAGCCCAGGTCATGGAAGTGCTGGACGGCTTCGACCATGGCCTGGCTGCTGTCATTAAGGGCACTTTCCGTAATCTCAATATGAACTTGATCGCGGCTGAGCCCGTAGCGGGCGACGGTGTCTTCGATCTTTTGGTAAATATCGCAGGCTTCCAGGTCTGTTCTGGAAATGTTAAAGCTGATGGGGAAGATTTCTTTTTTCTTTTCCCGTAAAAACTCAGCGTCTTGCCCATAACCCTCTAAAACGTGGCAGTCAACCTTGTAGACTTCCCGGTTGCCCTCCAGGGCAGGGATAAACTTGTCTGGAGACAGGAAGCCGTATCTAGGGTCGATCCAGCGCGACAGGGCCTCACATTCAGCAAGCTTCATGTTTTGGATGTCGATCAAGGGCTGGTAGTAGATCTTGAACCAGTTGTCGCGGCAGGCTTGGTCGATCTTGCTCAGAACATGGACCCGGATTTCATCTGCCTTGGCCAGCTGGTCATCATAGTAGCCGATAGGGGCATTTTTCAGCTTGATTGAGTTAAGGGAACGTCGAGTCCATGCATCAGCTCAGTATTGCGCTTGCGGCGCAAAATATGCCGGCTGGACTTAAAGGGAGCTAAGCCAGCCTTGAAGAGTAAAGTTTCACCAGTGCTGCGGGCCGCAACTGTTTTAAGAGATTGCTGCCGTCCTGGTAGCCGTTAGTTAAGTTGTAGTCATGCAGGTTGACTAGGGAGCTGTAAAAAATACTTAAACTTTAGCTTTTGCCGAACTGCTTGAGGCTCTCTTCATAATGCTCCATGAAATAGTGGAGGCTTTTGGCCCCAGTCAGCTGATCATCATCATATTTCTTCAAGTAGCTTTCATAGCGGTTAATGCTGAAGATATTGAATTTCATGAAGAAAATGTACATGATGCAGGAAATAATAGCTAAAAAGCTGACCACGTAGGCGATTGGCGTTGGGACCGCCGAATTGTTGCCATCAGGGAACATGCGGGGAAATTCTGCCTGGGCTACGACCAGGATCATGCAGAGTATGATGGACCAGAAGAAGCGGCTGTCTTCCGTGATGACGGTCTGCTCCTGGCTGATGTAGCGGATTTCTTTTTTAAAAATAAAGTAGAGACAGGGGGTTAAGATAGTGGTGAAAAAGTCCCATTGCCAGGTTTGATTGGCCAAGAGGGATGAAATTTCAGCGGCGATGACAAATTGACAGTAAGTGAAGGCGGCTACGGACGGATTCTTGTTAATTAGGCACTGATAAAGGAAAATGACTGGGATCAGGGTCAAGAGGATCAATCCAGTTGCCATAAAAAAGGCGCTTAAGGCATTAAGGCTGACCAGGGGGCTTAGCTTCTGGTAAAGGAAGACGGTCATGATCATGGATGTGCTTAAAGAGAGCAGGAAGGCTCCCAGGCTTTTGCCAATCCGTTTTGGGATGCTTTCCTCTAAAAAATAACTGATCAGTAATTAACGCGATAAAGAATACCTGCAGGAGAAAAGTGTGGTTGCGGGCATAAAAGGTTGTAAACTAGGTTATCATGTGTCCTTCCTCGATATAATCTCGTTATTAACAGAACTGCTTATATATAGAATTAAGCATATATTTCTGTCCAAAGCGGATGTTAAATTGGCATTTTCCGGTAAGGTAAAATTAGCGTAAAGAAGACTGAACAAAGAGTGAAAGTGTTACATTTTACAAATGAAAAAAACAGATAAATTAAGCAAAATAAACTGAAAAAGTAAAGGGGAGCCTTGCGAAAACTTTGTAATTCTGTTCAGAAAGCGGCTTGTCTTAAACAAAATTAAGCATTTTACATTGATTTAACAATTATCACTGAATGCATTTAACTTGCCTCCATTAAGATTGAATCAGTAAGAATTCAAGGAGGAATTAACATGTCACGCAAAAAAAACAAAGTCGCCATCGTTGCGCTTGTTTTGCTGGCAATCGTCATCGGCTGCGTCGTTGGCAGCTCTGAAGCCGATACCAAGGGAGTTTCCGGGACAGTTAACATCGCCGGGTCATCTGCCCTTCTGCCTTTAGCGCAGAACGCGGCCAAGACTTTCATGGACAAGAACCCGGACAGTGTCATCAACACTAACGGGGGTGGGTCAGGCCAAGGCCTGCAGCAGGTTTCTGACGGCACCATCGACATCGGGGACTCAGACTTGCTCGCGGATGAAAAGCTGGACAAGAAGTCAGCCAGCAAGCTGGTTGACCACCAAGTGGCCATTACCGTCATCGCTCCGATCATCAACAAGGATGCCGGGATTAAGAGCCTGACCACTGAACAATTGATCAAAGTTTTCACCGGCAAGGTGACCAACTGGAAGCAGGTTGGCGGCAATGACTGCCAGATCGTCCTGGTTTCCAGACCATCTTCATCAGGTACCCGGGTAACTTTTGAGCAATACGCTTTGAAGAAGCACGCTAGCCAGTCAAACCAGTCTCTGGAAACTGACGACTCAGGTACTTTGATCCAAATGATCCAAAGTGTTTCCGGCTCAATCGGCTACGTTGCCCTATCCTACTTGACTGGTGACCCGCAAGTCGGCATCGTGTCAATCAACGGTGTTAAGCCAAGCCTGAAGAATGTCTACAATGGCAAGTATACGGTTTGGAGCTATGAGCACATGTACACTAAAGGCCAGCCAAAGGGTGCGGCCAAGGCATTCTTGCAGCAGATGCTCAGCGAGGAATATGGCAAGAAGATCGAAGCCATGGGCTACGGCATAGCCTCCAAGCTGACGGCTGCCGCTAAAGCCACCCATACTAAGTAAGAAGGAGAAATAAGGCATTATGGACAAAGTAGTTCAAAAAGCAATTGCCAAAGACAAGCGCTGGCGCGCGGTCTACATCGCCTGCGGCCTCTTGATCATTGCTTTGACCCTTTTGATGGGGGCCTTCCTGCTCTACCAAGGCAGCCAGACCTTCCTTAAGGCGCACCACAGCGTTTGGGAGTTCCTGTTTACCAGTGACTGGGCACCGCTTGACAAGACCGGCATGTTTGGGGGAAAAGTCGGGGCTGCCATTTACATCGTTGGTTCCTTGGAAACCTGCTTGCTGGGTTTGCTCATCTGCTTGCCGTTTGCGATCGGCTCAGCCGTTTTCATGACGGAAATTTCACCAAAAATCGGTGAAAAGTTCTTCCGGCCGGCAACGGAAATCTACGTCAGCATCCCATCCGTTGTTTACGGCTGGTTTGGCTTGACCAAGCTGGTTCCTATAATTAGAAACGCCTTCCACCCAAAGATGGGCGGTTTCTCAGTCCTGGCCGCCTCAATCGTTCTGGCCATCATGATTTTCCCAACGATCACTACTGTCGCCGCCGACGCCATCAAGTCAGTCCCGAATAGCTACAGAGAAGGGGCTTACGGTTTAGGGGCGACCCGCTGGCAAGTTATCGGCAAGGTTGTTTTGCCAGCCGCTTCCGGCGGTATCTTGACCGGGGTGGTCTTGGGTCTGGCCCGGGCCATCGGTGAAGCTTTAGCCGTAGCCATGGTTATCGGTAAGACCCGGTCCTTCGCGACCAGTCTCTTGTCACCAACCAGCAACTTGACCAGTGCAATTGCCGCTGACATGGGTAACACGGCCCAGGGCGGGGAATACAATCTGGCTTTGTGGTCAATGGCCCTCTTACTCTTCATCATCTCAATCGTTTTGATCGTCTTGATTCACAAGCTTGGCAATGGAAAGAAGGAAAAATAAATATGAGCCGTGCTAAAAGAAAAGACCGGCTGATGACGGGAATCTTCTACGCCATCGGCTGGATTATGCTGGCCTTCCTGCTCTACTTAACGCTGACCATCATCTTTGACGGCTTGAAAGGCTTCCAGTGGGACTTCTTGGGAGCAGCCGGCAACGGGATTTTCAACCAGTTTTTCAACACTATATACTTAGTTTTCCTCTCACTGCTGGTCTCAGTGCCAATCGGCATCGGGGCCGGGGTTTACCTGGCTGAATACGCTAAGGAAGGCAAGTTCCTGACAATCTTCGAAATCAGTATCGAATCCTTGTCATCCCTGCCATCTATCGTTATCGGCCTGTTTGGCTATTTGGTCTTCATCATGTGGACCGGGATGTCCTGGAATATCCTGGCCGGTGCCTTGACGATTTCAATTCTTTCAATTCCTCTGATCACTACTGAAACCAACAACGCCATCCGAGCCTTGCCGGTGGAATACAAGGAAGGTTCCCTGGGCCTGGGCGCGACCAAGTCAGAAACCATTCGCAAGGTCTTGATTCCGGCGGCCATGCCGCAGATCTTGACCGGGGTAATCATGGCTACCGGGCGCGGTTTCGGTGAAGCCGCTGCGCTTTTGTATACTTCCGGCCAGTCAACTTACATCAACTGGCAGAACTTCTGGAAGGTTACCTCACCAACTTCACCGCTGAACCCGTTCCGAAGCGGTGAAACCCTGTCCCTGCACATCTGGGTCATGAGAACTGAAGGGGCCTTGAACCCGTCAGCCACTCAGATCGCCAACTTTACTTCAGCAGTCCTGGTCGTTTTGGCCCTGCTCTTCACTTTGGTTACGCGCCGTATATCTGACAGAATGCGCAAGCGCAATAACGGAGGAAATTAATGATGGAAGACAAAATTACAATTGAAAAGCTGAACCTGTACTACGGTGATTTTCATGCCTTGCATGACATCAATATGCACATCCAAAAGAACGAAATCACTGCCTTCATCGGCCCGTCAGGCTGCGGGAAATCAACTCTTTTGCGGTCACTTAACAGAATGAACGACCTGGTTGAAGGCTGCCGGATTGATGGCTCGATCAAGCTAGACGGCACTGACATCTATAATGGTGACCTGGATGTGACCGTCCTGCGGCAAAGAGTCGGCATGGTCTTTCAAAGACCAAACCCGTTCCCGATGAGCGTTTACGACAATGTTGCCTACGGCCCGCGGATTCACGGGATTACTGACAAGAAGGAACTGGACGAAATCGTGGAAACTTCCCTCAAGCAGGCAGCTATCTGGGACGACTTGAAGGACCGGCTGAAGAAATCAGCCCTGGGCCTGTCCGGCGGTCAGCAGCAAAGGCTCTGCATCGCCCGGGCCCTGGCTGTCAAGCCGGAAGTATTGTTGATGGACGAACCGACCAGTGCCCTGGACCCGATTTCAACCTCTAAAATTGAAGAATTAGCTTTGGAACTGAAGAAGAACTATACGATCGTCATCGTTACGCACAACATGCAGCAAGCCGTGCGGATCTCTGACAAGACTGGCTTCTTCCTCTTGGGTGACCTGGTTGAATTCGGTGAAACTGACCAGCTCTTCTCCATGCCGAAGGATGAAAGAACTGAAAAATACATCACCGGCCGGTTCGGTTAAGGCTAGAGGAGGCCAAAAATGAGAACAAGATTTGACAAGGAACTGGATCACTTGCATGATGCAATGGAAGAAATTGGCCAGCTATGCAAGGAAAGCATTTCTGAATCAACCGACACCCTGTTTACGGGCAACTACCATGAAGCAGAGGACACGATTAACCTGCACCACCGGATTCACAAGGCAGAGCGTGACATTGAAGAAACCTGCCTGCGCCTTTTGATGGAGCAGCAGCCGGTTGCCACTGACCTGCGGATAATCAGTGCATCTTTGAAGGCGGTCTACGATCTTGAAAGAATCGGTGAAATTGGCGCAGACATTGCCGACCTGGTCCTTAACGAACACCTCACAGTCGCAAATGACATGCTGAACTTGAAGAGCATGTCCCAAATTGCTACGGGCATGGTCAACGACGCGGTAACGGCTTTGGCCAACCAGAATGTAGAACTGGCCAAGGCCGTAATCGACCGCGATGACCAGGTCGACGAAGGCTTTGACAAAGCGAAGGCATTTTTGATCAATAACTTTAACAAGGATGGTAATCCGGAATATTTGATCAATTTGATGATGGTCGCAAAGTACTTTGAAAAAATTGGCGATCACGCCGTCAATATTGCTAAATGGTCCTTATTTGTAACTACCGGCAAGACTGGCAGATAAGTCCATGAAATTCCCCTTACCACTCTTGTGCATGATTATGGTTGTAAACTATAATTAAGTTTAAGAAAGGTTAAGGGGATTTTTTATGACTGAAATTTGGTGCGTGGAAGACGACGAAAGCATCCGCGAAATCGAAATGTACACGCTGGAATCAATGAACTTCAAGGTCCGCGGCTTTGACGACGGACAATCTTTTTTCAAGGCCCTGGACAATAGCCGGCCGGATTTAGTGATTTTGGACTTGATGCTGCCTGATGAAGACGGTAGCGAAATTCTCCACCGGCTCAGGTCTACTTCCGCGACCGAGGACTTGCCGGTGATTGTCGCCAGTGCTAAGACGGCAGAATATGACAAGGTCAAGAACCTGGATTCCGGGGCGGATGACTACTTAACCAAGCCATTTGGAATGATGGAAATGGTTTCCCGGGTCAAGGCTGTTTTGCGCCGGACCAACCGTAAGAAGGAGGACAAGATCGAAAAAGACGGGATCAAGATTCTCTTGAAGCGGCATGAAGTTTTCGAAAACGGCCATCAGGTCGATTTGACTTTGAAAGAATATGGACTCCTGAAGCTCTTGATTACTCATCCGGGAACTGTCTTTTCCCGGGAAGAAATCATGGATCAGATCTGGGAGACTGGTTTTTATGGGGAAACGCGCACAGTAGACGTTCACGTGAGAACCTTGAGACAGAAGTTGGGTGAGGCTGGTAAGCATATCGAAACGGTGCGCGGTGTCGGTTATCGCTACCATGAAGCAGACTAATGTTTAAGAAGATATTTCGGGCAAGTTTTTTACTGACTTCTCTGATTCTCTTATTTGCCGTACTCTTAAGCGCGATTGTCTTGAGCATTGACTTCGACCATACAGAAATGTCCGCCCTGGCTTCCCAGGCTGACCTGGCAGCCAGCGGGGTAAATACCAGCGGCAAGAAGTACATCAAGAACTTAAAAGGGGAGAACTACCGGATTACTTGGATCAATTCCAAGGGCAAGGTTCTCTACGACAATGAAGAGAATCCCAAAAAGATGGGCAACCACTCCCGCCGCAAGGAAGTCGCCGAAGCCATGAAAAAGGGGACAGGGACCAGCGAGCGCTACAGCACGACCTTGTCGACCGTAACCATGTATTATGCCGAGCGGCTCAATGACGGCGGGGTCATCCGCATCGCGATCACCAGAAACTCCTTCTGGCGGATTCTGGTCAGATTTTTGTCGCCGCTTTTGTTAATCATGCTTTTATCGGTCCTGGTGTCCTGGTTCCTGGCCAAGACAATCTCGCAAACGATCGTCAAGCCGCTGAATGAAATGGACCTGGACAAACCCCTGGAAAGCAATGCCTATGACGAAATCAAGCCGCTTTTGACCAGACTGGACAGCCAGAACAAGCAGATTGCTGACCAGATGGAGCAGCTCCACCACCGGGAAAAAGAATTAAAGACGGTGACAGATGCCATGCTGGAAGGCTTGATCTTGATTGACCTGGATGACCAGATCCTCTTGTCCAACCCGGCGGTTGTCTCCCTTTTGGGCTTGCATGATACTGACCCCTTGCCAGATGATGTTAAGGAAATCATCGATAAGAACAGCCGCTTGGCCCATGCTGAGGGGATTGTGGAAAGAAACGGCCGCAATATTCAAATCAGTGCCAGCCCGATTACCAGCCGCAAGATTCTGAAGGGGACTTCGATCCTGGTGGTTGACGTGACGGAAGAATACCATGAAGAGCAGGTCCGGCGGGAATTCACGGCCAATGTGTCGCATGAACTTAAGACGCCCCTGCAGTCCATCATGGGGTCAGCTGAACTTTTGGAAAACCACCTGGTTAAAGAAGAGGACCGGGACAGCTTTTACAAGAAGATCCACGAATCTTCTGCCCAGCTTTTGACCTTGATTGACGACATCATCCGTTTGTCCCACCTGGATGAAAATCAACGCTTTGAAGAAATCAAGCTGAACTTGAAGAGTCCGGTGACTGAGGCCCTGGAAGCCCTGCAGAGTTCGGCTGACCGGCATGGAATCAAGCTGGAGACTAATTTGTCAGACACTATGATCCTGGCCAACTTCCGCCTGGTTTACGAAATTGCCTACAACTTGATTGATAACAGCATCCGCTACAACAAGGAAAAGGGCAAGACCAAGATTACGGTCAAAGAGCACCGGGGCCAGGCGATCCTGCAGGTGGCGGATACTGGCATCGGGATTCCCCAGGAAGCCCAGAACCGGATTTTTGAACGCTTCTACCGGGTGGATAAGAGCCACAGCCGCAAGACCGGGGGGACTGGCCTGGGCCTGTCCATTGTCAAGCATGCTGTTCAGCAGTGTCACGGGACCATCCGCCTGGAAAGCGAATTAGGCAAGGGGTCAACCTTCACGGTTATTTTCCCGGCCCTGCCAGCAGGAGCAGATGATGATAGCAAATAAAGTAAAAATGACGAATGAAAACCAGTTCACTTTAAACAGTGAACTGGTTTTGCTGTATATTAAAGCGGATAGTCGCCGACAACCGTTGCCATCCCGATGATGGCGTAGTGGCTGTTTAAGTCCGGCACTTTCCGCATTGGGAAAACATAGTTTCTTGGAGTGATAGTGACTGTTTCATTGTAAGAAAAGTCCAGGTCCAAATTACGGCCAAAGTAGTGGTCGTTAGTTGCAAAAGTAATAGCTGTACACATGATTTAAAGCAAGCGGGCGGCCAAAGTGATGAAGCGGGCTAAAAATGTGGCCCGCCGGCAGGAAAAAGAAGAGGCAGCCAAGCAGGGCCTTTTGTCCAACATTGAAGAAGCCCCGCCCCTGGACTTGAACTTTAAGGCCGACTATCACCAGACTCTCTTTACTGGCCGCGATCTTAGCCTGGAGATTGCCGGCCGGACCTTGTTTCAAGGGCTGAATTTAGTAATCGCCAGCCGCGGGATTGTGGCTTTGACCGGGCCAAACGGCAGCGGCAAGAGCAGTTTTTTGGCCTGGCTCTTGGGTAATAAAGATTTTACCTGCCAGGGAGACTGGGACTTGCAGACTGGGATAAAAATCAGCTACCTGCCCCAAGATTTGTCAAGTTACCATGGCTATCTGCCCGCTTTTGCCAAAGAGCATGACCTGGACTACGAGCACTTTTTGAATCAGCTGAAAAAATTAGGCCTGGAGCGGGAGGCCTTTAAGCAAAAGATTGAGGAGATGAGCCAGGGGCAAAAGAAGCGGGTAGCCCTGGCCAAGTCTCTGACTGAAGAAGCCAGCCTCTACCTTTGGGATGAACCGGCCAACTACCTGGATCTTTTCAACCAGGACCAGCTGATCAAGCTGCTGGCAAAAGAGCAGCCGGCCATGCTTTTAGTTGATCACGACCAGGCCTTTATCGAAGCAGTCGCCAAAGAAAGAGTCAACTTGCGGCCGGTCTTATAATTTGCAAAAGCGACCGTCTTGCCCTAAAATTTACATAAAATTAATGTCAGCCTTTTACTTGATTTTACTTCTTTAGCTTATTCCAATAACTAAAGGGGGGCGGAAAAGGATGGCACGGTACGTCTTTTGCAAGCCGGACAAGCCCAAATTGACCTACTGGAGCATTATTGCTTTTATTGTGCTGGGGATCATCGCCACGGCATACTTAGGCTTGACGGCATAGCTTACTTATTGATAAACCCTTCTTAAAAAATACAACTGCGCTAAAAAGCCACGGCATTTTCTGCCGCGGCTTTTGTCTTGTAATATCTATGTAACATCCGCTTGCTACAATTATTTCCAGAGGTCACTGACAAAGTAGCACAGGGCTGCCCAGGCAACCAGGGGCAGGTAGTGGCCATAGTCGTCTCTGCCTTCATTGAGCAGGCGGCGGGCCTCTTCCTTGTCAACTAATTTGAAGTCGCCAAAAACTTCGGTGCCTTCAGCTCCTTTGTGGTTAAGGGCGGACAAGTCATCAACGTGGATGACGGCTTTGACAATGGCGTTGCTTTCGTCGCTGAAGCCGGAAGCCGTGAAGACCAGGGGGTTGATGACTTCAACCGTGTCCTTTTCGCCGATGCTGAGTCCGGTTTCTTCCTTGATTTCACGGATCATAGCTGTTTTGATTGGATCCGGGCTGGCCAGGTCAGCCGGGGCAATCAAGCCTGCCGGCAGGCCGAGCAGGTAGCTGCCAGCCGGGTACCGGTACTCGTAAAAGAGCAGGAGCTTGTCTTTCTGACCGGCTTCCTTAACGATGATGACCGCGCAGACGGCATCAGGCAGGGCGCTTCCCAGCTCTGGATCCTGCTTGAAGGCAAAGAGCTGGTCTTTGTCCCGCCTTGAAGCATCATAGTAGTGGACCCCGTTTTCATAAGCCAGGTCGTAGAGTTTGACATATTTGGTAGCAGCCAGGGTTTTGCTCTGGTCAGGTAAAATTTTAGGTTCTTGCATTTATTGTCAGTCCTCCTTGTATCATCTTTATTGTACGATAAGAATGGAGCAGTCATGAGGAAAATCAGCAAATTTTTGAGTATTGTGGCCCTGGGCCTGTTAGTCGGGGGATGCAGCCAGGGGCAAAAGGCCAAGCAGACTAAGACGAAAACTGAGACCAAGACCAGCCAGAAGGCAAGCGGGAAAAAGGTTGGCATCAGCATTTGGCGGATGGAATAAAGGCAAATAGCAAAGAAAAAACTAGCTGAAAAATCAGCTAGTTTTTTCTTTTTTCTTTCTTTTTCCCGTCTATAATTTTTGCAGGTATTCCCGCAAAAGCTTTAATCCGCCCACTGGGGTGCAGAAGTCCGGGTCTTTGGCCTGGGCCTTCTCCCAGACCTCATCAAGGTCAAACCAGGCAACGGCTGAAACTTCTTCTTCCTGCAGGACGAATTTATTTTCGTCTACGGGCTTAGAGTAGACATGCACAAAGGAGACCTCCCGGTTTTTGAATTCTGCCTGGTGGAAGACCTTGTCGTAGCAGTTGTGGAAGGTGCCGATAAAGGTAAAGTCAGCGGCCTGGCTCTTGATGCCCAGTTCTTCTTCCAGCTCTCTGATGATGGTTGCCAGGGGCTCATCTCCGGCAGCGATGTGGCCGGCAGAAGAGGTGTCAAAGCAACCTGGGTAGGAGTCCTTATTGGCGGACCTTTCCTGCAGGAGGACTTGCCATTTGCCGGCTTTTTGCCGGATAATCCAAACTGAGGCGCAGCGGTGCCAGGCCCCAATCCGGTGGGCTTCATTCCGCTCAATGGTCTGCCCGATGGGCCGGCCCTCTTTATCCACAATATCAAGAATTTCCATAATTTACCTCGAATTTTCAACGCTTTTAGGGCGATTTTACCAGCAAAAAGTCTTTTTGTCATGGCCCCGTGAAACTAAAACGCCATTTTAACCGGTTACAAGGCAAAGGAGCGTAATCCCTTAATAACAAGCTTTTTCTCTTAAAAGATGGTCAAAAAGCATTTGTGCACCAAGGCTATTAAATACATAAAATTAACGACAAAGCTAGATATACCAAGCAATTAAAGGGCCTTAAAAAAGAAAGATTAAAAAAACGCGACAACGTGAAACGGTAAAAGTGGAAAAAGGCAAATATTGACCAAAAAAGTAAGGTAAAAGGAAGTTCCTTTACCTTGCTTCTTTAAGGAGCGATAAATGTGTTTAGTAGACCAGGAGGCCGATTCCCAGGAATATCAGGCAGATCACGAACTGGATGACCAGTTGCTTCCATATAAACTTAAACCAGCGGTCAAAGCCGATATTGACCATAGCCAGGGACATCAAGATCAGGCCAACTGGGGCGATCAAGCCGATGTAGCCCTGCCCCCAGTTATAGGCATCGATCACGCTGGCCCGGTCGACGCCGACAATATTGGCCAGCGGCGCCATGATCGGCATGGACAGGACGGCCAGACCAGATGATGACTGGATGAAGAAGCCGAGGACGATGTAGATCAAGAAGAGGACCCAGACGAAAGCCAGCTTGTTCATGCCGGTGATCTGCTTGCTGAAGAAGTACATGATCGTGTCGCTGGTGTGGCTTTCATCCATCACGATGGAGACCGCCGACCGTCAAGGCAACCCCTAAAAGGTCAGCCGCGCCGCTGACAAAGCTTTCCATGAAGCGGTGTTCACTTAAGCCGGAAACCAGGAAGAGAAGGTAGGAAACGGCCAGGAAGACAACCGCGATTTCTGTGAAGTACCAGCCCCGGTTCTGGACACCCCAGATCATGACTAAAAAGCCAGCCACGAAGGTGAGCAGAGTCAGTTTTTGCCGCCAGGTGAAGTCGCCCTTGTCAGCTTGTGAGTCAAAAGCAAGAAACTTCTTCTTGTTTTCTTCATATTGGTCGTAGACCAGGGACTTGCTTGGGTCCTTGCGGACTTTTTCAGCATAGATGATGGTGTAGAGCATCCCGGCCCCCAGGGAAACCAGGAGCATGATGATTCTCAAAGGCAGGGCCCGGGCAAAGTTGACCCCGGCCGTGTTTGAAGCAATAACCGTTGAGAAGGGGTTGATGGTTGCACCCAAAGTCCCTAAAGTGGTGCCCAGGAAGATGGTGGCGACCACGGTCATCTCTCATTTTTCAGTCCCCTTGAAAAAGTAGACCAGGCGCTTTGGCAGCTGCTTGTAGATCATAAAGGCTAGGTAGGCGACGACTGTGATGCTGGTCAAAGCGTAAACGGTGGAAACAGGTGACAGGGTCAAACCGTAGATGACATTGTTGATAAAGCCGCTTTTACGTTATCGGCCAGGCCTGTATTGTCCTGCGCCGGTACTGGTTTAGGCAGAGCTCTTGGTACAATTACATCCTGCACCAGGCCAACGGGACGCTTTTTGTCGCAGCCGGACCGATGAATTGACCGGCCTGTATAACCGCCTGGCCTTGCGGAATACTTCCCCAACTACAGCAAGCAGGAGGTTGGCGTGGCCATGATTGATTTAGACGACTTCAAGCGCTTTAATGACAATTACGGCCATGGCGGGGATGAAATCTTGATTATTGCTTCTGGCTTAGAAGATGGTGATTTTGTTAAAAAATTGCAGATTTTTCAAGCTGAATATGCTAAACTAAACCAGCAATTAGAAGAGCCAGTCACCTTGAGCATCGGCTATGCTACCGGCGCGGCTGCCAATGAAGAAGAGTTGCGGAAAATGATTCAGCTGGTTGATAACTATCTTTACCAAGCCGAAATACAAGGCAAGAACCAGGTGGTTGGCGCAGAGAAGAAATGAGGCATTATGTACAGCTATATCCAGAAAGAACAAATCAAGATCTACCGCTACTTGACGGTTGACGCGGTCAACGCCGCTTTGGCGGACTTGCGGCAAAAAGGCATCAGCCTGGAACTGGAGAGCACGGTCGGGACGGCAGGCAACTTCGTGACCCAAAACGACGGGGTGGTGGACCTGGACTACCAGTTAAAGCTGGTCAAGGCGGCCGAAGAAGATCCGGCGGCCCTTCTGGCTAAAATCAGCGCCGGCTTAACTGCCGGTCTGGCCAGCAAGTTCGAAGGCGGCCGGGAAAACAGCCAGGCTTTAACCTTCCTGCACCGGGCTAAGAAGAGCGGCAAGATCAACTTTAAGTTAGACTTGACCATCATCAAGGAAGAAGACGGGGATGAATACCGCCTGGTCAAAACTGACGGTGGCAAGTGGAGTGAAGCTTTTAATACCCGCTTTTTGACCATCCAGGAAGAAACGATTAAGGACTGGGACCAGTGGGAAGACTTGCGCGAGGATTATCTTCGCCTTAAGAACGCAGATCCGGCTGGTCTGTCAGTCGACCTCTACCGGCAGGCAGTCAACCAGATCTACGGTTAAGAGGTGTGAAGCAAAGCAGGCATTTGCCTGCTTTTTTCATGCAGAAAGCTTTGAGATCTCTTACAAAAAATGAAATAATGGTCTAAGAAGCTAGCAAAAATGAGTTTGGAGAAAAAGATGGAAGAAAAGAAAAAAATCAAATTAATCGCGACTGACATGGATGGCACCCTGGTCAATGACGCCAAAGAGGTGCCCGCTTCATTTGCCCCTTGGGTCTTAAGCCACCCGGACCAGCAGATGGTGATCGCCAGTGGTCGGCCATATTACACCAATGAAGAGCTTTTCAAGGAGATCAAAGACCACTTGATCTTCATTGGCGACAATGGAGGCTTGATCTACCAGCAGGGGCAGGTCTTGGCCAAGGCCGGCATTACAGCGGAAGAAGCAAAATTCTGCTTGGACCTCTTTAAAGATGAGCCCCTGGCCAATCCGATTCTCTGCGGGGCCAGCCAGGCAATCTGCCACGACCCTAAAGGTGACCGGAACTTTTTAAAGCAGCTGGATACTTACTATATCAAGCGCCGCTATGTTGAAGACCTTGAAGCTGAAGTAAACAGCGATGAAATTATCAAATTCACTGTTTATATCGAAGGCGGGGCCGCTGAAAGCATCTACCGGCAACTGCCGGAAATGCCGGGCAACTTAAGCGCGGTTTTGGCCGGGCCGGAATGGATCGACATCGTTAACAAGGACGCCAATAAGGGAGCAGCGGTAAAGAAGATCGCTGACCTTAAAGGAATCAAGCAAGATGAAATTCTGGCTTTTGGCGACTACTTAAATGACCTGACCATGTTAGAAGCGGCCGGGACCAGCTACGCCATGGTCAACGGCCACCCGGACTTGAAAAAGATCGCTGACCACATTGCCCCAAGCAACAATGATGAAGGAGTAATGCAAATCCTGCGAAAATTGTTTGATTAATTGCTGACAGCTGCCTTTTGGCGGCTGTTTTGCTTTACATTGTGCATGATCCAGGTATGCTAGATAGGTAGGTATTGAATCTTAATTTCTTGATTATTTTTTGCAGAAAAGACAAGCAGGATGGCAGAAGAAGAACTTAATGAAGAATTGTTTTACCGGAGCATGCGTTTGCAGCGGCAACTGGCCCAAATGGGAATGCGGTATGAGAAGCTGCACGGCGGCGTCCGGGGGCAGAACCGAACTTTGGTCCTGCTCAGCAAGAATGAGGGGATGAAGCAGGTGGAACTGGCCTGCTTTGCCAGAGTAAGGCCATCCTCAATCAGTAAAGTCGTGGACCGTTTGGAGCGGCATGGCTTGATTGAACGGCGCCGGGATAACAGCGACCACCGGGTTTTCCGCCTCTACTTGACTGAAAAGGGCAGAGAGCAAAACAAATGCAACCACTCCAGCTGGCTGGGCTTTGTTGGCGACTTGATGAGTCCTTTAAGTGACGATGAAAAGGCGGAATACCTGAACATCTTGAAGAAACCGGACAAACAGGCATTATTCTTAGAAGAACGCATGGAAGAAGATGCCAAAAAAGAGGGTGAAAACCATGCTTAAAATTGCTAGAAAAACATTGACTTGCTGGGCGACTTGCCTGGCAAGTCTTTTTTTATTAGTACAAGTTGCATGTGATTTGTACTTGCCGGCGGTGACGGCCAACCTGGTTGACAAGGGGATCGTTGGCAAGAACCTGCCCTATATCTGGCAAACCGGGGGCAAGATGCTTTTGGTTTCTGCCTTGGGCCTGCTGGTGGCTTTTGGCAACATTTACTTTGCCTCCCACCAGGCCATGCAGGTCGGCCAGCGGCTTAGAACCATGCTCTTTGCTAAGGTCTTGACCTTCTCTGATGACATTTCTCTCATGCAGCCCGCCGAGACCCTGTTAAACGAAGAAGGGACAAATATTTCCCAGGGGTAAAGGCAGCTCTTGACGATTGCCCGGGCCTTTTTAGCTGATCCGGAAATTCTAATCCTGGATGAGGCGACCAGCTCGGTTGACACCCGGACGGAAAGCTTGATCCAGAAGGCGATGGCCGATGTGAAGCAGGAAAGAGCCAGCTTCGTGATTGCCCACCGCCTGTCAACCATCCAGGATGCCGACAAGATCATCGTGATCAACCACGGCCAAATCGTCGAAAGCGGCAACCACCAAAGTCTCTTGGCCAAGGGAGGCTTTTACGCTGACCTCTATCAGAGCCAGTTTTTGGGCCAGGAAATCTGAAAAAAGCCATGATTCTCGCGAATTATGGCTTTTGCTTTAGCAATATTTAAAAAATAGCCCTTTGCATTTTGAACGTGTGTTCCGTATAATAGGATTGGTTCAAAAATTACTACTCCTTCTTGTCCTTGTCCTGCTTTTGCTTAATATGATAGTAAAGGCCGAAGGAAACCAGGTTCTCATTTCCGGCGATAATCCGCTTGATGTTGGCCCGGTGGCTCCACCAGATGAGGACAACCAGGACTCCTGACATGACTGTCAAGAAGGTATCATGGAAGAAGAAGCTGGAAATAAAGATCAAGACGACTGAAATCAAGCTGCTCAAGGACACCATGCTGGTGATTAAGAGCAGGGGGATGAAGAAGCAGGCGCAGAGGCCGAAGAACTGGACATTGTAGCCCAGAAGAAAGCCCGCCGTGGTGGCCACGGCTTTGCCGCCCTTGAACTTGAGGAATATTGAGAAGGCGTGGCCGAAAATAGCCGCTGCCCCGAAAATCAGGCACAAGTGGTGGCCACCCAAGTGGAAGATCCGGGGCAGGCAGGTGGCCAGGGTCCCCTTGAAGAAGTCAACCAGGAAGACCAGGGTGCCGGCCTTGGGGCCCAGGACCCGGAAGGTGTTGGTGGTCCCGATATTGTGCGACCCGTAATCCCGGATATCCTTGTGGTAGAAGAGCTTGCCGACCAAAACACCGGTCGGAAAAGAACCAATTAAGTATGCTAAAATTAATAGTAATGCAAATTTCATTGCAAACATCAAATCAACTCCGTTTATCATGTACCTGCTATTTTAACAAATAACGGACTGAATTGATACGAAGTTTATAATCTAAAGCTTGGAGATGTTTTATTTTGCCAAAGAACACCTATGATGATTCTTCAATTCAAATTCTGCACGGGCTGGAGGCAGTCCGCAAGCGGCCGGGGATGTATATCGGGTCAACCGACATCCACGGCTTGAACCAGCTGGTCTACGAAATCGTCGACAACTCCGTCGACGAAGCCATGGCTGGTTTTGGCCAGGAAATCAACGTGACCATCCACGAGGACAATTCCGTGACCGTGCAGGACTTCGGCCGAGGAATGCCAACAGGGATGCATGCCTCAGGCCGGCCAACCATTGAAGTCATCCTTACTGTCCTGCATGCCGGCGGCAAGTTCACGGAGCAGAACTACAAGACATCCGGCGGTCTGCACGGGGTCGGCTCTTCCGTGGTCAACGCCCTGTCCAGCTACATGAAGGTCCACGTGGTGCGTGACGGCAAGGCCTACGAGGAAGAATTCAAAAATGGCGGTCACCCAATCGGCACCCTCCGCTGCCTGGGGGCGACCAAGGAAAAGACCGGGACCACGATCACTTTCAAGCCGGACCCGATGATTTTTTCAACGACTAAGTACAACTACGAGACCATCCAGGAAAGAATCCGGGAATCGGCCTTCCTGCTTAAAGGAGTCAAGTTTACTTTGACGGACGAGCGGACGCCAAACCACCACGACGTCTTCCAGTATGACGACGGGATTGAAAGTTTCGTTTCCTACCTCAACGAAGGCAAGGGGACGATCGGCAAGGTCTTCTACTTTGAAGGCAGCCAGGACGGGATGGAAATCGAATTTGCCGGCCAGTACAGCGATTCATACTCAGAGAACTTTGTTTCCTTCGTCAACAATGTCCGGACTGCTGACGGCGGCTCCCACGAAGTCGGGGCCAGAAGCGGCTTTACCCGGGCCTTTAACGACTATGCCAAGAAGCAGGGGCTTTTGGGCAAGAAGGACAAGAACCTGGAAGGGTCCGACTACCGGGAAGGGCTCAGCGCCGTTTTGAGCGTCAAGATCCCGGAAGAACTGCTGGAATTTGAAGGGCAGACCAAGGGTAAGCTGGGGACTCCCCAGGCCAGAAGCGCGGTCGACAGCATCGTTTACGAGAAATTGTCTTACTACCTGCTGGAAAACGGGGAATGGGCTCAGGACCTGGTCAAGAAGGCCCTAAGGGCCCGGGATGCCAGAGAGGCGGCCAAGAAGGCCAGAGATGAGTCCAGAAACGGGAAAAAACGGCACAAGAAGGAAGTCCTGTCCGGGAAATTAACCCCGGCCCAGTCCAGAAACCCTAAGAAAAACGAGCTTTTCTTAGTCGAAGGGGACTCAGCCGGCGGCAGCGCCAAGCAAGGCCGGGACCGCCGCTTCCAGGCTATCCTGCCTTTGCGGGGGAAGGTTTTGAATACCCAGCGGGCCAAGCTGGCGGATATTTTCAAGAACGAAGAAATCAACACGATGATCCATACGATCGGAGCCGGGGTCGGGACTGAATTCAAGATTGAAGACTCCAACTACGACAAGATCATCATTATGACTGACGCCGACGACGACGGGGCCCACATTCAGATCCTGCTTTTGACCTTCTTCTACCGCTACATGCGGCCGATGATTGAAGCAGGCAAGGTCTACATTGCCCTGCCGCCGCTTTACAAAATCAGCAAGAAGCAGACCAACCTTTACGCCTGGACCGATGAAGAACGGGATGAGGATGTAAAGAAGGTGGGTAAGGGCTATGCTCTGCAGCGCTTCAAGGGGCTGGGGGAAATGAATGCTGACCAGCTCTGGGAGACGACCATGAATCCAGAAAGCCGGATGCTGATCCGGGTCAGAATTGACGATGCCCAGTTGGCTGAACGCCGGGTAGCCACCTTGATGGGTGACCAGGCTTCCGCCAGAAGAAAGTGGATTGAAGAAAACGTCAAATTCCGCCTGGGCGAGGAAGAGTCGATCTTAGACAAGGTAAATGATTAGGAAGGAAGCAGTATATGCCAGAAACTCACGAGCGGATTCGTGAAATGCCTTTGGAACAGGTCATGGGCGAACGCTTTGGCCGCTATTCCAAATATATTATTCAAGAACGGGCCTTGCCGGACATTCGCGACGGGCTCAAGCCTGTGCAAAGACGGATTCTTTACGCTATGTACCGGGACGGCAATACGGCTGACAAGCCTTTTAAGAAGGCAGCCAAGGCCGTCGGTAATATCATGGGTAACTATCACCCGCACGGCGACAGCTCTATCTACGGGGCCCTGGTCTTCCTGTCTCAAGACTGGAAGATGAGAGAGCCATTGATCGAAATGCACGGCAACAACGGGTCCATGGACGGCGACAGTCCCGCCGCCATGCGTTATACGGAATCCCGCCTGGCCAAGATTTCCAATGTCCTGTTGGAGGATATCGACAAGGAAACCGTGCCAATGGTGCTCAACTTCGACGACACCGCCTATGAACCAACGGTTTTGCCAGCCCGCTTCCCTAATCTTCTGGTCAATGGGTCAACTGGGATTTCTTCTGGTTACGCCACGGAAATTCCGCCCCACAACCTGGGCGAGGTTTTAGACGCCACTATCCACTTGCTCAAGCACCGGGATGCCAGCCTGGAAGACCTGATGACCTTTGTCAAAGGGCCAGACTTCCCGACTGGCGGGATCGTCATGGGCAAAAAAGGCTTGCGGGATGCCTACAAGACCGGTAAGGGCCGGATCCAGGTCCGGGCTAAGACCCATATTGAAGAGATCCGGGGCCACCGCCAGCAGATCGTGGTGACGGAAATTCCTTACCTGGTCAACAAGGCCCAGCTGGTTAAGAAGATCGATGAAATCCGGGTCAGCCGGGAACTGGACGGAATCAGCGAAGTCAGAGATGAAACTGACCGCCACGGTCTCTCTATTGTCATCGAACTTAAGAAAGACGCTGACGCCCAGAACATCCTCAACTATCTCTTGAAGAATACTGACCTCCAGGTTTCCTACAACTTCAACATGGTGGCCATTGCCCACATGACTCCAGTCCAAGTGGGCCTTAAGCAGATCCTGGCCGCCTACCTGGAGCACGAAGAAGAAGTCGTAACCAAGCGGACCCAGTTTGACTTGAAGAAGGCCTCAGACCGGCTGGAAATCATCCAGGGTTTGATCAAGGCCATGAGTATCTTGGACCAGGTGATCAAGGTCATCCGGGCTTCTAAGAACAAGGCTGACGCCAAGAAGAACCTGGTAGCGGAATTTGCCTTCACTGACCGGCAAGCCGAAGCCATCGTCTCCTTGCAGCTTTACCGCTTGACCAATACTGACGTTTTGGCCCTGCAGGCTGAAGAAGAAGAACTGACGAGCAAGATAGCAGCTTACGAGAAGATTTTGGCGGACCCGAAAGTTTTGCAAAAGGAAATCATCAAGGAACTCCGGGCCGTCAAGAAGGAATTTGGCTCAGACCGGCGCAGTGAAATCAGCGATGAAACGGCCAGAGTCGAAGTTGATGAAAAGGCCTTGATCACGGAAGAATCAGTCCGGGTCTTGATCAGCCGCGACGGCTACATCAAACGGTCCTCAATGCGGTCCTTCCAGTCAACTGAAGCCGGCGACAATGGCTTGCCGGAAACTGACCGGGTGGTTTATGAAGGGAGCCTGTCGACTTTGACCAACCTCTACCTCTTCACCAACCACGGCAATTTGATCTACCGGCCGGTGCATGAGCTGGTTGAAAGCAAGTGGAAGGATGTTGGCCAGCACTTGTCCCAGGAACTGGGCCTGGCGGCTGACGAGAGCATCATCCGGGTCTTTGCCTTGGAAGCTTTGGATGATCCAAACCTGGCCTTCCTGCTGGCCACAAACGACGGCTTTATCAAGCAGGTGGCCCTGGCTGACCTGCAGCCAACTAGAACCTACAAGTCTCGGGCAACTATGGCCATGAAGATGAAGGGGGAAGACTCCCGCGTCATTACTGTGGACATGGTCAAGACAAGTGAAAAGCGGGAAATCACCCTCTTTACCAACCAGGCCTTTGCCCTTAAATATGACATTGGTGAAGTTCCGCAAGTCGGGGCCCGGGCAGCTGGGGTCAAGTCAATCAACTTGAAGGAAGACGATTATGTCGTTGCCTGCCTGGTCACTGACCCGCAATATGAAGACCTGCTCAAGGTGGGTCTGGTAACCCAAAGAGGGGCCTTCAAGCAGATGCCGCTGAAGCTGATCGGCAAGACCAGCCGGGCCAAGCGGGGCGTATTGGTTTTGCGGAACCTGAAGACCAAGCCGCACCGGATCGTGGACTTGAAGGCTTACGGGCAAAACCATGAGCTGATCTTGATCACTTCCAGCCTGCGCAAGCAGGTCATCCGGACCAGCGACTACCCAGTCGGCGACCGGCAGAGTAACGGTTCCTTCGTCATTGATGTTAAGACAGACGGAGAGGCTAAGGAACTGCTCATGGGCCGGCCTTTACCGGACCAGGCCAGGGATGTTGGCCGCTTGCTCTAAAAAAATCAAAAAGATTACGAAAAGATCGCGAAAAGATTGAACAAAGCGCTGATTTTCTAGTAGACTTAATTAGAAAGAATAATTTTAGCTAAATCTAGAAGGGAAAATTCCAAGATGGAAAAAGAACTGATTTTTGGTCACAGAAACCCAGATACTGACGCAATTGGCACGGCGATTGCCTACTCATACTTCCAAAACCAACATGGCTACAACACTGAAGCCGTTGCTTTGGGTGAAGCCAACGACGAAACTTCTTTTGCCTTGAAGAAGTTCGGCTTTGAAGCACCACGCGTGGTTAAGACTGTCGCAAATGAAGTCAAGGCCATCATGCTGGTTGACCACAACGAACCGCAACAAAGCGTTGAAGACCGGGACCAAGTCAAGGTTACCCACGTCATTGACCACCACCGGATCAGCAACTTCGCGACGATCGACCCCTTGTTCTACCGGGCTGAACCAGTAGGCTGCACTTCCACTGTTTTGTGGGAAATGTTCAAGGAACAAAACATGGAAATTCCAGCCAACATTGCCGGTATCATGCTCAGTGCCATTATTTCTGACACCTTGCTTTTGAAGTCACCAACCACTACTGACATCGACAAGAAAGCAGTTGAAGACCTGGCTAAGATTGCGGGCGTTGACTACAAGGAATACGGTTTGGAACTGCTTAAGGCCGGCACCAACATCGCCGCTAAGTCAGTTGAAGAACTGATCGACCTGGACGCCAAGAGCTTCGAACTGGGCTCAAAGACTGCCCGGATCGCTCAAGTAAATGTTGTTGACGTCCCAGAAGCCCTGGAACGCAAGGATGCCTTCCTGGCAGCCATGGAAAAGGATGCTAAGGCTAACGGCTACGACTTGTTCATGCTGGTAATTACCAACGTTTTGGATTCTGACTCAGAAGTTCTATTCATCGGGGATGACGAAAGCAAGTCTGTCTTTGCCAAGGCCTTCGGCAAGGAACTGGTTGACTCAGAAGCCCACCTGCCAGGCGTTGTTTCCCGGAAGAAGCAAATCGTTCCGCCATTGACCCGGGCATTTGAAGCTTAATCAGTTAAATAACAAGGAAAAAGAATCCAGGTTTCCTGGATTCTTTTTTTACTGCTTTTTAAGTATCCTGCTTGTTACTACAATTTTTCTTAAAAAAGAAAAAGCGCGGCTTAGCCGCGCCAAAAAATACTGTTAACAAATAAATCCAAGGGAAAATTTTGTCAACAGTTATTTCTTTAGCTCTTTATTTTTTACTCGCTTGCTTTATTTGCCAGCATATTGCTTAAGCTGGTCAAACTGATTCTTCAGTTCCAAGTCTAAGTAATATGGCTGCTTGACTGGCAGACTGCCTTGCCCATATAAGGCAAAAAGGTAGGTAAGTTCTTCCTTCCAGCGGCCGATTTCTTCATCCAGGCCATCCAGGCCCTCATTTAAAAGGGTGTGGAGGAAGTGGTTGGCCACGCCTACAAATTTGCCGCCCAGGGCCAGGCCCTTGAAGACGTCCAGCGGATTTCTGACCCCGCCAGAGACGATCAGCTGCTTGGTCAAAGGCGCTGCCAAAAGGGCAGCCATGGCCGTTGGCAGGCCACAGTCGTTCAAATACGCCATGGGGTGAGGGTTGCGGGAATTTTCGATTTGGGAAAAATTGGTGCCGCCAGCTCCCCCGATATCGAACCAGCTAAAGCCAGCTGCCTGCAATTTTTGCAGGCTGACTGGATCCAAGCCGCTGCCGACTTCCTTGACGATGACTGGTACGCCAGCTGCTTCTTTAATCTCCAGCATCCGGTCCAGCCAGACAAAGTCCCGGTCGCCTTCAGGCATGGCGATCTCCTGGGCCACGTTAAGGTGGATCTGCAGGGCATCTGCTTGCAGATCCTTGACGATCTTGGCAGCCGCTTTAGCTGGAGTTAAAGGATTAACATTAGCAAACAAGAGGCCGTCTGGATTAGCTTCTCTAGCTACGTAAAAAGACTCCAGCTGGTCTTCTTCCTTGGTCAAGATGCTGGCTGAACCCAAGGCCAAGGCAATTTGCTGCTTATTGGCAATTTCACCCAGCTGCCGGTTGATCTGCCTGGATTTTTCCGACCCGCCAGTCATCGCGTTGATGAAGAAGGGGGCGGCTAACTCTTTGCCAAACCAGGTCGTCTTGACGGCGTTCAGGTTAACCTGGCTTTCAGGCAGGGCCGGGCGGAGCAGGTGGACCTGGTCAAAGGAATTCGTTTTTTGGGCATTAAAAAACATCTGTGTCAAAGCCAGATGTTCTTCTTTTCTTATAGATCTTTGTGACATCGCAATGCTCTTAGTAAGTTAATTCAGACTGGTGAATGTGAAATTCCAGGGGCAGGATGTTGTTCTTGACCCATTCCTTGCGGAGGCGGTCAATATCGGTGTCCTTGTTGACGATGACGATGCCGCAGTCGCCGTTGCCCGCGCCGCTGGTCTTAGCCGCGCCGCCAAACTTGTTGGCGATTTCGATCAGCTCAGTCAAGCGGGGAATTTCGATAGCAATATTGTTGATAGCGGCAAAATGCTGCAGCAAGCGGCGGTTGATGCCGATCTGCTTTTGAATCAAAGCGATGTTGGCTTCTTCAAAGCCGCGGATCATCTGCAAAACGCACTTGCGTGAGTCTGCCAAAAACTTGGCGTACTCAGCCCGCAGGTTGTTCTTGTTGGCGTTAGTCTTGTCAACCAGGCGGGAAGTTGAAGCTGGCTGCTGGCTCCAGCCAATCAAGAGCTTCATGCCCTTCGGCGGAACCAGCTGCTGGATCTTCAGACCTGGCCAGGCTTCACCGACCACTGCTGACAGGGACTTGCTTGCCAGTTCTTCTTTCAGCCAGAGTTTGTTGAAGGTCTGGTAGGCGATCCAGCCGCCGTAGACGCTGGCCGCGATATCGCCGGCGCTGCCGTTGCCTTGGACTGAGTAGTGAGAAATTGCGGAGAGCTTGTAAATCAGGTCCTTGCTTGCCTGGACACCGTAAAAGCGCAAGATTGCCTTGACCGTCGCGACCGTGACCGCGGCTGAAGAACCCAGGCCATACTTCTTGCCATCTGCGGAATCCAGGTCAGAATTGACAAACAAGTCGTAAACGTCCATCTTGACCTTCTGTTCCAGGCAGTATCTTTCAGTGAAAGAAATTGCGGACAGAATGTATTCAAATGGATTGTCCCGGTTGTCGATCACTATCTTTGACCCCCGTCTGACCCAGTGAATGGAGTCCTGGGAGTATTGCTTGGAGTGAATCAAACCGGTGTCGCTGCTGCTTGGCTTGATTGAGACCCTGACGTATTGGTCAAGGGCGACCAGAATGGCTGGACAATCTTGTTCCAAGACAGCGTATTCCCCGGCAATGTAAAGTTTGCCTGGCGCTTTTTCAGTAATCACAAAAACTCTTCCTCTTATTCTTTTAATTTTTTCTTTTTATATTACGTCCTAAGACATTATAGACAATTAAATAAGCTTTAGTCCAACAGAGTGACTGCTGGACCAAAACCTGCCTCAATAATCTTAACACGATCAAAGGAGGACTCAAAGCAATTAATAATGTCTTTAGAATTTTGTCCCTGGCAGAGGACCTTGACGTTCGGGCCGGCGTCAATGGTGTAGTAGCACTCCAGCCCTTGCTGGCGCAGGTCCTGGACCAGCTTGATGGCCTTGATGGTATTCGGTTCAAAATAGGTGAAGCCGGGGACAGCGGTGAAGGTTAAAGCATGCATCTCACTAGCATTTAATTCAGCCAGAGAACCCAATTTGCTAAAGTCAGCCTGCTTAATCGCTTCTTCCATCTCCTTGATCTCACTGTCATTTCTGTCCAGCCAGACCTGGTAGAAGGGGGAGCTCTTGCTCATTTCCATCCCCTTGGTTGAAGAAATCTTCTTTTCCTGGTCGTTGATTTCAACAGCCAAAAGGCGCAGGTCCATGTCCGGCTCTTCATCCAACGGGTAGGCGTAAGAAGTCTGGTCACTATCGCCTTTTTGCCAGACGGAAAAACCGCCGAAAACAGATCTTGAAGCTGAGCCCGATCCCATCCTGGCCATTCTGGACAATTCTTGCCGGTCAACGCCTAACTGGTAGTGGTCGGCAAAAGCCGCTGCCATGGAGGCGAAGGCAGAGCTGGAAGAGGCCAGGCCAGCCGCGGTTGGCACCTGGTTGACCGATTCAACCGCCAAATTTCCCTTGACTCCGAAGCGGTCCTGCATGGCCCGGAGGTAGGCGAAAACGCGGTCAGCGGCTGGACCGGAAACGGCTTGGCCGTTTAATTTAAAAGACATTTGCTCGCTGTCTGAGATTTTGGTGTCGCTATAGAAGGCATCCAGGGTCATGGACAGGCTGGACATGAGCGGCAGGCGCAATTTGGCGTCCTTCTTGCCCCAGTACTTGATCAAGGCGATATTGGTATGGGCGCGGGCAGTTTTACTCATCTGTTTCACATTCCTTTACTGTGTAATTCTGTTTTTAATAATTTTTGGGCAAAAATTAAATCTCTTCAATCCAGTAGTTACTGATTTCTGCTTGGCAAGCTTGGGCAATCTCTTTGCAGGAAGCGGCATCCTTGCAAAGGGCGATGACGATTCCGCCCAGGCCGCCGCCAGACAGCTTGCAGCCTAAAGCTCCGCCTTTATCAGCAATCTGGCAGATCCGGTCGATCTTGCTTGTCGACAAGTTAAAGGAAGCTAAAAGCTCCTGGGCCTCATTGAAGAATTTACCAACGGTCTCCGGGTCTTGCTCAAGCCAGGCAGTTTTGACATCGTCAGCCAGTTGTCCCAGCTTGCGCAGTCTAACTTGCGCGTCAGGTGACTCATTTAAAAGCTTGGCGACCATAGTGACGGCTTCTCTGGTATTGCCCAAATCACCCGTGTCCATGATCAAAAGGCTGGCACCTAATTTTGAGGAGAGCTTTTTTACGCCCTTTTGCTTATTAAAAAAGACCAGGTAATCGGAATTGACTGTCGCCGCGTCCAGGCCGGAAGCCTTGCCGTGGTTGATCGCTTCTGCCTGGTTGGTGATGTCCATAACTTCACTTGCACTTAACTTCAAGCCCAGGTATTGGCTCAAGGCCACGGTAGTACCGTAAGCGACGGTAGCTGAGGAGCCAAGTCCGCGCTCCATGGGAATTTCCCCGGTATAGGTAAGCTTGATCTGGGGATTTTTCCCGCTTCTAGTCAAAAGCTCCTTGACGACATACTTAAGGCCGTTATAGTCAGCAGGCGCGTCAAAAAAAGGACCCTGGTAGAGCTTGGTGTCCATCCAGACCGGGCCGGGATAATCACTGACGGTCGTCTTGATGTGCAGGGCCTGAATTGGCATAGCCAGGGCGTCATAGCCGTAAACAACGGAATGCTCGCCGATCAAAATTACTTTTCCATGAGCAGTACATGAAGTCTGCAAAAAGAATCACCTCAAAAAATTAATTTGTTAGTTCGGTTAACGTTTGCTTAGAATCAATGGCAATCAGTTCCCAAAAAGGAAAGAGATTGATAAAATTTAGATTGACCGATCAGTCAACAAAGGAGTGGAAGCAATGATCAAAATTATAACCGGCAGACAGTCCGATCCCCTGCAAACTGAGATCATCGGCCGGGCTGCCCGCAATTATCTGGCCCAGCCCGGCAAAGATACCTTTATTATTGTTCCAAACCATATCAAGTTTAACACAGAAGTTGCCGCAATAGGCAAAGTCGCCCAACTTCAAGGGCGGGAAGAGACCAGCGTCAAGAACCTGCACGTCCTGTCCTTCTCCCGTCTGGCCTGGTTTTTCTTTAAAAAGGCCGACCTGCTCATGCCTGAAAGCCTGGATGACGCTGCTGCGACCATGATTTTGGAGCAGATCATCGACAAGCGCAGAGATGAACTGCTGCTTTTCAAAAATTCCCACGCCAATTCCGGCATGATTAAGCAGGTCTACAGCACGATCCTGCAGGTTCATACCGGCCAGCTAGACCTGGGCAATCTTTTGGAGCGGGCAGCCGACCCGGCGGTGGCCTTGGACCTGGATAATGAGACCAGGGACAAGCTGCACGACCTGGACTTGATCTACCAGGACTTTTTAGAAATCGTCAGTGAAAAGCACTTCGCCACCAAGGATGAACTGAACATCCAGCTGAACCAGCTTTTGGCCAGCCGGCCGGACCTGGTCAGCCAGGCCAGCTTCTACGTGACTGATTTCTCCCATTTTTCCATTCAGGAAAAAATGACTATGCAGCTGCTGGCAGCTTTTGCCAGCGAGATGACCTTCGCCTTCAAGACGGCTGACGGCAGCGTGATTGAGCCGGCCGCCGGGGAATACGACTATGTGGTTCAGAAGACGATCAAGGACTTGACCGGCTACTTTTCCGCCCATGACTTTGCCTGGGAGAGAGAAAAAATCGCCAGTCCAGTCAGTCCGGCCAGGGACTTGAACCAGGCCTGGCAGGGACAGGGACAGCCGGATTTAGATAACCTCCAGCTGGTTAAGGCAGATTCCCGCTACGCTGAAGCATATTTCGTGGCCCGGACCATCTATGACGAGGTGGCTTTAAAGGGCTGCCAGTACCGGGACTTTTTAGTCCTGGCCCCGAATTTGCAGGAGTATGAAACTTACCTGGCTCCGATTTTGCGGCAAAACCAGATTCCCTTCTTTGACGACCTGCAGCAGCAGATGAAGTACCACCCCTTGGTGCTTTTGCTGGAAAATTTGGGCAAGCTCCTCCAGCAGGCAGGAGACACGCCAGCTCTTTTGAGCATCATGAAGACCCGCCTCTTGATCCCTGACTGGTATTTAGAAGGGGATGCAGAAGCCGGGGAAGCCGCGTATTTGCGCGACGTCGACCAGCTGGAAAACTTTGCTCTGGCCCACGGAATTAAGTACAGCCTTTGGCAAAAGCCGCTCAAGGACTTTACCAAAGCCCAGGTCATCGCCCTGGACCAAGAACAGTACCAAAAGTGGCTGGACCGCTTGGACAAGCTGCGGGACTTCTTTGTCAGCAAGATCTCCCGGCTTGCCCGCCAGCTGAAGAGTGAAAAAGACAGTATGACCGCCGTCAAGCTCTTTTTTGACTTCTTGGTCAAAAACGGGGTAAGCGCCCGCCTGGAAGCCTGGCGCTTAAAGGCCAGCGAGAGCGGAGACCTGCAGCAGGCCCAGCAGCCGGAGCAGTGCTGGAATCTGCTTTTGTCTTTGCTCAAAGACTACCTCTTGGTCAACCCGGAAAACTTTGCCTGGGCTGACTTCTTTAAGATGCTGACGGCAGCCTTTTCCCAGGCCAATTTCGCGACGATTCCGGCCAGCCTGGACGCCGTCACCTTGTCAGAATACGGGATGGTGCAGACCAGCGGCTACAAGCAGGTCTTCATCATCGGAGCAGCCAATGGCAGCCTGCCGCAAATCAACGACCAGCCCAACTTTTTGACTACGGAAAACCTGGCCAGCCTGGCAGACTTTTTTGACCAGGAGGCCTACCTGGAAGACAGTCAGCAGCTGCGCAACCTGGACCAGGAATACCAATTTGGCAATGCCCTGGCCCTGGCCTCTGACCGGGTCTACATCTCCTATCCGGTGATCAATTCCAATAATGACCTGCTGGATCCTTCCATTTACTACAAGCGCCTGCTGAAGCTGGTTAACGGCCGGGAATACCGGCAAAGGGACCTACCAGATACTGCTGAAAAAGACCGGACTGAATTTGCCCGCCAGCTTTTGCTCTTTTTGACCAGTCCAAGGGCCAGCTTAGGCTACCTGGCCTATGCTGAGGAAAATTCCGCCCAAAGCCCGCTGGTGGCCAAGCTGGTCGAACTCAGCCGGCAGTATGAGGAAGAAAAGGCTGAGGAAATTGCGGAAGGGATGGCCTATGACAATAACCCGCAAGACATCTCAGAAGACCTGGCTGAGCGCCTGTACGGCAAGGACCTGTTGTCTTCAGTCTCCCAGCTAGAAAGCTACTACCAGAATTCTTTTGAATACTTCCTTAACTATGGCCTCCGCCTGCGGCCCCGGGCAGAAAATGAGCTGAATGCCATCCAGTCCGGTAACTACTTCCACCGGACCTTTGAGCTTTTGCTCAAGGAAATGCAAAAGAAAAATATCGAAATTGACAAGCTCAGCGAGCTGGACCTGGAGCTTTTGCTCAAGCAAGTCAGAAGCAAGATCCTGCAAGAACCACTCTACCAGCAGTTCTTGCGTGATCCTTTCAATGAATATCTTTTCAAGGCCTTTGACAAGACGACCAGTAAGGTGGCCCAAAGCTACCGGCGCAAGCAGCAGGAAAACAAGATGCGGGCTACTTACGGGGAACTGGCCTTTGGCCCGGCTGAAAAGCTGGCCGGCCTGGTCTTGCCTTTGAAGAAGTTTGCCGGCCAGCGGAAGATCAGCCTCCGGGGCAAGATCGACCGGGTCGACCTCTTTAATGGGGACCAGCACGTTTTAGGCCAGCTGATCGACTACAAGTCTTCCGATCACAGCTTCAACCTGGCTCGTTTTGCCAGCGGGGTGGACCTGCAGATGATCGCCTATTTGGACGTTCTGGAGAAGAACCGGGACCTCCTGGCCGGCGGGCGGCAGTTTGACCTCCTGGGGGCCTTTTACCAATATGTCACCCGGAAGCTGAATTCCATCAACTCCTCATCAACTGGCGCCTTGTTTGACAGCAAGCTGCAGCTGAAAGAGAACCTTTTGGGCGGGGAAGACAAGTTGAAATTGTCCGGGGTCTTTGTCAGTGAGCCAGCCTGGTACCAGGAAGTCGACAAAGCCCTTGAGAAAAAGGCAAGCAGTCCGGTTTACCGGGGCCTCAAACTGAACAAGAGCGGCGGCTTTGGCAAAAAAGACAACTTCTTCAGCCAAGATGAGATGCAGGAGCTGCTGGAATACGTCGAAGCCTTGATTGAGGACGCGGCCAGCGAGATTTTAAGTGGGAAGATTGCCTTGAATCCTTTCCGGCAAGGCAACAATACCGGCCTGGCATTTAGCGACTACAAGGATATCTTCTACTTTGACCAGCAGCTGCCAACTAACTCTTACCGGGACCTGCCAAGCCTTAAAAAGGCAGATCTGCTGGCTTTGGTAGAAAAGCGGCTGCGGCAGAGGAGATAAGGAATGGTACATAGAAAGGAAATAGCATGGCTGTAAAATATACACCAGACCAGGCCAGGGCCATTGAAAGCCGGGGGCAGGACATTTTGGTTTCATCCTCTGCCGGCTCAGGCAAAACCAGTGTTTTGGTTGAACGGGTCATCCGGGAAATCATGGACGACCACTTGGAGGTTAACCAGCTCCTGGTCATTACCTTTACCCGGGCGGCCGCCAGTGAAATGAAGCAGCGGATCAAGCAGCGCCTGCAGGACCGCCTGCAAGAAGAAACAGATGCCAGCCAGGCCGACTTTTTGCGCCGGCAGCTGGCTGAAATCGATACCGCGATTATTTCCACGATCGACTCTTTCTGTTTGGACGTCATCCGCCGCTTTTACTTCGCGATCGACATCGACCCGGACTTCAGCATTTTGACTGACGCCACCCAGATTGAGCTTTTAAAGGAAAGAGCCTTGAGGGATGTCGAAAACGACTACCTGCAAAATGAGAACCAAGCGAAAAAAGACCGTTTCCTGGCCCTCTATGATGCCTTTGCCGGCGACAGCGACGCCAATTCAGCCAGAGACTTGATTTTGGATTTATACCAGTTTGCCATGGCCCGGCCCAACTACCGGGCTTGGCTGCAAAAGCTGGCTGCCCCTTACCAGCTGGAGACCAGCGACGTCGTTGACAGCGCCCTATGGCAGGAGAAAATCAAGCCTTACCTGGAGGAAGAATTTTCCAACCTGGCGGACAAGCTGACGGCTTTGATGGCCGAAGCCGACTTTGACCATGAAAAGTTTGCCAAGTACCAGCCAGCTTTTACGGCTTTTGCCACCAGTCTGGCCAGCTACCGGGAGAGCTTGGCCACAGATGATCCCTTTGACCGGCAAAGAGAGCTGCTAGCGGCCTGCCAGTTTGACGGGACCCTGCGGACTAACAAGGAGATCGCCGACTTTGTCGAGGAGGCAAAGGAGGTTAAAGAAGCTGGCAAGCAGCTGGTCTTTAATGTCTATACCAGTTTTTACGCAAGCAGCAATGCTGACCAGCAGGCCCTCTTAGCCAAGGGGGCAGAAATCGCCTCCGCGGCAGCAGAAGTTGAACTGGCCTTTATTGACCGCTTTAACGAATTGAAGCGGGCTGACCGGGTCCTGGACTTCAGCGACATGGAGCAGTTGGCCTATGAAATTCTGACCCAGGACAGTTCAAACTCTGACCTGGCCCGGACCTACTACCAAAGCCGCTTCAAGGAAATCATGGTCGATGAATACCAGGACACCAACGCCCTGCAAGACGGCTTGATCCAGCGGCTGAAAAAAGCGGGGAAGAACAACCTCTTCATGGTCGGGGACGTCAAGCAGTCAATCTACGGATTCCGCCAGGCGGAACCCAGCCTGTTTATCGCCAAATACGATGAATATGGCCAGGAAAATTCGGCTGGCAAGCAGCGGATTATTTTTGCCGAAAACTTCCGCTCCAGCCAGCCGGTCACCCAAGTTGTTAACTTGATCTTTGACAGCCTCTTAACCAAGGACTTCGGGGGGATTGACTACCAAAAAGAAGGGCAGCTGAAATTCGCGGCTGGCTATGACCCAGAGGCGGCCCTGCCGACTGAAACAGAAGTCCTCTACCAGGAAGATTCATCTGCAACAGATGATGACGGGGAATTGAACCAGGGCGATTTAGCCATGGTCATCAGCCGGATTCAGAAGCTGATTGATGACCAGACGCCAATTTTTGACCCGAAGACCGGGCAGACCCGGCCGGTCAGCTATGGGGACATCGCCATCTTAACCCGGTCCAAGACCAGCAACCTGGACATCAAGCAGGAATTTGACCGCTACGGGATCCCGCTCTTTGTCATGGATGTCCAGAACTACTTCCAGACCTTTGAATTGACGGTCATCATGTCCTACTTGAAGATCATCGACAACCCGGACCAGGATATTCCCCTGGTGGCGGTTTTGCGGTCTCCGATTTTTAACTTCTCCAGTTCAGATCTGGCTGAAATCCGACTGGTCAACAAGAGCGTCAGCTTCTACGCGGCTTTAAGAATTTATGCTAAAAAAGATACAGATCTGGCTGCCCGCTGCCGGGACTTTTTGGCCCAATTGCAGGACCTTCGCGACTTTTCCTTGAGCCACCGGATTTCAGAACTGCTCTGGACCATTTACGAGCGGACCAGCTTTTTGGAAATCGTGACGGCCATGACCAACGGCCAGCAGCGCCGGCTCAACTTGACTGCCTTGTACGAAAGAGCTAGCGCCTACGAAAGTTCGGGCTTCAAGGACCTTTACCAGTTCATCAACTTTATTGCCAGAATGCGGAAGAGCCAGAAGGACCTGGCCCAGCCGATCCTGAGCGAAAATGCCGGCAACTCAGTCAAGCTGATGACCATCCATGCCTCAAAAGGGCTGGAATTCCCGGTCGTCTTTGTCTTGGGCCTGGAGCACCGCTACAATTACCAGCAAGACATTACCGGCAGCTATGTCTTAGATGCCAGCGGCCTGGGCCTGTCCTTTGCCTATCCCTTTGATGAAGCGGAATACCGGGCAGATACTTTGGTTAATGCCTGGCTGAAGATTGCCAAAAAGCAGAAGTTGCTGGAAGAAGAAGCCCGCCTGCTTTACGTAGCTTTGACCCGGGCCAAGCAGAAGCTGATTTTGGCGACAAATATCAAGCTGCCAGCCGGAACCGACCTGGCGGGCTTGGAAGAGAAGTGGGCCAAGAAAATTTCTACTGGCCGCCTGCCCCTTTTGGATAAGATGAAGGTAGCCAAGCCCCTGGACTTTTTGGCCCCGGCTTTAGCCCGCGCCAAGCAGGTGAAGCGGCTGGGTGAAAAAGCCGTCAGCGACCTGGCGACAGGCCAAGAAGGCAGTCTGGTCTTTGTCCACTTTGACCCCAAGAAAGACCAGGCCCGATTGCCGGATAGTGAGGCCGTGGCGGCCAGCGGGGCAGACTTGACGGAAGATGAAGCAGCCGTCTTTAAGCAGGTAGAAAAGCTCTATGCCTTCAGCCAGGGCGGCTATCCTTACTTGGATGCCAGCCGGACCACGGCCTACCAGGCGGTGTCTGAAATCAAGAAGGCTTTTGGCGACCCGATCGAAGACGAACTGGCTGACTCCCACATTTCGGAACTGCAGTCAGCCAACCGCTACCTGCAGCCGATCGATACTGAACCTGACTTCCTCTTCCAAAATACGGTCAGCTCAGCTGAACTGGGGACAGCCAGCCACCTGGTCTTGCAGTATTATGACTATGCCAAAGGCGACAAGGATGCCATTGACAGCTGCATTGCCGGCCTGGTGGAAAAGGGCCGGCTGAGCCAGACCTTGGCCAGCAAGCTGGACCGGGAAGCCTTGTCCTGGTTTGTCAAGAGCGACTTTGCCAAAGACTTTTACAGGCAGCCTGACCGCCTCCACCGGGAGGAAAATTTTGCCACCATCCTGTCGCCGAAGACTTTATTTAAGGATTTTAGCGATTTCCCAGGAAAAATTTTGGTTCACGGGACAATCGATGGCTATTATGAAGCGGAGAATGGTATCATTTTATTTGACTACAAGACTGACCACGTGAACCCGCGTAAGCAGGAGGAAGCAATTCAGAAGCTGAAAGAGAAGTACCAGGGCCAGTTGCGCCTTTATGAGCGGGCCTTGAATGAATCTGGCCGGCTGCCTGTTTTGAAAAAGTACCTGGTGCTTTTGAGCTGCCGGGAAATTGTTGAAGTTGATTAGAAGTTTTTAGGAGTGAAAGGAGCGGAAAATAGTGGATTTTTTTGCCGGCGAAAGCTTCGCGGTCGTTGACTTGGAAACGACCGGGACACGCAAGGAAGAGGGGGACCGGATCATCCAGTTTGGCTGCGCCATAGTCAAAAATGGTGAAGTGGTTAAAACTTATTCCTTCATGATGAACCCCCACCGGAAAATTCCCCTGGCCGTGACCAATTTGACCGGTATCGACCAGAAGATGGTGGCCGGCCAGGCTGATTTCAAGCACTATGCCCCGAAGATCCGCGAGATCCTGCAGGATACGGTTTTCGTGGCCCATAACGTCAATTTCGACTTTCCTTTCTTGAACTACGAATTGACCAATGCCGGCTTTGAGGCCTTGACCTGCAAGGCGGTTGACACGGTTGAACTGGCCAAGATCGCCTTTCCGACCCTGCCTTCTTACAAGTTGCGGGACTTGACGGCCAGTCTGGAGATCAAGCACGCCAACCCCCACAAGGCGGATTCTGACGCCTATGGGACAGCCGTCTTGCTCTTGAAGATCATCGACAAGCTGGCTTCTTTGCCCCAGGCAACTTTGAATGTTCTGGGCTCTTTGGCCAGTGGCCTTATCCGGGACACGGGGGACGTGATCAAGGTGATTGCTGACCAGTCCCGGCAAAGCAGGCGCAAACTACCCAAAGACAAGATGCAGGTCCGCAACCTGGTCTTAAAGAGGCAGGAGATTCCGGCGGTTGAACATGGGGAAAATGGGCATTTTCCAGTTAAAGACACGGACAAACGCAAGCTTTTTAAAGGCAAGATCAATTACCGGCAAGCCCAAGTGGACCTAATCGACCGCTTGCACGACTTTGTCGAAGATGCCGGGCAAAGGGTCATGCTGGCTGAAGCGCCAAACGGGACAGGGAAGACTTTTGCCTACCTTTTCGCCTACGCCTACCAGCTCTATTCCGGTAAAAAATTAGTAATTGCTACACCGACCAAGGTCCTCCAGCAGCAGCTCCTAGACCAGGAAATTCCCCAGCTCCTGCGGGTTACGGGTCTTGGCTTAAACGCGGAAATGGTCAAGTCCAGCAGCCACTACCTGGATTTAGACGGTTTTGCCCAGACTCTCTACCAGAATTCGCCCAACAAGGCGACCTTGCTCTTGCAGATGCAGATCCTGGTCTGGTTGACAGAAACGACAACTGGAGACATGGATGAATTGCAGCTGACCAGCCAGCAGCTGCCGATTTTTAACCAGCTCAAGCACCCGGGGGATGCCCGGGTGGCCAGCCAGTTTGCCAGCGTTGACTTCTGGAACCTGGCCCGCCGCCGGCAGGAGCAGGCCAACATTTTGGTGACTAACCACGCCTACCTGGTCAACCACTACATGGACTCCATCTGGGGGCAGAATCCTTACCTGGTAATTGACGAAGCCCACCGCTTCAGCGAAAACCTGCAGACGGCCCGGATGGACTCCCTGCGCCTGGAAGCAATTTGGGGCAGCATCAGCCACCTACGCAATTTGCTCTACTTTACGGACAATAACCTGCTCAGACAAAGCGAGGAAAATGTCCAGCTGCAGTTCATGCTGGACCTCTTGGACCGGGAAAGCCTGGACTTGATTCACAGCTTGAACCGGATGCAAAAGTACCTCTACCAGCACAAGGAGCAGGCGATCAGCCAGGTTGTTTTGCCCAACAAGAGCCTGCAGCTGACCATCCAGGGCCAGGATCTCTTCCCGGAAAACTCTCAGTTCCGGCCACTTCTTAGACAGTTCCAGCAGCAATTGGAGCAGGTCCGGATCCATACCAACCAGATCCGCTACTTGCTGGAGCAGGAAAAGGACCGCTTTTTAACTGATGAGGAATCTTTGCTGGAAGAATTGAATGACCAGGTCGACCTGCTGGAATTCTACACGGGAAAGAGCTACCAGCTGTCTGACCTCTTGAACCAGCCGCTCTTGGATCATTTGGGCTTCGTGGTCAACGTGACCAACCCTGAAGATGCTCTCAGCAGCAACCTCCATTGGCTCAGCCTGGACAGTTCTGAAGAATTGCATAAAATTTACGACCGCTTTGACCATATCAGCATGATCAGTGCGACAATAACTAATGACGGCAATTTTGCCTTTGCCAAGCAGTTCCTGGCTCTGCCAAATTTGGGTGTCTCCTGCTACAAGGGCAAGGCCAGCTTCCCCATGGCTGACCATCTGGAGATTCTGGCCATGGACGAGAGGCAGCCGGAACCAGACAGCCCGCGTTTTTTGGAAGAATTGAAAAATATCCTGACCAAGGACTTAAGCGGGCAAAAGCACGTTTTGTGCCTGTTTACCAATCTGGACTTGATCAAGCAGCTCTACTTTGAACTGCTGAATGATCCCCGGGTTAAGGACTATGAGCTCCTGGCCCAGGGCTTGACGGGGTCAAATGAGCGGATCACCCGCCGCTTTGTCATCGCTGAACGGTCAATCTTGCTGGGGGCAGATAGCTTCTGGGAAGGGGTGGACTTCCACAATTGCGGGATTGACCTGGTTATCGCGACCCGCCTGCCATTTGAGTCCCCGGACCTGCCGGAGGTTAGCCTCAGGCAGCACTACCTGGCCCAAAGAGGCTGGGATGTCTTTCAAGAGGACTCTTTGCCCCGGGCGGTTCTCCGCCTGCGGCAGGGATGCGGCCGCTTGATCCGGGGTGAGGATGATCATGGGCAGTTTTTGATCCTGGATCCCCGGATCTGGACCAAGAGCTATGGCCCGACCTTTAGGTCCAGCCTGCCGGCTCCGGTGCAAAGGGTTAAAGCGAGTGAGTTAAAAAAGAAGTTGAAGTTCGAGAGGAAAAATGCTTAACGAAAGAGTCAAAAATTTCTTGCAGTATCTGGCCTGGCTGTTCTTCTTCCTGTTTTTGCTTTACGCGGGAACAGTGGCGGTTGTTGCTAGGGCAGCCAAGCCGTACAGTCAGCAGAAAGAGAAAGTCGCCAAGCTGGTCAAGCAGACTTCCATGAAGCAAATTGACAAGTACTACCATTTGAGCCGGGGCGTCAAGTCATATTCAGCCAGCGGGAAAACCAGTAAGGGTAAGGCGGCTTACTTCATCTACCTGCCGGGTAAACATAAGGCCTACTATTATTCAGCTAGTGACGGCGTCAGCGAAAGCACGGTCAAATCTAGCTTTCAGAAGTCTTACCCAAAAAAGGCCATCAAGGAAGTCAACCTAGGCTGGTATCAAAAGCAGGCCGTCTGGGAAGTCACGGCAGTCAACGCAGACGGCAGCTACTGCTATGCCATCTACAAGTTCAAGGATGGCCAGCTCCTGTCTCTGGTCGATAAGTTATAGAAGATCAGGCAAAAATCTGCTATCATGGATAGAGTTATAAAAATAAGGTGGAATTAAAAGAATGACAGAATTGATTTCAATCAGAGAATCAGCCAAGCACGTTGGCGAAGAAGTCAGAATGCACGTCTGGCTGACCGACAAGCGGTCCAGCGGGAAGATCGTCTTCCTGCAATTAAGAGACGGCACGGCCTTCTTCCAAGGCGTTGTCCGCAAGAACGATGTCAGTGAGGAAGTTTTTGAAGCAGCCAAGGGCCTGCGCCAGGAAGCAAGCTTCTACCTCACCGGGACCATCCATGAAGACGCCCGGTCCCACTTTGGCTACGAAATCCAGATCAGCGACCTGGAAGTCGTCTCAAACAACGAAGGCTACCCGATCACCAACAAGGAACACGGGATCGACTTCCTTTTGGACCACCGTCACCTCTGGCTGAGAAGCCGGCGGCCATTCGCCATCATGCAGATCAGAAACCGGATCTTCAAGGCTACGGTCGACTTCTTTGAAAACGAAGGCTTCGTGAAGTTTGACGCCCCGCTTCTGATGCACTCAGCGCCAGAAGGGACCACGGAACTCTTCCATATCGACTACTTCGACCACGACGCTTACCTGTCACAATCCGGCCAGCTTTACGGGGAAGTCGGGGCAGAAGCCTTCGGCAAGATCTTTACCTTCGGGCCAACCTTCCGGGCGGAAGCTTCCAAGACCCGCCGGCACTTGACTGAATTCTGGATGATGGAACCGGAAATGGCCTGGATGCACCAAGATGAATCCCTGGACCTGCAGGAACGCTTCCTGTCTTACGTGGTTGGCCAGGTTTTGGAACACTGCGAATACGAATTAAGCATCCTGGGCCGGGACTTAGACAAATTGCGTCCAGCCGCTGAAGGCAATTATACCCGCCTGTCCTACGATGACGCGGTTAAGATGCTGCAAGAAGCTGGCAAGGACTTCAAGTGGGGCGACGACTTTGGCGCGCCAGATGAAGCCTTCTTGTCAGAGCAATTTGACCGGCCATTCTTCATCGTTAACTACCCAGTAGCAATCAAGCCATTCTACATGAAGAAGAACCCGGAAAACCCATTGACTTACCTCTGCGCCGACGTGGAAGCGCCAGAAGGCTACGGGGAAATCATGGGCGGGTCAGAACGTGAAGCTGACTACGACACCTTGAAGGCGCAAATCGAAGAAGCGGGCCTCAACCTGGACGACTACTCCTGGTACCTGGACCTGAGAAAGTACGGCAGCGTGCCACACTCCGGCTTCGGGATGGGCTTTGAACGGGTTATTGCCTGGATCTGCAAGCTGGACCACGTTCGTGAAGCTGTTCCATTCCCAAGAATGATCAATAGAATGCAGCCATAAGCGCATTAGTTGTTTTTTAACAAGAATAAAAGCTAAAATAAAAGAGTGAGTTAGCTCACTCTTTTATTTTTTGTGAAAGAACGTGAGAAAATGGCAAGTTACAATTTTTACCGGCAGCTGGGGGTGACCAGCATCAGCAATGGCCTGATTGCCTACTATGCCCGCCTGGGCTTGACTGAAGCGGAACTGGCCCTGGTCTTGCAGCTGGAAGCTTTCTTTCAAAGGGGAAATTACTTCCCCAGCAATGAAAAAATCGCGGCCAATACCAACTTCAGCGTCAGTGACGTCACTCTCTTGATCCAAAGCCTGCTGGACAAGGGCTGCCTGTCTCTTAGGCAGGCCAAGGACGCCAGCGGGAAGATCAGCAGCTGCTACAGTCTGGATGAGCTCTATGACAAGCTGGACCAGTATTTAGACCAGCATGTCCAGGTCAAGGACATGAACGGGGAAGTGCTAGAAGAAGCTAAAGACAGCTTGAATAACGATCCAATGAGTGACCTGGCCCGGGAGTTTGAGATTGAATTTGGCCGCTACCTGACCCCGATTGAGCGGGAGGAAATCCAAGACTGGCTGAATTTGGACCACTACGCCCCGGAGATTATCAAGTTGGCCCTGCGGGAAGCAGTCTTGTCCCGGGCGATGAGCTTCAAGTATGTTGACCGGATCCTGCTGAACTGGCAAAGAATGAATTTGAAGACCGCCAGCGAGGTCCATCAGTATCTGGAGAGAAACCGTTAATAAATTTTTGGGAGGATTTTAATGGAAAAAGACGAAAAGCTCTTGAGTGATGAAGAAGCAAGAAATGTTTTGAAGCAGATTGACGCCATGTTTCCGGAAGCAAAAGGGGAGCTGAACTGGGACAACCGCTTCCAGCTTTTGTGCGCGGTCCTGCTCAGCGCGCAGACAACAGACAAGATGGTCAACAAAGTGACCCCCCAGCTCTTCGCGGATTTCCCGACCCCGGAAGCTATGGCGGCGGCCAGCCAGGAGGAGATCGAGGCAGATATTTCCCACCTGGGCCTCTATCATTCTAAAGCCAAGCACCTCAAGGAAATGGCCCAGACCCTGGTCGCTGAATATGGCGGCCAGGTGCCGGGCAAGAAGGAAGACCTAGTCAAATTAGCCGGGGTTGGCAACAAGACGGCCAATGTCGTTCTGGCTGAAGGCTGGGGAGTTCCGGCAATCGCGGTCGACACCCACGTGTCCCGGATCGCCAAGAAGTTCAAGATCGTGCCGGAGAAGGCAACGCCTTTGCAGGTGGAAAAGCGGCTGGAGGAGCTGCTGCCAAAGGATGAGTGGATCCATACCCACCATGCCATGATCTTCTTTGGCCGCTACAAGATGCCTGCCCGGGCCAAGAACCCGGATCCCTACAGTTATTTAGATTAAGCTGAGAAAAGCAAAAATTTTGCGGGAGATAGCCATGATAAAATTGATTGCCTTTGATATGGATGAAAGCTTCATGCCGCGGAAGGGATTTTATGAACGTGAGCGCTGGGCACGCGATTTTGACCTGTTGCGCGCAAAAGGCATCCGCGTCTTGCCTATTTCGGGAGACCAGTACCAGCAAGTAGCGGACTTATTCCCGATGAAGGATGAAATGACGATTGGCGGCTTGAATGGTTCGGTGATTTTTGAAAAGGGCCAGCTGATTAAAGCAGACGAGATTGACCGGTCCATGGTTCAAAAAATAATGCAAATAATTGCGGAAAACGGCCTGGCACAACGGACCATGCTCTGCGGGATCAACTATTGTTATTTCTTGGAACAGGCTGATCCGGCTTTTCGCGAAAGAATGAATTTTTATTTCTCGCATAATCAGAATGTATCTAGCTTCCTGCCTTTGCCTGATGACAAATTCACAGAAATCATGATAGTGCCAGGCACTGGCCGCATGGACGAAACTGAGGAGAAGCTTAAGGCAGTCTGCGCGGAAAAACTGCAGATTTTTAACTCGGGAGTAGCCAGCATCGACATTCTGCAGCCCGAAGTGTCAAAAGGTAATTCGCTTAAATGGCTGGCAAGCCGCTATGATCTTTCGCCTGAGGAAATCATGGCTTTTGGTGATGGCCTTAACGACATTGAAATGCTGAAATTCGCGGGCCATTCCTACGCGATGAAAAATGCCCGCGAAGAGGTCAAGGAAGCAGCCAAGTTCGTAACAAAACTGCCGGCTGCGGAGAATGGCGTCCTGGACACGATTGAAAAAGAAGTTTTGGGAATGTAAAAAGACCGCCGGAGAAGGCGGTCTTTTTTATATACTAGGCTAAAACATGTTTAATGAAAGCATCCAGTTCCTTTAAAACAGCTGGGGAGGTGAATTCTCCGCCGCCGTGGTCAGCACCCTTGATCAAGATGTAGGAGGCTTCTTTGCCGCACTCCTTTAATTTCAAATAAAGGTCAGTGCTGCCGATTGTGTTGACCGTCCGGTCTTTCGTGCCGTGAATGATCAATACTGGCGGAATGTCGGTATCCTTGCTGATATTGCACTCAACTGACAGTTTCCGGCGCAGGTCAGAATTCTCTCTTAAGTCAACATGGCCCATTTCCATCCCTTCCGGACTGTCAGCCTGCAAGTGGTTGATAGTTGTTGGGTTGCTGTCTTCACGCATGACGGAGACGGAGCCGTAAAAGTCGACCACGCCACTTACTTTGGCGTTAACATCTGGGTAGAGATTGTCTTCACCTTCCGGGAAAAAGCTGGCGTAAACGGCAGTGTGACCGCCAGAAGAATTGCCCGCTAAAATAACCCGCTTTGGGTCGCCCTGGTATTCGGGCCCGTGCAGCTTCATGAAGCGTACGGCGTTTTGGGCATCAAGAATCGGCTTCGGGAAGGAAGCCACGTCGCTGCCCCGGTATTCAACAACCGCAACAACATAGCCAAGAGCGGCGATTTTTGCCATCTGGGGCAGGTCGCGGTAAACATTTTGCTTCATCCATGCTGAGCCTTGGACGTAAACAAAGATCGGGTAAGTCAAGTCATCCGGATGGTTCCGTGTAGATGGCTCCAAGATCTGCAAGGTCAGTTTCTGTCCGCCATAATCTGCGTATTCAACGTTTGGGTGGTAGAGGACTCTGACTTCATCACCGGTACTGTCGATACATTTTACGTCTGGCAAGTCGGTTTGGTATTCCGGGAAATCCGGATAAGACCATTTCTTAATTTCCATAATTTTTTCCGCCAATTGCAAAAATAAATTGAACACTTACCATAACATCTGGTAAATTTTGACTATCTACGCCGGTAAATGCGGTCAAGTTCGGTGTCAAAGTACTCTTCTGGAGTCTTGTAGTTTAAGATCTTCCGAGGAAGAGAGTTGCACCATACCTCGATCTTAGCAATATCTTCCACACTGTACTTATCCATACGGTCTCCCTTGGGAATATAGCGTCTGATAAGCCCGTTGTGCCGTTCTACGCTGCCTTTATCACAGGATGTATAAGGGTGAGCGTAGTACACAAGAGTCTTGGAAACTTGCTCAAGATCGGATAGATCTGCGAACTCAGATCCGTTGTCGGTTGTGATAGACTTAAAGATTTGATTCCATTTGGATCCGTAGTACTCTCGAAGCTTATCAAATGCCTTCATAACGCTAGCTGAGGTTTTATCCTCGATCTTGATCATGAAGAACTGACGCGTCTTTCGTTCGCACAGAGTAAGCAACACATCATCGTCCTTAGTCTTGTGTCCAAGAACCAGATCGCATTCCCAGTGACCAAAGTCCTTACGACTTTCGATTCTAGGACTACGTTCATCGATGCTTCGTCCCAGGATACGCTTGTTTACACGGGCACGACGAGTCTTAGTATTGCGCTTGACCTTCTCTGGAAGATCACCGTTCTTGATGTCCATTAGGCCCAAGTCAACGTAGTTATACAGAGTTTTGGTTGATACGACCTGATCCTTCTGGAAGATTCCCTTGGCCAAAGCATAACCCACGCAAGCATCAAGAGACCAGCCTCGATTATGGAAGCAGTGGGAAACATAGTCGATGAACTTATGTCTGCGAAGAAACAAGCTCTTGCGGCCGCATTTGCTTCTATGTAGTTCGTAAGTGCTTTGCCCTTCGACAGCTTTATACCGCTTCACATTGCCGGTATACACGGATACTGTGCCTCTTTTGAGCTCATATCCGACCGTGCTTGGCGAGCAGTTAAGCTCTCTGGCTATAGCACGGTTGGAGTAGCCCTTAGAGTGCAGCTCCTGGATTGTAGTCCGGTCGTTTAGCTTAAGGTGCTTGCCCTTTTGGTGTGGTTTAGTGTTAGAATATGAATGATCCATTTTAACCTCTCTAGAAATGTTTGTGGTAATTCATATTCTACCAGATGGTTGAAATGGATTTTTTGTGCTCTAATCCAGTGAAAACGATTTTTCTTACTGGATCGAAACAGTGTTCAGTTTAATTTTACAATCGGCGCCATAATTTTTTCTCCTTTTCACATGCTAATTCCATTGTATGGTAGAAAAAAGATTATTCCAGCAAAAAAAGTTAGCGTTTTCAATAAGAATTGCAATATACCAAAAAAACCGGCAGAAATTAAACTGCCGGTGTTTTCGCGTTGATCAATTCAGTAAAAATTACAGGTTAACGATGCTTCTTGGCCGGCCGCCTTTGGCGATGGTCAATTGGTCAGTCAAGCAGATCTGCACCATGTTGCGGATGGAAGTTTCCGTGTAGAAGGCTGAGTGCGGAGTAATGACAACGTTTGGCATCTTGGCCAGGGTCTTGTAGTCTTCTGGGATTTCGCTGTCCGTCAGGCCAGTGTGGCCAAAGTAGCTGGATTCCCCAGCCAAAGTATCCAGGCCGGCACCGGCGATTTCGCCATCCTGCAAGGCCTTGATCAAGGCTCCAGTGTCGACTAATTCGCCCCGGGCACAGTTGATCAAGTAGGCAGACTTCTTCATTTCCTTCAGCTGCTTTTCCCCGATCATGTTTTCCGTTGATGGGAGGAGGGGAGTGTGGAGGGAGACGATGTCAGCTTCTTTCAAGACCGTGTCAAAGTCGGTGTAGGTCAAAAATGGTTCAAATTCCGGGTTGTAAGCCACGTCATAGGCGATGACCTTGGCCCCCATGGCTGAGAAGATTTCTGCCACGGCGCTGCCGATGTGACCGACCCCGATCAAGCCGACAGTCAAGTTGTAGATTTCATTGCTGATCAAGTTACTTGGCCAGGTAAAGTCATGGTCATGGTCCATCCGGTAGCGGAATTCCCCGATCTTGCGCAGGAGGTACATGGCCTGGGTAACCGTCATTTCAGCGATCGCCCGCGGGGAGTAGACCGGAACGTTGGTGACCAGCAAGTTGTACTTCTTGGTCCAGTCGAAGTTGATGGTGTTGAAGCCAACGATTCTGAGGCCGATGCACTTGACTCCGTATTCGCTCAATTTTTGGTAAACAACTTCTTCGTCAACCGGGCCAAGTGGCTTAAGGGAAACGCTGCTGCACCCTTCAGCTAAATCTACAGTCGCGCTGGTCAAGGCCTGGTCGGTCGTCTTAATTTCGACATCGTTTTTCTTAGCCCAGTCTTCAATGTAAGGCACTTCGATCGGGCTGACATTATACATGGCAATTTTAGTCATAAAAAACTCCTTTGTTGCATAATCTTTTGTTTTCTTGCCTCTTATATTTTACCGCAAATGCTGGTCAAACCAGGCAGTAATTTCTTTTAAGCGGCGGATCCGGTGTTTTGGCTGCCCGCTTCTGGAGAGCTCGTGGTTTTCGCCTTTAAAGAGGCACATTCTGCTTTCCACCCCGTAGTAGAGCAGGGCCCGGAACATCTGCATTCCTTCCGGCAAAGGACATCTGTAGTCTTCCAAAGAGTGGATGAACAAGGTCGGCGTGGTCACGTTTTTGGCATATTTCAAAGGAGACTGCTGCCAGGCATAGTCCAGCTTCTCGTCCAAGTTATTTGCGTCAATGGAGTAAAGGTCATCCCAAGGACCCACGTCTGACATAAAGGCATCGCTCAGCCAGTTGGACATGGACCGCTGGCTGGCGGCAGCCTTGAAGCGGTCAGTATGGCCGATCACCCAGTTGGTCATGTAGCCGCCATATGAACCGCCAGTGATGCCCAGACGGCCGGCGTCAATTTGCGGGATTTTTGCCAAAACAGCGTCCGTGAACTTCAGCAAGTCCTCGTAGTCTTCCCGGCCCCAGTGCCCCCGCATGTTGGCGTAGTCGTTGCCCTGGCCGTCAGAGCCGTAGATGTTGGCAAAGAAGACAAAGTAGCTCCGGCTTGCCCAGACCTGCATCTCGTGGAAAAAGGGGGTCCCGTAAACTGTCTTTGGCCCGCCGTGGACATCGAGGATGGCCGGATATTTTTGCTTTTCAGCAAAGTCTTTCGGGTAAAGAACCCAGCCATGCTGGGTATTGCCGGCATAGTCTTGATAGTCAACTTGAACGGCGGAAGCGACATAGCGGCCCTTTAAGGCATCTTCGTTATAGCTAGAGTGCTTGGTCAGCTGGCCGTCCTTGTAGCTGTAAAGTTGCTGGGTCTCGTTGGCATTTGGACCAGTAAACCAGCAAGTGCCGTCACTGGTAAAGTCAAAGAATTCGATGGAAGGAAATTCAAAGACAGGAGTAATTTTTTCGCCGTCAAAGCATTCCAATACCGTGTGGTCGACCTTAGTCGTGGTGAAGTAGAGGCAGTCCTCAAAGACCCGGCTGGTCCGCACGTCCAACAGGCAAAGGTCGGTGTCTACGCAGTCGCCCCAGCAGTCTTCCCAAGCCGCGGCCAAAGAAAGAGTTTTGAATTCCGGGTCATACTTGTAAAACTGGGGATTTTCTTCCGAGCCATAGCGCTTTTCATCAGTGGCCACCAGGTAGAGCTGGCCCTTTAAGACGCAGATGTCAAAAATTGACCACTCTTCTTTTGGCAAAAGCTGAGAATATTCCAGGCTATTTAAGTCCAGCTGGTAGAGGGCGGACTTGCGGGCCTTGGATTGAGTGTAAGAATCCCCGGTGAAGTAGAGGTCAGTGCCATCGACATAGTGGAAGTCAAAGGTGAAGTATGGGTCATCTTTTAAGAGTTCGGTCAACTCCTTTTTGGCGGGGTCAAAAAGAAAGAGGCGGTCGCGGAACTTGGAAATAATGCCGTCGCCATTGAAGTAGGCCGGGAACTCATCTAAGACCACATAGTCTTTTTCATCCGGATCCTGCTTTTTCTCAGCTTCGCGCAAGTCAACCCGCCGGCTGAGGAGCAGGCGGCCGTCTACTAAGACATTTTCAACCGCGAAATCTTCTCCCTCTAAAGCAGCGATTTCCCTTGCTTCACCGCCCTTTAAAGAAAGCTGGTAGATAAAGGTCTTGTCCTTTTCCTTGGTCCGGTTGCCGGCAAAGCAAACCGTGTTTTCATCGAGAAAGACGAAGTCTCTTTCCTGGCCAAAGGAGCTAAGGGGGCTGACTTGCCCGTCTTGCAAGGTCTCTAATGTGTAGAGGTATTTGTCTTTTTTGCTGGCATCTGGCAGGCCCTTGACCCAGACAAGGTTCTGACCCTTGGCCTTGAGTTTGCCCAGGTTGGCATAGTGCAAAAAGTCCTCAATTTTAATTGCGTCCATGATTTCCTCTTTTCTATTTCTGTAAGTCTTGTTGACAGATATTCTTGCTTTTTATCCTGTTGCTATATATTTTAGCAGAGAAAAAAGCCAGGGCCTTGAAGAAATCAGTTGCTCTGGCTTTTTCGATAAATTATTAATTCAGCAGCTTAGTTATCCTGCTTGTCATCATTATTGTTGTCTTGCTTATTTTCTTCAGTCTTCGGCGCTTTGCTGCTCTGGCTGGAAGAAGATGCCGAGCTTGATGAAGCCGCGCTTGAACTTGAAGAGCTGGATGAAGACGAGGACTTCTCGCTTGAACTGGAACTCGAGCTGCTCTTCGAGGAGCTGGAACTTGAGCTTGATTTGACGCTGGAAGTCACGGCTGAACTGGAAGCAGTAGAAGTATCGCTGCTTGAGCAGACATAGTCAGCGTCAGTCGGCGCATGCCCCTTGACAAAGAGTTCCCAAGTGTAGGGCTGGCCAGGGGAGGCTACTTTGTCTTCAGTATTCTTGACAATCCGCATCTTGACGACCGTTGCTGGCATTTCCCAGTCTGTGCTGTCTTCGTCAGCCATCAAGTAGGACATCATGTACTTGTAGATCAGCTGGGCTGAGTACTGGCCGACTCCAGAGATCGTCCCGTCCTTCAAATTGTCATAGCCTGTCCAGATTCCGATTGAATACTGCTTGGTGTAGCCAACGAACCAGGAATCCTTTGGCGTTGAGCTGTAGCTTGGGTACTTAACCAGGTCGGAGTCAGAGTACTTAACCGTACCGGTCTTACCGGCCTCGTAGATCCCGCTGACCTTGGCCGTGGTCCCGGTCCCGCTGGTGAAGACGCCCTTGAGCATGTCGGTGATCATGTAGGCAGTTGACTTCTTCATGACCCGCTTGCCAGCAGAGTTATACTTGCGGACCTGCCCGTCAGCCGTTTCGATCTTGGAGACGAATTGTGGCTTTCTGTAAACGCCCATCGTCGCGAATGCCCCATAAGCAGCCGCCATCTGCAAGCTGGAGGCGTCAACCCCGATCGCTGTTGAAAGACCAGCATTGGGACTGACGTTAACACCTAATTTTCTGGCAAAAAGCGAGGCCCGGGAAATCCCGACTTCATTCAAGGTTCTGACGGCCGGCACGTTTCTGGACTGAACCAGGGCATAGCGCATGCTCATTGGCCCCTGGTAAGTGTTGTCCCAGTCATAAAGCTGGATATTAGTGCCCGGGTAGGTGTACTTGGTATCCTGCAGGATGTGGCTGGTTCCCCAGTTGAGGTATTGAATTGCCGGAGCGTAGTCTAAGACCGGCTTGATCGTTGACCCGGTTGACCGGCCTGTCTGTACTGCCCGGTCAAGACCCAGCTGGACTGACGGCAACTTCCGGCCCCCGAGGATGGCGATAACATGTCCGTTCTTCGGGTTGATGACCGTGGCCCCGATCTGCATCTTCTTGCTGGTAAAAGCAACGCTGCCGCTGTTAGCCAGGGAGTAAAGTTTGTTTTGGGCAGCCTGGTTGATATTGATGGTGATCTTCAGGTTGTCATTGTATGGGTCGAAGCCGTCAGCCTGCACTTCAGCAATTGCTTCCTTGATGTAGGCGTCGTCGACCTTGCGCAGCTTGGATTCAGTGCTGGTCGTGTGCTTCTTAAGGCCCTTCTGTACGTCTTCAGCCTTGGCTGCCAGGTACTGCTTCTTAGTAATCTTCTTGTTGTCATACATGGCCTTAAGAACCAGGTCCCGCCGGTACTTAGCCTTCTTTGGGTAAAGGTAAGGGTTGTAGGCCACCGGGGCGTTAGGCATCCCGGCCAAAAGGGCCAGCTGGGCCAGGTCCAGCTGCTTGAGGGACTTGCCATAGTAGTAGTTGGCTGCAGTCCCCATCCCGTAGGTCCCATAGTTCATGTAAACCTTGTTGATGTAAAATTCCAGGATCTGGTCCTTGCTGTATTCTCTTTCCACCTTCATGGCCAGCCAGGCTTCCTGGGCCTTTCTGGACAGGGTCCGCTGGGAGCTGGCGGTTGAGAAGCAGGTCAATTTGACCAGCTGCTGGGTGATGGTTGACCCGCCGGCCACGGTGCTGGAGCTCTTGACGTTGGTCAAGAAAGACGACACGATCCGGAGGGGGTCGATCCCCAGGCTTTCAGAGTAGAAGCGCTTGTCTTCGATAGAGACGACCGCGTCTTTCAAAGTCTGGGGGATGGCCGAGTCTTTAGCATAGACCCGGGTCTGTGAACCCAGTGACATTAAAAATTTGCCGTCGGTAGTGTAAAAACTTGATGTGCCGCCGCTTTGCAGCTTGGAGGTGCTGATGCTCGGGGCGTCTTTGGCGTAGTAGGCGAAGACGCCGACGCCGGAGATGATCAGCAAGAAAAAGAGCAGAAAAAGCCATTTAATTACCCGCAGAACGGGCCGGGCCTTCTTGGCGCCGTCATTGGCGTGCAAGCGGGCCATCCGCGTGTTCTTTTGCTCTGGACTATTTGTTGCCATGTTCTTGTTTCCTATCCGCAATGATCCGGTCGACTGCCTCTAAATAGGGCAGGGCTGGCCAGAATCCGCTTTTAATTTCAAAGGAGTTAGCTTCGATTTCAGCAAGAGTCATGGAACTCTTGCCGGCAGCCTTCCAGTTTTGCCAAGCTTGAATCAAAAAAGATGCCGGGGTGACAAAGTAGCGCTCCAGGGTCATGAAGCCGATAAGGGCAAAGCAAATCCCCTCCTGGTCCAAACACTGCTCAAGGTGCAGGATCTGGTGCGCATGAAAGTTCTTTAAAGGAAAAGAAGTTTTGTTGCGCGTCTCCTTGGCTTCAAAATCAAGGTAGTAGCCTTGATAGACGCCGTTGTAGTCAGTCGTTGAGGCCTGACGAAAGTAGGCCTCGCGGATGACAGCCCGCGATCTTTTTGGGTAGTCGACCTTGACGATCTGAATCGGGGTCGGCTTCTTGTGAACGACCGCGATGCCCGCGTCAAGGTAGTACTGGTTTGATTCATTGATCTGCTGCTCCAGGGTCATCCCGCGGCCAGAAAAGCTGGCCTTTTTAAGCAGGGCCTTTTCTCCTTGCCGCTGAGCTGCCCTGAGGGGCATGACAGATCCAGTTGGGTATTTGACCATAAAGTTCACTCCTGGAAGTCATTATAACAATAAAAACTTGAGAAACCTAATCAGATTATTTGCAAACTGACTCTGAAGCTAGATCATTCCTGCTTTTGCGGTTAATGTTACAATGTTTTTAAGAAACTGGCAAAGCAAAAAGATTAAGGGAGGAATTTGCATGCAGCGAATTTGGATCAGCGGCTACCGGGGCTATGAACTGGGAACTTTTGGCGACAAGGATCCAAAAATCACGGTGATCAAGTATGCCATCAAGCAGCGCCTGACCAACCTGCTGGAAGAAGGGCAATTGGACTGGGTCATCACTGGCGCTAACCTGGGCGTTGAGCAGTGGAGCGCGGAAGTGGCCCTGGAGCTAAGGCAGGACTATAACCTGCGCCTGGCAGTGATGCTGCCTTATCTTGACTTTGGCAGCCGCTGGAGCGAAAACAACCAGCTTAAGCTGCAGAATTTGAAAAATCAAGCTGACTTCTGCTCCGCAACTTCAAAAGGACCCTACCAGGGCGGCCGGCAATTCCGGGAATACCAGCAGTTTATGTTCCAGCACACCGACCGGGCCCTTCTGGTCTATGACCCGGAATACCCGGGCAAGAGCAAGTATGACTACGAGATGATCGAAAAATACCTGGAAAAGCGGGATGACTACCAGCTGGACCTGGTCGATTATTATGACCTGGAACAGGCCGCCAGGGATTATGAAGAAAATCAAAGGAAATGGTAAATTTTAACTCTTTCTTTCTTTTTTATAAGGGCGCTTTTTGATAAAATGACTTTAGTATAAAGGAGTCAAGAGTTAATGGCAGATTTAAACGATATTAAGTTGTCCGCGCAGGACATTTTGAAGAAGCAGTTCAGAAGCAAGGTCAAGGGCTATGATCCGGATGAAGTTGATTCTTACCTGGACCAAATCATTTCCGACTATGAAACCTTCCAGGACATCATTGAAGACCTTTACGGCCGGATTGGTGAACTGCAGGGGCAGGTAATCGCCGCTGAGAAGCAGGTCAAGCAGGAAGAACAGGCCGTCAAGGAAATTCCGGCAGCCGGCCCGGCACCAGCAACTACTGAAAGTAAGGAAGAAGACGTTAAGACCTACGTGCCAAGCTCACAAAGGCAGCGGGCCAACTTCAGCCTGGATAACAGCAGCACTAGCGGCGAAATCTCAACTAACATGGCAATCATTCAAAGACTTTCAACCTTGGAGCGGAAGGTCTACAATCTGGAACAAAGAGTTTACGGAATTCAGGATTTACAAAAGTAAAGAAAGTTTGCTATAATAGCAATGTTGCAAGTTTTGAGCAGTCGCGGCCGGCCTTGAGCCGGCTGAGGAAAGTCCACGCACGCACGGGCTGCGATGCCCGTAGTGATCGTATTCAGCCCAATAAGCTGGAGGAGGCCCCAGGCCTCACGGCAGAGAAAGCGCTAAAGCCTAGCCATGCGTGAATATCTTGAAAGTGCCACAGTGACGGAGCAAGCCGGGAAACCGGCTTGGTGGAACGAGGTAAACCCTGCGAGCGTGTAACCCGAAATTTGGTAGGGGCGTCTCAACTTAGGTAAATGAACCAAAAGTTGGACTACATCATGTAGAGATAGATGGCTGCTGAAACCAGCCGCGGCCGGCGGTTGGTGGAACAGAACGTGGCTTATAGAAACTTGCAAGGCAGAGAGTTGGACTTCGTTTGAAGCCCAACTTTTTCTTTTTTTAGGAATAAGCCTGCAAATATAAAATCAGAACAGCAATTAGAATAAGGCTCAGAAGGAAAAGAACGGAGATAGCGATGGAAGAATACCAATTGTACACGACCATGGGGGCGGGTTTTGAAAGCGTCGTGGCCAAGGAACTGCAGTCCTTGGGCTATGAAACGACGACGGAAAACGGCAGGGTCTTTTTTAAAGGCGGCCAGAAAGACATCGTCAGATGCAATTTGTGGCTCAGAACAGCTGACCGGGTCAAGATCCTGTTAAAGGAATTTACGGCTAAAGATTTCTCAACCTTGTATGATGAAACTTACGCTTATGACTGGGCCATGCTTTTGCCAGTCGACGCGGCCTTCCCAGTCAAGGGGCGCAGTGTCCGCTCAAAGCTGCACTCTGAACCGGATGTGCAGTCCATTGTGAAAAAAGCCATCGTTGACAAGATGGCGGCCCAATACCACCGGCGGGGCAAGCTGCCGGAAAGCGGCAGCCTCTACCAGCTGGACGTGCACATTTACAAGGACACTGTCCGCCTGTCGCTGGACACGACCGGGGAAAGTCTTTTCAAGCGGGGCTACCGGATTGAGCACGGGGGAGCGCCTTTAAAGGAAAACTTCGCGGCATCTTTGATCAAGCTGACGCCATATGACGGGACCCATCCATTTATTGACCCGATGTGCGGGTCAGGGACCCTGCCAATTGAAGCAGCCTTGATTGCCCGCAATATTGCCCCGGGCACTTGGCGGAAGTTTGCCTTTGACGACTTTGACTGGTTTGACCCGCGCCTGCACGAAGAGCTGCTGAAAGAAGCCAAGAGCCAGGTTAAGCCAGCTGAAGCGCCAATTTGGGCCAGCGATATCGACCAGTCGATTCTGGAAGTAGCCAAGCTGAATGCCCACAATGCCGGGGTCTTGCAGGACATCCGCTTTAAGCAGGTCGCGGTCAAGGACTTTAGCACCGATCTGGAAAACGGGGTCATCGTTTCCAACCCGCCATACGGCAAGCGTTTGAAAGACAAGCAAGGGGCAGAAGAGCTTTACCGGCAGATGGGGGAAGTCTTGCGGCCGCTGACTTCTTTCAGCCAGTACTACTTGACGGCGGACCCGGATTTTGAAAAGTGCTTCGGGCAAAAGGCCAGCAAGAAGCGCAAGCTCTACAATGGTAACCTCCGGGCTGACTACTACCAGTTCTGGGCCAAGCGCAAGTAAAGAAGAGATATGCTGATGAAGGCGATTACGGATAGTGAACGGCCAGACTTCTGGCTGATCTCAGATCCCCACTTAATTGCCGATGACCTGCATGACTTTGGCGCCAGGTTTAAAAAGATGCGGCAAACCAGCGCTGGCAAGGACATTGCCTACCAGGACCTGGCTCTCAGGGCTTTTGTCAGAAAAGTTGTCAGGGCCAAGCCGGCAGCCTTGATCATTACCGGGGACTTGACCTTTAATGGAGCCAGGCGGTCAGCTGAAAGGCTGGGGGAGATTTTTGCTCCCTTAAAAGAAGCGGGGATTGCCTTGCTGGTTATTCCGGGCAACCATGACATTTATGACGGCTGGGCCAGAAGTTTTAGTGGCAGTGAGGAAAGACGGGTTGCGCAAATCTCACCGGCTGACTGGAAGGAAATTTTTTCCGCCAGCTATGACTTAGCCGCAAGCCAGGAGCCAGGCTCTTTATCATATTCAGTCAACTTGAACCCGCACTGGCGGCTGCTTTTGCTGGACTCCAACCTGTACAGCAGTAAGTTTTCCTACACCCATCCTATGACCAGCGGGGCCATCGATGATGGGGAAAGGCGGTGGCTGAGCCAGGAATTGGTTGAGGCCAAAAGACTGGGACAAGACGTCCTCTTTTTCATGCACCATAACCTCTACAGTCATAATTCAGTGGTTCATGACGGCTTTAAACTGAATAATGCCGGTGAAATTGTCCAGCTGCTCAGTCAGTACCCGGTCCGCTGCGCTTTTTCCGGCCATATCCATGCCCAGCACATCATGTCCGGCTGGGTTCCGGTTCCCGAGGTTGTTTCATCCTGCTTCGCGGAAAGCGACCAGGGCTATGGGATAGTTGAGCTGACTGCTAATTCCCTCAGCTACCGGCGCCACGCTTTTGACATTGACAATTTTTTAACGGCTGAAGAGAAAAAGCTGCCGCCTTTTGCGGATTTTCACGCTTATCTGAAGGAAGTTTTTGACCAGAGCAATAACCTGCTTCTGCGCCAGCACCTGCTCAAGGGAGCAGCAAAGGACCTGCCGGAAGCCGCGGAAATGCTCAAAAAGATGCACTGGGACTTTTTCACCGGGCAAAGCTATAAGAGTGAAGCCGAGATCGCGGCAATTTATGAATCAATCGCCTACCGAACTTTGTTGGCAGCCATGCCCAGCATGAAAAGTTATATCAGCTCCCTTTACGAGAGCACCCAGTCAAGTCAAAAGTTAGATTTGACCTGGTGAAAAGCCGATTATTTTTTAAGTTTCTTTGCTTAAAGTCCTAACTATAACTTGATTACCGAATATTAAAAACAATATTTAAAAATATTTTTCGTATTTTTCGGTATTTTCCTGCTTTTTTGCTATAATCTAGATATCTAGTGACAAGGAGTTTTTCATGAAAAAACATTTGATCTTTTTAGGAGACCTTGGCGTCATTTATTACAGCTGGCTCTTGCTGGTGCTTTTCCTGACTGTGATCTTCTGTCTGGAGGGCAACCAGTTCATCAACCTGCCGACTGTGATAACGGGCATCATCTTCCTGCTTCTGCTTGTTTTTACATGGAAAAAGTCCTACATTTCTTTTGACGGTCAGACGCGCTTGCGTTTGCCTTACCGGAAGGAGTTCGTCCTGGAGGAAAAACCAGAATTGGTGACTAGTTGGCGTGGCTTTGAGGTCTACCGGGTGCGGGTTTCCAGGCAGCAAAGCACTGATTATCTTGTTTTTAAGAGAAAGCGTGACAGAAATGGTTAAATCAGATATCGAAATTGCGCAAGCAGCAGAAGAATTGCCTATTACTGACGTTGCGGCCAAGCTGGGCTTGACCAGCCAAGACCTTGAACCATACGGCTACGACAAGGCCAAGGTCAACTGGCAGGCAATCAAGCGTAGTGAAGAAAACGGCCACCTGGGCAAGCTGATCTTGGTGACTTCAATTTCACCAACTCCAGCCGGGGAAGGCAAGTCCACGATGACGATCGGGATCGGGGATGCCATCAACAACCAATTAGGCAAGAAGACGGTGATTGCCTTAAGAGAACCATCCATGGGACCAGTCTTCGGGATGAAGGGCGGGGCTGCCGGCGGCGGCTATGCCCAAGTCATTCCAATGGAAGACATCAACCTCCACTTTACCGGAGACATGCACGCCTTGACCTCAGCCATCGACAACCTGTCAGCCCTGGTTGACAACTACATCTACCAAGGCAACGAACTGGGCCTGGACCCGGAAAAGATCGTCATTAAGCGCGGCCTGGACGTTAACGACCGGACCTTGCGAAAGATAACGATTGGCCAAGGATCCAAGTTCAACGGGGTTGAACGCCCGGCCAGCTTCCAGTTGACTGTGGGTCACGAACTCATGGCTATTCTCTGCCTGTCCAAGGACATTGCTGACTTAAAGGAAAGAGTCGGCAAGGTTCTGGTCGGCTACACTTACGAGGATGAACCAGTCTTTGTCAAGGACCTGGGCTTCCAAGGCGCCATCGCTGCCCTTTTGTCAACGGCCCTGAAGCCAAACCTGGTTCAAACTTTGGAACACACTCCAGCCTTCGTACACGGCGGACCTTTCGCCAACATTGCCCACGGCAACAACTCCATCCTGTCAACCAACCTGGCTCTGCACCTCGGCGACTACGTTTTAAGTGAAGCCGGCTTTGGTTCAGACCTTGGCGGGCAAAAGTTCCTGGACTTCGTTTCCACCAAGCTGGAAAAGAAGCCAGATGCCGCCGTTGTTGTTGCGACTGTCCGGGCCTTGAAGTACCAGGCTGAAAAGTCAACTGACCATTTGAAGGAAGAAAACCTGGACTCATTAAAGGAAGGTTTTGCTAACCTGGACCGGCACATGAACAATGTCCGTTCATACAATATTCCAGTTTTGGTGGTTATCAACAAGTTCCCAACTGACACTGAAGCAGAGCTTGACCTGCTCAAGTCATTGATTGAAGAACAAGGCTTCCCATGCGAAATCGTGACTGCCCATGATGAAGGCTCCAAGGGGGCTAAGGCAGCAGCTGAAAAGATCGTTGAACTGGCCGACAAGAGCGACTACGAAATCAAGCGCAGCTACGACCTGGATGACGACCTGGAAACCAAGATTGAAAAGGTAGCCAAGCGGATCTACCACGCGTCTGACGTGGAATACACGGACAAGGCCAAGGACCAGCTTGTAAAATTGAAGAAGATGGGCAAGGACAAGCTGCCAGTCATCATTGCCAAGACCCAGTACAGCTTTACTGACAATGTCAAGGAATTGGGAGCTCCTACCGGCTTTACTTTGCATGTCAAGGGCTTGAGCCTCCGCAACGGGGCCGGCTTCGTGGTAGTTTCAACTGGCCACATTCTGGACATGCCAGGCCTGCCAAAGCACCCGGCCGCCTTGGATATTGATGTGGACGAAACCGGCAAGATCAGCGGTTTGTTCTAGAAAAGAGGATTATGCAGATAGTTGGATTAGTGATCGCTGCCTTGATCGCGGCAGCTGATCAAGCTTTGAAGTATTATATTGTCACAAATTACCGTTTGGGCGAAGTCCACGACGTGATGCCGGGGCTGTTCTCCTTTACCTATATTCAGAATAACGGGGCGGCCTGGAATATCTTGTCCGGCAAAATGTGGTTCTTTTACGTAGTCAGCTCTGTTGCCATTGCCGTAGTGCTTTACTACTACTTCAATAAGAAGTACAGCCACTGGATGTTCAAGTCGGGCCTGGTTCTGGTTTTGGGCGGGATCATCGGCAACTTGATTGACCGCCTGCATTTGAAGTATGTCATCGACATGATTCAGCTGGACTTTGTGCAGTTCAATATCTTCAACCTGGCTGATGCTGCCATTACCGTTGGCGTGATTCTGATCTTCAGCTATCTGTTATTCATTGAAAGGGAGGACTAGGATGAACCGTGAGTATGAACTGACCGCGGAAGAAAGCGGCCAGCGGCTGGACAAGTATCTGGCAGGGGAAATGACTGACCTGTCCAGAAGCCGGATCAAGGAATTGGTCCAAGCCGGGGAAGTCCTGGTCAATGGCAAAAAGAGCAAAGTTTCATATAAAGTGCAGAAAGGTGACCTGATCCAGGTCACCGTTTTGCCGCTAGAGCCATTAAAGCTGGAAGCGGAAAATATTCCACTGGACATTGTCTATGAAGACGAAGACATCATCGTGGTCAACAAGCCGCAGGGGATGGTGGTCCACCCGGCCGCCGGCCACCCCAGCCACACTCTGGTTAACGCCTTGCTCTACCACACCAGGGATCTGGCCGACAGTCCGGAAGGCTTCAGACCCGGGATCGTTCACCGGATCGACAAGGACACCTCGGGCCTCTTGATGGTGGCGAAAAACGCGGCTGCCCGGGAATCACTGGAAAAGCAGCTGGCCGCCAAATCCAACAAGCGCCAGTACCTGGCCATCGTCCATGGCAATTTTGCGGAAGAAGAAGGGATAATTGACGCCCCGATCGGCCGCAATCCCAAGGACCGCAAGCAAATGGCGGTGGTGGAAAAGGGCAAGAGCGCGGTAACCCACTTTAAGGTCCTGGAGCAATACCAGGGCTACAGCTTGGTTGAGTGCCAGCTGGAAACCGGCCGGACCCACCAGATCCGGGTCCATATGGCTTATATCGGCCACCCTTTAGCAGGCGACCCCTTGTATGGACCGAGAAAGACCCTGCCCGGCCATGGCCAGTTCCTGCATGCCAAGACCCTGGGCTTTGAGCAGCCATCAACAGGTGAGTGGCTGGAGTTCTCCGCCGAGCCGCCGGAAATTTTCCAGCAGACGGTTGCAGACTTGCGAAAGAAGCGGGTGAAATAGGATGAAACGCTACCTTATTCTTGAAGATGGCAGCTCTTATGCCGGTGACGGCATCGGGGCCATGATCACCGCCACGGGCGAATTGGCCATCCAGACCAGCAATTACGGCTATCAAGAGGTTTTAACTGATCCGTCAAACGCGGGCAAGATTATCGTCTTTACTACTCCGATGATCGGCAGCAACGGGATCAACGCGGTTGACTACGAAAGCATCCAGCCCAGTGTCCGCGGCGTTATTGCCAACGACATTGCCTTGAACATTACCGACAATGACACCTTCCAGTCTTTGGGCGACTTTTTGCAGGAAAAAAAGGTGCCGGCAATTTTTAACGTTGATACTCGGGCACTGGTCAGAAAACTGCAGAATCTGGGCCCTTTAAAGGCCTCGATCATGGATACCAATGATGAACACGCCTTTGACCAGATCAGAGCCCTGGTTTTACCGAAAAACAAGAGCTCCTTGGTTTCCACCAAGAACGCCTATGCTGCTCCTAACGTCGGCAAGACGATTGCCATTATCGACCTGGGCCTCAAGCACTCCATGCTGCGGGAACTGTCATTAAGACAGGTCAATGCCAATGTTCTGCCATATAACGCGACTGTCCGCGATATCAAGACCCTGCGGCCAGACGGGATTATTATCTCTAACGGCCCCAGCCAGGCCAAAGAGGTTTTGCCATACTTGCGGCAGATTTTGGATGAATATCTGGGCAAGCTGCCGATCCTGGGGGTCGGCCTGGGCTTTTTGGCGATTTCAGCCTACCTGGACCTCAGCCTGGTTGACCTGCCCCAGTACCAGAACGGGACCAATTTCCCGGTGATCGGGCAGAGCAGCGGACAGATCTGGCAGACGGCCATGAATATTGCCCAGCTGGTTTTGCCGGATGACACGGCCATGACCTTTAATGAAGAGTATTTCGACCTGCACAATGAGCTTTTAGCCGGCTTCAGCAATGATAAGCTGCAGCTGCTGGCGGTGGCCTTCAACCCGGAAGGAGCCCCGGGGACGGAAGATGCCCAGGTGATTTTTGACGACTTTTTGAAACTGGTGAAATAATGCCACGCGAAAATGATTTAAACAAAATCTTGATTATTGGTGCCGGCTCAGCCCTGGTGGGCAATGTGGCCAATACGGACCTCTTGACCAAGAGCGCCATCGAGGCCCTCTTAGAAGAGAATATTCAGGTGGTCCTGGTCAACCCCAATCCAGCCAGCGTCTCAACCGACCCCTTACCGGGCTTGACCGTGTACCTGGAACCGATGACCTTGGACTTCTTGAAGCGGATCCTCCGGATGGAAGAACCTGATGCGATCATGACGGCTTTTGGTTCCTTGATGGCCCTGGACGTGACCAAGAAGCTGCAGGCTGACGGAATCCTCCACCAGATGGGGATCAAGCTGCTAACGATCAATGAGAGGGCCATTTCCATGTCCAACCCGCAAAAGCGGACCCGTTTCTTGGAAGCCAATCATCTGCCAGTCGGGCAGACCTGGTTTTTAGACAGCCTGGGTTTAAAATACGACGAGCACCTGCAAGAGCAGCTGGAAAACAAGCTCTCTTTCCCGATTCTTTTGATCAAAAAGTACTACTTTGAGCGCGATGACCACATCTCCTTTAAGAGTAGCCGGGATTTAGCACAGTACCTGCGCCAGGAGAGCCAGGACCGGGACTTCCGCCCGGCCAGCTACCGGATGACGGAAGACTTGTCTAATTGTGAAGAGGTCATCTTGGACCTGCTCCGTGATGAAGACGGCAACCTCTGTTTTGTCGGAGCGACTGGGTCTTTGGAACCGGTCGGGATTGACTCAGGCGACTCAGTCTTGATTAAGCCGCTTTTGACCATGAACAATGACCAAATTCAAGTCCTGCGGGCAGAAGCTGGCAAGATAGCAGACAAATTGCAGCTGGTCGGCTTTTTAAGCGTCCACTTCGCCATCAGCCACCGGGGTACGGAAATGGTCTACAAGCTCTTGGCCGTTAAGCCACGCTTGACCAGAACCGCCGTCTTGGACCAAAAGACCAGCCTGTATTCAATCGGCTATGTTTTAGCCAAGCTGGCGATCGGGCTGCGGCTGAATGAAGTCACTGACCCGGCCACTGGCCTGTGTGCGGCCATTGAACCGGTCTCTGACACCGTCAGCATCAAGATCCCTTACTGGTCCTTTGCCAAGACTGGCTACAACCACTACCAGCTGGGCAAGCACACCCAGTCAACCGGGGAAGCGGTCGGGATCGGGCGGAATTTTGAAAGTGCCTTTTTCAAGGCCTTGATTTCCAGCAATGATCTGGAAGTCTTGTGGTCAGCTTTTATCAAGGAAAGGGGCAAGAGCGATGAGGTGATCCTGGATGATCTTCTCCACCCTAACGAAATGCACCTGGTCCAGCTGCTGGCTGCCCTTAGCCAGGGTATCGACTACCGGTCCATAAGCAGCGTCTTGAATATTCATCCGGTCTATTACCAGAAGCTGCGCTACCTGGTCAAGATTGGCAGGGACATTGCCCATGCGGGTGAATTAGACCATGACCTCCTTTTAAAGGCCAAGATCCGGGGCTTCTCCAGCGACCTTTTGGCCAAATTGACTAAGACGGACGTCCATGACATATTTCCTTTGCTGAATGAAAAAGACGTCCGGCCATCATTCTCAGCGATTGATGACAGCGCCGGGGTCTACCAGCCCAAAGTCAAGGTCTACTACCAGAGCTACGGGGTGGAAAGCGAATTGGAATTTTCCAAGGATCCGGAGAAGAAAAAGGTTCTTTTGCTGGGGATGCCGCCCTTCCAGGTGTCAGTAACCAGTGAATTTGACTACATGCTCTACCATGCCCTGGCGGCCTTGAAAAAAGAGGGCTATGAGACGGTCCTTTTGTCCAACAACGCGGAATCTGCCTCGATGGACTACCACTTGGCTGACCGGGTCTATTTTGAATCGATCAACCTGGACAGCATCATCACCATCTGCGAAGAAGAAGGGATCACGGACGTGGTCACCCAGTTCTCCGGCAAGCAGGTTTCCGCCTTGCGCCTGCCTTTGGTGAACCACGGTTTGAAGATTTTTGGCCAGCACGAGATCGACCGCCTTTTGCCGATCAGCCACTTAGACACGGCCAAGATTTCTGAGGTCAAACGGGTGCCATATTTGGCAACGACCGACTACCAGGCAGTTTTAGCCTTTGTGGCCCGTGTGGGCTATCCGGTCTTGGTCGGGGGCTATCACCAAAAGAGCAAGCAAAAGTCAGCCGTGGTCTATGACCAGCCGGCCCTGGAGAAATACTTTCGGGAAAACCAGGTTGATGATTATACGATTTCCCAGTTTATCTCGGGGATGAAGTATGAGATTACGGCGATCACGGATGGGGAAGACGTGACTATCCCGGGGATCGTGGAGCACTTGGAGCAGTCCGGGTCCCACGCCTCAGACTCCATCGCGGTTTTTGGCCCCCAGTATTTAAGCAAGGAGCAAGCGGAAAAGCTGCGGGTAGAAACAATCAAGCTGATCCGTAGCTTCAAGATCAGAGGGATTTTCAACCTGCACTTTTTGCTCAAGGGCAGGGAAATCTACCTGCTTCAGATCAAGACTTATGCCGGTCATAATCTGGCCTTCTTGTCCAAGTCCATGAACAAGGACCTGGTTGAATACGCGGTTAAGGTCTTAGCGGGCAGAAAGATTGCTGATTTAGGCTACCCGAACGAGGTCTGGCCGGTTGACGAGTTCATCCACGTGAAGATGCCAGTCTTCTCCTACCTCAATTACAGTTCAGACAATACTTTTGACTCCAGGATGAAGTCCTCTGATGCCGTGATGGGCAGAGACAGCCGCCTGGCCAAGGCCCTTTACAAGGGCTATGAAGCCAGCGACCTGCATATACCAAGTTATGGGACGATTTTCTTCTCAGTCAGCGATGAGGAAAAGCAGGAAGTAGCCAACCTGGCCAAGCGCTTTGCCCGCCTGGGCTTCAAGATCACGGCCACGGAAGGGACGGCCAATATTCTGGCTGAGGCGGGGATTACGACCGGGGTTATCGCCAAGATCCAGGATGGGTCTAGAAACCTTTTGGAAAGAATCCAGACCCACCGGATCGTGATGGTTGTTAATGTCGTCAACCTGTCGGACTCGGCGGTCGAAGACTCGATCAAGATCAAGGACCAGGCCCTGAATACCCATATTCCGGTTTTCTCCAGCCTGGAAACAGTCCAGTTGATCCTAGATGTTCTGGAATCGCTGGCCTTGACTACCCAGCCAATTTAAAAGATGCTATTCTAAAACAGAACTTTTTAATCCAAATTATATTTATTTCTTATCCTGATCAGGATATAAGCTTCGCAAGCAGGAGAGCAAGCAATGAGAGCAATTTTGACAACTGTCGGCCAAGACAAGACCGGGATTATTGCCGGCGTAAGCAGCTTTTTAGCTGAAAAAGACATTAACATTCTGGACCTGTCCCAGACGATCATGAACGGCTACTTCACGATGATGATGGTCGTTGATGTCAGCGATGAGGCAGATTTCTCCGCCTTGAGCACGGAATTGAAGGAACTGGGTAAGAAACTGGGCGTGGAAATCAACATCCGGAATGAAAAGATGTACGCGGCCATGCATGAACTGGGCGGAGGTCTGGAATAATGGACTTGCGGCGGATTATGGAAACGGTCAATATGATCGACAACGAGAACCTGGACTTGCGGACGACGACCATGGGGATCTCACTTTTAGACTGTATTGACTCAGACAGTGACCGGGCCTGCCAGAAGATCTACGACAAGATCACGACTAAGGCGGAAAACCTGGTCAAGGTAGCTAGAGAACTGGAAACTGAATACGGGATTCCGATTGCCAACAAGCGGATTACTGTAACCCCGATTTCTTTGATCGCGGCAGCTTCAGGGGACAGCGACTACGTTAAGTACGCGGTTACCTTGGACAAGGCAGCCAAAGCAGTCGGCGTGGACCTGATCGGTGGCTTCTCAGCTTTGGTGCACAAGGGCTACCAAAACGGCGACCGGGTCTTGATCAAGTCAATTCCCCAAGCTTTAAAGGAAACTGAAAGAGTCTGCTCCAGTGTCAATGTCGGCTCAACCAGAAGCGGGATCAACATGGATGCCGTCAAGGAAATGGGCCAGATCGTCATTGAGAACGAAAAGATCAACCCGCTGAACAACGGCAACCTGGTCATCTTCTGCAATGCGGTTGAAGACAACCCGTTTATGGCCGGGGGCTTCCATGGGGTCGGCGAAAGCGATGTGGCTTTGAATGTCGGCGTATCCGGCCCTGGCGTGGTTAAGACGGCCCTGGAAAAGGTTAAGGGCGAATCTATGGACGTGGTTGCTGAGACCATCAAACAGACGGCCTTCAAGGTTACCAGAATGGGCCAATTGGTGGGCCAGGAAGCTTCTAAGCGCCTGGGCGTCGACTTTGGGATCGTGGACTTGTCTTTGGCGCCAACTCCTGCCCAAGGCGACTCGGTAGCCAATATTTTGGAAGAAATCGGCCTGGAAAGCGTGGGGACCCACGGGACCACGGCCGCTTTAGCCATGTTAAACGATGCTGTCAAGAAGGGCGGCATTATGGCCTGCAGCCATGTCGGCGGTCTGTCTGGTGCCTTCATTCCTGAATCAGAAGATGCCGGGATGATCGCGGCAGCTGAAAAGGGGATTTTGACGGTCGACAAATTGGAAGCCATGACCGCTGTTTGCTCAGTTGGTCTGGACATGATTGCCGTACCAGGCGACACGCCAGCTGAAACCATCAGTGCCATGATTGCTGACGAAGCGGCGATCGGGATGATTAACAACAAGACCACGGCTGTCCGGGTTATTCCAGTACCGGGCAAGGACGTGGGCGACTCAATTGAATTTGGCGGCCTCTTCGGCTATGCCCCGATTATGCCTGTTCACAAGGAATCAAGCGCGGCGATGATCAACCGCGGCGGCCGGATTCCAGCCCCAGTGCACAGCTTTAAGAACTAATTTTTTAGAATATATAGAAAAAGAACCGTACTACCATTTTGGGATAATACGGTTCTTTTTTCCATCTTAGTCAATCCGCTTAGCTAAAATCTCGTCAGCTTCCGGGGTAACTTCAATGGACTTCTGCCCGGTGTAGATGACGAAGCCAGGCTTGGCCCCGTTAGGTTTCTTGATCCGCTTGACCTGGATATAGTCAACCGGCACGTGGGCGGAATTTTTGGCCTTGGAGAAGTAGGCAGCGATCTCCGCGCTTTCCTGGATGTCGCTGTCACTTGGCTGGCTGTCAGTCAAGATAACGTGGGAGCCGGGGATGTTCTTGACGTGGAACCAGTAGTGGTTCTTGTCGGCCTTTTTCAGGGTCAGCCAGTCGTTTTGCAGGTTGTTCTTGCCGACTAAAACAGTTTTGCCGGAGCTGAGCTTGAACTTGTTTAGGCTCTTTTCGGTCAGCTTCGGCTTCCGGCGCTTCTTTTGTTCAGCTCTAAGGTAACCTTGGTTGATTAGCTCTTCCTTGATGGCTTCGACGTCTTCTGGGTCAGCGTTGTCGATTTCCGTTTGAACGGAATCAAGGTAGCGGAGGTTTTCTTCCGTGATCTCAATCTGTTCGGTCACGTGTTTGATGGAATCCCGCATCTTTTTGTAGCGCTTGAAGTATTTCTGGGCATTGCGCTGAGGGGAGAGGGCAGGGTCAAGTTTGATGGTCATGGGCTGGTTGCCTTCATAGTAGTTAGGCAGGTCGATTTTTTCCATGCCGGGCTTAACCTGGCTTAAGTAGGCGGTTAAAAGTTCCCCGGAGACTCTGAGATTTTCGGAGTTTTCAGCACTGTCCAGCTGCTTTTCCAGCTTCTTCAGCTTCTTTTGGAGCTTTTTGGTCTCATTAGTGACGACCCGGGTCACCTGCTGGGACCGCTGCTTGACCCAGTCCCGGTTGGCCTGGTAGGCGTAAAACTCGTCTAAGGCTTCATTTAAGTTAGTGGAGGAGCTTTCCTTGGTCATCTCCAAATGATATGGCAGGTAAGGGTAGATCCGCCGCTTGTGCTTTGGCGTCACGAGAACGTAGGCCTTAGGGGAGGAGAACTGGTTGTAGAAGGTCTTCAGAGAAGAGAAGGAGTAGTCGTCTTCCAAGTAGCCGGTCAGTTCTTGCCGGTCATCGCCATCTAGACCGTCCATTTGCTTGGCCAGGTCAGCTGGGGTTGGGTATTCTTTTTTCAAAGAAGAAAATTCTGATTCCGTTAAAGTAAAGCCGTTGATGCCGGGAGTCAGCGGGGGCAGTTCGTACTTGGCTTTAGGCAAGAGGAGGCGGGCCCGGTTTTCGTCAGGGTTGATCCGCTTTAGCAAGTCGATGATCTTGCCGCTTTGCTTGTCATAGAGGATGACGTTGCTGTGCCGGCCCATCAGTTCAACGGAGAGGATTAGCTGTATTTCGTCACCGAGTTCGTTACGGTTGCTGAAGGAGAAGTTGACGATCCGGCTAAGGCCAACCTGGCTGATTTCCTGGAGGACTGACCCTTCCAGGTATTTACGCAGGACCATGACGAAGAGAGGAGCCACGTTAGGGTTGGAGAAGGACTCCTTGCTCAGGTAGAGGCGGGGATATTCAGGATTAGCAGAAATTAAAAGCTGCTTGTTTTTGCGGTCCTTCCTGAAGACCAGGACCAGGTCGTTGTTAAAAGGCTGGTAGATCTTGTGTAAGCGGCCAGCAGTAATCTCATCTTGTAATTCATTAAGCAGGCTATGAATAAATAAACCGTCAAAAGCCATTGAGCACACCTCATTCGTAAATTGAAAATTGTTTAGTAACCTATTTTATCATAAAGTGGTGGCTTTATCGGATATCTTGATTAAAAAGCGTGCTTGACTCGTGTCTTTAGACATGAGTCAAGCACGCAAAAACGCCCCAATGGGGCGTTTTTTAGTTTCTCTTTCTTCTCTTTCTTTCCAACTCGCCATACTTGCCATTCTGCTGTTTTTTCATGGCTGCCGTGTACTGAGATGCAATGTAATTTTTAACGACTTCTTTGCTCATGTCACCTAAGGTGCTCATAAAATAGCTTGGTGACCAGAGGTGGCCGCCCCACAGCATCTGCTTAGTTTTCGGGTGCAGCTCGAACCATTTCCGGGCTGTCCAGCCTTTCAGCCCTTTAACTACGTCTACGGGCCTCTGTTTTGGCGAAAATGAAATAAGCATGTGAACGTGATCGGGCATTACTTCCATTTCCTGGATCTGGATGTCCGACATATCCGCTCTTTTTTGGAGCAGCCCTTTCATTTCTTCAACCTTTTCTGGGCTATCAAAGACTTCTTTCCGGTACTTGGTCACGAAAACTAGATGGAAATTGAAGTTATAAACGCAGCCTCTTTCATGGACGATCATAGTGTATGCCACCTTTCTTTGTTGTATAATTATAGCATAAAGTAGGACGAAAGAAGGTGTGCATCTGTGTCTAATGAAGAAAAGTATGGATTTACCAGACAATACCATGTGTTGCTGACTGACAAGCAAAAAATCCAGCATGAGAAAGCGTTGAAAACTCAGAATGCTTTGTTTCAGTACGCTTTAAAGTATCTCTTTAAGACTTATAGCATTAAGCATATCGGACGCCCTATGCCATTTAGCCAAAAGCCCATTCAGTACCTACTTAACAAAATTAAAACTGGCTTCATCAAGGACAAGTACGGCTTGGCACGTTGGAAGAAGTCAGTGCTGTTTTTGTCGTCTCATTCAGCCGATGAGTTTCTCAAGACCGTCTACACCAACTTCTCACAGTATCGCAAGCGCTTGGTGAAAGCAGACAAGAGCATGGACGAGAAGGCTCGCTATAACTTCAAGATGAACGTAACTAAAGATAAGTACGGCAAGCACAAGAACCAGCTCCACAAATCTTGGTACCGCAAGGGATCGATCAACTTTTTGAGAAACAGCGCAAGCTTTAGAACCATTACCTCACAAAAGCTTCCAGAAGATTCTAAAGGAGGCATCAGAATTGAGGACAAGCATACAGACAACCACACCTTCTTAACAATAGCCGACTTTGGTACTGTCGAAGTCATTGAAGACTTGTCCGAATTAAACTTGAAGGACATTGCTTTGACAAAGATAAAGAAGCTTCCAGATGGTTCTTACAGACTGCAGCTGACCTTTTCTCTGCCCCGCAAGAAGCAGAAGTCAAAAACTATTCAAGGCTTTGACTGGAACATGGCTGGTAATGAGGCTTTTTGCTCATCAGACGGCAAGCGGATCAAGGTATCAGACGCCGCAATCAAGCGAGCTGACGAGTATGAGCAGAAGATCAATGCAATTAAGTCAGCGCGTGATCTGGAAGGAAATGCCCACGGGCAAAGCAAGCTGTATCGCAAGCTTGACCGCAGACAGCAGAAGCTGAATGCAAAGCGCTCGAACATGCTTACCAACGAATACCGCCATCTGGTACACGAAGTAGTCGATGACTGCGACACGATCGTCGTTGAGAAATTGGATGCCTATGAGATGCGCAAGCGTGGAAAAGGCTCTGCTCAAAGCAAAGGCATCAATCGCAGACTGGCGGTCCTTAAGCCATATGAGCTGATGACTATTTTAGAGTCGCTTGTAAAGAAGCAGAACAAGAGGCTTGTCAAAGTGGATTCATTTTGGACAAGCAAGGCATGCCACGACTGCGGATACATCAACAAAGATCTCAAAGTTGGTCAGAAAGAATGGCAGTGTCCAAGCTGCAAGAAGACGGTAGACAGGGATTTAAACGCGGCAAGAAACATATTAGATTGGGGGATTCATCCAGAGCATCACGCAAAGCTGAAGAAAGCGGCCGAAGAAGGGAAAAATCTTAGCCCTTCGTCACTGGTGACGGAAGTCTAAGATTAAAGCACTAAAAACAGCCCGGGCGAAACGGAACAATCGTCCTTAGCACTAGACGGTGTTATCTGCGTAATCTTCTGAGCGAGTCAAAACGAAGACGAGATGACATTGGGCAGTTGTGAAACTAACCTAAACACTCTGAGTACTTCTAAGAGTTGTCGATCTTACGTGTAATGTGCTGGGTGGCCCCCAGATTCCTGCGACTTTAGTCGTAGGAGGTTCAATATAGGGATGCAGATAATTATTCTATATGCAAACAGGCATGATCAAGATTCTTCTAGTTTAGCTGGGGCAAGTATGCTATAATTTTCATGTTAAAACGTTAAATACGGAAGGTTTAATATGAAGATCGCATTAGTTACCGACAGTACGGCCAATTTGTCCGCAGCCGAAATTGAAAAGTATAATATCAAGGTCATTCCTATTCCGATTTACATCGATGACAAGGAATACCTGGAAGGAATCAACATCACTTCTGAAGAGCTTTTTGAATCGCAGCGGAGTGGCTCCAGCTTCCCGACCACTTCCCAGCCGAAGATGGGGGACCTCATCACGACTTTTGACAACTTCAAGGATGAGGGTTACGACGCGATCATCTACATTTGCCTCTCCAGCGGGATTTCAGGTTCCTACAGCACCTTGATGGGGATCGCGCAAAGCAACCCGGACTACCACCTGTACCCGTTTGACTCACAAATTACTGTTCGCCTGCAGGGTTACCAAGTTCTGGCAGCAGCTAAGATGATCGAAAAGGATAGCTACAGTCCGGAAGAGATCATCGCCAAGCTGGCTGAAATCAGGTCAACTGTCGACGAACTCTTTATCGTTGATGACTTGAACAACTTGTGCCGGGGCGGCCGTTTGAGCAATGCCAGCGCCTTTATCGGGTCACTCTTGAACATCAAGCCTTTGCTGACTTTCAACGATGAAGCTAAGATCGTGGCTTACGACAAGGTGCGGTCAATGAAGCGGGCAGTTAAGAAGATCGAACAAGAAGCCCTGGAAAAGATCAAGTCATTGGACATCCCAGAAGACAAGCTGCGGATCTTGATCATTCAGTCAAATGACGCCGCGCAAGCTGAAGAAGTCATGAACTACCTCAAGGCTGAAGTGCCAAAGGCTGTCTTTGAAATGGACGAATTTAGCCCGGTTATCGCGACTTACCTGGGGGAAAAGTCAATCGGCATCACTTGGATGATTGACGTTGAACAGATGGAATTCTAGTTTTTTAGAATTCAGAATTTGCTGTGTTCAGTAAAAGAAGAAAGAAATTTGGAAAATGAGAATCAAAAAGTGGGCCGTTATGGCCCTTTTTTGCGGTATTTTTTTGACGGGCTGCAGCAAGCAGACCGCTTCAAAAGAGGCAAGCAATAGTTCAAATAAAAGCAGTCAGAGCAGCAAGTCTAGCGTTAAAAAGGCCAGCAAAGCTTCGTCAAGTTCAGCTAAAGCAGTAAAACTTGATGCGGCAAAACTGACGCCGCAGGAAAGCGGCAGCTTGATTACGCTCTACTGTGCTGACCGCTTTGGCGGAGAATGGTCTAATTTGCTTCAAGCAGGGCAGAATGGCTCTTTGACTATTACCCTGCACAAGACCAGCGACTACGAATTTAAGCAGCCGGGCAGCGGCTATGCTTATGAAGCCGCGGCGTCCGGACAAACAGGGACGACCTATTATACTCTTAGCGGAAGCACTTTTTACTTCTACCAAGGAGTAAAAGTAGCAGGCAGTGGCAGCTTTTTGGGCCAGGCAACTAAGCAGGAAATGGCTGACTATATCGTTAAAAAAGGCCAGCTGGCTGAATTCAAGCAGCTGGCCAAGAAGGTCGAGATCGTGGATAAATCTGGACAAACTCAGCGCCTGTCTGAAGGGCGGAGCGGCTACTTTACCATCCCCGCGGAAATGCAGGGAACCTGGTATTCTGCAAGCAACTATGATGGTGAGACAACGCATTCTAAGTACGTCTTTGGCCAAAGTACAATTTTCATTCAAGACGACAAGCATAATAGAAAGGGGCACACTACTACCCTGTACACTCGGGCAGCTAATTATAAAGCACCAGATTATCCATCCGAAGAACAAATAAAAAAGGCAGAAGGCTGGGGCTTGCCGAAAATAGTTCAGTATAAAGGAATTAACTACCTAAACGTCATGGGCTGGTACCAAGGCGCCGGTGATGGTGAATATTTTGCCGTGCATACTGAAAATATTGACGGAAATGATGTCCAAGTTTTGATATGTGCAGGCGGTGCTGGCATCTGGGTTGATGGGATTGCCTACCGCAGCCAAGCGATGGCAGAAAAGATGCAAGATCATCAATTCGATGATTTGAATTACTCTGATTCGGACAATTAAATATAACCGAAAACTAAAGCAAAACAGCGCCAGCAGGAAAATCTGCTGACGCTGTTATTTTTCAACCCGGGCTTTGATTTTGCTCCGCGGGGTCCAATTGAGGGCGAGTACGGCAAAAATAATCATCACAGATGCCGCATAATCCATCATTTGCGGCTGAAAGTGAAAGACGATGATGGAGCCAATCATGGAGGCCAGCGGTTCAAAGGCATCCATAAAGGCGACCGTCATCCCTGAAATATGGCCTAAAGCATGGTTTTGCCAAAGCGTCGGGATGATCGTGCCCATAACGATGACGACTGACAGGTTGAGATAGACGGTCGGTGAACTCGGCAGGCTGGGCCAGACTGGATGAATTGCCGTCAAAATCAAACCGGAGATAAGCAGGCCCCAGCCAGTAACTGAAATAGTGGACTGCCTGGTCACCAGGGCTTGGGGAAGCAAGCTGTTGGCCGCTGCCCCAACCGCTGACATAATGCCAAAAAGAAGGGTAAGAGGCGCGATCCTAAGGTCATGGATATTGCCATGCGTTGACAGGAGAAAGACTCCGCCAAAAGCAAGCAGGCTGGCCGCGACATCAAACGGCCGCAGAGCCTCTTGCTTAGTCAAAGTCAGATAGGCCAAAATAAAGAAGGGACCGATAAACTGAATGACCGTCGCGATTGCCGCGTTAGCCTGGGCTACTACCAAAAAGAAGCAGTACTGGAAGGGCAGAACGCCGATAACTGCATATGCCAGAAGCTGAACCGCGCTCTTCTTGTCTTTCCATACCTGCCAGGGATGCTTGCCTGTCAGCTGGGCCACAGTTAACAGGATCAAGCCTGAGCAAACCTGCCGCATTTGCGTAACCCAAATCGGCGTGATGCGGGGGTCCAAGTTAAAGAGGCCCTTGGCAAAGAGGCCAGAAATACCCCATAGGATGCAGGCAGCAGCTGCCAGGCCAGCCCACTTGCTGTTTGATTTCATCTTTTCTTTCTAACTTTCTTTCTCTCTAGATATAGATTTCATCATTATTCGCATATTTTCAGAAAACAACCTTGTCTATTTTACCACACTGCTGGCAGGACTCTTCAACAAAGTAAAAAAATGCCCTGGAAGTCGCGATCAACAACTTCCAGGGTTTGTTTCAAATGGTAAGGATAGAGAGTCAAAGTTTAAAAAATCAGCTATTTCTTGTGAGTCAAGATTCTGACGCGGGTAACAGCCGGGATCTGTTCCAGGTTGAGCACCACCTCGTCTTGGGTCGCCTGGTCGATCTCATCGATGTCGATCATGGTGTAGGCGTACTTGTCCTTGGCCTTGTTGACCAAGTTTTCAATGTTGATGCCACGGCCAGCCAGGTGGGTTGAGATCTGCACGATCATGTTTGGAATGTTCTTGTGAATCAAAGTGATCCGGTGGTCGCTTTCAAACGGTGCTGACACGTTCGGCAGGTTGACTGAGTTGATAATGTTCCCAGTTTCCAAAAATTCGATGGTTTGCTTTGCTTTGCCGCCATCCGGGCACAGTTGATTTCCGCTTCAATCGTTGATCCGCCGATGTGGGGCATGATGACGATGTCATTGTTGTGCAAAATCGTGGCATCACTGAAGTCGGTGTAGTACTTGCCCAAGCGGTGTTCTGCCAAGGCTTCAACGACAGCCTTGTTGTCAACGATCCCCAAGCGGGCAAAATTGAGCAAGATAGTGTTTGGCTTCATCTGCGCGATCTTGGCGTCAGCAATCAAACCGGTCGTCTCCTCGTTCTTTGGCACGTGGACGGTCACAAAGTCCGCGTCCTTAACGGCGTCAGCGATGCTGGTGGCTCGCTTGATATGGTCTGACAAGCGCCATGCGGCTTCAACCGTCAAGTATGGGTCATAGCCGACAACCTTCATCCCTAAATCAAGGCAGGCATTGGCTACCAGTGAGCCGATGTGGCCCAAACCAATCACGGCCACCGTCTTGCCCAGCAATTCTGTTCCGTTGAAGCTGGTCTTTTCCTTTTCCGTCCGCAGGGTGATGTCCGCGCCCGGCTTGGCGTTAGCTGACCAGTTGGCGGCAGCCACGATGTTCCGGCTGGCGATGATCATAGAAGCCAGTACCAATTCCTTAACGGCGTTGGCGTTGCCGCCTGGAGTGTTGAAGACCACAGTCCCATTTTCCAGAGCCTTGTCCAAAGGCACGTTGTTGTAGCCGGCCCCGCAGCGGGCTATGGCCTTCAAATTCTTGGGAAATTCATGGTCATGGAGGTCAACTGATCTGATTAGGTAGGCATCTGGATTGTCAGTTTGGTTGATCCGGTAGTTGTCGCCGAATTCGGCTAAACCTTCTTTAGCAATGGCATTGTAAGTTTTAATTTGGTACATGGGGAATCCTTTCAAAAATTAGTGCTTGGCGTCAAAATCCTTAATAAAGTCACAGAGGGCCTGAACCCCTTCCAGCGGCATGGCGTTGTAGATGCTTGCCCGCATCCCACCAACCAGGCGGTGGCCTTTCAAGTTGAGCAGCTGGTGGGCGGTTGCCTCTTTGACAAACTCCGCGTCTAGGTCCGGGTCGCCGCTGACAAAAGGCACGTTCATAATTGACCGGCTGTCTGGATCAACCTTGCTCTCAAAATTCTTGGATTCAGCCAGGCAGTCATAAAGGAGGTTGGCCTTTTCTTGGTTGATGGCTTCAATACCGGCCACGCCGCCTTTTTCCTTAAGCCACTTAAGGGCCAGGCCAGCCACGTAAACCTGGAAGACTGGCGGGGTGTTCAAGGCTGATTCCTTCTTGGCTTCAGTAGCAAAGTCAAAGAGGCCAGGCAGGTCGTCATGCTTGACCAATAGGTCCTTTCTGATGACCAAAACAGTCAATCCGGCAGGGGCCAGGTTCTTCTGTGCCCCGGCGTAGATAACAGCGAATTTGCTGTAGTCGTATTCCTGGCCCAGGAAATTGGAGGACATGTCAGCTACCAGAGGGATGTCGGTCTTAGGAATTTGGTCGTCTCTGTAGGCCGTCCCCATAATAGTGTTGTTGGTCGTGATGTGGAGGTAGTCGTAGTCTTGATCAAATTCAGTCGGGATTTCCGGAACAGCAGTGTAATTGTTGTCCTTGGAGCTAGCGATGATGTCAACGGTTAGGCCTGGTACTTTATCCGCGTCTTCTGCTGCTCTTTGGGCCCAGTGACCACTGTCCACGACCGCAATCCGGTGGTACTTGCGGGCCAGGTTCAAAGGAATTGTGGTGAATTGCTGGGTTGCCCCGCCGGTCAAGAAGAGGACGTCGTATTCTGCCTGGTCCAGCTTCATAAGTTCCAAGAGGTTGGCCTTGGTTTCCGCGTAGAGCTCCTTGTAAAGGGCTGACCGGTGGGAGATTTCCATGACGCTCATGCCGCTGTGGGCATAATCTGGCAAGTCTTGTTTGATTTGGGCAATGACTTCGACCGGCAGCATGGCTAGACCAGCCGCGAAGTTGTGGCATGTCATAAGTAAAGAATTCCTTTCCGAAAAAACAAAGGGCACCCACCTTGCGTGAGTGCCCTTTGCCATGAGATGTTATGTTGGAGTTGTTGTTTCGGCCTCACTGTTTTAAACTGTGCTGAAGGCCATCACAAATCGCAGCCTTCTTAAGTGGAAGAAGACTGGGAGGAGGAAAAAAGTTTGTTTTGCATTTGAATTGTCTGTAAAGTAAACATTTTTTCGCTCCTTTCGTGTGATTAATTTTATTATAAGTACAAAATTAGAAATGTCAACACAATTTTAATTTCGGTATAATATTTCTTAGCAAAGAAAAGAGAAAAAGAAAGTCTAGAAACAATGGAGGACCAGCATGACTACATTCTACTTTATCCGGCACGGGCAAACCTTTGCCAACAAGGCGGGCTTGAAGCAGGGGACCATCAATACCCCCAACACCTACTTGACCGACCTGGGCAAGGAGCAGGCGCAAAAACTGGCTGACCAGTTCGATATCAGCAATTTCGACCGCTTTTTCGTTTCCCCCTTGGTCAGAACCAAGCAGACAGCCGAAATTTTGAACAAGAAGGCCGGCCTGCCGGTTGAAACGGACGACCGCCTGCTGGAGATTTCCTACGGGGACTGGGATGGGCAAAAGAACAGCGAATTGATGGCTGAATACCCGAATTACTTTTCTCCCCTGGTCAATGACGTGACGGAAGACTACGTGCAGGCAGCCCCAAAGGCGGAAAGCTTTGCCCATGTGGAAATGCGGACCGCTGAATTCGTGGAGGAAATCAGCCAAAAGTATCCAGAAGACCAGATCGTGGTAGTGACCCACGGCTTCACGGTCAGATCTTTTGCCATTAATGCCACGGGCGGCCAGGGCCTGCAGATCCTGGAACCAGACAACTGCTCCGTCACCAAGATCCTCGTTGACCCCCTGTCATTTAAGCAGCACCTGGTCTACTACAACCGGACAGTGACTGCTTTTTAGCAATATTTATTAGATATAGAAAAACGGAACCGCTTGGTTCCGTTCTTTTATTTGCTCTTTAATCGACGGACTTTAAAGCATCCAGCATGTTGACGGACTTGATCTTCTTGTGCATGATCAAGGCGACTAAAGCAGTGATCGCGGCCGGAATTAAGGCTGAATAGAGCAAGTTGCTGATCTTCATCGCCGGGTCAAACATGGCGTTGTCTGGCGGCAGGCTGGTGATGATGAAGGTGTGCAGGCCGATCCCGGCCAGGTAGCCGCAGAGGATACCGATAATGGAGAGGATAATCGTTCCCCGGTAAATGTAGAGGGTGGTTTCCTGGTCAAAGAAGCCGAGCACGCCGAACACCTTGATGGTCGACAGCTCTCTGATCCTTTCCTCAACATTGATGTTGGACTTTTTCAATCATGAAGTTGATGTCCCGGTTGGCGTAAACTGTCGTGTCACCGGACTGGTAAATTTTTGTATTATGCTTCACTTCAATAAGTGCCATGATAGCTTACTTTAGCCATAAAAAAGAGCGTGCCGGAAAATGGCCACGCTCTTACAAGTTGCTGACAAATTTAATGATGAGAGCAACTCTTGCCTGTTAAATTTCGTTGATGCCGATCCGGTCCAGCTTCTGGTCGCGGATAGTCAGTTCTTCTTCAGTTTCGCCGATACCAACTCCGCAGACCGGCATGAAGCCGGCTGGCAGGTCCAGCTTCATAACTGTTTCTGGGTGAGCGGCCAGAGCAGCTGCCGCGCCAAAGAGGTAGCAAGCCCCCAGGCCCTTGTTTTCAGCAGCCAGAACCATGTTGTGGGCAATAATCCCGGCACTGGCATAGGCCATCTCGTCCTGCTTCTTGGCAGAGACCAAAATCAAGGTCGGCACACCGTACAGGGGATGTGATTCCAGATCGCCAAACATCATGGCTGCTTCTTGGTCGATCTCCTTTAAAAGCTTTGGGTCATTAATGATCGTCAGCTGGTAGTTCTCGTATAAGCCGCGGGCTACTGGAGCCAGTTCAGCTGCTTCGATGATCTTCTTGACCTGCTTCTTGTCAGCCGGCTTGCCAGTATAAGTCCGGATTGACTTACGTGATTTCAACAATTTCGCAAACTTCATGGATGATTTTCCCTCCTGTCAATCTAACAAAACACATGTCTGTCGATTCCTTAGCTCAATTATACCGCAATCACTTCAGTAAGCGGTTGAAAATGGTTTTAAACTTTTTCTACAAAAATTCCCTGCTTTTTCGATAAAAAAGCTTGACTTAAAGGGCAAAAGTCTTTATAGTTAAGAAAACATATGAATGACCTTTAAATTTAGTCCCGTGAGGCTAAGAAGGCAGCTCAAAATCCATATATAAACAAGAAATTCTTGGCAAACATTCGAATTGACAGGAAGACCGGGGAGGAAGCTTTCCGGGCAGTTTAAGCAGACTTTGAGAGACCATTTTAGACACGGAGACTGAGTGTATAAAATGGTCTTTTTGCTTAAGTTATTTTCGAAAGGATGCCAAATCATCATGACCACTGTTAGCCAAAACCAAGTCGTTGTCGAAACTGAAGACAAGCAAGACAACTTGCTCCGTCTGCCTTACTTTGTCAGCGTTGAACAACTGAGCGCCGACGACGTGCTGCACCTGCTGCAAAGAGCCCAATACTTCAAGAACGGCGGGGAAGTACCAGCCTTGAGCCGGCCAATCTTCTGCACCAACATGTTCTTTGAAAACTCAACCCGGACCCACACCAGCTTTGAAGTTGCTGAAAGAAGGTTGGGCTTGACTGTAATCCCATTTGACCCATCCCACTCTTCAGTCAACAAGGGGGAAAACCTCTACGACACTGAACTGACCATGGCATCTCTAGGCATCGAACTCAGCGTGATCAGACACCCGGAAAACGCCTACTACAACGAAATCATCCACCCAAAGGAAGGCCAGCACCTGCAAATGGGCCTGGTTAACGCTGGTGACGGTTCCGGTCAGCACCCATCCCAAAGCATGCTGGACATGATGACCATCTACAACGAATTCGGCCACTTCGACGGCTTGAAGATCATGATCGTCGGTGACTTGACCAACTCCCGGGTTGCCCGGTCAAATATGGAAATCTTGAATACCCTGGGCGCGGACGTCTACTTCTCAGGTCCGGAATACTGGTACAACGCTGAGGAATTCAGCAAGTACGGCACTTATGTCAAGAACATTGACGATGAAATCCCAGAACTGGACGTCTTGATGCTGCTCAGAGTTCAGCACGAACGCCACAACGGGGCAGAAGCCAAGACTGAACAGCTCTTTGATGCCAAGGACTACAACGCTGCCTACGGCCTTAACCAACGCCGCTACGACATGCTTAAGGATGACGCCATCATCATGCACCCGGGCCCAATCAACCGCGGGGTTGAATGGGACGGTGACCTGGTTGAAGCACCTAAGTCCCGCTACGCTGTCCAAATGCACAACGGGGTCTTTGTCAGAATGGCCATGATTGAAGCTGTTCTGCGCGGACGTAAGTTGGGAGGCCTTGAATAATGGCCATTTTGCTGAAAAACGGCCTGGTTTACCAGGAAGGCGAATTCATCAACGAAGACGTCTTGATCTCCGGCAGCAAGATCCAGGCCATCGGCCTGGATCTGCCAGAAGAGGGTGCTGAAGTCTACGACTTAAAGGGCAAGCTCCTGGCACCTGGCTTAGTGGACATCCACGAACACTACAGAGAGCCGGGCTTTACCTACAAGGAAACCATCAAGACGGGGTCTGAAGCAGCGTCCCGGGGCGGTTTCACCACGGTATGCACCATGCCTAATGTTGACCCGGTCCCAGATGACCTGGAAACTTTTGAAAAGCAGGTTGCTTTAAACGAAGCCAACAGCTGCGTCCATCTCAAGCAATACGGGGCCATCACTGAAGACCTGACCAGTGACCAGGTGGTTGACATGGCGGCCTTGAAAGAAGCGGGGGCTTTTGCCTTCAGCAATGACGGCCACGGCATCCAGCAAGCCGGCACTATGTATGAAGCTATGCAGGAAGCTGCTAAGGTAGGCCTGGCCATCTGTGAGCACATCCAGGATGACTCTCTTTACCATCATGGGGTGATGAATGCCGGCAAGAAGGCGGAAGAACTCGGCCTGCCAGGCATCCTGGGGGTCAGTGAATCTGCACAATTGGCCAGAGACCTGGTTTTGGCCCAGGCTACCGGGGTTCACTACCATGCCTGCCATGTTTCTACCAAGGAAAGCGTGGAACTGATCCGGATCGCCAAGGAATACGGAATCAATGTAACCGCCGAAGCCGCACCTCACCACCTGCTTTTGAGCGAAGAAGAGATTGACGGCAACAACGGCTACTACAAGATGAACCCGCCGCTTAGATCAAAGGAAGACCAGTTTGCCTTGATTGAAGGAATGCTGGACGGGACGATCGACTTGATCGCGACTGACCATGCTCCGCACAGCCGGGAAGAAAAGGCCGGTGATATGCGGAAGGCTGCTTTTGGGATCATTGGCAATGAAACTGCTTTTGCCAGCCTTTACACCAAGTTCGTCAAGAGCGGGCAAATGGACCTGAGCCTGCTTTTGGACCTCATGAGCTACCAGCCAGCCAAGCTCTTTGGCCTGGATGCTGGTGTTCTGGCTCCAGGCAAGGAAGCCGACCTGGCCGTCTTTGACCTGGACCAGGCCGAAAAGCTTGCCGAAGAAGACTACTTGTCCAAGGGGGTTAACACACCTTTCACCGGCCAGGAAGTCTACGGCATGACCGCCTTGACTTTTGTCAGCGGCAAGCTGGTTTACAAGAGCAAGCACTTTGCCGACTAGGCAAATGGCAAAATAAAATTTTCGCCAATTGCAAGAATAAATTGAACACTTACCATAACATCTGGTAGATTTTGACTATCTACGCCGGTAAATGCGGTCAAGTTCGGTGTCAAAGTACTCTTCTGGAGTCTTGTAGTTTAAGATCTTCCGAGGAAGAGAGTTGCACCATACCTCGATCTTAGCAATATCTTCCACACTGTACTTATCCATACGGTCTCCCTTGGGAATATAGCGTCTGATAAGCCCGTTGTGCCGTTCTACGCTGCCTTTATCACAAGATGTATAAGGATGAGCGTAGTACACAAGAGTCTTGGAAACTTGCTCAAGATTGGATAGATCTGCGAACTCAGATCCGTTGTCAGTTGTGATAGACTTAAAGATTTGATTCCATTTGGATCCGTAGTACTCTCGAAGCTTATCAAATGCCTTCATAACGCTAGCTGAGGTCTTATCCTCAATCTTGATCATGAAGAACTGACGCGTCTTTCGTTCGCACAGAGTAAGCAACACATCGTCGTCCTTAGTCTTGTGTCCAAGAACCAGATCGCATTCCCAGTGGCCAAAGTCCTTACGGCTTTCGATTCTAGGACTACGTTCATCGATGCTTCGTCCCAGGATACGCTTGTTTACACGGGCACGACGAGTCTTAGTATTGCGCTTGACCTTCTCTGGAAGATCACCGTTCTTGATGTCCATTAGGCCCAAGTCAACGTAGTTATACAGAGTTTTGGTTGATACGACCTGATCTTTCTGGAAGATTCCCTTGGCCAAAGCATAACCCACGCAAGCATCAAGAGACCAGCCTTGATTATGAAAGCAGTGGGAAACATAGTCGATGAACTTATGTCTGCGAAGAAACAAGCTCTTGCGGCCGCATTCGCTTCTATGTAGTTCGTAAGTGCTTTGCCCTTCGACAGCTTTATACCGCCTCACATTGCCGGTATACAGGGATACTGTGCCTCTTTTGAGCTCATATCCGACCGTGCTTGGTGAGCAGTTAAGTTCTCTAGCTATAGCACGATTAGAGTAGCCCTTAGAGTGCAGCTCCTGGATTGTAGTCCGGTCGTTTAGCGTAAGGTGCTTGCCCTTTTGGTGTGGTTTAGTGTTAGAATAAGAATGATCCATTTTAACCTCTCTAGAAATGTTTGTGGTAATTCATATTCTACCAGATGGTTGAAATGGATTTTTTGTGCTCTAATCCAGTGAAAACGATTTTTCTTACTGGATCGGAACAGTGTTCAGTTTAATTTTACAATCGGCGAAAATAAAATTTTTACCACAGAAGAAAATAACTAGCAAAAGACGAAAATAAGTCCTTCTCTAATCAGAGGAGGACTTATTTTGTTTGGCGCTGGCATTGAGGGCGGCCCGTTGCTCTCTTTGGTCAACGTGGGTGTATAGGTCGGTGGCTGAGGTGCCTTTTTGCCCCAGTTGCTGGGCGACCATGACCTGGTCCTTGGTCGCCTGATAGAGTTCAGAAGCGACCGTGTGGCGGAGCTTGTGGGGGGTGAGCGGGTGGCCGAAGGCAGCAGAATACTTGCCAACCATTTTTTCGATGGCATTGGTCGTCATCCGCCGGCATTCCTGGTGGTAGCTGGTTAAGAAAAAGGCCTTGTTAGTGGCTGGGGCCTTGTAGCGGTCTGCCCGGATTGCCAGGTACTTTTCCAGGTAGGGGAGGGTCCAGTCAGCAACTGGCACTGAGTCTCTCTGTCCGCCCTTCCGGGTGATATCTAAAGTTGCCTCTTTTAAGTTGAGGTCCTTCATGTCAACCCCGGCGCATTCAGAAACCCGGATTCCCGTGCCTAAGATCAAAGCGATGACAGCCATGTCCCGTTCCTTGTTTTGCTTAAAAGAAGAAAGGGCGCGTCCACTGCAGAGGCCGGCAAATTTTTGGTCCAAAAAGTCCATGAACTGGTATTTCAAGTTGCCGGTGTACATGTGAGCTTCTAAGGCATGAGCCCGGTAGTTCAAGGTGCTTGTATAAGGAAGGGAATTGATCTTGAGCATGACATTGCGGTCAAAATAAGGCTCGCCATTGTTCTTGTCAGCCGTGATCGTCAAGTACTTGTACAAGGAGCGCAGGGCGTTGAGCGACCGGTTGACGGTCGTCGGGGAGTTGAGGTGGCCCTGCTTGTTCCTGCTGTGCTCCAGTTTATCCAGATAGAGCATGACATCGCTCCGGCTCAATTTTTCCAGGTCGCTTGGCAGCACTTGGCTGGGACTTTTCGCCTGGGTCAAATTTTCAGCGATCAGCCAGGAGAAAAAGCGGCGGATTTCCGTTAAGTACTGGTAGCTGGTGGTCAGAGAGTGCCTTGTTTCCAGCTGGTATTCCTTGACAAAGTCCGGCATCTGGGCCATTTCCCGGTCGATGAGGGAGAGGTATTTCTTGGTTTCCATATGACTCCTTATCCTTTCTCCAAAAAGTGGTTCTTGTACTCGTCTTCAATGATGGTCAGCATTTCTTCTAAGATGCTATAATTACCAATATTTTTCCGTTAGCTTAATTATACTAGAAAGAAGGCGAACCGACAGCTAGTTGATCAGTTGACTGTCTTTCAGCCAGGCGGCTTTTTGCTTGGAAAAGCGTTAAAATAGAGCTGACTATTGAAAAAATGAAAGAGGCAGAAAAATGCTCAAGTTTATTACAGCCAGCGACAGTTTCAAGGAAAGCTTGTCAGCCAAAGCGGCCTGCCAGGCTATGACCGATGGGATCAAGCGGGTCTTTCCCGAGGCCGAAGTCATCCAGGTTCCCATGGCCGATGGCGGGGAAGGGACGGTCGATGCAATCTTGTCCTGCATCCCCGGGGAAAAAGTGGAAAAGATGGGTACCGGTCCCGATGGCAAAAGGCTCTTGGCCAGCTATGGTCTGATCAATGACGGAGAATGCGCGGTGATCGAGACGGCAGCAGCCAGCGGCCTGGGCTTGCTTGCGAAAAAGGACCTCGATCCAATGACGGCAACTACTTTTGGGACCGGGGAGCTGCTGCTTGACGCGTTGAAGCGGGGCGTTAAAAAGATTATCGTGGGCTTAGGCGGCAGCGCGACTAACGATGGCGGTGCCGGCCTGGCTCAGGCTTTAGGGGTTAGGTTTTTAGATAAAAATGGCCAAGAGCTGCCTTTTGGCGGAGGAAGTTTAGACCAATTAGCCAGAATTGATACCAGCGGCTTGGCTTCCCGCTTAAAAGAAGTTGAAATCATTTTAGCTAGTGACGTGACCAATCCTTTGACCGGACCCAATGGAGCATCTGCGGTTTTCGGCCCGCAAAAAGGGGCGGACAAGGAGATGGTCCAGAAGCTTGACGCTAGACTTCACCATTATGCAGCCGTGATCAAGGAGCAAGTTGGGAAAGACGTAGAGAACGTTCCTGGTAGCGGGGCGGCTGGCGGCCTGGGAGCGGGCTTTTTGGCCTTCAGCAATTGCCAGATGCAGGCGGGCGCCCAGATCGTGATCGAGGAGAGCCATTTGGCGGAAAAGATGCGGGATGCTGACTATGTCTTTACGGGCGAAGGCGGGATTGACTTCCAGACTAAGTTCGGCAAGACACCCTATGCCGTGGCCCAAGTTGCCAAAAAGCTTGGCATACCGGTTTTTGCCCTGGCTGGCCAGGTCGGAGATGGAATTGACAGCTTATATGAAGCAGGCTTTACGGGGATTTTTGGCATCCTGCCAGGCATCTGCAGCTTGCCGGAAGCTTTAGCAGGCGGAGGAGATAATTTAGCCCGGACCAGTGAAAACGTAGCCCGGGTGCTTAAGGCCGCCAGAGTAAATTTACAGTAAAGGCTTACTATTAAGGAAAAATAGCATTTTTTGTCTTTCAGCTGATTATTTTCGCATATGCTCTGTAATTTTTTTAAAAGATTGTGATAATAAGAATAGACGCGGAAAGAGAATTCAAAAATTAAAGGGTGCAAAAAGATGAAAGAATACTATTTAGACTATCGTGAGCAAGTGCGGAACATCTTGGATGCTTTGGACGACAGCAGTACATACTTGCGCCTGGGAGCAGTCGCGATTGAAAACCTCTTGACCCTGGCCAGAGTTGACCTGGATGATGAAGACGAAGAAGCTGAAACAGGCGATGAGGAGGACGAAGGCGAAGAAGATTCTGATGACTCAGACGCCATTGAAGAGGTAGATAGCGGCGGGGACCTAGCAGCTGCGGAAACAGAGGACAAGAAGCAAGTTAAAATCATCCGTCATGAAGAACTAACTGCCAGCATCCATTACCAGCTCTGCCGCTTTTCCCGGGCCTTGAAGGGCGGGAGCTTTTACACCGAGCAGGGGGACCTGGTCAGCGAGATCAATGAGCTGGCCGTCAGAAATCTGAACGTGGAAAACGGCTATTTAGTCGAGCTGGACCCCAGCAGCCAGCCGCCCCGGGTGGTCCGGATAGTGGAAGCCGGAAACCTGCCTTCTAATATCGCAACTATGTCATATGGGGTGGTAGAAAGGGATCCTGCCGGCGACTTGTATGTCAGCCGCAGCGCCATGGGCGAGAGCTTGAGTGAGTGCGCGGGCATTGATCGCTATGAGGTGCCGGCGATCATTGATGCTCGGCAAACCGAGACAGGTTTTGTCCATGAAGGCGACATTGTTGACTTGGCCTGGTATAAGAACAGCCCCAGCAATATGATCGTCCGCTGGGTCAGCCAGACTAAGGGAGAAGAAGCTCCAAAGAAGGAAAAGCCGGCTGAAAAGAAGGTAAAAAGCGAAAAGGAAGACAAGGATAAAGAAGAGAGCGTAACGACCTTGAATTTCGACTTGCATGGCCGCAGCGTGGCGGTGGTCATCGGCAATGAGCTCCGCAGCCAGGAGATTCAGAAGATGGTAGGTGAGCACCACGGCCGTTGCAAGGTGATTGACGCCTTCAAGTTTTCCGATACGGAATCTTTTTACAAGCACGCTCTCAAGCGGGCTGACGTAACGGTCATGGTGCAGAATTTGAACAAGCACTCAACCAGTAAGGCTCTGCGCAAGTATGCCAAGCGGCTGGCCATAGCGGACTCGGCGGGCCTGTCTTCAATTGAGCGGGCGATCTACCGGGCTATGCACGGCCTGCCGGCTTATGAGACATCTACCCAGCCGATCGCGTATCCGGTCAAGGAGCTGGCACTTAGTTAATTCTTAGAAAGGTTGGCGATAAAGTGGCATTTTTGGACAAAGATAAATTCGTTGAGATGGATAAAATTGGCGCAACCTGGCTGGACCGGGGGGCGGAAGCCTACAGGCAGGGGGACTATGAACTGGCACTGCAGTGCTATAAAAAGGCAGCTGACTACGGCAATTCCCAGGCTATGTGCAATTTAGGCTACATCTATGCATTTGGCCGGGTTGGTGAAGCCGACCAGGAGAAGGCTTTTTACTACTTTACTCAAGCATCTTTGGCCGGCAACCCGAATGCCTTCTATAAGCTGGGGGATGCTTTCCGTTTTGGCAATTTTGTAAAGAAAAACGACGAGATTGCCTTTCAATATTACAGCATGGCGGAAAGCGTCCTGCAGGAAGGCGACGAAGACATGATCGCTGAGATCGACTACCGCCTGGCCCTTTGCTACGCCAGAGGCTGGGGGACTGACCAGCGCTGGGACCTGGCCTTGAAGTATATCAATGAGGCTCAGCTTTATGCCTACCGGAACAAGCAGCATGGCGAGTACAACTGGCAAAAGACCAGCCAGCGGATCAAAAAGCTGCATGATGAGATAGTACGCGAAATGTTTTCATAAGTTTTAAGCAGCTGCCTGGGGCGAACCGGGCAGCTGCTTTTTTCTGATTTATCCAAAATAGCTATTTTCTTTGGCCTCGCAATCAGCTTGGCTTATAATTATATATGCAAAGGCAATAATAACTTAAAATCTATAGATTTGGATAGATGTAAAAGTGATAGATAGATTATGCGTGTTTAACCAGCATGCTGCTGTCAACCTGCTAGACTACTATATAACTATTGAGATAATTATTTCATTATTTATTGCTGGCTTGCTTACCTTGGTCTACAAGAACATCCACTACAGCAACGCAACAGCTACTGGTCTTTAGGCCTCTTGCTAATCTTGAACCTCCTACGACTAAAGTCGCAGGAATCTGGGGGCCACCCAGCACATTACACGTAAGATCGACAACTCTTAGAAGTACTCAGAGTGTTTAGGTTAGTTTCACAACTGCCCAATGTCATCTCGTCTTCGTTTTGACTCGCTCAGAAGATTACGCAGATAACACCGTCTAGTGCTAAGGACGATTGTTCCGTTTCGCCCAGGCTGTTTTTAGTGCTTTAATCTTAGACTTCCGTCACCAGTGACGAAGGGCTAAGATTTTTTCCTTCTTCGGCCGTTTTCTTCAGCTTTGCGTGATGCTCTGGATGAATCCCCCAATCTAATATGTTTCTTGCTGCGTTTAAATCCCTGTCTACCGTCTTCTTGCAGCTTGGACACTGCCATTCTTTCTGACCAACTTTGAGATCTTTGTTGATGTATCCGCAGTCGTGGCATGCCTTGCTTGTCCAAAATGAATCCACTTTGACAAGCCTCTTGTTCTGCTTCTTTACAAGCGACTCTAAAATAGTCATCAGCTCATATGGCTTAAGGACCGCCAGTCTGCGATTGATGCCTTTGCTTTGAGCAGAGCCTTTTCCACGCTTGCGCATCTCATAGGCATCCAATTTCTCAACGACGATCGTGTCGCAGTCATCGACTACTTCGTGTACCAGATGGCGGTATTCGTTGGTAAGCATGTTCGAGCGCTTTGCATTCAGCTTCTGCTGTCTGCGGTCAAGCTTGCGATACAGCTTGCTTTGCCCGTGGGCATTTCCTTCCAGATCACGCGCTGACTTAATTGCATTGATCTTCTGCTCATATTCGTCAGCTCGCTTGATTGCGGCGTCTGATACCTTGATCCGCTTGCCGTCTGATGAGCAAAAAGCCTCATTACCAGCCATGTTCCAGTCAAAGCCTTGAATAGTTTTTGACTTCTGCTTCTTGCGGGGCAGAGAAAAGGTCAGCTGCAGTCTGTAAGAACCATCTGGAAGCTTCTTTATCTTTGTCAAAGCAATGTCCTTCAAGTTTAATTCGGACAAGTCTTCAATGACTTCGACAGTACCAAAGTCGGCTACTGTTAAGAAGGTGTGGTTGTCTGTATGCTTGTCCTCAATTCTGATGCCTCCTTTAGAATCTTCTGGAAGCTTTTGTGAGGTAATGGTTCTAAAGCTTGCGCTGTTTCTCAAAAAGTTGATCGATCCCTTGCGGTACCAAGATTTGTGGAGCTGGTTCTTGTGCTTGCCGTACTTATCTTTAGTTACGTTCATCTTGAAGTTATAGCGAGCCTTCTCGTCCATGCTCTTGTCTGCTTTCACCAAGCGCTTGCGATACTGTGAGAAGTTGGTGTAGACGGTCTTGAGAAACTCATCGGCTGAATGAGACGACAAAAACAGCACTGACTTCTTCCAACGTGCCAAGCCGTACTTGTCCTTGATGAAGCCAGTTTTAATTTTGTTAAGTAGGTACTGAATGGGCTTTTGGCTAAATGGCATAGGGCGTCCGATATGCTTAATGCTATAAGTCTTAAAGAGATACTTTAAAGCGTACTGAAACAAAGCATTCTGAGTTTTCAACGCTTTCTCATGCTGGATTTTTTGCTTGTCAGTCAGCAACACATGGTATTGTCTGGTAAATCCATACTTTTCTTCATTAGACACAGATGCACACCTTCTTTCGTCCTACTTTATGCTATAATTATACAACAAAGAAAGGTGGCATACACTATGATCGTCCATGAAAGAGGCTGCGTTTATAACTTCAATTTCCATCTAGTTTTCGTGACCAAGTACCGGAAAGAAGTCTTTGATAGCCCAGAAAAGGTTGAAGAAATGAAAGGGCTGCTCCAAAAAAGAGCGGATATGTCGGACATCCAGATCCAGGAAATGGAAGTAATGCCCGATCACGTTCACATGCTTATTTCATTTTCGCCAAAACAGAGGCCCGTAGACGTAGTTAAAGGGCTGAAAGGCTGGACAGCCCGGAAATGGTTCGAGCTGCACCCGGAAACTAAGCAGATGCTGTGGGGCGGCCACCTCTGGTCACCAAGCTATTTTATGAGCACCTTAGGTGACATGAGCAAAGAAGTCGTTAAAAATTACATTGCATCTCAGTACACGGCAGCCATGAAAAAACAGCAGAATGGCAAGTATGGCGAGTTGGAAAGAAAGAGAAGAAAGAGAAACTAAAAAACGCCCCAATGGGGCGTTTTTGCGTGCTTAACTCATGTCTAAAGACACGAGTTTGCGCACACCTTTTAATCAATTTAATTGAGTGGACTTCGGTCATGTTGGATGGCGTCTCGGGCCAATACAGAATATGGTTGGTAATCAACAAGTTTTTAAACTACAGGTTAAAACCATTTCTAGGCTACTTCGTTATTCATATTTGGGTGCGGCATTCAAAGTATGACCGCCTGCTGGCAGTATTGCTGCCGGGGAATGTTCTCTTCCAGCTTGCGTCAATTGCTACCGGCTAGACCTTTTCGATTGACAAGAATAGCCACTATCATCAAGGCCGTTATTACTACGTTTATTTCATTATCTGCATTATCGTGATGTTCGCGATTGTATCTGCCTATCACCAGTTTGAGCAAAAGACTTTCAGCGGCGACCGCCTCTTTATGTTCTATACCTTTTTCGTGGTTTTTCTGGGGATCGTGATCCAGGAAGTGAGCGGGGGAGCTTTGCGGACGACATCATTGACGATTGCGATCGGGATGTGCTTTTTGCTGAACCGCTTCAACAATTTTACCCAGAAGGTCAGCGATTTGAAGATCAGCCGGGACAATGTCGTGATGCGGACGGATATTATGACGGGGATGCAGAACCGCTATGCCTATGATGAGAAGCTGGGCGAGATGCTGACGCTGTAAGGCGGGAAGGAGTTTTTAGCTTTTTCCATTGACATCAACGGTTTAAAAGAGATGAATGACAACCGGGGCCACCTGGCCAGGGATGACTTGACCCGGGAAGTTGCCGCGATTATCAGGGATATTTTAGGCAAAAGCGGAGAATGCTACCGGATTGGGGGAGACGAGTTCGCCGCTATTATACCCGGCGACAGCCAGCAAGGGTCGAAATTAAAGCAGCAGCTAGAAATAGAGGCAGTCAAGTGCCGGATCAATACCGGGCAGAATATCAGTTTTTCTATTGGCCATGCCGACAGGGAATCTCATCCCCAGGCCAGTCTGGAGGGCCTCATGCAACTGGCTGACCAGCAAATGTACCAGGAGAAGGGGAGTATTACAGCCGTCCGGGCAACAACCGGCGGGGCAGAAAGCAGCCGGTAAAAAGCAAGAAGGTTGACAGTCCGCGCCTGCTTGGGTTACCTTAAACTTGTATTTAGGGGATAGAGGACAAGTTGGGGTAACTATTATGTTTACGATTTCGTTTTTGATTTTACTGATATTTTTAACTATTGTGGCCGTGCCGGTGGCGATCGCCGCTTTTCTGCTCAAGGTCTCATTTAAGATCCTGGGCTGGCTAATCGGCATCTGCTTTATTTTGGCCTTGCTGATCAGTTTGCTATTGATTAGCGTGATGTAGGAGAAACGCTTCCTGGAGACCCGGGAGGCATTTTTTGATGGAAAAGGAGATGACAATGAAAGTTTGGATGAGAGTTAGGCGCGACAAGGAAATGAATTCTGGATGTGCCGCACAGTATTAATATCGCTACAGCAATGTATGGCTTCCGGGAATTAGGCGCGGAGATCGTACCATATCACTTTATAGACGAAATTGAGGAAAAAATTGGCATAAAGGACATAGTGCTGGACTATATTGAGCGATGCCAATGGGTGTTTAAAGAATTCGGCCATCCAACTTATATGGACTGCTATCCGGAAATATTAAAGCCGTTTTTAAAGAGAAAGATTTGGCGACCTATGCTTTTGCCAGAATGAAGAAGCTCATGGAAGAAGAGTTTCCGAGCTTTGAAGATGACGATTATGCGCATATGGCCTCGGTACAGATTACTGTTTTGGCAGATATGTTGCAGAGCGGGATTTTGAGTTACAACGATTTGTATCAAGAGACGTTGGAAGTAATCGAACAATTGCTTGGGTAGGAAGAAGGAAAAGCAATGATTTTGATGGACAGTCTGGATGAACTGTATGAGATTGTTGACAAGACGACTAAAGAAGATGAGCTGGTCAACGACTTTACTAAAGTACGGGTTGACGTTGCCCAAGCAAGGAATAAGCTACATTTGCTCCAGGATTTGATGGAATCGAAGAATTTGTCTGAAGAAGAAGCAATGAAGGCATTAGGATACACGCCAGCTTCGCTAGAAAGATGCAAACAGGTAATTGCTGATTTAGGGCAATTAAAGGAAACAGACGATAAATTTAGCGATAAAAAGTTGAGCAAGGAAGAAATGGTTTCTGTTTTGGATTCAATCATGACCATGGGCGGAGGGGATGACTTGCAAGAAGCCATTGAAGAACTCTCTAATGAAGATCCAAATAGCAGCACAAGCATGAATGAAGTATTTACCCAACATACAGCAAAAAGAATTGCCAAAGCAAAGGCAGAGCAAAATAAGCATGCAGTTGAGTATCTGATGCTGTCCATGAATCTCAATAAGGATCAAGCAGAAGCCGCATTAGGACTGGATGCTGAATAAGTTGATTTGTTGCTAGTCTTTTAGATTTTGCAGATATCCGTTAAGTTGCTGCTGATTACAGAGAACGACCACTTTGCTGGGATATTCGTTCTGGACTCGGACATATCGGTCTTGGATATTTTTTGATCGGCCATCCCAAAGAATCCACTTGATGAAGTCAAAATCCAATTTTTCATCGCAACCTACTGCCATATCAGGCCGGGTCTTTCCTTTGTAAGTACGATAGCGGTTGATGCAGCGAAGCAGGCAGTCTTTTCTACTGAATAAGAGTTGGATAATGATGTCCGCTTCAATGATTCCGCGTTCATAGCTGAGTTTGTTGTAGTTTCCATCGATGACCCAGCCGCTAGGATTATCGTTAAGAAAAGTTTGGACGATCTTGCCTTGTTCTTCCGTTGATCTCGTTTTCCAGTTTGGCAAAAATTGGACGCTATCCAAGTGAAGAGCGGGAACTTGGTACAATTCACCTAACTTGCGGGATAGAGTTGACTTTCCAGAGCCACTGTAACCCATTACTGCGATCTTCATGATGTGTTCCTTTTGGTATTCTTTTGATGTTATTCAATATTATATCAATTTAGCTACACAGTAGCTAAATTATACCCATGGATCATCAAACTTTCTTTAGTTTTCTAGATGATTTGTATAGGACTCGAACTAAAAACTAGTGGAGCAATGCGAATGTATTGGGTCTATGGGCCGGACAAGAAGTCCATAACAATTATTGGGTTAGAACCTCACCCGGAAGATAAGAAAAGCGGTGCATATTCTCGAATTCCACTATCAGACCTACCTACGGTCTCACGGTAGATGAGATCCAAAGAAAGATTGATCAAGTAGTTTCTGTTGGTACTAAGTCGGAAGTTGAATACAAAGTTACGCCTTATAAAACGATTCAGAAGTATGATCCTAACCTGCCAAAGGGGACTACGATAGTTACAGGCGGGGAAAATGGCTCAACTAAAAGTATCACGCCTTACTATTTAGATGAAAAAACGGGATATGTCCAAGCAGGTGCTGAACTCGAGGTTAAAAATCCGGTTGATAAGGTCATTGTCATCGGAACCAAGGAAAGCAACTAAACTGTAGTTTAATCAAACTCCATACTAACAAACGGCATCCAGCTCATGGGATGCGGTTTTGCGATCTAAGGGACTATAGATTTCACGTATACCAATATACAAGCTAAGTATTCGCCAAAATTATAGCTAAGGGCTACAATAATCATTAAAGAACGTCAGCGGTTTTTTATACAGAAAGCGAGAAAAAATGAAAGCAGCATATTTCGTAAAAAAGGGCCTGGTTGAAGCCCGGGAAGTTGAAGATGCAACACTTGAACAAGACACCGACGCGGTTATCCGCGTAATTAGAGCTTGCGTCTGCGGATCAGACCTGTGGTGGTTCAGAGGCATTTCTGACCGGCCGGAAGGTACGGTTGGCCATGAAGCCATCGGGATCGTAGAAGCAGTCGGTGACAAGGTTGATAATGTCAAGGTCGGCGATTTCGTTATCGCTCCGTTCACCCACGGCTGCATGAAGTGCAAGATCTGCAAGGCTGGTTTTGACGGCAACTGTCCAAACGTGGAAGTTGGCGGCAACAAGGGTTACCAATCTGAAAAGCTGCGTTTTAAGAATGCCAGCGCCTTGGTAAAAATCCCTGGCCAGCCAAGCGACTACACTAAAGAGCAATTGAATGACCTGTTGACTTTGTCAGACGTTATGGCAACTGGCTACCATGCTGCGGCTAGCGCGGAAGTTAAGCCGGGGGATGCAGTAGCAGTTATCGGTGACGGCGCGGTTGGTTTGTGTGGGGTTATCGCGGCTAAGCTGCTCGGTGCTGAAAAGATCATTCTGCTTAGCCACCACGAAGACCGGGCAGCCTTGGGCAAGGAATTCGGTGCAACTGACATCGTCAGTGAACGTGGTGAAGACGCGGTAAAGAAGGTTTTGGAACTGACTGACGGCTACGGTGCTGATGCTGTTTTGGAATGCGTTGGGGCAAGCAGCTCTATCGATCAGGCTGGTCAGATCGCTCGTGCTGGCGCGATTGTCGGCCGGGTAGGGATTCCGCAAAAGGAACCTGAAACCAACAAGTTCTTCTGGAAGAATGTCGGCTGGCGCGGCGGGATCGCTAACGTAACTACTTACGACCAGGAAGTCTTGCTGGACGCTGTTTTGAAGGGCGAAATCCACCCAGGTAAGGTCTTCACTAAGAGTTTTGACCTTGATCATGTGCAAGACGCATATGAAGCGATGGATCAACGGCAAGCAATTAAGTCATTGCTGGTCGTGGCAGACAAGTAATTTTTTAAAAAAGGGCATTGGGTTATAAAAATGGTGTAGACTCACTGATTGCAATAATCTAGGGAGTCTATGCCAGGACAATCGTTTCTGAAGAAATCAAAGGACTGTTTGGCATAGTAGGTCAGACAGTCTTTTTTTGTACTCAAAATTAGATATACATGTATAGGCTTCTACAAAATGTGATTAGAAATAAATTAAAAAGATAAACTACAAAACAAGGAGAACTATCATGACTGAAGCAACTGCAGAAAAGGGGGTGGATCTCCGCTTTGAAACTATCTTGGTGAACTTGATCAAAGAAGCCGGCCGGGTAACTGGAGCCTTGGTGAAGGACGAATACTACCAAATTAAAGCAAAGAAGGGCGTTGTCCTGACGACTGGTAGCTACTCAGTCAACGTTGACCTGCTTAAGGAATGGAACCCGCTGTCTTTGAAGAAGAACGTCTACAATGACTCACCTCGCTCAAACGGGGCAGGGATTACTTCAGCCTTGAACGTCGGCGCAATCCGCGATGAAGAACCAGCTGAAACGATTTTTGACCGCGGCCTGGTACCAGTTGGCAAAAAGACTGAAGACATGTACTATCAAACCGCTACTTACGACCACTGGCTCTGGATCGGTTCATATCCATTCCTTAAGGTTAACCTGCGCGGTGAACGTTTCGCCAATGAATCTGTTCCTTACCAATTCATCGTCAACGCCGCTGCTAAGGAACTTGGCTACCTGTATGCCATGATTTGGGACGATAACTACGCTGAAACTCTGGAAAAAGTCCACATGCTTGGCTGCGCCCGCTACGGTTTCCCTGGTTATATGAAGGATAAGGAAGCCTTTGTCGCTTACACTGAACAACATGTCAAGGATGGTCTGGTCGTAAAAGCTGATACTTTGGAAGAATTAGCTGAAAAATTGAATCTGCCAGCTGACAAGCTGAAAGAAGCTGTTGCTAACAACAACCAAGCAGTGATCGAATTTATTGTGTGAAAAAAGGGGAGAAGTTTGACATGATCGAAGCGAAGAAATCTGCGAGAAACAAGCTTCAGAAAATGGAGCGAAAGGAACAACATTACAGTTTCAGAAAGGTCAATACAGATTTGGCCTCTGTTTTGCTCGGCTTTTCATTAGGCGGGCTGGCAATTGAATTTACGCCTGGCAAGGTAGCCGTGGCTGACAATACAGCTGCTGAGGTAACGACTACTTAGCAAAAGAGCAGCACAATTACGTCCACTAGCAGTCAGACAACTGCAAGCACAAACGATGCTGCTTCGACTACTACAAGCGATACCGCTGCAGCGACTACAAACGACACCAGTACAAATACTGCAACAACTACTGCCAATGACAGCAGTACAACGACCACTGATGCGACAAGCAGCCCCGTCTCCAATGATACCTACACTAGCCAAGTAACTTGGTGCAAGAAGCGCGATGATGAATAATCAATTTTTCCCTCACTAACAGGGAAGGGAATAGGTCTGTTCTATATGGGCAGGCCTATTTTTTCTGCCAGATGGTATAATGAAAGCGAGGTGAAACTGATGAAATATGAAGCCGCGATTTTTGACATGGACGGCACAATCTTAGACACGAGCGCTGACTTAACAAGTGCATTGAACTATGCGTTTGAACAAACCGGCCACCGGCATGACTTTACCGTTGAAGACATCAAGAACTTCTTTGGCAGCGGGGTCGTGGTGGCGGTCACCCGGGCCCTGGCCTATGAAGCTGGCAGCAGCCGAGAAAGTCTGGTCGCCTTTGGCACCAAGGATGAACAGATCCCGGAAGCCGTTACCCAAACAGAAGTTAACCGGGTCCTGGAAGTTTTCAAGCCTTATTACGCTGACCATTGCCAGATTAAAACTGGTCCCTTCCCAGGCATCTTGGATTTGATGAAAAATCTCCGTCAAAAAGGCGTCAAGCTGGCTGTCGTTTCCAACAAGCCAAATGAAGCCGTCCAGGTCCTGGTCGAAGAACTTTTCCCGGGCAGCTTCGACTTTGCCTTGGGTGAAAGAAGCGGGATCCGCCGCAAACCAGCTCCGGACATGACTAGTGAGTGCGTCAAGGTCTTGGGCGTGCCAAGAGACAAGTGCGTCTACATCGGCGACTCTGAAATCGACATCCAAACCGCGAGGAATTCTGAGATGGACGAAATCGCGGTAAATTGGGGCTTTAGAAGCGTGCCATTTTTGCAAAAACACGGGGCAACTGTGATCGTGGATACAGCTGAAAAGCTGGAAGAAGCAATTTTAGGTGAATAAGATGGAAATCAAGTTTGAAGAAGAGCAAAAGCGGGCCGCGGTATATGATGACGGCAAGCTGATTGGCCAGTGCGTATATAAAGATAAGGGTGATCACTGGATCATCACAACGACTAAGGTAGATCCAGCCTATGGCGGACAAGGCCTGGGCCGGAAGTTGGTTGATACCGTTGCTTCTGCTGCCCGGGAGAAGGGCGCCAGACTGCGGGCGACTTGTTATTACGCGGCTAAGGTCTTAACCAAGCCGGGCTATAAGGATTTACGGTAATCGAAAGAGCATCCCCTCCGCGAATTTGCGGGGCAGGGATGCTCTTTTGCTTTAAGATGGTATAATTTTAACTTGAATCCAGATTGAAGGGGAAGAAAGCGTGAATCTTGTCAAAAAAGTCCTAAAATCCAGGCCAGCCATCGCCTTTGCGGCCACCTTCCTGGTCACCATGCTGATCTTCGCGGCCTTCGGCTACGCGCCATTTGGCCTCAAGTCGGTTGCCGGGGCGGATGCCAATATCCAGTATCTCGATCTTTTTGCTTACTTAAAGGACGTCTTAGCCGGGAAAAACTCTGCCACATATACGATGAGCGCGCCACATTTGCCTATTACTTAATGTCGCCGCTTAACTTGCTGGTCGTCTTTTTTCAAAAGAGTCAGCTGCCAATCTTTTATGACATCTTGCTCGCCCTCAAGCTGTCTTTATCGGCCAGCAGCATGGCCATCTTTTTAAAGCAGAGATTTCCAAAAATTACTGGGAAATTCCAGCTCTTCCTGGCCATGAGCTACGCCTTCTGCCAGTACAATATTGCCCAATCCTGCAATATCCTTTGGTTGGACGGGGTGTACCTGCTGCCTTTAATCTTGCTGGGTATATACCAACTAGTTGCGGTCGACAAGAGAAAAGGCTTCTTCTTACTGACCATCAGCATCGCCTGCAGTATGGTCTTTAACTGGTATACGGGTCTCATCAATATCATCTTTTCCGCCATCTGGCTGGTCGTCGAGGAAGTTCTGTACCTCTATGAGGGCAGTTATGAGTTAAAAGCTTTGTTCAAAAGGCTTGGCAGTTATCTCTCTGCAGTATTTTTGGGCCTGGCCTTGAGCGCCTTTATCTTTTTGCCGAACTATGTCAGCCTGAAAAGCGGGGCAAGAAGCACTTTTGACTGGGACCTGCTCAAGCCAGACTTGATCAATAATCCTTTTACAGTCATCGGCAAGCTGGGGCTAAACGTGATGAGCGACTCCACCAATGTCTCCCTTTATTGCGGCAGTATTGTGGTGATCGCAGTCTTTGCCCTCTTCTTTAGCAAGGAATTGACAGCGAGATTCAAGACAATTATGGCCTTGTTAGGGCTGGGGATGCTCCTCCTCTTTTACTGGCAGCCAGCTAATTTCGCCTTTTCACTCTTCAAGCTGGTCGACAGCTACTGGTTCCGCTACTCTTATCTCGGCATCTTTATTTTGATCTTCATGGCCGGGATTTTCTTCAGCCAGGTCAAAGACAAGGTCCAGCCGCTTTTCTATGGAACGGCAGCGTATCTCACAATTTTTATCATCCAGAACTGGAAAAACTTGACCAGCAAGGGCGTGGTCTATACTGTCCTGTCAACCGTGCTGACGGCGGCTCTGTTGATTTTTTACGAAAAAGCCGGGAAGAAGGGGATGCAAAAGCTTGCTCTTCTGGCTCTGGCCGGCCTGATCTTGACCGAGTTTGCCTACAATGCCAAAAAGCTCTGGGCCACCTACAAGGATGACTATAAAGTAGCTAAAGTTGATGAATTTGCTGCCTACAGCAGCCAGCAGGAAAAGCAGATCGCTGCTTTAAAGAGATATGATCCAGGTGCCTACCGGGTCAGCCAGACCTCTACCAGACTCAAGCTGCGTCTGAATTTAACCGCGGCATACAACGAAGGCCTGGCCTATAACTACTGGCCGATCGCCAGCTATGTCTCCAGCCAGGATCCCAAGCAGCTGAAGTTTTTGGAAAGTGTCGGCTACCGGTCTGCCGCCCAGCGGGTGACCATCGTCAACACTTCAGTCCTTGGTGCTGACTCCTTATTAGGGGTTAAATACGTACTGACCGGTCAAGCTCTTCCAGGCTTGGAGAAAACAGCATTGCCAGTTGCTAATGGGAAATCTGTCTACCGCAACCCATATGCTTTGCCCCTGGCTTTTTCCAGCCAAAATGACGTAAATAACCCGGTCTTTACAGGGAATCCTTTTACCTACCAGGAAGCGGCCTACAGTCAGCTCCTGGGCAAAAAGGTTACCCTCTATAAAAGGGTGGCCTATAAAAAGACGGTTCAAGCAGGCAAGGTAACTTATGTGCTGGATTCCAAGGATAAAAAGAACCCTCTCTACGGCAATCTGCCCTGGAGCCAGGCCGGGGACAATGTCCTGGAAATCAATGGGGAAGTTCTCTACAACTACGCCGGCTGGCTGTCGCCAAGCGTCTTCTTCATCCCGGTCCAAAAGCGGACCAGAGTAACCTTAAAGACCAAGACGCCCGATGCCTACCAGGCCCAGTTCTACCAGCTGGACTTGCAAAAACTGGCAAAGGCTAGTCAGGAAATCCAAGCTAAGGCCATCAAACAGATTTCCTTTAAGGGGTCAAGGATCACCTTTACCGCTATAGGCAAGAAGGGGAAGGCCAGCTATGCCTACTTAGAAGTGCCGGTCAAGAGCGGCTGGAAGGCGACGAATAACGGGAAGAAGGCTGAGATCTTCGGTTACTTGGGCACCTTCATGAAGTTCAAGCTTAAGCCAGGCGTCAACAAGATCCAGTTAACCTACACAATCCCGAAGCTGAAACTGGGAAGCTTGATCAGCGGACTCGCTGCTTTGGTCTTGCTCCTAGTGGCTTTTTGGCCCAAAATTGGGCAAAGAAGCAGGAAATAAGCGACGATACGAATAAAATTCCATCCTAGTAATACCGATAATAAAACCCCTGAAATTATTGTCCTAATTTCAGGGGTTTTATTGTTAAGGTCAGATGAGTATCTTAAGTCGTCATCCGTTCAAGGAATTAGGCAATTACACCGCTGTTCAGGCGGTCGACTACGACGCTGACAGGATCAATGCTGTGAATTGAGCTGATGCCCAGACCGAAAGAGGCAATTCCGCGGCTAAGATCGCCGTCATGCATCCCGTACAGCAGGCAGTTATAGTCACCAGCCGCAGCCCAGATTTCAGCAGCCGACTTGCCTTGCTTATCCATCTCGAGCAGCTTTTCTGGCAACTCACCAGGCAATGACCGGTAGAAGGAATTAGGCGCGCGGAACATAAGCAAGTCATCGGCATCATATTTGAGCATGTCCTGCTTGATGTTTTCAGCTAATGGAGATTCTTCAGTTGCCAAAAATGCGGTCCCAGCATATACGCCTTCCGCGCCAAGGTCGAAGGCTGCTCTGACGGTTCGTTTGTCAACCAGACCACCCGCGGCCACGACAGGAACCTTGCCGTCAGCAGCATCAACGATCAATGGCAAGATGGCAACAATTGAATTAATGATGTTCTGCTTTTCCTGATCAGAAAAGCCAATCCGGCGGTACAGGGCAACGTAGTCTGCAAGAACTTGCTCTACTATAGTAACAATTTGCTCTAGCTTTCGGTTCTTTACATGGATTCGCCTTAAGATAGTTAACAAAGCTAGGCTAACGAGCCAGATGGCAAACGCAATTAATTCAGGATATACACTTATGAGCTTTTCACCTCCGTCCTTTTTAGAATGTGCTAAAATTAGAATATAAATTATTTTTCTAAGAGGTACTTATGGATACTACCGAGAGCATAACCTTTACTAGCAAGCTAACATTCTGGGATAAGTTTAAATGCTTTTATTTGCTGCACCTTTACAGTCTTATTTCTTTATATAACATAAAAAAATGGCAAAGAATATTAGGGCATCTAATTTACATTTTCATTTGTATTATCGTAGCTATCACACTTTTTTCAGACGCTGACCTTGGCTCGAAACTTCTCGATATTTTCTGCTTTCTCTCTTTTTTCTGGATTCCCGCAATAACATCGTTTAAAGTTGCGAGAAACATTCCTAACAACTTACAACTTATTCTTACCCCGGGAAACGCAACTGAGACCTCTAATACCCCAAGTTTAAAGGTTCGTTATTCTGATACCAGAATTGACCGTTTCAAAAATGCAATCTTATTTGATACCACTAATTTCTACATCATCATATACTACAACAACGTAGCAGATAAGAGAGTGCAATTAGTATATAGTATAATTTCTAAAAAGCAAAACAATAACATATTGGCAAAATTCAACTTTGTTAAAACAATTTCGCCAGACCTTAAAAAAATAATCAAACTGCATATCTAAACATTGTTATTGCCGATTCAATATTATTCTACTGCTAGTGCTCCAGACTAAAACATTCCCCGTTCAAAGTCAATGTCTTAACTTAATGACATTGAGCGTGCAATAACTTGCTCTTCTTTATTAAGACAATAATGTTTAGAGAAAGTAAGGAGCAATTATTGAAAGACGAGGCAGTTAGAGAAGTAAGGTCTTGAAAGTTGCATCCTTCGCATTGGCGCTAGTCTGCCGAATACCATCCGTGTTGATTTGAACGGTGAACAGGGAGTTCTTCAGCGTATCGCCTGCGGTGATCGTACCGGACTTGTTGTAGACGTCACCAATGCCATTGCCTTTAAGTATGTCTCTTACGACAGCCATTGAAAGACCGGCATGTCTTTCCAAGGTAATGTCGCTTTGTCCTGCCCGCTGGTAGGAGCTGATTGCTTCGCTGTTTGAAGCGGATTCCATAACAGCAATGGTCACGCCCTTCTTAAGGTCTCTCACGCTAGTCGTGTAAGTAGCGCTGATTTTGACCTTGTACTTGGCCAGTGCCTCATTCCATTTCGAAATAGCTTCTTCTGCCATTTCGAGCATTGAAGGGTCAGCATAGATTGACATGTCAACTGTCCGTGTCCCGTCAAGATCTGTTTGCACGACCGGTACTGCACCATTCAAGCCATTCTGGCTAGCGATGACCAGGAAGCTAAGGGGACCATCAAGGAAGCTTTAGCTGGCAGCCCTTTGCGGGTATTTGACGCCGGCGCCTTGAAGCGGGCAAGAGAACTAGAAGCAACTGGTTTCCTGCAAATGACCCTGGCAGCTAGCGAATAAATCGCCTGGACTGGCGGCTTCGGCATCGTTGAATAAATGAAACTGCTTAGCTGATTTTGTCAATTTTTCCTCAAAAAATAAAATACCCGCTGACTTGTTTTTAGCAAGCTGGCGGGTATTTTTTAGTCCAGGCCCCAGGCATAGATGAGCAGGTTTAAGATTACAGTCAAAATAACAAGGAGAATCAAGCTTATCGAGTAGACCTTCGTGCTAGTCTTGCTGCTGGACCAGAATTCCTTGAAGCTGATCTTCTCGTCAGTGATGAAATAGTCAGTAAAGATAATGCTGATGCCAATTAAAAGGTCCATGGCCATAGTAGAAAAGGTGAGTAACAAGGACGGCTCAAAGTCCGCTAAAAAGTAACTGGCAATTGTCAGAAACAGATAAATTGCGTTTGGAATTAACATGAAAATGTTGGTCCAATACATAAAGCGCCGGCGTTTTGGCCAGAATTGTTCAATATCAGCTCCGCCGATCAAAAGCTTTCGGGTATTGGCCAGTAAGGCCAGGCAGGCGATGGCTAAAAGCAGGCCAATGATTGAAATAATAGTTAAAACAATATGCATATTTAACTCCTCAGATTATTAACAGAATTTCTGAATTATCGAAAAATCAGTCAGCTGGTTTAACTGCCTTCTTGTGCAGGTAGTAAAGCCCGGCTAAGTCGGCCAGGGCCCAGCCGATAGGGATGCTGGCCCAAATTCCGATATAGCCGATTGACGGAACCGCGGACAAGAGGTAGGCCAAAAGAACCCGGGTACCTAAGGAAAAGATGGTCAAAACAACTGAGATCATTGGTTCATCAATTGCCCGGAAGTAGCCATAGAACATAAACAAGAAACCAATCAAGGCATAGAAGCTGCCTTCGATCCGCAAGTAGCCAATACCGATCTGAATTACTTCCGGGTCACTGCTAAAGAGGGCTAGCAAGGGCTTCGCCCAAAAGACGACCAGACTGCTGATAACCAGGCAGAAGGCCAGAATCCACCAACTGGCCTGCCGGTTTCCTTGCTTGATCCGGCCCTGCACCATGAGGATGCCCATGCCCAGGTTCATGATCGATTGCTGCAGGGCTGTCAAGCCGGCTAAAGATAGGATTCTCTTACTGATAGCTTGGTCGTAGACCTTGGCCGCTTTTTTAAACGCAGCTGGGGAAAATGTTTCCAGGCATATATGGTTAAACATAGGCCGGCAAAGTACTGGGAAATGACGGTGGCTAAGGCTAAGACAAAAAGGCTCCGCAGCCCATTCTGAGACCAAGAATGATGGAGGTCAGAAAGATCATTAAGGTATAGGCTGAGCCGACAGCGGCTAAGGCATTTTTACCAATAAAGCGGCCAACGACCAAAGTGTCTGTTAAGTTGTAACACTGCTGGAGAACGTTGCCGGCCATCAGGGGCAGGGCAAATTTGACCAGACCAAGGCTGATGCGGCCAGAGGTCAGATCAATGGTAGATTTGTTTTTGGACATGGATTACTCCCAGATTACTTTTTCGACAAAAAATCCCTGCTATAGCAGGGAGGGCAATTAAGGAGCCGGGAAGAAATTGATCAGGCCGGCAAAGGCAGTGATCACGACAACTGCGATGATCCAAAACTGCTGCCTCTTCTTCAGACTCTTGAAGTAGGCCCACAGGCTCTTGTATCTGGCATCTGTTAAGAAGTCATCGCAGAAGATGACGAATTCTAGCAATAGATTGCCGGCAAAAAGGAGGAGGGCGGTCAAGGCAGTGGCGGAAAAAGCTGAGCTCCAGTAGTTCCACAAGTAGACCATGTTGAACAGAATTTGGATTGCAAAGGCAGAAAGGGTTAGCTTGGAGAAATTGTCGTAAGGTGCAGCTGCTTCTTTGCTGCCAGTAGCCAATTTTTCTCTAGCTTTCAGCAAAATGACCAGGTCGACCAACAATATAGCCAAACTGCCCCCAACTAAAAGTAAAAATACTGTAGTCATAGTTTCCTCCAGAGTGTGTAAAATTACTATATGAATTATAGCATTTATCAGCTGGTAAAAAGTACTGGCCGCACACTCCTAGAAAGGAAATAACTGGTCAAGTTCCGCGAAAGTCGGGTAGGGCGGCAGGCCGGTTAATTTGGCGGAGATGAAGGGGACAAACAGAGAAGAAACATAGATGACAAGCCAAGTCTGGTCTGACTTGTCAAAATAGCTCCAATAATCTTTGATAGTAAAAGATTCTGCTTCGTCATCAAAAAGATATTATGTACAAGCGGGCATCGAATAAGATCAGCAACTCAAAAATTGATAAGATCAATTGCGTCTGTGTGTTGAATTCAAAATAGCTGTAGGTCGAATTGATGAGCGTGATCAATTCAGCCGCGATCATCAGCAAGCTGAGCTCCAGCTGGATCAGGAGCAGGCAAAGCTCAGTGATTAAAGCAGGGATGCTGTCGCCCACCAGGCCATTTCTCCAAGCTTGCGGCAGGGTAAGCAGCTTGCTGATAAAACGCATGGATGAATGATATGCTATAATCCGATATATTAATGCAAATTTAAGGAGGAACACATGAGCCTATTTCAAGCAAATGACATTAACGCCGGCGTTGAAGAATACCAGAAAACGCCGCGGGCTAAACTGATCGACGTCAGAGAAGAGGATGAGTATGCAGCAGGGCACATCCCGGCCAGCATCAATATCCCCTTGAGCAAGATCGAGTCTGCCCAAGGCGAGATCACAGACCTCGATACCCCACTCTTTGTCTATTGCCGCAGCGGCAACCGGAGCGGCCAAGCAGTTGCCTGGCTTAAGCAAGCTGGCTACAGCAAAGTCCAAAACATTGGCGGGATTGCCAACTATAGCGGTAAGACTGAATAAAGTAGAGATCAAGTATCTAAAAACCTAGATAAGAAAAGGACACCCATCACATTACGTGACAGGTGTCCTTTTTGCATGTATCCCTTATTCAAAAGCCATCTGGCTAGTGTAGAGCTTGTAGTAGAAGCCGCGCTTCTTGATCAAGTCGGCGTGCGGTCCTTCTTCAATGACTTGGCCGTCCTTTAATACGACAATCTTGTCTGAGTTCAAAATCGTCTTCAAACGGTGGGCGATCACGAAGCTGGTCCGGCCAGCAATCACGTTGTCCATGGCCTTTTGGATCTTTTCTTCCGTAACCGTGTCGACGTTGCTGGTTGCTTCATCCAGGATCAAGAAGGCCGGGTCGACCAGAATGGTTCTGGCAATTGACAAAAGCTGCTTTTGTCCAGTTGAAAAATTGGCCTGGCCATTCTCAATCGGCGTGTCGTACTGCTTGGGCAGGGTCATGACAAAGTCGTGCAGCTGAGCTTCCTTAGCCGCGGCAATAACTTCATCCATGGTAGCATCCGGCTTGCCGTAGCGGATGTTGTCAGCTACCGTTCCAGAGAAGAGGACTGAGTCTTGCAAAACAATCCCGACATTGCTTCTGAGATTTTCCAACTTAAGGTTCCGGACGTCTGTGCCGTCAAAAGTTACGGACCCGCTGTTTACGTCATAGAAACGGTTGATCAAGTTCATGATCGTGGTCTTACCAGACCCGGTCGGTCCAACGACAGCAACTGACTGTCCCTTTGGCACTTCAATTGATACCCCATGCAGGATTTCCTTGTCTGGAGTGTAGCCAAAGTGCACGTCTTCCAAGCGGACAGCTTCATTTACGCCAGAAATAGTCTTGCCATTAGGAACCGTGTTTTCCTCTTCCTGCTCTTCAACCGTCTCAAGGCGGCGGGCACCGGTCAAGGCAAGTTGGAGCATGGAGTAGATGGAAGTTACTTGAGTCAGCGGCTGGAAGTAAGTCCAGGAATATTCAGTAAAAGTCACGATCAAACCCAGACCAGCTGCCTGGCTGACTTGCTTGGTCATAATCATGTAAGCGCCAGTGGCGATCACGATCGCGAAATTTAACAGCGAGAAGCCGTTAACCAAGGGGTTAAGGATACCAGAGTAAAACTGCCCCTTAAAAATGGCTTCCCGCACCTTAGCATTTTCCTTTTTAAAACCGGCAACTGACTGGTCCCTGAGGCCCTGGGTGATGATCACGTTTTCCCCGTTGAGCTGCTCGTTGATGTAGGCATTGAGCTCACCGACCCGGTCTTGCTGGCGGTCCAGGTAGACCCGGGCTTTTTTCATAATGATCCAGCTCAAAAGCAAGATCAAAGGGGTAGTAGCTACAACACTGAGGGCCAGCTTCCAGTTGATGACGAACATGACAATGATCGTGCCCACGAAAAGGAGAGACTGGGAGATAATTTCAAAAAAGGCATTGTTCAAAGCGTTGAAGATGTTGTCCAGGTCACTGTTGAATAAGGACAGGATCTGCCCGTCCTGGTGAGTGTCAAAATACCGGATGGTCATCCGCTGCAGTTTGCCGAAAAGGCCCTTGCGCATGTCGTTGTTGGCATTGGCATTAAAGCGGGTCATCATCATCCAGGCGATGTAGGTGGCCACGGAGTTAAAGGCATAAAAGCCGGCCATCCAGGCTAAGGCCTGGTAGAAGACGCCAAGACTGCCGTGCCCCTTAACAAAAGCCGACAAGTTCGTAACCGACTGCCCCAAAAGGGAGGGAGCGATGACCTGGGCGATGGTCGCGATCAGATAGAAGGCAATTGAAATTAAGGTCGGCTTTTTGTAGTTTTTCAGATATTTCGTCAAATAAGTAAGCGACTTTTGCTTGTCTGACATTAAAGTTCCTCCTTTCTTTCCTTGGCTTTCTGGGTTTTATAGATTTCCTGGTAAACCGGGGAAGTCTTGAGCAGTTCCTCGTGGGTGCCTTCAGCAACCAGGCGGCCGTTATCAAGGACCAGGATCTTGTCCGCGTGCATGACAGAAACGATCTTTTCCGCGATCATGATCGTGGTCGTGTCAGGCAGCTGCTTTTCCAGGGCTTCCTGGACCAGCTTTTCGCTTTCCGCGTCCAGGGCGGAAGTTGAGTCATCCAGAATCAAAATCGGGCTGCCGGCGATGATCCCCCGGGCGATAGATAGACGCTGCTTTTGCCCGCCGGAGAAATTGGCACTTCTTTCTTCAACTTCATGGTCAAAAGTCTCATCGTAGCGCTGGATGAATTCGCTGGCCTGGGCCATTTGCGCTGCTCGCTCCAGTTCATATGAAGTAGCATCCTTTTTCCCTTGGCGGAGGTTGTCAGCAATGGTTCCTGAGAAGAGAACAGCCTTTTGCAGAACATAGGAAACCGTCTTTCTGAGGGCATTCTCATTAACCTGGCGGAGGTCACTGCCGCCAATCTTGATTTTCCCAGTGGTTGGGTCATAGAGGCGGGCGATCAGCTGGGCCAGGGTCGACTTACCCGACCCGGTTGCCCCGACGATACCGACCATTTGGCCCGGTGCAACAGCAAAGGAGATGTGCTTTAAGACGGGCTGCTGGCCATCTGGGTAGGTGAAGGAGACGTCATCAAATTCAATTGAACCGCCCAAGGCGTCTTCCGGGGCTTTTTCATTGAAGACAACGTCTGGCTGGGTGTCCATGATTTCCTGGATCCGCCGTAAGGAGACGTTACCCCGGGAAATCTGCATGACAGCCATGCCGACCAGCAGGATGGCAAAGAGCATGGTCAAAACATAGTTGACGTATGGAGTGATGACGGAAACGTCTTGGGGATGCTGGAGAATGCTGGTCCCGATCAAGTAGACCACTAAGCTGATGACCAGGTAGGAGATCAGTTGGGCACCAGGCAGGATGGTGGAGAACCAGTAGCCGACCTTGATGTTGACTTCGTTTAATTCGTCAGAATCCTTGTTTAATTTGGCAATTTCCTGGGGACTTTGGTTGAAGGATTTTACCACCCGGACCCCTTGCAAAAATTCCCCGGTCCGGCCAGAGATTTTGTCCATGTACATTTGGAACTTGTCGAACATGGTGGTAATTTGCTTGACTGCCACAACGCCCAGACCCATGATCAAGGCCAGGAGGACGACAACCGCCCACCAGTAGCGGGGGATGGTGACGATGGCCATGATGATTGACCCGATGAGGATCAAAGGCATCCGGATCAGCTGCATGAAGATAGTCATGATCATGTTCATGATTTGCTGCATGTCGTTGATCAAGCGGACGCTGAGGGATTCAGAGGAGAATTGCTGCACATTGGCCAGAGAGAAAGTCTGGATCTTGGCATAGGTGTCTTCTCTGAGGTCGCTGACCACGCCCTGGGTGATCCGAGAGGCGTAGTAAACGTTGAGGACCCCGGTAATAATGGATAAAAGGCCCAGGCCGATCAAAATCGCGGTGTCCCGGATGACGGCCTGCTGCTGGTCAGCCAGTAGTTCATTTTGCACCTGCTGGAGCAGGCGGGGCTGGTAGAGGGTGGCAAAAGCTGAAAAGACGATGGTGATCAAAGTCAGGAAAACGTCTTTTTTATATCGCTTGAAGTATGGCAAGAGAATTTTCATTATTTCTGTTTTTCTTCCTTTAAGTTAGCTATTTCCTTGCTGAGGAGATCAGACCACTCATCCAGAATCTGGCAGGCCAAAGCTGCCCGGTCAAAGCCCAGCTTGTCGATCACCTTTTTCTCGATAGCCAGGATTTCACCTTCTTTTTCCCGGGCATAGGCAAGCCCGGACTCAGTCAAGGCGCAGTACTTGACCCGCTTGTCTTGGTCAGCAGAGCTGATTTCCAGGTAGCCGAGCTCAGCTAGATTGTGGATCCCCTTGCTGATGGATTGCTTGGGGATGCCGCTTCTATAGACGAGCTCTTTTTGTGACAGGCGGGGGTGGGTGAAGAGCTCATATAGAATGATGCTTTCGTACTGAGTGATTCCCATGAGCTTGTCATATTGCTCATACGCGTAAGTCGCCCGGACGCTGGCCAGGGTTACTGATTCTGAAATGCTTTCGTGGTTTTTTAAGTTCATAAAAAAGTCTCCTCGTGGACAATAACTTGATTTTAGTCCCTGTGTAGACTAATGTCAAGAAAATCACTTCAAAAATAGTAAAGTATTTCTATTCTTGGCAAAGAAACGATAAAAATGCGATAATAGTTTTGATGTAGACGCTTTCTCGTCTATGTGTTTGTAAGGTAAAAAGCAAGGAGACAAGAAATGAAGATTGTATTGCTGGAGCCGCTTGGCATTGAGCAGGAGAGCTTGAACAAGCTGGCAGAACAATTGACCAAGCAGGGACATGAATTTGTGGCTTATGACAGCTTTTCAACGGATACTGAAGAATTAAAGAAGCGGAGCGAGGGCGCGGATGCCTTGATTATCGCCAACCACCCCTTGCCAGGTGAAGTGATCCTGGCGGATGAAAATTTGAAATTTATATCCGTTGCCTTTGTCGGGATTGATCATGTTGACCTGGAAGCTTGCAAGGAGAGAAAGATCAAGATTTCTAACACCGGCGGCTACTGCAATGACGCGGTGGCGGAATTGGCGATTGGTTTGACTTTGGATTGCCTCAGAAATATCAGTGCCGGCAATGAGGCTGTGCAAGCTGGTGAGGGCAAGGGCGGCCTGCAGGGACATGAACTGGCAGGCAAAACTGTTGGGATTGTTGGTACTGGAGCGATTGGCTGCCGGACAGCAGAGATTTTTAAAGCCTTTGGCTGCAAGCTAATCGGCTATAGCCGCAGTCAAAAGGCGGCCGCCCTTAACCTCGGCCTGGAATATAAGTCACTGGATGAAGTGATGCGGGAAGCGGATATTGTTTCCATTCATACACCGCTGACTCCGGAAACCAAAGGCTTGATTGGTGAAAAAGAGATCGGCGAGATGAAGGAAGGGGCCATTCTGATCAACACGGCCAGAGGTCCGGTCGTAGATACTGAAGCGTTGGCTGCGGCATTAAAAGAAGGACGGATTAAGGCAGGACTTGACGTCTTTGACCAGGATCCGCCACTGCCAGCGGGTTATCCACTCATCGGAGTTCCGAATTTGGTCTGCAGCCCGCACGTTGGTTTTGATACAAGAGAATCAATTGACAGAAGAGCTGAGATGGCTTTTGAAAATGTGACTGCCTGGCTAAACGGCCAGCAGATCCGGACCATGTTGTAAGATAAATAGATAAAGCGGCCAGTAGCTGGGAAAGATGATATGACCCCCGAAATTAGGACACTAATTTCGGGGGTCATTTTCATGACTAAATACACTAAAGAAATCAAACTTGCTATCTACCACGAATGGGTAGACGATCGCAGAAGGGGCACCTACCTTAGGCGGAAGTATGGGATGGGGCGTAGAGGAACCCAGTATTTGGTGGACTTGATTCAAAAACATGGTGAAGATATTCTGGATCGCCCTCAACAGAAATATACTGCTAATTTCAAGCTTACTGCCATTGATAGAGTTCTGCTAGGCGGTGAAGCACTTAGCCAGGTTTCTCTAGACTTAGGGCTTCTTCGGCTTTCTTAAGCGGGAGATGTTCTACGGGCAAGAACATAAATACAAGGACCTAAATGAGCTTGAGCAAGCTATTCACAAATACATCGATTACTACAACAACGTAAGAATCAAGACAGGACGAAAAAACATGACCCCGATTGAATATCGGAATCATGTTTTAACAACCTTAACGGCTTAATACTAATTTGTCCCAATTTTGGGGGTCACATCAAAGCTGCAGGTCTTTTTTCTACTCTAAGTCAAGTGATACTAACGATTTTTATTTCATGCGGATAATAGAAATATTCCGATAGGGTGATCTGTTCTTCCGGTAGGAGAAGAACAGATCATCGTGTTCAGTCGTGCAATAAGGTGACACTTCAATATTTTCATCAGGTACCCCCAAGTTCAGGAGTTGCTGCTTGATCAGGCCCTTGGAGTCAAGGAGATAGTGGGTAGGGTCTTTTTTGAAATAAAAACTGGAGGTGTCAAAGGACATCTGCTTGACCAGGTCGATGATGTCGTCCATGGCTTCGAAATTCCGCTGCTCTAAACTAGGCCCGATGTAGGCGTGGAAGTAGCGGGGCTCACAATTTTCCTGGTCAATCAGGTATTTAGTGGTCTTGCCCACGATTTCTTGCACGGTGCCCCGCCAGCCGGAGTGGATGGCGCTGATTAGCTCTTCACGCTCATGGTAAAGGAGAACCGGGCAGCAGTCGGCATGGAAGGTGAGGAGAGTCAGGTTCTTGTTCCGGGTGTAGGTGGCGTCAACGGCGTCCAGCTTCTTGGACACGGACCGCATCCCTTCGCCGCCATCAGCCAGGGTGACCTGTTTCAAAACGTCAGTGTGCTTTTGGTTGGGTGCTACCATGTGGTCCAGATCGGTGCCCAGGTACTCAGCTAATTTTTCCCGGTTGGCAATAACTGCGGCTTCTTGCCCAGGGATGAAGCCCATGTTAAAAAGTTTTCCGTCCTCATAGGCTGGAACGGTGTAGCCTTCTACTTTTTCATTATTGTAAGACCATGGAAGAAGTTTCATTAATGCCTCCTACTGGCACTGCTTGATGCCAGTTTCCAAAATTTCCAGTTGCTTCAACGTCTCCTCCGGCTTGACTAGGGGAGCTGCGCCGCTCACGATTGAGTCATAAACGGCCTCGTAGTAGCGGGAGTAGTCGCCGTTGACCGTCTTAATCAGGTCTTCCACGTACTCGTCATGCTCATTATAGTAGTAGGCCGTACCATAGTCGCGCTCGCGGTCAAGGCCAAAGTCGGGGTGGTCTGGCGTTGGCAGGTAGAAGCGCTTCAGGTCGTATTCTTGCCGGTCTTCAGTGGTTTTCACGAACATGCCCTTAGTGCCGTAGACGGTAATTTTTGGCCGAGGCTTGATTCGCATGTAAGAAGAGGAAACGTTGACCTTGAGAGGCGCATCGTAGTAGAGGTCGATGTCAAAATAGTCGTTCATCCGGCCAGATCCCAGCAGTTGCTTGACTTCCGCGTTGTAGTCATGCGGGATGCCGAAGTAGCTGATGGCCTGGTCCAGGGTGTGGCAGGCGTGCTGGTACAAGAAGGAGCCGAAGGGGTCAAATTTGCCAGCATCAACCACGTCTTTGCGGTAATAGTCGTAGTGCATCTCGACTTCGTAAATGTCACCTAGGCGGCCAGATTCAATCACAGCTTGAGCAGTTAAGAAGTCGGAGTCAAAGCGGCGGTTTTGGATGCACATGCAAAGAAGACCTTTTTCCTTAGCTATGTCAAAAAGCTCCTCAGCTTGTGCCCGGCTTTCGGTAAAAGGCTTTTCGCAGACAACATTTTTGCCGGCCAGGAGCGTCTTTTTCGTATATTCATAGTGGAGGACGGGCAGGGAAATCACGACTAAGTCGATGTCCGGATCTTGGAGGACGTCATCGATGTTTTCGGTGTAGACGGCGCCAGGGATCTGCTCCCACTTGACGTGGGAAAGGTTCCGGGCCCAGATGGTTTTGATGTGGAATTTGTCAGTTAATTTAGCAATAAAGGGGCCTTGGTAGCGGTGGGTGCTTTTGCCCGCGCCTAAAAAGCCGACTTGTAGGATTTGTTTGGTCATGGTGTTACCTCGGGTGTTAGTTAGGTTGTATGTCTATCTTACCATTTTCCATATCTCAACACAGGTTATAAGTCTCCTTGATCCTTTTTCTTACGTCATTTCCTCAAAATGCCGTATACTACTAGTAACGAAACAGAAGGAGAGAACAACAATGACTGATGTAACCACTGGCGCCACCGATGCCGCGAGCGCCGCATCCCTGATGGCCAAGCCTGAACCACAGAAAAACACTAATAGCCCTTGGCCGGGCCCGCCGGGGATGATTCCTGTGACCAGCGGCCAGGCCGATGACGCCAACGTCCACGCCCGCGCCTACCTGGACAGCTTACTGGTCGAGATGCGGATCATCGATGCCGTCGAACCTGATTTGACCACGGAGATTTTTGGCAAAAAGTATGCCTTGCCCATGACCCTCGCTGCGGTCTCCCACCTGAATAAGGTTCTGCCCGACAAGACTCGCAAGCCCATGCAGGAAAAAGTCCAAGCTGCCAAAAAGCTTGGCGTTCTCAACTGGATCGGGATGGAACCTGATGACGAGTATGCCGAAATCGTCGAAGACGCTGGCCCAACTGTCCGCATCATCAAGCCTTTTGCCGACCATGAGCGGATCTACCAAGAGATTAAGACGGCGGAGCGCCTTGGCGCGGTTGCTGTCGGGATCGACATTGACCACGTGCCGGGGACCGATGGCCACTATGACGTGGTCGACGGCATCCCGCTTGGCCCAATCACGGCCGCCGACCTGGCAGAGTACGCTGCCCAAACCGATCTGCCTTTTATCGCAAAAGGCGTTTTGTCCATCCGGGATGCCCTGAAGGCCCAAGAGGCGGGCTGTGGCGGGATCGTTGTTTCCCACCACCATGGCCGGTTGCCGTTTGGCGTTCCGCCGCTAGCAGTTTTGCCAGAAATCCGGGATGCCTTGAAGGGCAACGGGATGACCATATTTGCTGACGGATCACTCATGTCTGGCTATGATGCTTACAAGGCTCTAGCTTTGGGCGCTGATGCGGTTTTGATAGGCCGCGCAATTTTGCCAGAGCTTTTACAAGATGGCAGCAAGGGCGTTGAGAACAAATTCGCCCAGCTGACCGCCCAGCTCCGCGAAATAATGATGTACACGGGCGTGTCCGATACCAGCTCTTTTGACCCAACTGTTTTACGGCGGGTGTAATATTAATTGTTGTCACACCAAGCAATTTATTTGCTTGGTGTTTTTTCCTGAAAGGCGTAGGAATTAGAAAAATATGCACCTTTCTTCGTGAATTTTGCGATTTTCGGTGTACTAATAAGTGGATGGTAAATAGCTCCAAGACCAAATAAAAATGATTTGTAGGCAGTATAATGAGGAATTAGCTTCAGAAGATGTTGATCCACTAATATTGATTCCGATATTCATCCATGATTTTCTATGTATCCACCCATTCAGTGATGGCAATGGGCGGATGAGCCGGCTATTAACTACCCTGCTGCTGTATCGTTCAGGTTATGTCGTTGGTCGTTATGTTTCTCTTGAAAAAAGATTGCCGAAACTAAGCAGTTATACTACCAGGCTTTAAACGACAGTCAGGTAGGTTGGAGAGAAGGGACGGAGGATGTCACGCCGTTCATCAAATATCTCTTACAAATCATCATTGCAGCTTATCGTGATTTTGAAGAACGAATTGATATTGTGGATCAGAAATCGACCGCAGTAGACCAAGTTCATAAGGCAATAAATATGAAAATTGGCAAATTTACTAAAAGTGAAATTATGGAACTGTGTCCAGGACTAAGCCGTTCTGCAGTAGAGAAGTCGCTCAGAGAACTTGTTGAGAAGAATGTTATCGTCAAGCGTGGGGTAGGCCGCGGAACATATTACTTGAGATCCGATTCATTTGTATAAATTTGGAGATTATCAAAAAGAAATTATGGCTCATATTTAATTATTCGAAAAGAGTTATGGAAAGCCTTAAAAAATACCGAATTTGCTATTGACAATATATATATATATACTTCTTAAATGAGAAAGCCCTTTAGGCAAGTTTTATATTTAAGGAGTGTTCATTATGGCTGATAAGGAAAATAATACTAAGAAACCTTGGTATAAGAAATGGTGGGTGTGGTTAATTATCGCAGTTGCTGTCTTCATGGTATTCAATTTAATTGGCAATAGTGGTGACAGTGACTCATCTTCATCTGCACCATCTTCTTCAGAGTCATCAAAAACAGGAAAGGCAACAGGTTCAAAGACTAGTTCCTCAAGTTCATCAAGCAATAATAAGGTCTTAGAATACGATTTTGACAAATTGAAATATTCTGACTCCAAGTCATATAATTTAAAATATTCAGATACTTCTTGGAATGCTGCGACTATTAAGGTGGATAAAGTAACTTTTTATAAGTTTGCTTCTACCTATAAGGACTCTGATGGCAATGAATTTAATGGTGCAGTACAACTTCATATGAGTGTTACTGCGAACCGCGACATTAGCTCATATCCTTGTCAAGGGACAATAATTGTTAAGAATGAACAAGAGGAGGATGCAGCAGAAAGCTGGGATGGAGATATTAGCAAAGGTGTTACCAAATCAGGAAATGTTACTTACTTGCTCAAAGATTTAAGTGATGTATCAGGTGTACATAGTTTACGCTTTAAGTTTGATTCTGACTATGATACCGATGATTATGACGATGACAACTCCAGTCATAATTATGACATGACCATTAACTTTAACAGCTAATTGGGAGGATCGAATGAAAACTACCAAATTAGTTGTTGGTATTATGATGATCGTTTTAGCAGCTTTTATATTATTCCAGTCATCAGCAGTTGGCCTGGGTAACGCGTTAGCTAACAATGGCGAAACTAGTGGCTCATCTGGATTTTTGGTTGCAGTGTTATACTTAGCAACTGGAATCGTTTATATCGTGACTCGTAAGCGAGAAGGCTTAGGGGGCGACATTGCTGGTTTAATAATGATGCTAATCTGTGGATTAATGGGTTTTAATGCTGGGAGCTACAGTGACCTAGTAATCTGGAGTGTTTTGGCAGTTATTATTGATACTGGTTTCTTCACTTGGCATCTGGCTGTTAGAGATAAGAACGAGTAAATTTTAATTGATAATTGTGTTTATCAATAGTTCTATAAACGCGTAGCGATTATAGCTCTGTTGACAACTATTTAGCCCTATTTAGGCTTAACCGCCTATCTAGGGCTTTTTCTTTCCTGAAATCTCTGCAAAGGTTAATGACCTTAGGGCAACCTTTCTTGAACCGTCTGCAGGAGAAGGTGTATTCCTTGTAGAAATCCTGAAACGTAAAATGAAAGTTGCCTTCGAAGAAAGTAAGAATATTGCTGAATTTGAAGATAATTCTCTATTAGCTTTGACTTCTCTTTACGGGATTGAGCTAATGGAAGACAATGTTGAAATGATAGTTATGAACATGTTTCAGGAATTTGTTACAGACTATCTTTCTAGGATTCAAACATTAAGTTCTGATGCTAAGCAAAACGAAAGAGTTATTAAGAGTGCTAAAGTTATCATTCGAGCAAATATGGCACAAGGGAATGCATTAACTTACAAGACAAGCACTGATGACCCAATCATTTTTAGTGAGTGGGATACATTTTCCAAGAATGGTCGACTTTATGTTCAGCGTAAGGAGCAAACATTTGAGTCAATTGTAGCACCTCAACAAGAAGAAATGGACTTGTTCAGCTCATACGATACTGATGAGGATGGTGACATTGAAGTAAAGCCGGTTGAGACGATTTATCATCAGTATGAACCTGTTAGAATGACCGACATTTACAAGCAACTTGTCCATATGGAAATAGATGATTAAATCTATAAACCGAAAGATTTGGAGGTGTCTAGAATATCAAAGGTTAAATTGAGAAAGCTTGGTTATTCAAAAGGAGTTACAGTTCCTAAGGAAATAACTCCTGTTGCTGAAAAATATCGTGTTTATCAGAGTTCAGACGGAATGATCCTATATGTACCAGTGAGTATTGATGATTCGTTTGTTAAGTTTGAGCTAAACGATATCATCAATAAGTTTAAAAAGAAGTAGCAGATAAGTATTACTGTGTGACTATCTGCTGCAACATGAGAAGAAAGAAAATGAATAAAAAATTTGCAAAAGTAACTTCTGTTATTACTGTTGCTTTCGCTATGCTGACGTTTGGTGGTAATGTAAATGCTGCTACTAACTTAGCTAATGTTAACTATAGCGGAAAAGCTGTATTTACTGTTGACAATAACAAGCCTAACTTCTCGAAGAAGGATTTATCCAAGAAACGTGGTTCTTGGCAAAAGTGCAGTAATCTGGATGGCTATAACCGTGCTCGTGTAGCCAACGCCTTACTTAACAAAAAGCTGATGCCCACCCAGCCAAGAGAAGCTTTATACTGGGATCCAACTGGTTGGCATAATAAGCGTATTGCTAGTGGTTGGCTCTACAATCGTAGTCATCTGATCGGCTATCAGTTGACTGGTCAGAACAATAATCCAAAGAATCTGATTACTGGTACTCGCCAGTTGAACGACCCAGGGATGCTTAAGTACGAAAATATTGTAGCCAACTACCTACGGTCGTCTAAGTCTCACTACGTACGCTATCGAGTTAATCCTGTGTTCAAGGGGACAGAGCTATTGGCACGCGGCGTGGAAATGGAGGCACAATCCGTTGGCTCAAATGCTGTTCGCTATCATGTTTATGTATTTAACGTTCAGCCGGGTGTGAAGCTGAACTATAAGGACGGCACAAGTGTAGTTTCTGGAACTGTTCGTAAGGCGAAGAAAGCCTATGTTGCTAAAAAGAAGACTGTCAAGAAAGTTGTAAAGAAAAAGTCTTATTCTACATCCAAAAAGAAGATTAAAACGTCAACTACTGGGCGGATTGTTGGTAACCGTCGTTCTAAGATCTACCATGTCCCGGGGCAAGCGGGTTACCGGATGAGTTCAGCAAATGCCGTTTACTTCAGAACTGAGGCGCAAGCAAAAGCAGCTGGCTACAGACGCGCGTTACGATAAATGATTTTGGCTCTCTGTCAAATCTTACTGATGGGGTGTCAAGTCTATTTTTTTGAAGCATCAAGCAAATCGTTTGCTTGATGCTTTTTGAATTGGGACATTCTTTTGTTCAAGGCGAATACGCTTGAGCATAGTTGTCAAATTTCTGTATCCGAAAGTAGTCCGCTGGATCTGTTTGATTTTGCGGTTAAAGCCTTCTAGGCAGCCGTTGGAGTAGCTGAATTTGGCCGCATTAATAACAGCCTTCCGGTTCTTTCTGAAGGTCCTAATCGTTGTCTTTAATTGGTCGCAGTATTGGTTAATATCGCTGTCTAGTAGCTCAGCTATCTTGGTGCTATTTATGTCCTGCAGGGCTATCATAAAGTCTTGCATGAAGTCGTATGATGAGCGTAAAACATCGTCGTATTCAAGTCCTTTATCAACGATTTGAACAGGTGTGTACGAGCACTTTAAGCGCCAGTCAAAAAATTGTTTCTGCCCCTCTAATTCCGTGTATTTCTTCAAAAACAGCTTCCAGCATCCCTTATAAATTCAATGCTTGAGGCCTTTTTCGGGATCCGTACGGTTCTTGTCTGCCTGTTTCATAACTAAGACTCTGTAGCTGTTAAACGATCTAGTAACCATCTGTATAAGGTGGAAGCGATCAATGATGATTTCCGCACTTGGGAATAGTCTACGAGCTAGTACGTCATAATAACAGTTTAAGTCCATCGATGCAGTCTTAACCCGCTCCCGATCTTGAGCTGAATACTTCTCAAAATACCTGATAATGGAGCGCTTATAGCGATTAGGGAGAATAGTGACAACCGTGTATTTATCACTATCAAGACAGATGAAACGGAGTCTCATGCCAACGCCTCTAAATTCATCAAAAGCTAGATACTCAGGCAAGGGATCACTAGGATCAAAAGATGTGGTCGATGGAAAAGAATATAGTGTAATGATCATATTTTATCAATAGAAATGGCAATATTTTTATTGGATGAAAGGATTAATTGTGGAAAATACAAGTATTTTTGATATAATTAAATAGATCCAGTATCTATTAAATAACTATAAGTTAAATATTTGATATCCATAGAAAAGGATTTCATTCATGGAAGAAAATAATTTTGCGGTGTCTGTAAATAATCAGTCTGTACAGGCACCGGAAGATACAAGAGCAACATCCCTTGTATCTATGACGAAAAAAGATAAGGAATATCTTTCTGCTGTGGCGAAGGCACATGGGCTTTCTTTGTCTGCGTTTTTTCGATTGGCTGCAGAGGAGTATATCAAGAATCATGAATGGTAAGGTGAATTTCTATGGGTGAGTTTATTAACGGCGAGTGTCTGGAAGAAATGAAGAAACTTCCGGACAACAGTATTGACTTTATTTTTACGTCTCCACCATATGCGGATCAGATAAAAGACTATGGCGTTACCGGAAAGAGCGTAAAGATAAAGCCTTCAAAGTTCAATGACTGGTTTCTTCCAAGGGCGAAGGAGATGTATCGGATCCTGAAGCCTACTGGAAGCTTTGTACTGAACATCAATGACAAACTAGACGGAAAGTATCAGAGCTTATTTGTATTTAAGCTTGTCGTTTTGCTTTCTGAGAAGGTAGGTTTCCATCTGGTAAGAGATTATATTTGGTACAATCCGGCAACGCCTCCGAATGTATTTTCACGAGGAACCATGGGACGTACGAAGAAGTCTCATGAATATTGTTTCTGGTTCAGTAAATCGGATGAGTGGACTTTTCATATGGACCCGATCAGGAAACCATACGGCGATAGGATGGAAGAGTTGTTTAAGGCTTCTGCGAAAGGAGATCGTGATGCAAATACCAGACCTTCCAGGCATAGCTTTGATCTTTCACATCCGTGGAAGAATAATGGTGGTGCAGATCCAGGAAGCGTTCTGACAATAAGTAATACGAGCAGTAATGATACATTTCATCGGTTATGCAAACAGTTTGGTGTATCACATCCTGCACGATTCCCGATGAAACTTGTTGAATTCTTTGTCAAAGCAGGAACTAACAAAGGAGATGTAGTTCTTGACCCATTTGGTGGGTCTGGGACAACTGCTATTGTTGCAGAGCAATTGGGTCGGGATTTTAAGTATATAGAGATTAATCCTGATTACTGTGAGATGGCCAAGAAATGGCATCAGGTGGAGTTCCATTGTGAAGAAGTTTGGAATAATAATCTGGTGAGATTTATTGATGAGATGCTTCCAAGATGTAAATGGCAGCTTCTCCCATTTGCGTATGTATATGATCTTTTTGAATCGTGGTTTCCTACGGTTGGTTTGTACGAAAAGCCAAGGAATAAGACGTTGTTTTATGATCATTTGAAGGGAATTCTGAAGGACAATGATGAGTGGAAAATTACGGATGGATATGTTGAAGTAAACGACGATAACATGCCACTTCCTGAGCCATTGATTAAAGAATATAACCTGAAAAACTGGATGAACAAGGACTGTGATCCCGATGATGAGACTTCGCTCTGCAGTCCTGCTTTGAATTCAAAGTATATGGGGATCAGAAAGGTGTAGCATGGCGACGCGAAGATTGAAGCAGAGTGAGCTTCATAGTTTGTTTTTGACAGACGTTGGCGATATTGCTGAAAATGTTGAGAGTATAAACAGAAAGCCCCTTCGCGCTCATCTGAAATACCCTTTTAACCGCGATATCAAGGCTTATGTGTTTAATTGCACGGGTCCTCCAGGGGGACGTACGGTAGATGAATGGAAGGTTCAACTGATTATTGACAATCAGAAGCGCGGACAGCGTGGAAGATTTGATGATTCAGACGGTACTACTGTTTTAATCATTGGTTATGCCCAGATTCTAAATGATACTGAGGATGGTGTCTGGGTTTTGTTTGAACTTGATAAGCACAGAGAGTTTGCATATTCGGCAAATATTCAGATATACCTTCGGCAAATTATGAAGGCGCTGGAAACGGGTGTATATGTACACAAGAAGCACAATAACGAAATTGTTGTTATAGCGAAGCGTGAATGTCTTGTTGAAGGGCTGAAGAAGCGGTTTGATATTGATTTGCAGATTATGTTGAGGAACGCAGGTCATGGGGTTACGTGATTACAACTTTAAGCCGGATTACAATAAAACGAATGACGATATCGCAGAAGATTTTTATCTTCCGGCAATGAGAAACTCAGTTCGTTATGACCGGATTTCTGGATATTTCGGAAGTACGATCTATATCATTGCCTGGACTGCTCTTCAGGAATTTGTAGAACACGGCGGTAAGATACGGATTATTTGTTCGCCTGTTATTTCAGATACAGATAAGACGGCAATGGCGGAGGGATATTCGGCAAAGAATGATGCCATTATTCAGCGCAATATGGCAGAAGAATTAAACAATATGTTTTTATCGCCTGAGTTGGAGAAACCGACAAGAGTTCTTGCGTGTCTGATTGCCGAAAACATACTTGATATCAAGATCGCTGTTCCAGAGACTGGAATGGAACCTGACCTTAAGAGACTGTTCCATGATAAGGTCGGCATCTTCACTGATAGTAATGGGGATTCAGTTGGCTTCAGAGGTTCTATGAATGAAACTTATCAGGGACTTTCTGAAGATGGAAATCTTGAGTCTATTGATGTATTCCCAAGTTGGGATGACAGACGGGATTCGTTTCGTGTGGACAGTGCAAAGGACTATTTTGAAAGGTTGTGGAATGAGAAACAGCCAAATGCTTTGGTATATAAATTCCCTGACGCACTAAAGCAGAAACTGATTGATAAAAGCAATGGATATGATTGGAAAGCCTTGTTGTCTGAGATTGCAACCGGAATATCACTTGCTAAGAAATGGTGTTCTGATAAGAAGTCAAAAAAGAAATCTCCAAGAGATCATCAGGTTAAAGCGCTTGAAAACTGGGTAGATCATGACCGTCGTGGAATCTTGGAGCACGCCACAGGATCTGGCAAAACATATACAGCAATATGCGCGATTCGAGACGCGTTGGATCGTGGACAAACAGTTTTAGTCCTTGTCCCGTCGAAAGAATTACTGCGACAATGGAAGAAAGAGATTCTTGAAAATATATCAGATATTCAGCTCAGTATCCTTTTATCTGGCGATGGCAATACGTCATGGCGTGATGGGGATACATTGTCATTATGGACTAGGAAAAGCAGCGGTCAGAATAAGATTACGATCGCTATCATGGATACGGCATGTAATGATTTATTCGTTAAGAATGTATCAGACGGCAAACATTTATTACTTGTAGCAGATGAGGTTCATCGAATCGGAAGCCCGGAACGTAGGAATATTTTGAACATCGATGCCGGAGAAAGGCTTGGTCTTTCTGCTACGCCCATCAGATATGGTGATCCTGAAGGAACTGCCGCAGTATTTGATTATTTTGGTGGTATTGTACCGCCTGTATTTTCATTGCAGGATGCAATCCGTTCTGGTGTATTGACTAAGTATTATTATCATCCGTTGCCTGTACTTTTATCGGAAGAAGAACAGGAGGAATGGGATGAACTGACAAAGAAAATTAACAAGATGATTGTTATTGGAAAATCAAAAGGTTCTTCTTTTTCTTCTATGATGCAGGGGAATACCAGGCTGCAGATGCAGCTTATAGCTCGGGCGAGAATTTTGAAGCAAGCGAAAGCTAAGGTACCTTTGGCACTTGACACGATTAAGAAGTATTACGAAAGAGGCCAACGATGGATTGTGTACTGCGACAATCAGGGCCAGCTTTCAGAAGTTTTGGATCTTCTATTAAGGAATGGATACGATGCTTATGAGTATCATTCTGATATGATAGGAAGTAGAGAGGAAACACTTAAATATTTTTCTTATAATGGCGGTATTTTAGTTTCAATCAAGTGCCTTGATGAAGGTGTTGATATTCCGGAAACAACGCACGCACTGATATTGGCTTCTTCTAAAAACCCAAGAGAATTTATACAGAGAAGAGGTCGTATATTACGGAGGTCAAAAGGTAAGTATTTCGCTCAGCTTTACGACGCAATTGTAATGCCACAGGAATCTTATCAGGAAAATGATAAGAGCAACTCTATTATCGAAGCGGAACTTTCCCGTGCAATACAGTTTGGCGAATGGGCTGAAAATCCATCGTGTACGGCTGATCTTAAGATTATTGCAAGGAAATTTGGTATTGATTATCAGAAGGTAAAAGACGGAGGTTACGAAGATGACAGAGAGGAAGAATCTTGATGAACTTCTTTCGGTTCTTGAAAAGGTGCGTTCAGAAAAATATTCGGATGTTCCTGAAGAACTGATAAGACAGATTGCTTATGCTCAGTATGACAATCAGGACGATAGACAGCAGGCGAGATCTAAAACAATGAGTCTGATTGCCGAGTATATGAACCGGCTTAATAACAGGGAGGGCTGATATGCTTCATTTTACAAGAATGACATTAACAAATTTCGGCCCGTACAAGGGTGAGCAGACGATTGATTTCACAGATAAGTCTGGCGTTATTATCTTCTGGGGGAATAATGGACGTGGAAAAACTACTCTGCTTAATGCTTTTCGCTTCGCTTTGTTTGGAAAAATCCAGAGACGTAATGGCGTTTTAAAACATCTCAAGGAGATGGAGAATACTGAAGCAGCTGATGCTGGTCAGCACGGCTTTAAGGTCGTTCTGGAAATGACAAATGATGGAGATATCTATGCATTGACTCGGCAGTATATGCCAAGGCAGGGCGTCACTGATCCGGCTGGCGATGAAGATTATGAAAAAGTTACTTTCCTTCGTAAGAACGGCGCTATTTTGTCTCCAGAAGACAGAGATCATGAGCTGAAAGTGATTATGCCTGAGCAGGTTTCCAGATTCTTCCTTTTCGATGCAGAACTTCTGCAGGAATATGAGGAATTGGTAAGTTCTGATGACTATTCCGGTGAACAGATAAAAAATTCAATTGAAAAGATTCTTGGCCTTCCAGTTCTCCAAAATGGATGTGTTGATATTGAAGAGTGTTTATCGAAGTATGAAACACAGAAGACAAGAGCTGCAAAGACTGATGATAGGACTGCAAGGTACGGAATTGAACTGGATAGTATAAATGCGAATATCAAAGAGCACGTAAATGCTATTCAGGAGAAAAAGTCGCAGCTTTCGGATCTGCTCGGTCAGAAGACAGTAGTCGAAGAACAGATGAAAGCTACGAATCAGTTGCGTGAGTGGATTATTGAACGTAATAATGCTGAGAAAAATCTGAAGAGCACGGAGGGAAAACTTGTCTCGGTTCAGCAGAAATTATCTGCGTTAATGAAGAATGCCTGGAAGGGCATGCTTCTCACGACAATCCGTGATATGCGGGAAAAACTTGAGACAGAGGAAAAAGTTCTGACATCTAAGAAGCAGAAAAGAACTGTTGCGGAAAGTTTCATCAAAGAGATGAAGAGAGCGGTCGCTGACAGAACTTGTCCTGTATGTGAACAGGATATTGACAGTACTATTATTGCTGAACTCCAGAGGAAGATTAAGGAATCGTCATCTGAGTATTCTGGCCTGACAGAAGTTGAACGTGGTAGACTTTATGATATCCACTCCTCGCTTGATACACTAAGAAAGCTCGGCGTTGATGTCCAGGATGTAAGGCAGAATGTAAAGCTCCTTGAAGATCAGAAGGATCAGCTTTCAATTGAATGTACAGAGTATAAACAACAGATCGCTGAGATGAAGGATCATATTTCGAGATATGGAATGAACGCTGATGAAAATGATGTTTTGAGTATTACTACAAGATATTCGGAGATTGATCAGTCTATTCATGACATCCGCAATGGAATTGACGCAGAGAATAAAAAGCTTAATGAACTTAAACAGCAAAAGGATAAGATTACAGAGGCTATTGATAGGTCTGCAGGAAGCACAGATTACAGGGAGGCAAGCCGTCGCTACGAACTTTGCGATCATATTTTCAAGATCTTTGATGAGAGTAAAGCAAAGTACAGGGACCAGCTGAAGGCAAATGTTCAGTCGGATGCAACGGAATTATTCCTCAATCTGACTGAAGATCCCGATTATGTAAGACTTCAGATCAATGATAATTATGGCCTTGAAATAGTTCATAAATCTGGACGGATTGTTCCAGGGAGGTCTTCTGGTTATGAGCACGTAGTTGCATTGTCTCTTATCGGAGCTCTTCATAAGAACGCCCCGTTGCAGGGACCGATTATCATGGATTCGCCGTTCGGACGTTTGGATCCTACACATAAGGCAAATATAATCAGAACACTGCCGAAGATGGCGGAACAATCTATGCTTCTGGCATACACCGGTGAAATTGATGATCAGGTGGCACGGCAGGAACTTGGGGCAAGTCTGCTTCATGAGTTCAAGCTGGAGCGTGTAACATCTATGCATACGGAGATTGAGTGAGGTAAGGACAATGGTAGAGGATATTACAAACTTACGGCTTTCAAGACTGGCAACTCATGTTGCAACAGAAATGAAGGAATCTGGTTTATTTGAGGACGCATTGACTGCTGCTAAATTTGGTATGGCTTATGCTGTTAAATATAATCTTGATGATGTGAATTCAGATGATAAGATAGCTCAGCTTGATGCGGTTTATGATGCGACCGGTAATAATTACAACGTTGGGTCTGTAGATCCGGATCATTATATCGCTGATTTCATCGGTGCTTTGTATCCGGGATGTACGACTCCGTATCGCTATGCAAGAGTTCTGATGTGCTACGGTTTGAATAAACTTGGGGATTTTCTGGATGAGGGAAAGTTGTTTCCTATTAATCAGTACATGTAATGGGAGTTTAATGTGGCTTACGTAGAGTATGCCTTCCGTGACGATCCATATACGATTGCTCTATTGGAAGATGCTGGAAGAAAAATAAAAGATTGTTGCCAGATCATGACATTTGGCCGGCATCTTGTAAAGCCGGAGATTATGGGACAGTATCTGTTCTTTTTTCCATATGCCATTTGGAATGGTCATGGAAAGTATCATGGCGATGCCAATAAGCTTATGATGCTGATGGAAGATCATGATATCAATCCGGAATACAATTATGTTGCTGTCATTGAATCACAGGTGGAATTCCAAGTTAGATCGGATGCTTTGAAAAACATAAGCCAGTATTATGCCCCTGCATGGAATATGAGATCATACCTCAATTACTTTTCTGATATACCGAGTGGGGTAATATTTTTTCTAAGAGTTTTTCGTATAGATACTGCTGCAGATCTTTCTCTAATGGAGAAAGGTTCAAAGGGAAGTGTTCAGGTATTCCGATTATATGATAGATACGAGAACGAGACTTCCGCAGAGATATCCGGCATGACGCCGGTGATATCAGATAACAGATTTCAATATCTGAAGGACGAGATCATCAGCGATTTAAAGGTTGATGGAGTATTTATTGCTGAATATTCAAATACCGATAAAGGAAAAAGTGATTTGCAGGAACGGCTTGATGCAGCGAAGGCGCTATACGGAGAATTTCACTGGGGCGGTTCTGTAAAAGTTCAGGCCTTGAAAGAAATTGGATACAAGCTTGGTGTTGATGAAGACTTCGATATGGCTCAGCTTGATTATGATGCTATTTTTGACGAAGCAGAAGCAGTATGTCCTGCCATGAAAGGAATGCTGAAAGATATACGGAATATTCAGGCAGCCAGACTTGGGGAATACGATTATAATCTTGAGATGGTTCATAAACGTGGACCTGATGCACAGGATGCTTCCCTTCGCATCTTTGATATGGTACTTCGGTCTTGTGTCAAAGTTGCTTTGTATGCATACAAAGATAACGGCATGGAATTTGAAGATGCCTTCCAAGAGGCCTGTATAGGTGCATGGACCGCAATCTGGAAACACAGTGATAGTGTGGAAGGTCTGTTTCCTTCTTATGCGTCGATGTGGATGAGCCAGGTTATGCATCGTGATCTTCCATATCTCCACCAGACCTGTTACGTGTCGGTTCATACGGTGGAACAAATTAATCAGTATCTGAATCAGATAGAGAAAATTGTTGGCCCGACTGATTTCAATAATTTGTCAGAGAGAGAACTGCATGATCTTCTGAAAAAATATACAGACTGGCCAGAAGAAAGAATCACTCAAGTGCTTTATATTCTGCTGACGCCTGAAAGCATAGAAACGTTACAGGAAGAGACCGATGGTAATGCGTTTGTGTCAGATGAAAATGTGGAAGACGATGTAATTTCCCGGGTTCAATCCGAACAATTGACGGAGCTTGCGCTGAGAGGTCTAAGTGACCGTGAGCGCAGCGTTATTGAGAAGCGATATGGTTTGGCAGATGGGAATGAGCATACTCTTGAGGAAATTGGGCAGGAAATGTCTGTGACGAGAGAGCGGGTCCGTCAAATCGAAAGCAAAGCAAAGAAAAAGATTGCTGCAAAATTTTATGCAAACCATGTAATCTCACATGCGCGGTTTATTTCTGTGGTACCAGAAGGAAATCTGGGTCGTAAGAAAAAATGATCGTAGGCTCTTTGTCAAATCTTACTGATGGCGTGTCAAGCCTATTTTTTTGAAGCATCAAGCAAATCGTTTGCTTGATGCTTTTTGAATTGGGACATTCTTTTGTTCGAGGGTAACCGCCGACCACTTCATTAAGACTAAATTTGCCCGTACGATGTTAGGTGTAAAGAAGGCAACACAACACAATCCTCGTTCAACCTGGGAATATGTCCCACTTCAAGACTTCACGTCAAATTCCGATATCGACTGGTCCAAGTCAATTCCAGAAATCGACCAACAATTGTACAAGAAATACAACCTTACCCAAGATGAGATCGACTTCATCGAAACGAAAGTGCAGGCAATGAAATAATGGCAGACGAACGACTAATCAAGTCTGATGATCGCGTAAAAGACATTGGTGAAGTCTTCACGCCTCAGAGAATTGTTGATCTGATGCTTGATCAACCTGAAATCACTGCCAGGGTTAATGACTTGAAAACTACTTTTTTAGAACCCTCTGCTGGGGAAGGTGTATTCCTAGTAGAAATTCTTAAAAGAAAGATGAAAGTTGCTCTTGAGCAGAGCAAGAACATTACTAAATTCGAAGATAATAGTCTCTTGGCTTTATCATCTCTTTATGGGATTGAACTGATGGAAGACAATGTCGAGATGCTAGTAATGAATATGCTGCAAGAGTTTATAAGCGATTATCTTTCTGGAATTCACGCCATAAATCCAGATGCTAAGCAAAATGAAAAGATCATCAAGAGCGCTAAAGTCATTATTCGAGCCAATATGGCACAAGGGGATGCACTAACTGATGACCCAATCATCTTCAGTGAATGAGAAACTTTTTCTAAAAATGGTCGGCTGTACGTTCAACGAAAGGAGCAAACCTTTAAATCGATCGTTGCCGGTGAAGATACCGTTAATTCGATGGCAGCTTCTCAACAAGAAGAGATGGACTTATTCAGTTCGTATGATACTGACGAGGAGGGCGATCTTGATGATAATTACCGCACTTGCTTTTAAACCGAGACACAAGCAAGGTGGCTGGATATAGACGTGTATTGTAATAAAAAATTGTTAAGTACCAAGTAATATTTGCTTGGTACTTTTTTATTTGGAATTATATTAATTATCAAAGTAAAAATATGGCTGTTTGTCTAGCACACTTGATTTGTAAGTGCTACCATGATGATGGAAGCTAATTTGCTCTTTGATAAGTGTGTAATTGGTGGAAAAATTTTCCGGATAGGGGATGCAATCGAGGAGACAGTTAAGTCTTATATTGCATGTCCGCAAGCAAATAGTGCTAGTAGTTTAAAGCTTCCGACTTTCATCGAAGGAGGCAAGTAATGGTTTTACTTTTGAGCTTTGACTTGCCTCGAAACACAAAAGAAGAAAGAAAAGAGGCTGCGGAGTATCGGAAAAGACTAGTGGAGCTGGGCTTTGATATGAAGCGATATAGTCTTTATGAACGAGAAGTTGAGTCATAGGAAACAAGCAAGCACTTGATCAAGACTTTGAAAGAAGAAGTTCCAGATGATGGAATGATCACCTTGTACTTGTTGCCAAATGAAGTTAACGACAAACAAATTACGATTTTAGGTAGTGAAGTGACACTGTCGACCAACACAAACCCAAAGCTCATCATAATTTAGTTGGTTGTATTGTAAAATATACGTAGTTCTCATTTAGCTGGCTATTTGTCCAATTTTCGGGCAAAAGTTAAGCCATAGTCTGATCACTTGTCCTGATTATGGACATTGAAAATGGTAGATTTTGGCGAAATATCAATGATTGTTTGGTGGTCAGCTAAAAACTTATCTCCGCTAAAAGGAGACGAGAACTCAACGTTAAAGTTGATAATCATTCTATAACTATTATCCTTGCTAAAAACTTGTCTCCGCTAAAAGGAGACGAGAACTCAACGTTAAAGTTGATAATCATTCTATAACTATTATCCTTGCTAAAAACTTGTCTCCGCTAAAAGGAGACGAGAACTTTAAAATGGCAAATCAGTAAATTCAATTCCACGAGTTAGCTAAAAACTTATCTCCGCTAAAAGGAGACGAGAACTTATCTTCAGCAAGAGTTACTTCGCCGTACAGGACTTCATCTGCTAAAAACTTATCTCCGCTAAAAGGAGACGAGAACTAAATTGCTCTGCCCACTCATCGAGGTCACTTCGCTTATAGCGGGCTAAAAACTTATCTCCGCTAAAAGGAGACGAGAACATAATGAAAGCTTGACCATCAATTACAACGCTTACGCTAACAACTTATCTCCGCTAGAAGGAGACTTGAACATCAGCGACGCCATTTTCCAATTCGTATCTTGATTTAGCCTCATATTTAGTTATGGGCGGGTATTACAGCTCAAAGACCGACTTTATTAGGCAGCAGATTAAATGGTTTGATGACTATCATAATCCAGTTATTACTGACAATTATGGCAATATTTCACGATTTGCCTTTGGGGATCCTGATTTAACGGTCAGTCATGAGTTTTTCAATATTTCAGCCATTACGCGCTGGGATCTAGACATGATTGATGACGCTTACGAGTCGATGCTTATCAACGAGTGGATGTGCTCCAAAGGATTCAAGATTGTTAAACTTGCTAACAAGACGGGATAAAGGAGAATTTGGACAAATCCACCCAATTTTAATCTTTTACCAGTATAATAAGGTATATGAGCATCTAATTAAGATGATTCAGCCAGTACGGCTTAATTTGCCGATTCATACCGTTAACGGCCATTCTAAGGATACAGAGCAAAAAAAGCATGATGAAAGCGCACACTTAGTACAACACGAAGCTGCGGTGAAGGCTTAGACTGGCAATGGAGCAACACAAAAAGTAAGGAGAAATTAATATGCCATATAAACTGACCGAGATTCAAAAGCTTGATTTATATATTCACTTGAACAAGTTAAACAGTAAGATAAAGATCCTATCGACTGACGAAGAGTGGGCTAATAACCGTAAGCAAATTGGCGAGGTACTCTACCAACTTAATTTAGTCGAAGATCCAACTGATATGAATGAAGTTGAAAAAGCGAATTTAGACTATATTAGAAAGCGGACGAAATCCATTATTCAGAATAGCGGGCGAAAACCAATGGCTGCATACTTTATCAATCAAAAGGCATTAGACGAATTAGGCAACTTAGTTGACGAAGAAGACGAAAATTTTTACTCTGACTTTCATGACATGTTGGTTAATGATATGATCAAATACGCAACAATTGTAAGAGATTTCGATTTAAAATTAGCTAAAGCCAAAGAAGCTAACGATGCGAATTACTACCGAGAAGAATATGCCAGACTTGATAGTGCTAGACGGCGCCAACATGATGCAGTAATTGCAAATCTTGCGGTCGCAAATAGAACCAACGAGTCGGAAGGCTTAGAGCCAGTATTAGATGTTGGCGATGGCAGATCAGTCCATGATGTGCATCGTACTGATATTGGCAATGCAGTTATATCATGGCTGGCAGAAACCAATCATCAAGATGCCCAAGTGCAAAATTAGATGGAAAAGAATGTAGACGTTGCCTATGATTATAATCACGTATTAAAACTTAATACATTTCCGCTGATTCAAGGCGAGTACAGACGGTAGCTAACAACTTATCTCCGTTAAAAGGAGTCATAATAAAAGCGGCCAGTAGCTGGATAGTATCCAGTTGCTGGCCGTTTTTTCGTATAAAAAATATCCTTTATCCCGTCCAAAATGAACTAGACTGAATAAGATTCGGTGCTATGATGAAGTTAGAAATACTGACAGCGGATACAGAGAAGCGGGCGAGATTGCAATCTTAGGGGGCAGTGAGATGAAGCAGAAAAATACCCGCGACCCCAAGAAAATGACCAGCTACTTCTGGTATGAAGCGCCAATTTTTGTGGTCGTTACTATTTCAGGCTTTATCTACAACATCGGCATGGTGGCTGGACCATACTTTCAAGGGCAGCTGCAGCTCTTGATGATTGCCCGCAGCGTGGTCTGCGATCCGCAGATCCTTTTGCTTGATGAAATGACCGTATCCCTGGATAAGGAAACTGAAGCCAAAGTACTCAAGGCAATCGATGCTGCCAGCAGCGGACGGACAGTTTTGTCCATCTCCCACCGCTCTGGGGCTCACGATGGCCGGATCATCAAACTGTAACGGGAATATGCTACAATTAGTCGGAAGAAGCAGGTAAAGAATAAACGAGGAGGTGAGGGAATGGCTGATTTTGCCAAGCTAACAGAGCTGAAGAATAAAATTGACACTTACCGTCCGCTATCTAAATATGAGCAGGAGCAGCTGGACGCGGATGTGAAAATTGATCACGTTTGGTCATCAAACGCGATAGAAGGCTCAACTCTTACCCGGTATGAGACTGAGGCGATTCTTAAAAAAGGACCGACCATCCACGGGAAAAGCGTTGCCGAAGTATTGGATACGCTCGACTTGAGTGAAGCCTATGACTACATGATGTATTTAGCTAGCCAGGCCCAGAACTTAACCCAGCTGGATATTCGAAATCTGAACAGGCTGGCAATGGCGAAAAGCCGGCCAGAAGACGCTGGTGTCTACCGAAGCGTGCCTGTCCGGCTAGCAGGAGCGGAAGTCAATCCGTATGCTGACCCTTGGGATATTGCTGTCAAGATGGCAGAATTGGTTGACTGGGCAAACGATGCGCAAGACAAGTTCCATCCCGTGGACTACGCTGCCCAGCTGCACTGGCGTTCTGTTATCATTCACCCCTTCATTGATGGAAACGGGCGGATGGCAAGATTGCTGATGAACCTGGCCTTGACTGAGCATGGTTATCCAGTTGTCAACATTCAGCCAAATAAAGAGAGCCGGCTGAACTACATGGAAGTTATGGAAGAATGTGACAGAGCCGGCTCTGCTGACAAATTGATTGATCTCATTGCTGATTACGCTGAAGAAGCCTTGCGGAAGAAGTTAAAGATTTTAGAGCTTAGCGCTAAAAATCATACTGACTCCGGCTACATTATTAGCGAGAGAGAACTAGAAGAGTGGCGGAAAAAGCGAAAGCAGCAGCTTCAGACGAAGAAACACGCTTAGCTTAATCTAAACGTCAAAAAGGCATGACTCCGTTAATTCGGAATCATGCCTTATTTTTTAGCGATTTTTTCTAACGATGCTCTGTTCTACAGAGATAAAGTGATTCTTGCCGTCAACCGTGTGGTCAATCAAGGTGAAGTATGTCGTGTCCTTGCTGTTTTCTGGTACGGCAAGACGGGCATTGTAGCCAGTAGCGATAAAATTGTCCGCGATATCGTAGATGTTCTTCAGCAGCAACTCTTGCTGTTCATCATCGATACCAGAGAATGATTCGTCCATCAAGATGATCTTCGGGGCAAGCGGATTGCTCATCTTCTTTTCGTCCAGTTCCAAGACGATCAAAAGTGGTTCAAGGATCGCCCGGCTTCTTTGCCCTTCAGAGAAGGCATTAAGCTTACGGTCAGTCATCGCTGGACTACTTTGAACCAGATTTCAGCGAGTTAGAAAAATAAAGATAAATTCTCTGTTTTTCTTGATTTTTTAAACAATAATTTTTTTTGCGGGAAAAGCCATTTCTTAATATAATATAGACAAGAAAAAGAATTATTGGCATAAATATCAGATTTTGCTAAGGCAATAGAAAAGCAGAGGGACATCATGAAGTACGAATTAAGCGGCGGGAATACCTGCCCATTAGCAACTGTAACACTCGATAAGGGGGAAAGCATTAAAGTTGAAAACGGCGCCATGGTGTACATGAAAGACGTCACCATCGCCGGTAAGATGAACTCCAGCAAGAAGGGCCTAGGCGGCTTGCTCGGCGCGATTGGCCGGAGCTTGACCAGTGGTGAAAGCATGTTTATCACCCAGGCAACTGGTGATGCGGACGGCGGACAAATAGGGGTTGCACCGGCAATTCCTGGCAAGATTCTAAAGCTTTCCGTTGGTAAGCAGCAGTATTGCTTGAACACCGGCGCCTTTCTGGCAAGTGACGACAGCGTCAGCTACAAGATGAAAAGTCAAAGTTTTAGCAAGGCAGCCTTTGGGGGAACAGGTGGTTTCTACGTAATGAAAACTGAAGGCGAAGGTGACATGCTGATTAACGCTCTTGGTGACTTGGTAGAACTGACCGTAACCAGCGATAAGCCGATCTCAATTGACAATGAACACGTCATTGCCTGGGATGCAAATCTTGATTACGACATTAAAGTGGCGTCGGGGATGTTTGGCTTTACCTCAGGTGAAGGCCTGGTCAACCACTTTACCGGGGATGGCAAGGTTATCATCCAAACTCGTAACCTGCGTTCATTAGCTGAGGCCCTGCAACCTTTTATCGTTGAAAAAAACAGCAATAGTTAATGCAGCAAAAAAGATCGCCACAATCGTGACGATCTTTTTTCATGTCTGTTATTTTACTCAGCAAATTTCCCTGACTCAACATCACTGATGAACTTATATAAGGAAGAGAAAAATGCATCTGGGTTATCAACATGGTGGCAATGGCCCCCATCTGGCGTGACCACCATGCGGGAATTCTTCAAAGTATGGTGCATCCGGCGCACCGCGTCAAGCGGCATTGTGTCAAATTCACCAACAGTCAAGAGGGTAGGGAGAGTTATTTGGGCCAGTTTGTCTCTGAAGTCCCATTCGGTCAGCTGCCAACCATCATGAACTCATTGTTGCCCTGGAAGTAGTTGTAAACCTGGGTATTGGTCCTGCTGACCACATGCCATGCTGAACATTTCATCCCTTTCACGGTTGATGTTGACCGTGTACTCATCCAAATTGTCAATCATCGATTCAATAACTACTGCCTTAAGATGCTGGCCATATCTGACTGCGTATTCCTGTGCCAGTAAGCCAAAGTTATAAATGCTGGGAAGAATTTTAACGCTGTGTTAAACTAAAACTATTAATTACGTGGAGGAAAAACAATTATGAACTATCAAGACATCAACGCTGAAACGATCGACCGCTGGGTCAAAGAAGGCTGGGAGTGGGGGAAGGCGATTGACCACGACACCTTCCAAGCCGCTAAAGAGGGAAAGTGGGAGATCAAGTTAACCCCGGTTAAGTATGTCCCGCACAGCTGGTTTGGTGACTTACAAGGCAAAAAAATCCTTGGCCTAGCCAGCGGGGGTGGCCAGCAGATGCCGATTCTGACTGCCTTAGGGGCAGAATGCACAGTCCTGGACTATTCTGACCAGCAGCTGGAAAGCGAGCGCCTGGTTGCAGAACGGGAAGGCTACGATATTGATATCGTCAAAGCCGACATGACCCAACCTTTGCCTTTTGCTGACGAAAGCTTCGACATGATCATTCAGCCAGTTGCCAATTGCTACGTTGAAAAAGTCAAGCCGATCTGGAAAGAATGCTACCGGGTCTTGAAAAAAGGCGGAGTCCTCTTGGTTGGCCTGGATAACGGGATCAACTACCTGTTTGATAGCGATGAAGAAAAGTATGTCGTCAACTCCTTGCCTTTTAATCCGCTGAAAAATCCTGACCAGATGCTGCAGCTGGAAAAAGATGATTCTGGTGTCCAATTCTCTCATACCTTGGATGAACAGATCGGCGGCCAGCTGGAAGCAGGCTTCACCTTGACCAATCTCTATGAAGATACCAACGGCGAAGGCCGCCTGCACGAATTGAATATCCCGACTTTTATCGCGACCAGAAGCGTGAAATAGCAAAAGCCACCAAGTTTGAGCTTGGTGGCTTTTAATGTATCCAAAATGATTTGCTTTTTTCTTATTCTTCGCTATGTTCAAACTGTGATTGGTAAAGGTCGGCGTAAAAGCCTTTCTTTGCCATCAAGCTGTCATGGTTGCCGACTTCAACGATATCCCCGTCCTTCAAGACGATGATGCTGTCTGCATCCCTAATCGTTGACAAGCGGTGGGCGATAACAAAAGCCGTCCGCCCCTGCATCAGCCGGTCCATCCCAAACATGGACCGTAAATCAGACCACTTCATCTTGCTTGTATCCTGGCCGCCAATCGTCATCTTCCCGCTGTTTAACTCGTAAAAGCGAATCAAGAGCTTGACCAGGGTGGTCTTGCCGGTCCCAGTAGGCCCGACGATTAATGTGCTAAGTTATTACAAGTGGAAATCTGGAAATTTTTTCAAAGAAAAACGCCAGCAAATGCTGACGTTTAAACTATTGAGTAGAGTGTGATGAATTTTTTACAGCTTGGTGATGTCGACCAAGGAGATCTTGTTGTCGTGCTTGGCTTCCAGGGCGTGGATGAGGGCCCGCGCCGTATCAAGGGAAGTGTAGATCGGCACACCGGCTTCTACGGCAAAGCGGCGGATCAGGAAGCCATCCTTCAAGTTGTTGTTTCTGGTTGGGATGTCGATGACCAGGTCGACCGTTTCCGTCAAGATCAAGTCAAAGATGGTGTTCTCCCTGTCATTGATCCGGTTGACCAGGCGGGCAGGGATGCCATGACTCTGCAAGAAGTCGTATGTCCCTTGGGTCGCGTAAAGGTCGTAGCCAAAGTCGTGGTATTCCTTGGCGATTGGCAAAAATTCTTCCTTAGCCGAATCCTTTACCGTGCAGATAACCTTCTTGTGCTTAGGCAGGTCCAGGCCAGTCCCCATAAAGGCCTTGTACATGGCTTCTTCAACGTCTTCAGAAATCCCCAGAACTTCACCGGTTGACTTCATTTCCGGCCCCAAGGCAATTTCCGCCCCGGTAATCTTTTCAAAGGAGAAGACTGGCATCTTGACGGCAACTGTCTTCTTTTCCGGAGCCAGACCGTAGTCATAGCCTTGCTCCTTGATGGACTTGCCTACGATGACATTGGTTGCCACGTCAACCAGCGGAATCCCGGTAACTTTGGAGATATAAGGGATGGTTCTGGAAGAGCGGGGGTTGACTTCGATCACGTAAACTTTGTTTTCGTAAACGATAAACTGGATGTTCATCAAACCCTTGACCTTCAAGGCCTTGGCCAGGCGCTTGGAGTATTCTACGATTCGTTCCTTCATCTCCTGGGAGATCTTTTGCGGCGGGTAGATGGAGATTGAGTCACCAGAGTGGACACCTGCTCTTTCTACGTGTTCCATTATCCCTGGAATCAAGATGCCTTCATCATCGCAGATGGCATCAACTTCACATTCCTTGCCGGCCAGGTACTTGTCGATTAAGATCGGGTGGTCTTCAATGTTGAACTGGGAAGTGATGTGGTCAATAAAGCGCTTGAGGTCGCCGTCATTTAAGGCGATTTCCATCCCGGCCCCGCCTAAAACGTAGGAAGGACGTACCAAAACCGGGTAACCCAGCTCATTAGCGGCCTTTAAGGCTTCTTCAGCCGTAAAGACGGTTTGCCCCTTCGGCCGGTCGATCTGGCACTTTTCCAAAATCTCGTCAAATCTTTCCCGGTCTTCAGCCGCGTCAACACTGTCGGCAGAGGTACCAAGGATCGGCACGCCCATCTTCATCAAGTCCTGGGAGAGCTTAATCGCGGTTTGTCCGCCGAATTGGACGATAGCCCCGTCTGGCTGCTCAAGTTCAATGATGCTCTGCACGTCTTCTGCCGTTAATGGTTCAAAGTAGAGGCGGTCGGCGATGTCAAAGTCAGTTGAGACGGTTTCCGGGTTATTGTTGACGATGATGGTTTCGTAGCCAGCTTCCTTCAGGGCCCAGACACTGTGCACGCAGCAGTAGTCAAACTCAATCCCTTGGCCGATTCTGATTGGGCCGGAGCCAAAGACAATCACCTTTTTCTTGGACCGGTCTGGCTGGATTTCATGTTCACCGCCATAAACGCTGTAGAAGTATGGCGTTTCGGCATCAAATTCAGCCGCGCAGGTGTCGACCGTTTTGAAGGCAGCCGTGATCTTCAAGCCCTTTCTGAGGTAGTAAACTTCATCAGCAGTCTTGCCGGTTAAGCTGGCGATAACCCGGTCTGGGAATTCGCAGTGCTTGGCCAGTTTCAAAAGATCTGGCGTCAGTTCTTCGCTCTTGAGGCGGTCTTCAATTTCAACCAGGTGCTTGATCTTGTCAATGAACCAGACGTCGATCTTGGTAATGGCATGAATTTCCCGGATGGAGACGCCCTTTCTCAAGGCTTCGGCAATTCTGAAGGCCCGCTTGTCGTCAATCTTGCGGAGGTCTTTACGGAGATCATCAGCTGACAGCTGGGCAATTTCTTCATTATAAAGGTAGTAGCTGTCTTGTTCCAGGGACCGGAGGGCTTTCATGAAGGCACCTTCGAAGTTGTTGCAGATAGCCATGACTTCCCCGGTTGCCTTCATTTGGGTGCCCAGCTTGCGGGAAGCGTCGTAGAATTTGTCAAAAGGCCACTTAGGAATCTTGCAGACGATGTAGTCAAGGGTTGGTTCGTAAGAAGCGTAGGTCTTTCCCGTTACGGCGTTGACGATTTCATCCAAGTTGTAGCCCAAAGCAATCTTGGTAGCAAGCTTGGCGATAGGGTAGCCTGTTGCTTTTGAGGCCAGGGCAGAAGACCGGGAAACACGAGGGTTGACTTCAATGACGCAGTATTCAAAGGAGTCTGGGTTGAGGGCAAACTGGACATTGCAGCCGCCCTTGATGTTCAAGGCAGTGATGATGTTGAGGGCAGAGGAGCGGAGCATCTGGTAGTCCTTGTCTGACAAGGTTTGAGATGGCGCTACCACGATACTGTCACCGGTGTGGACACCGACCGGGTCCATGTTTTCCATGTTGCAGACGGTGATGCAGTTGCCGGCACCATCGCGCATGACTTCGTATTCAACTTCCTTCCAGCCGGCGATTGATTGTTCAATCAAACATTCAGTAACTCGGGAGAGGCGGAGGCCGTTAGAACAGATTTCACGCAGTTCTTGTTCATTGTAGGCGATCCCGCCGCCAGTCCCGCCCAAAGTGTAGGCCGGGCGGACAACTACGGGATAGCCGATTTCCTTGGCAAAAGCAATGGCGTCTTCAACGTAGTTGACGACAACTGACTTGGCAACCGGTTCACCGATTCTTTCCATCAAGTTCTTGAATTCCAGCCGGTCTTCAGCCATCTTGATCGTGTCGGTGTCAGTACCGATAGTCTTGACATGGTGCTTTTCCAAAAAGCCTTCATCAGCTAATGCCATGGCGATGTTCAAAGCGTTCTGCCCGCCCATGGTTGGCAGAAGGGCGTCTGGCTTTTCTTTTTCAATCAATTGCTTGACGACTGGCACAGTCAAAGGTTCGATGTAGACGTGGTCAGCCATGTCGCCGTCAGTCATGATCGTGGCTGGGTTGGAGTTGATTAGGACAACTTCGATGCCTTCTTCTCTGAGGGCCCGGCAGGCCTGGGTCCCGGCATAGTCGAATTCAGCGGCCTGGCCAATGATGATCGGGCCGGAACCAATCACTAAAACTTTTTTGATATCGTCGCGCTTAGGCATTCTTGTGTTCTCCCATCATTTCAATAAAGCTGTCAAATAGGTATTCCGTGTCGTGCGGGCCGCCGCAGGCTTCCGGGTGGAACTGGACGGACTTGATGTTTTCCTTTAAGTATTCCAGGCCTTCGATCGTCTTGTCGTTGACGTTCTTGAACCAGACCTTGGCTTGCTTTGGATCAATCGTGTCTTCCTTGATCACATAGTTGTGGTTTTGCGTGGAGATGTAGACCCGGCCAGTGGTCAGATCCTTGACTGGGTGATTGCTGCCGTGGTGGCCGTAGACCATTTTTTCCGTCTCAAAGCCGTGGGCTAATGCTAAGAGCTGGTGGCCCAGGCAGATGGCGAAGATCGGGATACCGGAAGAAGCAAGAATTTTCAGCTGGTCAATGATTTCCGTGCATTCACTCGGATCACCGGGGCCGTTTGAAAGCATGATCCCATCGAAGTTGTGGTCTAAGAGATATTGGGCCGGGGTGTCAGCCGGCAGGACTGTGACACGGCAGCCTCTTTTGGCCAGTTCCCTGGCGATATTGCGCTTGGCACCGAAGTCATAGAGGGCAACTTCGTAGTCACCTTGACCGACATGGTAGGGTTCAAGGCAGCTGCACTTTTCAACGACCCCTTGGATCTTGAAGGCCTTGATCTGGTCAATTACTGCGCTGACTTCGTAATCCTTAGTAGTGATCATCCCGTTCATGCAGCCTTCTTTGCGCAGGATCCGGGTGATGGCCCGGGTGTCGACGCCTTGGATGCCGGGGATGTTGTTTTCAATCATGTAGTCGTTCAGACTCATGTTCATGCGGAAATTGGACCCCAGCCGGGAAAGCTCGCTTACTACAAAGGCTTCGACAAAGGAGTGGGCGGCTTCCTGGTCATCCAGGGGAACACCGTAGTTGCCGATCAGGGGATAGGTCATGACCACGCTTTGACCAGCATATGACGGGTCGGTCAAGACTTCCACATAACCAGTCATCGCCGTGTTGAAGACGAATTCGCTGATAACATCATGGACCGCGCCGAAGCTTTCGCCTTCAAAAACGTGTCCATCTTCCAGTATTAAACGCGCTTTCATTGATTGTTTAACTCCTATAAAAAAAGACATATCAACGAGTGACATGTCTTAAGTGATGAAATATTAATAATTTGAAAAAATGGAAAAGGAACAGCGAATGAAGCTGGGCAGATATCTGGGTTAATGTCAATAAATGCGGCCATTTTTGCTGCTTCCTTTCTGTTTTTTCAATAGTATAAAGGATAGATGCAAGGCATGCAAGTAGTTTTCTTGATCTTCATTAAGAAAGCTGCGTATTTTATATGCATTTAGTTGGTAATCGTTGATTTATCTAGGTGAGAGCTTTACTTGCCTGGATAATCACGAATATTCGCTTTTTTATTATTGAAATGATATTTAAATTAAAAAGTTTTCCGCTTCTATGCTATACTTTTGACTGAGGTAAAAAATGACAGGAATCGGATCAGTAATCAACGTCACCGCCATTATCTGCGGCGGTCTGCTAGGACTTAACTTCGGCTACCTGCTCTACCAGGTAGACAAGGTCATGCGCAAATCCAAGGAGGAATTCTACAAGAAAGCCGAGAACGACCGCCGGACCCGTTAATCTTCTTTCTTTACTACATTTATGACTGCATAGAAAAAGCCGGTATTAACCGGCTTTTTCTATGGCTTCTAAAGCTTGCATTTATTTAATAACCAAGATGATTGAGCCCAAGACGCAGATGATTCTGGTTCCCAGTTCCGCGCTCCAGAAAGCATTAGTCTGAAGAGGCGTTAAAAGCAGCCAGGTCGCGGCCAGCTTAAGGGCTAATTCGCCCAAGTTGCAGTAGAGGTATTCCTTCATCAAAACCATGCTTCTGAGCAATCCTTCATTCAAGAACTTGAAGATGGAGAAAAGCTGGATGCCAACAAAAGCATAGAGGTAAGCGGGAAAAAGGACAAGTAATCATCTCTGAAAATTTGGGCGCAAATGAGAGCTTTTCTCAGCATTTTTGGCAAAAAACCACCGTTTTACTGAATGCGTAGAAATAATCATTTTTACGCATTCGAATCTTGATTAGTTAGGACAGATTTTTTAACAATTTTGCCGCTTCAATGCACCTTTGTGCTAGAATGAATACATAAAGACGCATTCAGTGAGGGGAGGATTTTGCTAGCAAAATGGGCCGAAAAGTTAAAAAAACAGAGAGCAGCAGAAATATCCGGCCGCTGAAAACGGCAAAGGAAATCAACGCTATGAAACGGGCTCTGCAATTTGGGACCGGGACAGTTACCGGGCAAAACAGGAATGGTCTGCGGAATGCTATGATTTTTGTCTTTGGAATCAATACGGGTCTCCGGATCTCCGACATCGTCAAGGCCAAGGTGTCAGACATTGAAGACGGGGAATGGTACAACCTGGTTGAAACCAAGACCCACAAGAACCGGCATGCCTATATTGGCAATATCAGCCAGGACTTGGAAAATTACATTGCCCAGATGCAGCTGAAGCCAAGTGACTGGCTCTTCCCTTCTAGAAAAGGGGAGGGGCATATTGAAGGAAAGTCATTCTATAAAGATTTGAAGCGGGCCGCCCGGCAGTGCGAGATTGATCCCAATACAGTTGGTACCCACACTCTAAGAAAAACTTTTGGCTATCACTACATCAAGAGCGCGACAACCCCAGCAGGTGATCCAGATCCCCGGGCCTTGTACAAGCTGCAGAAGATGCTGAACCACAGCAGCCCAACCACTACTCTGAGATATATTGGCTTGGAAGACGAAAGCATGGAAGAAGATTTGAAGTCTTTCCGTTTGGGATAAAATACACCTTTTTAAGAAGTGAGTTCTATTGCGCTTAAATGTGCAGTTGATCAACTTTAACTTTTTAAGAACAACAGAGTCGCTTTATCAGAACTATACATTTTTAAGTAAACATATATACATAAACTTTGTTATGTAAAGTAATTTGTTGGAATTAAAAACCGGTCTCAAAATTTGAGATCGGTTTTTGCTTACAAAATAAATTCCATATTTGTTTCTTTGACCTTCAAGCCATTCTTCTTATAGAAGTTTATGGCAGAATCATTGCCCTCCCATACATTAAGTGTCACTTCATAGCATCCCAGTCTTTTGGCTTCAGCTTTAATATAATCAAGCAGGGCCCGGCCCACGCCTTGGGAGCGCTGGGTGCTGTCAACACAGAGGTCATCGATAAAGAGTGACTTAAACTGAACCATATTGGTTGAAAAAGGCTGCTCTTGCAGCTGAGTGAATGCATAGCCGAGCACTTGATCATCTTCGTCAACCGCGACAAAAACTGCTTTCTGGTCATCGTTAATGATTGTCGTCAGCTCTTCCACCGTGTACTTGGTTGTGCCTGGAATAAAAATGTCTGGACGAATCGAAGCGTGAATTTCCAAAACTTGGCTCAGCAGCTTCATAATTGCTGGAATGTCTTTAACTTGCGTGCGTCTGATTTGCATGATGCCACCTATAAATAGTATCTAGTTACTGTTAATTTTAACATGAAGCATTGAATTTACAGTACTTGAGACCTGTATCTTAGATCGTAATCTTAACTCTCTCTTGCTGATTGAAATATATCTCGATCAAAATAACTCACTTAACATCACCTAAACGGTCACGCCTAACCAGCGTGGCCTTTTCTTATTCCAGCTTTTTTCGACTCGGCCGCCTTTTTTTGCATCTTACCTAGATTTAACCCAAGAAAATATTAAAAGATGTAGAATTAACTTAGAAAGATAAATAGAAAGGGGTTGCAAAATAGTGAAGAATGCTATTGAGGTTAGAAACCTATCTAAGTCCTATGGGGACTTGAAAGTCGTCAATGACATCTCCTTTGCAGTCCGCGAAGGCGAGCTCTTTGCCTTCCTTGGCCCAAACGGGGCCGGAAAATCTACAACGGTTGACTGCCTGTCGACTTTGACCAAGTTCGATTCTGGTGAGATCAAGTTGGCCGGGCTTAACATGAAGACACAGGCACAGGAGATCAAGCAGAGGATCGGGATCGTCTTTCAAGAAGGAATGCTGGATAAGCGGCTTACAGTGCTTGAGAATTTAACTCTTCGCGCGGGCTTTTACTATCACAGCAAGGCAGAAGTAAAAGCAGCTGTTGCCCGGGCAAGCGAATATACGGAGATTAATGACCTGCTTAAGCGACAATACGGAAAATTGTCCGGTGGGCAAAGGAGGCGGGTAGATATCGCCAGAGCGCTCTTAAATACGCCGAAAATCCTTTTCCTAGATGAACCAACGACGGGTCTTGATCCGCAAACCAGGCAGCACATTTGGGAAACGATCCAGCGCCTGCAAAAAGAGCAGGGGATGACCATCTTTTTGACGACGCACTATATGGCCGAAGCATCCGCAGCGGATTATGTGGTAATACTGGACCACGGGAAGATTGTCGCTGAAGGCAGTCCGATAAGCTTGAAAGAGCGCTACAGCTATGACCGGCTTAAGCTGTATCCGAAGAAAGAGCAGAATTTAGACAATATTCTGTCGTCTTTATCACTTAATTGGAATAAGGTGGCCGACCACTATGAGGTAGAACTGAGGAACACCATGGATGCCATTGATATCGTAGAAGGAATGCGGGACCAATTGCAAAGTTTTGAAGTCCTGCATGGAACGATGGATGACGTATTCTTGAATATTACAGGGAGGAGGCTAAGAGAATGAGCGCGATGGTCAAAAGGAATCTCAAGATTTACTTTAGAGACAAAGCTTCAGTATTCTTCTCAATGCTGAGTGTCATTATCATTTTTGCCCTCTACATCTTATTCATTGGTGATTCGGTGAATAGCGGGCTAAAGTTTCTACCGCATCCCAATCGCTTGATGCGGGCTTGGATGCTAGCAGGGATGCTGGCTTCGGCGTCGATCACTACGAGTTTAGGAGCATATGGGGTGATGATCAGCGACCGGGAGAATAAGGCGATCAAGGACTTTTACTCATCTCCGGTCAGCAGAAGACAGGTCGCGGGCGGCTATATCGTGACTGGCTTCATCATCAGCATCATCATGTCCATTTTTACCTTAATTTTTGGGGAAATCTACCTTGGTCTGGACGGCGGGGCAGTACTGGATATAGAGACTTTACTAAAGCTATTTGCTGTAATTGTCTTATCAGCCTTTGCATCATCGGCGATTGCTTCCTTTATAATTTCCTTCTTGAAGACCAACAGCTCCTATTCTGCCGCAAGCACGATAGTTGGGACCTTGATCGGCTTTTTGGTTGGGGCATACATTCCAATCGGCAGCTTGCCAGACAACGTTCAGTGGCTGGTAAAGTACTTCCCATGTGCTCATTCAGCGGTACTTTACCGGCAGCTTTTGATGAAGCCTGCAATAAAGGCAAATTTTGCAAATCAGCCGGCAAGTGTCTTGAAAAAGATCAAAGAGATCTTGGGAATTGTCTTCGTCTATGATGGCCATACCGCCCCAGCTTGGGTTTCAGTAGCAGTTTTGCTTCTAACCGGAGTAGTTTTCTATTCACTGGCAGTTTTGGTAATGACCCGGAAACAAAATGAAATATAAATACAATTTAACATAATTTCGGATATGGAAAGCCGCGTACGATTGTATGCGGCTCTTTTTGCTTAAAGCCTTTTCATAGACGGATTTTAGGGGTATGATCAAGTTGGATGTTTAAGTTAGGAAAGGTGAATAACATGAAAAGGAAAATACTAGCATTTGTTGGATGTTTGTCCTTAGTCGCTACGACCGTTCAGCCTGTGCAGGCAAGCTACCTTAACGGGTACGACTATGCCAAAATGGCTGACAAGAAGATTGTAGTCACTAAGACTATGAAGGTCTACCGGGTAAAGACTGGTACTTCTGAATCAAAGAACCACTTTTACTCGGCTGGAAAAGTTAAGAAAGGCTCTGTCATTTATCGGTCACAATGGCTGATGAGCACTGGCAGTGGCTGGGTGATTAAGAGCAACAAGTATAAGGCTGGCAGACGGAAGTTTTACTTCGTCTCAGCTCCAGAAAAGACCAAGTGGTTTAAGGCTTACAAGGCTAAGAAGAAATCTGTAGCCAAAACGAAGAAGATCAGCAAAAAGGCCAATAAGAAAGCCGTTAAGAAGGTAAGCAAGAAGAAAGTCACTAAAGCTAAGACTGTAAAAAAGACAGCCAATCCTAAGAAGGCAGTGAAGAAAAGCAGTAAGAAGACTGTGAAGAAAGCTACCAAGAAGAGCACCAAGAAAACAGTCAAAAAGACTACTAAGAAGTCTTCAAAAACGGTAAAGAAGACTAGCGAGAAGCCATTAACGATGGCACAGAAGTACAGCCCAAAGGTTAAAGCGTGGACTACAACGCTTGATTGGGGAGAAACGTTCTCAAACGATGCGTATTCCTACATCACCAATCCCTGGGATCTGCCAAGCGAGACAAACTATACTTTTGTAAAGCCAGTAAACACTAAGAAGGGCGGCTTCTATCAGACTAATATTTTAGTTACCTACCCAGATGGTTCAAAGGAAACGGTAGGGCCAGTTTCCTTTGTAGTCAAGTCTGCACAAGCGGATGCGTACAATGTGACTGTCAAGAACACTACCGTACCGTATGGCCACTATATCGATATTAGAAAGTACATTGTGACTAACCCAGTTGGTTACTTCCCTAATGACCCAGATGAAGTTGAGTTATCGACAACTGAGTTTTACTTCTGCCGTGCAGATGGAAATATATTAGCTAATGATCCAGACACCAAGGTTCCTGGAAGCCATGACTATTATATTCGGGTAGATTATCCAGATAATTCCTACCAAGTTAGCCAGAAGTTTACCTTGACGGTCAGTCAGCCAGATAACCTGGTCTATCATCCAGCTCTGAAGAGCTCTTCAATCACCTTGCCAGTAGGCACGGATATTGAAGCGGACAGCTATCAGTTGTTAAAGCCACAAGACTTTATCAGCAATATTGCTGATATGCCGAAAGAGACCAAGTACGAAATTCGTGACGATTATAACTACGACGAGCAATCTAGCAGCTACGTTACTATCAAGGTTACCTTCCCGGATGATACAACTTGGGAATCGCCAATGTTCTTGCTGGCCTTTAATTAGAATTTTGAATTAAGTTACATTATCAGCATTCATCTGTATTTAGTGCAGGGGATGCTGCTTTTAGTTTATGATAGAGACCAAAGCAATCGGTTACAGTTTGCTAGGAAGGAATTGGTATGTTAGAGAACGAAGCTTTGTTTGACGAGGTAGAAGCCGAACTTAAGAAACATGACTCAATTCAAGATTTTGAAGAAAAATACGGTAAAATCACGGGCAGAATGATGATCACAGAAACAGAGATCCCCGAGGAATTAGGCATTAAGATAAATGATACAGATGTTCATTCTTTCAAAGCCACTTTTGACTTCTATAATACCGCAATAGGCCTGGCGCTTAATGTTAAAACGAGAGAAGCAGCAACAAAATTCTGGCTGACTCCACAAGATGATAGGAATGACGTGCCAACGGACAGCTGGTTTGAATTTTTTGCCATGATTTTGATGGAAGCCTTAGATGAAGGCATGGATAGCATCCCAACTTTCTCTTTCGTCAATGATTCCAGTGACCTTACCATCAGCGGCCTGGGCCTGCTTGAGAAGAAATAACAGGAGAATATCATGACCAAAGCAAAAGTAGCCTTTATTTGCACCCATAATTCCTGCCGGAGTCAAATTGCAGAAGCCTTGGGCAAGAAGCTGGCCGGGGATGTCTTTGAATCCTATTCAGCCGGCACGGACTTAAAAGATCAGATCAATCCCGACGCGATTCGGCTGATCAAAGAGCATTATGGCATTGATATGCTGGCCAACGGACAAAAGCCCAAGACCCTCGCTGACCTGCCAAGCATTGATTACGTGATCACCATGGGCTGCGGAGTCCGCTGTCCTTATTTGCCTGCAAAAAAGCGGGTAGATTGGGGATTAGAAGATCCAACTGGACAAGATGATGAGACCTTTATGCAGGTGATTAAAGAAATCGAAGATAAGGTACTAAAGCTGAAGCAGGAGCTGAGTTAAGAGGCAGTAAGTGCACGCCGGAGTGGTACCTGCTTCAACCAGAAATGGAAGTCAGCTTTAAAGATGATGGCGACAATGTACTAGACCCTGGGCTATTTGCCGAACCCGCGCATCGCGAACCTGGTTAGAGCTGCTCTAGCCAACCTTGCGCAATAGCCTTTTGCCTTTATCAAGTCCATCGATGAAAAAAGGCAAGTCATCCAGCTGGGTTTGGCCATCTATCAAAAAATGACTGAACCCGTTTTAGCCGATATCCCGCACATTGAAAGCTGGCTCTTAGAAACAGACGGTGAAGATATTGTCGGAAAGAGCCGGCAAAAGCACCTTGAAGAAGTCGAAGTAGGGCAGCTCTTGTCTCTGCAGCTAAATTCTCCTTACGAGCAGATTACGGTCTGCCCCCTGGAAGGGAATGAGCTGGGAAAATTAAATCATCCGCTGCAAGGTCAGAATCTTGTTTATCGACCCAAAAAGCCAAGAAAACTGAAGACCAGACAGCCACTGAAGCAAGCAACAGCTCCAGTGGCTTTTTTCGTCTAATCCTGAAACAGACGAAGTTTTTCCACTAAAGGAAGGCTTCGCCTGTTTTTTGTTACAACTTTTTTGCAAATCACTAAAATTCCTATTGACGATTCTTAAAGACTCCAGTATTATTTAGTGTATCACAACAGTAATACACCAATACGATTTAGGGGGTAACTATGGAAAAAGTGATGACTGTCAACAACGTTACAAAGACTTACGGTAAAAAAGGGGAGAAGCAGTTCCAGGCCTTAAAGGACGTCTCGCTCAGCGTAGCCAAGGGCGAATTCGTGGCCATTATGGGGACTTCCGGTTCTGGTAAGACCACTCTTTTGAACATCATGTCGACCTTGGACAAGCCAAGCAGCGGCGAGGTTACGGTTAACGGCAAAAACATCGCCAAGCTGAAGAAGAACCAGATGGCCGACTTCCGGGCTAAAGAAATTGGCTTTATCTTCCAGGACTTCAACCTCTTAGACAACCTGACCGCTAGGGAAAACATTGCCCTGCCACTTTCTTTGCAAGGGGTAAAAAGCTCAGAAATCGATTCTAAGGTCGATAAGATCGCAGCTAAGCTCAACATCAGCGAAGTCTTGGAAAAGTACCCAGCAGCCATTTCCGGCGGGCAGAAGCAAAGAGTTGCTGCTGCCAGAGCCTTGGTTCATGAACCGGCAATCTTGATGGCCGATGAACCAACCGGGGCCCTGGATTCTAAGTCTTCCAGGGCCTTGCTGGACACGATGGAGCTGCTTAATGAGAAAGACCAGGTTTCAATCCTGATGGTCACTCACGATCCGTTTTCTGCATCATTTGCTGATCGGATTCTCTTTATCAGGGACGGCTTGATTGATGAAGAGATCAAGCGCGGGGACTTGAAGCGGCAGGTCTTTTACAAGAAGCTGATCAGCCAGCTCAGCGAAAATACCGACTAGTTGAGTAAAGAAAGGGATTAACATGATTTTTAAATTGTCAATGACCGGGCTGAAAAGCCGGCTAAAAGACTACCTGGTCCTGTTTTCCGGCCTTAGCGCCGCCAGTATGATCTTCTACATGTTCTTGACTCTGGCCGCTAACCCGTCTTTCTTAAAGTCCAGTGTAGCGGGACGGCTGACCATGGGAGCAACTAAGTTTATTTTTTCCTTTGGGATCGTCCTTTTGGCCATCTTGACCCTGGTTTACCTGGCATATGCTAACAGCTTCCTCTTGAGCATGAGAAAGCGGGATTATGGCATGTACATGATGCTGGGGGCAAAAAGCAGCAAGATCGGCCAACTGATCTTCGCTGAAACCCTGGTAACCGGCCTTCTAGCAACCGGGATTGGGATTATCTTGGGCGTGGGGCTGACTGAACTGGTCTCATCCTTGATGGTCAAGCAGCTGGGGCTGACTCTGGCTCACTTTAATCCGCTCTACCTGCCAGCGGTTCTCTGGACCTTGCTTTTCTTTGTCGCCTTGTTCTTCCTGGCCGCTTCCTGGAACGCGGTCAAGCTGACCAAGACTACGCTGATCAATCTTCTAAAAGAAGACCAGAAACCAAGCAAGCTGAAGAACCAGCCAGTCTTACGGACTATCCAGGCTATCGCGGGGGTACTGCTTTTGGCTACCGGCTACTGGGCAATGTGGCATGTGGCGACTTTGCAGCTGAAGGCAATTCCAATTGCTTTAGTAACCATCGTTTTGGGTAGTTTTTTAATCTTTGATGCCTTCTTCGTAGCTGTCATCGACTTTTTGCGGAAGAGACACAGCTTCCTCTACAAAGGGATGCGGCCTTACACTCTGGGCCAGTTAAAGTTCCGCCTGCATGGCTACACCAGAATTCTGTCAGCCATCTCAATTATGCTGGCCTTGGCCCTTGGCGCTATTACGGTCGGCATTAACTTCAACAACTTGAAGAATGCCATGACTGACGTTATGTACTACGATATTGTCTTAGTTGGCAAGCAGAAGAAGGTGGCTGACAAGGTTGAAAGAATCGGTACAGAGGAGAAAGTTACTTACAGCTACAAGGCTGATGAGAAAAATGGCATCCTCTATGTCAAGAAAAGTGAAATTGACCAGACGCCGCTCAAGATCCAAATGTATAACGCGGCATCTTCAGACAAGAAGAAGGCGATTGACAAGGAGGGGCGGATTTACCACACGGTTGAGGTTACTTCCAAGACCTTAACTGGTAAGCAGACTTCAGCTACGGTCAGAAATTCTGCTCAAGCCGCCAGCCTCTTCCCAGAAGATTCCAGCAAGGGCTTTGTGGCCTTGTCAGATGCAGCTTTTGCCAAAAAGAAGCCGACGACTAAGGTCATCACTTTTTACAAGGTTAAGGATTTTGCCAAGAACAACAAGAAATTGCTGAAGCTTACTGAGCAAGAAATGCAGCTGTTCAGCAAGGACTCAATGGCATACGGCTACCTGGAATTCACCAAGCCGTTTCTTTACCAGCAAATCGCGGCAATGTGCTCAGGCTTTGAATTTATGGGCCTTTTCCTTGGTTTGTCCTTCTTAATGATGCTGGCTTCAACTCTGATGTTTAAGATCCTGTCAGCCGCAGCCAGTGACAAATTGCGGTACAAGATGCTCTACAAGCTTGGGGCTAGAAACAGCGCCTTGAAGGCAGCGATTAGAAAAGAAATTGCCATCTTGTTTGTGGCACCGGCGGTACTTGGCAGCCTGGACGTACTCTTTGGCTTGAAGATCTTTACGATTCTTCTGCCAGACCCCTACTACAAGATTTGGATTCCATTCTTAGCATTCTTCCTCTTGTACCTGGTTTACTACTTACTTACTGTCAAGCTTTACCAGGGAATCGTTTTAGAAGAGACTAAGCAAGACTAATAGATTTTTTAACAAAAAAGCGATCGAAACATGATATGGTTTCGGTCGCTTTTTGCATGGATTTAGAAGGTGAAGGCTTTTTGGAAAATAGGCGTTTGCCGTAAGCCATAGACAAAGCCGTCAGTAGGGGTGATTTCAAATGGCCGGAGCAGTTCCCGGCGTTCGGAGTCGGTCTTGTTGATCTCCAGCATTTCGAGATGCAGATGGAGCTACGATTTCCAAATCCTGTGCTGCCAAGTCTTGTAAAGATAGTTGCTTTTTCTTGGCTAAGGGATGACTTGCTGGCAAAGCTACTCGAAGAGGCGAAGGAACAATGGATATGAAAGAGAATTCGTGTTCACTCAGTGGCTCTTTCGCATAAGCCATTTCTAAAATGTCTACTTCAGCAGGTATTTGCTGATAGTCATTTATCTCTCTGAAAGATATTTGTGCTTTAGGATGGTTCTTCCGAAATTGTGGAATTAGGCGACTACTTAAGGTTTGTCCATTTAAATCCAGTTTCTGCAACTGCTAGAAATGTATCAAGTTCAGAAAGGAGAACAAAATGAACTTTGATATCGTAGTAGTAGGAGCTGGTGCTTCTGGCATCAGTGCAGCATTAACTGCATCAGAATGCGGAGCAAAAGTAGCACTATTGGAAAAAGGCGACAAATTTGGCGGTGCAGGGATGTTTGGTGCCCAGGGACTATTTGCGGTTGAAAGCAGGGCTCAAAAAGAAGCTGGAGTGAAGTACAGCCTAAAAGATGCCTACGAGGAAATCATCAATTATACTCACCATTCATCTAATGTGTTAATGGTTAAGGCCATTCTTGAAGAGTCAGCAGCTACAATCGATTGGATGGCTGAATCAGGTTTGGAGACTGAATTAGTAACCAACACTCAAGAAGTCCACCAGGAGCATCCCAGAACATATCACCAATTTATCGATAAGTTTAACGGATTTAAGCGAGTAATGAACAAATTTCTAGAAAGCGGCGGAGTCCTTATGACCGAAACTTCGGCCGAAGAAGTTGTTCAAGAACAGGTTAAAGTAACTGCCGTTAAAGCAAACAGAAAAGGCGAAGAAATCACCTTGGAAACTAAAGCCGTAATCTTGGCTGATAGGGGATTTGTTGGCAATAAGGACGAAATCAAGCGTACTTTAGCAATTGATCCAGATGACCTGTACTCAATGGGTGAACGGAAAGCTACCGGTGATGGCCTGCAGATGCTCAAAGAAGCTGGCGGCGTTAGCGATTACAAGAGAATTTTTGAAAACCATGCGGCAACTGTCTACTCAAAGACGGATCCAAAGTGGCATAACGCAAGTATTTTTGACTTGACCAACATCCCACTCTTATGGGTTAACCGGGAAGGCAAGCGATTTACTAATGAAGACGTAGTATATGATTTCGCATTATGGGGTGATTCAGTTTACCAGATCGGTGGGTACTACTACTTCCTCTTTGACCAAGCAACTGTCGATTATCTCCGTCAGCAAGCTTTGGACTGGACAAGTTCATTTGAAAGAACCTTCCGCCTGCTAGATAAAAAGCCAATGACTTATCAAGTTGGTCCATATCCGCAACTAGACCAAGATTTAAATGAGGGTATCACCCAAGGTGCTATCTTTAAGGCAGATAGCATTCAAAAATTAGCAGAGAAGATTGCGGTTGATCCAGCAAATCTTACTGCAACAGTTAACCGATACAATGAACTGGTGGTAGAAGGTAAAGACATGGATCTTTACAAAGATGACCGTTTCATGACTTTGTCGGTCAAAGAGGGACCTTTCTATGCAGTTCGTGCTAATTCAACTACCCTGGGGACTGTCGGTGGTGCATTAGTCAATGAGCATTTTGAGGCTCTAAATGTGAAGAGACAAGTAATTGATGGTATTTATGCTGTCGGAAATGACGCATCAGGCCTTTATGACTCATCTTATCCAACAATTGAAGGCTTAAGCAACGCTTTTGCATGGAATTCAGGTCGAATTGCTGGCAGGTATGCTAGTGCTTATGCAACAATGAATTAAATAGAACAGAAAAAGCTCTACCTAAAGTTTGGGTAGAGCTTTCGTTGTCAGTAAAATGCCATTATTCTTCTAAGCCATTACTGAATGTATCAAAAATCAATTGATCCTTGATAATCTTGCCGTCATCAGTTAAAGACCATGGAGATCCTGGTTGATGCGTCTTTTGGCTTAATCCAGATGCACTGTAATTAATGTAGGCTTCATTAACTAATCTCAACAGGTGAGAGATATCGCTATCTTTAGAAACCAAGTTGTAATCATCATCTTCAAAAAATTCTGCTGCTAATTAGTAGCGCAACTAAAAACTCACCTCCAAAAGCGGGGGAGGGAACAGGGGAGGCGGTACCTTGCTACCTCCTTTTTGCTACGGCTTCTGTACAAACCAGCGAGTTTGTGTTTACATTAAACTATTGTAAAAGGAAGTCGATATCGTACATGAAGCATGTTTTTCTAATCAAGTCCAGATCAGTCCAGAAATGATTCCCTCATCAAAAACATCGAAAAGGTGATGGAGGGGAGAGATTGCGAGATCTACTTTAGTGAGTACAAGGACCATGTAAAAGAAATCGTTAAAAATTACCCTGAAAAAACACGATTCTATTCAGTTGGCGGAGACGGCTTTTTCAACCAAGTCATCCAAAATCTCGTGCACACAAACCATGGAGTTGTTTGCCTGCCATTTGGGACGGGCAATGACTTTTCCCGCGCGAGATGAGTCCTAAAGCCATCCTCAAAGCGACTTTAGACCAGCCAGCGATTCCAATTGACACAATTTTAGTCAATGATGAGCGCTACTGAGTCAACGTTGGCTGCTTTGGACTTGACGCCTTGATTGCTTGACGTTAAAACGCTTAAAAGCGCGGCATATGTAGCTTCGATTCTGCGCAATATCAGCCGCTATAAGTTTTCCAAAGTAAAGGTCATAGGCCACAAAATGGCCTGCTTTTTTAACGACCAGGTCACGCTCTGTGCCTTCTGCAATGGACATTTTATTCGCGCCATATTATATCTATAAAATTCTGCGAAAGGACCTGATTAGCTGCAAAGATGTAGTAGTGAAACAGGTGAAAGAATGCGTAATAACAACGCCTGCTGCAATGAATCTTGATGGTGAAAAGAAGGGAGCAGCGAAGTATCATCTGGTAGTTCAGCTAAAATCCTTGAACTTGGTCATTTGACAGACTAGCTAGTGAATCTGCCGCAATACGGACAGATTTTTTTGTAGCTTGATAAAACAGAAATCAAAAGCAGAAAAGAAAAATAAAAAATGCTCAAAAACTCAGTAAAATTGCTATAAAGCAAATCCTTGAGCCGAAAGGGTATTTCAAACTTCTGTCATTAAAATTATAGTTTTAAACTAACACACGTAAGAAATCAGTGGTAAAACTTTGAGCTTCAAGCAAGGGTAGCTTAGTACTTTTTCTGCACATCAGGCCATTCTTCAGCAAGAACCGCATACTCATTACTATCATGATAGCCGTCTCTAAGGATCAACCGGCCCTTATGGCAGCCTTCAAACCGCATCCCTAGCCGTTTAGCCACATTATTGCTTGGCAGATTGTCTACAGCGCACTGCAGCATAATTCTGTGTAGGCCATATTCCTCAAAGGCGATATCGATGATAGCCCGGGTAGCCAGCGTCATGATTCCGTGTCCGCGGAATTCTTTGCCTAAAAAGTAGCCGATATCTGCCTCAGAATACATAGCATCAATTGAATTCAAGCTGACTTTACCAGCTAAACGGCCATGATACCAAATGTACAGGTCTAAGGCTTTGCCTTCAGCAAACCTGACTAAATCACGCCTAATAGCGTCAGTCTCAGCTTGCACGTCATGAACGTGGTCAACCCAAGGCAAGTAGTAGGATAAATTGTCCCGGTTTCTGTCAATTAAGTCATACAGAGCTTCACCGTCAGTCAATCTTGGCACGGCTAACTCTAATTCATCGTTGATCTTGTAGCTAAACATAAACTCATCTCCAATCCAAAAGCAATTGCAAAAAAGATTATCTGAATTATATCAGAGCGCAGTATTAAATACTACCGGGCAAAATGATCATCTGGGGCTAAGCAGCGTCCTCTCTCGTGATTTTCGCTACTTAACTTTACATAATATGTATTATTCGAACCATTGACTAAAAACGAAATCGTATCCCCTCCAAACAAAAAAGCACTGCAAATGCAGTGCTCAAGTTTAAGATATTTGCGGTTCAGTTGTTTGGTTCTGCGTGTTTGGATCGCTAGTGACTTCGTCCTTAGGCGTTTCAACGTTGCTTGCCTTAACGTACAAGCCAACGCCGATTGCCCAGTACTTGCTGCCATTGATCTTTTTCTTGCCGCCATAGACAGTTACCGGGCCATTCTTCAGCAAGACACCGGAATTCTTCATCCGCTTGCCACTGCTGGAATAAATGTAGCTGTTATGGTTTAACCGGCAATCCAAGCCAACCACGTTCATATATGCCACGTACTTGTTTTGGCCGATCATGATATATGGCTTGTCACCAACATAATTAATCATGCTGTAGCATCCAACGGCTTTACCGGCCAGGATCTTCTTGTCCTTGGTACGTTTGCCTTTTTCGTCATACACGTAAGTGTTGACCATGGCATTCTTGTAAAACGGTTTGTCAGCATCTGAAGCTGCCGTAGTCTTTGCCTTTGGCGCCAAAATAATGGCAAAAGCCAGTACAAATATTAACTTAACGAGCCAAACCCGTTTTAATTTCACTCTTGCTCACGCAAACCTTTCTTACTTACTCTTAGTCAGCAATTTCAACAGTCGTGATTACCACGTCTTCAAGTGGCTTGTCGTTGCCGTCCTTAGCTACCTTGGCAATTTCGTCAACGACATCCATGCCTTCAGTTACATGGCCAAAAACAGTGTGTCTGTGGTCAAGCCATGGCGTACCACCTTGCTTGTAAGCCTTGACAACTTCTTCTGGGTATTGGGCATCGCGCAATTGTTGAATGAAGCGCTTTGGCATGTTCTTGTTTTGCACGATGAAGAATTGTGAACCGTTGGTGTTTGGACCAGCATTAGCCATTGACAAAGCCCCGCGCAGGTTGAAGAGTTCGTTTGAGAATTCGTCTTCAAAATTGTGGCCCCAGATGCTTTGACCGCCGGCACCAGTACCTTCCGGGTCCCCGCCTTGGATCATGAAGTCGCTGATCACCCGGTGGAAAGTTACGCCGTCGTAGTAGCCCTTTTGTGCCAGGCGGACGAAGTTTTCAACAGTCATTGGTGCTTCTTCTGGGAAAAGCTGAATGACGATGTCGCCGTGGTTGGTCTTGATAGTTGCCTTTGGGCCCTTGGCTTGGTCAAGGGTAAGTTGTGGGTATTCAGACATTATTTATATGCTCCTTGTCATACTAATTCTTTAGATTCTTTCTAAATTATATCATTCGGCATAAAAAAAGACAGCAAACTGAAAAAAGACAACAAACTGCTGTCTTAGGAAAAATATTAGAGCTGAGCAACGTATTCACCAAGCCGCTTGACTACTTCTGCCAGCTTGTCATCGGCTGCCGCGTAAGAAAAGCGGACATAGCCAGCAGATCCTTTACCAAACACGCTGCCTGGAATCAGACCAACTCTGGCTTTCTTAGCCACATCTTTGGCGAAAGCAAAGTCATCACTGCCGAACTTCTCCGGAATCTTGGCAAAAATGTAAAATGCCCCTTGCGGTACGGCCATTTCAAAGCCCAGCTTGGTCAGATTATCAACCATGAAGTCCCGCCGGCGCTGGTAGGCTGCCTTAAATTCTTTTGGATCGTCAAGCCCCTTGGTCAAAGCCTCAATTGCCGCGTCTTGGGCGATATTGTCCACGCAGGTCACCATGAAGCTGTGGGCCTTGGCCACATTTGGCAGTAAACTTGCCGGAGCCGCGATATATCCAAGCCGGTAGCCGGTCATGGCATGTGACTTAGATAAGCCGCTGATCAAGATTACCTGTCCTGGCAGTAAAGTAGCCAAAGAGAAATGTTCTTGGTCATAAGTCAGTTCGCTGTAGATTTCATCACAGATTGCCAGCAAATGGTGCTTATTGATGACTTCCGCTAAAGCAGTTAACTCAGCTTTGGAATAAGTCCGCCCTGTTGGGTTGCATGGATAGTTGAGCATGATTGCCTTAACCTGGTCGCCGGCCGCCTCAATCTCCGCTTCCAGCCGCTCTGGCGTCAAGTTGAAGCCAGTATCTGAGGTGTCGATCATCACCACTTCCCCGCCTGCCATTTCAATGTTGGTGAAATAAAGGGAAAAGACTGGTGTTGGCACTAAAACCTTATCACCTGGATTAAGAAGTCCCAGTAAAGTTGCCGTAATTGCTTCAGTTGCCCCGTCAGTGACAATAACTTCAGTTTCCGGGTCATAGTCAACCTGTCTGCTTGCCGCAAGATACTTGCTGATAGCTTCACGCAGGGCCAGCTTCCCTTTTGATGGCCCGTAGTGGGAGTCATCTGCTTCAATTCCCCGAATAGCGGCCCTTTTAACATGATCTGGCACCGCGAAGTCTGGTTCCCCCAATGTGAGCTTGATGATTCCCGGGATCTGGGAGATTTCTTCGTCAAAAGCCCGGATGGCTGAAGGCGCGATTTTAGCAAGATTTCTGTTGCCTAAATCCCGCAAGTTAGGATCTGTTTCTGGCATGATGATCATCTTTCTATAAAAAAACAAAGAATACTGTCTACAAAATGTTTTCCAGGCCGACATAGAGCTGGTCTAAGTCAGCTGCCTTTTCCAAGGCAACCTTGACCCCGCTCATGAAGGATGACCGGTCAAAAGAGTCCTGCCGGATGGTCAAGGCTTCCCCCTTGCCGCCAAAAAGCACCTGTTCATGAGCGACGTAGCCTGGCAAGCGAACCGCGTGCAGCTTGATGCCTTGGTAATCGCCGCCTCTTGCCCCTGGCAGGCTTTCTGTGGTGTCTGCTGCAGTTTGGTGGGGCTCGCGGACTTCAGCGATTAGCTTGGCTGTGGCCAAGGCCGTGCCTGATGGAGCATCCTTCTTATCTTCGTGGTGCATTTCGATGATTTCCACGTCTGGGAAGTACTTAGCTGCTTCTTGGGCGAACTTCATCAATAAAACAGCTGACATGCCAAAGTTAGGAGCGATCAAGCCGCCAACCCCCTTTTCCTTGGTCAATTGCTTCAGCTCAGCTTCCTGCTGGTCAGTCAAGCCAGTCGTCCCTACGATTGGCCGGTAGCCGTTTTCCAAGGCATAGCGGACGTTTTGGTAGACAGAGGCTGGTACAGTAAAGTCAACCCAGATATCTGCTGCGTCGGCTGGAATTTCATCCAGGCTGGTGTACAGCTTAGCGCTTGCTGGCAGGCCATAGTCTGCTGGATCGTTGCTCTTTAAACGGTGGGCCAGGCCGGCCGTTATTTCAAAGTCTGGCAGGCTTGCTACTAATTTAACGACTTGCTGGCCCATTGAGCCGGCAAAACCAGCCAATAAAATTCTTGGCATCTTAATCTCCTTCTAACATATCACGCTTCAGCTGACCAGCTAATGCATCCTTCGGCAGCTTCAAAGCAGTGGCTAGTTCTTCCTTTTCTTCATCGTTCAAAGCTACAAGCGGCAACCGTAATCCGCCTACTTGGTAACCCATGGCAGCTAAAGCCGCCTTAACTGGTGATGGTGACGGGAACATGAACAGGGCGTTCATCCGCGGGGTCAGCCAGCGCTGCAGGCTGCCGGCCAAGGCAAAGTTCCCCGCGTAAAGTTCATCGTACATTTCCCGCATTCTTGGGGTGTACAGGTGACTGGCAACTGAGATGACCCCGTCAGCGCCCAAAATTCTGGCCGTCAGCGCCTGGGCATCTTCGCCGGTAAAGACGGCAAAGTCTACTGGCCGGCCGGATACGATCTCTTCGATTTCTTCCAGGCTGGCGCACTGCTTGATACCGGCAATATTGGGGTGCTGGGCCAGCTGTAAAATAGTTGACACTTCCATTTTAACCCCAGTCCGGCCCGGAATGTTGTAGATGACTACTGGAATGTGAACCTGGTCAGCAACTGCCGTAAAGTGAGCGATCATTGACCGCTGGTTTGGCTTGTTGTATGGCGGAACGACAACCAAAGCATAGTCGATGCCCGGAATCTGGGCAACTTCTTCAGTAAAAGCAATGGTTTCTGCTGTGTTGTTACTGCCCGTGCCGGCAATAACCGGTACACGCCCATTTACAATCTGACCAAAGCGGGTGTACAAGGCAATCTTTTCGTCATGGGTCAAAGTTGGCGTCTCACCAGTTGTCCCGCCAATCACAAAGCCGTTGCAGCCCTGGTCAATCAAGTTGTTGGTTAATTCAGTCAAGCTGGCAAAGTCGATCTGTCCGTCTTCCGTAAAAGGCGTAATGATTGCTGTCAGTAAGTCCGCGTTTTGTAAGTTTTGGTTCATTGTATTTGCCTCTATTGTTTCCTTAGCCTTCTGTCATCCGGTATTCCAAAAAGCCGGTAATTGCCGCAATGCCGCGGCTGATTGAACTTTCCTGGGGGATTAATGTTGCTGAGTGCAGGGGTGAATCGTCCTCAATACCCAGCCAGAACATGGTTCCCGGGATCTGAGCCAGGAGGTAGCCGAAGTCTTCTCCGGTCATCGCCGGGGCCGTTTCGACATATTCAACCCCGTCAGCCTGCTTCATGTATTTAATGAAGTTTTCAGTTAATTCCGGGTTATTTTCAACTGGCCAGTAGCCGCCTTGGTTGAGTTCCAGCTTGACTTTGACGCCGAAGCTCAGCTCAATTCCCTGGCAGACTTCGGCCAGCCTTTTGTCGATCAATTCGATCATGCTTTGGGTAAGTCCCCGGATCGTGCCTTCAATTCTGGCTGAATCAGCGATTACGTTTCTGATCTTGCCGGCAGTCAACTTGCCCAGGGTGATAACCCCGCTTTGAACCGGATCAATATTTCTGGAAATGATGGTCTGGACCTGCATAATCAAGGCTGCTGCCGCGACAACCGCGTCATTTGACAATTGCGGGAAGGCAGCGTGCCCGCCCTTACCTTGAATATCAATGTTGACTTCAGTCGTTCCGGCAAACAAGGTGCCGTTCCGGCAGCCAATCGCCCCAGCCGGCAGACTTGGGTTATCATGCAGGCCGTAGAATTCATCAACATGCCACTTACCGGTGAAAAGTCCCAGCTGGTAGGCCTTCATGCCGCCGCTCTCGCTTTCTTCAGCCGGCTGGAAGAAGAACAGGAGGTTGTCAGTTGGCTGATGCTCGCTAAAGTAGCTGAGAACACCCAAAGCAACCGTCATATGGATGTCGTGCCCGCAGGCATGCATCACACCTTGGTGCTTGGAAGCATATGGCAGGCCGGTTGCTTCAGTTACCGGCAAAGCATCAATATCCGCCCGGTAGCCGATGGTCCGTTTAGCCTTTGACCCCTTGACCAGAACCAGGAGCGCAGTTGGCAATTCTGCTGGTTCCCTGATTTCCAGGTAGTCTTGCTTCATCTGCTTGATCACATCCAAGAGATAAGCATGGGTTTGATATTCTTTTAAAGCCAATTCCGGGATCTGGTGGAGTTGGCGCCGGATTTGAAGCAACTCGGCTTCGGTCAATACTGCCATTGAAAAACTTCCTTAATGTGGACTAACTTATGTCTGTTTTGTTTACTTTAACTTGACTCTTTACAGCTTACGCAGGTCTTCTTCCAGGCCGGTCTTGCTTTCTGTCTTGGCATCGACTTCCTTGATTACCTTGGCTGGAACGCCGGCAACCACCGTGTGCGGAGCCACATCCTTGGTCACAACCGCACCCGCTCCTACAACTGCACCTTCACCGACGTGGACACCTTCCAGGACAACCGCGTTGGCACCGATCAGAACGTCATCGTCAATGCGGACCGGCAAGGCAGAAGCTGGTTCAACCACCCCGGCTAAGACCGTACCGGCACCGATATGGCAGTTCTTGCCGACGATCGCCCGGCCACCTAAGATCGCGCCCATGTCGATCATTGAGCCGGCACCGATTTCCGCGCCAATGTTAATTACCGCCCCCATCATGATAACCGCGTTATCACCGATCAAGACCTGGTCACGGATAATAGCGCCTGGTTCGATCCGGGCATTGATTTCCTTAAGGTCCAGCAAAGGAACGGCTGAATTGCGGGCCGTGTTTTCCACGCGGACAGATTCAAAGTCAGCTTCGTGTTCTGCTAAAAACGGCTTAAGAACTTGCCAATCGCCGAAGACTACGCCAGCTTGACCGCTGACAAAAGGATCCGTTCCATCTGGGAAAGTGACTTGATCAAGGCCGGCGCCTCGCAAGTAAACCTTAACCGGGGTCTTCTTTGGTGCTGAACCAATGTAGTTGATAATGCTTTGCGCGTCTAATTCTGCCATAATATCTTTCTCTTTCTAATCTGCATCTGTTTCTGTTACTTCGAAGAGACAAAGAAAAAGCTCCAGGTTGCCTTAACAATCTGGAGCCCGAAAAATTCAAAATCAAATTCTCTCGTCAAATTGCAAGCGCAACGCAGGTACCTTCCCTGCGACAGTCCATGGCCTCTTAAGCCATAGCCCAGCCAATCCGCCTTGCCAAAACGGACGCTTCGGCAACCTCCCCTTTCTTGCAAGTTCTCCGCCTGGCTGGCTCCCTTGCCTTACTCTTGTCGGTTGCGCCTCTTCAATTTGTAGTCAGTTTATAATATTGGCCTCATCTTGTCAACAGCTTTTCAGCTTTTTATTTGTATATTTTTATTTCAAGCTTCCTCAAGCACTGGTATCACAATGTTTAGAAGTCGATTATCATGAATTTTCAGAATCTTTCTTTGCATTTTCCAGAGAAAAATGGTAAAGTCCATTCTGATTAAACTTAAATTATGATTAAAGACAAACACGAAAGAGAGTAACCCATGAAAGTTGTTAAGTTTGGTGGCAGTTCCCTGGCTAGCGGTCCTGCTGTAGAAAATGCTTTGAAGATTATTACTGCTGAAGCTGAAAGACAAGTTGTCGTTACGTCTGCACCAGGCAAACGCTTTGACGATGACATCAAGGTCACTGACCTTTTGATCAAGTACGCCCATGAAATCAGCCATGGCAGAAACGGGCTTGAAGTTGCTGACCGGATCTTCCAGCGCTACGTTGAAATCGGCGAGTACTTTAACTTGCCGCTCGAAGAAATCTTGCCCTTGAAAGAGATCCTGTTGAATTTGCCAAAGGATCACTATCCAAACAAGAACTATCTGCAGGCGACCTTTAAGGCCCATGGCGAGCGGCTTAACGCCGAGCTGATTGCGAAGATTCTGCAAAGCCAAGGGGTAAAGGCCCGCTATGTTGATCCTAAAGAGGCCGGGATCATCGTTACCGGTAGTCCAAACAATGCCTCTGTCAACCCGGAAAGCTACCAGCTCCTGGAAAACTTTGCCTATGACGCTGACGAAAAGCTGATTTTCCCAGGCTTTTACGGTTATACTCTGGCTGGCCATATCGCTACCTTCTCAAGAGGTGGTTCAGACATTACCGGGGCGATTTTGGCTAGAGGTTTCCACGCTGACTTATATGAAAACTTTACTGATGTCGATGCTATTTTCTCCGCTAACCCGAAGGTTGTTGACCAGCCCCATCCGATCCACACGATGACCTACCGGGAAATGCGGGAATTGTCTTATGCTGGTTTCTCTGTCTTCCACGATGAAGCCTTGATCCCGGCCATTCAAGGGCAGATTCCAATCAATGTGAAGAATACCCAGCACCCGGAAAAGCGCGGGACCATGATCGTACCGGAAAAAGGCTTCAAGCCTGAAACCGTCATTACCGGGATCGCCAGCGGCAAGCACTTTGGTGCCCTCTACCTGCACAAGTACCTGCTCAACAAGGAAGTTGGCTTTACCCTCCGCATCCTGCAAATCTTAAACAAGTACAAACTGTCCTATGAACATATGCCAACCGGGATTGACGACTTGACTTTGATCTTTGACCGGGACACGTTAAACGATGAATTGATCGACCAGATCTGCAATGAAATTCAAAATGAAGTCAGTCCTGACCATTTGGAATGGATCAGCAATTACGCGATTATCATGCTGGTCGGTGAAGGGATGAGGGACCGGATCGGGGTCATCCGGGATATTGCCACGCCTGTAGCCAGAGAGGGTATTTCTCTCCGGATGGTCAACCAAGGGGCTTCCGAAATTTCTATCATGCTGGGCACGGCAGCTAAAGATGCCGACCGGGCGGTAGCCGCGATTTACGACTACTTTTTCAAGCAAGAAGCACAAGGAGAATAAGATGACTAAATTATTGAAAGTCCATGGCTCACAGAATTCCTTCTTCATTCTGGACCAGACTGAACTGGAAAATCCGCTGACTGATAATGAACTGCGGCAATTGACCCAGACACTTACTGATCACAAGACTGGCCTGCTTGGCGGAGCTGACGGCATCCTATCAGTTGAGGAATCAAGCCACCCAGGCGTTTTAGGCAAGATGCGGGTTATCAACGCTGACGGCAGTGAAGCCTCAATGTGCGGCAATGGTCTTAGAACAGTTGCCCGCTACTTGCACGAAAAGACCGGAGAAAGCCAGTTTAAGGTGGAAACCATGTACGCTGACCTAGCCGTACGGCAAGCTGATGACTTTGCAGAAGGAGTGCCGGCTTTCGGGGTAGAAATCTCCCCTGTCCGCTTTAATAAAGAATCTTTGCCTTTTGACAATTTGGGACATAACCGCCTGCTGGACACTCTGGTACCAGAACTGGTTCCAGGCTGGCGTTTTAGTGCTCTGGCCGTGCCTAATCCCCACCTCATCGCCTTTATCAAAGAAGAAGACCTGAAAAGTCCGGTCTTAGGAGAGCTTGGTGCCTACTTGAATGGCGAAAATCCATACTTCTCAGACGGGGTCAACATCAACTACACCGTTATCCGCGGCGATAGCCAGCTTTTTGTCAGAACCTACGAACGGGGCGTTGGCTTTACTAACGCCTGCGGGACAGGGATGTCAGCCAGCTCATTGGCCTTTGCCTTGACTCACCCGGACCTGGGCCACTTTGAAAAAGAGATCTCTGTCTACAATCCTGGTGGTATGGTCAAGACCGTCTTGCACCAAAAGGATCACGGCTACTGGATCGAACTGATCGGCAACGCGACTGAAACCCATACTATTGAAATCCCAGAAGACCAGCTGCACAGCGGCCAGGTTAAGCTGGAGGCGGTGAAGACCAAAGAAACTGGTGAACAAGCTGCATACCTGGCTTTCGTTGACCAGCTAACCAAGTAGCATCCCTCTAATTAAATACTCTATACCAATTACTAAGCATCCCCAATCAAGCATTCACCGCTTGGCCAGGGATGCTTTTTTCTGCATCCCCCTCTAAAAGCAGGCGGAGATACTTCTTGGTAAACTTGCTGGTCGTCAGCTGCAGGCGGGTTTTTAGGTATTCTCTTGCCAAGTCATGCTGGTCGATAAAGGCTTGATAGCCCTGGTCAACGCAAACCAGGGCGGGATGCTGCAGAAGTTCCTGGCTTAATTTGACAACGTTAAAAGCGGAAAGATCAGTCTTATCTGCAGACTCATTAAGTTCCTTCAGCAAGGCAAGATCTGACCCTTCAGCTGCTTCCGCATTCAGAAATTCCTCAGTCAAATCAGTTGGCACCAATTCATGGTAATAGACATGATAGTCAGAATAAAAGCGTTCCTCAGCCGCGATCAGTCCGTCTTTTTGCATCGCCTCAATTACCTGCAGAATCTCCTGGTTTGGCAGAAAGCGAAAATGTCTGTCATAGTCGCTGTGGTTGATGGCGTCATAATCCGGATAAGACAATCCCCGCAGAATCTTCAGACAATTATTTGGCGTAATCCGCGTCTCATTTCTCAAAGCAAGCTGAGCAATTGCCCGGGCTAACAGGTCCCCCCGCAGGCTAGAAGCAGCAACCTTTTCTTTGATCTTTTTCTTGTAATTCGCCTCTTTCTTCTTCGAATTTGCCAAAAACTTGTCATACTCCTCGTCCATCGCCTCTGGCTCTTTTAAGGCAAAAGCATGCTCGTGATCCTTTCTCCCCGTCAAAGTCACTTCCAGTTTGGACTGGTTCTTGAAATGCCAATTGATCGACAGGTCAGCATGATTTTCCTTGATATGGTAAAGCAGCTTTTGCCAGGACTGGCAATTAGCCAAACTTGTCTTAAAGTGCTGAAGCTGCTGGCGCTTGTTGCTTGGTAAGAAAAGTTCCTTTTTATCAGCTGTCAGTTCCAGGTAAGCCTGCTTGTCTCCTGGAAACAGGTAGTCGCTTGCCAGATCCCAATCTTCTTTAGGCAAATGATTCTTCAGCTTGCCAGGCTCCAGGTAGATCCGCTCCTTCTCTCCGTTATCATGGAAAGACTCTTCCTCAAGCTTGGCTTTCATCCACTCCTTAGTCAGCAATTGGTAAGCCAGGCAAACCTTTAAGCTGCTAGGCCGGAGATACTGCTTAGCCAGGGGCTGGGCCAGCACATCCATGCAATATGGCCGGTCAAAGTAGCTCTCGTAATTCTCAAAGAAGTCGCTGACCAGCTGGTCAGTTTCTTTTTCTGTTAAGACTTTGCTTTCTTCTTTCATCTTCATCCTCAATTCTGTAATCCGCACAAAAATTTGATCAAAGAGGCCGTATGGTTACCTAAGCCAGTTCACTGACATATGGGGTATATCTGCCGATGACTGAGCCTCCGGTATTCCATTTGCTTTTAGCTTCAGGATTAAGCCAGTAGCATTTCTTCACCCGTCGGCACAAATCCTTGAAGATCTTTTCCTCGCTTGGCAAATAGACGCCAATGGTTGGCACCTTCCGCAATACTTCTGTAAGTTCGCCATAGGACATCCCTGCCTTTAAGTTGCAAATTCCTCATGGTTTCTGGCGCGGTCGTGATTTCGTCATTAGCCACATAGCCAGCTTTCTCTAAGCCCTACCAATACGTCATATCATTCTCCTTTCTGTCTTCACATTCATCATTCGACCAAATGTTCGAAGCTCAGTTTTGATTAAAGCAGATTTTTCCTAAAGGAAAAAGCCGCTAGTCACCCTTGACAAAGCCTGGTTTGACGGGCTTTTTACAGGCAAAAAGATCTGTAAAAGCAGCTAAAATCCAATCCGTGTGCAAAGAAAAAAGCAAAGGATAAACCTTTGCTCGAATTCCATTTTTTCAAATTTCAACTTGCTGTCAACTTCTAGCGGAAGAGAACGTCCAATTTGTTGGCTAAAGTCGGGAAGGCGAAGCCCAAATTATTCATGGCAAATTCTGCCGGGTCCTTCCTCCCGATCAGCGGGGCGAAGAGATTGATGTCCTCCCCGGCATTGATGCTGATTTCTGAAGCGCCGACCACTTCACCATCCTTGTTGAAGATAACCTTTAATTCCGCCTCTTCATCGCCTTCTCCCAAAGCGGCAAAAGTCGACCCCAGCTTCATTCTTCTAACCGTATCGCCTTCTGCCATTTCACTTTCCCGCTTGCCTACCTGGGCGACTTGCGGGTAAGTAAAGGTGCTGGTAGCTACGGCCGGGTACTTAATTCCTTCAGTAAGGCCATTTTCGACAAAATCATAAATGTGGTAGGAGTCAACCCAGGCAACCGGCGTCAGATTCATCTGCCCGTTGTCAGCGACATCCCCGGCGGCAAAAATACTCGGGACATTGGTCTGCAAGTGCTCATTGACCGCCACGCCCTTGACCGGATCAAACTTGATCCCTAATTTTTCCAAGCCCAGGCCGTTTACATTAGCCCGCCGGCCAGAGGCGTCGATTACCAGATCAGTTTCAAACTTTTGCCCATTTTCCGCAGTTACTTCATAAGCAGCAGAATTTTTGGCGATTGCCTTAACTGGAGTGTTCAGATGAATCACAATGCCGCGCTCTTCCATTATTTCCGTCAATTTCTCGACATATTCCTGGTCAAAAGCCCTCAGCAACTTCTCAGAGTGCTGCAAGACCGTGACTTCACTACCAGCTGCCTGCAAGATTGTGGACAGTTCCAGGGCAACATAGCCGCCCCCAATGACGACCGCTTTTTTCGGCAATTCATCCAAGTCAAAAAACTCATCATTGCTAATGGCATACTCACTACCCGGCACTTCCAAGTGGTGCGGCAGAAGACCTGTCGCGATGATGATATTTATGCCTTCATATTCCTCTCCAGCTGCCGCAACTGTATGCGGACCAGTGATCACCCCGCTGCCAAAGACAGTATCCACCTGGTCGCTTTCGATGCTGGACCGCTCTTCTGCACGAAATTTTGCCCAGATCTCCTTCTTGCGCTTGATCAAAGTCTTCCAGTCCAGCTGGGCGGCTGCTTTTACTCCCTTGCCGGTCAGATAATATGTGTTCAAGACCGGACGGACGGCGCCTTCAAGAAAAATCTTTGGCTGGCAGCCGGTATTCGGGCAGGTTCCGCCCCACAAGTTGTTTTCAATGACCAGGGCAGTCCGGTCAGTTCTTGCTAATTTGAAGAGCAGGTGGTTAGCCGCCGGACCGCTGCCGATGATAATGTAGTCGTATTTTTTCATTGCATTAGCTCACATTTCTATAGATTGAATCTAAAAGATATACAAACAATACTACTTATTTTTTACAAGTTCAACTTTCCTGTTTATATGAAAAAAGACTGGAATTTCTTCCAATCTTGCCTAATTGTTACTTTTTCAGTTGCTTGATCCGGTTGTTCATCTTCCGGGCCAGCTTCTTTTCCTGCTGGTAAAAAATCAGCCAGACGATAAAGGCAACGGCGATTTCACCGGCAATAGTCAAGAAGGCCGGCCAAAAGCCGGCTTTAACCGGGATCCAGCCAGTCCAAAAGCTGACCAGGGTCATGACCAGACAGCCAGTTCCCATGTGGATTAAGACCTGGTAGGCTGGTGCCAGCTTGTCATTTTGATAAACGATGCTGGGCAGGCCAAAACCGAGGCCGACCAAGATGATGCCGGCCAACATCTGAGTATATTCAGCAACCGTCATGATCAAGCTGCCGGCTCCTTTTGCTAAAAGAAACAAGCTGACCAGGCAGGACGAGACGGCGGCGATGCCAATTCCGATTAGGGAACTGACCAGGATATTTTTCTTGGCAGACATTTTACTCCCCTCCTAGAGCCCCAAATACTGCTTAAAAGCGGGCAGGTATTTGCGGGAAATGTAATCAGACAGGCCATGCTCTAAACGAAGAAACATGGTCCCGTTAAAAGATGCTTCAACGCTTTCCAGGCAGGTCAAGTTGACGACGGCTTGTTTGGAAATCTGCATGAAGTCCTGGCCCAGCTGCTGGTAGACCTCATACAGGCGCTTTCTGGAAAAATACTTGCCTTTTCCGGTGTAGATGACCGTATCGCCGCCTTCGACCCGGACAAGGATGACGTCACTAGGCTTGATGATGACCAGACGATCTTCCTGCTGGGCGATTAACGGGCCAGAGCTTGGGCTGCTTTCCAGGAAAGCAACTGCCCGCTCAACCTCTTCAGTCATTTTGTCGGTATAGATCACTGCCAGGGGCAAGTCCTGGTCTTTATTCAGCTCAACTTTAACCTTCATGCTGGCCATCTTCTTTCTCTTTGGCTCTTTTACAATATTATCGTATCGTTTTTTACCGGTCTTGTCCCAGCTTTTCCGGTAAGATGCAAAAATCGCCCCCTAAGATGCAAATAGAGCCTCCAGAAAAATTCTGAAAGCTCTATTTTATTTCTGTAAAAGCAACATTAAGTCCTCATAGCCGATCACTGCCGTCCCTTTTTCAGCAGCTTTTTTACACTTGCTGGTGACATGATCCAGCTCGCCCTTTAGCAAGTAGTCAGTCATGCCGGACACCGAGCCGGTCACCTTGCCGCCGTGGCTTTGAATCAAACTGGTCAGCTCATATCTGGTTGCCTGGCGGAACTGGCCGGTAATCACAAAACTCTGGCCAGCCAGGCGGGAGTCAACCGGCTTGGGGGTAAAATCAATTATTTCCGTGGCTTTCGCTAAATCGCCATCGCGGAGCTTCTGGTAAACGATATTGTTGGTAATACAGTCGCTAATGGCAATGTGGGAGTTGATATTGATCCCGTAATAATCCTTCAGAGTCGACAGTCTGACGTTAGGGATAGGAGCTGCAAAAAGACCCCTCTTTTTGTAACTATTGGCCAAAAGCAAGGTATCCAGTTTCGGATTAGCCACCGGATAGCCGTTATCGGCCAAAACATTGCAGTCAAAACTAAGTATATTGTGGCCAACCAAGGTATCGTCGCCGACAAAGTCCAAGAAGTCTGGCATAACTTCATCAATCAAGGGAGCGGCATCAGTTTGGTAATTGCTGATGCCGGTCAGATGAGAGACGTAATCATTAATTTTCTCCAAGGGGTTAACATAAGTTGAGAACTTCGCTACGGTTTGGTCGTCTCTGATCCTGCAAAATCGTCCTGTATTCCGCCTTGACTACGGCGCTGAAGCTGCCCGTGTTACTTTCAACGCGGAGTAAAAGATATTCCTCCCCAGTATCAAGATCATAGACGTTACCGCTGACCTTACCAGCTGAAGAAATTCTAATTTTTGCGAGGAAATTAGCACTTTTCAAGGGAACTTCAAGATAATAGTCATCACCATTTTTCTTGAAGCCATAGGCGGCCAGCTTATTAAACCTGCACTGTCTTTTAGCAAAAATCTCTTCTTCTACGTCCATTTTTCAACCTAGCTCTTATATGCCGGGTTAGCCTGGCGGACAGAGCCGCCATATTCCTTAAGCAGGCGGAAAAAAGCCCCTTCAACAGAAGCTGGCAGGTCCACATGCGCTATATAGTCCTTCCCAAGCGGCCCATAACCATCTTTGTTGTCCCTTAAGCGCGGGATCTCACCCATGAGCAGGCTGATATAACGATCCATTGGCCACATGCCAGGGATCTTCTTATCATATGCCAGCTGTCCGTCTTTTTCCAAGACATGAACCTGGTAAGACGCGTAATTAATGATGGTCAGCTCTGGCCGGTACTTACGTAATACGGCGCTTAAGCGCAGCTGCATGGTCGCGTCCTGGCAGAGGATGACCGATGACAGGGCAATATTATACCGGTTAAGCAGATCTAACAAGTAAGTGATGTTGTTGCCAGAATTGGTCGACCGGCATTCAAGTAAATCGGCAGTAATCTGGTACTTTCTTTGTACATAGGCGGCAAAAATCTCCGCTTCTGATAAAGAATCAACTTCCAGATCTGGAAAGACGGCTTTTGCCTGGGCCCGCAAGCCATCAGTCGTGTGGCCATGCCCACCGACGATGATGTACTTTTTGGCAATCTCAGCCTTTTTAGCCGCGGCGAAAATATCCCCGCCGGGCAAAATACTGCCGCCAAATAAAACGAAAGCGTCGGCTTGGGGGATGCCATATTTTTCTTCTAAGGCTGCCGGGGTCAAAGCTGGCAAGTCACGGGGGCCTAAGTAGTCATCCAGGATATTGATGTCGTTAATCATTTTTCATCTCCGGAAAAGGAATGATCGCTGGTGCAGGCACGGTATGCTCACCCAGCATCTTTTCCATCCAGACCATGTCATACCAGCGGCCGAATTTATAGCCGCACTGGTGGAAACGGCCGACAAAGTTGTAGCCTAAGTGCTCATGGAAACGAATGCTGTTGTCATCCAGATACGGATCTTCACCAATAGGAGCAGCAATGCAGGCGTTCAAGTTGAGAATTCCCTGCTTCTTTAAGCAGTCTTCCATCGCGTCATATAAAAATCTGCCTACATGCTGGTGACGGACATTAGCATCAACATAGATCGACAACTCCACGCTATGGTCATAAGCTGCCCGCTCCTTAAATGCACTAGCATAGGCATAGCCAACGATTTTTTCATCTTTAAGCGCGACTAGATAGGGATAGATCCGCAGAGTTTTTAAAATCAGGTTTTGAAATTCGCCAATAGGTGGAACTTCATCCTCAAAAGTGATTGCTGTCTTCTCCACATAAGGAGCGTAGATTTCAAGCAATCTTTCCGCATCCCCTACGTTAGCCCTTCTTAACTCTAATTCAGTCAATAGCCTTCTCCATAAAAAACTAGCACCCACTTACTAACAGCCTTATTTTACCATGAAGGAAAAGCTCCGATAGAACAAGAAAATGCATCCCTGGTATGAAAAATCATACTTAGGGATGCATTTTTCGCTTATTCTTTGTTTGTATCAACTAACTCTTCTTTGTAGACGTCAACAATCTGAACAGGCTTATATTGGAGATAAGAATCCTTCGATTTTACCTCATGGGTATCTGGATCGAAATCAGTAAATAAGTCGAGCTGTGAATCTTCAGGAACGACTAAACCATTATCAGTCTGCTCGCCTTCAACAATCGACTCAAAAGTCTGAGTTGTGCGCTTAACCCAAATCCGGCCTTCTTGCTTATATGAAGCCCATTCACTGAACACGATAGGCTGATCATGAACGTTCTTATAAGTCAGAGTGTTGCCTTGAACCATGTTGGCGAAAATTATGGTTTTAGCACTTTTCAAAACCTTAGGTTTGCCATGTTCTGGTTGCCCCTTTGCTTTGAGTCCTCTAAGATAGTTCACCGCAAAGGTTTGATACAAGTTATGCCGCAACATGCGGTAATTATCTTCCATCAGTTCAATACCGTAAAGAGATGAAAGTCCCAGCAAAATTCTGTCTTCATAATTATCAACTGAAGTACTGCCTTCAAGAGCTACTTGCATCTTACGTGTAAGTATTTCGGTTAAAAAAGCTCCCTCACCAGCTGAACCTCTGGCAGTCCAATACCTTCAACCAGTTCCGTATTGGCAATTTTCCAAACTACATCTGGCAAGAGCCTTTTTACTCCGTCAACGGCCAGATCCCGGTCAACCAGTCTGTATTCGTATTCCATAATCTTCTCCGCTTCAAAACAAAAAGGCGGTCTAGCATTAATCCAGTCCGCGCTTATTTTCCGCCCGTCATACCCCAAAACGATGGTTGTGTTTCAACCAGTCCTTTACCAGTTCCTTAGCTACAGCATAAATGCCGATCAAAAGAACGGTCGCGATCAACAATGCAAACATTTCCTCTGGATAGATAGAAACGACAATTGCAAATACAACGAATGCTACAAAGCATACCAACAAGTCAATAATTTTCTCGCTAAGCATCATAATCACCCGATTTCTACGGGGCTTAGCGGGCGGTTTTATGCTTATATTATACGCCAACTTTCTTGAAAGCGCACTCTTGACCCAGCCTTATTGCCTTAGCATCCGGCCGGTGGCCAATAAATTCCGTCTTGGCGATTGGGACATGTGCTGGCAGCAGGTCCAGGAGAATCTCTGCTGGCAACTGGCTTTCCTTTAACTTGTCCAGCTCACTGAATGTCCCCAGTAAAACGCCGCTGATCTGGTTAAAAATCCCGGTCTCCCAGCATTGCTCAAGTAAACTAGCTACCAGCTCCGGCTGGCCCCGGTAGGCCTCCAGCAGCAAGATGCTGCCAGTAAAATCGGGCCAGTAAGGCGTCCCAGCCAGTTTCAGTAGGCAGCGGAGGTTGCCCCCGTAAACTGGCCCTGCCATTTTACTTCCCCGGACAAAAGTAACTTCTAGCTCATCGAGCTCTTTTGCTGCTTCTTTACCTGCCAACAGGCGGTCAAAATAGCCGCTCTTCAGCAAATCCTTGTTGACCAGGCAGTTGCGCAGCTGGAAGTTGACCGCCTGGTTGTCGTTTTTGGCCAGGGCCGTCAAGATCGTGGTCAAATCGCTGTAGCCGTAAAAGACCGCCTGGCTGTCCTTGATCTGATCCAGATCCAAGTGCCCTAAAACCGTATTGGCCAAGTCCCCGCCAGAAATGTCAAAAATATGCCCCATCTCTGGATCCAGGAAGAAACTTTCCAGTTCCCTGGCCCGCTTTTCTCCCCGGCCGATTAATGTATCATCGGTCAAAAATTGACTGACCACGACTTCCAGTCCCCGGTCTTCCAAGATCTTTACCAGCTGGTCAACAACTGGCCGATATGCTGCTTTTAAAGGATTTGAACACCCAACCAGGGCTGCCTTCATCATGCTGTCTCCTTTTCGCATAAAAAATTATATAAAGCTAATCTGCTATTGCCGCAAACCCTTAGGATAGTAATTCTTCAGCTGTCCCTTGCCAGAGAGTTTCCCAAAGCTGAAAATCATCCCCCGGCAGGAAACCAAGACGAAGCCCTTCAAGCTGGAGTCAACTTGCAGGCTTTCCCCATGCAGGTAGTGGTCATACTCGTCTTCAGTCAGGTCAACCACTCTTTCCTGGTCAACTTGACCTAAAACTTCCGCCAGCTGGTGGCTTGGCTCAAAGCGCTTCTTCTTCAAAATCCCCAGTTCCAGACCGTTGTTAAGGACCTTGATCCCTTTCAATTGTTCAGGTTCAAGGGCCGGGACAAAGACATGATCCTGGCTCTTCAGCATCTGGCTTGGCCAGGAAGCCAGACTTTCCGGCCAGTTAAAGCCGGCTATAGCTTCACTGATATAGCCGTACTCTTCCTTGCTTGGCCGCTCCTGGCTGCTTCTATTCCCTTTATTCTTGCCTTTGACCTTTTTCTTCTTGTCCTCGTTTTTTCTGACCGGAGAAAAAACTTCTCCTGCTTCAGCTGCAAAGCTTTCTTCGCCAGCTGCCTTTTGCAGGCTGGCGACAAACTGCCCTTCACCAACACCGTCCTGTGGCCAAAAACGGGCACAGTTTGCTAAACTAGCATCCCCGTTGCCCCATTCCGGCCGGCCAGGCGCGGCTTTCTCTGCCGCAATTGGCAAAAGCTTAAAGCCATATTCATCCAGCAGCCAGCTGACGATCTCCTCGTCTTCTTCTGGTGAAAAGGTGCAGGTCGAATAGAGCAAATACCCTCCCGGCTTCAGCATCTTAACCGCTTCAGTCAAAATTTCCCTTTGCCGGTCTGCGCAGAGGTCAACATTCTCCTGGCTCCAGTACTTGATGGCGTCCTCGCTCTTTCTGAACATCCCTTCCCCGCTACATGGCGCGTCCACTAAGATCGCGTCAAAAAATCCCGGGAAACGGGCGCTCAAGGCAAAAGAGTCGCAGTTCGTAACGACAGCGTTTGCTACGCCCCACCGCTCCAGGTTTTCCCGCAAAATTTTGGCCCGGGACGGCGAAATTTCATTGGCTACCAATAAGCCCTCACCTTGCAGCTTCTGGGCTAAAGCCGTGCTTTTCCCGCCGGGAGCCGCGCATAAGTCCAAAACCTTGTCACCTGGCTTAACTGGAATTGCCTGGGCCGGGAACATGGCTGCCGGGTCTTGCGAGTAAACCATGCCAGCTGTCCATTCCGGGTCCTTGCCGGAGACTTCACCGTAATAAGCGTTAGGGATGCCGGGCACCACCTCTTCTTGCGGGTATGCCACTGCTCCCTTTTTCAAACTATTGATCCGGTAGGCCTTCTTGCTTGGCTCAGCCAATGACTCAAGCAGCTTGCCGGCTTCTTCCTGGCCAAGCAGACCCGTAAATTTCTCCTTAAACTGGTCTGGGATCTCAATCATCCGCCTGTTTCCCCTTTCTGTACATATAAACCATCATTCCAACATATACTGCCAGTTCAACCACGACTGTCCCGAGCAAAAGCAGGCCTAAAATGCTCTGGTTGCTGTAGTAGGCCTTCCACACCAAGAGGAAGTAGGAGGTAAAAGCTTCCAGGACCATAAAGACGATAAAACGCCCGCTCCGGTTCAAGAGGAGGTTGGGCAACAGGTCTCCCTTAACATGGCTCAAATCAGTTTCTTTCCAAGTCAGCCAGGCAATAAGACCCATCAAAAGGACCCCCACGCCCAGCAAAAAGAGGATCAAGAGGGCTTCTGGCATGAGAAGTGTCAATCTTCTTTGCCGGCCCCGCTTGACGAAGTCCGGCCAATAGGTCTCACTCTTTAAGTGGCTGGCGATCTTGCCGATCGTCTGGCTGCTGGCGTCCACGTACAAGGTAAAGTGGTTTATCCGGCTTTGCCCGGTTTCCTGCTTAACCCCCGTCGTCAAGTAGTAGGCCTTGCTGGACTGGTATGGCACAGCTTTAAGGCTGCCGACAACTGAATAGTACTGGCCGTTGACGATCAAGTAAGTATTGCCCTGGGTCTTGATCTGGGAAGCCGCTGAAGATGGGGAGACCGCCGCGATGGTGACCTGCCCTTTAAAGTCATCTTCACTGAAAAAGCGGCCACTGGAAACAGGGAAGTAGTTGAGGTCCCGGTTTTGTGACCAGATCAAGACCTGGTTCTTGTCCTCCTTGCTCTTGAACTGCATCTGGATGCTTTCCTTAGGGAATTCTTTCTTGATCCACTTAAGGAAGGAGGCAATTGTCATGGTCTTCTTCGGCTTGACGATCCGGGCCTCCATGCTCATCCCCTGCGCCTGCAGAATTTGGTCAGCCAGCTGGGACTGCATGTTGGAGTAGACGATGCCAATCATGATGAAGAGGAAAAAGGTGGACAAAATAACAAACAGTTTGTACCTTTTCATCAGCTCACCTCAATAAACTTTTCCTTGATAAAGTCGTAGGACTTAAAGCTGCGGTTAATCTTTCTCAGTTCGCTTGATTTGGCGAAATGCTTTCTGGTCCAGAATTCCGGGGAATTGGTCACCCCTTTTTCCCCGATGAAAAAGAGGCGCGCAGCTGGAGCGTAGTGCTGCTTGGCAGCGATCAGTTCCAAATCCGCCTGGCCGAAATTCGGCGCCCAGGAGCAGAGAATCATGTCGCAGGTCGCGTACTTCATGACTGCCTGGTCAGCTGGCAGGTTTTCAACTGGGTAAAAAGGCTTCTTCCCGGTCTTTGAGCTCCTGGACCATTCTAAAGAATCCGTGGCCCAGACTTGAATTCCGGCCTCGCTCAAGGCCTTAGACCAGTAGGCGTTGCCAGCCATAACTTCAAGGGCTGTCTCAATCCCTAATTCGTTTTTAAAAAGCTGGGCCGTCTCCATGTTTGGCAGTGACCAGATCCCATATTCCAGGGACAGGTACTGGCGGACATTGTTCAGCAGGTTGTTTAAAGCCCGCAGGTCCTTGATCTGGCAGTCAGGCAGCTCCCAGGTCAGCTCGGCAAAACGGTCATCACTGATGCCTAAGCGGTCTGGCGCGAACAGCAGCATCCGCTGGCTAGATACGCACTCATCGATCATTTTGATCTCTTGCACTTGCCGGCCCAGTTCCGGATCAGCAAATTCCTTGGCTAAGGCTGAAATTTTTTCAATAAATTGTGTCATATGCATTCCTCACCAGTTGATTTTATCATTTACCAACCTTTTGAGGTAGCCTGGACGATTGCAAAAAAATGACCTGGCTAAGAAAGCCAGGTCTAAACTATTCAATTAAATTACAGATCTGCCGCCAGGTCGGCCATTTCTTCGTCGACCCCGTTGGCCAGCAACATGTCACGCGTCTCCAGCTTAGCTGCATTTTTCTTTTGCACCGGCTTTGGAGCTGCAAGACCAGTTGCCTGCTCGGTCATCTTGTTGCTGACGCCATTGGCAATCATGGTGTCCATCAACATGGTTTCTTCCGTGCTTCTCATTTTAACCAGCCTTCTTTCTGTAAAGCGCTTTTTTACTTAAGATTATTATAGCACCATTTTAAGCGTGAAAGCTGATTTTATGCCGATGACAGCGATTTCCTTATTTTCCAAACTTTTGCCGTTATTTTCCCAAAAATTTAACTCTTCCTAGTACCCGCCCGGCAAAAATGCAGCAATTGCCGCGGCTAAGCCGGTCACGATTGTTTCCAAAGCCATTGATGGCTGATTTGGCCGATTGACCACCTGCTCTGGCAAAAAAGGGATATGAATGAAGCCCGCCTGCATCCCCGGATGTTCTTTTCTCAAGCTCTGCGCGTAATACATGACATGGTTGCAGACAAAGCAGCCGGCCGTGGTCGACACTTCAGCCGGGATGCCCGCCGCTTTAACAGCTTTGACCATTTCCTTAACCGGCAGCTGGGTAAAGTAAGCCGCTGGGCCCTCCGGATCAATCGCCTGTCCTTCCCGCTTTTCCCCGTCATTGTCCGCGACCGGGCAATCATCATAGTTGATGGCGACTAGTTCTGGAGTCAAACAGGCCCGGCCACCGGCCTGGCCCATGCTTAAGACAAAGTCTGGCTCTTCTCTTTTAACAGCTGCTTGCAGCTTTTTCCCACTTTTCTGGTAGCTGGTCGGCAGCTTCAGCTTGATAATCTCACAGCCAGCGATTTCCTCTGGCAGCAATTTCACTGCTTCAATGGCTGGATTGATTTTTTCATGGTTGAAGGGGTTAAAACCTGTCACTAATATTTTGGTCATTATTGTTCCTTTCTTGAAAAAAAGCCCCGCTTGCGAGTAAACTAGATTCATATCCAAAGAATAGATAGATTTATATCCAAAGAATAGAAAGTGGGTCCAACATGTTTTTCTTCTTCCTAGAACCAGTTTTATTCTACAACTGGCTCCTTATCCTGGCCGCGGTTACCCCCGCCATCTTCCTAATGATCAAGGTTTACCAATCTGACCGGCTGGAGCCGGAAAGCCCCTACCTTTTGTGGAAAATGGTGACCGGGGGGATCTGGTCAGCGGTGGTTGCCGGCATCCTTGAATGGATCGCCAATGGCGTTTTAACTTCTTATGTCTCGCAAAAAGATCCAATCTACAACGTCATCATGTACTTCGTGATCGTTGCCTACGCTGAAGAAGGAGCCAAGTACTTCTTCTTAAAGCGCCGGTCCTGGTTCAGCCGGGAATTTAACTGCCAGTATGACGGGGTTGTCTACGCTGTCTTCGTGGCCCTAGGCTTTGCCCTCTGGGAAAATATCTCCTACGTCATGATCTACGGCTTCTCTACCGCCTTAGTCCGGGCTGTAACGGCCGTTCCCGGCCACGCCTGCTTCGGCGTCTTCATGGGGATCTTCTATGGCTTGGCCCGCGGCTACGCCTACCTGGGCAAAAACATCCGGTCCAAGTTCTTCCGCGTTTTGGCTATCGTCGTGCCAGCCGCCCTGCACGGCAGCTACGACTACGTGGCTTCCCTTAATTCCGCCGAAGGGCAGTGGATCTTCCTGGCCTTCATCGCCGTCCTTTTCTTCATCTCCTTCTATCTGGTGAACAAGATGTCCAAAAACGACAAGTACTTCCAAATCGACCGGCGGAATTACCGCTTCTAGACTTTATTCACAAGTAAGAAATCTGTCCCTGCCTCCCTGGTAGGGGCAGATTTCTTTTTGTCCAAATTCTTTTTAGTCCAGTTCTGCCAGGTCGTATGGCGTTTCCTGGTAAACGGCGTAGTTGATCCAGTTGCTGAAGAAGGTTGAGGCGGCCAGACTCCATGTCAGGCGGGGCTTTTTCTCCGGATCGTCATCCGGGAAGTAGTTAATCGGCAAAAGCGGATTGATACCGGCATTAAGGTCTCTATGGTATTCCTCAGACAAGGTGTCTCTGGAGTATTCCAAATGGCCAAAGCTGTAGATCTGCCGCAAGTCGTCACTAGCCGCGATTGCAACCCCGACTTCCGGCCCCTCCGCCAAAATCTGCAGACTGCACTTCTTTAATTGGTCTGGGTAAATCGTGGTATAGCGGGAGTGCGGACAGCGGTAGGAGTCGTCAAAGCCGCGAAGAAGGGGGCTGGTCCCCACTACTTCCTGCTCATAAATGCCGGACAGCTTCTTTTCCAGAGGCTGCTTGTCGATCCCAAAGTGATAGTAAAGCCCGGCTTGCGCTCCCCAGCAAAGGTGGAGGCTGGAGTAGACATGGGTCTTGGACCATTCCATCAGCTGGCAGAGCTCGCTCCAGTAGTCGACCTCCTGGAAAGGCAGCTGTTCAACCGGGGCGCCAGTAATAATCATCCCATCATAGCGCTTGTCCTTGATGTCGGCAAAGGTCCGGTAGTAGTTTTCCAGGTATTCGTTGGAAGTATTTTTAGACTTATGACTGGCCATGTAGAGGAATTCCACTTCCAGCTGCAAGGGCGTGTTGGCCAGGTGACGGAGCAATTGCACTTCCGTGTTGGACTTCTTAGGCATCAGGTTCACCACCAGAATCTTTAAAGGCCGGATGTTCTGGGTCCGGGCTCTTTGCGAGTCCATGACAAAAATATTCTCCTGCCTTAACACATCAATGGCGGCTAACTGTTTATCTAAAGTAATTGGCATAGTGCACTCTCCTGTCTGAATTCTTTTGTTTAATTTACCATTATTTCTGAAAAAATGCTAACAAAATAATTAGACTTTTTAAACTTTTACAAAACAAAAAAAGTCCGCCAAAGCGGACTTTCTCAAGCAGACATCTTGTCAAATTTACTGTTTTAAAATTAGCCTTCAATGTTGAAGACAACGGACTTGACCCGGGTCATGGCTTGAATGGAGTACTTGACCCCCTGTACGCCTGCCCCTGAGCTCTTTACGCCCAGGAATGGGAAGTTGTCCGGACCTCTTTGGGTCTTGTTGTTGATGTGGACTGTGCCCACTTCCAATTTTCCTGAAATGGCAAAGGCTTTTTCAAAGTTCCGTGAGAAGACGGAGCTTTGCAGGCCGTATTCTGATTCATTGGCAATCTTGACAGCTTCGTCAGCTGACTTGACGCGGATGAATGGCAATACTGGCCCAAATGGTTCTTCCCAGGCCAGGCGCATGTCAGTCGTCACTTGGTCCATGACCATTGGGTAGATCAGGTTGCCTTCGCGCTTGAAGTCAAACAAAGGCTTAGCGCCCTTTTCTGCGGCTTCTTCAATTAAGCCTTGTACGTAGTCGGCAGACTTAGTGTCGATCAAAGGAGTGATGTCGGCATCCTCTTCTGGCATCCCGACCGTCAAATCCTTGACCAAAGCAGTCACCTTTTCAACCAATTCGTCAGCCACGCTGTCCATGACCAGAACCCGCTTAACGGCGGTACAACGCTGGCCGGAGTAGCCAAAGGCGCCGGCAACGATGTTCTTGGCCGTCAAGTCCAAGTCAGCGTCTTCCAAGACGATGGCCGCGTCCTTGCCGCCAAGTTCCAGCATAATTGGCCGCATCCCGGCCAGTTTGCCGATGTTCTTGCCGACAGCACTGGAACCGGTGAAGTTGATGAAGTTGACTGCCGGGTGTTCAACGATGTAGTCGCCGATAACCCGGCCCCGGCCGGTAATGGTGTTAAAGACGCCGGCTGGCAGGCCAGCTTCGGCGAAGGCTTTGGCCAAAAGCAGACCGGAGATTGCCCCTTGTGTCGGCGGCTTGAAGGCCACCACGTTCCCGCCCATCAAAGCAGGCGCGATCTTTGAGCCGGCCAGGTTAACCGGGTAGTTGAAGGGTGAAATTGCCAAAACCAGGCCGACTGGTTCCCGGCGGACAACAGCCAGCTTGTTCTTGCTTGCCGCTTCAAAGTTGCCGCCTTCCATAACTTCCCCGTCCAAAGTTACGCCGACCTTGGCCGTGTATTCAACGATTTCCGCCGTCCGGGTTACTTCGCCGATAGAGGACTTGAGGCCCTTGGCGATTTCCTTGGACAAGGTAGAACCGATCTTTTCAGCATCCCGGTAAAGGATGTCCGCAGCCTTTTGCAAGTATGCGGCCCGTTCAACGTATGAGAGGGCCCGCCAGGCTGGAAGGGCCTTTTTGGCGCTGTCCATTACGTAGTCCACATCTTCGTGGGACATGGCAGGTACAGTACCCAGGGACTTGCCAGTTGCTGGTTCGAAAATTTCAATCGCGTCAGCGGAGTCCCGCCATTCGCCATTGACATAGTTTAAATAGTGTTCTGTCAAGAGAGCAACTCCTTTCATGGATGTAATCACATCTACATTTTAATGCTTTTCTAACTATTTTCAAGCTTTTTTGCAGAAAAAGTACCTACCAATTTTCTAATTAGAGCAGACCATGCTGCTTCAGGTACTGGCGGGCCACCTTGCTGGCGCTCTCGTGCTTGACGGTCACCTCGTAGTTCATTTCCTGCATTTCAGCTTCAGTAATCTTGCCAGCAAGCTTGTTCAGGCTTTTGACGACGCCGGGATGCTTTTGGGCAAAAGAATTTTTCAGCAAAGGCGCCCCTTGGTATGGCGGGAAAAAGCTCTTGTCATCCTTTAAGGCGACTAAGTCATACTGCTTGATCTGGGGATCGGTCGTATAGCCGTCAACGACTGCGACCTTGCCGCTGGCAATTGCCTTATAGCGCAGAGCAGGTTCCATAGTTTTAACCTTGAAGTTCAGGCCATATTCCTTCTTTAATCCCAGGTAGCCATCCTGCTGGTTGGCAAAGTCCGGGTCAAAAGCAGCGGTTAAGGAAGCGTCCACTTTCGCCAAGTCGCTTAAGCTCTTAATATTATGTTTCTTGGCAAAAGCCTTCGTAACCGCCAAGTCGTAGCCGTTCTGATAGTTCATTGGCGGCAGGTAAGTCAGCTGGTCCTCCTCAGCCATCAGCTTTTTAGCCAGCTGGTAAGTTTTAGCCGGGTCATGCGGAGTGGCCACCTTCTTTTTAGCCAGGCCTTGCAGAACCGTCCCGGTAAATTCCGGATAGATGTCGATTTTGCCTGTCTTTAAGGCATTGAACAGGAAGCTGGTCCCGCCAAAGTTGTTCTTAAGGGTCACCTTGACATGAGGATTGTCCCTTTCAATCAAGTCCTTGTACATGTTGATCAAAATGTCTGGTTCACTCCCCAGCTTGCCAGCGATGACGACTTCCTCTTGCTTCGGGGTAAAATGTTTCGGAGCCTGGCTAACTCCTAAGCCAATGGCAAAAATTGCCAGGACGGCGGCTGTGACACGGAAGTGCTTTTTGGATGAGGCCATGAACTTGAGCAGGCCAGACATGGCCAAAGTCAAGACAGCTGACAGACCAGCCCCGATCAAGATATAGGTGTTGTTGTTTTGCTGGATCCCGATCATGATGTAGGTCCCAAGCCCGCCGGCCCCAATCATGGCAGCTAGCGTGGCTGTCCCAATAATCATGACTAAGGAAATGCTGACGCCGGAAAGGATTATGGGCAGGGCAATGGGGAATTCCAGGCGGGATAATTTTTTCCAGCGGCTTAAGCCAAAGGCATCGGCCGCTTCTTCCAAGTTGGGATCGATATTTCTTAAAGCCGAGTAGGTATTCTGGTAGATTGGCATGATCCCGTACGCAGTCAAGGCGATCAAGGCCGGAGTCGTCCCGATTCCGACAAAAGGAATCAAGAGACCGAGCAGGGCCAGACTGGGGATGGTCTGGATGATACTGGTGATCTGGAAGACCACTTCCCCGGCTCTTTTGCTGTGGGCCAGGAGCATCCCTAAAGGAATGGCGATCAAGCAAGAAAGCAAGAGAGCTTCCATGGATAAGAGCAAGTGCTCACCTAAAGCCTGCCAGATCTGCCCTTGGTGCGACGATATAGTATTGATCAATTCACTCATCTCTTAGTCCCCCCATTTTCCAAAGTAGTGCAACAGGTCGCTGGACTTGATTTGGTAACCTGCTCCCTGGTAGGCAAATTGCAAAAAGCCAGCTTTTTCAGCTAATCCCGTGACTTCTTCGACTTCCTCAACTTCCGGCAGATTCTCTTCTGTAATTCTATTTACGTATGGACTAGCCAAAAGCTCAAGCATAGTGCCCAGCCGTGGCCGGGCGCTCTTGAAGAAGTCAGCCACAAAGGAGTTGGCGGGCTTTTGCACGATTTCTTCCGGGTTGCCGACTTGCAGCAGGCAGCCATCCTGGATAACCCCGATCCGGTCCCCTAAACGCAAGGCTTCCTGCATGTCGTGGGTCACGAAGACAACCGTGGTCTTGCTTTGCCGGTGCAGGTCAAGTAGGAGCTCTTGCTGCTGGCGGCGCAGGACCGGGTCCAAGGCACTGAAGGATTCGTCCATCAAGATCAATTTGGGCTGGCTGGCCATGGCCCGGGCGATAGCGACCCGCTGCTGCTGGCCGCCTGAAAGTTCTTTGGGCAGCCGGGAGATATACTTGTCCCCTTCCAGGCCAACCTGGGCCAGTAATGCTAAGGCCCGCTTCTTTCGTTCAACCTTTTTGACTCCGGCTTCTTCCAGCTGGATAGTGATATTGTCGCCAACCGTTAAGTTAGGAAAAAGGCTGCTAGTCTGAAGGACATAGCCCATATGCAGGCGGAGCTGGCGCAGGTCGTGGTCTTTGACTCTTTTGCCGTCTAAGTAGACATCGCCATGAGTTGGTTCTGTTAAACGGTTGATCATTCTGAGCAAAGTCGTTTTCCCGCTCCCGCTGGGGCCGACTAAGACAAAAAGCTCCCCGTCATTGATTGTAAGATTTATCTGCTTCAAGATGACATTGTCTCCATAGGTCATCCCGACATCGCGGTATTCGATCATTTTCCCCTCCATCTCGCAGGGCATTCATGTAACTTAAATGGTTTCTCGACTTAGCATAAACTCTTTCTTAGCCATTGTAAAGGTAAAAGCTACAGCTTTCCTCTTTTTCTTGGCCAGGAATCTATAATAGTTTCTCATCCTTCTATCTTGGGCCAGCTAGTTATAAGAAAAGTGTAAAAGCAGTACTATGCTTAGTCGATATCGTCCAGGCGGGTATAAGCTTCATTCTGCTCTTGCTGACAAAGAACTTGATTTTAGCAATTTCAGTTACTATACTGGTAATTAGATAAGTTACATGACTTGCCTAATTATTTGGGAGAGAAAAACAAATGAAAGTATCAACCCGCTTTAGTGACAGCATCCACCTTTTGACCTTTCTCGTGATCTACAAAGGAAAGACCACTCTGTCCAGCAACATCATCGCCAGTTCTTTAAATACTTCGCCAGTTGTGGTGAGACGGTTAATGTCGAATTTAAGGGATGCCGGCTTTATCAAGACGACCCATGGGTCACCGGATCCAGAGCTATTAAGGGAGCCAAAAGACATCAGCCTGCTGGAAATCTATCTGGCAACTGAAGGTAAAAGTCCCCTTTTTGCAATCGACCGCGAAACAAATCCGGACTGCATTGTCGGCGGCAACATCCAGCCAACCTTGACCGACTACTTTTCCCACGCGGAGATCGCGGCGGAGGCGGTTTTAGGTAAGATCAGCCTGCAGGACGTGATTGACACAATTTTGGTTAAAGAAGCAGCAAAAAAGCAGGCAGAAAATAGTAAAGAAGAATAAGCGGAGAAAAATTGTAAGGAAGTCAAAATGAAATACACGATTACTGGCGCAACCGGCCACTTAGGCAGAGAAGTCGTTAAAGAATTAAGCAAATTAGCTGATAGCAAGAATATCCGCCTGGCAGTCCGCAGCCCGCAAAAGGCTGAAGATTTTGCAAAAGCCGGCTATGAAGTCATGCACAGCGACTACTACGATGTTCCATCAATGGTCGAAGCTTTTACCGGGACGGATGTCCTAATTTACATTCCTAGCATCACTTATAACGTGAGCAAGCGGATCGAGGAATTCGAGAATTCACTTGAAGCGATGAAGGAAGCCGGAGTCAAGCACCTGGTTGACGTCAGCTTCATGGCTGACCAGGCTAATAATCCCTTCCAGATGGCAGGCTATTACGCCTACCTGCCAGCCCGTTTAGCTTCAGCAAATTGTCCTATGCCGTGGTCAAAAATTCTCTTTACGCTGACCCCTTGGTCCCATACCTGCCGGAGTTGATTGCAAGAGGCAATGTGATCTACCCGGTTGGCGATCAGGCGATTAGCTTTATCTCAAGAAAAGACAGTGCGGAAGCTATTGTCAATGTCGCTGTCCGGCCTTACCTCAGAGACAAGGGGCAGATTTACCTTTTGACCCAGGAAAAGAACTATAACATGGTTGAATTAAGCCGGATCATGACTGAAGTTACCAGAGAAAAGATCGGCTACCAACCGGTCAGCCTAGAAGAATTCGCGAATATCTACCGGGCTGAAGGCGACGGGGATGAACTGGCCTCCATGTACAAGGCAGCAGCCATGGGCTTGATGGACGGAGTTACTGATGACTTCACCCGGATCACGGGCCATACCCCACAGAATATGAAGGACTTTTTGGCAGAAAACTATAAGAAGTAAGATGAATCAGTATTAACAGCAAAGAAATTGGATGTGCGCGGTGAGGCCAAACAGAATTTACAGGCGGAGGATTTGATGGGGTTGTTTTCAGATTAAGCGTGAGGCATGAATCGGTTAGTTTGTGAGCATTAACGTGGTACCGGTAATTATTCCGCTTTTTGGAATGCTTACTGGTGCCGGGTTAAGCGAAACTAGCAGCCTTTTGATCCATGTTTCGGCACCACTAAAAAGCCATGACTATTCTCAAACTGGGAATAGTCATGGCTTTTGCGTTGTGCAGAATAAGTCGTATCTTGACGCGCTACACATTAATGTTTCTTATTATCTATCAGTGGTTACTGAGCGTTTAAAAAGGTAGCGCCAGTCCAAACGTTATTTTGATAACTGTAAATCGTCATGCCACCATCAAAATGGTAGAACCAAGTGGAACCGTTTAGAAAAGGTGCGTCAAGTTTGACGGAAGGGTCGGTTGGCTTAACCACACCGTAGAAGGTGGTGTCTGTTAAAGCGTAGTAATAGCCATCTGGATATAAGCCGTTTGAAGTCAAGCCTTCAAAAGTACCTTTAAAATACAAGTTTTGTCCTTTATAAGTTACGGGTATAGCTGGGTCACCAGCGTTCTTACCGGTTAAGGCCGTTGTAATGCCATCGGGATAAGCAATTACGCTGGTATCACCTTGTAATGGTGTGGCGGCAATGGTAGTTAACTCTTTAGTGGTATATAGGTAAGTATTAGTACCAGTATAAATAGTGTGAACAGCTTTACCGGCGAATGGGGTGTCAACGGTTGGATTAGTAGTTTCCGAGCTAGAAGAGCTATCTACCGTAGCTGATTCAGAGTTGGAACTAGCGGCAGCCTTGTCTGCAGCGGCTTTATCTGCGGCAGCCTTATCTGCGGCAGCCTTGTCTGCAGCGGCTTTATCTGCAGCGGCTTTATCTGCAGCGGCTTTATCTGCGGCAGCCTTGTCTGCAGCGGCTTTATCTGCAGCAGCCTTGTCTGCAGCGGCTTTATCTGCAGCAGCCTTGTCTGCAGCGGCTTTATCTGCGGCAGCCTTGTCTGCAGCGGCTTTATCTGCAGCGGCTTTATCTGCGGCAGCCTTATCTGCGGCAGCCTTATCTGCGGCAGCCTTGTCTGCGGCACCCTTCTTGATTGCCTTCTTCACCGGCTTTTTGGCAACAGGCTTCTTGACTGCCTTCTTCACCGACTTTTTAGTCGTCTTCTTAACTGACTTCTTTGCTGGCTTCTTGGCAGCAGTTTTCTTGACTACTTTCTTAGTAGCCTTCTTCTTAGTAGTCTTTTTGGCTTTTTTCGCCTTTTTAGTACTCTTCTTGACAACTTTCTTTGTAGATTTCTTAGCCTTCTTGGTGGCCTTTTTCGCGGCCATGGCAGTTGGTGCGGCTTCTACTGCAGGTACAGCAGCCCCCAAAAGAGCCAAGGCAACAGAAATCTTGCTGATAGCTTTCAGTTTATTACCCATGATTCTTTCCTTTCACTCATTATTTGATAATTAGACACCCCCCTATTTTTTATCCAACAGTCCTGTTTGTCAAATTACTTTTACGCAAATAAATCATCCATGTATTGCGACCGCTTCATCCCAAGAGTGGCGCACAACTTAAGACGATACCAAAAAAGCATAACTCCAATCTAATATCGGAATCATACTTTAATAGCATAATCTAAATTTACCTAAATCATCACAACACTATTATTTCTTCTTGCGCGAAGATTTCAGAGATTTCTGATAAGCCTTGTAAGCTTTGGACAATTGCTGGTTGACCTTCTTGACCTTCGCTACCTTGGCAGTAGCTTCATCATAAGCTGCTTGACTGCTATTTACATTTTCCTTAGCAGTATCGATCTGTGGCTTACCTCTCCCTCAGCCGGACGGAAGACCGCTTGTACAGCTACTTAAGCGACCTGGCCCTAGCTAAAGGCAGCGACACGATCACCCTGCCGCTGGCCTTAAAGGACCTGGCTGCCTACCTGGGCACAACGCCAGAAACTATCTCCCGGATGTTTGCCAAATTGATTAAAAAAGAGCAAGTTAAAAAGCAGCATGCGAGTCGCTACCAGCTGCTCTAAACTCTCCACAACTCGAAAACGTTAAGTACAAAGTTAACATATCTCAAAATCGCGAAGAATTACTACTCTCAAGACGCCGCCCCAGCCAGGGCGGCGTTTTTTGACTACTTAAACTTCCCACACCAAAAACATACTAATCTAGTGTTGGATGATTACTCGACGGAGTAATCGTTCAACACTTTTTCTTTTACTATTTAAAGTGGAAATGAAGCCAATGCCGTGTGCTGTTTGGACACACGATGTCGTAATAAAAACTGGCAGCTTCACCATTCAATTGAGAATCTCGTCTAAGTATGTTGGCCATTAAAGTCCTGTTGAGAAAATTAGATCTGATTGGATTAGGTGAAGGCAGCTCATCTCCAAGTAAAGCGGAAGTTTATTCTTATGGATTTATTGAAAACTGTTTTCGGTATTGATGTTAGCAGCCGGAAGTCTAACGTATGCATTATGGTCAATGGCCAAAAAGTTAATGACTATGCCATCTCCAACGATACGGGAGGCTTCAATCAGCTGCTAGATGACCTTAAACAGGTTACCAACCCGCAAATTATCTTTGAAGCAACTGGCGTCTACTCCAGAAGACTCCAAGCGTTTTTGGACATGCACGAATTGCGCAATGTCATGATGAACCCGCTGGAAGCCAAAAGAAAGACAAAGTCCATCTCAGCAATCCACATCGGTAGCTCTTTTTCCTTTAAGCCGCCCCACTTGATGGAATTGCCCTGCCGCTTTGGCACATGTGTAAAGTCATATTGCTTTTCTGCCATTTTTGTTACCTCAATAATAAATTATCTTTTTTCGCTATCTATTTTATCTACAAGGTAAGCATCTTCACATTTTGGAAAATTTACCGTCATACATACTTAAGTTCTCTGGCCCTTGTAAAGAAAGCAAAGTCTCATCCAGTTGAGGTATGTAGATTATATCATCAAACTAACAACCCGTTCTCTCTCCTTGCCTATAACGAGAAAAACAGGTTCCTTTCGGAACCTGTCTCCCTCTAATTACAGCACATTTGCCTTAACATATCTGTTTTTGCCAATTCGGTAGTAGTACTTGCCATGAAGCTTCTGTTTCTTGCTTAAAAGCTTAACCTTCTGCTTCTTTTTCAGATGGCCAACTACCTTCCCTTTCTTGTTATAGACCTTGGCATTCTTCCTTGCGCGAACTTGCTTAACCTTCTTAGTCTTTTTCGGCAGGCTGCTTGCCAGAATATATCTGTTCTTGCCAACCCGGTAGTAGTACTTGCCATGAAGCTTTTGCTTCTTGCTTAATAGCTTGACGCTAGTCTTCTTCTTAAGCTTGCCAACTACCTGGCCCTTCTTATTGTAGACTTTTGTCAGCTTAGTCAACTTGACCTTCTTGTAAGTCTTAGTCTTCTTAACTGTCTTCTTGCTTGCCTTCTTAGAAGCCTTCTTGTTCTTCTTAGCATTAGTCTTCTTCGCGCTACTCTTTGAAGTCGTCTTGCTGTCAGTCTTCTTATCATCCTTGTCAGATGACTTACTATCGTCCTTGTTTTCCGGCTTAGACTCGGCAGTCTTTTCTTCAACAACCTTCTTGACTTCGTAAACGACAACAGCAGATTCGTTGTCGTCCCCGTCGCGGTACTTGAACATAGCCCGGTCGCTGTCAGTCAGCTTAACTTTGCCGTCAACCTTTGACCAATCCTTGCCATCAGTTGAGTAAAGCAAAGTTACTTTTCCGTCAGCATCCTTTTCAGCCTGTTCAACGTTGCCAGCCTTAACCTCAACACTCTTATCAGCTTCAACCGTGCCAGTCAAATCTGGAGCGGGCAGCTTCCGTTCTACCTTGACCACGCTGGTGTATACTTGGCTCTCATTGCCAGCGTCGTCATAGCTCTTGAATTCCACAGTTCCGTTGTGAGTCAGCGTAAAGGCATCCTTGTAGTCAGTCCAGGTCTTGCCACCATCAAGGCTGTACTTGATGTGGTTGAAGTCCTGGTCAACATCCTCCTTGTCAAAAGCAAGCTCAGCCTTGACCTTGCCTTCTCCATCCGGAGTCAGCTTCAATTCCGGCTGGGCAGCGACTTCCTTGACGATATTCTTGACTTCATAAGTCGTAACCTTTGACTCATTGCCGTAAACGTCTTGGTACTTGAACTCAACCTTTCCGTTTTCGGCTACCTGAACAGTATCCTTGTCCAGCTTGGTCCAAGTCTTGCCGTCAACTGAGTAGTAGAGATCAGCCGCCTTAAACTTGCCAGCAGACTTTTGTACATCGGACAGATTTTCGACCTTCAGCTGAACAGCTTGGTTAGTCTTCTTGCTTTCTGAAGCGGAAACCTCCGGTGCCTCAAGATCTGCCTGGTGGTTGTACAGGGTAAAGTCTTGTTCAGTTTCGTTGCCACTGATATCAGTCAAAGTGACCTTGACCTTCCGGGATCCGTCTTTCTCAGCCTTGATCGGGTAGCTGACCTTGACTGCATCCCTATTCTTAAAGAAGTCTTCGTTAAACACATCGTAAGTCTTGTCTTGGTAGGCTGTATCGCTGCCAACTTGCAGGGTGTATCCGCTCAAGTTGTCATTGATCGTTGCCTTAAGATCGTAAACATCCTTGTTGGTGTAGACAGCCAACTGGCCATCCTCACCTAAGGACATCCCTTCCAATTGCAGGCTTGGCGCTGTTAAGTCAACCCAGAGCTTGTAGCCCCATTCGACGACTGGCTTGCCGTCATTAAGCCGTGGATCTTGCACCAGAGCAGTCAATGAATTGTTGCCGTTCTTTAAGTCTTTGATCGTGTAGCTGAACTTCAAAGTATCTGGGTCGTACTTAACGTCATCCCCGTTTAACTGGAAGCGGGCGACTGGGTACGCGAGTTTACCCGTTATTGTGAAGCTGTGGTTCTTCTCATCGTAACCCGGCGTCATCTTACCAATAACCGTCAGATCGCTGGCGATATTGTCAAAAGTCAGCATATGCTTATTGTAAGTGTAACTTCTAGCGGTGAAAATCGTTACGTCCTTCTTTGTAACATTGCCATCCGCATCAGTTGCCGTCAGTTCAAAAGGATTGTCACCGTAGTTCAAGTCAACCTTTTGTGAGAACTTGCCGTTCTGGTCAACCGTTAACTCAGTCTTACTCTTGTCAGACAAGTTTGTCAGTTCCAGTTTGCCGATTTCGCCAAGACCAGATACCGTCCCGGATAAAGTATAGGAATCATCCTTAGCCAAAATGCGGCCTGAGCTTTCTTCGTCAACGCTGACTTTCGGTCCTTCAGCCTTAACAGTGAAGTTGACTGCTTCAAGGGTTTGGTCCCCATTCTTGATCAAAAGCTGGTTTTGTCCATCCTTGACTGGCAGCTTAACTTCAAAGTAGCCATCTTCATCGCTCTCTGCCTCGACATCATTAAACTTAAGCTTGGCATTCTTCTTGTAAGTACCGGTTACAGTGTAAGTTTCTTTCTCTTGATCGTAAGCCGTGCTTTGACTAGTGATCTTTTGACCGTCGGCTAAGTTAAAGAGAAGAAGCTTGTTATCAGCATCGTCATTTTGACTGGAGAAAGTTGCAGCATAGCCAACATTGCCGGCATAGTCAGCCAAAACAGTTTCTACTTGGTTCTTGCCGTCCTTAAGTCCAGTCAAGGCAGTCGTTGACTCGTAAACATCACTTTCTCCCTTAACCGGAGCCAGCGCCAGCGTCTGCTTTTCACCGTTTACTGCCGCAACAAACATTGTCATGTCAAGACCGCTGCCGGAATCCTTAGCCTTCAAACGGAGCTTGCCATCTTTGGTAACCTGCAAGTCACTCACTTCTGGCGCTTGGGTATCAACCTTGACAGGGATGTTCAATTCCTGCTTGCTGCCGCCAGTTGCTGGGGTAAATTCAACCTTGTAGATGTATTGCCCATCCTTGACGACTTGGCCGTCAGCGTCAGTGCCATCCCACTTATCCAGTGAGTGGGTTGTCCACTTGCCGCTTGAAGAATTGTAGTAATCTTTAGTTCCCCCTTTGTTAAAGCCCAAGCTCTTAACTTTGTTTCCTTGAGCATCAGTAATCGTTTCCGTGTATTCCTTGTAGTTCCGGTCAAAGAAGAGAACAGGATATGCGTAGTCCCGGCTACCATCGCCATTTGGTGAAATCGCGATCAGATCAGGATCAGTATACTTGCTGTAATCATCACCCTCATAGCCAGTGTAACCGAGAATATCATTGTTGTTAGAAGCCATGACGCCAACCAGGGATTGAACTGTGTTGATTAGATTTGAATTGCCACCTTCATAAAGCATTGGTGCGCTGACACTCGCTTGACTGTAGCTGCCGAAAAAGCCCATGTATGGAAGAACCAGGTTTGGTGTTGCCTGGTCTTCTGCTTCAAAGCCAACATAGCCTTCAACAAAATTTTGCCGCTGGAAACTGTATGGCAAGGTCAAGGTAAAGCTTACATCCACGCTTTCGCCAGGCTGGACAGTTACCTTTGGCGTCTCCGTCGTCAGCTGTCCCTTAACAATCTTTGTGTCATAGATTTCGCCACTCTTCGCTTCGGTTGCCTGGGTGTATGGACCGCCATAATTATCAACTGCATAGGTCTGGGTCTTCTTGCCATAATTGGTCAAGGTAACCTTAAATGTCGTCTGCCGGCCAATTTCTTTCAAGGCTGCTGCCCCGTTGCCGTCGGCTGCCTTAACCTCAACCGTATTGTTGATGGCATCTTTAACATTGATTTCGCCACTCCCTTGCCGGCGGGGAGAAATAATTTCCTTGGTATGCTCAGTGTCATAGACGGGGTGCGAAGTGTTCATGGCTGAATTCTTAGCAAATTGTACTAATTTTTCCCCGGACAAGTTCAAACCTTGTTTCTTGATACCTTGCAAAATTAATGCTTCTGAACCTGCGACAAATGGTGAAGCCATTGAAGTCCCACTCATTTGCTGGTACTTGTTGTCGTTGGCCAGCGAGTAGATCTTCCCGCCTGGAGCAGTAATTTCTGGCTTGAAGTCGAGTTCCGGCGTTGGTCCCCAGCTAGTAAAGTCGCTCATCTTTCCCGCGCTGGGGTTATCGATTAAAGCAGTACCGAATTTCAGCTTGATGCTCTTACCTGCTTTTGCTGCATTAGCCAGAACTTCCCCATCAGCCTTACTCATCCCCAAGGTTGGGAAGGTCTTGTCGTCCAGTGACATTGAAATTAAGCCGTCATCCTTGTTATTGTAAATGACGATCCCTGCCGCGCCAGCTGCCTTGGCATTGGCAGCTTTCTCTGAGAAGGTGTAAGATCCCCGTTCAACAACTGCAAGTTGTCCCTTAACCTCAGCCTTCTTTTCAGCAGTATAGTCATTTGCACCGCCCAAGCCCATGTCAACAAGCTTAAGCTTCTTGGTTAAAACGGAATAGTTGCTTTCCAGCTGGGTTGTTACTGGTGCAACACCCTCTTTTGAGCTAAAGGTGACCTCACCGAGTTCGTCTTTAACTGTGTCGGTGGTCACCTTGCTGTTTTCAGCAGAGGCAACCGTCAGGGCATCTGGCGTAACCCCTGGAGCGCCAACAGTACTGAGTTCACTTGTCCCAGTATTATTGACTGGATTGCCATCTCCGGTCGACCCGGCAACACCGGAGTTCCCAGCAGAGATAACATTAATGACGCCAGCCTCCGATGCCTTTGCTATGGCTTGTTGCTCTGGATCACTTGGATCGACATCTGATGAAACTGAGCCCAAACTCATGTTGATAACGTTGGCCCCCAGCTTAACTGAATCTTCGATCGCGGAAATGATGTCGTCATCATAGGCTCCAGAATTCTTGGCATTGTTGGAGAAGACATTCATCGCCAAAAGCTGGGCATCAGGAGCAACACCTTTGACTTGGCCATTGGCCCCGGCAATCCCAGCCACGTGCTGGCCGTGCATTTCGCCAGACCCATTGTCCACGATTTGGTCGTTCTTATCAGCGTAGTTATAGCCGTAAGGAACCTTCTCCGTGTAATACTTCCCATGACCTAGCTTACTCTTGTCGCTTTCAACCTCACTCTTACTCAATGCGGTGCTGACGCCACTGTCCAACTTCAAGTCCTGGTGGCTGGAGTCAATCCCGGTATCAATGATCGAAATGACCATACCTTCACCCTTGAGCTTTTGTTCTTGCCAAACGTCCTGCACTTGGGCCATTTGATCAGCACTCTCATCGGTCGGGTGGTAAACCTTGACAGGCGTAACGTTTTTAATCTGGGGCAGATCCTTAACCTTGTCGATATCGTCTAAATCCATATCGATTGAAAAAGCATTGACCAAGTAGCCGAACTGCCGGCGGACCTTGTTGCCGGTCATTTCTTCTACCTGCTTGATAACCTTTTCTTGACCATCCTTGACTTGGTCACTTGCCTGCTCAATCTTTTTCACTGAGGCAGCTGATCCAGTCGGCTTACTGGTGTGATCAAATGCCGCTGACTTGTTCAGACTGACAATCACCCGGACCGAGGACTCATTCTTCTTGCTGACATCTTGGCCAGAAGCCTGTCTTTGCTCTTTAGCAGCCTCTTGGAACTTGCTTTAACTATTCTTAGCGTTATAGCGCTGCTCTTGCTGCAAGTACTTAGTCAATGCTGCCCGGCTAGCCGACCGTGGACTAACCGTTTCTTGACTGGCAGCTTGAACAAAAGCGGCTGACTGGAAAGTTCCCGCCAGTGGACTCGCTGATAGGAGCAGTGCTGCCGCTAGTTCAGCCACTTTGTTCAAATGGCGTGCGGATTTTTTCTTCTGCATCTGTTTCCGTAACTCCTTTAGACAAATAAATATTTTTATTAGCAAGCCTTTCATCACACAGCTTTAGCTCACTAACAATTTCATAATCATACCATGGCTTAAATTAAAATTAAGTGTTTTTTAGCAGAATTTTAAATCAAACAGTGGAAAAGTAATTTCTAAACGCCAAAAACAAAAAGCACATTATTTCAGCAATACGCGAGAAAATAACGTGCTATGAAGTTAAAAAATACAAAATACTAACTTAAAGTTGATTCGCTAAGGTTGTGGTATAGTGTTACCTTTTTGATTATAATAACACAGTTCCTATTTAAACATAGTTCTATCAGCTTTTTCATTTAAGAAAAGAATATTGAAAAATTTTAGCTATAGCTCTTTAAGTTAGATTTACATTAAAGCGCTTCACTTATAAAGCAAAAGAAAAAGCAACCAGCACCTGCTGACCGCTCTCTAGTCTTCTATCATTTTGATCATGTTGTACCAGATTTCCCCGGCATGCTCTGACGCAGCTTGTCCGTGATTGACGTAGCCATTCTTTTCGTAAAATGGCACCCGGTCTTCCAGACAGGTCAAAGCGATCCGCCCCGGCTTCATTTCCTTAGCGGTCTCCGCGAATCTATCTAAAAGCTGGCTGCCAATCCCCTGGCCCCGGTAATCCGGATGAACCGCGATGGTCAAGACCATTTGGTTGCTGCCGGGACCTGCCAAACTCTCTGTCTCTTTTTCATACATCCAGTCCTCGATGTAGTCATACTTGCTGTCAACGACTGGCCTGGTAATAAAGCCCACGACCTCTTCTTCCAAATTTCTGGCGACCAAAAAGCTCCCGGTAAATTTCTGAATTCTCTCTTTATACTGAGCCGGACTGCCTGCTTCTGCCTCATTGAAACCAGCTCTTTCAATTTCCACGATCCTGTCTAAATCTGCCGCTCTTGCATGGTCAAATTTCAGCATGCTCTTCTCCTTGAATGCAAAAAGCACGCCTCTGTCAATCCAGAGAACGCGCTATTCTTTTTAAAATTGTCTGTTAGATAGCCATCGCGTTAACTTCAGCAGTCACGCCCAGCTTAGCTGAAACCAAGGCTGGAGTGTTAGCATTCTCAGCTACAGCGCTGCGAACTTGCTGGTTCTTGTCTTGGGCCAGCTTCTTCAGGACAGCTGCGTCTTCGCTCAGCTTAGCTGCCAGGATCCGCAGACTTGCGTAGTTTGAGTTAGTTTGCTTGCCCAAGAGAGCAACCCATTCCTTCTTAGCTACGATTTGGTCCAGCTTCAGCCATTCAGTGACCTTGCACTTGCCAAAGTCAGTTACCTGGCCCCAGCCACTTACTTCGTAAATGGTGATGCCTTCTTCACTTGGGTATTGGCTGGCGTTGACAACAGCGTCTTCCAGCTTTTCGTAGATAGCCAGGTAGCGGTTGTGGTAGGTCTTGCCTGCCAGGTAGCTGCGGCCTTCACGGAAAAGCTTGCCTTCCTTAGCTGAGAATACAAGATAGCCCTTAACTGCTTGTTCGATAGTTACGTTAGTCATATTTACCTCTCCTTGAATAAATTTAATGACTTAGTATAGTACGAATGATATTCAATTTTCCCGGCATCAAGATTCGCCTCTGGCTCGAGAAAAAAGCTTGTAAGCATCTTCTCTTTGTTTCCATCAAGCATTTCCTTAATGCGTTGAAACGATTATAACAGACTCTTTCCTAAAAGTGTGCATAAAAAATATTTTCAGTCTTTTTTTGCTTATTTCAACTTCGCTATAGCCAAAAACCACTTCATTTAGCTTAGTGCTTTAAAAAATAAAGTTAAATGCTTGTAAAGTAATTCCAAATTATCTCTTAAAATCCTTGGCGGAGCCCCCTTTTCCGCTCTTTATTCTGTTATCCTAAATAGGCAAAAGGTACAAGCAAGACAAGCTCCCTTGTACTAAACAGTCACAAACTTAAATAGATTAGAGGTAATACAGGTCATGAACGAGACAATCACGCAGCTGATTCAAAACTATGGCTATGTCGCCGTTGCCTTGTTGATTGCAGCTGAAAATATTTTTCCCCCAATCCCTTCCGAACTGATCCTGACCTTTACCGGTTTCCTGACCCTGTCAGCCAACCTGTCTGTCCCGGGAGCCATCATCGCCTCCACGATCGGTGCCTTCATTGGCGCGGTAACTCTCTATTGGGTCGGCACCTTCTTTGACCAAGACCGCCTTTCCCGCTTCGCCGCCAGCGAGGTCGGCCGCCGCTTCGGCCTCTCCCCGGAGAAAATCACCAAGACGGAAAACTACTTTAACAGCCACGGCCGGGCAGCCACCTTCTTTGGCCGCTTTATTCCAGTCGTCCGCAGCTTAATCTCCCTGCCAGCCGGGATGAGTCGCTTCTCTTTAGCCCGGTTCAGCTTCTACACCATCCTGGGCACGGCAATCTGGAACACGGTCTTGATCTACGCCGGCCGCTTTGCCGGCAATGCCTACCAGCAAGTGGTTCAGGAATTTGAAGGCCTTAGCTTGATCGTGTTAATCGCCTTCTGCGCCATCGCAGCCGCTGTCTACTTGCTCAAGAAGAAGGGCTTGATCTTTAAAAAATAATTTTTTCGCCTTTGATCTTGACAAAAATTAAATCCGTATTAGAATTTTACTTAATCAAATAAGTCAAAAGATGAGAAAGACGAGTAGGAAAGCACAATCTTGCAGAGAGTTGCCAGCTGGTGAAAAGGCAACAGACCCTGGCTTTCTGAATAACACTTTTTCCAGATCGCCGGCTGAAGTCACAGTAAGCCGTGCCGCCTGCAGGACGTTACCCTGCTAGAGCATGTTGGTGCTCGAAGTGGTTCGTTTAGAACAAGGTGGGTGGTACCGCGGAAAGAAGCCTTTCGTCCCTGTAGTTTTTGGGGATGAGAGGCTCTTTTTATGCCCTTTTGGCAAGTATTAGATTTTTTGCAGAGGCAAGAGATATGGCTAAATTAGTTATTCCAAGTGATTACGATCCGAAAACGACCATCCGCGAAACGGAAAAGGCAATCCGCTACATCCGGGAAACCTTCCAGACTGAATTCGGGACCGCGATGAATCTGGAAAGAATTTCCGCTCCTATGTTTGTTAAGAAGTCTTCCGGCTTAAACGACAACCTCTCTGGCTGGGAAAAGCCGGTTTCCTTTACCCTGCACGACGGGGATGAAGGCGAATTGCAAATCGTCCACTCCCTGGCCAAGTGGAAGCGCTGGGCTCTCAAGTACTACGGCTTCGGCCACGGTGAAGGCCTCTTCACCAACATGAACGCCATCAGAAAAGACGAAGAAGTTTTGGACAACCTCCACTCCGTTTACGTTGACCAATGGGATTGGGAAAAGGTCATCGACAAGAGCGAACGGACGGAAGCAACCCTCCGCCAAACTGTCCAGCGGATCTTTGAAACCATCAAGGGGATGGAATACCACGTCCGTGCCCTCTACCCGCAAGCCGCCTACCACCTGCCAGAAGAAATCAGCTTTGTAACCAGTGAAGAACTGGAAGCCCGCTGGCCATCCCTGACCCCAAGCGAACGCGAAGACAAGATCTGTCAAGAAAAGGGCGCAGTCTTCTTGGAACACATCGGCGGCGCGCTCCCGCTTTCCAAGAAACCGCATGACCTCCGGGCACCAGACTACGATGACTGGACTTTGAACGGTGACCTCCTCTTCTGGTACGAACCCCTTCAGCGGGCCTTTGAAGTCTCCAGCATGGGCATCCGGGTCGATGAAGACCGCTTGCAAGAGCAGCTGAAGCTTGCCGGTGCTGAAGACCGGTTAGACCTGCCTTTCCACCAAGCCCTCTTAAAGGGTGACCTCCCTTACTCCATCGGCGGCGGGATCGGCCAGTCAAGACTTTGCATGCTACTTTTGGGCAAGGCCCACATCGGTGAAGTCCAAGCCAGCATCTGGCCTGACGAGATCGTAGAAAAGTGCCAAGCAGCCAAGATCCAGCTTCTGTAAGAAAGCTAGTTAAGCAAAAACAGGAAGAATATAAGAGCAAGATAGACAATAAAATATCGAGGTAAAGAGATAAACATGACAGAATTGATTTCAATCAGAGAATCAAGCAAGCACGTAGATGAAGAAGTCAGAATGCACGTCTGGCTGACCGACAAGCGGTCCAGCGGGAAGATCGTCTTCCTGCAATTAAGAGACGGTACGGCCTTCTTCCAAGGCGTTGTCCGCAAGAACGATGTCAGTGAGGAAGTTTTTGAAGCAGCCAAGGGCCTGCGCCAGGAAGCGAGCTTCTACCTCACCGGGACCATCCATGAAGACGTCCGATCCCACTTTGGCTACGAAATCCAGATCAGCGACCTGGAAGTCGTCTCAAACAATGAAGGCTACCCGATCACCAACAAGGAACACGGGATCGACTTCCTTCTGGACCACCGTCACCTCTGGCTGAGAAGCCGGCGGCCATTCGCCATCATGCAGATTAGAAATCGGATCTTCAAGGCTACGGTCGACTTCTTTGAAAACGAAGGCTTCGTGAAGTTTGACGCTCCGCTTCTGATGCACTCAGCGCCAGAAGGGACCACGGAACTCTTCCACATCGACTACTTCGACCACGACGCTTACCTGTCACAATCCGGCCAGCTTTACGGGGAAGTCGGAGCAGAAGCCTTCGGCAAGATCTTTACCTTCGGGCCAACCTTCCGGGCGGAAGCTTCCAAGACCCGCCGGCACTTGACTGAATTCTGGATGATGGAACCGGAAATGGCCTGGATGCACCAAGATGAATCCCTAGACTTGCAGGAACGCTTCCTGTCTTACGTGGTTGGCCAGGTTTTGGAACACTGCGAATACGAATTAAGCATCCTGGGCCGGGACTTAGACAAATTGCGTCCAGCCGCTGAAGGCAATTATACCCGCTTGTCCTACGATGACGCGGTTAAGATGCTGCAAGAAGCTGGCAAGGACTTCAAGTGGGGCGACGACTTTGGCGCGCCAGATGAAGCCTTCCTGTCAGAGCAATTTGACCGGCCATTCTTCATCGTTAACTACCCAGTAGCAATCAAGCCATTCTACATGAAGAAGAACCCGGAAAACCCATTGACTTACCTCTGCGCCGACGTGGAAGCGCCAGAAGGCTACGGGGAAATCATGGGCGGGTCAGAACGTGAAGCTGACTACGACACCTTGAAGGCGCAAATCGAAGAAGCGGGCCTCAACCTGGACGACTACTCCTGGTACCTGGACCTGAGAAAGTACGGCAGCGTGCCACACTCCGGCTTCGGGATGGGCTTTGAACGGGTTATTGCCTGGATCTGCAAGCTGGACCACGTTCGTGAAGCTGTCCCATTCCCAAGAATGATCAATAGAATGCAGCCATAATATATACGAAAAATAGCTTGGAGAAAATCAATCTCCAAGCTATTTCTTTGCTGTTAGTATCTCTTACTTCTTCCAGTTTAAGTCACTGCTTTTATCAGCTTCAGTGATTTCCCGGATAACCCGGCAAGGGTTGCCAGCGGCCACGGAGTTGGCCGGGATGTCTTTAACAACGACGCTGCCGGCGCCGATCACGGAGTTGTCACCGATTGTGACGCCAGGCACCACCCGGACTCCCCCGCCGATCCAGACATTGTTGCCAACAGTAATCGGGTAGGCATATTCCAGGCCGGTATTTCTTCTGGCCGCGTCCAGCGGGTGGCCGGAAGTGTAGAAGCCGCAGTCAGGGCCGATGAAGACATTGTCGCCAAAGGTCACTCCCCCAGCATCCAGAACGGTCAAATTATGGTTGGCGTAGAAGTTGTCGCCAACCTTGATATTCCAGCCATAGTCGCACCAGAAGTTGGATTCGATGTGACAGTTTTCCCCGCTTTGGCCCAGAATTTCCTTTAAGAGTTCCTTCTTTTCCGCTCCAGCCGGCAATTGGTTGTAGCGGAGGCACTTGGCCTTGCAAGCAGTCAGTTCCGTCACCAGGTCTTCGTCTTGGCCAGGATTATAGACCTGGCCAGCCAGCATTTTTTCTTTTTCAGTCGGCATTTCTTTCCTCCAGCCCCTGCCAAATCTTTTTAACAGTAGCAAGCGACAGATAAGCTGAATAGATAAACATCAAGGCGATCATCTTTCTTACCTCGTTCTGAATGCTTTTTATCCATTTTTAGTTATCTTGCTTGTTATTTTACTCTAAGAGTTATTTTTGATCAATTAACTATTTGGCCAAAGGAGCCAGAAAGTTAATCGAACACTTTATTAAGCCAGCAGACCTTTTGCTAACATTGTTTTGTTGGGCGCGGCAAAGCCGCGCAATGTGTGTTATAATTATTGTAGTAACAATTAGGATAGTTAAAATAGTGGTAAAAAAGAAAGGAGCAACTATGTATCCCCACCAGGAAGGTTTTGAGAATTGGTGCCGGGGTCCGCAAAGACTCAGCCCCAAGTCAATTGAGAACGCCGATTACTGTTTGGACCACTTCTTTACCTATGCAGAAGTGAATTTCCCATCCAGTGACGTTAATGAAATCACGGCCAGCAATGTCCGTGACTACCTGCAGCAGTTGGCGACTAAGGAAAATTTGCAGGTCACGACCGTCAACAAGTATGTCTCCTACATTAAAAAGTACTTCTACTACCTGGCCCTGGCCGGAATTACCCCAAGCTATCGTTTACTAGACCTCAAGGGCTACTCTTTTGAGCGGCGGAAGACCTATGTGATCGACTGGCCAGAGCATTTGCCTGCCCTTATCCCCTATGTCAAGCAGCCGGTGACTCTCTGGCTGCTGCAGCTTTTTGCCCTGGGCTATCAGGCTAAGGAACTCTTAGGGATTCGCTATAGCGAGGTGAAAGATAATTTGGGCGAGATGACTGACTACCTGACTGGCACACTTTCCTTTGAAAAGGACCCGGATCCTTATATCTTCGCCTCCAGGTCCGGTGAACCATATGCCAGTACCAACAACATCATGCAGCTGGTCAAGACCGACAAGGATCTCCTCTCCCCCATGCCAATCACTCTGACCAATCTCCGCCTCTCTTATGTCTATTCCTTGATCAGCCAGCAGAAGTATTCTGACAAGGAACTCCTGGAGATTTTCCGCTGCCCGCCAAAGCGTCTGGCTTACTACCAGTACAACGCTGCCCAGTGTAATCTCATTCCATTTTCTGAAGAGATACTAAAAAAGGCCGGCCCAAACGCCGCCCCTGCAAGAAAATAGGCTATAATAAGTTAATAGTCAGTAAAAGGAGATTTTTTATCAAATGAAGAAAAAGAATAAGCAAGCAGCTGAAGAAGAAAGCTGGGGTAAATTTTTCCGGGACGTCCTGGTCATGTTCCTGGTCTTTGTCTCAATTTATTATGTTGTCTTCTCCTTCTTCTTAGCCAATGAAGTGGTGTCTGGCCCGTCCATGCAACCGACCTTTGAAGACGGCGACCGTTTGATTGCCGTGCGCCACTTCACTCCTAAGAGAAATGACGTTGTCATCATCAAGGCGCCGGACCAGGCAAACGCCATGTACATCAAGCGGGTGATCGGGCTGCCAGGCGACACGGTTCAGTCCAAGAACGACGTCCTCTACATCAACGGCAAGAAGACGGCCCAGCCATACTTGAACAACAAGTACAAAAAGGCTGACCATTTAGCCGGGGTCTACTACACCAGCAACTTCAAGATCAAGCTGAAGAAGAACCAATACTGGGTCATGGGTGACCACCGGGACGTTTCAAAGGACTCCCGCTACTTCGGCCCAATCAAGCGGAGCAATATCTTGAGCAAGGTAGTTCTGCGCTACTGGCCAGTTACCCAGATCAGCAGCGACTTTTACTAAAAAATTCTGAAGCTCCCTCAACAACTTTTCAAAAAATGGTAAAATGAAGTTATTAAGGAGTGAAGATCAATGAAACCAGAAGAACTTTCGGATGCAATTATCGAGTTTCAGAGCAAGCACGCTGTGAGCGATACTACCCTGGCCTTTGCCAGTCACCTCTCAGTGGAAAAGGTGCACGCCATGAAGCAAGGGCGGGGCAACTTTACCAGCGATGAAATCAATCAGATGCTGGACTATCTCCAGAGCTATCTCCAAAGCTAAATGTAAGCAACCGGGCCAAACGGCCCGGTTTTCTTTTGCCCTTTTTTCTCTGCTTTTCCCCTCTCTCATTTCTTTTTATCACTTCATTGTTTCACGCTAACCATTTTGCATTTTGCGTAAAGTGTAAAATAGCAAAAAGCTTGTTATATCAAGGATAACTGCTGTTATTTTCTTAACAGCTGCCATTTTTATCATTTAACTTTAACACACAATCACAAGCGATAGAGCTTGCTATTACAACATTTCTCTTTCCAGCCCTGTAAGCCTTTTTCTCCGTTTTTTGTTCCACGGGCTCTTTTTGCCCTATCCCCGGCCAAGTTATTCACAGGTAAAAAATAAGAGCCGCCCTAGGGCAGCTCTTATTCTACAGTTATTCTCTTCTTGTCTTACTTGTTCCGTTCAGCTTGCAGTTCAGCCATCTTGATCATGACGTCAACAGCCTTCCACATTGATTCCAGAACCGTGTATTCGTAGCGGCCGTGCATGTTTTCTTCCCCGGCAAAGAGGTTCGGGCATGGCAGACCCATGTAAGTCAGTTGTGACCCGTCCGTACCCCCTCTGACTGGTTCTTCATTGATTTCAGTCAAGCCGCAGGCTCTGTATGCATCCCGGGCCAGATCAATGATTTCCATGTGCTTGGCCAGTTCATCAGCCATGTTGTAGTACTGGTCCCACATCTTCAGCTTGATTCTTTCCCCATACTTGGCGTTGAGTTCAGCCACCTTTTCCTTGACCAGGTTCTTTCGGGCTTCCAGGCCGTCGCGCTTGAAGTCACGGATGATGTAGACCAGGTGGGCGTTGTCAACCGTACCAGAGAAGTCCATCAAGTGGTAGAAGCCTTCTTCACCTTCAGTCTTTTCCGGTACTTCGTCTTGCGGCAGGGAGTTCTGGAAGTCGATCCCGACTTGAATGGCGTTGATCATCTGCCCCTTGGCTACAGCTGGGTGCACGTTAACGCCTTGGATGTCCAGTTCAAACTGAGCTGCTGAGAAGGTCCCCCAGTCCAGCTTGCCTGGGCCCTCCCCGTCAACCGTAAAGGCAAAGGCAGCGTTGAAGTCTTCCACGTCAAAATGCTGAGCACCAGTGCCGATTTCTTCGTCTGGCGTGAAGCCCAGGCGGATTTCCCCGTGCTTGATTTCCGGGTGAGCCAGGAGGTATTCAGCAAAGGTGACCAGTTCGGCATCCCCGCACTTGTCATCCCCGCCCAAAAGGGTGTCACCGGAAGCAGAGATAATGGTCTGCCCCTTGTACTTCTTCAAGTTCGGGAAGACGGCCGGGTCCAGGTAGAATTCGCTGTCGCCCAATTGGATCTTGCTTTCCCCGTCGTAGTTTTCAGTAATCTGCGGCTTAACGTTTTCTGAATTGAAATCAGCCGTGTCGCAGTGGGCCAAGAAGCCCATAACCGGCACGTCCCAGTCAACGTTGGAAGGAATAGTTGCGATGACCGTACCGGCCTTTTCATTGTAGTGAACGTCACTTAAGCCCAGTTCTTCCAGTTCCTTCATGATGACCATTTGGTAGTCCACTTCTCTTTGGGTGGATGGGAAGCGGTCAGCATGTTCATCTGACCGGGAGTTGATCTTGACGTACTTCAAAAATCTTGGCAGTAAAGTCGGGTATTCCATCTTTTTCTCCTTATTCTTTACATAAACAAAAATATTTCACTTACTAAAAAATGTTCTGGAAGGGATCGGTTGATTCAGCGCTGATTAAGCACTCTACGCTCCAGCCCTCTTCCTTCTGCCAGGCACTGAGCCGTTTGGCAGCTTCATACTTGAAGAGCTTCTCCGTATAGTGGCCCGGATCAACTACTACCAAGCCTGACGAAATCATGTCATGGCCAGTGTGGTAGTAGACGTCACCGGTGATGTAGGCGTCGCATTTGTCAGCTAAGGCCTGTTTCCAGAACTTGTTCCCGTCCCCGCAGACGAAAGCGACAGTTTCCACCATTTTATCCTGGTCAGCGCAGATCAGGCGAACCATGTCCACCCCCATCTTTTCCTTGACGTAGTGGGCAAAGTCGATCGCCTTCATTGCTTCTGGCAGGCGGCCCTTGCGGCCAATGGCGATGCCGTCCTCGTCTGGGGCAAAGTCGGTTACGTCCAAAAGCCCAAGTTCTTCAGCCTGCCAGTCGCTTGACCCGCCCTGGGCCTTATCGGAATTAGTATGAATGGAGTAAACGGTGATGCCGTTAGCAATTATCTTGGCGTACATGGCCTTTTGCGGGTCGCTGTAGTCCAAGTTGTTAACCGGACGGAAGATCAAGGGGTGGTGGCTGACGATGAGGTCAGCGCCTCTCCTGATCGCTTCATCAACCACATTTGGCCGGACGTCTAAAGTCACCAGGATCTTGTGGACTGGTGCTTCTAGGCTGCCGATCTGCAGGCCGACCGGGTCACCGGCACTGGCGATACTTTCCGGGAAAGCTTCATTCAGTTTAGCTACAACGTCTTTTACTTTAGTCATTTTCCCCACCTAATTCTGTCTTGATCATAGCCAGCAAGTTTTCGACTTCCTTGATCCGGGTCAGGTCCTTTTCCCGGGCCTTGTTGAGGTTAGCCAGCAGCTTTTGGTAGTAGGCTTCCTGTCCCTGCCACTTCTTATAGAAAACATCAGTCTTGTTCTTTAAGAGCAAGGGACCAAATTCCTGCTCGCGGACAGTCAATTCGTGAACCTGGTCAGTTAAACGGGCCTTAATCAGCTCATAGATGTGGCCTGCTTCATAGACGATGTCTTCAGCGACGATCTCGTACTTGTTGGCCATCAGCCAACGGCGGACGGTGTTTTCCCCAATATTGGCTTCAAGGACCAGGCTTGGGTAGTAAACGCCCCGGGAGGCGGCTTCAGAGAGCAGGTTGACCATCAATTTGCCGCCCATGCCGGCGATGACGACCGTATCGATTTGGTCGCTTTCCTTAATGGTTTCCAAGCCTGAACCCAGCCGGGTTTCAATCTGATCAGAAAGTCCCGCGGCGGCGATGTCCGTTTTCGCGTTCTCTAAGGGGCCAGCCGCAACGTCACTGGCGATAGCGTGGCTGATCTTGCCGCTCTTTACCAGGAGGATCGGCAGGTAGGCGTGGTCGGTGCCGATATCGGCCAGGCGGCTGCCTGGATCAACCATCTCGGCAAGTCTGTTAAGTCTTAAATTCATTAGTAAAACGCTCCTTTATCCAAAAGTAAATTCTATCATATGCCAGCCAGCAAAAGACAGTTTCTGCAAAGAAATAATCCACGTGCTATAATTAATTGTATTTTTGTCAGCTTTTTGGATAACAGGAGGAAAGAAAGACAAGACATGGACCGGACGGAGCCTACTACTTTAACTAATATGTGCATGATCGTGGACAAAGACCGGGTTCTGACGATCGACCGGGAGGACCCGGTTTGGCCAGGCCTGGCTTTTCCAGGCGGCCATATTGAAAAGCATGAGTCATTTCATGATTCAGTCATTCGCGAGGTCAAGGAAGAGACCAACCTGGACATAGTCAGTCCCCGCCTGGTCGGCTTCAAGCAGTTTTTTGACAAGCTGGACCGGCGTTACCTGGTCTTCTTCTACCGGGCCGACCAGTTCTCAGGAAGTCTCCACGCTTCAAGGGAAGGCAAACTGGAATGGGTCAAGATCAGCGATTTACCTAAGCGGCAGTTAGCCTACAACTTTGACCGGGACCTGGAAGTCTTTTTAAAGAGTGACCTTGATGAGCATGTATTGTTGGACAAGAAGGACTTTTTATATTAATGAGCAAGAAAAAGAAAAATAATAAGAAGAGCAAGCGGATTTGGGGCGGAGTCGTGACGGTGGCACTTTTTGCTGCCCTCTTCGCTTTCGCGGGCGTGTATATCAAGAATTATCCAGTGGAAAAGGATGTCAAGCTGGTCGCCACCCAGCCTAAGGACTTGAAGGCCAAGAAGACGGTGGCTGAAAAGGACATCTGGGGCTATCCATTCGCCAAGTGCTACACCAAAAAGATCAAGTACTTGTCTGGCCAGCGCTACGGGAAAACCGACGTCTGCCGGCGGGTCTACCCGAAGAAGTCCTACTTCCATGACGGCTGGGACTTTGGCTGGAGCGAGGTCGGCAACAAGGCGGCTGTTTTGGCTATTCACCCGGGGACTGTGAAGAAAGTTGCCTACTGCACAGGTCTAGGCTGGTATATCTGGGTCGTTTCTCCAGACGGCTATGTTGAAGTCTACCAGGAAGGTTTCGCCAACCGGTCAGACATTACGGTTAAGGCCGGCCAGAAGGTTAAGCTGGGCGATAAGCTCGGCCGGCTGACTGACTCCCACCTGCACCTGGGGATCACTAAGACCAGAGCTGACTACATCAGCAAACACGGTCACCCTTACAAGAACTACTGGCGGGACAACGACACCTGGCTGAACCCGATGAAGGTGATTACTGACAGCTTGCAGCTGCAAGAGGATGTTAAGGAATACAACGCTAAGGCAGCCAGCTACAACGAGAAGCTGGCAGCTAAGAAGAAAAAGCTGAAGGTGGAAGAAAGCAAGCACCCCTACCACTACTTGGAGTCATTTATCAAATAAACAGAGAGAAAAAGACGACTGAAATTAAGTAGCCGTCTTTTTTGCTCACTTTTTTGTCCCGCCCTTTTCCAGGTCAAGGAGAAGTTTTTTAGCTGCAAGGCCAGCGGCGTAGCCGGTAAAGCTGCCGTCGGCCCCGATGACCCGGTGGCAAGGAATTAAGATCAAGATCGGGTTGCAGTTGTTGGCCAGGCCGATTGCCCGGCTGGCATTCTTGTCGCCGGTCATTTCAGCCAGCTGCTGGTAGCTTCTGGTCTCCCCGTAAGGAATCTGCTGGAGCTGCTGCCAGACCTTTTGCCGGAAGCTGGTGCCTTCTGGCGAAAGGGGCAGGTCGAATTTTTGTCTTTGGCCGGCAGAAAATTCTTGTTGTCTGCACAGCATAAAAGAACTTGCCGTCATAAGCCGGGTCGCAAGTTTGGACTGCCTGCCACATTTCGTTGTCATCCATAGCTCTTCTCCTCGTTTTCAAACGGTAGAAAGTTTTCAAGAAGCACTTTCAGCCATATGAAACTTTAACATATTTAGCCAGTCTTTGCTTACGAAAAAGGCAGATTCAATTGTTAGGATGAAAAAGGCGACTGACCCAAGTCAGTCGCCTTTTAACTCTATGCAATTGCTTCTCAATGAATTTGGCTGCTTCCAGGCCGGCTATGCGGCCGGAGTTTACGGCAAAGCCCATAGTGTTGCCTGGCAGGGTAACGTTGTAGCTGTCAGCGTAGATGGTGTTAGCATCTGATCCCGCGCTGTAGAGACCTGGAATAACCTGATCTTCGTCATCCAGGACTTGGCAGTTCTCATCAATCTTAACGCCGCCAACCGTGCCATAAGCACCGCTGTAGAACTTGCCAACCAGGTAGCCGCCTTCCCCGGTCAATTTGTGGAGGTAGTCAGGATCTTTGAAAAATTCCCTGTCTTGGCTATGGTCACAATAGCTGTTGTAGTCGTCAATGGTCTTTTGCAGTTTAGCTGCTGGGATGTTCAGCTTTTCAGCTAATTCGCCGACGCTGTCAGCCGTAATAATGGCCTCATATCCATTCTCTTCCGCCTTCTTGATCACCGGATCCAGCATCTTAAAGTCAGCGGCCGGGTGGACGATGTCCATGATGTCTGGGCCGTTTTCCTGGTACTTTTGCAAAATTGCCCGGTCCATGATGACATATGCATAGTGGCCTGGCTGCAGGAACATGGCATTGCCGGAAAAAGTGGTGTTGCCCAGCATCCCTTCATCCATAAAACGGTCACCCTTCTGGTTGATCATCAAGTTTGGCTGGCGCAGCACCCCGTCGGCGACCATGTATTCCAGGTTGTGCGGCAAAATGTAGATCATTTCAACCGTATCACCGTACTTTTGGGCACCGGCATCCCACATCATCTTCAAGCCTTCACCATTGATGCCCGGTACGTTGAAGGTGAAGAAGTCCCTGTCCAGGTTCAAGCCTAAGCGATCCTTCAGCATTTCAGAGTTTGACCCGTAGCCGCCCGTAGCCACTACAACGGCTTTAGCGTGAACGGTGTACTTAGCTGCTTCGCTTTCAGCGACTAAACTAGTCACCTTGCCTTCTTCAGTCAAAAGCCCTTTAACTGGAGTTTCCAAGTAGAACTTGACGCCCAGTTCTTCAGCCCGCTTAGTCAAGGCCTTGTTCATGGCTGAGGCACAGCCTGGCCCGATCTTGCCGTCGCCTGGATCAACGATGTGCCAGGTGGCGTTGGATTCCTTGAAGTAGCGGAAAGCCCCGGCGAACTTGACCCCCATGCCTTCCAGCCAGTCGATTGTTGAGGCGGACTGCTTGAAGTAGAGGGCGACCAGGCGGCCGTTAACCCGGTAGTGGGTGTATTCCATCTGGTTCTTCAAGGCTTCGGCCACTGAGATTTCATTGAAGTTGGCCTTTTGAATCTTGCTATTGATCCCCAGTGGCCCCATACCCATGTTGGCAGTCCCCCCAGTGATCTTTTCCTTTTCAAAAACCAGGACCTTGACGCCTTGTTCAGCGGCAGAAACTGCTGCAGCTAAGCCCGCTGGGCCAGCGGCAACGATGGCCAGGTCAGTGGTCAATTCTTCAAAGGATAAAACACGAGAGATATTAGCATTATCATGAGGAAAATCTTTGTTAATTCTACTCCTAACAATATGGATAAGTTTATATCTATCTCCAACTTTTCTTGAACTGAGTCGCGGCATACTTAGTCTTAGATAGAAACTCCAAAGTATTTATCTTTATTGACGTGAACTCACAAAGCGAGCACAAAAAGCGCGAAATTAGTTTAATCAACATTTTTTCGCGCTTTTTTATACACTCAAATATTAGTGAGTAATCTTTACTCTACAACCCTGTCCTTGCCTGCTGCCTCTTCTAAAGCCTGCTGCAGGGCTGGGTCAACAGCGTGAAGATACAAGCCGTGAACTCCCCGGGTCAAGAGAACATTCAGTTCGTTTGGCAACAGATCTTCCGCAAAGTTTTCCTTAGTCCCATCCGCGAAAGTACGATACTGGACAGCATCTTTATTGCAGCTCTCCGCAGGAACATGGACAATTTTGCCATCCACCAGTTTAACAGAGGGCCCAATTTCAACGCCTACATAGTTGAGGTCAAAGCCTTGGACTGTGTAGGTTGAGCCAATCTCATCAATTGTCACTGGCTGTTGTGCCCACGACAGCTCCTTATAGCTAACGCCATCGTCAGTTCTTCTAGGCTTTTTGACTTGGTAATTCCATGGCATCTTCCAGTCACCTTCACTGACTTGCCAGAATTCAGAGCCATCCTGCGGGCTGCTCTGGCTGGAATATTCCCAGTCGTAAGTTGCAACCATCCGGCTTATGCCACTATTTTGGTCATCGTTCTTTTCTTGGATGGCTTTTTGCATATCTTGGGGTTTCTTGAAGACTTTAATTTCATACTTGCCATCTTCTGGAACCTTGTCAATCAAACCCTTGTTTATGACATTATTCAGCCATTCAATAGTCTGAGGCTCAGCATCGATCCGCATTTGGTTGTGTAAATGGATAATGTTCTCTTCTCCAATGCTGTCTATAAGCTCTTGGAAGGAATCACCTTGCCAAACTTGAGTCTTAGAAAGCACCTGCTTTTTATCATAAATGGCGACAACAATTTTTGCACGCTGGCGAATATCTGTCAGCATGTTAGCCGTATCCGAAGTGTAGCCTTGATTCTTCTGAGTTCTGAGTAGGTGCGCCTCATCAACAAATGCTACGTCTACCGGATCATCTGGAGAATAATGGTTTATAAAGCTAGCTGGTTTAAGAACGCTCTTTTCATCCCCGATACCAAGCTTCTTTGCAATCTGCTGGTAAACTTTGAGCTGTTCATCATGGTTGACCATCATTGACAAAGAAATCTTATTGCCATTTTTTTCAGTCAATTTGGCCAAATCATAATAAACGTTGCTCATCAAGACGGTCTTACCAGCACCGGCATCCCCGGTAACCAAGATAAGCTTGCCTGTCTCATTCTTGTCCAGAGCCTCTTGAACGCGCTGAAGAATCAGATCCTTAGCCTTGTTCTGTTCCTGCGTCAGTTTGTTAAAAGGTGAAGCTTTAAAAATCGCTGAATTTTCAATTTCTTTTCTGGCAGGGAAAAGATACTTGTAGTCTTTTTTCGCTGCTAAAGTATCCCAGATCTTATTGAAAATCGGCACAAACTCATCTTCTGTGTAATACAGCCGCTGAGCGTTTTCACGGCGGTTATTTAAGTGAGAGACCGCATCGACACTACTCAGGTACTGCATCATCCGGTTTTCGATGTCCAGGGTTAGTGACTTGTTGAAGTGCTTGTGACCGATGACAAACATGTGGGCATTATTGGCGTTCTTCAAACCCTGCCAGTCTGTTCTGCGCTCTGCATCCCCATTCAAGTGTTCTAGAGTACGCCGCTGAATATCAATGGTTTCTCCGACGTAAACGGTATAGTCCTGACAGTACTTGCTTTGCTTGCCCGGTTGGTCAATAATATAGACAGTCGGGTAATCGATCAAAAATTCTTGATCTGCCTTGTCTGCGTATGCTTGACGAATCTCTTCATTGATTTGCTTAGCATTGTCATAGCTATATTGAGTTTCGTAGATTATTGGTTCGTCAACTTTCATTTTGCTCCATCCTATCACGTAGTGTATATTCCTAGCTTATACTTTAAAGAGCTTTTGTTAAAAAGGCAATATCTAGGAAGAAAAATCATCCTAGATAGATATAGAAAGATTGACCGTATTTTATAAATTGTCACTTTGGGCGGCTACATAGATTTTCCATAAAGAATCATATCTTCAAGGTCATCAAAACTAATGATTTTTGTCCCGTTCTTAATAGCTTCTCGTTTAGCTCGAGCTGGTCTCCCATTCATCAACCGATCCTTTGTCACATAATCCTTTACCAGATAATCTGTACGACCACTAACGCTCTTTGTAAATATACCACCATGTTGCTCAACTATCGCCTCCACCCTTCTTGGTGATAAACCATATGACATACCCATTGCACAAAATCGGAGCCCAGATAGCTCATCCGTTGGTTGAAATTTTTCAAGATGATTTGTGGCGAATCTTTTGTAGATCTCCAGAATTGTCTTACATTTTTCTAATGCATTATGCTTACCATACGGTAACCCAAAATAGCTTCTCAGTATTTCCAAATCAAAATCTGTTAACTCTTCAAACATCTGCTCAAGCAACCACGCTCAACTAGGTATACCTATTTAAATTATTTCTTGCTTATTGAATTTGACTTTTTCTAGCCAACCTGCTACACAGCGCTTATTTTTTGCACAAAAAATCCTTCCAAGCAGTTTGCTTGAAAGGATTTTATCTTCTTATTCCCACAAAAACTTCTGCAGGACCCGGTCCACCTGGCTGTTTTCATGGAGCCGGCTGTGCTGGCCGCCCTTGCCAGTGATCTTTACTTCCTTGTAGCTCTTGGCCTTGATTAAAAGATACTTGAGGGATCTTGATGAATTGTTGTAGACACTGCCGTCTGACTTTTTACCAGTATCGCCGTATATGTTAAGGACGTCAATCCCCTTTGGGTAGACCTGCTGGAGTTTCGTCAGTTCTTGATAAGTCGAATTCATTTTCTTCGGCTTGCCAGCTGCATCGATTGGGGAATCCTTCTCCATACCAACAATCCCGTTGAAGTGGCCGGCAATATCAACCTGTTTCTTGATCGTTGGGAAATTCTTTTTGGCAGAATAATCCATGATCATGTAGCTGATCGCCATATTGCCCATGGAGTGGCCGACCAGGTTCATCTTGGAAAAGCCCAGCTTCTTCTGGGCTGCCTTAACTGCCTTGTAGGCATACCAGCCATCCTTGTGGTAATCAGAATTCCGGTTGTCGGAAAAGCCGACCAGAACAATTGGGTTCTTGGGATTATCCGCGAGCTTGCCCTTGATTTTGACTGACCCGTTTTCTTCAACCCTGGCTTCTAAAACCTCATTGCTCTTACCTGCCTGTCTGGCCGCTTCAGCCATGTGTTTTTCCGCGTTGATGCTAGACCCGTAGCCATGGAAGAAAAAGGTTACCGTTTCTTTGGCCTGCTCCTTCTTCTCTGCCTTAGTCAGAGGCTTTTGACAAGCCGTCAAGAAAAGCAAGGCGGTCAGCAGAACCGGGATAATTTTGGCCAAAAATTTGCCTCTTGTTTTCGTCTTCATACTTTCCATCTTTCCAATTTGTTTATTTACTCACGTCTATTCTACCTGGATGATTCTTCACTGACAAATAGTAAGCAAAAAAATCCTCCCAAATATCTTGGAAGGATCATTGTCATTTTCTCGTATTTTTTACTCGCCCAAGTGCCCGTCAAACCACTTTTGGATTTCCTGCAACCGGCTCAAGCGGTTCTTTGGCCGCCCGCTTCTGGACAGTTCGTGGTTTTCCCCATGGAAGACCACCATCCGGCTTTCCACGCCGTGAGACATGAGAGCATGGAACATCTGCATCCCTTCTTCAACCGGGCAACGGTAATCCTCATCTGAATTCAAAAACAGGGTCGGTGTCTTCACATTTTTCACGTACTTGAGCGGTGAGTGCAGCCAAACCTTTTCCGGATTATCATCTTCACTGGCCCCCACCTGGTCAACGCAAAATTCTGGGGCGATGTCAGACATATGTTCAAAGCTGAGCCAGTTAGAGATGGACCGCTGGGAAGCTGCCGCCTTAAAGCGGTCGGTATGGCCGATCACCCAGTTGGTCATAAAGCCGCCGTATGAACCCCCGGTAATGCCTAAACGGGTCTGGTCGATGTCTGGATAAGCCGCCAAAACCGCGTCGGTAAACTTCATTAAGTCCTCATAGTCTACCGTCCCATACCGGCCTCGCAGGTCACCGTACTGGTTCCCCTGCCCGTTTGACCCGTGGATATTGCAGAAGAAGACGAAATAGCCGGACCCAGCCCAAACCTGCATTTCATGGAAGAAGGCCTTGCTGTAAGTGGCGCGGGGGCCGCCGTGAACGTCCAGGATCGCCGGGTATTTTTTGCCCGCCTGGTAATCCTTTGGCAAAAGCACCCAGCCGTGCTGGATCCCGTCTTCAACTGATTCATATTCGACTTCGTTGACTTTAGCTACGTATTTGCCGGCTAAAGCCTGGTTATTGTAGCTGGACAATTTTTCCACCTGGTCATGTTTAACCAGGTAGAATTCCAAAAGTTCATTGGCAAAGGCTGCTTCCAGGAAAAATTCCCCTTCCCCAGTCAAACGGAAGCCCCTGATGATGCCGTCCGTGGCAAAAAACGGCTTGACCTCCTGCCCGTCAAAAACGTAGATTTCATCGTGGTCAACGATGGTGGTCACGAAGTAGAACTTGTCGCCATAGACATCAAAAGCATTGCCGCCAATCACCCCGCAGTCCCCGGCAATCGCGCTCTGGCCGGAATTGTCAAAGTTAGCTGCTAATTCCAGGCCATCTTCCGTCAGCCGGTAGAATTCCGGATTTTCGTTTAAGCCGGTCTTTTTATGAGTGTTAGCGAAGCAGTAGACTTGATTTTTAAGAGCAAAAATCGCTGAAACTTCGGCCTTGCCTGCTGGTAAAAGGAGCTTAGCTTCTCCCGTACTTGGGTCAACTTCATAGACTGCCCCGTCAAATGGCCGCCGGGTCTGGTAGCTGACGCCCACCACATAGACTTTCTCCTTGGCTACAAAGGTTTCCATGACCGTGAAGCTTGGGTCATCTTTAAAAAGTTCAGTCAGCTTTTCTTCTTCCAGGTCCCAGACATAGAGGCGGTCGCGGAGCTTGTTGATGTAGCCCTGGCCGTTGAAGTAGTATGGTAGTTCATCCAGGACCTGGTAATCGGTGGACTTTTTCTCAGCTAAATCTACCCGTCTGGACAAAAGGAGATAGCGGCTGGCAACGGAATTGATTACCTGGTAGCCGGCTTCTTTAAAAGCAGCGACTTTTGCCGGACTGGCCTGGTCAAGTTCCTGCTTGTAGAGCAAGCTATTGCTTTTGCCCTCTTGAGCGGTGTAGTAGACACTATTATTTACCAAGGCATAGCTCTTTTCCTTCCCCAAAGTCGTTAAGCGCTTAAGCTCACCATTTTCAAAGACGTCCAGCCAGTTCCAGTAGCCTTCTCCATCGGCTTTGGCCTGGCTTCTAGCCAGTACTGCTCGTTGCCCGCTTGCTTGCAAGTTGCCCAGGCTGACGACTTGATACAGATCTTCTGCTTTAACTGCTTCCATTGTTCTTTTTCCTCCTGCATCTTGTATTTAGGTGACTTCATTATAGCAAAGTTAAAGTATTAAATTCACTCTTAATATGGATTTTTTGTAATAAAACTTATTTTTCTGCCAAAATTGACCATATCGACTATAATTTGGTTAACGCTTACATGCGAAAGGAGAAAAACATGACACTTGATGGCAAAATTTTACAAGCTGTTGAAGAGATGCGGACTGGATCCAAGATGCACGACGACAAGCGCGATGAAGGCTTGCCAACCGAAATCCCAGAAGTTGAAAGAATCAATGACCTGAGCTACGGGCCAGACCCAAAGTGGAACTTGCTGGACATTTACTTGCCTAAGAAGCGGACCGGCAAGGTCCCGGTCATCATCAGCATTCACGGCGGCGGCTGGGTTTACGGGACCAAGGAAACCTACCAGTTCTACGGGCTGGGCCTGGCTAAAGAAGGCTTCGCCTTTGTCAACTTCAACTACCGCCTGGCTCCAGACGTTCAGTTCCCAGGCGAAATGGATGATGTCAACCGCTTGATGCACTGGGTGGCTGAACACGGAGCTGAATATGACCTGGACACGGGCAATGTCTTCTTAGTTGGCGACTCAGCCGGCGGGCAGATGGAAGAGCAGTATCTGGCTATCTTAACCAATGACAAGTTCCGCCAACTTTTTGGCTACGAACTGCCAAAACTAACAGTCAGAGCAGCCGCGCTTAACTGCGGGGCCTACTTCATGCTCACCCCGGGCTTTACTGATGATGCGCCAGGCGCCTACTTTACCCCAGAAGCAGTCAGCGGCAAGGAAGAGATGCTGAACACAGAAAAGGATCTGACGCAAAACTTGCCACCGCTCTTTATCATGACGGCTAACCAGGACTTCCTGCACGATTCTGCTGTCCGCTTGGACGGCTATCTTTTGGCCAAGGAGATCCCGCATGAACTCCACATCTACGGGAATATGGAGAACCCACGCGGCCACGTCTTCCACTGTAATCAAAGAGACGACATCGCCAAGCAGTGCAACCTGGACGAGCTGAACTTCTTCAGAAAGCACTTAAAGCAGTAGCTACAATAAATAAAACGCGCCCTTGTAAAAGGACGCGTTTTCGTTTGTTATTTTTGCTATGGCTTGGGGCTGAGAATAACATAATAGATCTGACCAAAGTAGGGATTTTTGACCATATGAGCCACTGCATCATCGCTGTCCCCCACCTGCTGGTCACAGCTATCTACAGCTTCAGCATAGTCTTCCGGAGCGATCAAGCTCTTGACTTTCCGGCCGATAAATTCGATAAACACTTCCATGCTAGAGCATTCCGTAATCCACATCAGTTCCCTGTTGGCAAAAAGGATCTTCCCGTCATCAACCCGGTAGATGAAGAAGGCACCAGGCAGGTTGACTGCCAAGTCGCGCAGGTTAAAGCCCAGTTGTGCCCGTCCTTCCTTGACCATATCCGGGTGGTAAGCCGCCATCGTTCCCTTCCCGGTCATTTTCACGGCATAGAGGGCCACGTCAGCCTTGTTCAAGAGTTCTTCCCGGCTTGCCCCCTGGTCCCGGGTAAACGGCGAAACCCAGGGAGATCGTATAAGGATAGTCTTTGCCTTGGTAGCCAAAAGTCAACTTTTGCCGGAAGAGCTTTTTTTAAAAATCGCCCGTCCCTCGGTCATTGTCGTCCGCTTCAAAAAGACGGCAAATTCATCCCCGCCGTTGCGGCAGACCTTGCCCAGCTGGCCGAAATTGTCTTCCAGAACCTTGGCAAAAGTCTTTAGCGCCGCGTCACCTGCATCATGGCCATAGAGGTCATTGATGTACTTGAAGTCATCGCTGTCGATCAAGGCACCAACTGAAGGCTCTCCTTTATGTTTATCCAGATATTTGCTTACATCCCATTCAAAGTCAATGCCTTAACTTAATGACATTGTTCCCGAAGGAAACTGCTTTTAGCCAATCTATTCTTTTTGCTAGTCGACGAACTTAATGGCAGTCCCATAAGCTACGACTGACTGCATGTCGCCGGCAATTGAGCCGGAGTCAAAGCGCATCATGACTACGGCGTCCGCGTCAAGTTTGCCTGCTTCTTCACGCAAACGGTCCAGGGCGACTTCTCTTGAAGTCGTCAACATCTTGGTGAAGGCATTGATTTCCCCGCCAATCATGCTCTTAAGACCAGCCCCAAAGACCGACGCGAAGTTCTTTGACTGGGTGGTTACCCCAAAGACTTCACCGATTACTTCATACTTGCGGCCTGGGATATTTTCCGTCGTTACTACCAACATTTTGTTTTCCATTTCAATTACCTCGTTTTCTTCAAACGTTTCCTAGATTGTAGCACAAGGAAAAATTTGGGAAAGAGTTTTTTCTATACTTGGTGTAATATTATAAAGCCGCCGATTGTAAAATTAAACTGAACACTGTTCCGATCCAGTAAGAAAAATCGTTTTCACTGGATCAGAGAACAAAAAATCCATTTCAACCATCTGGTAGAATATGAATTACCACAAACATTTCTAGAGAGGTTAAAATGGATCATTCTTATTCTAACACTAAACTACACCAAAAAGGCAAGCACCTTAAGCTAAACGACCGGACTACAATCCAGGAGCTGCACTCTAAGGGCTACTTTAATCGTGCTATAGCTAGAGAACTTAACTGCTCACCAAGCACGGTCGGATATGAGCTCAAAAGAGGCACAGTATCCCTGTATACCAGCAATGTGAAGCGGTATAAAGCCGAACTACATAGAAGCGAATGCGGCCGCAAGAGCTTGTTTCTTCGCAGACATAAGTTCATCGACTATGTTTCCCACTGCTTCCATAATCGAGGCTGGTCTCTTGATGCTTGCGTGGGTTATGCTTTGGCCAAGGGAATCTTCCAGAAGGATCAGGTCGTATCAACCAAAACTCTGTATAACTACGTTGACTTGGGCCTAATGGACATCAAGAACGGTGATCTTCCAGAGAAGGTCAAGCGCAATACTAAGACTCGTCGTGCCCGTGTAAACAAGCGTATCCTGGGACGAAGCATCGATGAACGTAGTCCTAGAATCGAAAGCCGTAAGGACTTTGGTCACTGGGAATGCGATCTGGTTCTTGGACACAAGACTAAGGACGATGATGTGTTGCTTACTCTGTGCGAACGAAAGACGCGTCAGTTCTTCATGATCAAGATTGAGGATAAGACCTCAGCTAGCGTTATGAAGGCATTTGCTAAGCTTCGAGAGTACTACGGATCCAAATGGAATCAAATCTTTAAGTCTATCACAACCGACAACGGATCTGAGTTCGCAGATCTATCCGATCTTGAGCAAGTTTCCAAGACTCTTGTGTACTACGCTCACCCTTATACATCCTGTGATAAAGGCAGCGTAGAACGGCACAACGGGCTTATCAGACGCTATATTCCCAAGGGAGACCGTATGGATAAGTACAGTGTGGAAGATATTGCCAAGATCGAGGTATGGTGCAACTCTCTTCCTCGGAAGATCTTAAACTACAAGACTCCAGAAGAGTACTTTGACACCGAACTTGACCGCATTTACCGTCGTAGATAGTCAAAATCTGCCAGACGTTATGGTAAGTGTTCAATTTATTCTTGCAATTGGCGAAATGAAAAGAAATCTAAGTAAACACTTGAGTAATAAAAATAGAGAAAAATTGAAAGTGATAAAATGGAGGTTTTGCTCAATGTATTCTGCAAAAATGCCAGAAGGATTTTTATGGGGCGGCGCGGTTGCTGCCCACCAGATTGAAGGTGCCTGGGACGTAGGCGGCAAGGGCGTGTCCGTTGCCGACGTCATGACCGTCGGTTCAGCCACTAAGCCGCGGGAAATCACCGACGGCGTATTGCCGGGGAAGAACTACCCGAACCACTCAGCCATCGATTTCTACCACCGCTATAAAGAAGACATCAAACTCCTGGCCGGGATGGGCTTCAAGGCTTTCAGAACCTCCATTGCCTGGACCAGAATCTTCCCTAATGGTGACGACGCTGAACCTAATGAAGCAGGCTTGAAGTTCTACGATGACCTTTTTGACGAAATGCACAAGTACGGCATTGAACCAGTCATCACCTTGAGCCACTTTGAAATGCCATTCAACCTGGCCAAGAACTACGGCGGCTTCACCAACCGCAAGACCATCGACTTCTTCGTCCGCTTTGCTGAAGTCTGCTTCAAGCGCTACAAGGACAAGGTCAAGTACTGGATGACCTTCAACGAAATCGACAACCAAAGTGCCTTCAACAACGACTTCTTGATGGCTACCAACTCTGGTATCCTCTTTAAAGAAGGCATGACTGATGAAGAAAAAGAAGCCGCCATGTACCAGGCTGCCCACTATGAATTCGTGGCCAGCGCCCTGGCAGTCAAGATCGGCCACAAGATCAACCCTGACTTCAAGATCGGCCTGATGATCAACTACTCACCAGTCCGCCCGCTGACGCCAAGCTCAGAAGACACCCTCTTGGCTGACAAGTTCGAACAGCACCGGGACTTCTTCTCAGACGTCCAAGTCTTCGGCGAATACCCGAAGGCAATTGAAGCCTATATTGAAAAGCACGGCTACCGGCCAGACATCACTGACGAAGACAGAGTCGTCCTTAAAGAAGGGACCGTTGACTACGTGGCCTTCTCTTACTACCAGTCAACTACTGTCTCCAGCGAAAAGGTCTCAGCTGATGAACTGAGCGACCTGGAAAAGGCGGTTGCGGTTAACCCGACTTTGGAAAGAAGCGACTGGGGCTGGGAAATTGACCCGGTTGGCCTCCGCCTGGCTTTGAACCACTTGACTGACCGCTACCACCTGCCCCTCTTCATCGTTGAAAACGGCCTGGGAGCCTACGACAAGGTCGAAGAGGGCAAGATTCACGACCCATACCGGGTTGACTACCTGAAGAAACACATTAGCGAAATGGAAAAGGCAGTTGCTATCGACGGCGTTGACCTGATGGGCTACCTGACATGGGGGCCAATCGACTTGGTTTCTGCCGGGACTGGCCAAATGGACAAGCGCTACGGTTTCATCTACGTCAACAAGAATGACCAAGGAGTCGGCGACCTCAGCAGAACCCCAAAGGACTCCTACTACTGGTACAAGAAGGTCATTGCATCCAACGGGACCGACCTCGACTAATCTTCTCTAATTCTTATTGCTACTTAACCTCTTAACGAAAACGCGAAAAGCGACCAAGATCTGCTATGATCTTGATCGCTTTTTTGTGCTTAGCTAATTTTCTTTTTCTACTTAAAACGGCTGCTGTAAACCGGATCTTTAAAGTCCTTTTGGCCTTTGAGCCAGGCTGAGCATTGCCTTGCCACGTCTTCCGTCATCGTAAAAAAACATGCTTCCAAAAAATGGAAACATGTTTTTTCTGTCTATTCTGCTGAGAAGTAGTCCTGGAGCAGGTCTGAGTGGTGCTTCAACTTCTTGACAGCCTTAGCTTCAATCTGCCGGACCCGTTCCCGGGTAACGCCCAGACTGCGTCCAACTTCTTCCAGAGTGTGCGGCTCATCGTTTTCCAGGCCGAAGCGCAGCTTCAAGACCTTAGCTTCTCTGTCAGTCAGGAACTCACCCATCATGCTGGACAGTTGGTCCTTCAGCATTTCAAAAGCAGTGTATTCTTCCGGGTTGGTTGCCTTGTTGTCTTCCAAAAGGTCTCCCAATTGCGAGTCCCCTTCTTCGCCAACCGGCTTGTCCAAAGAGTCAGTTTCCTGGTTCTTGGCTACCGTGATAATTTCCTGCACCTTCTGCAAAGGTTCATTCATTTCCGCGGCCAGCTCTTCCGGCTTGGCATCCCGGTCCAGGTCCTGCTGCAGAATCCGCTGGATCCGGTTCATCTTGTTTATGCTTTCCACTACGTGAACCGGGATTCTGATCATCCGATCCTGGTCAGCCAGGGCCCGGGTAATGGCCTGCCGGATCCACCAGGTAGCATAAGTTGAAAACTTAAAGCCCTTGGAGTAGTCGAACTTGTCAACTGCCTTCATCAGGCCGATATTGCCTTCCTGGATCAAGTCCAGGATCCCCATCTTCCCATTGTGCTTAGCATAGCGCTTGGCAATGGAGACAACCAAACGGAGGTTGGCGGCGGCCAGTTCATCCTTGGCTGACTCATCGCCGTTTTTAATCCGCTTGGCTACTTCTACTTCTTCGTCCCGGCTCAAAAGCGGGACCTTGCCGATTTCCTTTAAATACATCCGAACCGAGTCGTAAACCCGGTCATTGTCGCTGGAAGCGACCAGTTCTTTTTGTTCTTTCTTTTCAGCTTCTTCTTCAGCCTTGAGGGCCAGAGCAGACGGTTCACCCTGGTCGTCAACGATACTAATCCCATTGTCCGCAAACTCTTCTACCAGCTTGGCAGTTTCGGCATCATTCAGACCATACGGCAGCAAGAGCCGGGCCTTCAAGTCCTTTTCGCGGATCTGCTTGGTCTTCTTTAAACCGGTAATCACCATTTTAACTGCTTTTTCCAGTGGAAAATCATTTACGTTAGAAGCATTTTCTTTTGCCATTCAATCCGCCCTGTTCTTATTCTGCTAAAAATTTACTACTCTAAAAAGTCACGCAACTGGTTGCTCCGGCTTGGGTGCCGCAGCTTGCGCAAGGCCTTGGCCTCGATCTGCCGGATTCGCTCCCGGGTCACGCCAAAGACCCGGCCGACTTCTTCCAAAGTCCGGGGATTTCCGTCATCCAGACCAAAACGCAGACGCAATACATTCTCCTCCCTGTCAGTCAAAGTGTCAAGCACTTCCGCCAGCTGGTCTTTCAACATTTCACTGGCCGCGTGCTGTTCCGGGCTGGTCGCGTCCTTGTCTTCGATAAAGTCGCCTAAGTGGGAGTCATCCTCTTCCCCAATCGGTGTCTCCAAGGAAACTGGCTCTTGGGCCACCTTGAGTACCTCCCGGACCTTCTTGACCGGCAAGTCCATTTCCGCGGCAATTTCTTCTGGCTCCGGGTCTCTGCCCAGATCCTGGAGAAGCTGCCGCTGAATCCGAATCAGCTTGTTAATGGTTTCCACCATATGAACCGGAATTCTGATCGTCCGGGCCTGGTCGGCAATCGCGCGGGTGATTGCTTGTCGGATCCACCAGGTCGCGTAAGTAGAAAACTTGAAGCCCAGCTGGTAGTCAAACTTGTCGACCGCCTTCATCAGGCCCATGTTCCCTTCCTGGATCAGGTCCAAAAAGCTCATCCCCCGGCCAACATAGCGCTTGGCAATGGAAACCACCAGACGCAGGTTGGCACTGGTCAGTTCATCCTTGGCCTCCTGGTCGCCGGCTTCAATCCGCTTGGCCAGCTGGACTTCTTCATCCCCGCTGAGCAGGCTGACCCGGCCGATCCGCTTCAAATACTGGCGGACCGGGTCATTCATCCGGCTGCCTGGGGCTGACAAGTGTTCCAGCTCTGCCTTTTCCACGTTTTTCTGCTTGGCCAGGGCCAATTTGGACGGTTCGCCCTTGTCATCGACAATGCTGATCCCGTTGTCTTCAAATTCCTGCACCAGCTGATCGACCGCCCGGCCTTCGATTTGGTAAGGCTTCAGCAAGCGGTCGGTAAATTCCTTTTCAGAAATTTGCTTGCTCTTCTTGACATCCTTAACAACTAACTTAACGGCTTCAGCCAGGGATACCTGGTCTGCCTTTCCTGTCTGCTTAGCTTTGTCTGTCATTTGATTGCCTTCACTCTATCACAGCAGCATCACGCTACACATTAATCTAAGAAATCCCGCAACTGGCTGCTCCGGCTCGGGTGGCGGAGCTTTCTGAGGGCCTTGGCCTCAATTTGCCGGATCCGTTCCCGGGTCACTTCAAAATGCTGGCCGACTTCTTCCAAAGTCCTGGCCTTGCCATCATCTAAGCCAAAACGCAAACGGAGGACTTCTTCTTCCCGGTCACTCAAGGTATCCAAAACCTCGGCCAGCTGCTCTTTCAGCATCTCATTGGCCGCGTGCTGTTCGGGACTCATCGCGTCCTTGTCTTCGATGAAGTCGCCCAAATTGGAGTCGTCTTCTTCCCCAATTGGGGTCTCCAAAGAAACCGGCTCTTGGTAAATCTTCAAGATCTCCCTAACCTTCTTGACCGGCAAGTCCATTTCCGCCCCGATTTCTTCCGGTTCCGGGTCTCTGCCTAAATCCTGGAGGAGCTGGCGCTGGATCCGGATCAGCTTGTTAATGGTTTCCACCATGTGGACCGGGATTCTGATCGTCCGGGCCTGGTCGGCAATTGCCCGGGTGATGGCCTGCCGGATCCACCAGGTCGCGTAAGTGGAGAACTTGTAGCCCAGCCGGTAGTCAAACTTGTCGACCGCCTTCATGAGGCCCATGTTCCCTTCCTGGATCAAGTCCAGGAAGTTCATCCCCCGGCCGACATAGCGCTTGGCAATCGAGACAACCAAACGCAGGTTGGCTTCAGCCAGTTCCTGCTTGGCCTCTTCATCGCCGGCCTCAATCCGCTTGGCCAGGGCGACTTCTTCCTCACTGGTCAAAAGGTTGACCCGGCCGATTTCCTTTAAGTACATTCTGACCGGGTCGTTCACCTTCATCCCGGTCGGGGCGTTCATATTGTTCAGTTCCGCCTTTTCAATATTTTCCTGCTTGGTCAGAGCCAGCTTGGAAGGCTTGCCGTCCTCATCAACAATGCTGATCCCGTTGTCTTCAAATTCCTGAACCAGCTGGTCGACGGCCTTGCCCTCTAACTTGTAGGGCTTGATCAAGCGGTCTTCGAAAGCAGCTTCAGTGATTTGGTGGCTAGCCTTTACTCCTTCAACAACCAGCTTCACCGCCTTTTCCAGGGACATCTCATTAGCCTTGGTTTGCTTTTCTTCTGTCACTAACTGCCTCCTCTTCCTGCAGCTTCAGTTGCCTTAGCTGCAAAATTGCCTGTGTTTCCAGCAAAATTGCCGTTTGGTCGTTTCGCCGACGCGCGTCTGCAATCGCCTGCATGTGGCGGTCGATCTCATCATCTATCTTGCACAGGTTGAGTACCCGAACCTGCGCCTCGAGCTCTTCCAAGGTGATTTCCCCTGGCAGCCCGGTCATATCAGTACTAACAATTATACTCTGAAGTTCTTCAGGAATAAAATCCAAAAATCCGCTCAATGAAACATTTTCATGAGTTTCAATGTAATTGAGCCAAAGTTTGGCCAGGCGCTCGTATTCCGGGTTTGGAAAAACAAAACCGTTGACGGTCAAGTAGTCCCGGGCCTCATCAGAATAGACGTAGGCATAAAGCAGGCGCTGCTGGGCCTTTAAAGCCCTGGTGACCGGCTGCGGATCCGCGGCTGGAGCCAAGGGGGCCAGCTCGGGCAGGACTTCGCTGCTGGTATGCTGGTCCACCCGGCGCTGCTTGCGGCGGGCCCTGGACAAGTTGACCTTTAAAGCGTCGAGGGAGACTCCGGTTTCCTTGGCCAGGCGGCCTACATAAAGGTCTTGTTCAACCGGGTTGGGCAAGGCGGCGATTTCCGCTACTGCCTCGCTTAAATAGGCCACCTGCTCGCGCTCATTGTTTAAGTTGTACTTCTTCTTCAAGCGCTGCAGGAAAAAGTCAGTGGTCGAAATAGCCCCTCTAATCGCGGCCTGGTAGCTGTCCGGCCCGTACTGCTTGACATATTCGTCCGGGTCGAGCTTGTCAGGCAGGATCACGATGCTCAGGTCAAAGTTGCCGGCCTGCTTGAAGAGGCCCACCGCCCGTTCAGTTGCGTGCTGGCCTGGATCGTCGCCGTCATAGTTGATGACGACTTGCTTGGTGATCCGGCGGATCATATAGACCTGCTGCTGGGTCAAACTGGTCCCCATGGAGGCAATCCCGGTCTTGACCCCGGCCTTATAGGCCGAAATCACGTCCATATGTCCTTCAAACAAGACCAGGTGTCCCTCTTTTCTGGCATGTTTCTTGGCTTCTGAAAAGTGGAAGAGCAGGTCGGACTTGTTGAAGATGCTGGTTTCCGGACTGTTCAAGTACTTGGGTTCTTCCGGGTCATCGCTGATTCTCCGGCCGGAAAAGGCCACCGGGTGGCCGCTTTCATCACTCATCGGGAACATCAAGCGGTCTCTGAAGCGGTCAAAGAGGCGGCCGTCCTGGCTCTTGACAAACAAGCCGCTTTCCGCCAGCTGGTCATCCGTATAGCCTTCGCCTCGCAAATAGGTCAAGAGTAGGTCGGACTTGCCTGGGGCATAGCCGATCTTAAAGTGCTTGAGCAGGTCATCGTCCAAGCCTCTTTTTCTTGCATATTCCAGGCCCCTTTCCCCGATCTTGGTAGTCATGAGAACCTGCTGGTAAAAGTCCGCCGCTTCCTTGTGCATCTGCATCAAAGGATTCAGCTTGACCGGCTGCTCCTGGTATTCCTGGGGCATGGGGATATTGGCGAATTCCGCTACTCTTTCAACGCTTTCTGGAAAAGTAACTTCTTCCTTTTCCATGATGAACTTGTAGACATTGCCGCCTTTATGGCAGCCAAAGCAGTAGAAGAACTGCTTGTCCGGGTTGACGCTGAAAGAGGGGGTCTTTTCTTGATGAAAAGGGCAAAGACCAACATAGTCTTTGCCTCTCTTCTCCAGTGATACATACTGGCTGATCACGTCAACGATATTTACGCTGCCCCGAACTTCATTGATAAAATCTTCCGAAATTCTTCCAGCCAATTTGCCTCACCCTTTATTAAAAATTTGCTTCTTACTTGATAACCAACTTGCTCAAGTCGCCCAAGCGCTTGGCCAGGTCATTGACAGCTGCCAGCTGGCTCAAGCGGTTGTTCTTGACTGCTTCATCCTTGGCCATGATCATGTTGACGTCGAAGTAGCGGTCGATTACCCCTTGCAAGGCAACGAAGGCTTCGTAAAGTTCAGCATGGTCCTTGACATTTGCCAAAGCTTCAACTCCATTATAAAGGTCTTGTTCGCTTCTGTCTTCAAATAAGCTTGGGTCAACCGGACTAGCCTGGCTGAACTTAGCCTTCTTCAAGATGTTGGCGATTCTAGTCAGACTTTCAACGACTGGCTTGAAGGCCTCGTCGTCATGGTGCTGCTGCAGAACCTTGGCAGCGGCCAGGATCTGTCTTGGGTCTTGTTCGCTTGAAGCCAGAACGGCGTCGATAACGTCGTATTGGTAGTTGTTCTTTTGCAAGAACTGCTTGATCCGGTCACGGATGAAGTCAGCAAGCTGCTTGTCTTCTTCCGCCCCTTGCGGCAGCTTGGCCGGAGTCTTGCCAGACAAAAGTTCCACGATTTCTGGAACAACCTGGTCAAATGGCAGGGACCAGTCTTCATTCAAAAGGATCCGGACAATCCCGTAAGCGTAACGGCGCAAAGCGTATGGGTCGTTTGATGATGAAGGAATCATCCCGGCACCAAAGAAGGCGATAATGGTGTCCAGCTTGTCAGCAACTGACAAGAGGGCGCCGACCTTGGTCTTCGGCAAGTCGCCTTCAGCCGTGGTTGGCATGTAGTGTTCCTTGATGGCGACAGAAACGTTTTCGTTTTCGCCAGCCAGGCGGGCATAGTGCATCCCCATAACCCCTTGCAGTTCAGCGAATTCGCCGACCATTTGGGTTACCAGGTCGAACTTGTACAGGCCGCTTACCCGGTCAAAGTCAGCCACTTCTTCAGCTGACAGGCCGAATCTCTTGGCCAGGTAGTCGCCGATGATCCGGACCCGGGTCATCTTTTCTGCCATAGAACCGATCTTGTCGTGGAAGGAAACGCTGTCCATCCGGTCAACAAAGTGGCTGAGCGGGTACTTGCGGTCTTCATCGTAGAAGAATACCGCGTCATCTAGGCGGGCAACCAGGACCTTTTCATTACCGGAAATCACGTTTTCCAAGTGGTCCTTGTTCCCGTTTCTCACGGAGATGAAGTAGTTGATCAGCTTGCCTTCCTGGTCGTAGACTTCAAAGTAGCGCTGGTTGTCCTTCATGGAAGTGATCAGGACTTCGTCCGGGATTTGCAAGTACTTTTGGTCAAATGAGCCGGCAAAAACAGTCGGGTATTCAACCAGGTTGTTGACTTCTTCCAAGAGGCTGGTATCCAGCTTGATTTGCCAGTTGTGGCTGTTTACCAGGTCGTTGATCTGGGAAACGATCATGTCCTTGCGTTCGTCAGCATCAACGATGACGTATTGATCCCGCAGAGCTTCCACGTAGTCGTCAGCGTTGGCCAAAACCACGCTGTCGCCCAGGAAGCGGTGACCGGCAGTCTTGCGGCCGGCAGTGATGTCCAGGAACTCAACTGGGACGACTTCGCTGCCGTAAAGGGCAACGAGCCAGTGGATTGGGCGGACAAATTCAAAGTCTTGGGAGTCCCAGCGCATCTTGGTCGGGAAGGTCATGGCCTTGATTACTTCATCCAGGCCCAAGAGGATTTCCTTAGCTTCCTTGCCGGCCTTTTGCACGTGCACGTAGGCATATTCCACGCCCTTGAGTTCTTCAAAGTAGATGTCGTCGGCGCTCATCCCCTGGCCGCGGGCAAAGCCGACAGCGGCCTTGGTCCAGTTGCCGTCAGCGTCCTGGGCGATCTTCTTGGCCGGCCCCTTCTTGACTTCGTCCACGTCAGCCTGCTTTTCATCCAGTTCCTTGACCAGGACAGTCAGGCGGCGGGGAGTTGAGTAGGTCTTGATTTCCTTAAAGCCCAGACCGTTTTCCTTTAAGAACTTGCCAGTTCTGTCAGCCAGCTGCTTGACTGATTTGCTGACCACGTGGGCTGGCATTTCTTCAACGCCGATTTCAAATAAAAAGTCTTTAGTCATTGCTTACCTCCGCCTTTGCTTGTGCACTCTTCAACAATGGGAAGCCGCGCTTTTCACGTTCTTCCACAAACTTAACCGCTACTTCGTGAGCCATGTTGCGGATTCGGTGCAGGTAGCCGGCCCGTTCAGTTACTGAGACTGCCCCCCGGGCGTCCAGCAGGTTGAAGGTGTGGGAACACTTCAAGATGTAGTCGTAAGCCGGGTGAACCAGGTTCTGGCCCAAAAGGCGCTTGGCAATTCCTTCGTAAGTGTCAAAGAATTCCAGCAGTTGCTTCTGGTCGCTTTCTTCAAAGGCGTACTTGGAGTGTTCGTATTCAGGTTCCTTGAAAATGTCCCGGTAAAGGACGCCGTCGCCCCATTCCAGGTCAAAGACTGAGTTAACGTCCTGGATGTAGGAAGCCAGCCGTTCAACCCCGTAAGTGATTTCGCCCATGGTCGGCTTGACGTCCAGTTCGCCGACAGTTTGGAAGTAGGTAAATTGGGAAACTTCCATCCCGTCCAGCCAGACTTCCCAGCCAACACCGGCACAGCCCATGGATGGGTTTTCCCAGTTGTCTTCAACGAAGCGGATGTCGTGTTCCAAAGGTTCAATGCCCAGAACCTTCAAGGAGTCCAGGTAGTATTGCTGGATTTCCAGCGGAGCCGGCTTTAAAACGACTTGGAACTGGTGGTGCTGGAAGAGCCGGTTCGGGTTGTCCCCGTAGCGCCCGTCAGCTGGCCGGCGGGAAGGCTCAACGTAGCAGGCCTTCCAAGGTTCAGGCCCGACTGCCCGCAAGAAGGTGTATGGGCTCATCGTCCCCGCACCCTTGTTTTCATCATATGACGGCATGATCATGCAGCCTTTTGAAGCCCAGAACTGTTCAAGCTTGAAGATCATGGTCTGAATATCTAATTTTTGTGCCATAGTTACCTCCTATGCAATGCCATAAAAAAAGCCTATGCAATTTCATTTTTGCATAGGGACGAAAAAGTATTCGCGGTTCCACCCTAATTCAGGAAGCCTATTTGCCTCCTGCTCTTAATTAGCTTGGCTAGAGGGGCCTTTTCCCGCTGTATCCTTCCACCAACCGATACTCGCTGCCGCGGTACTTTTTTATTTCCTCATCATTACCAATACACAGTCTATTTTACCACAAATTCCTTTTCTTTTCATATTTTTTAGAAAAATCAGCTGCCCCGAACCTCATTTAAAAAGCGGAGGCTGGGCAGGTGCAAATCCACTGTTGCCTGGTAGATCTGGGCGATGGCCCGCCGGCTTTCCTTTTTCAAATCTTCGCCGATCTGGATCTCTCCTAAACGGCTGATTGGTAAAAGGGCCAGGGTTCTGATTAAGGCAGTAGCCTTTGGCGACAGGTGCAGGCGGCTGACAGAGCGGAAATGGTCGCTGCAGACTACCCCGCCGGCAGTGATTGAATAGTCAAAAATTCCTTTTTCCTTGCCGCAGATCACGCAGGCCCCCAGCTGAGGAGCTACCCCGAAGGCATCCAGGAGCTGCAGCTGGACAATTTGGGCAATAATTTCCGGGTCCTGGCCGGCCACGATCCGGTTAAAGGCCACTAGCAAAAGGTCATAGTAGCCCCCCAGTTTCTGGTACTCGCTGAAGGCATGGTCAGCTAAGTCAAAAAGATAAGAAAGATAGGCATTTTTGTCCAGGTCGGTAAAAAGCTCATCGTGCTGGCTGAGCTTCTTATAGGTCCACAGCTGGCTGATCCCCTTGTAGCGGGTCAAGATGCCAAAAGTCCCTTCCGTAAAGGGCAAAACCGCGGCGGCCAGCTGAGACTTGGGCCGCATCCCACCTTTGGCAATTACGGTGACGATTCCCAGTTCCTTGGTCCAGAGCTTGGCCAAGATGTCAGCCTCTTTATACTGCTGCCTTTTAAAAAGCAGGCCGTGGACATCGAGTAGGTCAGCGGCCATTAAAGTTCCTTCTTGTCATAGCCGATGGACTTGAGGAAGGCCGGGTCCTGCCGCCAGTCGCGCCGTACCTTGACCCAGAGCTTCAAGTTAACCTTCTCGCCCAGAAGATTTTCGATTTCTTTTCTGGACCGCATCCCGATCTGCTTAATCATGGACCCTCTTTGCCCGATAATGATCCGCTTTTGCCCGTCTTTTTCCACAAAAATCGTGGCATCAATCTGCAATTTGCCATTGATCCGCTGGTTCATCTGGTCAACCCAGACAGCGGTTGAGTGGGGAACTTCCTGGTCGGTCAAGCGGAGGATCTGTTCTCTGATCATCTCAGCCACCACGAAGTATTCCGGCCGGTCGGTTACTTCATCTGAAGCGTAGTATTGCGGTCCTTCTGGCAGGTAGTCCTTCAAGGTCTTGAGCAAGTCGTCGACCCCGTTGCCCTGCCGGGCGGAAATTGGCAAAAATTCCGCGAACTTGCCGACGGCCTGGTAGGAGTCGATGATTGGCAAAAGATCATTTGGGTGAACCTGGTCGATCTTGTTGATAACCAAAAATACCGGAATATCCAAATCCTTCAAAAGACCGGCCACGTATTCCTCGCCCTTGCCGGCTTCTTTAGCGTCAACCATGAACATGACTAAGTCAACGTCCTTTAAAGAAGACAGGCTGGCCTTGTCCATGTATTCGTCCAGGTCGGAATGGCTCTTGAAAATCCCCGGCGTGTCGACAAAGACAACTTGCATGTCATCTTCAGTGTAGATGCCGAAAATCTTGTTTCTGGTAGTTTGCGGCTTGGCGGAGGTGATCGCCACCTTCTGCCCGATTAAGCGGTTCATCAAGGTTGACTTGCCGACATTTGGCTGGCCAACCAATGCTACGAAACCTGACTTGTGTTTACTTGTTTGCCCCATCTTGAATGTCCTTTTCTGTGAAATGGTATGGTATCAATTGCTCAACTGTAAAGTGCTCATAGTCCCCCTGGCTGTCGGTCAGAATTACTTCCGTTTCCGGAGCCATAAATTCGCTCATTACCTGCCGGCAGGCCCCGCAAGGGGAGATTGGCCGGTCAGTGTTGCCGATGATCAAAAGGCACTTGATCTTGCCCGGCCGGCCAGCGTTCACCCAGGAGAAGATCGCCGTCCGTTCGGCGCAGTTGGTCAAGCCAAAAGAAGAGTTTTCAATATTGACCCCGGTAAAAATTTCTCCCGCGTCTGTCACTAAAGCGCTGGCCACGTGAAAGTGGGAATAAGGGCTATAGGCATCCGCCAAATGGTCCTTGGCCAGCAAAAAGAGTTTTTCTTCCAACTCGTTCATGCTATTTTCCTCTTCCTTCGTCTAATTGGTCCGGATAAAGGGGCAGGCCATATTCTTCCAAAACCTTGCCCTGGATGCCAAACATTTCCTTGGCTTCGTCTGGCTCGATGTGGTCATAGCAATTTAAGTGCAAGTAGCCGTGCACGATCGTGTAGCCAAATTCCCGGTCAAAGCCGGTGCCATATTCCTTGCTGTGGCGCTCGATGACACTTGGGCACATGAACAAGTCGCCAATGTCTTCGGTAAAGTCCGGGTCCTGGGTGAACATAGCCAGGTCCAGGCCGTCGTCGCCGTCTTCAATGGCGAAAGAAATCACATCGGTTGGCCGGTCTTTATCCCGGTAGTCCCGGTTGATAGCCTGCGACCGGTCTTCGTCAACAAAGTTGATGCTCATTTCCTGGGCATTGTCCTTGCCGATTTCCTTTTTCGCCATGAGGAGCAGCTGCATGATCCAGTCTTCCCAGTCCCGGTCTCCCTTAGTCAAAAAGCCGACTTCATCGCTGTAGCTTACGTCAATTCCCTGCATTATTTTCCTTCCTCTTCATATACCTTGATAATCTTTGCTACGACTGGGTGCCGGACAACGTCAGCCGCACTGAATTCCACGAACTCGATCTGGTCGATCCCCTGCAGGATATTGCGGGCCGTAATCAAACCGCTGTGGGCCTTGCCAGGCAGGTCGATCTGGGTCATGTCCCCGTTGACCACCATCTTGGAGTTAAAGCCCAGCCGGGTTAAAAACATCTTCATTTGGGCGTCAGTCGTGTTCTGCGCTTCGTCTAAAATGACGAAAGCTTCTTCCAAAGTCCGGCCTCTCATGTAAGCAAGAGGAGCGATTTCGATAACGCCCCGCTCCATCAAGCGGTCAGTTGGTCCCTGCCCTAAGATGGCATAAAGGGAGTCATAGATTGGACGCAGGTAAGGGTCAACCTTTTCCTTAAGGTCCCCTGGCAAAAAGCCCAGGGATTCCCCGGCTTCAACTGCCGGCCGGGTCAAGATGATCTTGGAGACCTCTCCCCGCTTAAAGGCAGCAACCGCGCAGACGACAGCCAGGAAGGTCTTCCCTGTCCCGGCGGGCCCTATCCCAAAGACCACGTCGCTCTTGTTGATGGCTTCAACATAGTTCTTCTGGGTCATATTCTTGACCCGGACTGGCCGGCCCTTAGCATCTCTGATCAAGATCTGCTTGTAGAGGTCGCCAAAGTATTCAGTTGTCCCCCGGTCAGCCATTTTCATGGCGCTGACCACATCGGCCGGAGTTAGATTGATCCCGTTGCTGGCTATCCCGTCCAAGGCCTTTAAAACCCGCAAGACGGTCTCCACCTGCTCTTCAGGTCCAGCAACCTTGATCTGACCACCCAGGTCAGTAACGATAACCTCATAGCCTTCTTCGATCAGCTTCAAATTGCTGTCATTTACGCCCACCAGCTTCTGGACATTTTCGCTGCTGTGGGGCAAAAACTTCTTTTCCAATAAAAGAACTCCTTCATTTTCAAACCAGCGGGCAAGCACATCTCTGTCCGCCAGACTATACTCTTCTAAACCAATGATACACGATTTAGGCCAAAAGAGAACACGGAAAATAAGCAAGAAAAAAGCTCCCGTTTTCACGAGAGCTTCAGTCGATTAATAATGTCTACGCTTGCGAGCGGCCTCGGATTTTAACTTTCTACGAACGCTTGGCTTTTCGTAGAATTCACGCTTGCGGTATTCTTGCAAAGTACCACTTCTAGAAACGGAACGCTTGAAACGACGAAGAGCATCATCAATAGACTCGTTTTCGTGAACGATAGTCTTAGCCATGTGTGATCCCTCCTTCCATTTCTTGGCATTGCTGCCATAAACATATGTCTAAATTATAGCAAAAATTGACTAATCGTCAATAGACTGGACAGATTTTTTGAAAAGTTTTTTGGGCTAAGGCCCAGAAAGCGCATTATCCGGTATAATAAAGTTGATGAGGTGATCTATATGACTGAAAATAAAGCAGAAAACAAGCAAACAGAAAAAACTGAAAAGATGGAAGTCAACATTATCATTATTTCCGACTCAGCTGGGGAAACGGCCTTTAACAACGCCCAGGCGGCTGCCGTCCAGTTCCCTGACGCCGAAGTCAACTACCGCCGCTATCCTTTCATTGTTAACGAAACGAAGCTGGCCGCTACCCTGGAAGAAATCGAGCAGTACCCTAACCTGGTCATCGTCTACAGCATGCTGGATGAGAAGCTGCAATTGCCGATCATCAAGTTTGCCCGAGAACACAAGGCTAGGTACATCGACATTTTGTCTCCGATCATTGAGGCTATCAGCCAGACGACCCATATGAAGCCGACCGGCCTGGTTGGGGCTAACCACCAATTGACCAACAAGTACTTCAACCGGATCTCCGCCATGGAATTCGCGGTTATGTACGACGACGGCAAGGATCCGCGGGGCTTTTTGGAAGCAGACGTTGTCTTGTTAGGTGTCTCCCGGACTTCCAAGACTCCCCTTTCCTTGCTTTTGGCTAACAAGGGGCTTAAGGTGGCCAACTTGCCGCTAGTACCGCAGACCCACATACCAAAGGAAATCTACCAAATTGACCCGAAGAAGATCATTGGTTTGACCACCGATCCACAAGTGCTCAACCGCATCCGCCGACAAAGAATGATCAGCTACGGGATGGACCCCGACACTGCCTACTCCAACATGGACTCCATCAATGCCGAACTGGACAGTGCCATGGCCTTATACAAGAAGCTGGGCTGCTTCGTGATCAACGTGGCTGAACGGTCAATCGAAGAAACCGCGGCTTTGATTATGAACCACCTGGGTTACGAAGAAGATTAATTAAATAATTGCGTAAAAAAACGCGCTGCTTACAACAAACGTAAGCGAGCGTTTTTCTTTTACTTCAGCGGACTTTCATCCATTCTGAAGACTTCTCCAGAAACTGGATCAACTAAAATGAAGTATTCATTCTTGCCGTTCTCGCGCAAGCTGTCAGTTACGCTGAAGACGTAAAAATACTCTGACCGCTTGTCTGGACTGGTCTTAGTCATCAGCAGCTTGACATTGTGGTGTCCATGCTGTTTAGCGTAAGTAGTGGCGATCTCAGTCGCCAAATCCAAGCCTATATATTTTGGTTGATAGCGGCTATTGTCCCTTTCATCTGGCATCTATTTCACCAACTCACTTAACCTCCATAACACAAATATAATTTGTTTTTTAACATTTCTCAATAGCTAAACGACTTTTTGTTCTCTAAATCTGCCATAAACTTTCTGGACTTCCGTGACACTCATGAAGACAAAGGGATCACATTTTTCTACTGTGGTCTGGACGTCGTAGAGGTCGTAAGTGTCGATAATTGTTAAAAGGACGGTCTTTTCAGTATGCCCGTAGGCCCCTTCCACGTCGTGGAAGATAGTGATCCCGCGGTGCATTTTTTCTTGAATCCCTTCGATGATGGCATTGGGATGTTCAGTAACAATCATTACCTGCAGCTTGTTGTGCTGAGTGTAGACTGAGTCGATGAAGTGGCCGTTGATGAAAATGTTCAAGGCCGTGTAGAGGGCTCTGGACCAGTCAAAGAGAAAGCCGGCGATCAAAACGATGATCAAGTTGACCAAGATAGTGAAATTGCCGTAGTTCATACCAGTTTTCTTCCTGACCACGATGCCTAAGATGTCCAAACCACCTGTAGAAATCCCACTCTTCAAAGCCATACCAGTGCCGATCCCGTTGACTGCTGCCCCGAAAATGGCGCAGAGGATTGGGTCCAGGCTAACTTGGGTCGGTTGGATGAAACGCATCATGATCGTGGACATAGCAACCGCGAAGATGGTGTAGGCAGTAAACTCACGGCCGATCTTGAACCAAGATAGGATAAAGAGGGGTACGTTCAAAGCAAAGTACATCACTTCTGTTGGGATGGTAAATGGCATGTAGCGGCTGGTCACAGTGTTGACGATCTGCGCGAAGCCGGTGATCCCGGAAGAATAGATGTGGCCGGGATGCCAGAAGAAGTTCAGGGCTACGGCAACCATAACTGAGTATAAAATTGCCGTCCCGATTTTTACCAAAAAGCCGTAATTGCGTGAAAATCGATTTAAATCAAACAGCTTCATTTTTCTGCTTTCCTTTCCGTTGTAACAGGATCAGCAGCTATTGGCTACTGGCCTTGCCCCGCCTATATAAGAAGGCAAAGCGATGAATATCCTTATTTATGATACAGCTTTTTCATAAATCATTAGGGCTTTCCCAACAATTTTTGTAAGTACCCAATAGCAGAGTATATTAAAATCCCATCCTAGCAATGCTAAGATGGGATTAATCAGTTTATGGGACTTTTACTTACAGTGGAGCTGAACATTCTCAGCCCATGGTAAATAGGCTTCCAGACGCTGAATGACAGCTTATTGGGCGGCTTGTCTAGAAGATAGTTGATGTATTTGAATTGATCCAAGCCATTTTGCTTGGCGGTTTCGAGTATGCTCATAATGATTGCCATGGATTTGGCGCCTGTACTACTCTGTGAAAAGAGCCAGTTATTGCGTCCCATGACGATCTCTTTGACTGCTCGTTCTGCTCTGTTGTTGGACAGTTCAAGGCGACTATCTTTTAGAACGTTTATGAACTTGTCTATGTGCTTCATGCAATACTTGAAGGCTGTCCCCAGCTTACCGGAAGGCAACACGGAGATTGATTTCTTGGAGCACCAGTCGGAAAACTTCTCTAGCAGAGGCTTTAATTCGGACTGGCGCTTTTCGTATCTCTCTTCAGCGGAAAGGTCTTCCCAGGCGCGCTCCAGGCTAAACATTTGACTACAGTAGTTGATCCCTTGATTAGCCACCAAAGTCGCGTCGGACTCTATAACCTTGTCTTTAAGCAAGATATTGATCACAATGAAGGTATCCGCTGAAGCCTGCCAGGAAATCCCATGCTTCGGCGCCTTTTCGTGATCCATGGTGATACAGGACAATCTGCTTCTCGGCATGCTTGCCTGACAATAAGGTCCAGACGTAGTCTTTAGCTCTTTCACTGTCTAAGACTCGATATGGCGTCTCATCTGCGTGAATTACATCCTGCTTTAGCAGCTCTTTTCTGGCACAGAAGCTGCCGATCTCTTTCAGCTCGTGCTGGCAGTCTGGACAAGTAAGATCATCCAAACGATGATGAACCTCCTCGCCCGGCAGAGAATCTAAGATGTCTTGCTTTTTACCGACTTGCTTGCGTCTCTTATAGGTAACTTAAACTTCCCACTTACAAAAGTGGGAAGTTTAAGTTAATAAAAATTATTATTCTGCTTCCACAAACTTGGTAATCCGCTTGAGAGCCTCTTTTAAGACTTCATCGCTGGAAGCGTAGGACATGCGGACATAGCCGGCCCCGCCAGCCCCAAAGTAGCTGCCCGGGATCACGCCGACTCTGGCATCCTTTGCCAAGGCCTTGGCAAAGCCTACGTCGTCACCCTGGTACTTTTCAGGAATCTTGGCAAAGATGTAGAAGGCCCCGCGCGGCAAAGCCATGTCAAAACCCAGCTTCTTCAAGCCCTTTTCCATGAAGTTGACCCGGCGCTGGTAGATATCTCTGAATTCCTTCGGGTCATCCAGACCGTTGGTCAAGGCTTCAATGGCCCCAGCTTGCACGTTGTTGGTCACGACCGTGATCATGAAGTCGTTCATCTTGCGAACGCTAGCCATGATTTCAGCTGGCCCGCAGATATAGCCCAGCCGCCAGCCAGTCATGGCGTGGGACTTGGACAGACCGGAAATAAAGATGGTTCTGTCTGGAATGTAAGTAGCCAAAGAGTAGTGCTTGGCATCCCCGTAGATCAGTTCGGAGTAGATTTCATCACTGATCGCGTACATGTGGTGCTTCTTGATAACTTCAGCCAGGCCTTCGATAACTTCCTTAGGGTAGGTTATCCCGGTCGGGTTGGTCGGGTCGTTCAGCATAACAGCCTTAACCCCCTTGCCTTCCCGTTCAATGACTTCTTCCAGCTTTTCCGGGGTCAAAATAAAGCCGGTGTCTGAAGTGTCGACTTCAACTGGAGTAGCCCCAGTCAAGCAGACCAGCTGCATGTACATGGACCAGACTGGAGTAGGCACGATCACCTTGTCGCCATCGTTCAAAAGGGCGGACAAGCTGCAGTTCAAGGCTTCGGTTGCCCCGACCGTGACGGTAATTTCACTCGCCGGGTCATAGTCAACCCCGGTCACGCCCTTAACGTACTTGCTGATGGCCTGGAGCAGTTCCGGCTTGCCTGACTGCGGGCCGTAGTGGCTGTCATTGTTTTCAATGTCCCGGATGGCTGCCTGCTTGATGTGTTCCGGGGTATTTAAGTCCGGTTCACCCAGGGTCAGCTTGACAACATCATCGAACTGGGAAACATACTTGTCAAAACGGCGGATATCTGAAGGAACCACGGCGTCGAGCTTGTGGTTGATAATCGGCAGTAAATCTTGTGCTAATTTTGGCATTGGAAAAAACCTCTTAATTCAAATCAAAAAGAACAATAACTTAACATTTAAGCCTATTTTAGCATAGTTTGTTAAGGAAAGCGGCAGATATTAGCTAACTTTGTCCATTTTTCCTCAAATTAAAAATGATTTTCTTAATTATATACCAGGCAAAAGTTTATTTTGTTAAAAATGTCCCGGGATTATTTTTGATATTTTAAGTCGTTGGCAATCAAATCGTCATAGCTTTCCCGCTTGATCACCAGCTGGTCAATCCCGTCCTCAGCAAAAACCACGGCCGGACGCGGATTGCGGTTGTAGTTTGAGGCCATGGAATAGCCATAAGCGCCGGTACTTAAGAGGGCAACTACGTCACCTGGTTCGGTTTTTGGTAAAGGACAAGACTTGATCAAGATATCCCCGCTTTCGCAGTACTTGCCGACCAGGTTGACCCTTTCTTCATCTTCTGCCTGAGGGCGGTCAGCAACAATGGCTGAATATTCTGCCTGGTAAAGAGCTGGGCGGATATTGTCCCCCATCCCCCCGTCAAGGGCGACATAGCTCGGGTAGCCAGGCAGGTCCTTTCTTGAGCCGACAGTATAAAGGCTAAAGCCCGCAGGGCCGACGATCGACCGGCCTGGTTCAATCCAGATGGCCGGCAATTTCAAATTGTTTTCCTGACACTTGCTTTTGACTTCTTTAACAATGGCCCGGACGAATTCCTCAGCCGGAAGCGGCTGGTCCTGGTCAGTATAGTGGATGCCAAAGCCGCCCCCCACATTCAAGATGTCCGTTTTATAGCCGTATTTCTCTTTCCAGGCACTAGCCAGCTGGCAGAGCTTGTCTGCGCAGCCCACGAAGCCCCGGACGTCAAAAATTTGCGAGCCAATGTGGGCGTGAATGCCGGCCATCTTCATCCGCGGATTGGCCAGGACCAGTTCCAGGGCCCGGTCAGCCTGGCCGCTTTCCATATCAAAGCCAAACTTGGAGTCCACCTGGCCAGTCTGGATATATTCGTTGGTGTGGGCACTGATGCCGGGGGTAACCCGGAGCATGACCTTGCTGCTTGCGTCTTTTTCTTCCAAAATCTGGCTGAGCAAGTCAATTTCATGGAAGTTGTCCAAAATAATGACCCCGACTCCCTGGTCAACAGCCATTTCCAGTTCTGCCCGACTCTTGTTGTTGCCGTGGAAACTCACCTTGTCCATAGGAAAGCCCGCCTTCATGGCCGTCCAGAGTTCCCCGCCAGAGACGACGTCGGTGTGGCCGCCTTCTTCATTGATGACCTGGTAGATGGCCAAGCAGGAAAAGGCCTTTGAAGCATAGCTGACTTCATAGTCTACCCCTTCTTCTTCAAAGACCCGCTTAAAGGCCCGGATTGCCTGGCGGATTTTCCCCACGTCAAAAACCTGCAGGGGGGTCTGGTACTTGGCTGCCAGTTCCAGGGCATCTACCCCGGCAATCTGCAGGTGGCCGGCTTGATTGACATCGCTTGCTTTAATTAATCCGTTCACGCTTTTACCTCAGCTTTTTTTCTAAAAAAATTAATCAACTTAACTAATAAGTTTAGCCTTCTCCACCTGCCTGGTCAAGGCAGACAGGCTGAGAAAAGAAAAGAGCAAGAAAGATAGAAAAAACAAAAAAGACACCCGACTGGGTGTCTTCCTCACAATTGCGTTAGCTGGATTCGAACCAGCGCATGACGGTACCAAAAACCGTTGCCTTACCACTTGGCTATAACGCAATCTTCAATTCAACCAAGGGACGGCTCCTCGCATCCCCCGACCAAGTAATATCATACTTAGCTTTTTAACTCTTGGCAAGCCTTTTTTACAAAAAATTTGCCTTAGCCAAGATTCACTTTAAAAAGATTAACCATTAACCAGCTTTTTGGCCTTTTTCTCAGCCTTCAAGGCTTCAAAATAAGTCCGTTCTTCTTTCACGTTGCCCAAGGCAATCGTTCCCCGCTTCTGGTTGATGCTCAAGTCATCGATAATCGCATCGACCAGCTCCCAGAAATAGGGACTGACAGCGGCTAAATCATCGCTCTCCCCTACGCAGAGGTGGGCTGCCTGGCTCATCAAGAGCCAGGCCCGGCCGGCTTCTTTCTGCATCTTCTGGTGGGCCTTCTCCAGGGTCTGCCGGGAACTGAGTTCCAGGCGCTGAGCCTGCTTTTGAAAGTCTTCTTCACATTCTTCTTCCACTGCCAGGGCAAAAACGATCACTTCGCCCAGGGCCCGGCTGGCAAAAGCAAAGTAGCCTTCCCCGCCCTTTCCCCGGCTGGCCACTAAAGCTGCCCGCAGCTGATTCAAAAGGGGGGCAAAGTCCGCCGCCGGGTCGAGCTGGCTGCTGGAAAGGCTGGCGTAAAAGGCCGCCTGCTGGTCCCCTTCTTCCGCTAAGGCCAGATACAGCTGCCTGGCCTGCTTGAAGCGCTTGGCCCGGTAGGCCTGCTTGGCTTCAGCATAAATCTCCGCCTGGTCGGCAAGGTCAAATTGCCGGCGCAACTGGTCAGCTGAATAGGCTGTCCCACAGGTCTGGCAAACAAAACGGCTGCCTTCTTTTAACAAATCTCTTTGCCCGCAAAGCTCACACTTGATTTTTCTCATTGGCTATTTCCCCATGTTGACTTAATTTATGGGCGACTTGTAACCGCTTACCAGTCGATATTATAGCAAAGGTTTGTGAAAAATACAGATTAAAAAACAAAAAATCAAGACCCATTTTGGTCTTGATTTAAAGAATGATGTTAATAAACTCAGTTGCTCTGCGTGCTTTCTGCTCCCGGGGCAACCTCGATCATGAATTCTGAACTGGTCCAGGTCGACTTGTCTGGGTAGGTGACCAAAAAGGCAGTGTAGTAGCTCCCGGCCCACTTGAAGTTTGGCACTCGGGCAAAGCGGAAACTGGTCTTCTTAGGCACTTTTGCCCGCTTGGTGATCAGGCGCTTGGACTTCTTGCTCTTCTTATTAGCTTTTTATGCTTTTTGGCCGTCTTCTTCGCCTTCCAGGTATGGTCATAAACGCTGACGGTTACTTCCTGGCTGGTCTCCATTGAATTGTCCGGATAAAGCAGGCGGATCCTGGTCTTATATGTCCCCGCCTTGGTGAAATTGGGCTCGGGCACGAATAATAAACCGTATTAGCCGGTAGGCTTTTAGCATTCTTGACCAGCTCCTGGGCAATCCGGTATTCGCCTTCCCGTACCTAAAAGTTTCTAACTTCTGGATTATATTCATCTGCCTGGCTGTCTTGGCTTTCCTAGCCGGCCAAAAGGCAAAGGGACATAAGGGCAGCGGCCGTTAGGACGCTATATAGCTTCGTCATTTTTTATTCTTCCAAAACAGAATTCAAGCACTTTTTTGCAAGCACATACTTTATAAGTTAATTATAGTCCAAATCGTTTTATTTTTTTGTCCGCTTTCAGAATGTTTGGCCAGCTTTTTTCCATAAAAAAAGCTGCCAGAATCTGGCAGCTCATGCAAAAAATTATCTTTACTTTCTAACTCTTATTCGCTCTGGACCTTGCTGTGGAAGGACATGCGGAAGCTGGCTTCGAAGTCTTCCCCGCTTGCCAGCCGGTTCATCCCCTTCTTATCTTCCAGGTCCCCGTCAGTATCGGTAAGGTCAGCGATCCCCCACCATGGTTCGATGCAGACGTAATCAGCCGTCTTTGGGTACTGGGACCAGATGCCCACGTAAGGAGCTGAATCAGTTCTGACATTGATGTGGAAGCGGCTGGTTTCCGTCTTGATGGAGAACTTGTTGTCCGGGTGCCGCATCACCAACACCATGGCATCATCCTTAAAGAGATCGTCAGTGATCGTGATCAAGGATTCAGTTGGGGCCAGGAACCGCTTTTCCCAGTTGAGCAGGCCGCCTTCCAGCGGCACCTGCACCCGGGGCTTGGCCGGATTGACCTGAAGGTAGAAGTCATCCTTCTTGACCCCGTCTTCAACCGGCAAGGCAAAGCCCGGGTGGCCGCCGACGCCGAAGATCATGTCCCCTTCACCCTTGTTAGTGACGTGGAAGCTTTCCTTGATCATGTTGTTCAAAAGCTCATAGCTGACCCGGAATTCAAACTTGAAAGGGTAGACAGCTCTGGTTTCTTCTGTGTCGGTCAAAAGGAAGGTCAGCTTTTCCTTAGTCTGCTCTTCCAGGGCAAATTCCATGTTGCGGGCAAAGCCGTGCTGTCCCATGTGGTAGGTCTGGCCCTGGTAGCTGTATTCATCATTCTTCAGCTTGCCCACGATCGGGAACAAGACTGGAGCATGCCGGCCCCAGACTTCCGGGTCAGCCTGCCAGATGTATTCATTGCCGATGTGCTTACCAATGACGCTCTGCAGCTCTGCCCCGCGGCTTGATACCGTAACCTTCAGAATCTCGTTTTCGATAGTATAATCCATTATTTGCCCCTTGATACTCTTATTTTTTCTAAACTCAATCGCATTTTTACACTAATTCAGGAACAATTTGATAAAAATCCCTCCTTTACAGGATGAACTTGGTCAGGTCCTTGTTCTTGACGATATCGCTCAATTTCTGTTCGACATAGGCCTGGGTGATGGTGATTTGTCCCATTTCCATGTCCGGCCCTTCATAGAGAACTTCTTCCAGCAGCTTCTCCAAAATCGTAGCCAGGCGGCGGGCACCTATATTGTCCGTCCCCTGGTTGACTTCAAAGGCAATTTCAGCAATCTTGTCGACTGCTTCAGCCGTGAAGACCAGGTCAACCCCGTCAGCCTTCAGCAAGGCAATGTACTGCTTCAAGAGGGAGTTTTGCGGGTCCTTCAAGATTCTGACGAAGTCATCCTTGGTCAAGGCGTCCAGCTCAACTCTGATCGGGAACCGGCCCTGCAGTTCCGGAATGAGGTCGCTCGGCTTGCTTTCAGCAAAGGCCCCGGCCGCGATAAAGAGGATATGGTCGGTTGAAAGCGGACCGTACTTAGTGCTTACGGTTGAGCCTTCAACGATCGGCAGGATGTCTCTTTGAACCCCTTCTCTTGAGACGCCGGCGGAGTTGCGCTTATCAGCCGCGGTAATCTTGTCGATTTCGTCGATGAAGATGATCCCGCTCTGCCCGGCCCGGTCCATGGCCTTTTGGTAGATGTCGTCATAGTTGACCAGCTTCTTTTCTTCTTCTTGGACCAAAAGCTTTCTGGCCTGGCTGACCGGCAGGGTCCGCTTGACTTTCTTCTTAGGAAGCATGTCACCCAGCATGCTGGACATGTCCATCCCCATCTGCCCCATCATGTCGCCCATTGGGTTGGCCTTTGGAGCTTGTTCAACTTCGATGGTGACTTCTTCGTTTTCCAAAAGCCCCCGGTCCAGCTTTTCAGCCACGCTGAGTCTTTGGTTTCTGATCTCGTCAGTAACTTCTTCTGTTTCTTCCGGCATCCCGCCGCCAGCCAGCAGGCTCTGAATCATTTCCTGCATCTGCTGCATCTGGTTTTGCCGGTTGTTGCGCTTAACGCCTGGTACCAGCAGGCGGACCAGGGTCTTGTTGGCCTGGCGGATGGCCTGGCTTTCAACCTTGACAAATTCTTCTTTTTCCACGATCCGGACAGCTTCATTGGCCAGGTCCCGGACCATGGATTCAACATCCCGGCCCACGTAGCCGACTTCGGTAAACTTGGTAGCCTCAACCTTGACAAAAGGCGCGTCAACGATATCAGCCAGGCGGCGGGCGATTTCCGTCTTCCCGACCCCGGTTGGCCCGGCCATCAAAATGTTCTTTGGCGTAATGTCCTTTTGCACATCTTCTGGCAGCTGGGCCCGGCGATAGCGGTTGTACAGGGCGATAGCCACGGACTTCTTGGCCTCATTCTGCCCGACGATGTACTTGTCCAGCAGGTTAACGATCTGCTTTGGAGTTTTCTCTCTCATCCCTATTTTTCCTCGATTTCATCCGTAACAATCTCGTGGTCGGTAAAAACATCGATGTCCGCAGCTATGTTGACTGCTTCCTTGGCGATTTCACTGGCCGTCATCCCGCTGGCATGCCGTAGCATCCCCACGGCCGCTGCCTGGGCATAGTAGCCGCCTGAGCCGATGGCCACCACGCTTTCGTCTGGTTCGAGCACTTCCCCGTTGCCGGAAATCAAGAGCAGGTCCTGGTCGTTAAAAGCAATAACCATGGCTTCCAATTTCTGCAAGGTCTGGTCTTTCCGCCAGGACTGGGCCATTTCCACGGCTGCCCGGCGTAAGTCGCCGCTGTAGCTTTCCAGCTCTCCTTCCAGCATTTCCTGCAGGCTGACGGCATCCGCCACCCCGCCGGCAAAGCCGATCACCACTTGGTCGTGGTAAATGCGGCGGATCTTCTTGGCCGTGGTCTTGGCGATGATGCTCTTGCCCAGGGTCACCTGGCCGTCGCCAGCAATCGCCGTCTGGCCATTGTATTTTACTGAACAAATCGTTGTCATTTTCTTCCTCCGTTTGTTTGCTTTTCTATTGATCGCGTTACTTAAAAATCTTGCTAAAAAGCGGAAATGATTGCCGCTTTCCAAACATTTTCATAATAACACTTTTCCTCATTTTCGGGGAAAATGCTGGCGATATTCCGCCGTAAGATGCTGCATGCTAACATGAGTATAGATCTGGGTCGTAGACAAGTCCTCATGGCCCAAGAGCTCCTGCACGCTCCTGAGGTCTGCCCCGTTGTTGAGCATGGCGGTGGCGAAGCTATGGCGGAGTTCATGGGGGTGGGCACCAGCCGTCAAGCCTGCTTTTTGAAAAATTTGCTGGACGGCTTTGGCAATCCCCCGGCTGGAAATTGGCCTACCGAGCTTGTTTAAAAAGACTGCCTCGGTATCTGGCTCATTTTTCAATAAACTTGGCCGGGCTGCCTGCAGATATTCCTCCAAGTACTTTTTGCTCTCTTGGTCAAAAAAGACATAACGGTCCTTATTGCCCTTGCCGTGCACCAAAATCATGCCGTTTTCCAGGTCAAGCTGCTTAATTTTCAAGTCAGTTAGTTCGCTCAGCCGCATCCCGGTCGCGTAAAAAAGCGCCACAATTGCCCGGTTGCGGACTGTTAACGGTTTGCCATCGTTTAGCGAGCGGATGACCTGGCCGACTTCATCTTGGTAGAAAAATTCCGGCAGCTTTTTCTTCCCTCGCCTAAGCTGAATGGCCACGGTCGGGTCAGCTTTGACCAAACCCCGTCTGGTCAAAAGTCGGTAAAAAGACTTAAGGCTGGATAATTTTCGGGATAAAGTGCTGGATGCCAGCTTTTGCCCGGTTGCCAGCAGGTAAATTTCCAGGTCCCGGCGGGATATTTGATCCCAGCCTGGAAAGCCCCCGTTTTCCTGCCAGAATTTCTTAGCTGCTGCCAGGTCCTTTTGGTAGGCCAGGACGGTTTTGGGGCTGTAAGAGCGCTCATTTTTCAAGTAGGAAAGAAACTGCTCTTCAAGGGTCATTAGTCAGCCAGCTTCTCTGCCTTAAAGGCGGCCAGGTCGGCCAGGCCCCGTTCACTGATCTTTTCGTGGCGCTCGCGCTTGTTTCTGATCTTCTTGCCCTCCAGGCCCGGAATCAAGGCAAAGCTGGCGTTCATTGGCTGGAAGTGCTTGGCATCAGTGGTCGTAATGTAGTGAGCCATAGAGCCAAGGGCAGTGGTTACCGGGAATTCAACCGTCTCTTGCCCCAGGGCTTCTCTAGCCGCGTTAATCCCGGCGACCAGGCCGCTGCCGGCACTTTCCACGTAGCCTTCCACCCCGGTCATCTGGCCGGCAAAGAAGAGGCCTGGCCGCTTTTTAGCTTCATAGCTGGCCTTTAAAACTTTCGGGCTGGCCATGTAGGTGTTCCGGTGCATCTTGCCGTAGCGGACGAAGCGGGCGTTTTCCAGGCCAGGGATCATTTGGAAGACCCGCTTTTGTTCCCCGTACTTGAGGTGGGTCTGGAAGCCCACGATATTGTACATGGAGGCAGCAGCGTTGTCCTGGCGGAGCTGAACGACAGCGTAAGGAGTCTTGCCGTCCTTCGGGTTCTCCAGGCCGACTGGCTTTAAAGGACCAAAGAGCATGGTCTTGGCCCCCCGGGCCGCCATGACTTCGATCGGCATGCAACCTTCAAAGACCTCGCTGTTTTCAAAGCCGTGCATTTCAGCAGTTTCCGCGTGAACCAGGGCATTGGCAAAGCGATCGTATTCTTCCTTGGTCATCGGGCAGTTGAGGTAGGCGGCTTCGCCCCGGTCATAACGACTCTTCTTGTAAACGATGTCCATGTCAATGGAGTCAGCCGCGATAATTGGAGCGGCCGCGTCAAAGAAGTGGAGGCTTTCGGTGCCTTCAAAGTCCTGGATCTTTTCTGCCAGGCTATCGCTGGTCAAAGGACCGGTCGCGATAACGGTGATGCCTTCACTTGGCAGGTCAGTGATTTCTTCATCGTGAATGGTCACTTCCGGCAGGCTGGTCAATTTGTCGGTCACATACTTGGAGAAAAGCTCCCGGTCAACGGCTAACGCCCCGCCGGCTGGAACCTGGCAGGCATCAGCCGCTTGCATGATCAAGGAGTCCATCTGCCGCATTTCTTCTTTCAAGAGGCCAACAGCGTTTGAAAGCTGGTTGGACCGCATGGAGTTGGTGCAGACTAATTCCGCAAAATTGCCGCTTTCATGGGCCGGAGTCATTTTCTTTGGCCGCATTTCGTACAAGTCAACCTTGATCCCTCTTTTGGCCAGCTGCCATGCTGCTTCGCTGCCGGCCAACCCAGCGCCAATTACCGTAACTTTTTCTGTCATTTGATTCAATCCTTCGCTTAAAAATTATTTACTTACCATTTTACCGAAAAAGCTTCTCCCTGCCTAATCGCACGCTCTGAGCAAAAAATGCCACCAAGGGCCTTGGTGACATCTTTGCTTTAACTTTCAACTTATTCGGCTGCTTCGTCTTGTTCTTCTCTTGGCTCTTCCTTGTAGTCGCCATTCGGGCAGAGGACGACCATGCCGTCCTTGCGCTTCTTTTCGACCAGAAAGTGGCCATCGTGCGGGCAGACCCGGCTGATCGGCTTGTCCCAGGAAACAAAGTCACAGTCTGGATAGCGGGAACAGCCATAGAATTTCCGGCCCCGCTTGGACTTCTTTTCCAGAACTTCGCCTTCCCCGCACTTCGGACAAGTCACGCCGACCTTCTTGACGATGGTCTGGGTGTGGCGGCAGTCCGGGAAACGGGAACAGCCGTAGAACTTGCCGTAGCGGCCCATCTTGACCAGCATCGGGGCCCCGCAGACTTCACAATCAAAGCCAGCTGGCTGGTCCTTGATCTGGATCTTCTGGATCTCGCTGTCGGCTTTCTCCAGTTCTTTGGAGAATGGCTTGTAGTACTGGTCGACCACACTGACCCAGTCTTTCTTGCCTTCTTCGACTTCATCGAGTTCATCTTCCAGCTTGGCCGTGTAGTCAACGCTGGTGATGTCCGGGAAGAACTGCTCAACCAAGCCGTCGACGATTTCCCCCAGTTCAGTTGGCACGATTGCCCGCCCTTCCAGCTTGACATAATTCCGGGACTGGATGTTCTGGATGGTCGGCGCGTAAGTTGACGGCCGGCCAACCCCGTTTTCTTCCAGAGCCCGGACCAGGCTTGCTTCAGTATAGCGGGCCGGCGGCTGGGTGAAGTGCTGCTTGTTGTCTGACTTGGTCAGCTTGACCTCGTCGCCCTCTTCCAGGGCTGCCAGGGCCACGTTCTTTTCACTCCGGTTGTCATAAACCTTGGTGTAGCCGGCAAACTTCATAACTGACCCGCTGGCTCTGAAGGTCACCCCATTTTGGGTCAAGTCATAGCGGACCGTGTCAAAGACGGCCGGAGTCATTTCACTAGCCAGAAAACGGCTCCAAATTAAGGTGTAAAGGCGGAGCTCATCCTTGGTCAAAACCTTTTCCAGGGACTTCGGTGTCCGGTAGACACTGGTCGGCCGGACAGCTTCGTGGGCATCCTGAGCGTCGCCTTGATTCTTGAAGTGGCGCTCCTTCTTGACCGCGAAGTCGCTGCCGTATTCCTCAACGATGAACTGAGCTGCTTCCTGGCGGGCAACTGGTGAGATCCGCTTGGAGTCAGTCCTCATGTAGGTGATCAAACCGACCGTGCCTTCCTTGCCCAGGCTGATCCCTTCATACAGGTGCTGGGCAATGTTCATGGTCTTTGAAGTCCGGAAGTTCAGCCGCCGGTTGGCTTCCTGCTGCATGGTGGAAGTGGTAAACGGCGCGGCTGGCTGCCGGCGGACTTCTCTTTTAACTACCTTACTGACCGTAAACGGCTGCTTCTTGTCAAACTTAGCCAGCAGCTTCTGGACGGCCTCGTTATTTGGCAATTCCGTCTTTTTGCCTTCTTCGCCGTAAAAGCTAGCCTGGAACTTGTCCTTGCCCTTGGCAAATTCAGCGTCAATCGTCCAGTATTCAACCGGCTTGAAGGCCTTAATTTCCTTTTCCCGATCGATAACCAGCTTCAAGGCAACTGACTGCACCCGGCCGGCTGACAGCCCCTTCTTGACCTTGGACCAGAGAATCGGCGACAAAGAGTAGCCGACCAAGCGGTCCAAGACCCGGCGGGCCTGCTGAGCGTTGACCATGTCCATATCGATGGTCCGGGAGTGGTTGAAGGCATCCTTGACCGCGTCCTTGGTAACTTCGTTAAAGGTTACCCGGTTATCTTCTTTTTCGTCCAGGCCTAAAACATGGGCCACGTGCCAGGCAATAGCTTCCCCTTCCCGGTCGGGGTCGGAAGCCAGGTAGACTTTGTTGGCCTTCTTGGCTTCAGCCTTCAGTTCCTTGATGATGTCACCCTTCCCCCGGATGGAGATGTATTTTGGCTGGTAGTCGTGTTCAATGTCGACCCCCATCTGGGACTTGGGCAAGTCCCGGATGTGCCCTTTAGAGGCGATTACGTGGTACTTCCGGCCCAGGTACTTCTCGATAGTGTGGGCCTTGGCTGGAGATTCCACGATAACCAGGTCTTTTTTCACCTTGCTCTTTTTCCGCTTCGGGCTGCTCTTCTTGGCAGCCGCGGTCTTTTTACTGCTCTTGCTTTTATCTTCTTTTGCTGTAGCAGGCATCAAATGCCCCTTTCACTAAATTCGAAATTAAATCTTCTTCAATATAGAAATAATTTCCGGAATTGTCAACCAAAAGAAAATTAACTTAAGGGAGCAGACAGGCAATTTTTGCAAGAATTTGATCTTTCACAGGTCAATTTCCTTGTCGATAACCGGGGTTGCCCCAGCTGAAATCAGCTGGTTGGTGCCGGCCGACAAGGGGCTGGTGATTACACCAGGGACGGCAAATACGTTCCGGTTTTCCTGCAGGGCCAAATTGGCCGTAATCAACGAACCGGAATGGGCTTTGGCTTCAGTCACGATCACGTTCTTGCAAATCCCGGCCAAAATCCGGTTGCGCTCTGGAAAGCGGAAGGGCCTTGGCGGCGTGTCGGGCAGGTATTCGCTAAGCAGGAGACCCCGGGCGGCAATTTGCTGCTGCAAGAGCGTATTTTCCCGGGGGTAAAAATAGTTCAGGCCATTAGCCACAACCGCGATGGTCTTACCGCCAAAATTCAAGGCATTCTGGTGAGCCAGGGCATCAACGCCCTTAGCCAGGCCACTGGCGATCACCTGTTTTTTCTTTAGCAAAACCGGCATGAGGTTCTCAATCACCTTGCCGGAATATTGACTTGGCGTTCTTGACCCCACGATTACCGTCACCTCTTTTTCCAAAAGGGACAAGTCCCCCTTGGCAAAAAGCAAAATCGGCGGACGATAAATTTCTCTTAATCGTACTGGATAAGCATCGTCAAAGAAACTAATTATTTTGAAATTCCTTTGCAAGTTTTCAATGGCACTTTCGTAGCGGTCACTTAAAAAGGCCCGCTCCACCCGGTAGAGGATTTCATCAGGCAGTTCCAGGCAGTTCAGCCATTCATGGTCCACGTCCTCATCCGGGGGCATCTGCTGCATGACCTGCAATATTTTGAGATAGCTGAGGCCCTTCTGCAGCTTCAGGCGCAGTAAGAATTCGGTTTTATTCATTTTTTCCCTCCACTTACTATTACGCCAAAAAGCGGGAATTTTTCTTTTTCTCAAAATTTTTATTTTTTCTTTTTTGACCAAAAAGAAAAAGACCGATCTAGTCAGCCTTTTTAAGTCCAACCATCTCGCTCACCGGACTGAAGGTCAGGCGGTGAATCGGCGTTGGGCCGTATTTTCTTAATGCTTCCAGGTGGTCCTTGGTTCCATAGCCGGCATTATGGTCAAAGGCATAGTCTGGATAAAGACGGGCGTAATCATCCATCAAAGAGTCTCTGAAAACCTTGGCCACAATTGAGGCCGCGGCAATCGAGTTAGACTTAGCATCCCCCTTGATCAATTCTAGCTGGGGCAAGTCCACCGGCACGTTCATGGCATCGACCAGCAAAGCATCTGGCCTGGTGCTCAAAGCTTCCACGGCCTGCTTCATGGCCAGGCGGTCAGCCTCGTAAATATTGATCTGGTCAATCACTTTGTTGTCCATGACCCCGACGCCGACAGCAACAGCCTCTTGCAGGATCTTGGGATACAGGGCCAGGCGCTTTTGCGGACTCAGTTTCTTTGAGTCATTGACTTCCAGTAAGGAAAAATCTTCCGGCAAAATGACGGCAGCCGCCACAACCGGGCCAGCCAAAGGACCCCGGCCGACTTCATCGACTCCGGCTACGAGCTGCCCTTTAGCCCAAAAATCCTTCTCGTAACTGAAGCGGCCCAAGAATTCTTCCTTTTGCTTAGCCAGCTTTTCCTGCCGGCGCTGGTAGCTGACCAGCAGCTTCTGGACCCCCTTGCGGTCGTCTTTGGCTAATTCCGCCAGAATAGTTGGGTCGATAGAATCCGCTTGCAGCAGGTCTTTAATTTCATTAATTTTCATTATTCGCGCTTGGCCGGTCCAGGCTGATCCTGCCTAGCTTGCCCTTTCTTAATCGCTGCAGCATGAAGAGGGAGAAACGGTCATAGTCGTCCCGCATCCCGCTGTTTTGAGTCATGGCCAAAAGCAGGTCAGTGTCGCCGATATTTTCCAGCTTATCCTTAGTGCAGTTGGCGAACTTGGCCAGATAAGCCGGGTAGTACTGCCGCAGCTGCCGGATGACAAAAAGTGCAACGTCGTCAGCGTGGAAAATCGTGTCCTTGATGGCCCCAAAAGCAGCCAGCTTGTAGCCTACGTCCTGGTCTTCAAACTTTGGCCAGAGAATCCCCGGCGTGTCCAGGATCTGGATGCCATATGGGGTCTTCAGCCAGGCCTGGCCCTTGGTTACCCCCGGCCGGTCCCCGGTCATGGTGACATTGCGGCCAACCAGGCGGTTGATGATAGTGGACTTGCCGCAGTTAGGCACGCCAACTAGGCAGACGCGGATGATCGGGTTGGAGGCCCCTCTCTCTTCCAGCTTCTTGACCTTTTCGCTGGCTGCCTTCTTGATCAAGGTGATCAAGGCCTGCATATTAGTGTTGTGCTGGGCATCCATTGCCATGACCAAGGTGCGCGGGCCCTGCAATTTCTTTTGCCAGAGCTTGGTCATCACCGGGTCAGCCAGGTCGCTCTTGTTTAAAATGATCAGGTGCGGCTTGTCGCCGACCAGTTCATTGATCATCGGGTTTCTGGAAGCGCTGGGAATCCGGGCGTCCAAAACTTCAATAACAACGTCAATTAAGTTTAATTTTTCTTCCAGCTGATTCCTAGCCTTATTCATGTGGCCTGGATACCATTGAATTTTAGTCATTTTTCCTCCCAAAAACAGCAGAAAAGGAAGCCGGGGCTCCCTTTCGTGCTTGTCACTGAATCCTAAAAATTATCCTAGTACTGCATTTTCTCTTCATAAGCCTGGTAAGCATCGTCAAAAATCGTCATGCTGGGCAGGTAAGCGGCATTTTCCTCCAGATATTCTGACAGCCTGGTCCGGTCCTGCTCCTGTCTGGGAAAGGTAGAATCAAACTGGGCGTTGTTGGCAAACTGGGCCAGGTCGCCATTTGAATCCGGATCGCGCAAAGTCATCAAAAACTGGTAAAAACTTTGTCGGTAGGCCATATATTACTCCGTATAAAACATGACCGCGTAGGCCCCATGGCCGGCGTGGGTGATGATGATCGGGCTGGTTTCCTGGACCAGGATCTCCAGGTCCGGGTTGACCTCCTTGAAGCGCTGGGCGAGCTCTTCCATCTTGTCTCTGGTGTCGACATAGGAGATGCCGACATACTTGACCTTGTCGCCCAGTTCTTTCAACTGGTCGACAAGCATGTCGTCAAACTTCTTGATGAATTTCTTCCCCCGGCCCCGGTAAGGGACATTCAAGCTGCCCTCTTTCATGGTTAGGCCGACGTGGAAGTTCAAAGCTGAAACCACCCGGCCGGCCCACTTGCCCAAACGGCCGCCGGCTAAAATGTTCTGCAGGTTGGGCACCATCATTTCCAGGTACATATTCTTGCCGATCTGGTCCAGGTGAGCCAGGATTTCATCCATTTCCTTGCCCGCTTCCGCGTCCTTGGCCGCCTCAATGCAGTAGTAGCCTTGAGAGCGGTCAGTATAGCCGCAGTCGATGACCGTGATCTTGCCGGCTACCATTTCAGCGGCCTGGCGGGCGGAATCAACTGTCCCCGACAGGGTCTTGGCCATGAAAATCCCCAGGACTTCACTGCCGTCAGCCGTCAGTTCCTCCATTCTCTCCACGAACAGGCCGACCGGGGGCTGGCTGGTCTTGGGCAGCTTCTCTGCCTCATCCATCTTTTGGATAAAGTCAGCCCGGGTAATGTCAACGCCATCCGTGTAGGTATGTCCGTCGATTGTCACCGACAGGGGCACCACCGTAATACCGTATTTTTCAATTTCTTCCGGACTCAGCTGTACTGAGGAATCCGTCATGATCTTGATCTTAGACAATTTAACTGACCTCAATTTACAAATTATCCTATCAGCTTCTCAGTTGTGATAGAATTAGACTTAATACAGACTTTAGTATAGCAAATTTTCGGCTAAAAATTATAATTAATTGATCAAAACTGAAAGGGACTTTATATGGCTTTCAATCCTTGGCAGCCGGTCGAAGACCGGCCCAAATCTTACTATATTATTGACAATATTCTCTCAGCCGTCGTGCACGGGATCGGCTTCGGCCTCTCAATCGCCGGCCTGGTTATTTTAGTGGTCCGGGCCGCCCACAGCCACAGCGCCCTCAGAGTGACAACTTTTGCCATCTACGGGGCTTGCATGATCCTGCTTTACCTCTTCTCGACCCTCTACCACAGCCTGGTCTTTACCAAGGCGAACAAGGTCTTCCAGATCTTCGACCACTCTTCAATCTTTATCGCGATTGCCGGCTCTTATACCCCTTATACCCTGGTCACGATCGGCGGGGCTAAAGGCTGGGTCATGTTCGGCATCATCTGGGCCCTGACGGTCTTTGGGATCCTCTATTATATCTTCAACCAGGGCAAGCACGTTATCGGCGATACCATCCTTTATATCGCCATGGGCTGGATGGTGATCCTGGCCGGCAGCCAGCTTTATTTCAGCCTGGGGCCGACCGGATTCTGGCTTTTAGTCTCAGGCGGGATTGCCTACACCTTTGGCTGCCTCTTCTTCTCTATGCGGGGCCTGCCATATAGCCACGTCATCTGGCACTTCTTCGTTTTGCTGGGCTCCATCTTGATTTTCTTTTCGGTTTTATTTTATGTATAAAAAAGGCGCTGGTGACCAGCGCCTTTTAGATTGCCAAAAATTCCGCGATTGCCGCCTGGCTGTTCTCTACCTGGCCGCTGACCACGCCCTCAAGGGCTTTGCGCAAAAGCTGGCCCAGTTCCGGTGAAGGCTTAATCCCCTCCTTGATCAGCCACTGGCCGTCAATGGCCAGCTCCCCTGCCGCCTTGATTGGCAGACGGTTATAGCGGTCTAACAAGGCCTGGCTGGATAGAGGATTGCCCAAAAGCCCCGCTAGCTTTAAAGCCGCCTCCAGGTTCTCCTGGCCGATTTCAAAGAGGTCAAAATCGCTCTCTCCCCCCCGGCTCAAGAGGTCAAAGGCGGCCACGATCTGTCTGACTTGCTGGTTCATTGCATTGGAGTTCTTCCAGGCCCGCATGAAAGGCGAAATCTTGTCAGCCGGCAGGTTGATTAAAACGGCGATCAAGCTCCAAAAGACTGCTTCGTCATCCGGACCAGCCTTAAGGTCGGTGAAGACAGAGAGCTGGTCCTTTTTCCCGGCCAGACCCGGGCATTCCTCGCTTAAGCCGGTGGCCAAAAAGTCCTTAAAAGCCTGCCGGCTGTTCTTGCCCAGGGCCAGCTTGACAAATTCTTCCCTGATTCTTTCCACGGAAATCTTGCTTAAAAGCTCGTGATTGTTGATAATAGCCTGCCTGGTCTTTTCTTCCAGGCTGAAAGAGAGCTGGCTCATGAAGCGGACTGCTCGCATCATCCGCAAGGCATCCTCATGGAAACGGTCTTCAGCCACGCCAACAGCCTTGATCACCCGCCGCTTCAAGTCGCCTAAACCATCGAAAAGGTCAATGATCTCCCCTTGCCGGTTCATGGCCAGGGCATTGATGGTAAAGTCCCGCCGCTTTAAGTCCTCGTCCAGGTTCTGCACGAAGGTGACCTTGTCTGGCCGGCGGAAGTCCTGGTAGCCGGATTCCGTTCTGAAAGTCGTGATCTCGTAGCTGGATCCCCCATAAAGGACGGTCACTGTCCCGTGCTGGATGCCAGTGTCGATACTTTTGGCAAAAGTCTCCTTGACTTCTTCCGGGTAGGCACTGGTCGCGATATCCACGTCATGAATCGGCCGCTCTAAGAGCAGGTCGCGGACGCAGCCGCCGACGAAGTAAGCTTCAAAGCCAGCTTCTTCCAACTTTTCCAGGACCGGCATGGCCTGGGTAAAAACTTCCGTTATACGAATATTAGTCATCTTTTTCTCCACCTCGACTTTTTTTTGCTAAAATTGATTACGCATGGGAATAATTAAGAAAGGAGTGTCGAAATGAACAAGCCAAAATTCAAATGGGCCACTAGTGACACGATCAACATCCTGATGATTGCCCTGGGCTCGGCCATCTACGCCTTCAGCGTGGATATGGTGTCGATTCCCAACAAGCTGGCCGACGGGGGATTGTCGGGTTTCACCCTGATCATCCGCCACTTCTGGGGGGTCAACCCCGGTCTCAGCACCTTCATCATCAACATTCCCTTGATCTTTTTAGGCTTTAAATATATGGGCAAGCGGGCCATGATTTATACCGTCTGGGGAACCCTTTGCCTGTCCTTCTTCTTAAGCATGTGGACCCTGCAGTCTATTATAGACCAAGTTCCCCTCCATCACGACCCCTTCCTGGCTACTGTCACGGCCGGCTGCTTGTCGGGGCTGGGACTAGGACTGGTCTTCCACTTTAACGGGACCACCGGGGGCAGTGATATTGCCGCCCGGGTCTTGCAGGAAAAATATGGGATCACGCCCAGCAAGGGCCTTCTGGCCCTGGACTTCTTAGCCCTGGCCTGCTCCCTGTCTTACCTGGACTTCTTCCATGTCGGCTACACCATGGTCTCCTGCTTCATTTTATCCAAAGTCATGGCCTTGGTTACTGAAGGCGGGACCCGGGCCAAGGGGGTCTTTATCATTTCCCAGAATTACCGGAATATCGCCAAGCTGATTGACCTGCGCTTAGAGCGGGGCTTCACCTATATTAACGCTGAGGGCGGCTATTCCAACGAACCCCGCCACATGATCTACCTGGTCCTGTCACCAAGAGAAATCCCAGAATTAAAGAAAATCGTCAAGCAAGAAGACCCGCATGCCTTCATCATCTTCTTTGACGTCAACGAAGCTTTGGGCGAAGGCTTCAGCTACAAGACCAAGTCGCCAAGCTTATTTATCAGAAAGTAAAAGGAGTCACCAGCGTGACTCCTTTTTTCTTGCCTTAATCTTGCTTAATCCTGAGAGCCGCGTCCCGCAGCTTCTTGCTAAAGACAGGCGCCAGGTGCTGCAGAAGGCTGACCGGATTAATTTCGCCCTTGTCATAGACATTAGTCAGAAGCAAATAGGCTTGGATCTCACCAAAGTCATTCTTAACCGGAACCAGCAGAATGCGGTCAATATCATTCTTGGCGCAGAAATCCCCTTGTTCAGCAAAGTCAGCCTCTCGAGCTGAAGTATCTCCGGTCATTTAGGAGCTGCTGGTTGACCTCGAAAATTCCACGTCAGTTGCTGCGATCCGCTTGAATTCCGACTCACCGCCTTCATCCAGGGCAAAGACCGTCACCACGCGGTTTGGCATGGTCGAGGACTTGGTATAGTAATTGACCCAGCTGCGCAGGCCCCGGCGGGTCAATCCACCGGCTCAGAGCTTCCAGATTGCAGACCTTATCAGTCAAAGTCCGGATAACCGGCTGAAAGTAAACCTGGATCCAGCCCTTTTCCAGGGCCTCGTCAATGTGGCTAAGCACATACTCTTGCAGGCGGTGTCTTTGGTCCAGCTTGTCATCATAGTAAACTATTCCGGACTTAAAAAGATCTTCCAAGGACTCACAGGCCATATTCCTGGCAGTAGGTATAAAAGCGGTCTTCACCCGACCGGGTGCAGGCCTGGTCACCAAAACTGTCCTTAAGACAAGCTCCCACAAAGCGCAGCTGGTCATCCCCCTGCTTAAAGCCGTATTGGTTGTTGTAATCCGAATCATAAAACTTACTAAATCTTGATAATCACATCAATATTGGTAAGTTTTTCTGATATTCCTTTCTAGTTAAATCTATGGGTAGATTCAACTTGGCAAAAGAAATCAGATTTTTAACCTTTTGAAGTTAAGGTCAGTGAGTACGGTTGGCTGTCAAATAACGCCGAATAGCGTCATCCAATAGCTTTTTATCTGCCCCACTGAAAACTTTTAGCATGGCAGTCGGAAAGGCATCTTGCCCGCAAAAAGCAGGCAAGCATATCGTGATGCATCTCGAAGCAGTCAAGCCGCGATTTTAATACCCCGAACTGAGTTCGTTAAAGCTGACTGCTCTTACATGCTAGAGCCTTCAACTTCGTAGTATTACTTAGCTTATGCTTCTTTTACCCGACTGACAAGAATCTCCTTAACTCGCTTGTAAGGCGTGTAAAGCGTGATTTCTTCGTCAGTTAATCTACTCAATATGTTTTTGGCTGCGGCGATATTCGCATTCATCTCGCCGCATTTCTTGCATTTGGTCAATTCATGATGACTGCCGTATCTTTCCTCAAAATGCTGCCCGCAGATCGGACAGTACTGAGAAGTATATGCCGGATTGACATCATGAGTTTCAATCGAATTCTTGCTTGAAAGATATTCAATACGTTCATCCAGTTGGCCCTTAGTCCATGAATTCAAGCGTTTGCGTATCTTTCTTGCGAATCTGCTGTTATCTGATTTGACGCCTTTTTCTTTTACGAATGTCAAGTCTTCCTTAGCAATGACCGCCGGATGCTCTGTCTCGATCATCCTGTTTATCGCATGGTTGATAAAGCTTCTGACAGTTTCTTGCGCTGAGCGGTAGCTCTTGTCATACGACTTTCTGCCGATATTGTTCTGCTCCAGATTCTTAAGCTTGCCAAGCAGTTTTATTTTCTTCCTCAAAGCAGTCTTAGACAAAGGTTGGTTTGCCTTCTCCAGTTGCTCAAGCTGCTGATTGAGCTGCCAGCGCAAACTCACATATGGCTGGCGATTTGCGTTTCGCTTGCCGTATTTGTCAACGATGGCATTGGCAAGCTTGCTGAAGTTTTCACCATATTCATTGCCGCTGCTGCAGGAAAGCAGGGTGGCAAGCCCCTTGTCAATGCCGATTGCCTTCTTTGAATCATTGCTGTAACGCTTGCTAGAGATCAGCTTATGAACTTCAAGGCGCTGCTTGATGCGGTCAAGCACCACGGTGATATCGCCGGTGCGTGGATAATTCCACGAACTGGTCATCTCTACAGAAAACTGCTTTCTAGGCACATCGGAACTGAATGAAAAAGTATTTCCTTCAAATGCCCAATTCAAGTCACACTTCATGCTAGAGCCAAGCTTGCCCGACTTGCGTGCCCGGTAGTGGTAGCGGTACGTAATCCGGCGCAGGTAGCTGTGCGCTTGCTTGATTTGCTTATCCGTCAGTTTAGCTTCTATTTCAGTTAAAGCTTCAGTGTATTCTTCTGGCAGCTCAATTGGCTTGTGAAGAAGAACGGCTTGCCATGCGCTCTTAAATTTCAAAATAAAGAACAGAAGGTGGCGCTGATCTGCAGAAAGATTTTCATTTCCTTGAATCAGCTTCTTCAAACGGTTAGCCAGATTCGACCACATGCTCTTTATGTTGGCACATGCCTCACGGAGAGCACCAACCCAGTGCTTGGTCTGAAAGTTGTAGACTGTTTCTAGCTTGCCTTTCGAACCTTTAACCGGCTTGTCCCACTTGCGAACTTGGTTGCGCAGAGCCTGCCAGTTATTAACCGCTAGCATCGACTTGATGCCGCAGTAGCGGTTCAAAAAGAAATGCCGGCACCTGCCGTATCTTTCAAAAAAGTCGGACATTCTGGCAAATTCTTCATCGCTTAACTTTTTGTAGTAGACTCTAATCGTCTTGGGCTGAGTCTTTGTCACTGTCTGCTTGACTGAAGAGTTTCTTGCTTTCTTGGATGACTCTTGCATTCTGATGTGACCTCTTTCCATACAGCTTAGCTGAGAAAACGGTGATTATAGATAAAACATCTTCTACAAGTTCTGAATTTGGATCAACGTTATCTGTCTGATTGATGACAACCAGCTCTACATCGTTTGCCTGACAGATTGTCTCAATCATTTCAAAGCCAAAACGGACAAGCCGGTCTTGATAATTTACAACGACTCGCTCGCACTGCTTCTTGCAGATCATGTTGATCAGCTCTGTCAAGCCCTTTTTCTTATAGTTGAGACCAGATCCAACGTCTTGAATGATCTTAAACTGATAGCCATTGACTTCGCAATATCTAGACACTACATCCTTCTGCCTTTGGAGGTCTTCTTTTTGATGGCCAGAAGAAACCCGGCAATAGCCGATGGTCAGCAGCTTCTTAGGCTTAGCTGCTTTCATATTGCCTTGCAGAACCTCATCTAGCATTTCTTTAGTGTAGCGACGTTGATTGGAGGCAGTTCTAAGCGGAGTAATCAATCCCTCAGCTTCCCAATTGCGGAGAGTTGACTTGGCAACGTTAAGATATTCAGCTGCTTTTGATATGGACATGTATTCGCTCATCGTTTCTTCCTTCCAATCTTTTGATACCGGCATTATATCATGAATTGGTAAGAAATATTACTATTTAGTACTGGATGAAATTAATACTTTTTAACAGTCACAACCTTCATCCCCACCAGGTCAAAGGAAATGATCGAAACACGCTCGCCTTCCTTGATCCAGTCCCTTGTCCGGCTTTGGCCGACTTCTTGGAAAGAGCGCAGGTCCAGCAGGCCGGTCAAAAAGGTCCGGTTGCTGTTGATCGGCGTAATGTAGCACAGGTGCAATTCCCGGCCAGCAACTTCAGCCTTGCGAACCTAAGCATTAAGCAGGTGCTCTTGCCCCTTGGCATCTGCAACTGTCATGTGTTCAAATTCGGCATGATCACCGCTTAGACCTGTAGTCAGCGGGAAGAGCTTTTCCCAGGCAAAATCAGTCAGATCATCTTTTTCAATCATATTACCAGCTTCCATCTAGCTGTTTTTTGTCATTAGAGACTTGTACAAAGTAATTATCGCCGATTGTAAAATTAAACTGAACACTGTTCCGATCCAGTAAGAAAAATCGTTTTCACTGGATTAGAGCACAAAAAATCCATTTCAACCATCTGGTAGAATATGAATTACCACAAACATTTCTAGAGAGGTTAAAATGGATCATTCTTATTCTAACACTAAACCACACCAAAAGGGCAAGCACCTTACGCTAAACGACCGGACTACAATCCAGGAGCTGCACTCTAAGGGCTACTCTAATCGTGCTATAGCTAGAGAACTTAACTGCTCACCAAGCACGGTCGGATATGAGCTCAAAAGAGGCACAGTATCCCTGTATACCGGCAATGTGAGGCGGTATAAAGCTGTCGAAGGGCAAAGCACTTACGAACTACATAGAAGCGAATGCGGCCGCAAGAGCTTGTTTCTTCGCAGACATAAGTTCATCGACTATGTTTCCCACTGCTTTCATAATCAAGGCTGGTCTCTTGATGCTTGCGTGGGTTATGCTTTGGCCAAGGGAATCTTCCAGAAAGATCAGGTCGTATCAACCAAAACTCTGTATAACTACGTTGACTTGGGCCTAATGGACATCAAGAACGGTGATCTTCCAGAGAAGGTCAAGCGCAATACTAAGACTCGTCGTGCCCGTGTAAACAAGCGTATCCTGGGACGAAGCATCGATGAACGTAGTCCTAGAATCGAAAGCCGTAAGGACTTTGGCCACTGGGAATGCGATCTGGTTCTTGGACACAAGACTAAGGACGACGATGTGTTGCTTACTCTGTGCGAACGAAAGACGCGTCAGTTCTTCATGATCAAGATTGAGGATAAGACCTCAGCTAGCGTTATGAAGGCATTTGATAAGCTTCGAGAGTACTACGGATCCAAATGGAATCAAATCTTTAAGTCTATCACAACTGACAACGGATCTGAGTTCGCAGATCTATCCAATCTTGAGCAAGTTTCCAAGACTCTTGTGTACTACGCTCATCCTTATACATCTTGTGATAAAGGCAGCGTAGAACGGCACAACGGGCTTATCAGACGCTATATTCCCAAGGGAGACCGTATGGATAAGTACAGTGTGGAAGATATTGCTAAGATCGAGGTATGGTGCAACTCTCTTCCTCGGAAGATCTTAAACTACAAGACTCCAGAAGAGTACTTTGACACCGAACTTGACCGCATTTACCGGCGTAGATAGTCAAAATCTACCAGATGTTATGGTAAGTGTTCAATTTATTCTTGCAATTGGCGACAAAGTAATTATACTAAATCCTTCTATCTTTTTCTCAAAAAATAATAGTATTTTTGCAATTATTTTGCAAATTAAAACCGCTCTCACTTAGAGAACGGTTAAAAACTTAAAAAGTATTCAGTTATGATGGCAATTTCGCGAACTGGCTGCGGTAAAGCTGGCTGTAAAAGCCGCCCCGGGCCAAAAGGTCAGCGTGCTTGCCGCGTTCAATAATCTGCCCGTCCTTCATCACCAGGATCAAGTCAGCATTAACGACCGTGGACAAACGGTGGGCCACGACAAAGCTGGTCCGGCCCTGCATCAACTTGTCAAAAGCAGCTTGAATCAGCATTTCTGTCCGGGTGTCGATAGAGCTGGTTGCTTCATCCAAAATCAGCATTGGCGGGTCCAACAGCATGACCCTGGTAATACAGAGCAGCTGCTTTTGCCCGGCGCTTAAGCTGTCAGCGGAAAGGGGCGTGTCCAGGCCCTGGGGCAGGCGGCGGATAAAGCCCCAGCTGTGGGCAGCTTTAGCCGCTGCGATGATTTCCTCGTCAGTAGCATCTTCCTTGCCGTAAGCCAGGTTATCCCGGACTGTCCCCTCTTCCAGCCAAGTGTCCTGCAAGACCATGCCGAAATTTTTTCTTAAGGCATGGCGGGACATGTCCTTGATATTTCTGCCGCCTAAGTAAATTCCGCCGGAATCCACGTCATAAAAGCGCATGAGCAGGTTGATGGTGGTCGTCTTCCCGCAGCCGGTCGGCCCGACCAGGGCAACCCGCATCCCCGGCTTGGCATTCAAGTTGAAGTCCCTGATCAGAGGCTTGTCCGCCTGGTAGGAGAAGTTGACATGGTCAATGACGACTGAACCGGTCTTGACTTCAGACAAATCGACATCAGCCTTGTTCAAGTCAACCGGATCAGCTTCCGGCTCTTCATTGATCAGTTCAAAGACCCGGCCGGCGCAGGCAGCCGCGTTTTGCAGCTCAGTAATCACCGAGCTGATGTCGTTAAACGGCTTCATGTACTGGTTAGAGTAATTCAGCAAAACGCTGAGCCCCCCAACCGTAAAACGTCCACCCATGATGGCAAAAGCACCCGCCAAGGCGACCAGGGCATAAATCAGGGAATTGATAAAGCGGGTGGCCGGATTGGTCAGGCTGGAATAAAAGGTCGCCTGCTGGCTGTATTCTTGCAGGCGGTGGTTTATTTCAGCGAAGCGGCTTGAGGCGTTTTTTTCATAACCAAAAGCCTTGACCACCTTGACTCCGCTCACCATTTCCTCAATCAAGCTGGTCTGCTCGCCCCGAGTCTGGCTCTGCTTTCTGAACATCTGGTAGGACCGGCTGGCAATAAAGCGGGCCACGATGAAACTCAAAGGAGTCAAGACCAAAACCAGGAGGGTAATTTCCACCGACTGGCTGAGCATGAAGGCTAGGGTAGCCACAATAGTGATCAAGCCGGAGAAAAGCTGGGAAAAGCCTAGGAGCAGGCCGTCAGAGAGCTGGTCGGTGTCGGCAATGATTCTGGAAACAATGTCCCCGCTTGGGTGCTGGTCCAGATATGACAAGGGCAAAAGCTGCAGCTGCCGGATGGCCTTTTCCCGGATATCCTGGACGGTCCGGTAGGTCAGTTTATTGTTGATCAGGCCCATCATCCAGGTGGCGGCGGCTGAGACAATCACCAAGATTAAAATCTGGACCAGGTCCTGGCCAATAGCTGGAAAGTTAACTTTGCCAGGGCCGACAATCTGGTCAATGGCCCGGCCAAAGATGATCGGCACATAAAGCTGGAAGATAACGGAGACTGCCGCCAGAATTATGCTGATGAATAAAAGAAGGCGGTAGCGGCCGATAATTGGCAAAAGCTGCTTCATCGCCTGCCAGCTGGCCATTTTCTTGTCTTGCTTTTTCATCGTCTCCCCTCCTTATCTTCTTTTGCTTCTTTTTCCTTCGGGAACTGGGAATAATAGATTTCCTGGTAGACCTGGCAGTTGGCCAAAAGCTCTTCGTGCTTGCCGCTAGCCACCAGTTTGCCATCGTCTAATACTAGAATCTGGTCAGCCTGCATGATGCTGGAAGCCCGCTGGGAAACCAGAATCTTAGTTACGTCCTTCAAGCTGGCCAGAGCCTGCCGCAGACGCGCCCCCGTTGCCAGGTCCAGGGCGCTGTCGCTGTCATCTAAAATCAAAAGCGGAGCCTGCTTGACCAGGGCCCGGGCGATGGTCAAACGCTGCTTTTGCCCACCGGAAAGGTTTCTGCCTTCCTGCTCGAGCTGAAAGTCCAGCTGGCCGGGCTTAGCCAAGACTACGTCTTTCGCCTGGGCCAGGCTGAGGGCCTGCCAGAGTTCTTCATCACTGGCCTCCAGCCTGCCCATCAACAGGTTGTCCCGAATGCTGCCGGCAAAAAGCTGGGCCTTTTGCGGCACCAGGGCATACTGGTTCAATAGTTCCTCTTGGGTCAGTTCCTTTATGGAAACGCCGCCCAGTTTGATCTCCCCTTCCCCGCAGTCATAAAAGCGGGTCAACAGCTTCAAGAGGGTGCTCTTGCCGCTGCCCGTCCCCCCGATAATGCCGACAGTCGCGGCCGGCTTGATCGTAAAGGTCAAGTTTGAAACGGCTGGCGCGGAGGCTGCCGGATAGGTAAAGGAAACATTTTTAAAGTCAACCTGGCTGTTTGTGACCTTTGGACCTGCTTTAGGATAAGTCAAGTCATTTTCCGTGGCCAGAACCTGGCCAACCCGGTCTCCGCAGGCCCAGGCCCGGTTGATGGTGATAATCAGGCTCGCCAGCTTAATCAGTTCCACGATTATTTGGGCCAGGTAGTTGTAAAGAGCCACCACTTGCCCTTGAGCCATTGCTCCGGTATTTACCTGGACGGCGCCAACTTGAATCAAGACAATGGCCGCGATGTTGATCATGACATAAGTCACCGGGTTCATGGCGGCTGACAGGCGGCCGACGAACTCGTTCAGCTTGGTCATGGCGGAAACTTTTTCATCAAATTTGGCCACGGCGGCTCTTTCTTTTCTGAAGGCCCGGATGACCCGGACCCCGGCCAGGTTTTCATTGCTCAAGCGGGTAATTTCATCCAGCCGCTTCTGCACCTTCCGGTAAAGGGGGATGCTGACCAGCATGATGCCAAAAACGACCAGGGACAAAAGCGGAATCACTATGGCAAAGATCAAGGCCGCTTTAACATTGACCGTAAAGGCCGCGATCATTGACCCAAAGACGATAAAAGGACTTCTTAATAAGAGGCGCAAAGCCATGTTGAAGCCGGTCTGCACCTGGTTGATATCACTGGTCAAGCGGGTGATCAAGGTGCTGGGCGGCAGCTGATCCAGGTTGGCAAAACTGAACTTTTCCACCTTGTCAAAAGCCGCCTGCCGCAGCTGGCTGGCCAGTCCCACGCTGGCCTTGGCGGCAAACCACTGGGCAGTAATGCTGGCCGTTATCCCTAAAAGGGCCAAAAGGGCCAAGAGGCCAACCTGCTGGAAAACATAGGCCTGATTTCTTTCTTTGATCCCGTAATCGATAATCCTAGCCACGACCAGGGGAACGAACAGGTCAAACAGGGCTTCCAGCAGCTTGAAAAGCGGGGCCAGAACGCTTTCTTTTTTATAGTCTTTGAGGTAGCTAAAGACGTATTTCATGTTCCACTTCCTTAATTTATTTGATGTTTCGAAACTATATCATACTTTATTCTTATTAAAATCAACAAGTACAAATTTATAAATTTATTCTAAATCGATCATTTTTCCGAGTTTACCACTTGATTTTTTACAGGATTAACAATAAAGTTTAGTCATGATGCTAAGAATGAACACTTTTTCATTGTTAATACCTCAATTTCTTTTGCCTGGCAGCACTTTTTAACCGGGAAAATTAGAAATAGTTAGGTAAATTTTTTTAAAACGCCAATTGCAAAAATAAATTGAACACTTACCATAACATCTGGTAAATTTTGACTATCTACGCCGGTAAATGCGGTCAAGTTCGGTGTCAAAGTACTCTTCTGGAGTCTTGTAGTTTAAGATCTTCCGAGGAAGAGAGTTGCACCATACCTCGATCTTAGCAATATCTTCCACACTGTACTTATCCATACGGTCTCCCTTGGGAATATAGCGTCTGATAAGCCCGTTGTGCCGTTCTACGCTGCCTTTATCACAGGATGTATAAGGGTGAGCGTAGTACACAAGAGTCTTGGAAACTTGCTCAAGATCGGATAGATCTGCGAACTCAGATCCGTTGTCGGTTGTGATAGACTTAAAGATTTGATTCCATTTGGATCCGTAGTACTCTCGAAGCTTATCAAATGCCTTCATAACGCTAGCTGAGGTTTTATCCTCGATCTTGATCATGAAGAACTGACGCGTCTTTCGTTCGCACAGAGTAAGCAACACATCATCGTCCTTAGTCTTGTGTCCAAGAACCAGATCGCATTCCCAGTGACCAAAGTCCTTACGACTTTCGATTCTAGGACTACGTTCATCGATGCTTCGTCCCAGGATACGCTTGTTTACACGGGCACGACGAGTCTTAGTATTGCGCTTGACCTTCTCTGGAAGATCACCGTTCTTGATGTCCATTAGGCCCAAGTCAACGTAGTTATACAGAGTTTTGGTTGATACGACCTGATCCTTCTGGAAGATTCCCTTGGCCAAAGCATAACCCACGCAAGCATCAAGAGACCAGCCTCGATTATGGAAGCAGTGGGAAACATAGTCGATGAACTTATGTCTGCGAAGAAACAAGCTCTTGCGGCCGCATTTGCTTCTATGTAGTTCGTAAGTGCTTTGCCCTTCGACAGCTTTATACCGCTTCACATTGCCGGTATACACGGATACTGTGCCTCTTTTGAGCTCATATCCGACCGTGCTTGGCGAGCAGTTAAGCTCTCTGGCTATAGCACGGTTGGAGTAGCCCTTAGAGTGCAGCTCCTGGATTGTAGTCCGGTCGTTTAGCTTAAGGTGCTTGCCCTTTTGGTGTGGTTTAGTGTTAGAATATGAATGATCCATTTTAACCTCTCTAGAAATGTTTGTGGTAATTCATATTCTACCAGATGGTTGAAATGGATTTTTTGTGCTCTAATCCAGTGAAAACGATTTTTCTTACTGGATCGAAACAGTGTTCAGTTTAATTTTACAATCGGCGAATTTTTTTAAAAGTTTCGATTTTTTAATAACAAGTGTTTTCATTTCTTGAGGAATTGATATATTATTATATCGGAACTGTTTGATACGCGTAGCATATATATCTGACATTTCAATCTTTTTATTATGAGGAGCTTAGTAAACCCGTGAGAATCGAACACCTAGAGATTTTTGTAAACGCCGCGCAGACGCAGAGCTTTACCAAGACTGCACAAAATATGAACATGTCCCAGCCAGCGGTTTCCCTGGCCATATCCTCAATCGAGAAGCAACTGGGCTACCAGCTGTTCAGCCGCTCCCGCCGCAAGATGCTGCTGACCCCAGCCGGCCGGTCTTTGTACAACAGCATCAAGAGCGAATTGAACGACTACCGGACCGCCGTTTCCAAGGCCAAGCGGATCGCCATGTCAGAAGGACAAATCACCTTGAAGGTCGGCTTAATCGGAATTCTAGCCGAACAGCTGATCCTTCCTGGCTTGATCCGCCAGTTCCGCAGGAGCCGCGACACCGTCAACATCGAATTCTTCGTTGAAAGCAGCCCGGTTCTCTTTGAGAAGCTGGCCTCCCACGAGCTTGACCTGGTCTTGTCAACTCCGGAAGCCATGCCGAGATTCCCAGACTTCACCGCCTACACGATAGGCAAGTTGAAGTGGTGCACCCTGGTGCCAAATGACCACCCTCTGGCTGAAAAGGACCTGCTTTCAGAAAAGGACCTGGACGGCAAGGACCTGGTCTTCCTGGACCTTTCTTGTTCATCACCGCTGATTACCCTGATGCAGGACCGGATTGAAAAGAACTGCAAGCAAAGCCGGATCTTCTTTGCCAACAATGTCGTGGCGCAAACCATGATGGTTTACACCCAGCAGGGCCTGGCTATCCAGCCGTACACCGGCCCGCTTGATGACGACAATTGCGAAGTCAACGGCCTAAAGCGTGTTCCCCTGGACGTCAAGGTCAGCTCAGACCTGACCCTCTTCACTTGCAAGGACGTCCTCAACGAACACGTCCTGGACTTGATGAACTGGCTCAAGGCACAAAAGCTGGGCTAAGATTATAAGTATACATAAAAAATGCTCATCGGCTGATGAGCATTTTTCATTGCTTTTTTTCGACTTGAGTTATTTGATTTCATTAAAGGACTTGTTGCAGTAGTTGATCAGCTGCCGCATGTCCTGCTTGCCCCAGTTCCAAGCCCGGAATTCCTTCAAAAATTCCTCTGAGCAATAGTTTAAGTAGTTGTCCTCTGCTTCTTCCAAAATCTGCCGGGGATCCATGGCCTTGATTTCTGCCAGCCGGCTTTCCCTAATATAAGCCGGGTCGTTTAAGAGAGACTTGCGGCTGACCGGCTTTAACTGGCAGCCCCAGCTGGCTGCCCGGGCGCTTGCCAGGTGCAAAAAGGCAGCGTTGTGGGTAATACAGTCTTGCAGGATCTGCTGGCCCCGGCCAGATTGTCTGGGCATCTCCAAACTGAAGCAATACTGCCGGTCTAAAGTCAGAAAAAGACCGTGATTGTCAAGGCACTCAAACAGCTTCATCTGGTGCAGGCCCACCAGGTCAAGCGGCTTGTGGCGCATGATGAAAAAAGAGAAATAGGCATGTGAGCCAAAGGACTGCACATACTGGTCCGACATTCCGATCTGCCGACAGAGCTGCTTTTTAATAGTCAGTTCGTGGGCTGGCTCCTTCTTTCTCAGTTCATGGACCAGGCGGCGGCATGTCTTCTTTTCAAGCAAGACCCAACCGGCATCGGCGTCATAAATGATCGTCCGGTACTTGCCCAAAAGCAGGTCCATCTGGAAGTCGTAGGCCACTACCGTCTTCTGGTTTATCTGGTAGTCCTCGTCGGCCTGGGCAGCTATTTTCCCGCTAGCCAGTAAGGCAGGCAGATTCTGCCGGTCAACCACCGCCACATTCATATCGCAAATTTTCTTTCTCGTTCTCATTTTCTCCTAAACAAGCTCCTAACACTATTTACCGTTTATATGTTGCTATTTTTCTCCTGGTCTAATTTAACAAAAAGGCCCTTGCGAAGCAAGCGTTTTCACAGATTTCGGCCAACTTTTATCAACTTTGTATACGCTTCCTGTATTGGTTGATTTTCCAGCTGGGGACGTGTAGAATATTTTCCGTAAAAGTCCGGTTGTTTTTATCTGGACAAGTCAAGTTTTGCTAGAAGGAAAATGAAAATTTGCAAGTCGACCTTATCTCACTGACAATCTCAGGGCTGGTCCTGCTGGTCTTGATCCTCAACATTCTCTATTCCCCGGCTTTCAACCGCCTGGACCGGAAGCTGCACAAGAAACTGGTGCGGACGCAGAAGAATATTTTTTGGAAGATCATCGCCTTCATCAACGAGCCCAAGCTGGTCATTGTCTGGGACGTCTTGATTGCCGGCCTGCTCTTAAACGAAGACAATTACCGGCTCGGCCTTTGGGTCCTGGCTACCTTAGGCGTGACCGATGCAGCCGGTTTTATCGTCAAGCACCTGGTCAAGCGGAGCCGCCCTCATGCCCACCTGTCTGAAGAAGAAGGCTACAGCTTCCCCAGCGGCCATGTCTTAGGGGCAACGACCATGTGCCTGATCCTTTACGCCCTGCTCAGACGGGAATTTGATCAGTTATTTGCCGTAATTCTTTTGATCTACTGGCTCTTTGTGGTTATCTCCCGCCTTAACCTCCGGGCCCACTACCCGTCAGACGTCCTGGGAGCCGTGGCCTTGTCGGTCTTCTGTTTTACAGTCGTGCAGACAATCTATGCTGCCCTCTTTTTGAAGTAGAACATAATACATAACAGAGACGATAACGATATATAGGAGCAAAAAATCCAGAGTTCTAACTTAACAGAACCCTGGATTTTTTTATTTTGCAGCTTATTAATTGTGAAAGCCGACCATAAGCCCCCCTCTTTCCGCGTAGAAAGAGCACAGGCCCCGCATTGGCCGAATGGTAATCTCAGCTTCCGGATATTCTGCTAGCAGCAGTTCCTTCAGCTTCTCAGCATCAGCTTCATTTTCGCAGTGGTCAATCACGACCCGGCCGCCCTGGTACTTCTCTTCCTTCATCTGCTTGACCAGTTCCCGCAGGGCCTTCTTCATTCCTCTTGCCTTGGTCAAAGGCTGCAAGTCACCGTCAACGCTGGCCGTCCCGATTAAATTTATCTTCAGTATCCCCGCAATTTTGGCCACGGCTGGCAACACCCGGCCGTTTAAGGACAGGTTTCGCAGGGACTGGAGGACGAAAAGCAAGTGAGTCTTGGTCCGGTACTCGGCAATTCTGGCTTCCAAGTCAGCAAAGCGGAGCTTGTCATCTTTAAGAATGCTTTCGATCCCTTCCAGGATTACTTCCAGTTCCGGACCGGCTGACCGGGAGTCAACGACCACAATCTGGGCATGCGGGTGAGTCTCTAAGTAGATGTCTCTGGCCTGCAAGGCGGAAGAGTAGGTCCCCGACAAGCCGCTGGTCAGCGTCACGATCACTGCCTTCTCGCAGCCCTCCAAACTATCCAGCCAGCGCTGGATGCTTGGCGCGGCAGTCTTGCCTGCCTCCTGGCTGGCCTCCATCTTGTTCAAAAATGCGCCCATGTCTAGCTGCTCGTCATCCAGCCAATTTTCCTGGCCGATGGTCAAAGTCAAGGGCACGACCTCAAGGCCGCGGCTTGGGTCGGTCAAAGTATTGGCGCTTGAATCAACTATCAGTCTCACGTTTTCCATAATATTATCCCGATTCTATATTGTCTCTGGCAGCTTTTCCTGCCTTGTCTGTTTCTAAATCTATTTTAACAGTTTTTCCTTAACCGGGAAATTTTTTCACTAACCGCTTTCGAACTTGGATTTTGACCAAACTTGCTTAGCAAAAAGTAAAATTTGTAAAAAAGCGGTTTTTGGAATCGTTTTCAAAAAACTGGCTGTTTACGGATTCACAAGCTTATACTATAATGAACTTGTAAATAATTACAGAGCGAATGCTCTTGCTGTCGGAGAATTCCTCCGCCAGCGTATTTTAAGGAGGATTTTTTAATGACCAAGGTTGTTATTGAAAACGTTCATGCTAGAGAAATCTTTGACTCACGTGGTAACCCAACTGTTGAAGTTGAAGTTACTTTGTCAAACGGTGTAGTTGGCCGCGCTGAAGTTCCATCTGGTGCTTCAACTGGTGAAAACGAAGCTGTTGAATTGCGTGACGGTGGCTCACGTTTGGGCGGCAAGGGTGTTATGAAGGCTGTTAACAATGTTAACACTGCCATCAACAACGAACTGCAAGGCGCAGACCCATTCAACCAACCAGCTATCGACAAGGCTATGATCGAACTTGACGGTACTCCAAACAAGGGTAAGTTGGGCGCTAACGCTATCTTGGGTACTTCAATGGCTACTGCTGTAGCAGCTGCTAAGGCTACCCACCAACCTCTTTACCGTTACCTTGGCGGTACTGACTTGTCAATGCCTCAAACTTTCCACAACGTTATCAACGGTGGTGAACACGCTGACAACGGCATCGACATCCAAGAATTCATGATCACTCCAGTTAAGAAGACTTCATTCCGTGACGGCTTCGAAAAGATCGTTAACACTTACCACACCTTGAAGAAGGTTTTGGAAGAAAAGGGTTACGAAACTGGCTTGGGTGACGAAGGTGGTTTCGCTCCTAACATGAAGGACTCAGAAGAAGCTTTGAAGGCTTTGCACGAAGCTATTGAACGTGCTGGTTACGTTCCTGGCGAAGACATTGCCATCGCTTGTGACTGTGCCGCTTCATACTACTACAACAAGGAAGACGGCAAGTACCACCTGGAAGGCAAGGTTCTTGACGGTGACCAATTGGCAGAATACTACGACAAGTTGCTCGCAGAATTCCCAGAATTGATCTCAATGGAAGACCCTTACGACGAAAACGATACTGAAGGTATGGTTAAGTTCACTCAAAGCCACAAGGACCGTCTGCAAATCGTTCTTGACGACTTTATCTGCACCAACCCACGTTTGCTGGAAAAGGCCATCAAGGAAGGCGCAGGTAACGCTTCATTGATCAAGCTGAACCAAATCGGTACTGTAACTGAAACTTTGGAAACCATCCGGATTTCACGTAAGCACGGCTACAACACCATGATTTCTCACCGTTCAGGTGAAACTGGTGACACCTTCATCGCTGACTTCGCTGTTGCTACTAACGGCGGCCAACTGAAGACTGGTGCCCCAGCTCGTTCAGAACGTGTTGAAAAGTACAACCAATTGTTGAGAATCGAAGAACAACTCGGTGACGGCGAACGTCTCGACTTCTTCCCAGCTCAAGACTAATCATTAAAAGATTAGCTCAAGAAAGATCCGCATAAGCGGATCTTTTTTTGTACGCAAAATTCCCTTGGAGAATTGACAGTTTTTCCCCTGCTCTTTATACTAGTTCAGACCAACTTGCCAGACGAGGCAGTTAAAAAGCGGGCAAAAGCTGTTTTTGCCAATGGGAGTATTATTTTGGTCGCGCTTTTAGCCCTGCTGGCCATTTGACAAAAAATAATACGCTCAGATCAGCTTGATTTGAGCGTATTTCTTTGCTTTATTCTTCCGTCTTGATGACCAGCTTGCGGCTATCCAGGGTCCCCTGGAGCAGCTGCCTGATCAGTTTCTTGGCATTTTTTTGCGACCGGGCCAAGAGGCCGGACTTTTTGGCCACGCCTGTTGCCCTCTTTAAGGCCGCCTGCTCAGCCTTGGTAATGTCTTCTTTTTGGTTCCAGTTAAAAAGAGCATAGCTCTGGTCATAGAACTTGATTGAGGACGGGTCGATCTTCTTGTCCAGCAGCTGGCTTTGCGGCAAAGTCACGGTCACCTGGTCTTGATTGACTTGGACCTTGATGTCCTTGACCTTGACCCCGGCTTTAAAGTTGGCTGTATAGACCATAGTGAAGCCCTTCTTGGTGATAAAAGGAATCTGCCCGTTAGATAGTTTGTAAATGCCAGTATAGGTGTACTGCTCAGTCGCCAGCTCCCCAATAGCCTTCAATTTAGCGGAAACCGTGGCCACCGTTACCTGCTCCCGGCTTTTCATGGGCAAATGCTGGCCTATCATGATCCCGCCAGCCAGAAAGATCACGGCGATCAAGAGGGCAGCCAGCTTTTGGAGAAATCCGGTCCTTCTGCCAGACCCTTTATCTGTTCTTTTTTGCAAAAAAGTCCCCCCTTACGTGCCCCCTATCATAACAAGGGCGGCTAGAAAAAACAATCAAGAAGCCAGTGATTTCTAAATATCTTAGCAACTTACCCCCAAAAAGCTTCTTTTCTTAGCTTTATGCGAATATCTGGCTATTTTACCTATTTTTACAATCTTTTTCATAAAAGTTGTCATTTTCCCTTGCATCAGCTTCCCTTTTACGCTAAAATTAAAAAACCAATAATAGATTTAATTTCAGATTTATCTTTACTTTTATTTTTAAAGGAGCAGATCATAATGAGGACGAGGACTTATCACCACCGAACATAGCACCATCCACGATGGTGACTGAAGCTGTTTCATTGCAAGGCGAGGACTGGCAATGAGAAGCTGTCATAGTCATAAGTCGCTCATTGGCTCCAGTATTTCAATTACTGTCAACTTGATCAATTTTAAGTACTCTTGCCCGGAACTTTGCCGCTTGTCAGCTCTTCATTGCTTGTGTCCTTTTAGACGAAGGATTAAACATGAACAAGATCATCGAAGTTAAGCATCTGAAGAAGAATTACGGCGACAAGGAAGTTCTCAAGGACATCAATGCCGTCATCGAAAAAGGAAAAGTCATCACGGTTATTGGTCCATCCGGTTCAGGCAAGAGTACTTTTTTGCGCTGTCTGAACCTGCTGGAAAAGCCAACCAGCGGCCAGGTCATTTTTGAAGGAACGGAACTGACCGACCTTAAAGAAGAAGAGCTGGACCAACTCCGGCAGAAGATGGGCATGGTCTTCCAAAGCTTCAACCTCTTCCCTAACATGTCCGTCATTGAAAACGTCAAGCTGGCGCCGATGAAGGTCAAAGGGATGAGCGACCAGGAGGCCGGCGACCTGGCTCATGAACTTTTAGCAAAAGTTGGCCTGGATGACTTTGCTGACCACTCCCCGGCCAGCCTGTCCGGCGGCCAGCAGCAGCGGGTTGCTATCGCCCGGGCTTTAGCCATGCAGCCGGACATGATGCTTTTTGACGAACCGACCAGTGCCTTAGACCCGGAAATGGTCGGGGAAGTCTTAAAGACCATGCAGGATTTAGCCCAAACTGGGATGACCATGGTTGTGGTCACCCACGAAATGGGCTTCGCGCGAAAAGTCGCTGATGAGGTCTGGTTCATGGCTGACGGTTATCTTTTGGAACAGGGCAGCCCCGACCAGGTCTTTGACCACCCGCAAAGTGACCGGGCCAAGGACTTTTTGGCAAAAATTTTGGAAGCCTAGCTAGCAAAGGAAGAATGAAGCAAGATGAAGAAACTTATTAAAATTATGACCGCCCTCCTCCTCTTGGCCGGGCTCTTTACCGCGGCAATTCCAGCAGTTGATGCCGCCAGCAGCAAGAAAATGGCCAGCGGCACGGTCATGAAGAAGATCAAGAAGTCCGGCAAATTAGTTGTCGGCATGTCCGCTGACTACCCGCCATTGGAATTTACCAAGAACGTCAACGGCAGAAACAAGTATGTCGGCGTTGATGTTGAACTGGCCAAGCAGATCGCCAAGGACCTGGGGGTCAAGCTGGAAATCAAGAACATGGACTTTGACTCCCTCCTGGTTGCCCTGGAAACTGGCAAGATCGACGTGATCATTTCCGGGATGACCCCAACGGCCGAACGGAAAAAGAGCATTGACTTCTCCAAGATCTACTACGCTGAAAAGTCCGACTACTTTGTCATCAGCAAGACCAACAAGGCCAAGTATACCAGCACCGCCTCCTTTAAAGGCAAGACAGTTGGTGCCCAAACCGGTTCGCTTCAGTACACTTCCTTGAAGAAAAACGCTGCTAAGAGCGGGATCAAGGTCAAAGGGCTGGCAAAGATCAGCAACCTGCTCATGGCGCTTAAGTCCGGTAAGGTTGACGCTGTTTTATTAGGTGAACTGAACGCCAAGACTTACGCCACTAACGACACTTCCCTGTCTTTGGTCAAGTCCAGCCTCAGCCAGGCTCAGATGGGCAACGCTGTTGGGGTGGCCAAGGGGCAAGGCGACCTGGTCAAGGCCATCAACAAAACCATCAACAATTGCCAAAAGCAGGACCTGTTTAACAAGAAGTACATCCCGGCCGCTGCCAAGGCCATGAAGCAGGCCTTAAGCAAGACCAACAACTCCATGAGCAAGTACGCCGGCTACTTCGCGACTGGCCTGGGCTACACCATGATTATTACGATTTGCTCCATCACGATTGGTTTAGTCCTGGGTGTCATCTTCGCCTTGATGCGTCTGTCTAAGAACAAGCTTTTGCACGCCATTGCCGTTTGCTACATTGAGTTCCTCCGGGGCACTCCGCAGATGGTTCAGATCATGTTTGTCTACTTCGGGGTCGGGATGCTGATCAAGAATATGCCGGCCCTGGCCGCCGGGATCATCGCCATCGGCCTTAACTCCGGGGCTTACGTGGCTGAAGACATCCGGTCCGGGATCAATTCCGTGGCCAAGGGGCAAACGGAAGCTGCCCGGTCCCTGGGCCTCAGCCAGGCCAAGACCTACCGCTACGTAGTCTTCCCGCAAGCCTTGAAGAATATCTGGCCAGCCCTGGGCAATGAATTCATTACCTTGACCAAGGACAGCTCCCTGGTCTCCGTCATCGGGGTCGGGGAATTGATGTACGAGACTGGCCTGGTCCAAACCGCGACCTACCGCGGGGTCATGCCGCTTTTTATCACCATGTGCATCTACTTCGTGGTCACCTTTATTTTGACCCGTCTGCTCAACTACTTTGAACGGCGGATGAACCTAACTTCAAGCCGGGCATAAAGACAAACAATAGAAAGAAACTGGAAACCTAGATTGGCTTCCAGTTTTTATTTTGCATATAGGGCAATAATTTGCCGCATTAAGGGGGTAACCACCCGGTCTTTGCGCCAGACCAGCTGCAGGCGGGTCCGCCACTTAGCCGAGTCGATTGGGTAGATGTGGCCTTTGGCATAAGTTTTGGCGATTGATTCCGGCACCAGGGCAATCCCCAGGCCAGAGTCGCTCCAGCGGATAGCGGTTCTGGAATCATCGCACTTAACCACAAAATTTGGGGTGAGACCTTTTTCCGCGAAGGCTTCCTTGAACATGTCCTCAAAGCGCCGGTAGATGACCAGGGGCTGGCCGGCCAGGGCCTGCAGCCTTACTTTTCCCTTGCCAGGGAAAAAGTCCTGGCAAGTAACCGCGGTCATCGGCTCATCGCTGATGTCAACAAAGTTCAAGTTGACCCGGTTGTAGGGGGTGCGGACGATGGCCAGGTCCAGCAGGTTGCCCTGCAGCTTGTCCAGGATGCCGAAAGTGTTGTCTTCGTAGATGTCAAAGGAGACGCCGGGATGCTGGCGGGCAAAAGCCGTCAATTTGGCGGAAGGAAGCTCGCCGATTGAAGAAGAGACGGAACCTAATTTAACCCTTCCCCGCCCGCCCCGGTCCAGCTCCGTAATTTCGGTTTGGACGTTTTTGGCTAAGGTCAAAATCTGACCAGCGTAATCCCGCAGCTTTTTTCCAGCCTCGGTCAGTTCAATTCCGTAAGGCTGACGGATAAAGAGCTTAGCCCCTAGCTCCTCTTCTAATTGCTTTAATTGGTAGCTGATGGCTGGCTGGCCGACAAAGAGCCGCTTGGCGGCTGAAGTAATCTGCCCTTCCTCGGCTACGACCAGAAAGTAATTGAGCTGCTTGAAATTCATTTTCTTCCCTCTCTTTTTAATGATCTTTTAGCTTAGTAGATATCAACTCTTTAGATATCTAACATCATAAATCAGTATTTTATTTATATCAACCTGGGAGCTACAATGAACAGTGAGAAAAATAACTTCTAAATGTAACACGTCACGACTGAAGAATAATTATAAGGAGATCTTTGCATGAAAGTAAAAGGCTTGACGCAGACTGAAGCTGACCTGCGCTTAAAAAAAGACGGACTCAACCAGGTGCCGGAGCCGGAATTCAGCTTCTGGAAGGAATTTGCCGGCAAGCTTTGGAATCTCAGTGCCTGGATTTTGGAGGCGGCACTCCTCCTGGAATGTGCCCTAGGCAAGTGGATCCAGTCCCTCTTCGTTTTGCTTATGCTGCTCTTTGCCGCCTACAACGGGGCCACGCAGAAGAAGAAGTCCCGCAAGGTCCTGAGTTCAATTTCCCAGCAGCTGACCCCGGTTGTCGCTGTTTTAAGAGATGACCGCTGGCAAAAAATTGACTCCAAATACCTGGTAGTCGGCGATATCGTCAACCTGCAAAAAGGGGATATTTTGGCCGCCGACATTGACCTTTTGGACGGGAACTTGACCTTAGATGAATCCTCAATCACCGGGGAAGCCAAAAATGTCCATAAAAAAGCCGGGGCGACAGCTTTTGCGGGCACGACCGTCATGGACGGCGAGGCTCTAGGCAGAGTCAGCGCGACCGGGACCAATTCAAGAAGCGGGCAGACCATCAACTTGATCAACAAGTCCGCGGCACCTGGCCACCTACAGCAGCTTTTGACCAAGATCATCTACTACCTCTGCCTCTTAGACGGGGTTTTGACCGTCATCCTCTTGATCGCGGCCGTAATCCGGGGTGAAAATATCTTGGAAATGCTGCCCTTCCTGGCCATGATGTTTATCGCTTCTATTCCAGTAGCTATGCCGTCAACTTTTGCCCTCTCCAATTCCTTTGAGGCCACCCGCCTGTCTAAAGAAGGAGTTTTGACCAGTGACTTAACCGGGATTCAAGACGCGGCCAATCTGAACCTGCTCTTACTGGACAAGACCGGGACCATTACTGAAAACAAGACGGCTGTCGCCTCTTTTGCTAATTTTTCAAAGCTCTCAGATGAAGAAGTTCTAGCCTTGACCAGCCTGGCCATCGACCAGCGCAACCAAAGCGTGATCGACCTGGCCTTAATGGACTTTCTGCAAGAGAAAAAGATACCAGTTAAAGAAGCAGAAGCCTTTACCCCCTTCACTTCCAGCCAGGGCTATTCTGAAGGCCGAGGAGAAGGCCACGACGTTAAGCTGGGTTCAGTCAAGCAGTTCAGTAAGATTGATCCAGCTATTTCTGAACAAATGGCAGCTGTCGACCTCAGTCTGGGCCGGTCAGTCGGGATTTTGCTCGACGACCGTTTGGCGGGTATTTTTATCACTAAAGACAAGGTCAGAGCTGATTCAAAAGCCGCCCTGGCCGAACTGGTCAAGCGGGGAATCAAGCCAGTCATGCTGACCGGGGACAACCAGAAAACCGCGGCCAGCGTGGCTGAAGAAGTCGGCTTGACTGGCAAGGTCATCTCGATCAGCGACTTTAAAGAGGGGGTAAAGGCGGAAGACCTGGCCGGGATCGCCGACGTTTTGCCGGAAGACAAGCTGGATATGGTCAAGTACTTCCAAAAGGCTGGCTATATCGTCGGCATGACCGGGGACGGGGTTAACGACTCCCCTGCCCTCAAGCAGGCCGAAGTCGGCATAGCTGTATCAAATGCCGCTGACGTGGCAAAAAAGAGCAGCAAGATGGTTCTTTTGGATGAGGGCCTTAGCCCTATCGTCAAGATCTTGGATGCCGGCCACCGGGTTTACCAGCGGATGACCACCTGGTCTTTGACCAAACTAGCCAGAACGGCTGAACTGACCATGCTCTTGACCTTCTCTTATCTTATTTTCGGCTACCTGCCGATGGCCTTAAATGCCATGGTCATCTACACGATCATGAACAACATGGTCACCATGATGATCGGAACCGACAAGACTCACATCACTTACAAGCCGGAGAACTGGGACATGGGCAAGCTGGCTAAAATTGCCTTCTCCTTGGCCGGAGCCTGGACAATCATCGGTTTTGCCTTCGTCTCTGCCTTAACAAAGGCCGGAGTAAATCATGATCAAGTTGGAACCATGGTCTACGTCTTCTTAGTTATGAGCGCCATGATGATCGTCTTGATCACCCGGACCAAGCGCTTCTTCTGGCAGTCTGCCCCATCTAAGCCGGTAGCCAGTGTCCAGATCGCCGATATCCTTTTGACCTGCCTTTTAGCACTTTTGGGCATCGCCATGCCGGCCATCGGGATTAAGGAGCTCTTGACCACTTTGGCCGTAGCCTTCCTGGCCGCCATTTTGATCGACCTGGTCTACCAGCCGGTCATGAAGAACAAGTAACAAATAAATGTGTGTTTAGCTATTTTTTGCCAATTAGCTTTACAGGGAAAGAAGAATTTAATGCGCAAGAGAATTTTTAGAATCATCATGAGTCTGGCAATTCTGTTGCTGGTCATCTTATCCGGCATGCTGGCCTACAGCTACTTCAATGTTGAAAGAGCCGTCAGCCGGTCCTATCAAAAAAGCGGCTTAAAAGCCGCTGAAAATGGGAGCAAGGAAGAAGTATTAAAGGGAAAAAAGCCCTTAGTCGTCCTCCTGCTGGGGACTGACACCGGGGCCCTGGGCCGGGACTACAAGGGACGGACCGACTCCATCATGGTTTTAGTCCTTAATCCCCGGACCAAGAAGTCGACCATCGTCAGCATCGAGCGGGACTTCCAGGTCAACTTCCCGCAATATCCTCAATACTCCCCTTCTAAGATCAATGCCGCCTATACTTACGGCGGGGTCAAGCTGCTCAGCCAAACCTTAGACCGGTATTTCAAGATTCCAGTCAATACTTATGCCTTGATCAACATGGGCGGGATGAAGTCGATCATCGACCAGCTGGGCGGGGTCGACATTACTCCCCTTTTGAGCTTTGACTACGAGGGCTATAGCTATAAAAAGGGCGTGACGACCCACATGAACGGGGACAAGGCCCTGGAATACTGCCGGATGCGTTATGACGACCCTGAAGGCGACTACGGCCGGCAAAAGCGGCAAAGACAGGTCTTGACCGCGATTATTAAAAGTGGGGCTGACGTCCAGAGCCTCTTAAAGCCGGCCTTCCTCAACTCTGTTTCCAGCCAGGTCAGAACTGATTTGACTTTCAGCGACTTGACCCAGATGGCCAAGTCCTACCGGGCAAGCGGCGACCAGCTGGAAACCGACTACACCCACGGGACCGGCTTTAACCAGGACGGGGTCTCCTACCAGCACATCAGTCTGGCAGAGCGGCAAAGAATCAGCGACCTGGTCCGCCAGGCTGCTGGCCTGAAAAAAGTTCAGCTGGCTAATGGCCAGTAAGACAAACTATATCATCTACTAAATGCTTTATACTTATTACTGTTTAATCTGCGCCAATTGCAAGAATAAATTGAACACTTACCATAACATCTGGTAGATTTTGACTATCTACGCCGGTAAATGCGGTCAAGTTCGGTGTCAAAGTACTCTTCTGGAGTCTTGTAGTTTAAGATCTTCCGAGGAAGAGAGTTGCACCATACCTCGATCTTAGCAATATCTTCCACACTGTACTTATCCATACGGTCTCCCTTGGGAATATAGCGTCTGATAAGCCCGTTGTGCCGTTCTACGCTGCCTTTATCACAAGATGTATAAGGATGAGCGTAGTACACAAGAGTCTTGGAAACTTGCTCAAGATTGGATAGATCTGCGAACTCAGATCCGTTGTCAGTTGTGATAGACTTAAAGATTTGATTCCATTTGGATCCGTAGTACTCTCGAAGCTTATCAAATGCCTTCATAACGCTAGCTGAGGTCTTATCCTCAATCTTGATCATGAAGAACTGACGCGTCTTTCGTTCGCACAGAGTAAGCAACACATCGTCGTCCTTAGTCTTGTGTCCAAGAACCAGATCGCATTCCCAGTGGCCAAAGTCCTTACGGCTTTCGATTCTAGGACTACGTTCATCGATGCTTCGTCCCAGGATACGCTTGTTTACACGGGCACGACGAGTCTTAGTATTGCGCTTGACCTTCTCTGGAAGATCACCGTTCTTGATGTCCATTAGGCCCAAGTCAACGTAGTTATACAGAGTTTTGGTTGATACGACCTGATCTTTCTGGAAGATTCCCTTGGCCAAAGCATAACCCACGCAAGCATCAAGAGACCAGCCTTGATTATGAAAGCAGTGGGAAACATAGTCGATGAACTTATGTCTGCGAAGAAACAAGCTCTTGCGGCCGCATTCGCTTCTATGTAGTTCGTAAGTGCTTTGCCCTTCGACAGCTTTATACCGCCTCACATTGCCGGTATACAGGGATACTGTGCCTCTTTTGAGCTCATATCCGACCGTGCTTGGTGAGCAGTTAAGTTCTCTAGCTATAGCACGATTAGAGTAGCCCTTAGAGTGCAGCTCCTGGATTGTAGTCCGGTCGTTTAGCGTAAGGTGCTTGCCCTTTTGGTGTGGTTTAGTGTTAGAATAAGAATGATCCATTTTAACCTCTCTAGAAATGTTTGTGGTAATTCATATTCTACCAGATGGTTGAAATGGATTTTTTGTGCTCTAATCCAGTGAAAACGATTTTTCTTACTGGATCGGAACAGTGTTCAGTTTAATTTTACAATCGGCGACTGTTTAATCTGACAAAAAGGACTCGCAAAAGCGAGTCCTTTTACTTAGTTCTTATATCTACTTTCTGCTTACTCTTCACTTGCCTCTTTGCTCTTTTCCAGCTGCTTTTGCCGGTAGGCAATCAAGCGCTCGAATTCCGTTTTCAGCAAGGCCCCTATCGGGACGGCAATCAGCATCCCCACAAAGCCGCCCATGGCCCCGCCGGCAATCACGCAGGCGATAACGTACAGTGGGTGGATGTGAATGGCTGAAGACAAAAGCTTAGGATTAAGAATATTGCCATCAATCGCCTGGATCAAGAGGAGAATAATCATCCCCACGATCAAAGCTGTCATATTCTGGCTGAGGGTGCAGGCTAAGATAACCATCCCATAGCCTAAAATCGGACCAAAGTATGGGATTAGGTTACCCAGCCCAGTTACCAAGCCGATCAAAAGGCCATATGGGACCTTGGCAATCAGCATGGCCAGGCTAACTAAAAGGCCAACGATAAAAGCATCGATAATTTGCCCTCTGATGTAGCCGGAGAAGGCCCGGTCAGCGTCTGCTAAGAAGAGCTTGATTCCCTTGATCACCTTTTTGTTTAAGAGGGTGCCCAGGTTTCTCTTCCAGTATGCCGCGATCTGCTGGCCATCGTAGAGGAAGTAGATGGCAAAAATCACCCCGAAGAAGAAGTCGCTCAAAAAGCCAGTTACCCGGCCGACCCCCTTTTGCATATAAGAGACCAGGCCGCTGGTCGACCAGCCCTGCTTTTGCAGGTAGGCTAAGATTTCGTTGATAAAGCTGCTGTACTGGGATTTCAGTTGGTCATAGAGGCTTTCTAAGCTGCCCAGGCTGAAATGGCTCATCTGCTTGGAGAAGGTCACGAAAACCGCTGTCGCGGCCAGTAAAATAACCAGCAAGAGCAAGAGCAGGGTCAAGGCCACTGCGGCTGACCGGCTGGCCGTCGCCACTGCCCCCCGGCTGCTGCCCTTGGAAAACTTCCGGTCAAAGAAGTTGGTCAAAGGCAGCAAGAGATAGGTTAAAACTAAGCCGTAAGTCAAAGGCTGGGCAATTGCTGCCAGAATCTTGCCTACCCGGACCCAGAAGCCAGTTGACTCATAGGCTAAAAGCAGGATAAAGAGACCGGCAAAGACCGTGCCCAGACAGTAGAGGGCAATCTTAAAATACTTCTGATCAATGTGGTTCCAAAATTTGTTCATCATACACCTCGCTAGTTTGACTAGCTTTTATTATAACAGTTTCCGGCCCTGGCCAAAGCAATAAAAAAAGCAGTTGCGAAAACTGCTTTTTTTATCTTCTTCTCAATTATGATTTTTACATCACGTGGTGGATCCAGCCTTCTGGGGCTTCGACTTCCCCATTTTGGATGCCAGTCAAAGTGTTGTAAAGTTCTTCCATGAACTTGCCTGGCTTGTCCATGCCTGATGGCAGATCGATGACCTGGTCGCCATTGACGATGCGGCCAACTGGTGACAATACGGCAGCCGTGCCGACCAAAGCACATTCCTTGAAGGATGGAACTTCGTCGAAACGGACTTGTCTTTCTTCAACCGTCAAGTTGAGGTAGTGTTCAGCCAAGTATACAATGGAGCGTCTAGTGATTGATGGCAAAATTGAATTTGACTTAGGAACGACCAAGTGGTTGTTTTGGTCGATGAAGATAATGTTTGAGCCACCCGTTTCTTCAATGTAAGTTTGGGTAGCTGGGTCCAGGTACATATTTTCAGCAAAACCTGCCTGGTGGGCAGCGACAGTCGCCTTCAAACTCATGGCATAGTTCAAAGCGGCCTTAACGTGGCCAGTCCCGCGAGGTGCAGCCCGGTCATATTGGGCAACCTGAACGGCAACTGGAGTAGCCCCGCCCTTGTAGTATGGGCCAACTGGAGTTGCAAAGATTCTGAACATGTAGTCAGTTGCCGGAGCAACACCGATGATTGGTGTAGTGCCGATTTCGTATGGACGCAGGTAAAGAGTCGCGCCTGAACCGTATGGCGGTACCCAGTCAACATTGCCCTTGACTACTTGGTCGATTGCTTCAACGAACTTGTCCTTTGGATAAGGCTGCATTTCGATCCGCTTAGCGGAGTTGTACATCCGTTCCGCGTTTTGGTCTGGCCTAAAGACAACAACAGATCCGTCCTTCCAGGTGTAGGCCTTCATCCCTTCAAAAACTTGCTGGGCGTATTGCAGGGTTTCAGCACATTCATTCAATACGACATTAGGGTCGTCGGTCAGCTTGCCGCCTTCCCAAGCACCGTCGTGGAAATAGTCCACGTAGCGCTTGTCGGTTTGATGATAGCCAAAGCCGATATTTGCCCAATCGAGATCTTTTTTTGCCATGATATTACCTCCTAAAAATTCAATCACTAGTTTTTATAGTTGTAACTATAATACTCTTTCTGAAGGTTAGCAAGGCCTTTTTAAAATCATTTTCATTTTCTTGCTATTTTTTGCTAACTTTAATTCTTCTAAGGCCTAAGCCTTGCGAAGACAAGCATTTTGACCCTAATTTTCTCTTTTTTTAAGTTAGCTAAGCTTTTCTTAATTTTCCTTGTTGGTTGACAAAAGGTCCTCGTCCAGGCCCCGGCTACATTCTGCCTGCAGGGTAACGTGGTTGATGGCAAACTTTTCCTTCAGACAAGCAGCAATCTCTTCATCAAGCTCTTCAATCCGCTTGGCAGTTAAACCGGAGTCAACCACAATGTGGGCGTCCAGCATGATGGTGTCATCACTGTAGCGCCAGACATGCAGGTGGTGGAGCTGTATTACCTCCTTAAAGGCCAAACCAGCCTCTTCAATGGCTTCCAGGTCCAGGTCGGGGTTAGCTTCCATCAAGACGTTAGCTGAGTCCCTGGTGACTTCAAAAGCTTCTTTCAAGAGGAAAATTGCCGCGGCCATAGTTAAGACCGGGTCCACCAGGGTCCAGTTTTGGTAGTAAATTAAGAGTGACCCCACCACGACAGCCACGCTGGACAAGGTGTCCGACATCATATTCAAAAAGAGGGCCCGGGCATTCAAATTCTCCTTGCTCCCCTTGCCCAGGATCAGCATGGAGATCAAGTTGCCGGCCAGGCCGATCAAGGAGACGATGAACATGACGCCCCCTTCAATCGGTTCAGGCTTGCTGAAACGCTTAATGGCTGAAATAAATAGATAGATGCTGATGGCCAGCAAGAAGAGGCCGTTGGTGTAGGCAGCCAGGGTTTCGGCCCGCTTGTAGCCAAAGGTCTTGTGCTGGTCCTTGCTTCTTTTGGCGATCAAATTAGCCGCAAAGGCAACCACGATGGAAACAACGTCACTCAAGTTATGCAAAGCATCTGACAAGAGGGCCAGGGAACCGGAGATAATCCCGCCGGCAATTTCCGCGGCAGTAATGATGACATTGAAGACAGTCACCCACAAATACCTTTTTGATGCTTGGTCTTTCATGATTTTTACCTGCGCAATCTTTTATATATCGTTTTTGGTATATTTACACTTGCCTACACTATATTACAAAAACGATATATAATCAAGGGGGAAATTGGAAAGGAGACCCGCATGACACACGAAGAACAGATCGACCAGGCGGCCCGCCTTTTCAAGGTCTTGGGCAGCAGCCTGCGGATCCATATTCTCTTTTACCTGAGAAAACACGGCGAAAGCCCGGTTTCGGCAATCGTCGGCCACCTGGGCGTCTCTCAGCCGGTAATTTCCAAGCAGCTCGGTATTTTGAAAAAATACGATTTCGTGCAGAAACGCAAAGCAGGCACTTTTGTCTACTATTCAATCAACGACCAGGACATCGTGCAGATCATCGACGCGATGACCGAGCACCTGGACCACCTGGACCGGCTGCAATAGTTTTACTTTTATTTTTAATACAAACAAAAACGGCTTCTACCTTCCGGTAAAGCCGTTTTTTCTGTCTTGCTCGTAAAATTAAGCGCCGGTGTATTGAACCAGGGAGAAGATGTCCACGTCCGGGAACTTTTCTCTGCCCTTAAGGTCGGTCAGTTCAATGTAAAAGGCTGCCCCGACAACCTTCCCGCCCAGGCGTTCAATCAATTCCTTAGTGGCGTGCAGGGTGCCGGCCGTAGCCATCAAGTCATCGCAGATGACTACTCTTTGGCCAGGCTTGATCGCGTCCTTGTGCATTTCCAGGACGTTTGACCCGTATTCCAGGTCGTAAGCCGCAGCTTCTACTTCCCGTGGCAGCTTGTGGGGCTTACGGGCTGGCACGAAGCCGATACCCAGTTCGATTGCTACCGGAGTCCCGACTAGGAAGCCCCGGGCTTCCGGCCCCACGATCACGTCAGCTTGCCGGCTCTTGGCGTATTCAGCAAGTTCGTGAGTAGCTGCCGCGAAGGCTTCACCGTCTTGCAGGATCGGGGTAATGTCCCGGAAGATGATTCCTTCATTCGGGAAGTCTTTGACGCTGGCAATGTACTTCTTAAAATCAATTGACATTTTGTAATCCTCCATTTGCTAGACCACTGGCATAGCGAATTAATTCATCCGAAGAGATTGTTCGTAATTTGTTAGCGAAGGCATATTCTGCTTTCACTGACCGGTAATAGGCTGAATCGTCCAAAGACTTCTTTGTCGGACTCGGTTTAGGGAGCAATCTGTCCTCTTCCATTTTAACAAAATCAAGGGTAAAAAACACCCTCAAAATAAACATGATGCTGTCCGGATCCATCCCCAGCTGGCCGGCAGCCTGCATGTAATCATTCGGTTTTAGTCCCGGGTGGGCTAAAAAGTACTGCCAGACCAGGCCAAAGTTGCGCCGGCTGGGCAGGGTCTCCCCTGGCAGCTGGTCCAACTGAAAGCGCAGGTAGAGCTGGCGGTAAGGCTTGGCCAGGACAAAGTTCAGCTGGGCCTCATTGGCCGGCACGTCAAGAACTGACACGACCTGCTGGCTGAGGTCTTCATTGTCCTTGGCCAGGGAAATCTGCTCTTTAGTTATGCCAAAATGATTAATGGCCTGGCTGAGATTTTTCTCATCAAATAAGAGATACTTGTCCGCAAAACCCAGCAAATTCTCCTGCCCGCGAAAGTCCACAATCCGGGCGGATGGCGCGTACAAGGACTGGCCGTAATGCAGGTCAACAATCCGGAACTGGACATTGGTCTTGCCTTTAAAAGTGTTAGAAGCAAGCTTAACCAACATCTGCTGCAAATAAGGCAGGACAGTTTGGTTTAAGCCGTGGTCAAAGTCCACCGCCCTGACCGGGCCCACCATGAAGCTGCAGCCCTTCCGCATAGGGCGGAAGTTAGAGATCTGCGGCTTGTCAAGCAAAAAGACCGGCTGGGGGTTGTCCGTGCCAAAAGGCCCGGCCTGGGCCAGGTCATAAACGCTGGTCAAATCAACATCTAATGGACTGATCGTGCCATCATATTCCTGGACCTTTTCCGGAGCCTTCTCCCCTGCCTTATAGCTTTGGTTAAAGTCGCGCCTAAGCTGGTTCAGATTTTCCTCAGTCGTCGACAGGCCGCAGGCAAAGTCGTGGCCACCAAACTGGGTGATGGACTTGCCTTCAAAAGGCTTCAAGGCATTGAACAAGTTGAAGCCCTGGCTGGACCGGCCAGACCCCTTGACCAGGCCGGCCTCGTTTTTCGTCAGCATCAAGGTTGGCTTGTGGTATTTTTCCACGATCTTGTTGGCGACTAAGCCCATGACCCCTTCATGCCAGGCCGGGTCATACAGGGTCAACGTCGCGTCTTTCTGGTAGCCCCGGCTCTTAATTTGAGCCTCAGCCGCCTGCATGGTCGCTTGGGTCAGGTCTTTTCGCTCATTGTTCAGCTTTTCAATCTGATCGGCTAATTCCTGGGCCTCGCCCGGGCTTTCCGCCAAAAGCAGCCTTACGGCCAGGCTGGCATCAGCCAGGCGGCCGCAGGCGTTTAAACGGGGAGCGATGCTAAAGCCGACGTCTTCTTCATCAATCATCCCCGGGGTAAGGCCGGCATTGCGGATAAGAGCCTCCAGGCCCGGCCGGGAGCTTTCATTCAGCATCTCCAAGCCCCGCTTAACGATAACGTGCCCTTCACCGGAAACTTTGACCATGTCCCCAATGGTCCCGATCATGGCCAGTTCCAAAAATTCGCTGGCCGTGTCTTCTAAGACTGCCCGGGCAATAGTATAAGCTACCCCGGCCCCGCAATAGTCGTCAAAAGGATAAGCCTGGCCTGGGTAGTTGCAGTGCACCAGGGCATAAGCGTCAGGCTTTTCCTCCTTGAAGGTGTGGTGGTCGGTAACGATCACGTCCACGCCGTGAGACTGCGCATATGCCACTTCTTCAATCCCGGTTACCCCATTGTCAACGGTGATGATCAATTTCGTCCCGTCTGCCACAATATCCTTGTAACGGTCTAAACTTGGCCCATAGCCGTCCTTGAAGCGGTCAGGAATGAAGTAATGAACATCAGCCCCCATGATGGTCAGCATTTCCGTCATTATGGCCGTGGCGGTGATCCCGTCAGCGTCATAGTCCCCGTAAATAGTGATCTTTTCGCCCTCGTCCAGGGCCTGGTTGATCCGGCCGACTGCCTTGTCCATGTCATGCATCAAAAAGGGATCAGCCAGGTCATTTTCACTGGCGTGGAGCCAATAGTCGATTTTTTCCTCGTTGTCAATTCCCCGCAAAGAAAACAACTTAGCCGTTAATGGGCTAAGTTGAAATTCCTCAACCAGGTCACTGGCCAAAGGATCAGCTGTTCTTTCTTGCCATTTCATCGAAGTTTAAACATCTCCAAATTCTGCTTGCTTGCCGGCTTGACCGCGGTCAGCTTCCCTCTTAAAGACCAGCGGTTTACCCCGCCATCGGCACAGGTGATCAAGGTCACGATCTTCTTCTTGGTGTTGGCAACCAGCCAGACGGCGCTGGGGTCAACCACCTTCTTGTAGTAGATCTTGTATGCATAGACCTTCTTTAAATCAGTCAAATAGACCATGCTGCCCAGCTTGACCCTTTCAAGGGGTGAAAAAAGGGCCCCCTGGTCGGTCATGTAGTGGCCGGCCAAAGGGTAGTTCCCCTTGCCCATCTTCTGGTCAGCCCGCATGGTGCCGCCCCCTTTTGACAAAGCCGCGTCTGAGAGGCCCTGCATAACTGGCAGGTAGAGCTTGACGCTGGGGATGGAAATTGCCCCAATTGCGCCAGCTGTGTTCTTGACCCGGCTGCGGGTGGTCTGGGCAAAGTCAATTGACTTGACCTTCTTGAAGTCATACATCCCCTTCTTTTTCTGGTTCTGCACGACCTGGTCCCGGGTCAGGCCCTTTAAAGCCGCGGTCTGGTTCTGCTTGACCAAAAATGCGCTGATCTGCTGGTTAAAGACCAAAGCCAGGCCCAGCAAAAAGAGGATTACGGCAACTAGGCGGAGAATAATGCGGCGGACTGGGTGGTCTTTTGTATTTTTACTTGCCGTTGATGTCATCGTCATTCATCCGTAATACTGCCATAAAGGCGTCCTGCGGGACTTCCACCCGGCCAACTGACTTCATCCGCTTCTTGCCCCGCTTCTGCTTCTCCAGAAGCTTGGCCCGCCGGTCCGGGTCACCGGTGTGGATCTTCCAGGTAACGTCTTTTCGGTAAGGCTTGATCGTAGCCCGGGAAATGATCTTGGACCCGATTGCCCCTTGGATGTCGACTTGGAAGTTTTGCCGCGGGATCAGCTTCTTCAACAGGCTGCACATCTGGACGGCCCGGTCCCGGGCTTCTTCGCGGTGGGCGATGAAGCTCAAGGCATCGATTGGTTCCTTGTTCAAGAGAATGTCGATCTTGACCAGGTTGGTGGCCTTGTAGCCGATGATTTCATAGTCCAAAGAAGCATAGCCCTTGGTTGAAGACTTAAGCTGGTCAAAGAAATTGTAAATAATTTCTGCCAGGGGCATTTCGTAGATCACGTTGACCCGGTACTTGTCCAGGTAGTCCATGGTCTGGAATTCTCCCCGTTTGCCTTCACACAGCTGCATTACAGCACCGACGAAGTCGTTTGGCACCATGATTTCCGCCTTGACGTAAGGCTCTTGCAATTCCTTGTATTCACCGGCATCCGGCAGGTCAGCCGGGTTGTCGATCAGCTTGACCTCACCAGTAGGCATGATAGCGTGGTAGTCAACTGACGGCGCGGTCATGATGAGGTCCAGGTCAAATTCCTGCTCCAAGCGCTCTTGCACGACGTCCATGTGCAAAAGGCCCAAAAAGCCGCAGCGGAAGCCAAAGCCCAGGGCCTGGGAAGTTTCCGGCTCAAATTCCAGAGACGCATCGTTAAGCTGTAATTTCTGCAGGGCTTCCTTCAAGTCGTCATAGTCCCGGTTGTCGGTTGGATACATACCAGAGTAGACCATTGGCGGAATCTGCCGGTAGCCTGGCAAAGCTTCTGCCGTCGGGTTTTCAGCGCTAGTGATGGTATCCCCGACCCGGGTTTCCCGGACAGACTTGATGTTGGCAGTAATATAGCCAACGTCCCCGGCAATCAAGATGTCTTCTTTAACCGGGTGGGGGCTGGAAACGCCGACTTCGGTTACTTCATACTTTTTGCCGGTGTTCATGATCATGATTTCGTCGCCTGGCTTAACCGTGCCTTCTTCAATTCTGACTGACATGACCACACCCCGGTAGTCATCATACTTGGAGTCAAAGATCAAGGCCTTGAGGGGCTTGGTCAAGTCCCCAGTCGGCGCTGGGATGTCGGTCACGATTCTTTCCAAAAGTTCCGGAATCCCTGCCCCGGTCTTGCCGGAAACTTCCACGGCGTCGCTGGCGTCTAAGCCCAGCATGTCGCCGATTTCGCTCTTGGCCATGTCCGGGTCGGCGCTTGGCAGGTCGATCTTGTTTAAAACAGGCAGGATTTCCAGGTCGTTTTCCAAAGCCAGGTAAGTGTTGGACAGGGTCTGGGCCTGGACACCCTGGGAGGCGTCAACGACCAGGACAGCCCCTTCACAGGCAGCCAGGGACCGGGAAACTTCATAGGAGAAGTCGACGTGGCCAGGGGTGTCGATCAAGTGGAAAATGTAGTCTTCCCCGTCATTGGCGTGATACTTGACCTGCACCGAGTTCATCTTGATGGTGATCCCCCGCTGCCGTTCAAGGGGCATATCATCCAGCATTTGATTTTTCAGCTGCCGCTTGGAAACCGTGTCCGTCAGTTCCAGAATTCGGTCGGCAATCGTTGATTTGCCGTGGTCAACGTGGGCCACGATTGAAAAATTGCGGATGTGCTTTTGGTAGTCTTTTAATTTTTCTAAGTCCATATATTTTCTCGCATCCTTACTAAAGTACTAAACAATTATACCCGAAAACAAAGCATTTGTCTTTTCCCAGTTATCAAAAAAGGCAGTCCTTGCAGACTGCCTACTTAATTTGCTTAAAAATTTAGCTCAGCTTCTCCTTCAAGCGTTCAAAGAAGCCTTTTTCCTGAGGGGCAATGGAGCCACCGCTGGCCTTGACGAATTCCAGCAGGGCCTTGCGCTGAGCCTCATTGATGGACTTCGGAATCACGATCTCAACCGTGGTTACCTGGTCACCAGTGCTGCCGCCGCTCAGGCTTGGAACACCCTTTCCCTTTAAAGTAAACTTCTGGTTTGGCTGGGTGCCGGCCGGAATTTTCAGTTTCGTGTCGCCGTAAACTGTCTTAACGTTGATCTCGTCACCCAAGGTTGCCTGGGCAAAGGAAATCGGCACGGTCGTGTAGATGGTCTGGCCACGTCTGGTGAAGTCCTTGCTTGGCCGCACCCGGAAGACGATGTACAGGTCCCCGTATGGGCCACCGTTCTTGCCGGCTTCGCCTTGGCCGGCCAGGCGGATCCGCTGGCCGCTGTCGATGCCGGCTGGCACCTTAACCTGCAGGGTCTGCTTCTGGGTCTTGACCCCCTTGCCGTGGCAATTCTGGCATGGATGCTGGATGATGACCCCGCTGCCCCCGCACTTGTCACAGGTCGTCTGCCGCTGGATTATGCCCAAAACGCTTCTTTGCGTAATGGTCATCATGCCGCTGCCCCCGCACTTGTCGCAGGTGATCGGGTGGGTACCCTTTTCAGCCCCGGAACCCTTGCAGACTTCACAGGTGGTTGACCGGCTGTAGCTGATTTCAGTGGTCTTGCCCTTGATGGCATCCATAAAGTCGATCGTCATGGTGTAGTCCAGGTCAGCCCCCCGCTGCGGAGCGGTCGGGTCTACCTGCTGGCGGGCACCGCCGCCAAAGAAGCTGCTAAAAATGTCACCAAAGTCACCAAAATCAGCTCCGCCAAAGCCCTGGCCCCCATACTGGCCGCCAAAGCCGCCCTGGCCGTTCATGCCAGCCTGGCCAAATTGGTCATACTGCTGCCGCTTCTGCGGGTCATGCAGCACTTCGTAAGCTTCGTTGACTTCCTTGTACTTTTCTTCTGCCCCTGCTTCGTGGTTTAAGTCCGGGTGATACTTCTTGGCCAACTTCCGGTAGGCCTTGCTGATTTCTGCGTCACTGGCATCCCGGCTCACGCCTAAGACGTCATAATAGTCACGGTTTGCTGCCATTTGTTTATTATTGCTCCTTTTACTAACAAAGGAGAAGAACTACATCAAGCAGTTCTTCTCCTTTTGTTTGATTATAGTCGCTTTACTTGTCTGGGTCTACCTTGGTGAAGTCGCCGTCAACCGTGTCGCCGTTTGCGCCATTTGAACCATCGTCAGTTGGGCCTGCTTGACCGCCTTGACCTTGCTGGTTTTGGGCGTTTTGCTGGTAGAGCTTGACAGCCAGGTCTTGGGCAACCTTGCTCAAAGCGTCCTTCTTTTCCTTCATTTCGTCCAGGTTGTTGTCCTTTTGGGCCTTCTTCAGGTCTTCCAGGGCATCCTTAACTGGTTGAATGTCGCTGTCTGCGAGTTTACCGTCAACTTCCTTCAAAGTCTTTTCGGTTTGGAAGATCAAGCCGTCAACTTCGTTTCTGAGGTCAACTTCTTCCTTCTTCTTGGCATCTTCTTCAGCGTGTTCTTCAGCTTCCTTCTTCATTCTTTCGATTTCTTCGTCTGACAGGCCGGAAGCTGATTGGATGGTGATCTTTTGTTCCTTGCCAGTCCCCATGTCCTTGGCTGAAACGTTAACGATACCGTTCTTGTCGATGTCGAAGGTAACTTGGATTTGTGGCACGCCACGTGGAGCAGCTGGAATGTCAGTCAGTTGGAAGCGGCCCAAAGTCTTGTTGTCAGCTGCCATTGGCCGTTCACCTTGCAAAACGTGGATGTCAACAGCTGATTGGTTGTCAGCGGCAGTTGAGAAGATTTGGCTCTTGGAAGTTGGGATAGTGGTGTTTCTGTCGATCAGCTTGGTGAAGACCCCGCCCATGGTTTCGATACCCAGGGAAAGCGGAGTAACGTCAAGCAAAACGATGTCCTTAACGTCACCGGAGATAACCCCGCCTTGGATTGCGGCACCCAAAGCAACGGCTTCGTCTGGGTTGATTGAGTGGTCTGGTTCCTTGCCGGCCCATTGCTTTACAGCTTCTTGAATTGCTGGAATCCGGGTTGAACCACCGTTCAAGATAACCTTGTCGATGTCGCCAACTGACAGGCCAGCGTCACGCAGGGCGTTGTCAAATGGGATCTTGGTTCTTTGCACTAAGTCGTCAGTCAGTTCGTTGAACTTAGCCCGGGTAAGGTCTGCTTCCAAGTGCAGAGGACCTGCTTCACCAGCAGAGATAAATGGAAGGGAGATGTGGGTTGAAGATACGCCTGACAAGTCCTTCTTGGCCTTTTCAGCCGCGTCCTTCAAACGTTGCATTGCCATCTTGTCCTTGGACAAGTCAACGCCGTTTTCTTGCTTGAAACCATCAACCAGCCAGTCGATGATCTTGTTGTCAAAGTCATCCCCACCCAGGTGAGTGTCACCGTTGGTTGACAGAACTTGGAAGACGCCGTCACCTAATTGCAGGACGGAAACGTCGAAAGTACCACCACCAAGGTCGTAAACCAGAACAGTTTCGTCGTCTTCATCCTTGTCCAAGCCGTAGGCCAGGGCTGAAGCAGTTGGTTCGTTGATGATCCGTTGCACGTTCAAGCCCGCGATCTTGCCGGCGTCCTTGGTTGCTTGCCGTTGCGCGTCGTTGAAGTAGGCTGGAACAGTGATAACCGCGTCAGTAACTGGTTCACCAAGGTAGTCTTCTGAGAACTTCTTGATGTATTGCAGGATCATGGCTGAAATTTCCTGTGGGGTGTAAGCCTTGTCGCCAACCTTAACCTTGTAGTCACTTTCGCCCATGTGTCGCTTGATGGAAACAATGGTGTTCGGGTTGGTGATGGCTTGCCGCTTGGCAATTTCACCGACTTGAATTTCGCCGTCTTTGAAGGCAACTACTGAAGGGGTAGTTCTAGCGCCTTCCGGGTTGGTAATAATCTTTGGTTCCTTGCCTTCCAAAACTGCAACTACTGAGTTGGTGGTACCTAAGTCAATCCCAATAACTTTAGACATTGTCTTTTTATCTCCTTTGATTTATTTTTGCTTGTTTATTGCTTTGTTAAAAAATTGCCTTACTGGGCAACGACAACCATGGCTGGCCGCAGGACACGATCCTTGTAGACGTAACCCTTTTGCAAGACCTGAACGACATGGCCTTTTTGATCATCATTTTCAGCTGGTACGCTTTGGACCGCCTGGTGCAATGTCGGATCAAACTTTTCGCCGTCAGCCTTGATTTCTTCAATGCCGTTGTCCTTCAAGGCTCTGACCAGGCCTTCCAGGGTCATTTCGATCCCCTTCTTCAGCTGTCTGGAAGCCTCGTCGTCGGCCTTGACCTGCAGAGCCCTTTCCAAGTTGTCCACGCTGGACAGGATATCCTTGCCCAGACGTTGGGACTCGTACTTGACCAGGTTGGCTCTTTCCTTGCTGTAGCGGCGCTGGGCGTTTTGAATCTCAGCTTGGCTGCGCAAGTACTTGTCTTCCAGATCCTTGTTCTTCTGGGTCAAAGCGGCAACTTCAGCCTTGAGCTGATCCAGTTCTACATCAGCTGGCTTGGCTGCTTCTTCTTTGTCATCTTTTACCTTTTTGTCATCTTTTACGCCGGCCTTGTCAGCTTCAGCTGACTTGGCTTGCTTTTCCTGGTCTTCTTGCGGCAAATCTTTCTCAATTGGAAATTCTTCTTTGCTCACGACAAACCTCCTTATTTAAATCTGCCATAGTAATCTAACAACTTGCGGGCCAGTTCCTGGCGGAAGTATTCCATCAATCCGATCATTTCCGAGTAAGGCATGTGTCTCGGCCCCAGTAGGGAGATCGTCCCCCGCCCGTAGCGGCCAACGCTATATTCAGCCGTTACCAGGCTGAAATCCTTCAGCAGGTCGTTCTCTAGTTCCGCTCCTAAGCGGACATGGACAGGGTAATGGCTAGGACTGTCGCTCAGCTCGATCAGTTCTCCAGCCAGAGAGCTGGAATTGATCAGTTCATATAGCGACTTGATAGCTTTTAAATCGCTGATTTCAGTATTGTTGAGCAGGTTCAGCTGACCGTCAACATACATCTGCTCGCTTTCCGCGTCCTTAATGACAGCTTCCAGAAATTCCAGAAATTCCGGGGCATTCTTGCCCACGATCTGGCTGCTGGACAGCTGATCAAAGGTCTGCTTGTTGATTTCGCTTAAATTCTTGCCAACCAGCTGGTCATTGATCAAGCGAACCACCTGTTCAATTTCATCCCCTGAGATGTGCCGCGGCAAGGCGTAGATCTGGTTCTTGACGCTGCCATCGCTGGTTACCAGAATAGCCATGACCTGCCGGGGAGCCAGGGGCACGATTCTGAAGCCAGTGACGCTGACATTCTTGGCTTCCGGCCCTTCTGCAAAGGCCGTGTAGTCAGTCAAGTCTGACAGGATCTTGGCGGCTTCCTTGATAATTTCGTCCACTTGGTTGAACGGCTGGTCAAACTGGTAGCCAATTTGATTGTACATTTCTTCCGGCAGTTGCAGCGGCTGCACCAAATTGTCCAGGTAATAGCGATAGCCCTCAGTCGATGGCATCCGGCCACTGGAGGAGTGGGTCTTTTCAATCAAGCTATGCTCTTCCAGAACCGCCATCTCGTTGCGGATTGTCGCGCTGGACACTTTAATCGGTAATTGATTCATGACTGTCTTTGAGCCAACCGGCTCATGCGTCTTGGTAAAGTCTTGAATAATTGTCTTTAGAATAAGTTCTTGACGTTCGGTCAACATAACATAACATCGTCCTCACTTTTAGCACTCACAACTTTCATGTGCTAACATGGCATAGATTAGCAAGAAATTAGCAGTTAGTCAAGGAGAATGCTAAAAAATCCCGCAAAAAAACGGTCTTGCTTAAAAGGCCGTTCTTATTACTGCTCAATCAGTGAACTAAAATAGTTTTCACTAGCTACTTGGTCCAGCTTCAGCTGCTCGCTTAAAGCCGCCATGTCGGCAAACTTTTCTTCCCCGCGCAAGTATTTGTACCAGGCGATGGTGATTTGCTGGCCGTAAATGTCCTGGTCAAAATCAAAGATGTTGGATTCGATGTAAATCTTCTTCTCATCATTGAAAGTGACATTGTAGCCGACACTGGTCATTGACTGGTACCATCTGTCCCCTACTTGGGTCATGGTCGCGTAGACTCCGATTTTCGGCAAAACTTTTGGCCAGTCCAGCTCCAAATTCGCGGTTGGGAAGCCCAGCTTGTGGCCGTTTCTGAAGCCGTGGACGACCTTGCCACTAGTCAAATACGGGTGGCCCAGAAGTTCTGTGGCCAAGCGGAGATTGCCGCTTTTAACAGCCTGGCGGATTTCAGTTGAACCGATTTTTTTCCCGGCAAAGATCTGCTTTGGAACCACCTTGATGTCAAAGCGGCCCTTGGCAAAGGCCGGCAGATTTTCCATATTGGCCACGTCCTTTGGGCCGTAGCTGTAGTCAAAGCCGGCTACCACCGTGTCTGCTTTCAGGCCCATGATGATCTCATCAACGAATGCCTGGGGAGCCAGGTGGCTGAACTCCGGCGTAAACTTGAGAATCACCAGGTAGTCGACCCCGATCTTGGACATTTCGTAGGCCTTTTCCTCCGGTGTGTTCAAGTACTCAAAGTCCTTAACTCCGGCATAGACCTCCTTGGGGTGGCGGTCAAAGGTCAGCACCATCAATGGTAGATCCTTCTCAACTGCAATTATCTTGGCTTCCTTGATCAACTTCTGGTGGCCGATATGAACTCCATCAAAAAAGCCCAGGGCCAGCACAACCTTGCCGGCCGTCAGCTCTTTCTTGAACGGATAGCTTAGATTTATCACTTTCAAACTTAATCCCTCAATTACTCATTACTTAAAAGCATTAAGTCCGGACAGTAAAGACCTTGTCCCTTGGCCCGGTAAATCGCTTTAACTGTTTTATTATACCGCAAAGCGACCTTGTCTGCATTAAGAGGGAGTTTGATCCAGGCCCCGTTTTTAACCTGCTGCCATAAGTCGGCATCTAAATCAACTTGCTGGTAGTCAGCGAAAAAGCTGTCGATTGGCTGAATATAATCTTTAGCGTGGTTCAAATTATCCGCCAGTTCTTCCAAAGTAACCGCGTCTTGTAGCTTGTAACCAGAACTGGCCGTCCGCCGCAGTTTGGTCATCACTGCCGGCAGGCCCAGTTCTTCGCCTAAGTCGTTAACCAGGCTGCGGACATAGGTCCCCTTAGAGCATTCAACTTCATAAGTAAAAGTCTGCCGGCCCTTCTCTGGGTCGAACTGACTTGGCGCCGTCAAGTCGTAGCGGAAAACCTGGACAGTCCGCTTGGGCCGCTCAACTGGGATCCCTTCTCTGGCGTATTCGTAGAGCCGCTTGCCATTTACCCTGACGGCAGAATAAATCGGCGGCTGCTGGACGATTTCCCCGGTAAACTTTTCCATTGCTGCTTTGATAGCCTGGTCACTGACTGGCTGAGACAAGGCTCTTTCCGCCAAAATCTTCCCCTCCAGGTCATAAGAGTCCGTGGCCAGGCCCAGCATCCCTTCACCAACATAAGCCTTTGGCCGCTCATGCATCAGCTCGATAAGTTTGGTTGCCTGACCCAAAGCAATTGGCAAAACTCCGGTGACTTCCGGGTCCAGAGTTCCGGCATGGCCGATCTTTTTTTGCTTTAAGAGTCGGCGCAGCTTATAAACCACATCCCCGCTAGTCATCCCTGCTGCCTTGTCGATTACGATAATTCCATTGAACATCTTTTTCTCCTCTTCTATAAACGAAAAAAAGCGCCCGAAGGCGCTTTTTACTAGTTTTGGCGATCTTGTTCCTGCTTCTTCAAGTCAGCAAGCAAACGGTCGATCTTGCTGCCGTAGATCACGGACTGGTCCCGCTTGAAAATCAGTTCCGGAACCTTGTACATGGTCAAGCTCTGGCCGAGCAAGTGTCGCATGGTTCCCTTAGCCTTTTCCAAGCCGGCTTCCGCTTCCTTTTGCGCCTGTTCATCTTCAGTCAGCAGACTGTAGTAGACAGTCGCGTATGAAAAATCATTGCTGCACTCCACGGCGGTAAAAGTCACGTTGCTGACCCGGGGATCGCGAATGTTCTTGCGGATGATCTTAGTCAGTTCCCGCAAGATTTCGCCTTCAACCCGTCCTTTTCTGTGCTTCATTTCAGCCTCCTGTTAACCTGGCTTAACTTCCTGCATTTCGTAGGCTTCCAGTTCGTCGCCTTCCTTGATATCGTTGAAGTTTTCAATGGTCAAACCACAGTCAAAGCCTGCCTTGACTTCCTTGACGTCGTCCTTGAACCGGCGCAGTGAGGCAACCTTGCCGTCGTACTTGACCACGCCGTCTCTGATGACCCGGATGCCTGATTCTCTGGTCACGTAACCGTTGTCGACAAAGGCACCGGCGATGGTCCCGATCTTGGAGACCTTCCAAGTTTCGCGGACAGTAAGGTTACCGATAACCTTTTCTTCGTAAGTTGGTTCCAGCATCCCTTGCATAGCGGCCTTAACGTCATCGATCGCCTTGTAGATGATACTGTAAAGGCGGATATCGACGCCTTCTTGGGCAGCCTGGCTCTTGGCCGTAGCCGTTGGCCGGACGTTGAAACCGATGATTAAGGCGTTTGAAGCGCTGGCCAGGGTAACGTCACTTTCATTGATGGCCCCGACACCGGAGTGGATAATGTTAACCCGAACGCCTTCAACGTCAATCTTTTGGAGGGATTGAGCCAAGGCTTCGGCAGACCCTTGCACGTCAGCCTTCAAAACGATGTCAACGGACTTCATGCTTTCCCGCTTCATTGTGTCAAAGAGGTTGTCCAGAGTAACGTGCTGTACGTTTTCCCGTTGCTTTTGCAGGGATTGCTGTGCCCGGGCTTCACCAACCGCGCGGGCAGTCTTTTCATCGGCAAAGACAACCAGCTTGTCGGCAGATTCCGGCACGTCGTTCAAACCAGTAATTTCAACGGGCATTGATGGCGTAGCCTTCTTGACCTGGTGGCCCTTGTCGTTGGTCATCGTCCGAACCCGGCCGAAGGTGTCACCAACAACGATTGGGTCACCGACCCGCAGAGTACCCTGCTGGATCAAAACGTCGGCAACTGGCCCCTTGCCCCGGGACAGACGGGCTTCAATAACCGTACCGATCGCCTTTTGCTTCGGGTCAGCCTTCAGTTCCAGCATATCAGCTTCAAGGATGATGTTTTCCAAAAGTTCATCAATCCCCATCCCGGTCTTGGCTGAGATGTTGACGAAGATAGTTGAGCCGCCGTAGTTTTCCGGAATCAGTTCATACTGCATCAATTGTTCAGTAACGTGGGCAGGGTTGGCGCCTGGCCGGTCCATCTTGTTGATAGCCACAATGATTGGCACGCCCGCGCTCTTGGCGTGGTCGATGGCTTCGATAGTCTGCGGCATAACCCCGTCGTCAGCGGCAACGATCAAAACGACAATGTCGGTGATTTCCGCCCCGCGGGCCCGCATGCTTGAGAAGGCCGCGTGACCTGGAGTGTCCAAGAAGGTGATCAAACGGTCGTTGATCCGGACCTGGTAGGCCCCGATGTTCTGGGTAATCCCGCCGGCTTCGTGTTCAGAAACCCGAGTGTGACGCAGACGGTCCAGCAAGGTAGTCTTACCATGGTCGACGTGACCCATGATAGTTACGACTGGCGGACGGACAACCTGGTTTTCAGAGTTCTTGGACTCTTCCATTTCCTGGGCAAAAATATTGTCGATGTCGGAAATGTCTTCATGGACCTTTTCAACAGCTTCGATGCCGTAGTCAGCAGCCAGCAGTTCAATGGTGCCCTTGTCCAAAGACTGGTTCTGGTTGATCATGATCCCCAGCATGAAGAGCTTCTTCACGATTTCAGCTGGTTCCCGGTGGAGGATCTTGCCCAGGTCTTGGGCGTTCATGCCAACTTCGTATTCAAAACTTTCTGGAAGTGGACGTTCCTTTCTTTGGGTAACCTGCTTCTTAACTTGCGGAGCACTTTGGTGCTTCTTGTTCTTGCGCTTGCGCTGTTGACTGCGGTCGCTATTTGCCCCTCTGCCTTGGTTAGCGTAAGAGTTTTGCCCCTTGCGACCTGGCTTGCCACTCTTTCTGCGGCGGCCTTCCTTGTTTTCCGGCATTGGCGCTTCAGTGAAGCTTGGCCGAGAACTTGACCGGCGAGAAGATGAAGGCTTGGCAGCAGGCTTTTCACTGTTTGCCTGGTTTTGTTTCAAGCGGGCTGGGGATGGCTTCAAGATCTTTGGCCCACGGACCTTTGGTGCTTCAGCTGCGGTTTCAGCAGGCTTTTCGGCACTTTCGACCTTCTTGACAACCGGCTTGCTTTCGCTGGCCTCAGCCTTGTTCAAGGACTTCTTGTATTCATGCTTAGCAGCCTTGCTTTCCTGGTCCAGACGTGCTTCGTCAGCCCGCTGCTTTTGCTTGAGGTCCTTCAGCAAATCCTGGGCAGCTGGCCGGCGGCGCTTGCTGTGGTCGTTAGAGTGGTTGTTAGCCCGGCGGCGGGTGTTTGATCTCTTGCCCTCAGTCTTCTTTTCGCCCTTGCGAATAGCACTGACTGAAATCTTTATTTTACCAGACTTGCCGCTGGTTTTCTTGTTATCCATGCCCAATTCCTTTGAACTTTCGTTTTCTTGTTTCTTGGTCATTAGATCACACTCCTTCTTTAATCTTATCCAGCAAGGTTTTCGCAAAACCACGATCTGTTAATGCCAAAACTTTGCGTTTCTTACCTACAGCCTGACTGAGTTCAGCTTCCGTAAAGACGTCGACCAATGGCGTTGGGTGGGCCTTTACAGCAGCTTCAATCTTGCCGCGGCTGTTTTCTGCTAAATCATTCGCGATGATAATGCACTTAAGCTTGCCCTTCTTCAATTTGGCCAAAACGATGTCCGTGCCCGAAACGGTCTTCCCCGCCCGGGTGGCCAAACCAAGCAAATTTAAGGCTTTCTCTCGGTTGTTAATTATTTTTGATCACCAAATAATTCTTTTCTTGCCTTCTGGTGGTCCACGTAAGCGAAGAGCTCGTCGTAAAATTCATCGGCTACCTTCACGCCCAAACTGCGTTCCAGCACCTTTGACTTTCGGGCGGCAGCGATCTTCTCCGGTTTTAAGGAAACATAAGCGCCGCGGCCCGGCTTCTTGCCGCTTGGATCAACAGAAACATTCTTTTCCTTGTCAACGACGATTCTGACCAAATCCTTCTTCGGCTGCATCGTATCGGTCAACAAGTCCTTCCGCATGGGGATTTTTCTTTTTTTCAAGGAAATCACCTATTCTTCATCGTCAAGATCCAGGTCTTCTGCTTCTTCAGCTTCTGTTTGCTGGAGATCTTGATCTTCTGCTACTTCAGTTTCATCTTCTACTTCGCTTTCGTCAACAAATTCGACTTCGGATTCTGGCCGGATGTCGATCTTGTAGCCAGTCAAGCGGGCGGCCAGGCGGACGTTTTGCCCTTTCTTGCCGATAGCCAGGGAAAGCTGGTAGTCCGGCACGATCACGAAGGCTTTCCTTTCATCGTCTTCGTCTTCAAACTGGACAGCGATGACTTCAGCCGGGTTCAAGGCATTGGCGATGTAGTCAGATGGGTCTTCTTCGTACTGCACGATGTCGATATTTTCCCCGCCCAGTTCGTTGACCACGTTCTGCACCCGGCTGCCGCGTGGGCCAACACAGGTACCAACCGGGTCGATGTTCGGGTCGTTGGACTTAACGGCAATCTTGGTTCTTTCGCCGGCTTCCCGGGCGATGGAGATGATTTCAACGGTCCCGTCAAAGATTTCCGGCACTTCTTGTTCAAAAAGCCGCTTAACGACATCCGGAGCGGTACGGGAAACCCGGATTTGGGCTCCCTTGCCGTCAGCACCGACCTTGGTGACCAGGACGCGGACCCTGTCTTGCGGGTTGTAGTGTTCACCTGGAATAGTGTCACGCTTGATGTCCATAACTGCCTCAACATTGCCGATGTTGACGTAAACGAAACGGTTGTCAGTTCTTTCTACTGTCCCGGTGACCAGTTCATCTTCGTATTGGGAGTATTCGTTGACGATGTGGGCATTTTCCGCTTCCCGCAGGCGCTGCATTACGACCTGCTTAGCCGTAGCTGCCGCGGTCCGACCGAAGTCCTTTGGGGTAACTTCGAACTTGATCGTGTCGCCGACTTCGTATGCCCGGTTGATGGCCAGGGCATCCTTTAAGCTGACTTCCACCCGGTCATCTTGCACTTCGTCAACCACCGTCTTCAAAGCCATGACCTTAAAATCGCCCTTCTTTTCATTAAAGTCGATTTCGACATTTTCCGCTAGGCCGTAGTTCTTCTTGTAGGCAGCGGCCAAAGCAGCCTTCATGGCTTCAACGATAACGTCTTGTTTGATACCCTTGGTCTTTTCCAAGACGTCAAAGGCTTCCAGCATTTCTTTTGACATAAGTTTTGGATCACTCTTTCTAAAATTCGATTGCAAAACGGGCGCTGGCGATCTGCTTGCGTGGAATAGTCAGCTGCTTGCGCCGGGTCTTGATCTTAATTTCCAGTTTAATCTCCTGGTCGTCCAGGTCAAGCAAATGACCTTCAAAGACCTTCTCGCCTTCCAATTTCTGGTAGAGGCCGACATGGATGTACTGGCCCTTGGCCTTCTCCCAGTCCTGCTCCTTCTTGATCGGTCTTTCCAGGCCCGGTGAGGATAGTTCCAAAATATACGGGTCTGGCAGCGGATCTGGCTGCATTGAGTCCAATTTTTCTCCAACCAACTCACTCAGCTCCGCAATCGTTTCGATGTCAATCCCGTTTGGCTGCTTGTCAACGTAGATTCGCAGATAGTATTGACTCTTTTCCTTGACGTATTCCAAATCAACAAGTTCACAGTCATGACCGATAATGACCGGTTCGATTGCTTCCAGGATAGGTGTTAAGTTTTTTGGCAAAATTTTCCTCCGTAATAAAAAGAGTGAGCATCGCTGCTCACTCGAATTTACCATATTCGATCTAAAGAAATTGTAACAGAATTTTTCTCACTTGTAAATAAGAAGCTCTTAGAAGAGGGAAAGTTGGTTCTGGTCAGGCATCCCCTCTAAGACATTGTTGTTTTCAAAGAAGTCCATGATCTTCTGGGAAACCTTGCCACGAACCTGCAGGTCTTCCTTTGACAAAAATGGCGCTTCACTTCGGGCAGCCACGATCTGCTTGGCTGCGGAGTCACCTAAGCCGTCAACGGCGTTAAACGGTGCCAGAATGGTGTGCTTGTCCACGATCTTGTAAGTCGTAGCTTCAGACTCGTTGATGTCGACCATCTTGAAGTTGATCCCCCGCTCAATGGCTTCGTTGACCAGTTCCATGTAGGTCTGCAGGTCCTTTTCCAGCTTGGTCGCTGCCGTCCCTTTTTCCTTGATCCGGTTGATCAAGGCCACAACCGTGTTCTTGCCCCGGCTCATGGCTTCCAGGTCGACCTTGTCGGCTCTGACTGAGAAGTAGGCGGCATAGTAGATCTCTGGATAGTAGACCTTGAACCAGGCCACCCGGAGAGCCATCAAGATGTAGGCGGCCGCGTGGGCCTTCGGGAACATGTACTTGATCTTCAAGCAAGACGGAATATACCAGTCAGGAATGTTCTTATTTTCCTTTAAGACGGCCATGTTCTCATCAGAAATCCCCTTCCCCTTCCGGACAGTTTCCATGGTTGAAAAGGCAACTTCTTCCTTAACTCCCCAGCGAATCAAGTCAGTCATGATGTTGTCCCGGCAGCCGATCACGCTCTTTAACTTGCAAGTGCCGTTGTTGATCAGTTCCTCGGCATTGCCTAGCCAGACGTCCGTCCCGTGTGACAGGCCGGAAATCTGCAAAAGCTCGGCAAAGGTCGACGGCTTGGTCTCTTCCAGCATACCCCGGACAAAGGGGGTCCCGAATTCCGGCAGGCCCAGGGTCCCGGTCTTGGAATTGATCTGCTCTGGAGTAACGCCTAGGGCTTCCGGGCTGGAGAAAAGGGACATGACCTTAGGGTCATCAGTTGGAATCGTCAAAGGATCAATCCCGGACAAGTCCTGCAGCATTCTGATCATGGTCGGGTCCTGGTGACCCAGGATGTCGAACTTCAAGAGGTTGTCGTGGATCTGGTGGAAGTCAAAGTGGGTCGTCTTCCATTCCTTGGAGATATCGTCTGAGGGATACTGCAGGGGAGTCAGTTCATAGATGTCCTTATCATCCGGCAAAACGACGATCCCGGCCGGGTGCTGGCCGGTCGTGGCCTTGACCCCGGTAACCCCGATGGCCAGGCGGTCAACTTCCGCGTTGTTCATCTTGATTTCCGGGTGCTCGTCTTGATAGTGCTTGGCATAGCCAATCGCCTTTTTATCGGCCAGGGTACCTACGGTGCCGGCCTTAAAGGAGTGGTTTGGCCCAAACATAACTCTGATGAAATTATGGGCAACTGGTTGGTAGTCACCAGAGAAGTTCAAGTCGATGTCGGGCACCTTGTCACCATGGAAGCCCAGGAAGGTTTCAAATGGGATGTTCTGCCCGTCTTTAACCATCATGACCTGGCAGTCAGGACACTTTTTATCCGGCAGGTCAAAACCGGAGGCGTATTCGCCGTTTTCAAAAAATTCTGACTGCTTGCACTTCGGGCAGCGGTAGTGAGGCGGCATAGGGTTGATTTCAGTGATACCCATCATGGTGGCAACCAGGCTGGAACCAACGGAACCCCGGGAGCCAACCAAGTAGCCGTCCTTAACTGACTTGGCCACCAGCATCTGGGAAATGAGGTAAACAACCCCGTAGCCGTTACCGATAATGGCATCCAGCTCCCGGTCCAGACGGGCCTGGATATTGTCCGGCAAAGGATCACCATAAAGTTCGTGGGCCTTGTCATAGGTCAGCTTGCGTACCCGTTCAGCCGTATGCGGGATCTTTGGCGGGAAGCTTTCGTCTTGGACCGGCTGCACTCCCTCATCGATCATGGCATTGATCTTGTTCGGGTTGCTAATGACCACTTCTTTAGCAATGTCTTCGCCCATGAAGCTAAATTCATCCAGCATCTCCTGGGTGGTATAGAAGTGCAAGTCAGGGTGCTGCTTGTTGCGGTTTGGGTTACCCCTTTGAGCAGCCAGCAATACGTCCCGGTAGATGGCTTCATGCTTGTCAATGTAGTGGGCATCGCTAGTTGCCACGACCGGCTTGTTCAGCTCCTTGCCCAGCTTGTAAATATTGGTCAGAATTTCTTCCAGCTGGGCTTCATCAGCAATCAAGCCATCGGCAATTAAGCTGGAGTAGTTTGACGGCGGCTGGATTTCCAAAAAGTCGTAGAATTCCGCCTTCTTTTTGGCTTCTTCATAGCCCTTCTGCATCATGGCAATAAAGACTTCCCCCTGGCTGCAGGCAGACCCGTACAAAAGGCCTGCGTGCAGGCGGCGGAGTTCTGACTTAGGGGTTCTCAGCCCCTTGAAGTTGTATTTGATCCCGGCCAGGGAAACCAGTTCATATAAATTCCGCAGGCCTGGCTTTTGGTTCTGGGCTAAGACCGTAATATGGGTCGGCCGGGCCCGCTTGTAGCCTTCCCCGTTGCTGTAGTCGTTCATCTTGCCCAGGTCATCTTCCTGGTACTTGTCGTTAAAGGCATCCAAGAGCTTGAACATCAGGTAGCCGGTTGCTTCAGCGTCCTGGTTGGCCCGGTGGTGGTGCTCCAGGGCCACATTGTACTTGCGGCAAAGCGAATCCAGAGTGTGACGGGACTGTTCCGGGTGCAGGAGGCGGGAAACTTCCAAAGTGTCGACGACCGGCTGGCTGATTTCCGGATAACCGCAGCGCTTCAAGGCCGCATTAACAAAGCCCACGTCAAACTGGACATTGTGCCCGCAGAGCGGGTCATTGCCGTAAAAGTCCATGAACTGCTTAATTACGACAGCTTCGTCGTCAGCCGCCTGGACCATCTCGTCCGTAATTGAAGTCAAGTTAATCGTAGTTTCAGACAATGGATGGTGAGGGTTGATGAACTTGTCAAAGCGGTCGATAACTTCACCGTTTTTCATCTTGACCGCCCCAATTTCGATAATCGTATCGTAAACAGAAGACAGACCGGTCGTTTCAACGTCGAAAATGACGAATTCCTGGTCTTCATACTTCATGCTGGCGGGGTTTAAAACCAGCAGGCCGTGGTCTTCAACCATGTTGGCCTCCAGGCCCATGATGACCTTCATCCCGGTCTTTTTGCCCGCTTCAAAAGCATTCGGCAGGGCCTGCAAGCCAGCATGGTCAGTGATGGCGACGGCCGGCTGACCGAACTTCTTGGCTGTCTTGATGATGTCTGCTACATCGCTAGTCGCGTCCAGCTGACTCATGTTGGTGTGGACGTGCAATTCCACATGCTTTTCTTCACCTTGGTAGGCTTCTTGCCGGCCCACGTGCTCGGTTAATTCCATGCTGTAGATGTTGAAGATCAAGTCATGGGCATACTGGTCATCCTTAAGGCTGCCCTGCATGCGGATCCAGACACCAGGCTTAATGCCTTTCAAATATTCGATTTCTTCCTTGTCGGAATCACGGACGAACTTCTTAAAAGAAATAGAGCCGGTATAGTCAGTCATTTCCCCGTAAAAAATAAAGGAGCCCGACCGCAGTTCCTGCATTTCCGCTTTGAAGACATGGCCTTCGACAACCGCGCTGCGCTGGTCTTCTGACAAGTCTTTCAACTGGGTAATCTCTGCCTTGTCGCTAATGGCGCCTGGGCCAAAACTGGTCTTCTTCCCCCGCCGGCCCTGGTAGTTGGGCCGGGGAGCTGGCTTTGGCTTGACCGGGGCCTGCTGGAAGGCTTCCTGCATGTTCTTCTCATGGGCTTCCACCAGCTGGGCCAGGCTTTCAAAGTCGCTTTGCCCGCCCTGGTCAGTAACTTCCGTCAAAAGCTTGACGTTAAAGAAGCCGTAATCGCGCAGCTCTAAAGAGAAGCTGTCCAAGAGCCGCTGCTCCAGCATCTTGTCAAAAAGCTGGCCACTGATTGGAATAACCCAGCGGCCACTATCTTCATGGGGCACCTGCCCGACCAAGAAGTTTTGGGCTGCCGGATTGGCGGACAAGACTTCTGAATTTTCAACCGCGTACTGCCAGTAGTCTGGCAGGTATTGCTGCTGGCCATCAGCCGTTTCAACTATGAGCCGAGTATCAACAAAGTCATTAAATTCATGCTTAATTGCCTGGTTCAAGGCATTGTAGCTTTCAAAACGCAGTGGAGTAGTAAAAAAAACGTGGATATCCCATCTACGTTCTTTTCTGTAGACATCCACGTTTTTTATCTCCCCTGCCTGTAAAACCGCTTCGTCAGCTCCCCCTGTCGAAAAGCCGACTTGTTTTAACAATTTGAGAAAAAGTTGGTTTTTATCAGTCACGAGAGTTCAATCCTAATCTAATTCGTTGGCAATAAAGTCTTCCAAGTCGGCAACGGCCAGCTTTTGTGCCTGGTCGTCGCCTGGACGCTTGACTTCAACGATCCCGTCAGCCGCGTCGCGGCCAACAGTAATTCTGATTGGCGCGCCAACCAGGTCAGCATCGTTGAACTTGACGCCTGGCCGTTCGTTACGGTCGTCATAAAGGACGTCATACTTGGCAAACTTGGCTTCCAGGTCTTCGGCCAGCTTGCTTTGGATCTCATCCTTCATCTTCATCTGGATGATGTGGATCCCGAATGGCGCGATTTCCTTTGGCCAGGCAACCCCATTTTCAGTCGCGTGCTGTTCAACGACGGCTGAAAGCAGGCGGGTAACCCCAATCCCGTATGAGCCCATGATGACTGGCTGGGACTTGCCGTTCTGGTCCAGGAACTTGGCACCCATGGTTTCCGTGTAGTAGGTCCCCAGCTTGAAGATATGACCAACTTCAATTGAGGTAGTAAACTTGAGCGGTTCATGGTCAACCGGGTCAGGTTCGCCTTCGTTGGCAACCCGGAGGTCAGCAAAGCGGTCAGCCTTGAAGTCCCGGTCCAAGTTAGCGTTGATGAATTGAGCATCGCTTTCGCCAGCACCAACGACCACGTTATAGAGGCCCTTGACAGTTTCGTCAGCCACGATTTCGTCAGCCCAGTCAGCATTTACCGGGCCAACGCCGCCCTTTCCGGCCCCGGTCAGTTCCTCCAGGTCGCTAGTTTCAGCAACCCGCAGGCTGTCGCAGTCCAAAAGGTGAGTCAGCTTGACTTCGTTGACTTCCTTGTCAGCCCGGATCAAAACCAGAACCTTCTTCTTTTCATCAGCGATGTAGAGGACGCTCTTGACAATTCTGGTGGCTGGCACTTGCAAGAATTCTGCCAGCTTGTCAATGGAGTCACAGCCTGGAGTAGCAACCTTTTCCATCGCCTTCAGTTCTTCAGGCTCTTGCTTGAAGGTATCAACGCTGACGGCCATTTCCAAGTTAGCGGCGTAGGTACCGGAAGCGTTGGTTGCAATAGTGTCTTCACCAACAGCGGCAGGTGCCTGGAACTCAATAGAGTTCTTGCCCCCCATAGTCCCGGAGTCAGCGATAACTGGCCGGACTTCAACGCCTGTGCGCTTGAAGATCTTGAGGTAGGCTGCCTTTTCATCATCAAACTGCTTGTCCAGCTGTTCTTGGCTGGCCGCGAAGCTGTAGCCGTCCAGCATTACAAATTCTCTGCCCCGGAGAAGACCGAAACGTGGCCGGTTTTCATCCCGGAACTTGGTTTGAATCTGGTAAAGGTGCAGGGGCATTTGCTTGTAAGACTTGAGGCTCTTAGCCACCACGTCAGTGAAGGTTTCTTCGTGGGTTGGCCCCAGCAGCATTTCCCGGCCATGCCGGTCCTTCAGACGGAACATTTCCGGGCCATACTTTGGCAGACGGCCTGATTCTTCCCACATTGAAGCTGGCAGCATGTGCGGCATGATCATTTCAACGACGCCGGCATTAGCCATTTCTTCTTCAATGATCTTTTCAGTCTTGCGCAAGACCTTGTAACCCAGCGGCAGGTATGAGTAGACACCAGCCGTAACCTGCCGGATGTATCCGCCCCGCAGCATTACTTGGTGGCTCTTTGCAACCGCGTCAGCTGGAGTTTCCTTCAGCGTCGGCATGAAAAAGATTGATTGACGCATAATTAATTAAATTCTCCTAAACATTTATTATTTCAAGGACTACTTGATAAAGTAGCGGTAGATGTCGTTGCCAGTTACGGCGATAATCAGAATCAGCAAGAAGACCACTCCGATCAAGTCAACGACTGTCTCATGCTCCTCTGGAATCGGCTTGCCCCGCAGGAGCTCGATGAGTTCCAGCAAAAGCTTGCCCCCGTCCAGACCTGGAATTGGGATCAAGTTAACGATCCCCAGGTTGATGGACAGCATGCCAACAAAGGCCAGCATGTAGGTCAGACCCATGGAAGTTGCCTTTGAAGTTTCCGAGTAGATCCCGACTGGGCCAGACAATTTGTTTAAGCTGAAGTGCTTGAACAAGTTGCCCAGGGCCTGGAAGATCATTCCTGTTACCTGCCAGCTCAAGTCCCAGCCCCGCTTCAGCTTGGCGGAAAATGAGTTATCGGCCTTAGCCACGATGCCAACCAGGTATGACTTGGTCTTCTTTGAGTACTTTGGCGTCAGCTGGACTGACTTTTCGCTTCCCTGCCGCTTGACCTTGACCGTCAGGGTCTTACCCTTAGAAGAGTCAATCGCCTGGCTGACCTGGTCAAAATTATTAATCTTCCGGCCGTTGATGGCCACGATCTGGTCGCCTTTTTGCAAAACGTGCTGGGCCGGGGAGTTTGCCGCTACCTGGCCCACGGTCGTTGTTGCCGGGCCAACTGAAGCAAAGCTGTAGATCATCAAGACCACAAAGCCCAAAACAACATTCATAAACGGTCCGGCAAAAGAGGTTGCCAGTTTCTTCCATGGTTTGGCTGCCGGCAGCTGCACGTCCCGGGGGGTAATCTGCAGCTCGGTGCCTGTGTCGTCGATCATGGTCGCGTCATGGTCGACCTTGTAGGTCACCAGCTGGCTCTCATCGCCATTTTCATACCCTGCAATGGTCAGGTCATCAACCAGATCGGCCTTAGTCACCCGCAAGGGACGGCCTTCGATCGGCAGGTCTGATTCTGAAGCATCGATTCGCGTAACAATTCCAGCCTCATTCAGTTCCAAGACAACTGCCGTCCCCGGGTCGATTTCACTCTGCTCGTCAGGACCAGCCAGGCGGACATAGCCGCCCAGCGGCAGCCAGCGGATGGTATAAGTCGTTTGACCAGGCCGCCACTGAACCAATTTTGGCCCCATGCCGATTGAAAACTCGCGCACCAAAATACCGGCCTTTTTCGCCACGAAAAAGTGCCCGAATTCGTGGACAAAGACCACCAGGCCAAAAACTATAATGAAGGCTAGAATACTTTTCACAGCGACCTCCTAAATTCCAAAGATCAAGGCAACGATTGGCAAAACGAAAAGCGTGCTGTCAAACCGGTCCAGGATCCCGCCGTGGCCCGGCAGGATCTTGCCGGAGTCCTTAACCCCGTAGAAGCGCTTGTAGGCTGATTCAACCAGGTCGCCCATCTGGCCAGCGATTGACAGGAAGAAGGAAGCAATGATCAAGCTGGTCTTGTCGCCGCCGACTGGAGCCAGGTTGACATAAATTGCCGTCACGATAACCGCGATGATCACGGCCCCGATTGACCCTTCCCAAGTCTTGTTCGGGCTGATTACTGGCCAAAGCTTGTGCTTGCCGAACTTGCGGCCAACCATATAGGCAGCCGTGTCAGTAGTCCAGACAATCACGAAGGCAAAGAGCAAGCGCCACAAACCATGGACTGGATCGCTGTTTCTGATCGCAGCCAGGTAGTGGAAACCAGTCCCGATGTACAAACTTGACAGGACGTAAACGCCGATATCGTCAAAAGTCGTCTTGTTCTTAGACAGAACCGTCCAGGTCAAAAGAATCATTACGAAGGCATAGAAGACGCCCCACTTGCTCCAGTTTTTTGGCAAAAAGCCAAAGAAGGAGTTGGGCACGGTCCAGGTCAAGGTGGCCAGGGCAGCCAGGGTAAAGCCAACTGAGACCAGGATCTGCTTCTTCATCAAGAAGACTTCACTGATGCCGACGGCAGCTAAAAAGGCAGCCAGCCAGTCAATCCACATTCCCCCGGCAACCAGGACCGGGATAAAAATCAATAAAGCAACAACTGCTGTAATTACTCTTTGTTTCATATTACCTAACCATCTGTTTCATCTAATTTACCAAAGCGCCGATCCCGGTGCTGGTAGATCTTAACCATTTCGGCCAAGTCGTTTTCGTCGAAGTCCGGCCAGGCCTTGTCCGTAAAGGCAAGCTCTGAGTAAGCAATCTGCCAGAGCAGGAAGTTGCTGATTCTCTGCTCGCCAGATGTTCTGATCAAGAGGTCTGGATCAGAATAAGGTGCAAACTTGGCGGTCATCAGCTTGGCGGAGACCATGTCTTCAGTAATTTCTTCCGGCGTGATTTCCCCGCTGGCGGCCTCTTTTACCAGAGCCTGCACGGCTGAAACAATTTCTTTTCTTGACCCGTAATTAAAAGCGAAGTTTAAAACCAGACCGGTATTGGCCGCGGTTTCCGCCATGGCCCGCTCAACCACTTCCCTGGTTGATTTCGGCAGGGCATCCAGATAGCCCATGATGTTGACCTTAACATTGTGGGCCTGCAGGCGGGGCATGAACTTGTCAAAGAACTTGACCGGCAGGTTCATCAAATAATTGACCTCATCCTTGGGCCGGGCCCAGTTTTCCGTCGAAAAAGCATAAAGAGTCAGGACTTTAATTCCTAACTCATCTGCCGCGAGCGCAATCTTTTCAACGTTGTCCATCCCGGCCTTGTGGCCCATGAAGCGCGGCATTTTCCGCTTCTTTGCCCAGCGGCCATTGCCGTCCATGATGATCGCCAAATGATTCAGCTGCTTATTCTTATCCATAATCAACCCTGAGTGATTTCCTTGCGCTTGTTGTCAGCCATCTGGTCAATCTTCTTGGTTGATTCGTCAGTAAGCTTCTGGACTTCCTTTTCCAGGCGTCGTTCTTCGTCTTCAGTGATTTCGCCGTCTTTTTCCTGCTTCTTCAAAGCCTTCATGGCTTCCTGGCGGACATTGCGGACAGCAATCTTGGCTTCTTCAGCCAGCTTGCCGACTTCCTTGGCAATTTCCTGCCGCCGTTCCCCGGTCAGTTGCGGGATAACCAGGCGGATGACGTTACCGTCGTTAGCTGGCGTAAGGCCCAGGTCTGAAGCCAAAATGGCGTGTTCAATATCGTTCAAAGAAGTCTTGTCATATGGAGTGATTACCAAAACCCGTGGTTCTGGAATGGTGATCCCGGCCAGTTGCACCAGCGGAGTTGGTACCCCGTAGTATTCAACCATCACCCGGTCCAAAAGGGAGGCGTTGGCTACCCCGGCCCGGACAGTTGCCAGATTGCTCTGGTAGACTTCGATCGACTTGTTCATGTTGCTCTTGGCTTTAGCAATCGTTTCGTTGTTCATTACTTATCACCTCTGATAATCGTCCCGATGTTTTCGCCTTCAACTACCCGCTTGATGTTGCCTGGAGTGTTGACGTTGAAGACGATCAATGGAATATGAGTGTCCATGGACAAGGAGCTGGCAGTTCTGTCCATAACTTGCAGGCCCTTGGAGATCATGTCCAGCTGGGTCAGTTCAGCAAACTTCTTGGCACTTGGGTCCAGGTTCGGGTCAGCAGTGTAAACCCCGTCAACCCCGTTCTTGGCCATCAAGATCACGTCAGCGTTAATTTCCGCTGCCCGCAAAGCAGCCGTGGTGTCAGTTGAGAAGTATGGGTTGCCAGTGCCGCCGCCGAAGATAACGACCCGGTTCTTTTCCATGTGGCTGATTGCGACCCGGCGGATGTAAGGTTCAGCTACCTGCCGCATGGAGATTGAGGTTTGCAGTCTGGTCTGCACGCCAGCAGTTTCCAGGCCATCTTGCAGGGCCAGGCCATTCATGATCGTGGCCAGCATGCCCATGTAGTCAGCTTGAGCTCTTTCCATGCCCAGCTTGGCCCCGGTTTCCCCGCGCCACATATTGCCGCCGCCGCAGACGACGCCGATTTGCACGCCCATTTCATGAACCAGCTTAATTTCGTGCGCCAATTTCTTGATCACAGTTGGGTCAATGCCAGTTCCCTTTTCCCCGGCCAAAGCTTCGCCGGAAATTTTCAAAATGATACGATTATATTTAACTTGACTCATAATGCCCTCCTAATTAGCTCTAACTATTTTACCATAAAACAGAAAACTGTCTCTCCTATTTATCCTATTTCACCAGCTTAAATTTGTAAAAGCAAATTTGCCGACAAAAAAAGGATGGGTTTTCCCATCCTTTTTCTTGCTAGAAGAAATTAGTTCTTCATTTGTGCAGCAACTTCAGCAGCAAAGTCTTCTTGCTTCTTTTCGATGCCTTCGCCGACTTCGAAACGAACAAAGCTTACTACGGAAGCGTTGACTGATTCAAGGTATTGTTCAACAGTCTTGCTGTCGTCCATAACGTAAGGTTGAGCGAGCAAGGTGTTTTCTTGGTCAACTTTAGTGTTGTCCAGCATGAAGCGGGCCATCTTGCCTGGGATGATCTTGTCCCAGATCTTTTCTGGCTTGCCTTCAGCCTTCAGTTCTGCCTTGATGTCTTCTTCAGCTTGAGCAATGACTTCGTCAGTCAATTGTGCCTTTGAACCATACTTAAGGTGTGGCAAAGCTGGCTTGTTGACCATGGCACGTGATTCGTTTTCTTGGTCAATCTTGTGGTTAAGTTGAGCCAGTTCTTCGAGGACGAAAGCTGGGTCAAGTTCCTTGTAGGACAGAACCTTTGGGCTCATTGCGGCAATGTGCATTGCAATGTGCTTAGCCACGGCTTCGTCGCCGCCTTCAACAACAGTCAAAACGCCGATGTGGCCGCCATTGTGTTGGTAAGCGCCAAAGTGTTGGTCATCAGTCTTTTCAAGAACAGCGAAACGGCGGAAGGAAATCTTTTCACCGATAGTCGCAGTAGCATTTACGTATGCTTCTTCAAGGCTTTCGCCTGAAGGCATGGTCAATGCCAAAGCTTCTTCGTTGTTAGCTGGCTTGCCCTTGGCAATAGTTTCAGCAGTTTCGTTGACCAAAGTCTTGAACTGTTCGTTTTGCGCAACGAAGTCAGTTTCAGCGTTGACTTCAACGATAGCAGCAACGTTGCCGTCTACGTAAACGCCAGTCAAACCTTCAGCAGCGATCCGGTTAGCCTTCTTGGCAGCCTTTGCTTCACCCTTTTCGTGGATGATTTCGATAGCTCTTTGCATGTCGCCTTCGGCTTCAACCAGGGCCCTCTTGGCGTCCATGACGCCGGCACCAGTGGTTTCACGCAATTCCTTGACTTGCTTAGCAGTAATGTTTGCCATTTAAAAAAGTCCTCCAGGTCAAACTAAATAACAGAATTCTTCCAAAGATAGTTTACGACAAATTATTCAGCGTCGTCTACTTCTTCAGCAGAGTTTTCTTCAGCGCTTTCAGACAATTCCTTTTCAACGTCGGCGTTATCTGCACCTTGCTTGCCTTCGATTACGGCGTCAGCCATAGCACCGGCGATCAAGCGGATAGCACGGATAGCGTCATCGTTTGAAGGGATGATTACGTCGATCGGTGTTGGGTCAGTGTTGGTGTCAACCATGGCTACAACTGGGATACCAAGCTTGTTAGCTTCGTGAACGGCGATCTTTTCCTTCTTAGGGTCAACGACGAACATTACGTCAGGAATCCGAGGCATGTCTTCGATACCGCCCAGGAACTTTTGCAGCTTGTCCATTTCCTTGGTCAGCAAAGAAACTTCCTTCTTTGGCAGTACGTCGAAGGTGCCGTCTTCAGCCATCTTCTTCAAGTCCTTCAGACGCTTAACCCGGCTTTGGATAGTAGTCCAGTTGGTCAAAGTACCACCCAACCAGCGTTGGTTGACGTAGTATTGACCTGCACGGGTAGCTTCTTCAGCGATTGCTTCTTGAGCTTGCTTCTTGGTACCAACGAACAGGAAAACACCGTCGTCTTGAGCAACAGCCTTAACGTAGTTGTAGGCGTCGTCAAGCATCTTGATGGTCTTTTGCAGGTCGATGATGTAGATCCCGTTTCTTTGAGTGAAGATGTATGGCTTCATCTTCGGGTCCCATCTTCTAGTTTGGTGACCAAAGTGTACACCAGCTTCAAGCAATTGCTTCATAGATACAACTGACATAAATAAATTCCTCCTAGGTTATTTCCTCTCAAGCGTTCATTTCAGCATTCAACCGTTTGTCTTTAGGCACCTGAACACCGATCGCTCTTGATGTGTTTTCTAGCGTACAATCGCACGCTTATCTAGCTTACTCGATTTTTCCTTTAAGCGCAAGCTTTTCCGCCTAAAATTTAACCCCTTGCTCGTGCAAAAATTTTTCCTTCCAGGTCCGGTCATGATGCTTGAACCAATATTCCCGCTGCATGGCCGTCCGCTTGTCGTCATATTCTTCAAGATAGATCATTTCAACCGGCCGCCGGCTCTTAGTGTACTTGGCCCCTTTACCAGAATTATGAGCCTCCAGCCTTTTCTTTAAATCATTGGTGTAGCCGCCGTAAAAGCTGCCGTCGCTGCATAAAAGGACATAAAAGTAATGCTTTTCCTCTGGCAATTTGGCCTCTAAAATTTCCTTGATGGCCGGGGTATTGCTGCCGTCTGCCTCATGGACTTCGATGGCGTCGCGCAGAACCAGCCCGTCGCCTTTCCCGCTTCTGACCGCTTCAACGATGACTAAATTGGCGTCTTGCCCTCTTCTGGAGACAAAGGGCTGAACAGTCTTAACGGCCAAGTCATGCTTAAAGCCGTAATTGATGATCTCACCCAGCCGCTCTGGCCGGTGGACCATGAACATCTTCCCCTTCATTTTCAAGAGGCCGGCGGAAACGGCGATGATTTCTTCCAGGTTGATCTCCAATTCATGGCGGGCAATGGCTTTAGACCGGTCCGGGTTCAGCTTGTGGCCGGCCGGGGCCTTGAAATATGGCGGATTGACCACGACGACGTCATAGCTGTCTTTTCGCAAAAAGCTGCCCGCGTCTTTGACATTGCCCCGGTGGACCGTGATCCGGTCCTGCATGTCGTTTAATTCAACCGACCGCCGGGCCTTGGAAACCATGTCTTCTTGCAGTTCAACATCGTCGTAATGGGCCTTGTTAAAAGCAGCCATGTAGAGGCTGGCTGCCGCGTTGCCGCTGCAGAGTTCAACCACCTTGGACCGGTTTTTGATAGCTTCTTTGGCCCAGTAAGCCAGAAGCAGGGTATCCAGGGAAAAGGCAAAAGACTGCCCGTCCTGGATGATTTTCAGCTGCTCGCCCAGCATGTAATCGATACGTTCATTTTCCTTTAGTTCAATCATGTAGTTCTGAAGCCCGTCCCTTATTCTTAGATGTGTTATAATTTATTCTACATCATTTGGAGGTTCTTTTATGCTTTATCGTATTTTCAGACCGATCGCCCGCTTCATCGTCTGGGTCTTAAACGGCCACCTGCATGTCCACCACAAGGAAAGACTGCCCGAAGGCACCTACATTTTGGTTGCCCCCCACCGGAACTGGTGGGAGCCGATTCTTTTCGCCCTGGCCGCCAGCCCTACGGAATTCATGTTCATGACCAAGCAGGAGCTGTTTAAAAATCCGGTCCTCAGCTGGATCTTAAACAATGCCCACGCCTTCCCGGTCAACCGGGAGCATCCAGGTCCTTCCGTTATCAAGATCCCGGTCAAGGGCTTAAAGTCAGAAGGCCTGTCTTTGATCATGTTCCCATCCGGCACCCGGCACTCAGCCTCCCTTAAGTCCGGCGCCCTAGTTATCGCCAAAATGTCCGGCCGGCCCCTGCTTCCGGCTGTCTACCAGGGCCCGCTTACTTTTAAAGGGGTCTTACAAAGAAAAGGCATGGAAATCAACTTTGGCAACCCGATCGTCATTGACCGCAAGACCAAATTGACCCCGGAAACCGAAGCTGCCTACAACCAGCAGCTGGAAGACGCCTGGAAGCGGATCGACCAGGAACTGGATCCGGATTTCCACTATGAAGCTAAATAATTAAAAATGACAAAACAACAAGAAAAAGGATTGAGCATGAACGCTCAATCCTTTTTCTTTATGCTTTTTACTGCTACTTATTACTTGTTATTTTCCAGGTATTCCATAATCTGGACGGCGTTGGTTGCCGCCCCCTTTCTGATCTGGTCGCCGGTGCACCAAAGAGTAAGGCCGTTAGGGTTGGTCAAGTCCCGGCGCAGGCGGCCGACTTGCACGATATCCTTGTCGGAGTTTTCCAGGGGAGTTGGAGTGTGATCAGTAACCAGGAGGTCGCCGTCAAAAGACGCGATGGCATTTTCAGCAGCTTCAACTGAGACCGGTTCTTCAGTGACAACCGTCACCGCAATTGAGTGGGACCGGTAGACCGGGACCCGGACGCAGGTGCAAGTCACCAACAAGTCTGGCAAGTGCAAGATCTTTCTGCCTTCATTCTGCATCTTCATTTCTTCAGTCGTATAGCCGTTTTCCAAAGGACTGCCAATGTCAGCGATGACGTTAAAGGCGATCTGGGCCGGGAAGACCTTGGCTTCCACGCTCTCGCCCTTGGTCAAAGCCGTCACTTCATCCTTCAGTTCGCTGATCCCGCCCATGCCGGCACCGGAAACGGCCTGGTAGGTGCAGGCGTTGATAGCCTTGATCGGAGACAACTTGGCAATTGGAGCCAGAGCCATCAAGGTAATGGCAGTTGAACAGTTGGGATTGGCAATCACGCCGTGGTGGTCTAAAGCATCTTGGCCATTAATTTCAGGAACTACCAAAGGCACGCCGTCTTCTTGCCGGAAGGCTGAGCTGTTGTCAATGTAGACTGCCCCGCTTTTTTCGATCAGGGGCCGGTATTCCTTAGACAGGCTGTTAGAAACTGCCCCCAAAACGTAGTCCAGGCCATTCAATCTTTCCTGGCTGACCACTTCCAGGGTCAATTCCTGGCCAGCAAAGGGCAGCTTTTTACCCTTGGAGCGCTCGGAAGCAAAAATGCGCAGTTCTTCAACCGGCAATTGTCTTTCTTCAATACATTCCAACATCTGCCGGCCAACGGCCCCTGTAGCTCCTAAAATACCAATTTTCATTTATCGTTCCACTCTTTCTTCACTAATAAACTGCTGATAAATCGCCTTGATTGCCGGCACCAGGTCCTGGTTGTTGACCCCAATGACGATGCTTTGTTCATCGCAGGCCTGTTTGATGGTGCGGATATTGATCTGCTGGTCACCCAGTGTTGACAAAATTTTGCCCGACATCCCCGGCATTTGCCGCATGGCCCGGCCAACCACGGCCAGCATGGCCTGCTGGCTTTCGACCTGGATATCGTCCAGGTGCAGGTCCTGCTTTAATTCCGCCACGATCTCATAGAGATAGCGCTCGATTTTCTTGGTCTGGACCACAATCGAAAAGGTATCGACCGTGACCGGAACGCTTTCAATCGAGATCTGAAATTTTTCAAAAACGGCTAAGACCTTGCGTAAGAAGCCTGCCTCAGCTGAAACATGCGACTTAACCATGGTGATGACCGTAAAGTCCTGCTTGCCTGTAATCCCGGTGATGACATGAGGCGGCTCTTGCGCGTCAAGTTCACTGCAATCATTCATGATCATGGTGCCAGGATTTTCCGGATGATTGGTGTTGCAGACATTGATCGGGATGTTTTTCTGCCGGACGGGAAAAACCGCGTCGTCATGCAGGACATTGGCTCCCATATAGCTCATCTGCCGCAATTCTGAGTAGGTAATCCGGGGAATCTGGACAGGATCTTTGATAATGCGCGGATCGGCCACGTAAAAGCCGGGGATCACCACCCGCCGGCCCGGGTCAACCTGGGCTTTTAACAGTTCCTGGCTTTTATCCAGGTCAATTGAGCCGTCATAATGGAAACGGATCACCCAGCTGGCGTCAACAAAGTCTGCGTCCAGGTATTCAGCCAGGCAAAGGCCGGTCAAGTATTCGCCCCGGGAAACCAGGTAGTCCAGGTTCAAGTTCTGGGCCATGTTCTGCCGGATCTTGGCGAATTCTCCCGCCAAGTCGATTTTAAGGCCCAGGCTGCGCTTGATTTCCATGTACTTGTCCACGATAGACTGGAAAATCGACTCATAGCTGACGTCATAGGTAATGTGGGCCGCGCAGAGGTAGAGGAGGTCGGTGACCTTATGGTCCTCCTGCCCGCTCTTGCCGCAGGCGCTGGTCACCACGTACTTGCGGTCCGGATCAGCCAAAATGATTTGCTTGACCTTCTTAAACTGTTCGCTATTGGCGACTGAAGAGCCGCCGAATTTGACTGCTTTACTCATCTGCCACTCCCGCCAAAAAGGCCGCCGGGTCCCCGCTTTCCTTGACCAGGCTTGAAATTTCCGCCAAAGTCAGCTTTTTGGTCAAAAATGCCTTTTCGCTGATTCTTTCTGCTACTACATCCTGGAAAGAATCCGCCCGGTTAGTCCGCAGGTAGAAAGTCTGCTCTTCTTCATCAGTCAGCTGACCCGGTTCAGCACTTTGCACGATTTCCTTTTTCCCTTCAGCCAGATCCAAGAGGTCTTGGACAGCCGCGTGGGCGGTTGGCAAAGACCCTGCCCCCTGGCCCACGAATGTTGCCGGACCCAGGGAGGCGGAATCAGTTTCCAGGGCATTGAAGTTAAGGCCCACTCCGGCTAAAAGGCTGGTCTTTTTCAGCATGACCGGCAAAACCTGCAAGGATAGCTTTTCACCTGTCTGCCGGCCCCGGCCCAGCAACTTGATGGTCCGGCCATTTGCCTTGGCCCAGGCAAAGTCTTCCTTGGTCAAATGCCGTATCCCCCACTGGTCAACCTGGCTTGGATCAGCAATTTTGCCAAACGCAGTCAAGGCTGACAAGCAGACCTTGTAGCAGACGTCCCCGCCGTCGATGTCATCGCTGGGATCCTTTTCCGCGTAGCCCAGCTCCTGGGCTTCTTTTAAGCAAGCAGCAAAGTCCAGGTCCTTTTCTGCCATCTGGGAAAGGATATAGTTGCTGGTCCCGTTAAAAATCCCCTGGAAGGCCGTGACCGGCTCCAGGCGCTGAATGTGCTTGATGTTGTCAATCCAGGGGATGCCGCCGCCAACGCTGGCCTCATAGGCCAATACCAGGCCCTTTCGCCTGGCTAAGTCAAATAGCTCGCCGGCATAGACCGCCAGCATCTTCTTATTAGCCGTCACCACGTGCTTGCCGGCTTCCAAGGCCCACTTAACATAGCTGTGGGCCGGTTCTACCCCCCCGATGCACTCGCAAACCACTGAAATTTCCGGATCGTTCACGATTTCCACAAAGTCAGTCGTATGCTGGTCATCCAGGATCTGTTCATCTCTGTGGACCAGGATCTTTTTTATTTTAATCTTCCGCAAAAGCGGAGTTTCAGCCTCTTCAACCAGCTTGACAATGCCACCGCCAACCACGCCACGGCCTAAGATTGCAATTTGCATACCCGCCTCCGTTGTTTCTAATCTAGGGACACTTGTTTTCGAATTAAAAACATAGTATCATTATCCGCAAGGCTTGACAAGGGAAAAGTTACTTATTATTAAACAAAAATTAAAGCAATATGTCAAAGGAGAATTTGCCATGGCCGACTATTTTTACGTTCATAAAAAGATCCTGCCCAACTATCTGGAGAAGGTCCTAGAGGCAAGGGAAATGCTGGACAGCCGGGAAGCAGCCACCGTCACCGAGGCGACTGAGCGGATCGGCATCTCCCGCAACACTTATTACCGCTATAAAGACTATGTTTTTAGAGCCAAGGACCCTGCAAGGGGCCAGCAGGCGGTCTTGTCTCTGCTTTTAGCTGACCTGCCTGGGGCCCTGTCAGCCGTTTTGACCTGCGTGACCGACCACCGGGCCTCGGTTTTGACTATTTCCCAGGCCATCCCTTTGGCCAGCCACGCCAGCGTCTTGATGTCCCTGGACCTGGCCGGCCTTGAAGGAGACATCAACACCCTTTTGGCTGATTTGAAAAGTCTCCCCTTTGTTAAAAATCTCCAGCTTGCCGGATTAGAATAATAAAAGAGCGCGTCTTCTGGGCGCGCTCTTTTTTGTCTTAATTCATTCTTAGTTTTCCCGGTTTTGCTGGAGGGTGTAAAGGTCATAGTAGTAGCCCTTTTGGGCCAGCAAGTCCTCGTGCTTGCCGTGTTCGACGATTCTCCCCTTGTCTAAAACAATGATCTGGTCAGCATCAGCAATCGTTGACAGGCGGTGGGCAATAGCCAGGGTCGTGCGGCCCTGGCGGAGCTTTTTGAGTCCTGCTTGAATCAAACTTTCTGTTTCCGTGTCCACGTTGGCCGTTGCTTCGTCCAAAATCAAAATCTTAGGATTGGTTACCAGGGTTCGGGCAAAGGAAATCAGCTGTCTTTCCCCGCTGGAGAATTCCGATCCGCCTTCAATGACCTTAGCATGGTATTTCCCAGGCAATTTTTCGATAAAGCGGTCAGCCTGGACAGTTTTGGCGGCTTCTTCAATCTGCTCATCAGTGATCTTGTCATTGTACAAGCGGATGTTGGAAGCCACGTCCCCATAGAACATGAAGGGTTCCTGGAGAACCAGGCCTATTTTTTGCCGTAATTCTGCCTTGGAAAAGTCCCGGATGTCGATCCCGTCCAAAAAGATCTGGCCCGAGTGAAATTCGTAAAAGCGCATCATCACGTTGATGATTGAACTCTTGCCTGAACCCGTGTGGCCAACGATCCCCAGGGTCTCGCCTGGATTAAGGGTGAAGGAAACATCGCGGAGAACGTCATGCTTGCCGTCATATGAGAATGACACATGCTTAAACTCAATTTTCCCTTCCGTAATCTTGGCGTTGGCCAGCTCTTTTTGCTCAGGCTCGTATTCTTCCTGGTCCAAAATCTTGAAGATCCGCTTGCCAGCCACGATCCCGTCGGTAAAGAAGGTCAGCGAGTTCATCATGTCCGACAAGGGGTTAAAAAAGTTCTGCACATAGTTTGCAAAAGCATAAATCATCCCGGCCGGGACAAAAGTTGCCCGGAGGGGGTAACCGAACCAGACCAAAACGCAGGTTAAGACCAACGAATAGAGCAGGGTCGTAAACGGCGACAAGAGCAGGCCGTTGGTTCTGATCAGCTTGAAGCGGGTCTGCATCTGCTGGCGGTTGATTTTTTCAAAATCATCGTCTATCCGCTTTTCCTGGCGAAACTGCTGGATCACGGAAATTCCGGCAATGCTTTCTTCCAGCTTAGTGTTGATCAAAGAGTTGCGGGCCCGGTATTCGTGGTAGATTTTGGAGCTGACCCGGTTATAAAGCCAGATTGCCCCAACGATAAGTGGAATAAAGGCCGTCACGATCCCCCCGGCCACCGGGTCAGCCATATACATAGCAATCAAGGCAGTTACCATGGAGACGATCCCTAACAGAAAGGCAGAGAAAACCTGCATAAAGTTGCCCAGGGTCATCGTGTCGTTGGTTACCCGGGACAAAATCGACCCGGCTGGAGTCTGGTCAAAATACCGCATCCCCAGGGTGTGAATTTTTGCATAAAGGACCCGGCGGACCTTTTCCAATGCCTTTTCCCCGGCCAGGGCATAAAGGTATTCATAGGTAAATTGGCAGGCCGCCTTAAATACCACGCCAATTCCGTAGATCAAGGCAACATAATAAAACGTGCTGAAGTCAACCTTGCCCGCCTTCAAATAGTGGTCCATGTAATACCGCAGCCAGGTCGGCAAGAGCATATTGATCGCGGAAACTGCCACCATCCCTAAGACGGCAGTCAGTAATTCCCCCTTGTAAAGCCAGACAAAGGTCCAGAGCCGCTTTAAAATCTGCCCCTGCTCTTTGGTCGAAATCTGCTGCTGCCAGACTGACTGGAAGTCCTCATTATTCATCGTCATCTTCACCTACCTTCTGGGCTAATTCCTGCCGCTGCCACATCCGGGCATACCAGCCCCCCTTGGCCAGCAATTCTTCATGCGTCCCTCTTTCTGCCACCTGCCCGTCCTGCATGACCAGGATCAAGTCAGCATCCATTACGCTGCTTAAGCGGTGAGCAGCGATGACGGTAATTTTCTTTTCCCGTTCTTGCCGAAGCTTAGTCAAGATCGCCTTTTCAGTTTTGGCGTCAACAGCTGACAAAGCATCGTCCAAAATCAAGATTTCACTGTCATGAAGCAGGGCTCTGGCAATCGATATCCGCTGCTTTTGCCCGCCCGACAGGGAAACCCCGTTTTCCCCGATCATGGTCTCATAGCCATTTGGAAAGGCCAGGATATCGTCGTGAAGGGCGCTCTTTTTAGCCGCCACTTCGACCTCTTCCTGGCTGGCATCCGGCTTGGCAAAGGCAATATTGTCTCTGACCGACATGGAGAAAAGGAAGTTGTTTTGGGGAACGTAAGATATTTCTTTTAAGTAGACGTCCAGGGGAATCTGCCGGATGTCGTGGCCGGCAAAAGTGATCCGGCCCTTGTAGTTATCAAACTCCCGCATCAAAAGCTGGATAATGGTCGTCTTGCCTGAGCCAACCCGGCCAACCAGGCCGATAGTCTGCCCGTTTTTCAAGTCAAAGTCCACTGCCCCCAAGGCAGCCTTGTCTGGTTCATCCGGGTAGGCAAAACTGGTCACGTGATAGCGCAAATCTCCAGTCAGCTTCTGCTCCTTGTCCATTGAATCTAAGTCCACGATCAAAGATTTTTCATTGAGCAGGCTCATAATCCGGTCGTAGCTGGCGCTCCCCCGCTCAAGAACATTAAACAGGTAGCCAATGGCAAACATTGGCCAGACCATGGCCCCAATGTAGGACACAAAGGAAATCAGCTGGCCCAGGCTGATCGCTTTGCTGAGAACCAGCCGGCCACCGTAGATGATGGTAATGATGTAGGTAATCCCGATGATCATGGTAATCATTGGGTCGTAGAGTGAGTCGATCCGGAATACCTTTTTATTGATATCTACCGTTTCATAGGTCATCTTGTTAAAAGCTGCCGCATCCTCCTTTCCCTGGCCAAAAGTCTTCAAGACCTTAATCCCAGACAAGGATTCCTGAGTCTTGTTGTTCAAGCGGGAAAAGGCCGCCTGCGAATCCATATAGGCGTCATGCAGGCGATCACCCAGGTAGCGGGCACAGAAGGCCAAAAGGGGCAGCGGCAGCATGGCCACCAGGGTCAAGCGCCAGTCTACCAGGATCATCATGGCCAGCAAGGTGGTCCCCCCGGTAAAAATCGCGTCGATCAAAGTCAAGATCCCGTCACCTGCTACGTTCTGCACGGCCTGGACGTCATTGGTTGCCCGGGCCATCAAGTCCCCGATACGGTAGCGCTGAAAGAAGGTCCGGTCCATCTGCATAAAATGCCAGAAGAGCCGGCCGCGGAGTTCTTTTTCCAAAATCGCCGCTCCGCCGTAAATCTGCTTGCGCCAGAAATAGCGGCAGACATAAAGGGCCAAAGCCGCCAGCAAAATTGCCAGAACATAGCTAAAAAATTGCTGCCAGCTGATTCTCCCCGTATCCAGCTGGTCAGCCATCATGCCCAGGATCCGCGGCGGGACCAGGTTGGCTGCCGAAGTCAGGACTAAGGCCGTGATCCCTAAGGCGTAGCGCTTGCGGTGGGCTTTAAAGAACCAGCCCAGCTTGCTAAAAGTATCCATTTTTTCCTCCCTCTTTTATTTGGGTTTTATCTTTTTCTCCTTCTTTTCTAATCCCCCTAGCCCGAAAAAAAGAGCGCCAGGATTCCCCTAGCGCTCTATGGCTGACTAGACTAGTTCTTAGCTGCCTGATGCTTGATCATGTTCATCACTTGGTTGACCTTCTTGGCTGAAGGCTTCTGGCCCATTTGTGACATCATGGTTTCAACCATTTCCCGGGTAATCGGGGGATTCTTCTTAAAGTAGTTCTTCATGTAAGTCCGGGCACCGTAAAAACCAGCAACCGCACCCAGAAGAGCTGCCAAAATAATCAAGAAAATCGCCAAACCTAAATTCATTATCGCTAAACCTCCATTGGTCTTAATTTGTTATCCGCCTCAGCGGAGATCCATTCGTTAGTCACACAAATACTATCTTACAAAACTTCAGACCATTTTTAAAGGATAAATCTTATCTAAGAAGCTTTTTCTTCTGAATTTGCTTGGCTTTCTCCGGCGTAACGTCCTTGCCTTGATCGTCAACAATTACCAGGCTGTCCAGCTGCTGCTTGAAACCTGCCCGGAAGTTGGCGATAAACTGCTTGTGCAGTTCTTTGCGTTCAGCCTCTTCAGCCTCCGTCAAGCCGCTTTCCTGCTTCTTCTTGTATAATTCATTGATTCTTTTTCTGACTTGATCTGCTTCTGTCATATATATATCCGCCTTTCTAGTGATAAGAATAGTGTACTCGCTTTGCAAAAATAAAAAAAGTTTTAAGCCTAGAACGCCAGTTTGTAAACTTCCCGAATATTTGCTAAAATAAATAATAACCGACAATAAGATTTTTGGCGAAGGAAAAGTAACTATGGCAACTCACGACTCAAAACAATTAGAAATTCTGCAATACATCTACGATACCGTTGAAAACCGCGGCTTCCCGCCGACGGTCCGGGAAATCTGCGCGGCAGTTGGCCTGTCTTCAACCTCCACTGTCCATGGCCATTTGACCAGACTGGAGCGCAAGGGCTACCTCATCAAGGACGCCACCAAGCCCCGAGCTTTGGAAATCACCCACGCCGGCCTTGACGCCTTGGGCATCAAGCCTAAAGACATTCCGGTCATCGGGGTTGTTACCGCCGGCCAGCCGATCCTGGCTGTCCAGGACGTGGAAGACTACTTCCCGCTTCCACCGAACCTGGCCAGTGATGCCGGTGAGCTCTTCATGCTCCGGGTACACGGCACCTCAATGATCAATGCCGGTATCTTGAACGGGGACTATGTCATCGTCCGCAAGCAGACCACGGCCCAGAACGGGGAAATCGTGGTCGCCATGACTGATGACGGGGAAGCAACAGTCAAGCGCTTCTTTAAAGAAGACCTCCACTACCGCCTGCAACCGGAAAATGATGCCATGGATCCAATTATCTTGAACCATGTACAAATTTTGGGCAAGGTCGTCGGTCTTTACAGAGCAAATATTGATTAATACAGTATTGCCGGTCAGTAAACTCGATTAGCTCATATTTTTTGAAAAGATGTTTTGCTTTATGCAAAGCATCTTTTCCTTTTCAACCGTTTTCTGAAAACGATTGACATTTTCATAGCGTTTTCTATTGCTATTTTCCTGAAACTCCGTTAATCTAATAACTATTCGACAAATTATTAGTTAAAGGAGTTTTTAATTAATGAATATCATCATTGCCTTACTGCCAGCCATCGGCTGGGGGGTTATGCCTTGGACCGTCAACAAGGTGCCAAACAGCAAGCCGGCCAACCAGATCTTCGGCGTCGGCATGGGGGCGACTATTGTCGGCATCATCGTGACTTTAATCCAGCATCCGGCCATTTCCATGCCAGTTTTCTTCCTGTCCCTTCTGTCCGGTGCTTTATGGACGATCGGTCAAATCGGCCAGTTCATCTCCTTCACCCGGATCGGGGTCAGCAAGACCATGCCGATCTCAACTGGCCTGCAGCTGGTCGGCAATACCATCATCGGGGCTTTGATCTTTGGTGAATGGAAGACCAGCAACAACTTTATCTTCGGGATCATTGCCCTGGTCATCATCATGGTCGGCGTCATCTTGACCGCCTACACTGAAAAGGGCGATGGCTTCACTCAGAAGACCACCAACAAGGACATCCTCTTCCTGGTCTTGACCACGATCGGCTACCTGGCCTACTCTGCCTTCCCGAAGACGATTACGGCAGACGCTGAATCCATGTTCCTGCCGCAAACCCTGGGGATCCTGCTGGGGTCTGTGATCTACCTGGCCTTCAGCGGCAACGAGGCTGCCTTCAAGGAAAAGGCCAGCTACCTTGACCTCTTTGCCGGCATCAGCTTCGGGATTGCAGCTTACGCCTACATCATCTCCGCTCAAGTCAACGGGGTGACCAACGCCTTCATCTACGGCCAGCTGAGCGTAATCATCTCCACTATCGGCGGGATGACTCTGCTGGGCGAACGCAAGCAAGGCAAGGAACTGGTCGCAACGCTTGCCGGCCTCTGCCTGATCGTTGTCGGCGCTATCCTTTAAATCTAAATCAAAATACTAAAATACAAATAATTTACATGCTAGCTAAAAAGCTAGGAGCATCTGCTCCTAGCTTTTTACTTTTTGTATTAGTTTTTCCTTCTTATTGAATCTTAACCTTCTGGCTTTCTGCATGTTTGACGTCAAAGCCGGAGACCTTGCCGAACCACTCCTTGACCAGCTGGTCATATTTTCCGTTGGCCCGCAGCTGCTTTAATGCCTGATTGATCGCCTGGCGCATTTCGGTCTGGCCCTTTTCAACCCCGATGCCGTATGGCTCCTCAGCTAAAGAGGCCTTGGTCAAGGTGAATTCCGGGGTATCAACGATCAAACCAGCCAAAATCCCGTTGTCGTCGATCATGACATCCCCTTGTCCGGCCTTTAAGGCGTTGAAGGCTGACCCGTAGTCGTCAAACTGCTTGACACTAGCCTTTGGAGCCAGCTTAGCCACCTGGTTGGCCACGTCGGTCCCCTTGATGGCAATAACCACGACTCCCTTTTTATTCAAGTCAGCAATGCTTCTGATCTTGCTGGACTTCTTAACGATCATGGATTCGTTGGCGTTAAAGTAAACGTCAGAGAAGTCGATCACCTTCATCCGCTCCTTGGTGATGGTCATGGTTGAAATGACGGCGTCCAGGGAGCCGTTGTGCAAAAGGGTGATCCGGGTCTTTTCCGTGATCGGCCGGAAGACAGCCTTGCTTTTAGGGCCAAGGATCTGCTTGGTGATGGCCGTAGCCAGATCAATTTCAAAACCTTCGATCTTGCCGGTCTTGATGTTGGTCAAGCCAAACAGCTTGGTGTCTGGCCGGACCCCCCAGGTTATCTGCTTAGACTGCTTGGCCCGGGCATAGCTGCTCTCCTGCTTGCTGGAACAAGCGGTTAGGCTGGTCGCTAGCAAAAGCAGCAGACCGCAGGCCAAGGCCTGGATGATTCTCTTGATTGTTTGCGGCTGTCTTTTCATAGTTTTCATCTTTCTGTCATATCGGATCTATAAAATATTATACCCGATATTTTAGAAAGTTTCTTTTATTTATAATGAAAGTCTCTTTTTCTTGCTTTATTAAGTAAAACTAGGTTTATTCTTTACGAAATTAGTTTTTTCTAAAAATAAAGCTTTTTCCCAGAACTTTTCTCCATAAAAAAATTTAGATTAAAATCAGCCGTAGTCGACATTTTTCATGGCTGACCACTGCTTGCCCAGGCTTTGCCCGGCAATTTCAAAGGCCAAAAGCTGCTTCAAGTCAGCAAATTTTTCCACCTTCATCTGCCCGCCCTTCTCCAAACGCCAGGTGAGCTGCCGGTAGACCTTTCGTTCACTGGACTGGCCCAGGCTGTACTGGCGGCCGGCTAAAGAAAACTTAATGTCGCAGCCGTCTTTAATCGCCTGGACAAATTCCTCCAGGCTGTCAAACTGCACGCTCCAGACAGCTACCTCGCTCATCTGGGGCCAGCAGTCAGCCAGGGACTGACCGCCTATCTGGCAGGTCAGAAATTCCTCCATATTGGCAAAAAACTGCTGCTCTTCAGGCAAATCACAGTTGATCAAGGTCTTGCTGGCCGGGGTCAAAGGATTGCCGTCATCAACTAACAGCCACTGCTGGCCATTTAACTTAAAATGTATCTCATCGCTGTCATCAGCGGCTGTTTCTAATTCTTGAAAACTGGAAATCGGACGCTTGCTTACTGACATAAATGTCCTTTCTAAAAAATCGAGATTTGATTATTAGACATTATTGTACATCTTTTTTAAGCCTTTTGTCTCGTAATCTCTCCGATTGCCCGCCGCATTTCAGTCAAATCCAGGACACTATAGGCAAATTCTTTTCTGACCAGGTCATCTGGCAGGTATTCATCATACTTGTCAAAAACCGGAACTTCCTTTGGATAGAGCAAGTCCAAAGGGTCAAAGTCTTTAGCGGCTTCTTCAGCCAGGATCTGGTAAAAGTCTCCTTCACTGACATCCATGCTGAACTGGATGTAGTATGGCCGGACTGAGTCAAAATTCTTAAGCCCTAAACGGCTGGCACATTTCAAGCGCAAGAAGCGCTCTAGGGCCAGAAAAGCATAAGAACCCGTCCAAGGGAAAAGGCAGTAGGTCTTAGCCCCCAGGTTAATCAGCTGCTTATCTGGCAGGCCAGCGGCTTCCGCCATTGCTCTCGTTTCACGCAAGCGGGCAGCCGCGTTTTTCATCAAGTAAGGATACTGCCTCTCTTCTGCCAGAATCTTCCTCATCTGCTGGAGGACTTTGGGATGGATATCGCCGGCTACATCCCCAAAATATGCTGGGATCCGACCTTTAACCTGGTGGACGTAGACCTGCCGGCGGCGACGGTCGATTTCTTCAACCACCCAGACATGGCCGGCGATGGCGATTTTTTCACCCAAGGGCGGGGGCTTAACGATCGTCCCCAGTTCTTCTGACTCAGCGTGGACGCTGTATTCCTCGTTTTCCTGGAAAACGGCGTAAAACTTGAAATTGTTGGTCACCCGCTCGCCGGCTAGGCCGACGATCAAGCCGCCATTTTCCGTCAGCTGGATCTGGTCGGTCTTGATCAAGTGGCGGAGCAAAACTCTATAGTCATCCTGGCTGACCCAGCGGAAGTAGGACAGGGTCAAAACCCGGGAAGCAAGTTCTGCCGGGCTCATCTCCCCGCCGGCCATCAAAGTAGACATGGTCTGGTGGTAAAGGAGGCTGTATGGCAATTGGTGGTCTCTTGGCGGTTCAACCCAACGCTCTTGTAAATACAGCTCAACTAAGGCAATCCCCTGCAGAAGCGACCAAGGAAGCAAAACTGGCAGCATGGCCCGGCTTTCAGCCTGCTCTTCGCGCATGACAAACCACATCTCTGCTGGATTGCCCCTCCGTCCAGTACGCCCCATCCGCTGCAAAAAGCCGGAAACGGTAAAGGGCGCTTCAATTTGAAAGGCCCGCTCCAGCTGGCCGACGTCAATGCCCAGTTCTAAAGTAGCCGTCGCGCAGGTCGTAATATTGGCATCTTCGTCTTTCATGATAGCCTCTGCCCCCTGCCTCAGGGCCGCGGACAGGTTGCCGTGGTGGATCATGAAGCGGTCTGGTTCATTCTTATATTCGCAATATTGCCTTAGAACCTGGCAGACAGCTTCACATTCTTCCCGGCTGTTAGTAAAGACCAGGCACTTTTTGCCCCTGGTATGGTCAAAAATATAGGCCAGGCCCGGGTCAGCTAATTCTGGTGCCTGGTCGCTGGCTTGATCTAAAACGGCCTGGGCCGGCAAGGCAGAATGGTCGCCAGCCTGGTTACCGCTTTTATAGAAATGCTCCATTGACAAGCGCCAGCGCTGGGGCTGGCTTTTCACCTTAGGAATCCTGGTCTGACGGCCCGATCCGGCCCCCAAAAACTGCCCAGCCGCTTTCGGGTCCCCGATCGTAGCTGACAGGCCGATCCGGCGGGGTTTAACACTAGCCAGCCGATTTAAGCGCTCTAATAGGCAGAAGGTCTGCCCGCCCCGGCCGCTTCTTAAAAAGGAGTGCAACTCGTCGATGACAACATAGCGCAAATCGCCAAATAAGCGGGGAATATCCGCGTGCTTGTTGATCATCAGGCTCTCTAAGGATTCCGGCGTTATCTGCAGGACCCCCTGGGGCCTTTTGAACATTTTCCGCTTTTGAGCAGCTGAAACATCCCCATGATAGCGCCAAACCGGGACATCACTGCCTTCACAGATGTCTTTAAGCCGGTCATACTGGTCATTGATCAAGGCCTTTAAAGGGGCAATATAGAGGCAGGCAATAGAGTAAGCCGGATTTTCCGCCAAATCTGTCAAGATGGGAAAAAAGGCTGCTTCGGTTTTCCCGGAAGCAGTCGAAGCCGACAAAAGCAAATTGTCGTCAGTAGCAAAAATTACCTGGGCCGCTGCTGTCTGCAAAGGCCGCAGGGTCTCCCATCCCCGGGAATAGATATAGTCCTGGATGAAGGGAGCATAGCGGGAAAAAGCATCCATAAAAAACTTCCCTAATTAAAACTTAAATCGTAAATTCCGCAAAGTCGCTGGTCTTTTCATCAGACACGGCGTCTGACTTAGTGTAGGCAAAGTCCCCGTCTGTCAAAAGACTCTGCACGGTCTGGCCGGGATTTTGCAAGACAATGTCCAGCAGCTCGATAAAGTCCCGGATGATTTCTCTTGGGGTGATCATGCTGCTCGTGCCAACTCTGGCATATTCAATCTTGATAAAGTCAGCCAGGTCCTTTTCGCTGATCGTCCGCTCATTGCCATAAAGGCTGGCATGCATGTCGGCCAGTTTCTCCGTTAAAACCAGCATTTCTTCTGCCATCAAGGGTTCCAGGCGGATCACGGGAGCATACAGGTCCCGCTGCCCTTCCTTGGCAAACTTGCCTTCGGCCAGGCGGGACCTGAGGGCTTCGTAAGAGTAAACGCCCCGCCGCCGGTCTTCGACTGCCTGGGGCGTGGCCCCCATAATAATGCCCAGGTACTTGGCCTTGCCCTGCATGGCGTCATTGTATATGCTGAGCAGCTTTTCATAGTTGTACTGGCGGGAGATGGCGTTAGGAATCTTGTAGAGGTTGACTAATTCATCGACCATGATAAACATGCCGCTGTAGCCAGCCTGGCGGAAAAAGACGGCAAAAAGCTTCAAGTACTCGTACCAGTCTTCATCAGAAATAATGATGTTGACGCCCAGATCCTGCTTAGCTTCTGTTTTCAGCCGGTATTCCCCTCTAAACCACTTAACCACCTTACCCTTGGTATCCTCGTCGCCGGCCAGGTAGGCATGGTAATAGCGCTCTAACAGCTGGGCAAAGTCATAGCCATGCACCATTTCGCTCAAAGAGGAAATCTGGCTGACTATCTTTTGGTCAACGGCTGTCTGAAAGCTGGGGTCATCAAAAGGGATTTCACTGGCTACTGCCGTCTGGACATTGTTGATCCAGCGGTCCAGGACTAAAGTTAAGGCTCCGCCTTCCGGCCGGGTCTTGGTGGCCAGGTTCTGGATCAGTTCCCGGTAGGTGGCCAGGCCCTGCCCCTTGCTGCCCTGCAGGCGGCGTTCCGGGGACAGGTCGGCATCTAAGACGATAAAATTTCTGTCCATCACGTAGTTGCGGATGGTCTGCAACAAAAAACTCTTGCCTGACCCGTACCGGCCCACAACAAAGCGGAAGGAGGCCCCACCTTCTTTGACTAAGTCAACGTCGTGTAAAAGGGCCTCGATTTCCGCCTTCCGGCCCACCGTGATATATGGCAGGCCGATCCGGGGCACAACCCCGCCTTTAAGTGAACTGATAACCGTTTGGGCAATCCGCTTTGGAATCCGTTTCTTTTGCTCCACTATTTCTCCTCAATTCCTAATAAGTCAGCGAGGTCGCTCCGGTAATCTTCCACGATTTCTGCCTTCTGGCCATCGCAGTCGATTACGGCATCGCCGATTTCGTCAAAAATTTTCTCATTGATCTGGTCCACGACCACGCTTAAGAGCAGGTGCCGCTGGCGTAAAAAGTCCTGGTAGGGCTGGCCGGAAAAAAGAGCCAAAAGCAGCTGCTCTTCATTCTCGTCTAAGCCCAGGCCGCTGGCAGCCGTTTCATCAATTTCCTTTGTCATCTTTTCTTCTGCAGCAGAAGACTCAGATACTTGCTTATTACTCTCGCTAGTAATTTTCTCAGCTTCTTCGGCCTCCAGCTGCCGCTCTTCTTCAGTCAGCAGGCTTTCCTTGGTTTCAGCCGCGTCGGACCGGATCTGGCCTAGGATGGCCAGGTTGATCTTAACCTTTGGCCGGGCCCTTTCTATCAGAATTTCCTGGTAGTCAGCAATTCCTTGCACGATTGCCTGCTTAAAAGCGGGAGGCAGGTCTTTTTCTTTTAAGGCCCGCCCCTGCTTAAAGGCCTGCCGGCTCAAGCGGTCAAATTCATGCATGAAATTGGCCAAAAGCTGCCTCTGCCGGCCGGAAGGCCAGTAGACTTCATTACTCCACTGCCCGCCCTGGCAGCGGTAGACAAGGCCTGGCCCTAAAATGAGCTCAACGTCTTTGACCGGATCAAGGCTGAAGAAAACCGTATCGGCAAACATTTCTACCGGCAAGGTCGTTTTTTCTCCGACCAAAAGCTTAAGCAGCTGGTAAGGATTCAGGCGGACTTCCTGCCAGACCCGGGCCAGAAGCTCATAAAACTTCTCCGGCTCCTTTTTCAGCAAGGGATTGTTCTTGGGCAAATAAGAAGACAAGCAGCAGATGGCCTGGTAGAGTTCCTGTCCGCTCGCTTCACCAGACAGAAGATTATGATAAACTTCCCCCCGCATCAGCTCATCTGCAAAATCCGGCCGGATTTCCTCAAGAGCAAAACCGTAATAAACCAGGTAGTTCTGCAGGATGTGCTTTTCCTGCCAGCTAGTGGAAATATCCCTTTGCTCCACGCACTTGGCAAAAAGAAGGCGGAGCTGACGGAGGCCATCGGCTTTATCCTTAACCCCGATCTGGCAGACTAATTCACTGGCCAGCAAATAGACATAGGCAGCCGGAGCTGGCTTGTACTTGCCCTGCCGGAACTTGGTCCGCCAGGAAAAATAGGACCGCAACTGGTCGACGGTCAGATCATGGTAGACTGGTCGCTGCTTGTTAATTGGGACCATTTGGGCAAAGTCATCTTCATAATTAGCCATCAGCATCCCCTGCCGGTAAAAATTGCTCTCCCGCCGGGGTACGGCCAAATAGTCGTAACTCTCCTGCATCTGCCTAATCCCTTCCGGGATCACGGGCTGGCCTTTTTCAACCAGCAGGCGGTCAAAGTCGCTGTCTTTGAAAAAGGCTGGCCGCTTAGGAATTACTTCTTCTTGGAAGTCTTCTCCCTCATCATCCAGCAGGTAGATTTCATGCTCTTGCCTATCTTCTGCCGTATTTTTCGCTGTTTCCAAGGGCCGGGAGCTCTGATAGGCAGAATCCAGGGTCTTGTAAAAAAAGCGGTCGTTTAAGGCAGGATTATCTAAATCAACCCTGATCCAGGCCGGGTCCTGCATGAAGACGGCTGGTCCAAAAGCCGGCTGGGCAGCCAAAAACTTAGCCAAGGACCCGGCTTTCAGTTCAAACGTTTCGCGGCCGTCCTTCTTAAGGAGCAAGGCGAAACTTTCATTTGCTCCCGGGACCGTGACGGCAGCCAGGGTTTGCCCGGCCAGGTCGACATAGCTGGCCTCAATACCATATTTGCTTTGAATGTAGTCGGCTACTTCCGCCAAATGCATGCCTGCCCCTCCTTGCTGTTTTTATCATAATTATAGCACGATTTTTCGAACATTAGTTCCAAAACGCGTAAAATAAAATCTTCCCAAAGGGGAAGATTTCAAGAAAACAAAATTCACTTAAACTATTATTTCTATTTTTCCAGGGCCGCTGCCTGGTCAGCGGAAATTTCCACCTTCCGGTTCAAAGCCGGGCTGGCAATCTGCTTGCCGCTGGCCGTCTGCTGCTTAAGGTAGCTGATGAAGGTTTCCGTGTCAGTCCCGGTCAAGATGCCCACCTTTTTGCCAGCAGTGAACTGAGTAAAGTGGTCACCACCGCCAGCGATAAATTCGTTGGCGACAACCCGGTAAGTCTTGGTCAAGGAGAGTTCAGTCTTCTCGCCTTCACCGACATAAACCTTGACGATCTTGACCTTGCCGGCCGCGTCCTTGGTGTAGACATAGTGCAGACCGCTGACCAGGAGGTAGTAGTGGTCATATTGCTGGTTAAGGGCAGCTAAAATCTGCTTCCCGGTCATGGTCAGTACCTGCAGGCTGTTGCCAAAAGGCTGAACGGCCATGGCCGCCCCGCAAGTAATTGACTTATCACTGCCCACAGCCAGGCCGGACCGGACCCCGCCCCCGTTAGTCATGGCAAAGTCAGCCTTGAAGCCCTGCCGGTTGGCTTCTGACAATGCGCGTCAACAACCAAGTCGCCAACCGCGTTTTCATTGGAAGCATTGTTGTTTTCCCGGCCAGTGATTATTTCAGCCTTTTGGGCCGTAGCAATCTTTTGCTTGGTGATGGCTGAAACCCGCTTGTCAGCGTCAGCCACAATCTTGGCAACTGTCTTGTTATCCTTAGTCTTCGGGTCATCAGCAGCTGACAGGACTGGGTAGACATGAGAAACCAGGCTGCCCTTGACGAAATCCTTGGTCTTTGGACTGATGTAGCCGATTGAGTCAGTGTAGGCCTGGCCATACTTCAAAGCCTGAACCAGCCGGGTCTTGCCGACCTTAGCGTTGGCATACTGGTGAGAGTGGCCGGCGATCATCAAGTCAACGGTGTTTTTCGGATCGATCTTGTTCAGCTTCTTTAAGATCTTCACGCTGTCACCACTGGTGGTCAGCTTGCCCTTACTGTCCGCCGCCGTTTCAACCCCCTTGTGGGCCAAAACAACGATAGCCTTAACGCCCTTCTTGCGCAGAACCTTTTCATACTTGGCAATGGTCTTGGCTTCATCCAGGTACTTGAAGGCAGAGTAGTTTTTCTTAGTCGTCAAAGTTGGCATTTCCGTGGTCAAAATGCCGATAAAGCCGACCTTGGCCTTCTTCTTGCCCGCTTTTACGGCCTTGATGGTATAAGGCTTCCAGCCATATGGTACCTTACCGGTGGACTTTCTGACAACGTTGGCTACGATTAGCTTGATGCCTGACTTTTGGTGGGGGTAGGCCATTTCAGCGGAATTGTACTTCTTAGTTGGCTTTTTGCCTAAAAGAATCCGGTTCGCCGATTGTAAAATTAAACTGAACACTGTTCCGATCCAGTAAGAAAAATCGTTTTCACTGGATTAGAGCACAAAAAATCCATTTCAACCATCTGGTAGAATATGAATTACCACAAACATTTCTAGAGAGGTTAAAATGGATCATTCTTATTCTAACACTAAACCACACCAAAAGGGCAAGCACCTTACGCTAAACGACCGGACTACAATCCAGGAGCTGCACTCTAAGGGCTACTCTAATCGTGCTATAGCTAGAGAACTTAACTGCTCACCAAGCACGGTCGGATATGAGCTCAAAAGAGGCACAGTATCCCTGTATACCGGCAATGTGAGGCGGTATAAAGCTGTCGAAGGGCAAAGCACTTACGAACTACATAGAAGCGAATGCGGCCGCAAGAGCTTGTTTCTTCGCAGACATAAGTTCATCGACTATGTTTCCCACTGCTTTCATAATCAAGGCTGGTCTCTTGATGCTTGCGTGGGTTATGCTTTGGCCAAGGGAATCTTCCAGAAAGATCAGGTCGTATCAACCAAAACTCTGTATAACTACGTTGACTTGGGCCTAATGGACATCAAGAACGGTGATCTTCCAGAGAAGGTCAAGCGCAATACTAAGACTCGTCGTGCCCGTGTAAACAAGCGTATCCTGGGACGAAGCATCGATGAACGTAGTCCTAGAATCGAAAGCCGTAAGGACTTTGGCCACTGGGAATGCGATCTGGTTCTTGGACACAAGACTAAGGACGACGATGTGTTGCTTACTCTGTGCGAACGAAAGACGCGTCAGTTCTTCATGATCAAGATTGAGGATAAGACCTCAGCTAGCGTTATGAAGGCATTTGATAAGCTTCGAGAGTACTACGGATCCAAATGGAATCAAATCTTTAAGTCTATCACAACTGACAACGGATCTGAGTTCGCAGATCTATCCAATCTTGAGCAAGTTTCCAAGACTCTTGTGTACTACGCTCATCCTTATACATCTTGTGATAAAGGCAGCGTAGAACGGCACAACGGGCTTATCAGACGCTATATTCCCAAGGGAGACCGTATGGATAAGTACAGTGTGGAAGATATTGCTAAGATCGAGGTATGGTGCAACTCTCTTCCTCGGAAGATCTTAAACTACAAGACTCCAGAAGAGTACTTTGACACCGAACTTGACCGCATTTACCGGCGTAGATAGTCAAAATCTACCAGATGTTATGGTAAGTGTTCAATTTATTCTTGCAATTGGCGAAAGAATCCGGTTGAATTCACCCAAGCCCTCGTCAAATTCATGGTTGCCCAAAGTGCCGACGGTAAACTTCATGGCCTTTAAGGCGTGCATGGTTGGTTCATCTTGCAAAAGAGAAGAATTGGCCGGGGATGCCCCAACCATGTCCCCTGACTCGACTCTGAAGGTCGTGCCTTGCTTGTTTTTCTTCTTAAAATCTTTTTGGGCCTGGTTCAAGTAAGCGGCCAGCCGGGCTACCGTACCGGCATTGCTGTAGCTCTTTTGCCCCAAGGTCGCCGTACCAGTCGTCGACAGGTTGCCGTGCAAATCGTTAATGCTCAAAAACTGCACCGGAATATCCTTGCTGTACTTCTTGGGATTCTTCCAGTCCTTGCTTTGGGCCGGCTTGCTGGCAGTATCAGCCTTGCTGGTAACTTCTAATTTGCTGGCGCTAGCCTGGCCCGGTGCTAAAACGGCCGCGGCCAAAAGCAGAGCGGCAAGTTCTTTCTTGATGGATCTAGCCATGTTTTCCTCCGTGAATTACTCAATATTAAACAACAGCATATTGCTAGTATAGCGTAAAATGCAGCTAGTTAACAGAGAAAGTTCGGCTGCAAAAGACAAACAATTGCTTTTCCCCAATATGCTAAGCAGAAATTATGGTAAAAAACGGATTATTTTTAAGGTGAAAGTTATAATTAGTCAGAAAAAATGTTTTGCTTTTTAGGCTTTTTTGGCAAAAATAAAACTGCCTTGCAAAATGCAAAGCAGTTTCAGATTCGTTGTCAGAATTAACGACGACGTTCTGCGATACGAGCAGCCTTACCGCTACGAGTCCGCAGGTAGTAAAGCTTAGCACGACGTACGCGGCCGTGACGGATAACTTCAACCTTGGCAACACGTGGAGTGTTAACTGGGAAAGTCCGTTCAACGCCAACGCCGGAAGCGATCTTACGAACAGTGTAAGTAGCACCGATGCCAGTGCCCTTCTTCTTGATTACGACACCTTCGAAGATCTGGATACGTTCGTGAGTACCTTCAACAACACGTACGTGAACACGAACAGTGTCCCCGGCACGGAATTCAGGCATGTCATCACGAAGTTGTTCTTTAGTCAATTCTTGAATTAATGGATCCATTATTGTCTCTCCTTCTACGGCATTCATCAACCTCTCTGGGCCAGCGGAACACCCCTAATCTTTATTGGCAAAATACCACGTCTAATAGAATACCATCTTTAACCAGGCAAAGCAAGCTTCTTTAGTCCAAAATCTTGAGCAAGTCTTCCTTTTGCAGGCTGGCGCTGGAAACAGACTCTGCCGTCAAGATGCCTTGCGCCAGCTGGCTCTTGGCTTCCTGCAAGTCCAAAATAGCTTCCTCAACCGTATCCTTGGCAATCAGCTTGTAGACCGTTACCTTCTTTTCCTGGCCGATCCGGTGGGCCCGGTCAGTTGCCTGGTTCTGGGCCGCCACGTTCCACCATGGGTCATAGTGAATGACGGTATCCGCCCCGGTCAAGTTAAGGCCCGTCCCTCCGGCCTTAAGGGAAATCAAGAAGACCTTAGCCGGACTGTCTTTATGGTTGAAGACGTTGACTAAAGTCATCCGTCTGGCTTTAGGAGTCTGGCCATCGATCCGTAAAAAGACGATTTCCTCTGCCTTCAGGCTTTCTTCCAGCAGGTCCAGCATGCTGGTAAACTGGGAGAAAAGCAGGACCTTGTGGCCCCCGTCAATCGCGCTCTTGATCAAATCCACGCAGGCCAGGCGCTTTTCAGATTCGCCCTTGTAGTCTTCATAAAGCAGGCCCGGGTCGCAGCAGATTTCCCTGATCCTGGTCAATGCCGCCAGAATCTCTATCTGCTCGCGCCTGATACCTTCATCGTCCTCAGCCATAACCTTATTTTTCAAGCGGGCAATTTCAGCGTCATAGAGCTTTCTATGCTCCTTGCCCATGCCGACATAGCGGACTTCCTCCAGCTTGTCCGGCAGGTCCTTGAGGACGTCTCTTTTCAAGCGGCGGAGGATAAAAGGACCGACCATCTGATTGAGCCGGTTCAAGCAGTCCTGGTCGTCTTCCTTAACGATCGGACTTTCAAAATCCTTCTTAAATTCCCGGTAACTCTTTAAAAAGCCCGGCATGACGAAGTTAAAAATACTCCAGAGCTCACTTAAGCGGTTTTCAATCGGCGTCCCGGTCAAGGCAAAGCGGTGTTTGGCTTTAACCACGGAAACCGCCTTAGCCGCGGCTGTCCGCGGATTTTTGATCATCTGCGCCTCATCGATTACTTCATAGGCAAAAGTATGCGGCTCATAGTTGGCAATATCGCGCTTAAGCAGGTCATAAGACGTGATTACAACGTCAATTTCAGTCAAGTCTGCCAATTGCCCGCTTCGTTCTTTCTTAGAGCCAGACAAAACCAGCGTCTTCATTTCCGGGGCAAACTTTTTAAACTCAGCTTCCCAGTTAAGAACGAGAGAGGCCGGAGCCACGATCAAGCTCGGCTGGTCCTTTTGACTGGCCAGGAGGCTGATCACCTGAAAGGTCTTGCCCAGACCCATTTCATCCGCCAGAATCCCGCCAAAGCCATGCTGAGCTAGCCGGTTCATCCAGGCAGTCCCGGTCTTTTGATAAGGCCGGAGGATCTTCTCTAGGCCGGTTGGCAGTTTTAGCGGCGCTTCTTTTTGGTCAAAGTCAGCAAGTAATTGCTGGAAGTGGTCGTCTCTTTCAATTTCGCCCATCTCCTGCTCTTTTAAGAGCTGGTCGACGTAAAGGGCCCGGTAGGCCGGCATTTCCAGCTGTTCTTTGCCAAAATCCTTAGCGGTTAAATCTAAGTTTTTAGCTAAAAGGGCCAGCTTTCCCAAGTCCTGGCTGGCTGGATTAAGGAAGCTGCCGTTCTTCAAGCGGATATACTTCTTCCGGTCCTTGTACTGGCTGAAGACCTCCGCTAATTCTTCTGGCGTAAGCTCGCTTTTCAGATCCAGGCGCAAAAGCCCGTCACTTAAGGAAAGGCCAAAAGCCAGATTCAGCCTGTCTTTAAGCTTGAGCTTTTTAAAGGCTGGAGTAACTTCAACTTCATCAAAGGCGGCGAACAATTTTGGCATCCCTTCCAAAAGCTGGTATACCGCTTCGTCATCCCCTTTATCCAAGCGGCAGTCGCCGTCTTCCAGGTCAAAAAATTTCTCCAGCAGAGCAGCCAGCTTCTCTTCCTTGTACCAGTCCCGCTTAATTGCCCGCTCCCCGCTTGCGCCCAAGCGGACCGCCTTGCCTTGATAAAAGACCCGGGCCTGGCCAACTACTTCATCGCCCTCAACATCCAGGCGCAGCTGGCTATTTTCCAAGCCTCCTGCTTCTTCTAAAAGCTGCTGGGCAGCCGGGCTAATGGTCAAGTTGCTGTATTTTTTCAAAAGAGGCAGGACAGTAGCCTTGAATTGGCTCAGCTGGTTTATGTCAAAGGACACGTCAATGTTTTCTTTGTTGCCAAAAAGGGCGTACAGCATATTGCCGAGCTTGCCAGCAACAAATGCTTCATCTGTCAGCTGGTAGCTGGCCCGGATCCCCCGGAGAACCGGCGGGCAAATCCCGGTAATGCTGATCCCCCGGCCCCCGTATACATCGATCTCAAGCTCAGCTTTTTCCAGTTCGCCCCGCTTAGCAGGGACGACCTGCTTATTGTCCAAGTTTTCGACTTCGCTGCCTTCAACCGCCGCGAAAAAGCCGTCAATCCGGCCGGAAGCAATCTCAATGCTTCTTTTTGACTCTCCGTAAATGTCTGCCCCATCTGCCGCGATCGTAGCCAAGAAGCTGAACAGGCGCTGGCTGGCCGGGTCAAAAGAATCTGGTGATACCAAGACTTCTTCCTTGCCCAGGGATATTGGCCGCCAGCTTAAGACATCATCGACAAAATTCTGGATGTTTTTCACCACGTAAAGGCGCTTTTGGCCGACTTTAAACTTGACTAAAAAAGAACCGCCCGGCTCTTTCTCCAGCTGGGCCAAAAGCTTCACGCCCTCTAAGGCATCCTGGTCGAATTCTTCCAGCATCTCTGCCCTGGCCAGGGCACGGTCTGCCTGGTAGTCAGTTACTTCACCCGGGTTTTCCCGCATGATCATCAAGACCAGCTTCTGCAGGAGGGCAATTTCATGCCGGCAAGGGCCGGTAATTTCGTCTTGCTTGCATTCCGCAATATTGCACTTCAGCTCGCTTACTTGCTTAAGGCCAACTTTAACGTTGACCTTGTTCCTGTTCCCGCGGTTGGCGAAATGGATGAAGCCGGTAGCCGTTAACAGGGGCTGCTTATCATTAGCCTGGCTGTCATCCAGGTTAACGGCTCCCAAATGGGCCAGGGCCGGATTATCCCAGATCCGCTCCCAAAGGACCGGGTCAAAGTCAACCGATGCAAGAATCTTGCCAGGATCAAAAATATAGTTGACATATTTTCTGCCAAGGCCGTAGACCTTTTCAATAATCTCTTCCTGCCGCTTTTTGCGGTCGCTTGCAGGCAATTCGCTGGTCAAGGGTTCTTGAATGGCCTGCATCCCTTCAATAAAAAGCTCCGTGGCGTACAAGCAGGCTGCCTCGTGCTTGCAGTTGTAGCCTTCAGCCGCGTAAGGGCAGTCACAGTCCATCCACTTGATCTCGCTCCAGTCATCAGAGAAGTCAATCGTTACGTCATAGCTTTGCCCGGGCTTGCCAACCCGGCAGTGGATGCTGGCCGGCAATTCACTGTAGCTTGGCGCGTAGACCCAGTCCTTTTTCCAGTAATCCCTTCCCCGGTCCAGGATCCGGTTGGAAAAAAGCTTTCTCCATTGCAGGGTCATCTAATTCCCCTTTTCTATAGCTTGTCTTCTTCAGCCTGCTCGTCTTCTCTGATCTGCCGCAGCATTCTGACCTCTTCCGGGGTCAAGTCCCGCTTCTCCAGCAGGTCCGGCCGGTGCAGCTTGGTGGCCTTTAAAGCCTGGTAGTGCCGCCATTCATCGATCTTGCCATGGTTGCCTGAAAGGAGGACTTCCGGCACCTTTTGCCCCTCAAAATCAGCTGGCCGTGTGTATTGCGGATATTCCAAAAGGCCGTCTGAGAAGGATTCTTCAACTGTAGACATGGCATTGCCCAGAATCCCTGGCAGAAGGCGGACAGTGGCATCGATCATGCTCATGGTCGGCAGTTCCCCACCAGTCAAAACGTAGTCACCGATTGAGACCATTTCGTCAGCCAGGTCGTAAACCCGCTGGTCAAAGCCTTCAAAGTGGCCGCAAATGAAGGTCAGGTTTTCTTCCTTAGACCATTTCTGGGCCATCTGTTCATTGAAGGTCTTCCCCTGGGGAGCCGTAATGATGACCTTGCCCTTGTTTTCCAGTGAATCAAGGGCATCCTTGATCGGCTTGACCTGGAGAACCATCCCGGCCCCGCCCCCATAAGGAGTATCGTCGACTGACTTGTGCGGCCGGTCAGAAAAATCGCGGAAGTTGACCAGGTTCAGCTTCCACTTGCCATCTTCCTGGCCCCGGCCCAGCAGGGAAACCTGCAAGGGGGTAAACATTTCAGGAAACAGGGTCAATACGTTGATGTTCACTATCTCAAGCCCTCCATTAATTCAACCCGGACTTCTTTTTTATCAACATCCACGCTCTTAACGACCTGCGGGATGTATGGGAGCCAGAAGCTCTTGCCGTTTTCATCAGTTACTTCCCAGATGTCATTGGCGCCTGGCGCTTCGATATCAGTCAATTCGCCGATTTCTTCCCCGCTTTCATCGTCCAGGACCTTGCAGCCCAAGAGCTCTCGGTAGTAGTAGACCCCGTCAGGCAGTTCCCCCTGGTCTTCTTCGCTGATCAAGATTTCCGTCCCCTTCAGCTTTTCCGCCTGGTCAATATCAGTGATTTCCGCAAAAGTTACCAGCCAGAACTGCTTAAAGGGCCGGCCAGCAGCTACCGTCACTTCCCGGCTATCGTCGCCCAGGTAAAGGCGGGAACCAGCTCTGAAACGGTCTTCTGGAAAGTCGGTGGTCAAAGCGACCTTGACTTCACCCTTCAAGCCATGGGTCGCGATAATTTTGCCAACATTGTAGTAATTCATGGTGTATATTTTTCCTTTTCAACAAAAAAAGTTTGAAGCTAGTGCCCCAAACCTTTTCCAATTATTTGTTGTACTTTTCGTCGTGCAACTTAGCCATCAAGCCAGCGCCTGAAAGAAGTGAACGAACAGTGTCTGAAGGTTGTGCACCCTTCTTCAGCCATTCAAAGATCTTGTCTTCATCAAGCTTCAATTCCTTTGGTTGTGAAACTGGGTTGTAGTAACCAACTTCTTCGATGAAGCGGCCGTCACGAGGTGCACGTGAATCTGCTACAACAATCCGGTAAAATGGCTTTCTCTTGGCACCCATACGGCGCATACGAATCTTAACTGACATTAATTAGTCCTCCTAAATTTTAATAGTTATACTATAACACCCAAAAAGCAGCCTGTAAAGTGTTTTTACTTAACAGCCTGCTCTTTTTTAAAATTATGAGTGGAAGCGCTTGACCTTCTTCATTTTCTTGACCTTCTTCTTCTTGAAGCTCTTCCCCATCCGCCGCATGGCCATCTTAGCCATCGGGCTGTTCATGCCAGGCAATTTCTCCAAGTCCTTGAAGTTCCCCTTGGTCACCTTGGACATCATGTCCTTGGCCGTCTTGAACTCCTTGATCATCCGGTTGACTTCCACAATCGGCACGCCTGACCCGGCCGCGATCCGCCGGCGCCGGCTCGGGTTAAGCAGGCTTTCGTCTTCTCTTTCGGCTGGCGTCATGGAGTAGACGATGGCCTTGGTGTGGGCGATCTGCTTCTCATCGATTGAGAAGTTCTTCAATTGCGGGTTATTGGCCATACCGGGAATCATCTTCATGATTTCATCCAGCGGCCCCATCTTTTGCACCTGTTCCAGCTGGTCGATAAAGTCGTTGAAGTCAAAAGTGTTTTCCCGCATCTTCTGGGCAACTTTTTCCGCCTGCTTGGCATCGTAGTCCTGCTGGGCCTTTTCGATCAAGGTCAGCATGTCCCCCATGCCCAGGATTCTGGAAGCCATCCGGTCCGGGTGGAAGACTTCCAGGTCGGTCAGCTTTTCCCCTTGCCCAGTGAAGAGGATTGGCTTGCCGGTGATGGCTCTGATAGACAAGGCGGCCCCGCCCCGGGTGTCACCGTCCAGCTTGGTCAAGATGACCCCAGTCACGTCCAGGCGTTCATTGAAGGTCTTGGCCACGTCAGCAGCGACTTGCCCAGTCATGGCGTCAACTACCAAGAGGATGTTGTCCGGCTGGGTGACCGCCTTGACTTCTTCCAGTTCCTTCATCAAAGGTTCGTCGATTTCCAGCCGGCCGGCCGTGTCGATGATCACGTAGTCGTTTCTGTGGACGGCGGCTTCTGCCAGACCGTCTTCTACAATCTTGGCCACGCTCTTTTCTTCCGGATCGCTGTAAACCGGGACCTTTAAGTCCGCCCCGATTTGCTTGAGCTGGTCAATGGCCGCTGGCCGGTAGATGTCGCCGGCAATCAAAAACGGCCGGGCTTTTTCTTCCTTCATCAAGCGGTAGGCTAATTTGCCGACCGTGGTGGTCTTACCAGTACCTTGCAGACCGACCATCATGATAACAGTTGGGATGTGCGGTGACTTGGTTAAGCCGACCGCTTCTTCCCCCATCATCTTGGTCAGTTCTTCATTGACGATCTTGATGACCTGCTGGCCTGGAGTCAGTGATTCCTGCACTTCCTGGCCCAGGGCCCGCTTTTTGATGGTCTTGATAAAGTCCTTGACCACCTTGAAGTTGACGTCGGCTTCAAGCAGGGCCAGGCGGATTTCCCGGGAGGCGGCGTTGATGTCTTCTTCAGAGATCTTCCCCTTCCCGGTCAAGTTGCGCAGGGCCTTCTGCAAACGTTCGCTTAAATTTTCAAATGCCATTTTATTCTCCTCTAATTATCTGCAGCAAGTCTTCCAGCTGCAATTTGACCGTTTCCTGGTCACCGGCGGCCAGGCTGGCTAAGGCCTGGCTGATGCCTTCTTCCAATTGGCCGTAACTGGCCAGCAGCCGCAGCTTGTCTTCGTATTTTTCCAAAGACTTGGCGCTACGCCGCAAATTGTCATAGACCGCTTGTCTTGAAACATTCCGGTTGTCGGCAATTTCGCCTAAAGACAGGTCGTTGTAGTAATAATCTTCAAAATAATCCTGCTGGCCCTGGGTGAGCAAGGCGCCGTACATGGCGTACAGGTCACCCAGAGCTTCGTTTTTGCTCAATTCATCCATCTTTTTCACCTAATTACCAGTATAGCAAAAAGTACTGCAAGTGCAGTACTTTTAGAGATTTTTGTCCATATTAAAAGTTAGCTTGGACAGCTTGATGGCTTCCTTAAAGAGCTGGCCCCAAAGCTTTTCGATTTCCTGGCGGCAGTGGGCCACCGTTTCCTGGTTAGCCTTGGTCAAAAAGGTGGTCAGTTCTTCGCCAGTGAGGCCTTGGGCCTGGTCGGTTACTTCGGCCACCCGGGCGCGGAAGTAGCGGTTCAGCTTTTTTTAAAACTACAGCAGGTCGTGGAAGAGGCCGACGGCATAGTTGGCCGCGTCAAAGTCGGCCAGGTCTTCTGCCTTTTCGCCCAGGCCAACCAATTTGACTGGCAGCTTCATTTCGTGGCGGATGGACAGAACCACCCCACCCTTGGAGGACCCGTCCAGCTTGGTTAAGACTAAACCAGACAGCTTGGTCGTCTTGTCAAAGTCCTTGGCCTGCAGGAGGGCGTTTTGGCCAGTTGACCCGTCCAGAACCAGGAGGGTTTCAGCCGGCTGATCTGGCAGGCGCTTCTTGATGGTCCGCTGGATTTTTTCCAACTCGTTCATCAAATTGACCTTGTTTTGCAAACGGCCGGCCGTGTCAACCAAGAGATAGTCTGTTTCTTCCGCGATCGCCCGCTCTAAGCCGTCGTAGACCACGGCAGCCGGGTCAGCCTTGTCTGGGCCAGTTACGACTGGAACACCGGTCCGCTTGCCCCATTCAACCAGCTGCTCAACCGCGCCGGCTCTGAAAGTGTCGGCAGCGACTAACAGAACCTTCTTGCCCTGGTCGTGGAAACGCTTGGCCAATTTGCCGACCGTAGTGGTCTTGCCGGCCCCATTGACGCCGACGAAGAGGTAGACATTTGGCTTGGCGTTTGGATCGTAGGCCAGCTTTTCGTTTTCGCTGTTGGCATTTTCGTCATAGACTTCCACCAGCTTTTGAACAATGACCCGCTTTAAGTCATCCCGGCTCTTGGCCTTTTGTAGCTTGGCTTCTTCTCTGAGCTGGTCAGTCAGTTCTTCACTGGTCTCATAGCCAACGTCAGATTCAATCAGCAATTCTTCCAAGTCGTCAAAGAAGTCTTCGTCAACCGTTCTGAATTTGGCCAAAAAGGCATTGAGGCGGGCACCAAAACCCTTGTTGGACTTCTCCAGCCCCTTTTCATAGAGCTCGGTTGTCTTTTCTTCTGTACTTTCTTCTGCTGGTTCAGTGGTCTCTTCTTCAGCTTCAGTCTTTTCTTCTGCAGTTTCAGTAGTTTCTGTTTCTTCTTCTACATCTTCTGTAACTTCAGCAGATTCTTCTTCAGCTGCTTCAGTAGATTCTTCATCAGCGGTTTCTTCTTGCTCTTCAGCCTTTTCTGCTACCGCTTCTTCAGAAGTTTCAGTAGTCTCTGCAACTGCCTCATTTTCTGTTTCAGCATTTTCTTCTGCGGCTTCTTCCTGGTCAGCCTTGACTTCTTCTGGCTTTTCTTCGTCTTTTTGGCCGAACAGGCTCTTTTTGATTCGATCAAATAATCCCACGATTATACCTCATCTTTTAAATCTTTCAAGGAGACCGACAAAATCTGGGATACCCCGGATTCCTGCATGACCACCCCGTAGAGCTGGTCGGCTTGTTCCATGGTCCCCCGCCGGTGCGTAATCACGATAAACTGGGTCTGGCTGTCATATTGGCGCAGGAAACGGGCAAAGCGGACGACATTGGCATCGTCCAGGGCCGCTTCCACTTCATCCAGCACGCAGAATGGCACTGGGTTGACTTCCAGCATGGCAAAAAGCAAGGTGATCGCCGTCAGCGACCGCTCTCCGCCGGACAGAAGGCTCAAGCGCTGCAGTTTCTTGCCAGGCGGCTGGGCGATGATTTCCACCCCGCTCTCCAGCAAATCGTCCGGATCCGTCAAGGTCAAGCGGGCATTGCCTCCACCAAAGACCACCGGGAAAAGGCGGCTGAAAGAGGCCGAAATCTGCTGGAAAGTCTGACCGAAGCGGTCCTTGACTTCCTGGTCCAATTCATCCATCGACTGCTGCAGGTTGCTTCTTGCTTCCAGCAGGTCGTTCTGCTGCCCTTTCAAGAAGTCATAGCGGTCCTTGACTTCCTTATATTCGTCAATCGCGCCCAAGTTGACCGGGCCGATGTCTTCCAAAGACATCCGGTGCAGCTTGACGCTGCGGCGCAGGTTCTGCTGGTTTTCTTTCGTATTTTCCAGCTTGGCCTGGGAAAGCGCGGCTTCATAAGTCAAAGAGTAGTCTTCCCTTAAACTGTCCAGGTGCTGCTTGAGCTGGCCTTTAACCGTGGCCAGCTTGACTGAGAACTCTTCTTGTTCACTAGCCGCGTCTTTTCGCAAGTCATAGTTTCTGGTCGCCACGGCTTCCAGCTGGTTGATTTGCCCGTTTAGCTGGCCCAAAAGCTGGCTAGCTGCATCCAGGTCAGCCTGCTTGTCTTTTTGCTCAGCCAGGAGCCGGTCTTTCTCCAGGCCCAGCTCCTCTTTCTTGCTGGCTGACAATTGACTGGAGTTGTCCAAAGCAGCCATTTTTTCTTCCAGCCGCCCGATCTGCTTCTGGATAGCTGCCTTTTGCCGGCCGAGCTCAGCCTTTCTGGCTTGCAGGTTTTCCTGCTTGTTGGCTAAAACCGCCAATTGCGGGTCAAGCTCAGCCAATTTTTCTTGCACACCCTGGTTTAAATCGGTGTAGTTCTGAATGGTCTCTTGTAGGCTGGCCAGGTCGCGTTTTTGCTGGTCGGCCAAAGCGGCCAGCTCTTCCTTCTTAATCTTTTGGGCCTTTACTTTGCCAGTCAAATCTGCCAGGTAGGCAGCTTGTTCAGCCTGCTGGACCTGGTAGAGCTGAACGGCGCTTTCCAGGCGCTTGACTTCTTTTTCCTGGCTTTGGAAGGTCAAGACTGCCGCGCTCAAGTCCTGCTGCAGGCTCTGCAGGTCCCGACTGATTTGCTCCCGGGTCTCCTGCTTGTCTTTAACTTGCTTGTCTAAGTCTGCCAGCTTTTCTTCTTTGATATGGAACTGTCTTTCTAATTCCTCCAGCATGGCGGTCGTCTTGTTGATTTCAGCCGTTGTCTGCAAAGGGGAATTATTCCGCTGGTTGCGTGCCCCGCCAGTCATGGCCCCACCGGGACTGATGACATCCCCGTCCAGGGTAACGACCCGGTAGTGGCCGATCTGCCTGGAGACAGCCAGGGCCGTGTCCATATTGTCAACGATAATGATGCTGCCCAGCAGGTACTGGATAGCTTCTGAAATGTCAGTATCGCCCTTAGCCTCAACCAATTCGCTGGCCAGGCCTTGAAAGCCGGCAAAGCGTTCCAGAGCCTGCCGGGTTGAAGCGGGAATTGCCCGGTATCTTAATGCATCCAGGGGCAAAAAAGTTGCCCGGCCCAGTCTTCTGACCTTCAACTGCTGGATGGCATCTTTAGCCGCCATCCGGTCTTTAGCTACCAGACTTTGAACGCTGCCGCCAAGGGCAGTCGTCATGGCTGCTTCCAGGTCAGCCGGGAAAGTTAAAAGCTCCCCAACTGCCCCGATAATGCCCGGGAAGCGGTCTGGCTGGTTTAAAACCTGTTTGACCCCCGCATAGTAGCCATCATGCCGCTTCTGGATATTGACCAGGGCATCCCGGCGGGCAGTCAGCCGCTGGAGGTTGGTCAAATCTGCCTGCAGCTGCTTTTGGGCAACCTGCTGTTCGGCAGCTAATTTCCCTAATTGGTCGCTGGCTTCCTTTAATTCCGCCTGCAGCTGGTCAATTTCTGCCCGCAGCTTTTGCCCTTTCAACCGCAAGCCTTCCAGTTCTTCCTGGCTCTTGGCCAATTGGCTGGAGGCATCTTCATAGCGCTGGTCCTTGCTCTCTTTGGCCCGCTTGATCTCCCCTTCCAGGTAAACCAGCTGGTTGTTGGCACTGGTTTGGTCCTGCAAGGTCTGAATGTATTGCGAGCGCAGGTCTTCTACTTTCAACTTGAGGCTGGCCGGGTCTTCTTTCAGCTGGTCGACCAGCTTTTGTCTTTTGCCTTTCAGCTGATCCAATTGCCCGACATATTCAGCTTCCTGGTCAGCCAATTTGCTGATTTCCGCATCCGTAGCCGCCAGATTTTCCTTTAAATCAGCCAGCTGTCTTTGGTATTCCAGCCTAGTTGCCTGGTCAAACTGCCGGGACTGCTGGGAAACCTGCAAGGAAGTGTTGATTTCTGAGAGCCGGTTGGTCAATTTAAGGACTTCCGCTTGCACCTGGTCCCGCTTTTGGCTTTCCAGCTGGAATTCCTGCCGCTTGGCTGCCAGCTTGGCCTGGGACTGCTTGACTTCCGCGTCCAGCCGGCTTAGAAGTTCCTGACTCTTGGCCAATTTCTGGGAAACTTCCCTTTCTTCCTGGGCCAAGTCGGCGATTTCAAAGGCCAGCAGGGTCTTTAAGTCCTCATCAAGGGCGGCTTTTTGGAATTGGTATTCCTGGGCCAAGGAGCTCTGTTCATGCAAGGGCTCCAGCCGCTTCTCCAGCTCGTTGACCAGGTCGTTGATCCGGATCAGGTTGTCATTGGTCGTCTCCAGCTGCCCTTGAGCCTGCTGCTTTTGCTGCTTAAAGTGGAGCACCCCGGCTGCTTCTTCGAAAATTCCTCGTCTTTCCCGGGCCTGGGAATTGAGGATCTGGTCCACCCGCCCCTGGGAAATAATAGCCAGGCTGTTTTGGGAAATGCCGGAATCCAGAAAGAGCGCCCGGACATCCCGCAGACGGACCGGCTGCTGGTTGATCAAGTATTCATTGTCGCCGGACTTTAAGATCCGCCTGGTAATTGAGACTTGGTCAGCTGAAAAATCCAGTTCCCGGTGTCGGTTGTCGAAAACCATGGTCACTTCTGCCCGGTTTAAGGGCTTGCGGAACTGGCTCCCGGCAAAAATCACGTCTTTCATGTTGCGGCCACGCAGGGATTTAGCACTGCCTTCCCCCATGACCCAGCGAATGGCTTCAGTAATGTTGCTCTTGCCTGACCCGTTAGGGCCGACAATGCCGGTAATCCCTTTAGTAAAGTCAATCACCGTCTTGTCTGCAAAAGACTTGAAGCCTTCCAAAATCAAACTAGTTAAAGGCACTATTTTCCTCCATTCAAGTGCTCCAAGGCGTGGCTGGCCGCGTCCTGCTCAGCCTTCTTCTTGTTGCGTCCTTCCCCGCTAGCTAGCTTCTTTCCGTCGACCAGGACTTCAACTTCAAAGTGGGGCGGCTGCTGGCTCTCATTCAACACCCGGTATTCGATGGTCACGCTGCCGTTTTGCTGCAAAAGTTCCTGCAGGTCTGTCTTAAAGTCCCGAGACGGGGTAAAGTAGCCAGCCGCGATTAAAGGATAAACGGTCTGTCTAAGGAACTTTTCGACAGCTTCAATCCCCTGGTCTAAGAACAAGGCACCGTTGAAGGCTTCGAAGACGTCTTCCAAAAGGGCCTTGCGCTTGCGGCCGCCAGCTTTTTCCTCGCCAACGCCCAGGTTGATTTCTTCTTTAAAGCCGCAGTCCAGGGCCACTTTTGAGAAGCCTTCAGTGCGGACGATATTTGATCTCAATCTGGTCAGTTCCCCTTCATTTAAGTGCTGGAAGTGGCGGTAAAGGTAGTCAGAGACTGTGAATTCCAATACCGCGTCTCCCAGAAATTCCAACTTTTCATAATTCCCCAAAGTTTTGCCGGGATTTTCATTGACATAGGAGGAATGGGTAAAGGCTTCCTCCAGCAAGCGGACATCCTTGAAGCGAATCCCGTATTTTTCATCCAGCATTTTAATAAATTTAGTTGAGACCATGAACTATACATCCTTTCATAACACTAAGAATTATATCAAAAGCCCGCCATAAGGGCGGCTTTTTTACCTAAATCCAAGAAAAAACTCTGCCTTGTCCGGCAAATGGACAAAACAGAGTCGCAGATTATTTTTTATAGCCGATTTTATACCATAATGGATGGCTGTTGTTCATTTCTGCCGGTTCATAAGAGAGGTTGACCAGCTGCTTGTTGATGGCTGTAATCTTGTAGGAACTGGTCAAAGGAATTACAAAGGCTTGCTCTTGCATGTACCTTTGCCACTTTTTGAAGACCTTGATCCGGTAGTTGATGTTAAAGGCGGCATCTGAGTCCATCGCTTCCAAAAGCTGGGTATTGGTCTTGGTAGCAAAACGCTCCAGGTTGTACTGGGTCCCCGCCCCGTAGATGCCATTTTGGGAAGGCTCATTGTTTAAAGTCCAGCCGGCGATGAACATGTCGACCTGGCTGTCATCTTGGAAGAGTAGGTTGTAAAAAGTATTGAATTCCAGCAGGTGGCCAGTGGTCAGTTTGACGTTTAAGCCAATTTCTTTCCACTTCTTAATGTAGTTGTTGATGATCTTGCTTTGGCTGGCGTCACCGGTCATGGCAGCCAGGTGGATCACCAGCTTATGCCCCTGCGGGTCACGCCGGTATTTTTCCCCCGACCGGAGCTTGTAGCCTGCCTTGTCCAAAAGCTTTTTCGCCTTAGCTGGGTTATAAGGATAACCCTTGCTCTTGTCATCGTAGTAGTCGCCAAATTGCGACGGGATCAAGCTCTTGATGCGGAAGGTCAAGCCAGACGTATACTTGCGCTGGATCTGGGTGACGTTCATCGCGTAGCCAATAGCCTGTCTCAGAGACTTATTGGCCATCTTGGAATTCTTATTCATCTTGACTGAGTTGGTCTTCTCGTCCCACTTCCCCAGCTTGAAGCCCAGATAGTTGTAGCTCAAAGGAATCGTGGCCACGAACCTGTAGTTTTTTGTAGTCCTGATCTGCTGCCACTGGGAGTTAACAACTTCGATGATGTCGTAAGTTCTTTCTTTAATGGCCGTGGAGACCGACTTTGGCGAAATAATGGAGATGGTGATCTTGCTCAAGCTCGGCGTCCCCCGCCAGTAGTATTCATTGCGGGTCCAAACCACCTTCTGGCCCGCTTCAATGCTCTGGACCTTGTAAGGTCCAAAGTAAACAGGCTTTTTGCGGATTTCGATGCAGGTTCTCAGCTTACTGAAAGGCACATTCTTAAGGTAGTGATATGGCAGGGCAGATTCCCAAAAGTAGCCGTTACCGGACTTCAGCATCCCCGGGTGCATTTCTTTAAAGTGAATCACGACCTTGCGGCCATTTTCCCCATCTGGCATTTCGATCCCGCTGATCGTCTTGTCTTTCCCGTCATGGTATTCCTTCAAGCCCACCACATCCTGCAGGGAAGAAGTATAGTTAGAACTTTTTGTAGCCTTGTTGGCAATTACTTCATAGGCATATTCCACGTCTTTAGCCACGACCTGCTTGCCGTCAGACCACTTGACTCCTTTTTTAATATTAATGGTGATCTGCTTGGCCTGCCGGTCCAGGCTGAAGCTTGCCGCCCCGCTGTCCGTGATATTGTAGCTGTTGTCCGTGTCAAATAAAGATTCAGAGCCAAACTGGGCCAAAGTGGCATCAGTTGTTGAATCAGCCAGTTCATCAGAAAAAATCCCCGTGAAAGGAGTATCAGTTTCTAAGGCTACCTTGATGCTGCCGCCCTTTTTCGTCTTGACAAAACTGGTAGCCACTGGGAACTGCATGGCATCTTCTGCCCCGCTGTTGCCATTTTGCTTGCTTTTCTCCGTCTTTTGCCCGCAGGCCGCCAGACTTAGGGCCACTAGCAGGCAAAGCGTTATTTTCGTTAGTCTTTTCATCAATCAAGAGTCCTTTTGCTAAATTGCTACATAATATAGTTTACCATAACAAAAGCGGCAAGACCGGGCCCTAAGCCGGGAGAACAGAAAAAAGAGGAGGGAAAACCTCCTCTTTTGAGAAATTATTTATTATCTTTTACTTCTTAAAGCCAGTTTCGTACCACAGGGTAGCTGTCTTTGATGGCTTAGTTGAGTAGTTGACCAGCTTGCTGTTAACCGCAGTGATCGAGTATGAGTTACTCAAAGGAATTACAAAGGCTTCCTTTTGCATGTATTGTTGCCATTCGTGGAACTTTTGTACCCGGTAGCTGTGGTTAAAGGCCTTGTCACTGCTCATTTCCTTCAGCAGCTTAGTGTTTTCACTAGTTGCAAAACGTTCAAAGTTGAAAGGAGCCTTAGGACCGTAGAGGTCATCTTGGGTAGGTTCACTGGACAGGGACCATGCGGCCATGAAGACGTCTACTGATGGGTCATCGTTTTCTACCTTGTCATAGAAGGAGTTGAATTCGATCAAACGGCCAGTGGTCAAAGTTACGTGCAGGCCGATCTTCTTCCATTGCTGGAGGTAGTTTTGCACGATTGCTTCCTGGTTTGGAGACCCACTCATGGCTGCCAGGTGGATGGTTAACTTCTTGCCATTTGGATCCCGGCGGTAGGTTTCACCCTTCTTCTTCTTGTAGCCGGCCTTGTCCAACAAAGCGTTGGCCTTCTTGATGTTCAGTGGGAAGCCCTTCACGCTCTTGTCATAAAAGTCACCAAAGGCTTCTGGCACTAGAGTCTTAACTCTGAAAGACAAGCCTTGGGTGTAGTGCTGGTTTACTTCATCAACGTTCATGGCATAACCCATGGCTTGACGGAGATAGCGGTTGCTCATCTTAGAGTTCTTGTTCATCTTGACTGAGCCGGTCTTCTTATCCCACGTGCCGACCTTGAAGCCCATGTATGAGTATGACAATGGAATTGAGGCAACGAAGTTATAGCCCTTAGTCCCCTTAACTTCCTTCCATTGGGAGTTAACAACGTCGATCATGTCAAACTTCTTGGACTTGATTGCCTGGGAAGCTGAATTTGGTGAGATCACAGAGATGGTGATCTTGTCCAGCTTGGCCTTGCCACGGTAGTAGTAAGGGTTTCTTACCCAAGTAGCTGATTGGCCCCGGACCAGCTTGGAGAGCTTGTAAGGACCAAAGAAGAGTGGATTCTTCCGGACCTTGTCACTGGATTGCAACTTGCTGAACGGTACATCCTTCAAGTAGTGGTAAGGTGCGGCATATTCCCAGAAGAAGCCGTTACCGGACTGGGTCATGCCTGGTTTCATTTCCTTAAAGTGCAGAACCACCTTGCGCCCGTTTTCACCATCAGGCATTTCGATCCCAGAGATCTTCTTGGACTTGCCATCGTGGTATTCTGCCAAGCCGACGATGTCAGCAAGTGAGCTGGTGTAGCGGGATGACTGGCTGGCCTTGTTGGCGATGATTTCGTAAGAGTATTCAACGTCCTTGGCAGTTACCTGCTTGCCGTCAGACCACTTGACCCCCTTCTTAACTTCAATAGTGACCGTCTTGGCCTTCCGGTCCATCTTGAAGGTAGCGGCACCCTTGTTATTGATCTTGTATTGATCATCGGTTGCAAACAGACCTTCATTCCCAAAAGCCATAAAGTCTTGGTCATATTGGCTGTCGGAAACTTCGTTCAAGAAAACACCCTTGACCGGCGTGTCAGATTCTTCTGCGATAGTGATGCTGCCGCCCTTCTTGGCAGTTGCAGTTGCCGTAGCTTCCGGGAATTTCTTGGCATCCTTAGCCCCGCTGTTGCTGGAGCTGGAGCTGGAGCTGCTCTTGCCGCAACCGGCCAGCAAAGCTGCCCCGGCCAGAAGTACTCCAAATGTTCCGAGCATTCTTCTCTTCATAATTTAATTTACCTCCACACAATATATTCAAAAGATAAAACACATAGCATATGAATAGTTATCGTGATAGCAATTCACAAAATTTATCTTTCATGCTTTTTATTTTAGCAGTTCGATTTTAAAAGTCAATGAGAAATTTAATTTAATGCTAATTGTTTTTTAGTTTTCTCTTTGCCGGGCGTCGCCAGCCTTTTGCAGGGCCTGGCCGACATAGTTGATGCTCAAGCAGATAATCAAAAGCAAGACAGTTGCCGGCAGCCAGAGCCACGGCCGGTCAATGATGTTAACCGGGTCACTGGCAAAACCGATCAAGGTCCCCAAAGATGGAATATTGGTTGGCAAACCATAGCCGATGAAAGACAAGCCAGTTTCAATCCCGATGTTGCCGGAAACGCTCAAAACGACATCGATGATGATCATTGATGCAATATTTGGCAGAATTTCCCGGAACATGATCTTGGTATTTGAAGAGCCTGAAGTCTTAGACGCCAAAACATAGTCTCTTTCTCTTTGTGACAGAATGAATGACCGGTAGTATCTGGCTTCACTCGTCCAGCCGAACATCGAAATCAGCAGAACCAAAGTCATGGCATTATAGTTTGGCAGAACCGTTACCAAAACAATTAAAATTGGCATTTGCGGCAAAATCTGCACGAAGTCAACGATTCTCATGATGATGGAGTCAGTAGTGCCGCCATAGTAGCCGGCTACAAGGCCGACTATTAAGCCGACCAGTTCACAGAAAAGAGTGACCAAGAGACCAATCATAATCGAGTTGCGCCCGCCCATGATCAACAGATTCAAAATATCCCGGCCACCGTCATCAGTTCCCAGCAAGTGGCCGTTTTGTCCCCAGCCGGCGTATGATTCCAAAATGTGCATTTCAGTAACCTTGCTGCTGTCAAGGAATAAAGAACCGCCAAAGGTAAGTAGCAAAATAACGACAATGGTGCAAAAGGCTATAGTCGCAGCCTTGCTTTTAAAAATTTCTCTAAAAGTAATCTTTAAAGCGGATGGTGGAATTTGGGCCCGGTCATCCTGCTTCTTTTTACCAACAGTAAATAAAGCCATCATTTCACCTCTACTTCACGCGAATTCTCGGGTCAACCAGACTCATGATAATGTCAGACAGCAGGTTGCCCAGCAGGGTCAAGGTCCCGAAAATCATAATCAAGGCCGTCAAAGTGGTATAGTCACGCTGGCTGATTGAGTCAAGGAAAAGCTTCCCCATCCCCGGGAAGGAGAAGACCGTTTCAATGATCAGTGACCCGCCAAGCAGACCGGTGATGGTGTTCCCCATAAAGGCAGCGATCGGGAGGAAAGAATTCCGCAAGATGTGCTTGTTGAAGACGACTTTTTCCGGCACGCCCTTGCTACGGGCAGTCTTAACATAGTCTTCCACCTTGTTGTCAATGATCCCGGTCCGCAGGTATTGCACTGTCCCAGTCGTGGCGATGATCGCATAGAGAATTGCTGGCAAAATCATGTGCTGCAGGCGGCTAAAGAAAACACCCCAGAAGCCACTGGCATTGGCGGCAACCGTCCCGCTGATCGGAAACCAGCCCAGAGTAAAGCCGAAAAGCCAAAGGCCCAGCAGGTAGAAGACAAAGCCTGGGATAGCATATGTCACGTAGTTAAAAACTGAGATTGCCCGGTCCTGCCATTCACCTTCATGCTTGCCGGCGCTGATCCCCATCGGGATAGCAATGCCGTAAAGAAAGAAGGTTGACAAAAGCGAAAGCCAGAAAGTGTTCTGGGCCCGGTCGGCAATCAAAGATGCTACTGGGACGTGCTGGATGTAGCTTTGCCCCAAATCACCATGCAAGAGGTTCTTAATCCAGCGTACGTATTGCACCGGTACCGGGTCATTCAAACCATATGCCTGCTTTAAGCGGGCAATTTCCTTAGGACTTGAGTTAGGGTTGATCAAACCGGTAAAGGGATCCCCTGGCATCATTTTGGCCAGCATGAAGACAATAATGCTAAGCAGGATCAATTGCGGGATCATGATCAAAACCCGTCTTAAGACTGTTTTCCACATTTGCTATTCTCCTCCCTTGATTTGCTCTTTAGGCAGGGCTACCTGGTGGTTGGGGCCAACCTCGGTCAATGGGTAGACCCGGCCATCTGCATCATACCAGTTTGCCTGGTCCTGCAAAAATTCCCGTTCGATTTCCCGCCGTCTGGCTGCGTGTTCCGCCCGGTGTTCAACATCAACCTTCGGAATCGCGGACAAGAGGCGCTTGGTATAAATGTGCGCCGGATTCTTGTAAATTTCTTCCTGGCTGCCCACTTCCACCAACCGGCCCCGGTGCATGATTGCCAAGTTTTCTGACATGTGCTTGACCACGCCCAGGTCATGGGAAATGAACAAAAAGGCAATGTTGTACTGCTGTTGGATGTGCTTCATGAAGTTCAAAACCTGGGCTTGAACTGACAAGTCCAAAGCACTCGTTGGCTCATCGGCCACGATTAATTTCGGATTAGTGGCAACTGCCCGGGCAATCCCAATTCTCTGCCGCTGACCACCGGAAAATTCATGGGGAAACTTGTAAATCGCGTCACTTGGCATCCCGACGATGCTCAGCAGTTCCTGGACCCGGTCACGTTCCTGGTCAGTGGTCAAATTTTCAAAGTTCCGGATCGGTTCTGCGATAATGTCTTCAATCCGCTTGCGGGGGTTAAGACTGGACATGGAGTCCTGGAAGATCATCTGCACGTCCTTGTTGTAGTTCATCTTCCGGCGGACGGATTCCTTGGTTATGTCTTCACCCTTGTAGAGAATCTGCCCGCTGGTCACCTTCTCCACGCCAACGATTGCCTTGCCAGTCGTGGACTTACCGGAGCCTGATTCACCGATCAAGCCATAAGTTTCCCCTTCCTTGATTGAAAAAGAAACCCCGTCAACTGCCCGGACATAATCAGTAATTCTGTTCCAAAAGCCCGACCGGACTGGGTAGTGGACTTTCAGATCTTTAACTTGGATAATTTCTTCTGCCATACTTGCTACCTATCCTTCATCTTGAAAGTGGAAAGTCTTCCAGCAGGTGCAGCGGACAAAGTGATTTGGCTCAACTTCGTGCAGCTGCGGGTCTGCTTCATGCGCTTCAGCTGGAATCCAAGGAATTCTAGCCGCGAAGCGGTCGCCGGTCCGCGGCATGTTTTTCAGTGAAGGAACAGTTCCCTGGATTACATGCAGGTCATCCTTGTCATCATCTGACTGTGGAATGGAATTTAACAGTGACCGGGTATACGGGTGCAAAGGATGAGTAAACAAAGTTTTCACATCAGCTTTTTCTACAATTTGCCCCGCATACATCACAGCAACTTCATCAGCCGTTTCCGCTACAACGCCCAAGTCGTGGGTGATCAAAATGATGCCAGAGTCCGATTCTTTCTGGATCTTCTTGAGCAGGTCCAGGATCTGGGCTTGAATGGTCACGTCCAAAGCAGTCGTTGGTTCGTCAGCAATGATAATTTCCGGCTTGCAGGCCACCGCCATCGCGATGACGACTCTTTGCCGCAAACCACCGGAAAGTTCATGCGGGTACATGTCATACATGGCTTCCGGCTTAGGCATCCCTACTTGATTGAAGAGTTCAATCACCCGGTCGCGGCGCTGCTGCTTGTTCATATCCGTATGGTAAAGCAAGGCTTCCGCTACCTGGTCCCCAACCTTCATCAAAGGGTTCAAACTGGCCATCGGGTCTTGAAAAATCATGCCAATATTGTTGCCGCGAACTTGGTTAAACAAATCCTCACTCAAATTGACCAAGTTCAGGTTCTTGTACCTAATTTCTCCTTCGACCCGGGTGTTTTTCCGGTCATACAGGCCAACGATGCTGGAGGCAATCGTACTCTTGCCGCAGCCGCTTTCGCCGACAATAGCCAAAACTTCGTTGCGCTTGAGAGTAAAACCGATGCCATCAGCCGCGTCATAGAACTTGCCCTGCAGGCGGTAGCCGGTATGAAGCTTTTCGACGTCTAGTAAAACGTTTTGCTGATTATCCAACTTTTTTCTCCTTCAAAATAATTATTAGTCAGTAAATAAATACTACACTAGTAAATTTTAACCTTTTTCAAATCTCTTGCAATAGTTTTTTAATTATTTTCTAGTGCTTTTTAGTTATTTCTTCATCATTTCTGCCAATCCACATCATAATCATTAAATTATTGTTTGCTTTTTATCATATTTGCCGCCATTTCCTGGAAAGAGACCACAAAAAAAGCATTTGCCGCAGATCTTTCTTTGGCAAATGCTAATTAAATATTAGTTGTTTTCATTTCGTTTTCAATGCACTTTAGCCTTGGTGGCCCTTGATGTAAGCTACCGCGTCAGCGACTGTGATAATCTTAGCAGCGTCTTCATCAGGAATTTCAGCGCCGAATTCGTCTTCCATCTGCATGATGAATTCTACCAAGTCGATGGAGTCAGCGTCCAGATCCTTGGTAAAGTTAGTGTCCATAGTGATTTTGTCCTTGTCCAGCTGGAAGTTGTCAGCGATCAAAGTGGCAATCTTGTCAAAAATTTCTGCTTCAGTCATTATTCTTTCTCCTATAATTTCTAACTGCCCGCTTGCTTGGGCTATTTTCTTTTTCTTATCCTTACTTGCTGAATTCTTGCTTAAAGGTATTTGTTAAGTCTTCAGCCAAAATCTTGTCGATCTGCTTAACCGCGTAGTAGACGGCCCGGGCGTCTGACCGGCCATGCTGCTTGACGACTGGTGAGTTTAAGCCGAGCAAAACTGCCCCGCCATACTTGGCCGTGTCAAAGCGGCTGGCTACAGACTTCAAGGCGTCTTTAGCCAGCAGGGCCCCTAGCTTGGCCTTAACACCATTGTTCAAAAGGCCGTCTTTCAGCATGTGGATGATGACGCTGGCCGTTCCTTCGATGCTCTTTAAGACCGCGTTGCCGGTAAAACCGTCTGTGACCACAACGTCGGCCTTCCCTTGCAAGAGTTCGTGCCCTTCAATGTTGCCGGTGAAGTTCAGGGAGCTGTCCTGCAAGAGCTGGTAGACTTCCTTGTGCAGGTCGTCGCCCTTGTCGAATTCAGCCCCATTGTTTAAAAGAGCTACTCTTGGCTTGGAAACGCCACGGACCTTTTCCGCATAGTAGGAGGCCATTTCCGCCCATTGCAGCAGGTATTCCGGCTTGCTAGTAGCATTAGCGCCAACGTCAATGATGTTGAAGCCGTCATCTGAAGATTCAACTGGCATGGTCGGCATGAGGCCTGGCCGGGCCACGCCCTTGATCCGGCCGACAATGAAGATCCCGCAGGTTAACAGGGCCCCGGTATTGCCTAGTGACAGCAAAGCGTCTGCCTTACCTTCCTTGACCCAGTTAGCTGCCACGACCATGGAAGAATCCTTCTTGGTCCGCATGGCCTTGACTGGCTCATCTTCATCAAGAATAACTTCCGTGGTGGCCACGATTTCGATCTGGTCATCGCCTGCTGGCAGCAGCTCTTTCAGCTTGCCTTCATCGCCGAAGAAGATAAACTTGTCTTCCGGCAGTTCAGGCTTGGCCTTTAAAACTGCTTCTACAATCGCCTCAGGAGCGTTTTCCCCGCCCATGGCGTCAATCGCGATTTTTCTCATCAATAATCTCTTTTTCTATATTGGACTAAGCTCTCGCTTGTACGAATTTCTTATATTTTATCACAGCTTGCAGGTCTGCCAACTTTTCTGCTTTCAGGTCCGGATCAGCCTGGACGATCCGCTTGGCCTCATCCCTGGCTACCACCATGACCTGGTAGTCGCTGACAACGCTGCCCGTCCTGAATTCCGGCAGGCCTGACTGAGCCTTGCCAAAGAGGTCACCCTCGCCCCGCATCTTGAGGTCTTCTTCGGCGAGCTTAAAGCCGTCGTTAGTTTCAGCCACGATCTTCATTCGCTGCTTGCCGGCTTCTGTCTTCGGGTCAGCTAAAAAGACGCAGTAGCTTTGCGTCTGCCCCCGGCCGATCCGGCCACGCAGCTGGTGGAGCTGGCTTAAGCCAAAGCGGTCAGCGTCAAAGATGACCATCAAGTTGGCATTGGCCACGTCAACGCCAACTTCAATCACGCTGGTAGTAACCAGAATATCGACCTCCCCTGCCGCAAAGCGGTCCATGATCTGCTCTTTGTCAGCTGCCGCCATTTTCCCATGCAAAAGGACAACTTCCTGGTCTGGAAATTCACCGGCCAGCCTGTCGTGCAGGGCTTCAGCATTTTCCAGGTCAATCGTTTCCGACTCACTGATCAAGGGCGTAACCGCATAAATCTGGAAGCCTTCCGCCAGTTGCTGGCGCATCAATGAATACACCTCATCTAGCTGGCTGCTGGTCTTCCAGTAGGATTTAATCGGCTTACGGCCGGCTGGCAGGTGTCTGATTTCTGACAAGGCGGTGTCGCCATAAACAGTCAAGGCCAATGAACGGGGAATCGGGGTCGCCGTCATGGCCAGGATATCCGGCCGGTCCCCCTTGTTGATCAAGGCCAGGCGCTGGACAACGCCAAAACGGTGCTGCTCGTCGATAATAACCAGGCCCAGCTTTTTAAAGGCCACTTGCTCTTGGATCAAGGCATGGGTGCCGATCACCACATTGATGCTGCCATCAGCCAGCTCCTTGTAGATTTCCCGCCGCTCCATGGTTTTAGTTGATCCCGTTAAGAGGGCCACCCGGACGCCGAAATCTTCCAGCATGGCAGAAATTTTGTGATAGTGCTGGTTGGCCAGAATTTCAGTTGGCGCCATCAAGGCCGCCTGGTAGCCAGCCGTCACTGCCCCGTAAATGGCAAACACGGCCACTACGGTTTTCCCGGACCCAACGTCCCCCTGAAGAAGGCGCTGCATCTGCTGGTCAACAAACATATCGGCAAAGATCTCATTAATCACCTTTTTCTGGTCAGGAGACAGGGCAAAAGGCAGAGACTTGGTCAGCTTGCCGATTTCTTCCAGGTCGTAATGCTTGGCATAACCACTGTGGCTCTTATTTTGGCTGGACATCAAGGCTAGCTGCATTTGAAAGAGGAAGAATTCCCGAAAAACAGCGCTTCGGCGGGCTTCCTTAGCCTCAGTCAGGTCTTTAGGGTGGTGCATGGCGATGACCAGGTCCTGGTCAGCCATGAGCCGGTAGTGCTTCCGCAACTCCTCTGGCACAGCATTGCCCATCTCATCCATGCTTTCGGCAATCGCCAGGTCGATCATGGTCTGCAGCTTCTTTTGCTTGATCTGCCGGTTGACCGAATAAATCGGCGCCATCCCGTCATCACTGTTTTTATTGGCTAAGAGCTTATAAGCTGACAGGCTCTGCTTTCTCAGGTCATATTTGCCATAGACGGCGATTTCCTGGCCCACGCTCAGCTGCTTGGCCAGCCATGGCTGGTTAAAAAAATTGACCATGATAATATCATGATCAATTCGTAGTTTGAAGCTGACCCGGCTCTTGTGGTAGCCAAAGTAATTCTGGTAGGGGTTGGTGGCCACGATCCCCTTCAGCATGACCTTCTGTCCGTCCTCCAGCTGGTCCAGCGGGAGGTTCTCCAGTTCGTCATAGCGGTAAGGGAAGTAGAAGAGCAAGTCGTAGATGCTGTAAATGCCCAGCGACTGCAAAGCTTCTGCCGTCTTGGCCCCCACGCCCTTCAAGGCCGTCACCGGTCTGAAAATAGCCTCGTTTAAAGTCATTATTCTACAGAAATCAAGAAGTTGTAAACTGGCTGGCCACCGTCGTGAATTTCGAATTCGTAGTCATCATCTTCGTGAGCTGCTTCCAAGCGGTCAACAACTGCCTGGGCTTCTTCTTCAGTAGCATCGCTGCCGTACATCACGGTCACGATTTCAGAGTCTTCATCCAGCATCTTTTCTGTCATAGCGACAGTTGCGACAATTGGATCAACGTCGTCAACCACAATAGTGCCATCAACGATACCAATGAAGTCGCCCTTGTGGATTTCAACGCCGTTGATTTCAGTGTCACGGGTTGCCCGGGTTACTTCACCGGACTTGACAGAGCCAAGTTCATTAGTCATGGCTTCAACGTTCGCGTCAACACTGGCTTCCGGGTTGAAGGCCAGCATAGCAGTTAAACCTTGCTGGATAGTCTTGGAAGGCACGATGCCGACTGGGATTTCAGCAACTTCAGCAGCCTGCTTGGCGGACATGATGATGTTGCCGTTGTTTGGCAGGATGATCGCCTGCTTGGCGCCAGACTTGGTGATGGCGTCTATGATGTCTTGAGTTGAAGGGTTCATGGTTTGCCCGCCGGAGATGATCCGGTTGACCCCTTCGCTTTCAAAGAGCTTGCGGACACCGTTGCCGGAAGCCACTGCGATCACTGCAAAGTCAACGCTTTCTTGTTGTTCTTGCTCGTTGTCAACGATCGTTTCGTGCTGAATCCGCATGTTGTCGATCTTGATCTTGCCCAATTGGCCGAATTGTGACCCGTAAAGGAAGACCTTGCCTGGGTATTCAGTGTGAACGTGAACCTTGGCGATTTCTCCGTCAGAAACTGCTAAGAGGGAGTCACCCAGTTCTGACAGGTAGCTTCTGAATTCTTCCAGGTCGAATGGCTTCTTGTTTGGCACGTCAGCCTTGAGGTCAACCATGATTTCAGTACAGTAGCCGTTGGCAATGTCGGAAGTTGCCAGTTGCCCTTGCACTGCCTGGTGGTGGGTAGCGTTGATCAAGGAGTTCATGTCGTCAGCATCTGGCACGTACTTGTCATCGAAGTTTTCACCCAAAAGGCCTTCCAGGAAGCCTTCATAGATAAAGACCAGACCTTGGCCGCCGGAGTCAACCACGCCGACTTGCTTAAGAACTGGCAGCAGGTCAGGAGTGCTCTTCAAAGCTTCCTTGGCGCCTTCAACGATCGCCTGCATTACTTCTTCTACATCATCGGTTTCATTTGCCTTGTTAGCACCTGCTTGAGCGCCGACCCGGGCCACAGTCAAGATGGTCCCCTCAACCGGCTTCATCACAGCCTTGTAGGCAGTAGCTACACCATTGCTAAAGGCATTTGCCAATTCCTGGGCGTTCAAAGTGGTCTTGCCTTGAGTTGCCTTGTAGAAGCCGCGAAAGAGCTGGGAGGTGATAACCCCACTGTTGCCGCGCGCGCCCATCAGCATCCCCTTAGCCAGGCTTTCGGTCAAGTCGCCGACACTGCTGCTTGTGTTTTCGTAAACGGCCTTAGCCCCGCTTTCCATCGTGAGATTCATATTCGTGCCAGTGTCGCCGTCAGGAACTGGGAAAACATTTAGATCATTGACGAATTGCACGTTCTTGCTCATCCGGTGAGAGGCAATCCGCACCATGTCTCTAAATTCTTTACTGCTAATTTCACTTAAAACCAATATTGAATCCTCCACTTATCTAGTCGTCGAGAACCTTTACACCTTGAACAACGACGTTGACCGCCTTGGTGTCGATCCCCAGCTGGCTTCTTAAGTTATATTTGACACTGTCTTGTACATTACGACTTACTTCAGAAATTTTCAAGCCGTAGCCAACAATAATATAGACATCAACAGTTACTTGATTTTCGTCAGACTTAACAACGACGCCGCGCTTGTAGTTTGCCCGGCTCAAAATGCTGTCGACTCCGTCTCTGATGGCATTCTTGGATGCCATACCGACAACGCCATAGTTAGACGTAGCTGCACCACCAACAACAGTTGCAATTACACCGTTTGAAATATCAATCAAACCATACTTTGTCTTGATTTTAACAGCCATGTTTATCCTCCGTCTTATTTCCAATATACATCCTTATTTTATCATAACGAGATCAAAAGCTAACAGTTCCAACTTTATTTTCTGGAAAATACTTTTCAAAATAATAATTGAAAAAGGTCAAACTTTATGGTAAAGTCTAGTAGTATGACATGACATGTAAAGGGGGTTTAGCAGCATGGCAAAAGATTTCGTAACCGGTAAGAAGACCACTTTTGGTAAAACGCGTTCACACGCTTTGAACTCATCAAGTCGTTCTTGGAAGCCAAACCTTCAAAAAGTTCGCATTCTTGTAAACGGCAAGCCTAAGCGCGTTTGGGTTTCAACCAAGACTTTGAAGTCTGGTAAAGTTACCCGTGTCTAGTGACGAAACGAGCCCGGTAGATCAATGATCTGCCGGGTTTTATTTTTGACAAAAATTCATCAGCAATAAAAACAGGCGGCTCATTGAGCTGCCTGTTTTGTTACTTCTCGGCTAAATTGACCACCCGGTCAAACATAGCTATTTCTTCATCTGAAATCTTGTGAGCTACTTCGATTACGGTGCCAGGGAAATTCTGTAGAATTGTCTGGTGAATTTGCTTGGACAAGCGGGGATCCAGGGCTGAAGTCGCTTCATCGGCCAATAATACCGGCCGCTTGGCCAGCAGAGCTCTGGCAATTTCCAGCCGCTGCCCCTGACCGCCGGACAAGTTTTTGCCTTCTTTTCCGACTTGGTAGTCCAGACCTTTTTCCTCAATCAAGCTGGTTAAACCGGCTTTTTGACAAACTGCCAGCAGGTCTTCCCGGCTGACTTCCCTGCCTAAAGAGATATTATATTCGATTGTATCATCAAGAATATAAGGCTTCTGCTGGACAAAGGAGAAGTACTCGTGGTCCTTGCTCCAGTCACCATTGGCGTCTTCACCGTTGATCTCGTAATGTCCATCTACCAGCTTGATCCGGCCAACCAAGACGTTAAGCAAGGTTGTCTTGCCCCAGCCAGACGGTGCTTCCAGCAAGACTTTTTCACCATTTTTAACAGTCAAATCGAGATCGTTTAAAAGCTTCCGGTCCCCTCTTTGCACACTTGCATCGTCTAAAGAGAGTTCCTTAAATTCATCCCGGTCTGCAGCACTTTCTTTTGTTGTAAAATCTGCCACAGCAGTAAACTTTTCCCAGATCGGATTGCTGGTTTTAATGTCATTGACCGAAGAAAAGATACCGACAATCGGATTGATAAAGTTGTTGGCCAGCTGGGAGATCATCATGAAGGTCCCCAAAGTGATCTGCCCTTGAGTCACAAAGTAGATCCCCAGGCTGAAAGGAATGATCATGCTGCAGACGTAGGCAAAGAAAGTGATGACTTCTGTCGTCACCATTTCCGCCTTTTTCATCTTGGCCAGGGCCGTTTCCATTCTCTGGCTGTAGTGGAGCATTCTACTGTAAATACTGTCTTCAGCGTCATAGAGTCTGGCAAAAGCGGCAAAATTGATGGTGTCCGTCATTGCCTCAGTATATTTGCTGTTCTCCCCTTCCCAGGCAGAAGAAGCAGCTTCAATTTTTGGCCCGAAAATATTCTGCAAAAGGCCGGGAGCCAGGGAGGCGACCAGGAAGATCAAGGATAAAGCCCAGGAAGACAGCATGGCTGCCGCAAATGCCGCGATAAACTGCAAACCATTGAAAATAATATCCAGTTCAGCTTCCACCCGCTGACTTTCCACCTGTTTGAGGTCATTAGTCATAAAGGACAGGTCAAATTTGGGATCAGAATTATCTGAATACAACAAATATTTTGTTGCCTGCTCCTTGATTTTCAAGTTGACGTCCTTAATTATATTCGCCTGCATAATTTGGTAGATTAAGGCCAGGAAGGCAAAAAGGACAATACCCACAACCGCTTTAATAGTTAATTGTAATAAACTCCCCTTAGGATTTCCGGCAAAATTAATGAATTCCTGGAAGACATAAGCGATAAAAACCGCCTGCAGTGCCTTGGCGGCGGCGAAGACCGCAAAGACCAGCAACTTCCACTTACTAGCATATTTTAACGTCATTTCTTTCATCCTCATTAAATAATAAAGCATTTCCAAACATGCTTAAAATAATACTACTGAAAAATTAAAATGTAAATATACTATTCTAATTTTTAAAAAGCTGTATACAAAAAGCGGCTCTGAAATAGAGTCGCTTTTCCAATACTTTTATTGTTTATACAATTACTTTTCGTTCTTCTTACGCCGGCCAAAGGCGAAGAGACTTGCACTGGCCAGCAGTGCCACAATCCCTGCCAAAAAGGCAGACTTATTCTGGCTTTCGCCGGTTTGCGGCAAAGTTGCGCTTGCTTTTTGCCAGTTGCCTTGGTTTCAGTCTTGCCAGCCGGAATTACGATAGTTTCGGTTTCCCCGGAGTCAGCCGGACTTTCACTTGGTTCGTCTTCGCTTGGAGTAGTCGGAGTTTCGCTCGGCTTGTTGTCGCTTGGAGTGGTTGGAGTTTCACTCGGCTCGTTTGCTTCTTCCAAAATAGCCAGGTGCTTCTTAGCTTCAGTAAGTGCCAAATCCGCTGCTTCCTTGATCTTAGCCGCGGCAGCTGAATCAGCCTGCTTACTTGCCAAGTTGGCTTGCACCTCAGCTTGAACAGCCTGCAAGTCAGCAAGCTTCTTTTCTGCAGCAGCCTGCTTGCTTTGTGCGGTTTGTACGGCAGCGCAGGCCTTCTCTGCGTCTTGATCAGCTTCTTCTGCGGTAGCATCAAGTTCTGCCAACTTAGCCTTTTCACTGGTAGCAGTCTTTTCTGCTTCAGCCAAAATAGCAGCCTTTTCCGCAGCTTCCTTGTTTACGCTGGCCAGTTTGCTTTGTGCTGCCTTGTCTGCGGCAGAAGCTTCTTCTGCAGCTTTTTGGGCATCAGCAGTCTTTTCCTGCTTAGCCGCAGCAAGAGCTTAAAACTAGTAGCATAAAACGTGCTACTTAGTGCTATATCATAATATAATAGTCTTACCGGGAGGTGAGACTATTTTTTTATGGACAAAATATTTAAAGTAGGCGAAGCGGCCAAATACATCGGCTTTAGCGTCAAAGGCATGCAAAAGCTTGATCGAGAAAAACGCTTGGTGGCTCACAGAACCGATTCCAATCGGCGCTTTTACTATCAGTCAGAGCTTGACCGCTTCCTTGGCAGATCACCAAATTCCGCGGAAGGCAGTAAGAAGACGGTGGCCTATGCACGCGTTTCTTCCGCTGGTCAGAAGCATGATCTTAAAGATCAAATGGACTTTATAGTTCAGTATGCAAATGGTGCTGGAATCATCATCGATGAGCGCATTTCAGACATTGGCTCTGGCATGAACTACAGCCGGCCAAAATGGAATGCCCTTTTGAAGGAAGTTGAAGCAGGAAAGATTGGTCGGATCATCGTTACGTACAAGGATCGCTTCATCCGCTTTGGCTTTGACTGGTTTGATCAGTTCTGCAAGGATCACGGCTGCGAGATTGTCGTTTTGAACAATCCAGATACCAGTCCGGATGAGGAAATGACCGAGGACTTGATTTCAATCATTCACGTCTTTTCGTGCAGACTCTATGGACTGAGAAGATACAAGAAAGCAATAAGCGAGGACTCCCAGCTCCCCCACTCAAAGAAAGGAGGCGAAACAGAAACGCATGGCACAGAAAAAGAAAAAGGTTGACGGCATTATTTCGAAAAGCAGAGTCTACAAGCTCTATCCAAATGAGCTTATGGAAACGGTGCTGCTTAAGAACTGCGACTATCGGCGCTTCTGCTGGAACAAGGGCCTTGAGATCTGGAACAGAGAATATCAAGAGTACGTCATGAACGCCCCTGAAGGCTTGATCAAAGAAATGAAGAAGTCCGATGGGCGCAAGCTTACGCCCGAATGGAAAGAGATTCTCAAAGCGTTTCCAAAGCCAAGCGAATATCAAGTCAGAGACTTGATGGTAGCCCAAAAGCAGAGCTGGCAGAAACGCTATTCCTCCCGCATCCTTCAGCTTGCGGTAAAGGATCTGGCTGAGGCTTGGTCTGCCTTTATCAAGCATACTCAAGCCCGGCAAGGCAAGCCCAAGTTCCGCTCCAAGCGATCATCGACTCAGAGCTTCAAAAGCGATCAAGTCAAGTTCAAGGTGGTCAATGGACAAGCATTTCTGCACTTGGACAAGCCTAGAGAATATACAGGCGAATGGTCGGACATTCGAATGAGCGAGCGGCCGCTCGAGGGCAAATATGGCGTGGCAACCATAAAGAAGCAGGCCGATGGCTGGTATCTGTCACTGGCATTTGACGTTTCAGAGCCAGAGCCAAGAAAGAAGACTGGCAAGGCTACAGGCGTTGACGTGAACATAAGCCACTTTGACTATATTGACGGCACGAAGCGCTTTTTGTACAAGTCAAGCAGACTTGCCAAAGAATACCGCCGCATCATCCACTATCAGCGCCAGCTGGCCAGAAAGCGGGTAGAAAACGGCACGCCAAACGCGTATCGCTCCAAGCGCTATCAGAAGACGAGAATCAAGCTTCAAAGAGCGTATCAGCGAGTAAAGCGTCTGCAGGAAGATGAGATGCAAAAGTTTACGACCGAGCTGGTTAAGGAATATGATGCAATCTGCATTGAAACGCTGAGCGTAAAGGGCATGCTTATGAGCCACCGGGTTTCAAAAGGCGTGCATCGTGCCATGTTTGGTCGCTTTAAGTCGATTCTTGAGTACAAGTGCAAATGGCATGGCTGCGAGCTTGTCATGGCGGACAGACTGTATCCGTCAACTCAGCGCTGTGCGGCGTGCGGCAACGTCAAGAAGGGCGATGACAAGATCACCCTTTACGGCAACAAGAAGCACGGCACCAAGCACGATGAGTACGTGTGCTACAACGAAAAATGCCCGAACTACAACAAGGTCGTAGATCGGGACAGAAATGCAATGATGAATCTCACGCTTTTGATTGATCATCCGGAACTCAACAGAGCTTTATAATTTATCAACGAAAGGGACAGACCGTCGAGAGACAGCCTACGGGCAGGCCCTGTCCAAGGCGAGACTCTGGTTATGGAGGAGATCTCGCGGAAAAATGTCGGCTTAGACGCGTAAGACCGCACGCCTCAGTGCAGGCATCTTCGGATGTCGCGGCAGCTTCGCCCAGCGTCATGTCATGGAAACGCGTCATGACGCAGAGCCGATGAGAAAAACGAAAGAACTGTCTACGGACAGATCAAAAAATTGTGACCGAAACGACCAGAGTCATTCTGATCGGGCGTCGGGCCTTAACACCGACGATCCAAGGCGTTGATTCTCATTTGAGTCAAGGTCTTGAGGCCATAATGTAGCGATGGTATCAGTCGCACATTGTCACACGTTTTTTAGGTGCAGTTTCATTTGCCGTAGTCAAAGCTGCTTGCTTAGCAGACAGGTTGCTTTCGGCGCTTGCAAGTTCTTGTTTGGCTTGAGCAAGCTTAGCGTCAGCTGCCTTGAGCGCGTCAGCCTTTTCATCAGCCGTCTTGGCTGCTTGCGCCTTCTGGCTGGCTGAGTCTGCCGTCGTTTCAGCTGCACTTGCTTCATCTTTTTTTCGCTTTATTTTCCATATGACTTACCTCTATAAACACACAATAGTTTGAGATAATATCCCTTAACTTTTATTATACAAATAAGCTATTTATCGATAAGCGCTTTCACGGATGAATATTTGCATTTCTTTGTAAAATCACGTCAAAGGGCGAAAAAGTCCCGCTTTTCAGCGAGACTTTTTTATAATATTAATTAAACTATCTTTTGCAAATCAAGCCATTTGGTAGCGGTCTAAATCTTTAGAATAAACAACCGCTACTAAGCCTTTCTTCAAGGATAACCGGCAGCTATCCTTATCCGGCAAAAACTCATTAGAAGTAAAGGAGCGTAGGTAGTCGCCGCTATAAGGAGCCAGGTCATACAAGGCCCCCTCTATCGTCAAATCTTCTACTGGCAGAAGGCAGGTCACCCCAAAGTAGCTATAGTCCTGCTTCTTCATCTCGTAGCTGCCAGCTTGCCGGTAAAAAATCAGATTCTGCTTGTCAATCAAGGTCAGCTGGTTGGCATACTTGCGCAGGTCCGGGTTCAAAATGCCAAAAGCATTGCTCGCCGCGTGGTCAAGCCGACCGCCAGTAGCCCCGTAAACCTTTAGCTGGTCAATCTTATAATCGCCAAAAGCAATCCCCAGCATCAATTCTGAATCGGTCCAGTCCTTCTTGGGCACCGAATAGCGGATATCCGCGACCGTCCCTTCTACCCAGGCCAGTTCATCAGCCTTCAGCGAGTCAAAATCCCCGATTGCCAAATCCGGCTTAAAGCCTAATTCCAGCAAAAGCAGCGCTCCCCGGTCGACCCCGATTAAAAGGTCTCCCTTTTCTTGAGCCTGCTTCAGCTGCTCCTTCAAATCAGCCGGCCATTCTTCCTTTGGCCCGCCAAGCAACACTGCCGCGTCCATCACAAAACACCCTACCCTAACTTATTTCATCACTTCAAATATTCCGGCATTCGGCCTTCCTCGATTTCCGTCCGCATGGCCAGATAGTCATCATAGCGGAAAGCCGCGATTTCACCTAGAGCCAGCTGGCCCTTGACCGCGCACTTCGGTTCATGCAGGTGCTGGCAGCCCCGGAACTTGCAGCCCGTACTCAAGGCCTTAAATTCCTTAAAATACGTACACAGTTCATTCAGCTTGATCGGCGTCAGATCAATTGCCGAAAAGCCTGGCGTGTCTGCTAAAAAGCCTTCCCCTAATTTGAAAAGGGTAACCGTCCGGGTTGTATGTTTTCCCCGGTTCAAGCTGGTTGAGATCGCGCCCGTCGCCTGGCCCGCGTCTTCCTTGATAAAGTTCAGCAAAGTTGACTTCCCCGCCCCTGACTGGCCAGCCAGAGTCCAGATCTCGCTTTCCCCGATCTGCTTGGGAAGTTCTGCTGCCAGGCTTTCCCTGTCCAGGTAAACCCGGTAGCCGATCTTTTGGTAGTAAGCCAGCTGGCTTTCAATTTCTGTCAATTTTTCCTTTTCCAGCAGGTCGCTCTTTGACAGGTAGATCGTTACCTCTACTCCCTGCCAGGCAAAAAAGACCAGGAAGCGGTCCAGAAGAGCGGTGGAGAAATCTGGTTCAACTGCCGAAATGACCAAAAGCACGTGATCGACATTAGCCACCGCCGGCCGGCCGATCCGGTTCTTCCGGGGCAGAATCTTCACCAAATAAGCCAAGCCCTGTTCATCCAGCTTGACCTGCACGCTGTCACCGACCTGGGGCTTCTCCCGGTTCTTGCGGAAAACGCCCCGGGCCCTGGTCCGCACGACTCCTGCCGGCGTTTGCACGTCGTAGTAGCCGGCAATTAAAGAAACTACCGTTCCTTGTACTATTTCTGCCATTTAATTCCCGCTTTCACTGTCATCTGCCGAAATCGTCTCATCAACTACAGTTTGGTCATCACGGACAATCTTAATCTTACCGTCACCCTTAGTAACAGAAAAAGTGATCGTAAAGTCCGTGTCCTTGGTGATGTAAAGGTCCCGGTAAATATTGCCGAGACTGTGGTTGTCATCCTGGATATAAATCCGGACATGGTTGCCCTGGCTGGAGGAAGAGCTGGAGCTTGACTCACTCTCTGCAGCCTGGTAGTCAACCGTGAAGGTCTTCTTGACCTCTTTCTTCTCAGCCCCCTTGGAGACCGTAATCGTCAAAGTATCACCCTCAGAGACCTCACTGCCAGCGGCAGGATCAGTGGAAATCACGTCACCGCTGTCCACGCTGTCCGAGTGGTCCTTCTCAACCTTGACGTTGAGCTTCTTGCTCTTGGCGTAAGACTGGGCGTCCTTCAGGCTCTTGCCCGTCAGATCGGCCAGTTTAAAAGTTGCCTTCTTGCTGCTGGAGGAGCTTGAAGGCTTAGGCTGGTCTTCTAAAGCCACGGCCACCACCAAAGTGATCGTTGTCTTAGAGGCATCTACCTTGCGGCCGGCCTTGACGCTTTGGGAAATGATCAAGCCTGGCAGGTACTCATTTGATGGCGCCTCCCGGCTCTTGACCTTGAAGCCCAGCTTGTTCAGCTTCTTTTTGGCGATCGACAAATAAAGGCCCTCAACATCGGGCACCTTGGTCAAGTTTGGTCCCTTAGACACCAGCAGGTTGACCTTTTTCCCCTTGTCAACGGGACTGTTGGCCTTCGGCGTGGTCGAAATCACCTTGCCTTTTTTAACATCGCTGGAGTAAGTCCGCTTAACAGCGCCTACTGCCAGGCCCGAGCTCTGCAAAGAAGTCTTGGCTGCCTTCTCCGTCATGTTCACGACGTCCGGTACCCGGACATTGTTATGGCCAACTGCCAAAAACATGAAGAGCAGGATGGCAAAAACCGGGAATAATGACCCAATCCACCACCACTTATATTTCTTGATACTAGCCCAGAAAGACCGCTTCTTTGGCTCTTCAGCCTTGCCTTCCTTGGCTTTCTCAGCCTGCATGACCTTGCCGTTCAAGGCTGGCAGGATCTTAGTTTCATCATTATTGCCGTGGCTTGGCCGGTAAATTGCTTCGCCTGCCCGGCTCGGATCCAGACTGGAGTCCAGGTCTGCCTTCATTTCAGCCACGGAAGCATACCGGTCCCGCGGATCCTTGGCCGTCGCTTTTAAAACAACGTTTTCCAGGGCCTGGGGAATGGCCTTGTTTTGCTTTCTAAGGGACGGAATATCGTCTTCAGCATGCTTGAGGGCAATTGCCACCGGCGTTTCCCCACTAAAAGGCACATGGCCAGTCAAGGCCTCATACAGGATGATCCCCAAAGAATAGATGTCAGACTGCTTGGTGACCATCCCGCCCCGGGTCTGCTCAGGAGACATATAGTGCACCGAACCCAGGACCGAGTTGGTCTGGGTGATCGCGCTTTGGTTCAAGGCGACCGCGATACCAAAGTCAGCAATTTTGATGTTGCCTTTTTCATCCATCAAAATATTCTGCGGCTTCAAATCGCGGTGAATCACATTGTGCTTGTGGGCCAGTTCCATCGCTGACAAAATCTGGTCCATGATCTTGATGACCTGCGGGAGGGGAATCGGGCTGTTTTCCCGGATATAGTCCTTTAAGTCAGGTCCCTTCACGTATTCCATGACCATATATGGCAGGCCATGGTCGGTCCCCACGTCAAAAACAGAGACAATATTAGGGTGGCTCAGTTCACTGGTGGCCAGGGCCTCTCTTTGAAAGCGGGCCAGAACCTGGGAGTCCTTCTGCAAATCAAGGCGAATAATTTTAACGGCGACCTGTCTCTTCAAAATTATGTCATCAGCCAGGTAGACGTTGGCCATTCCGCCTTCACCCAGGGTGTCGACGATCCGGTAACGGTCTCCAAGCAAATAACCTTTATTGATCACTCGCGCCATCCTCCTCATTTACGGCCAGGCAGACGGTAATATTGTCGCCGCCGCCCAGACGATTGGCTTCATTGACCAACTTGTTGCACCTCTCCTGCAGGTTCAGGCCCTTGGTCGCCAAAACCTGTTGAATCAAAGGATCCGATAGGGAATTGGTCAAGCCGTCAGTGCAGAGAAGGAGCACGTCATCAGTCTTCATTTCAAGTTCATTATATTCCGGATCAATAGTGCTTGAAACGCCTAAGGCTTGCGTAATGATATTTTTCTGCGGGTGGGTCTTCGCCTGTTCTTTGGTGATCTGCCCCATCTTGACCAGTTCATTGACTAAAGAGTGGTCTTCAGTGATCTGGCGGAAATTCCCTTCAGAGTAGCTGTAGGCCCGGGAGTCACCCAGGTGGGCAAGCAAGACTTCCTGGTCAAAGAACATGGCCAGGACAATCGTCGTGCCCATCCCGTTCAAGTCCGGGAAGCGGTCTGCGGCCTTCAGAATCGTTTCGTTTTCTGAGCGCAGCTGGACGTCCAGCCATTTTCTGGCCAGATTCTTGTCGTGCAGGTCGGTGTTAGCGAAATTGTGGCCCAGGTGGCTGACTGCCATCGTGGAAGCAACGTCGCCGCCCTGGTGCCCCCCCATCCCATCACAGACGATGGCCATGGTTGCCCCAACGCGATTCTGAAAAATCTGAACGAAGTCTTGATTGCTCTCTCTAACTCTACCAATACTTGAAGCAAATGCCGTTTTAATCACAAGTACTAACCTCTTGTCGTAAACTTGGCAATGAAAAATCCATCACTGTTGTAGCTGTCGGGCAGGATCTTCAGCATACCCTTGGGCGCGGAGATCTTGGCCGTTTCAAATGGTTTCAATGCAAAATCTGGATGCGCGGCTAAAAATTTCCGCACGTTTTCTTCGTTTTCTTCTACAGAGATTGAGCAGGTGGAGTAGACTAACTCCCCGCCCTTTTTCAGCAAGCCGGATACTTCGTTCAAAATGTCCAGTTGGATTTCAGCCAAATGGCTGATGTCTTCCGCTGTTTTCGTGTAGCGGATTTCCGGCTTGCGGCGCAGCAGTCCCAGACCGGAACATGGTGCGTCTATCAATATCTTATCAAATTCTTGCCCGGAAAAATACTCCCTTGCCTTCCGCGCGTCCAAAGCTCTGACCTTGACCCGGTCAGCAACCCGCATTCTGGCGGCATTTTCCTTGACCAGACGCAATTTCTTTTCATGGATATCCAGAGCAGTCACTTGCCCGTCAGGCAATTGCTCAGCTATTTGAATGGTCTTGCCGCCTGGGGCGCTGCAGGCATCAAGGGCCTGCTCATTTCCCTTAAAGTCAAAGGCTTCTGCCACCAGGCTGGCTGCTTCGTCTTGCACCGTCACTTCACCATCTTTGAAAAAGTCGGTCATCACGATCCCGCCCCTGCTTAAGGCATAGCTGCGGCTGGCCAAAGGCGACTCCTGAGGGGCAAAATGGGCCCGGTCCAGGTCCCGGACGACCCGCTTTTCATCAGCCAAAGCCGAAATCCGGATTTCGTTTTTCGCCTTGCTGTTGAAGCTGGCCATGATTTTTTCTGCCCTGCTCTTGCCCCAGTTGGCTACGAAATAGTCGCTCAGCCAAAGGGGCATGCTGCACTTGACGCTGAGATAGTCTGGCGCGTCTTTTTCCGGCAGGACCTCTCCTCGCCGTAAAAGCGAGTGCAAAATCCCGTTAACCAGGCGGTAGCCGCTAGATTTTGGCCGGCCATAGGCCTTAGCCAGCTTGTTGGCCTCGTCTAAGACTGCCCGGTTTGGCACCTTGTCTAAAAAGAAGATCTGGTAGGCCGACATCAATAAAAGGGGCTTGATATATGGCTCTCTCAGCCGGGCCTTGACCAGGTCCTTGAGCTGGTATTCCAGGTAAAGCTGGTATTGGATGGTCCCATAGACCAGGTTGGTGGCCAGCCGGCTCTCTTCACCCGGCAGCTTAGCCGCCTTTAACGCGTGGTTTAAGCTGATATTTGAATATGAGCCCTGGTTAATCACCTTCATCAAGGTGGCCAAAGCCACGGTGCGGGCGTTAGTCTTCATCTACGATCTTTTCTCCTGCTGCAAACTTCTTCCCCTGCCCGTTCAAAAAGTCCTTGATGGCCATGGCCTTCTTGCCATTTGGCTGGACTTCAAGCAGGTTCAAGACCGTGTTGCCGGCAAAGCTGATAGCAAAGCGGCCCTGGTTGGTCAAAAGGTGGCCAGCTGGCAGACTGGTGTTGTCGTCAGCCACTTCTGCCTTCCAAACCTTTAAGCGCTGGCCCTTGATGACCAGGTAGGCGCCTGGGTCCGGATTGAGGGCCCGGATCAAGTCCTTGGCCTCCTTGGCCGTCAATTTTAAGGAAATTCTTTCTTCAACCTTGCTGATGGTTGGGGAAAAGACTACCTGGCTTGGATCCTGCGGCTTTTTGACAATTTCGCCACTGGCAATCTTTGGCAGAGTTTCCAAAAGCAGGTCCCGGCCAAGCGGAGCCAGTTCTTCGAAGACTTCCCCGCTGGTCTCATCTGGTCTGATCGGCAGGCTGGCCTGGGCATACATGTCGCCGGCGTCCATTTCCTTGACCATTTCCATGATGGTGACCCCGGTTTCCGCATCCCCGTTTCTGACCGCATACTGGATCGGTGCCCCGCCCCGGTATTTCGGCAAAAGGGATCCGTGCACGTTAACAGCAGCGATCTTAGCGGACTTCAGGAATTTGGTCGGCAAAAACTGGCCAAAGGCCGCGGTGATGATGAAATCGGCGTCAAGCTGCAGCAATTCGTCAAGTTCAGCTGACTTGGACAGGCGGACTGGCTGGTATAAAGGCAAGTCGTTGGCCAAAGCCACTTCCTTGACCGGGGAGTAAACGACCTTTTGCTTGCGGCCAACCTTCTTGTCCGGCTGGGTGACCACGGCCAAAATATGATAACCGGCCTTGATCAGGCCTTCCAAAACTGTAGCGCCGAATTGCGGCGTTCCTAAAAAGATTACTGAATTCACGTTTTTATTCCTTTACATAATTCTCTCTGGCTCTGAATCGATCTCAACAGTCAGGCCGTACTTTTTCACTTCCTGGGCCTGGTCCTGGATCTGGTGCAGGAGCTCATTTAAGTGTTTTTCTCTTTTATATTTTACCAGTATTTGGTAATAATACTGGCTCTTTAAGCGGCTGATCGTTGCCGGAGCCGGCCCTAAGATAATAGTCGGCGCCCGCAATTCCCTCTGCAATTGCCGTTTGATTTTAAAAGCCTCCCGGGCCGCGTTTTGCTCATTTTTGGCTGAAACGGAGACCAGGACCGTGTAAAAGTAAGGCGGGTAGTCGCCGGCATGGCGGACCTGCATTTCTTTAGCGTAAAAAAGCTCATAGTCCTGCTTTTGCGCCAGGTGGATAGCGTAGTGGTCCGGATTATAAGTCTGGATCATGACCTGCCCTTCCTTGTCGGCCCGCCCTGCCCGGCCAGCTACTTGCGTGAGCAGCTCAAAAGTCCGCTCAGAAGCGTTGTAGTCGGGCAGCCATAAACCAGTGTCGGCATTGATTACCCCAACCAAAGTTACATTAGGGAAGTCCAGGCCCTTGGCGATCATCTGCGTACCCAGCAAGATGTCGGCTTCTCCTTGGCCAAAACTGGTCAAAATCTTGTCATAGCTGCCCTTTCTCCGGGTCGTGTCCACGTCCATGCGGAGGATTTTAGCTTGCGGAAAAAGCTCAGCCAGCTCTTCTTGCACCTTCTGCGTCCCCGTCCCCAAAAAGCGGATCTGCCGGTCCCGGCAGTTGGGACAAATTTCCGAAACAGCTTCTTGGTAGCCGCAATAGTGGCACTGCATAGTACAAGTGTCCTTATGCATGGTCAAGGACAAGTCGCAGTTAGGGCACTTTAAAACAAAGCCGCAATTGCGGCAGAGCATGAAGTTGGCAAAGCCCCGCCGGTTTAAAAGCAGGATTACCTGCTCTTTTTTCTCCAGCCGCTTTTGAATCGCCTCAGCCAATGGACAGGAGATGTCAAACTGGCTGCCGGCAAACTGCACGTGCTTTAAGTCAAGCAGGTCGACTCGCGGTAAAGGCTGGCTCTTGGCCCGCTTTTTTAAGCGCAAAAGCTGGTAGACCCCCTTTTGGGCCCGGGCCCGGCTGGCCAAAGACGGCGTCGCGCTACCCAAAATCAAGGGACAGTGGTGGTAGCGCGACCGCCAAATTGCCACGTCCCGGGCATGGTAGCGGGGATTGTTGTCCTGCTTGTAGGAGCCTTCATGCTCTTCATCGATAATGATGAGGCCTAAATTGTCCAAGGGGGCAAAAACCGCGCTTCTAGCGCCTACGACCACCTGGGCCTGCCCCCGGCGGATCCTGCGCCATTCGTCATAGCGCTCACCTTCCGACAAGGCCGAGTGTAAAACCGCCACCTGCTGGCCAAAGCGGGCCTGGACCTGCTTGACCATCTGGGGGGTCAGGGAAATTTCCGGCACCAGCATCAAGGCTGCCCTGCCCAAGGCCAGGGCCTGGCTGATCGCCTGCAGGTAGACTTCGGTTTTCCCGGACCCTGTCACTCCTTCTAAAAGAAAGGTCTGGCTGACCCGGCCCTTGATGTCCTGGCTGACCCGGCTCAAGGCCGCGGCCTGCTCGTCATTTAGGTCTAAAGGCCGGCTGGGAGCAACCTGCTTGGTTGGCCGCCGGTATTTTTCCTGGCCTTTTTCCTGCAGCCATTTCTTGCTGACCGCCGTTTTTAAAGTTGCTGAACTGATGCCCAGACCGGTCAATTCTTCCCGGCTTTTAGGATAAGCCGCAAAGTCCCCGGCCAAATCTGCCAGCAATTTTCTTTGCTGGCTGGCCGTTTTTCTAGTTTCTAAAAAAATCTCCTGATAGTCAGCGGCCGATAGAAGCGGATAGTAGACTGAAACCAGCTTCTTTTTCGCCTTATTTTCAACCAGGTATTCTATCCTGGCCTCCCCCTTATTCAGGAGCTGCTTGACCAGCTTGATCAGACGCGGCTCTTCTAAGTTAGCCAAATCCACCGGGTCTCCCGCAAAAAGAGGCATTTGCTCTGCCCGCGGGCTGTTTGGCAGGAGGATTTTCCGGTAATTGGCCCGCATTACCCCCGGTAGCATGGTCTTGAGGATACTGATCCGGTAGGCAAAAATCTGCCGGGCCAGATCGCTGGACAGGGCGACCAGCTCGGGAGTCAAAGGCGGCATTTCATCGACCACTAAGAGCAGGTCCTTTAACTGGCCGGTAAAGTTGCTGCTTTTTTTCACGGCGACGACAAAGCCCTGGACCTTGCGGCGGCCAAAAGGCACCACTACCCGGCTGCCAATTTCAACTTCCAGGTCATCAGGAATATGGTATTCAAAAACGCGGTCAGTCTGGTGGGCGGCCACATCGACAATAACTTCTGCGATCAAGTCCTTCTCCCTTCCTTTACGCTAAAAGAGGAGCGGGCTTCTGGTCCGCTCCTCTTCAAGGATTATTTGTCAGCTTCACCGTGAGGGTCAGCGTCAATCGTTACCTTGCCGGCAGCAATTTCTTCCAATGCCTGGCCGACCGGCTTCAAGTTGTGGTAGTTGTCCAAAGCGCCCGGCTTGCCGGCTTCCAGTTCACCAGCCCGCTTGGCAGCCAGAACTGACAGTGAGTATCTTGAATCAACTTCATCTAGCAGCTTGTCAATTGATGGATAGGTAATTCTCATCTTAGTCCTCCTTAACCATTTTCCGATAATCGCCGATCACACGCTTGACGCTGACGTGTTCAGCGTCAACGATTGCTTTAATGTGGTTGACGGCGTTGGCGACAGTGTCGTTGACTACCGCGTAATCATAGTCCTGCATCACCAGAATTTCCTTGCGCGCTTGGGCAATTCTGCCCCGGATCACGTCTTCGGATTCCGTGCCCCGGTGTTCCAGCCGGTCTCTTAAAGTGTGCAGGTCAGGCGGCGTCAAGAAAATAAAGACGCCTTCTGGCATTTGTTGGCGAACAGTTCTGGCTCCGTTGACATCGATTTCCAGCAAGACGTCCTTGCCGGCAGCCAGCATTTCCTTGACCGGGCCCAAAGGGGTCCCGTAAAGGTTGCCGACGTATTCGTTGTATTCCAGCAGCTGATTGTCAGCAATCGCCTGCTTGAATTCTTCCCTGGTCACGAAGTAGTAGTCTTTCCCGTTCACTTCGCCTTCACGGGGCTTGCGGGTAGTCATTGAGACTGAGTATTCGAAGGGGAAGACCTTGTGTTCAACAATTGCGCTTTTGACGGTTCCCTTGCCCACCCCGGACGGGCCGGACAAAACCAACAGTAATCCTTTATCTGCCATGATAGCTCCTTTTTTGACTAGTAATTCTATTTTGGACCATAAGCGCCTTCTGATCAAGTCTTAAGGCCGAAAAAAGCTTTTTTAAAAAAGGGGCTTGCTTTTTCGAATACTTGTTCGTATAATATGTTTACAAACAGGCGTTCGAAAATGATTTACTTAAAGGAGTATTCACCATGTCCAAATTTCAAAACTTTGCCAGCCGAGCCACTCAGCCCCTTAAGAAGGCCTTTCACTATCTCTTTGCTTATGACAAAGACCGGCTCACCCTCCGCGGCGACAGCCTGGCAGTTAACTTAGCTAAATTGCAGCTGGCCTTCTTGAAGAGGCAGTATCTCCTGGTCACCTTAAATGACGGCAGCTGGCGGGTTGGCAAGATCACCAAGCGGATTTCACCCAGCCGCTTCGTTTTCCGCGATGCCGACAACAAGATTTTTTACTTGCTTGACATTAATGACATTTTAACAGTTGAGCTGCCTTAAAGCAAAGAAGAGCCTGGCTTTTCCAGACTCTTTTTGCACTTATGTTCTCTTACGCTTTTCGTTATTTCACGCTGGCGTACTTGAACTGCCAGCCGCCGAGGTTGTCGTTGTAGACATTATTGATTTCCGGTCTGATCAAGTAAGCAGTTGAGATAGTACTTGTTCTTGACCATCTTCCAAGACAGGTTGGACCCCGTCCAGCTCTTTTGCATATACGGCCCGTTATAAAGCATGTACTTTGAAGCCGTCCCGTAGTTGGACCCGTACTTCTTGACCGCCTTTTCTGCCTGCGGGAAGAAGAGGGCGAATCTGGGGCTATGTTTAAACTTAAATTAAAACAGCAATTATCCATTGTCAACGCTTTTTACCTGCAATTAAAGCAAAAATTGCATATTCTTCCCATGCGCATGCAAAAAACTCTCCTGCCTTCTGGCAAGAGAGTTATTTTTTGATAATTATTTTCTAATCTCGTTTCTGCTGACTGGCAATCAGGTCGGCCGCGTTTTGCTCAGCAGCTTCGCTGACATTAGCTCCGGCCATCATCTGGGCGATCATCTTGATGCTGCTGTCTTCATCAAGTTCCTTGACCTGGGTAAAGGTCTCACCGGCTGCAACCTGCTTGGCGATGGCAAAGCGGTGGTCGGCGCTGGCCGCTACCTGCGGGGAGTGGGTGATGGCGATAACCTGCTTTTGGCCGGCAATCGCGTGCATCTTCTTGCCGATGGCCGCTGCCACCCGGCCGGAAACCCCGGTGTCAATTTCATCAAAGACCATGGTGCCAACCGGCTCAACCCGGGAGAAGATAGCCTTTAGGGCCAGGATCAGCCGGGACTGTTCCCCGCCGGAAACGATCTTGACCAGTGGCATCAGCTCTTCGCCTGGGTTTGGCGCGATGTAGAAGGCCAGGTCATCAGTCCCCTTGACCGTGAAATTATCAGTCTTGGCGAAGCGGATGGAGAAACGGGCTTTGTCCATGTACAGGTCAGCCAGTTCATGCTTGATCGCTTCTTCCAGCTTCAAGGCGGTCGATTCTCTGGCCTGGTGGAGGTCAGCCGCCATGACTGACATTTTTTCCTCAACAGCGGCTATCTGCTTGACCAGTTCTTCTTCGTCAAGGCCACCAGTTTCAAACTGGCTGAGCTCCTTGGAGACTTTTGCATAGAAGTCAAAAACGTCTGCCAGGCTTGGTCCATACTTCTTCTTCAAGTTGTTCAAGAGGTCCAGGCGGTTTTGCACGTACTGGTAGCGTTCTTCATCAAATTCCAAGCTGTCCATGATGTCGCCCAGTTCTGAGCGGGCATCGCTCAGCGAATATACCCCGTCAGTAATGGACTGGGCCACATTCTTGAAGTCCTTGTCCAGGTCGGCCAAATCTTCTGCCGTTCCTTGGGCATCCCCCAGCAGGCTGGTTAAGCCATGCTCGTCATCGTCAAAAAGCTGGATCATGAAGTTGGCGGATTCAGCAATCTTCTGGTAATTATTCAGCTTGTTGAACTCGTCTTCCAAGTTCTGGTCTTCTTGCTCATCCGTCAAATCCGCTTGGGTCAACTCTTCGACCTGGAACTGGAGGATGTCCTGACGCTGGGCCAGTTCCCGGCTGTCCCGGCGCAGGTGCTCCAGGCGCCGGTTAAGGCTTTGCCAGGTCTGGTATTCAGCCTGGTACTTGCATAAAAGGGGCTTGAAGTCCTTGCCCGCGTATTCATCGACTAGGTCAATCTGCCGGCTTTGGTCCATCAGCATCTGCTGGTCGTTTTGGCCATGGATGTCGACCAGGTACTCACCAATTTTTGCCAAAGCGGTGATGGTGGTCAGTTGCCCGTTAATCCGGATGACGTTCCGGCCCTTGCTGGAAATCTCCCGGCTTATGATCAGGTCATCACCGTCCATCGGCAGGCCGTAGTCATCCGCGATTTGTTCAACTTCCCGCATTTCCTCATCTTGCAGGGTAAAAAGGCCCGTCACTACTGCCTTGCTCTGGCCAGACCGGACCATTTCTTTTTGGGCCCGGTGGCCCAGCAAAAGTGACAAAGCATCGATCAAGATGGACTTGCCGGCCCCGGTTTCCCCGATCAGGACTGTCATTTGCGGCTGAAACTTGATTTTCAGACTCTTAATGATAGCGAAATTCTGGATATCCAATTCGACAAGCATAAGCGTCCCACAGCATCCTTTCTACAGACCCTGGGCAGCCCGGTCAACCAGCTCGCTGACTGAGCCGGACCAGAGATTCTGCCCTGGATTTGCCTGGTCCTTCTTCAAGTGAAGCAAAAATTCAATATTCCCCTTGCCGCCCTTGATTGGTGAATAGTCAACGCCCAAAATGGAAAAGCCAATTTCCAGGGCCTTGGCCATAGTGTGCTCGATCACTGCCTGGTGAACCGCGTGGTCCCGGACGATCCCGTGCTTGCCGACATTTTCCGGACCGGCCTCAAACTGAGGCTTGATCAAGCAGACGGCATCCCCCTGGTCTTTTAAGATTTCATACATCGGCGGCATGATCAAGTCCAGGGAGATAAACGACACGTCGGTCATGGCGAAGTCCGGCAGGCCTTCGGTAAAGTCGGCGGGAACCGAGTAGCGGAAGTTCTGCCGCTCCATCACTACCACCCGGGGGTCATCCCGCAGCTGCCAGGCCAGTTGGTTATAGCCCACGTCCAAGGCATAGACCAGTTTGGCCCCATTTTGCAGGGCTACGTCGGTAAAGCCACCAGTTGAAGCCCCGATATCCAGGCAGACCTTGTCTTTTAAGTCAATGTTCCAGACCTTGACCGCCTTTTCCAATTTGAAACCGCCCCGGGAAACATACTTGAGCTTATCCTTTTTAATGAAAAATTCCTCGTCAACGGGAAACTTCTCCCCGGCCTTATCGATCCGCTGGTGGTTGTGGTCAGTTACAAGACCCGCCATGATGGCTCTTTGGGCCTGAGTTCTGGAGTTAAAAATTCCCTTGGCGGCCAATAATACGTCCGCGCGTTCTTTACTTGCCATTACAGTACCTTCTGATATAAATCCAAAAAGCCTAGCAAAACTTCTGCTTTTTCCCCGGCCAGGTCAGCCTTGCCTTTTTCAATCAGCTGCTTGAGTTCATTTCTGGTTGCCTCTGCCCCCAGCATGGTCAAGCTGTTGTTCTTGCCCACTTCCTGGTCCTTATGGGTCGCCTTGCCCGCTTCTTCCTGGCTTTCAACGATGTCTACCAGGTCGTCATAGAGCTGGTAAGAGCGGCCAAAGTGCTTGGCGAAGGCCAGGTACTTTTGGGCCTGCTGGTCAGGGCAAGCAGCTAATGCCGTGGCCATCTGAACGCTGGCCAAAATCAAGCAGCCGGTTTTCAGCCATTCCATGTGGTCAATCACTTCTTCACTGCTGTCTTCATTGTTGGTGGTATCGATGTCCAGATATTGGCCAGCCACCATCCCCTTTGGACCCACAGCTTCAGTAATGATCTCGACCAGCTTCCAGTTATGTTCAGCCTGGGCGATCCACTGGATACCTAAAGGCTGGAGGGCATCCCCGGCCAAAATAGCTTCAGCTTCGCCCCATTTCTTGTGGCTGGTCAATTCCCCCCGCCGGTAATCGTCATTGTCCATGGCCGGCAGGTCATCGTGGATCAAAGAATAGGTATGGATCAGTTCAATCCCGCAGGCGGCCTGGACTTCTTTTTCGGTGATCTCAACACCCAAGGCGTCTAAAGTTGCCAAAAAGAGCAAAGGCCGCAGGCGCTTGCCCCCAGCCATAACTGAATAAGCCATGATTTCAGCAAAACGGGGGTCATCGCTTTCTTTTGCCAGTTGTCCTTCTAAAAAATCATTGATGATTGGCGTGTACCTAGCTTGAAATTCTTTAAAAGTTGTCATGGCTTTATTCCTTTGGTGCTGAAGCATCGGTTGGATCAAGTTCCTTCTCGCTGCCATCAGACTCGATCAACTTGGCCACGGTGTTTTCGGCCTTGGTCAATTCCTGCTTCAATTCCCGGCTCAGCTTGACTCCGGTCTGGAACTGGGCCAATGATTCTTCCAGTGACAACTGGCCATTTTCCAGCTGGCCAACGATTTCCTGCAGCTCCTTGAGCTGGCTTTCAAAATTGTTCTTCTCAGTCATTCTTTTCCTCCTTAATCTCTTCAATCCGGCCGATGGCCTGGCCATCCTTTAAGTGCAGGCGAACCTGGTCGCCTGGAGCCAATTGCTGAACTGACTTGACTACGTTGCCGCTCGCGTCAGTCGTGTAGCTATAGCCCCGGGCCAGGGTCTTTAAAGGACTGTAGTCGTCCAGCTGCTGGACGGCCTGCCGGCAGGCAGCCTTCTTTTGTTCCAGAATCCGCTTGATCCCCATTTCCAGGCTCTTGGCCAGGTAGCTGTTTTCCTGCTTAAGCTGCTTGATTCTCCGGTCTGGGGCCTGGTGCTGGAGGCGCTGGGTCAAAAGGCTGAGCTTTTGCCCCTGGTCTTTGACAATTACTTCCATCATCTGGCTCAGCTGCTGGGACAATTGGTCGACCTGCTGTATCTTCTGCTCATAGAGGCGCTGGGGCTCTTTCATGATAAAAGAATTCTCCAGCTGGGCCAGGGCCTGGGCCCGGACCTGGATCACGGCCCGGATGTCGGTCAAAAGCCGGGTCTGCAGCTGGCCAATTTCAGCCAGGACCAGGGTTAGGGCCGGCGTCGCCATTTCAGCGGCTGCCGTTGGCGTAGCCGCCCGGCAGTCAGCTGTCAGGTCACAGAGGGTGGTATCTGTTTCGTGACCAACTGATGAAATCACCGGCATCTTCATGGCATAAACCTGGCGGACCACTTCTTCTTCGTTAAAAGGCCACAGGTCTTCTAAAGACCCGCCCCCCCGGCCGATAATGAGCACGTCATATTCATCTGCCCGGGCTTGGATCTGCTGCATAGCAGAAACCAAGCTGCCAGCTGCGCTTTCCCCTTGCACCTGGGCTGGAAAAAGGTCAATTTCAGCGTGCGGGAAGCGGCGGTTAGCCGTTACCATGATGTCGTGGATGACCGCCCCGGAGGCTGAAGTCACAACAGCGATCTTATCTGGAAAAAGGGGCAGAGGGCGCTTGTGCTCTTGGGCAAAGAGGCCTTCTTTAGCCAGCTTCTCCTGCAGCTGCCTAAAGCGTTCATACAAGGCACCAAGGCCGGCCGGTTCCATGCTTTTGGCATAAAACTGGTAGCTGCCCTGGGCTTCATAAGTTGACAAGCGGCCGGTCACGTAGACCTTCATCCCTTCTTCCGGCTCGAACTTAACCTTGTCAAAGTCTCCGCGGAACATCACCACATTGATTTTAGACTTGTCGTCTTTTAAAGAAAAGTACTGGTGACCACCTCTCCGGAAGCGGAAATTCGACAATTCCCCTTGGAGAAAAATTTGCCGCAGGTAGGGATCCCGGTCAAATTTCTGCTTAACATACCAATTTAATTCACTGACAGTCAGGTACTTTTCGTCCGTCCCCTTAATCGAGTCCATGCTGTCTCCTCGTCAATTTGATGACTTCTTCCATTAAAAACTCTACCGTCAAAGGGCCAACCCCGCCAGGCACAGGCGTGATCCAGCTGGCCTTTTCTTTAACGGGGGCAAAATCAACGTCACCGACCAGGTGGCCGTCCACCCGGTTGATGCCTACATCAATCACGACCGCCCCTTCTTTAACCATGTCCGCCTTGATCATTTCCGCCTTGCCGACCGCGCAGACCAGGATGTCGGCCTGCTTGGTCAAGTCAGCCAAGTTCCGGCTGCGGGAGTGCAGGATTGAGACAGAAGCGTTTCTTTCCAGCATCAAGGCAGCCAGGGGCTTGCCGACAATGTTTGACCGGCCGACAATCACGGCGTTCTTGCCAGTCAAGTCAATTTGGTAGTGGTCCAAAAGGGCAATGATGCCGGCAGCCGTAGCTGGTTCGACAAAGTGCTTGCCCTGCCAGAGGCGGCCGATATTGGCCGGAGTCAGGCAGTCAACGTCCTTCTCCGGATCGATCCTTTCAATGACCCGGTCAGCATTGATCTGCGGGGGAACCGGTAACTGGACCATCAGGCTGGAAACTTCCGGGTCCGCGTTCAAGCTGTCGATCAACTTTAAGACATCCTCTTCGCTTTTATCAGCCGGCAATTGATAAACTACCTGCTTGATGCCCAGCTCCTCAGCCTTCCGCTTCTTGGAGGCGACATAGACCTTGCTGGCCGGATCATCGCCAATATTGATGACACAGAGCTTGGGACTGACCCCATGCTCTTTTAAGGAAGCCACTTCACTGCCTAACTTTTCCCCTAATTCCCGGGCCAGCTTCTTCCCGTCTAAAATTTCTCCCAAAACTGCCTCCTCCTTAAGAAAAAAAGCCGGCGAAACGCCGGCTTTTAAAGATTATTCTTGCACAAAGTTTGCCAATATGCCATTGATGAAGGCCTTTGACTTCGGATCATCAAACTCGTCACACAAGTTCAAAGCCTCGTTGATGGCTGACCGATCTTCAATAACCGGGCTGTACAGCATTTCATACAGGGCTACTTCCAAAATTGCCAAGCTGGTCTTGCTCAGCCGTTCCAAGCGCCAGCCTTGCTTCAAGTTGGCGGAAAGTTTGTCACGCAGTTCAGCCTGCTTGTCGATCACGCCGCTGACCAGTTCCTGGCTGTAGGCCGGCAAAGTATCCAAGTCCAAAGCGGACTTGACATTGTTTTCCAATTCACTGGCCGTCACGCTGGGATCCTGGTTATACAGATAAATGGCTTGCAGTGCAATTCTTCGACTATCGTGTTGATTCATTACTTATCTTCTTCTTGATCGGGGAATAATGGTTGATCAGCATCTTCAAAGTTCTTTTCATCTTCAGGGAAGACGAGACCAACGACATGAACATCAATGGACTTCAAATTCATATCCGTCATCTGAGTCAGCTGCTGCTTCAGAGCTTCTTGAATCTTGCCCGCAACAGCTGGCACGTTGACGCCGTACTTGAGATATACGTAAACGTCAGCCGTCAGTTCGCCGTCTTCATCAACTGAGACGGCAACTCCCTTGCCCCGATCCTCGCGGCCAAAGACACGGCTCAAGCCTGACTTCAAGCCAGCGCGCATCCCGGCAACACCGTCGACCTTCTGAGCTGAAATGCCCAAAATGACTTCGAGTACCTGCAGGTCGATCTTTATTTGATCGCCCTCATCATTGCCGCTTAAAACGATTGTTGAATTATCAGCCATTTTTCCACCTCGAAAACTACTACTTAGAACGTGATACGTATGAACCGTCACTAGTGTTAATCGTCAGCACGTCACCAACATTGATAAAGAATGGCACAGTGACAACCAAACCGGTTTCCATCGTAGCTGGCTTACCACCACCTGATGAGGTATCGCCGCGGATGCCTGGTTCGGTTTCAACGACTTTCAGGTCAACCGTGTTTGGCAGGTCCAGACCCAAGGTTTCACCATTGTGGGAAATAATGTTCACAATCATGTTTTCCTTCAGGTACTTGGCTTCCTGGTCGATCTGAGCGTTTGGCACTTCCAATTGCTCGTAAGTTGCCGTGTCCATGAAGACATAGCTTGAACCGTCGTTGTAAAGGTATTGCATTTGCCGAGTTTGAATGTCAGCCGTTTCGACCTTGGCAGTTGAACGGAAAGTGTATTCTTGAACGGCGCCGGTCCGCAAGCTCTTCAGCTTTGAGCGAACGAAGGCACTGCCCTTACCTGGCTTAACGTGCTGGAATTCAACGATACGCCACAGGTCGTTGTTGTATTCGATCGTGAGGCCGTTCTTGAATTCGTTAACAGAAATCATTGTCATCTGGTAAATCCCCCGTTTCTACATCTTAAATTGTACCAATAAACACTAAATTTTACCATAAAAATAATCTTCGCCGATTGTAAAATTAAACTGAACACTGTTTCGATCCAGTAAGAAAAATCGTTTTCACTGGATTAGAGCACAAAAAATCCATTTCAACCATCTGGTAGAATATGAATTACCACAAACATTTCTAGAGAGGTTAAAATGGATCATTCATATTCTAACACTAAACCACACCAAAAGGGCAAGCACCTTAAGCTAAACGACCGGACTACAATCCAGGAGCTGCACTCTAAGGGCTACTCCAACCGTGCTATAGCCAGAGAGCTTAACTGCTCGCCAAGCACGGTCGGATATGAGCTCAAAAGAGGCACAGTATCCGTGTATACCGGCAATGTGAAGCGGTATAAAGCTGTCGAAGGGCAAAGCACTTACGAACTACATAGAAGCAAATGCGGCCGCAAGAGCTTGTTTCTTCGCAGACATAAGTTCATCGACTATGTTTCCCACTGCTTCCATAATCGAGGCTGGTCTCTTGATGCTTGCGTGGGTTATGCTTTGGCCAAGGGAATCTTCCAGAAGGATCAGGTCGTATCAACCAAAACTCTGTATAACTACGTTGACTTGGGCCTAATGGACATCAAGAACGGTGATCTTCCAGAGAAGGTCAAGCGCAATACTAAGACTCGTCGTGCCCGTGTAAACAAGCGTATCCTGGGACGAAGCATCGATGAACGTAGTCCTAGAATCGAAAGTCGTAAGGACTTTGGTCACTGGGAATGCGATCTGGTTCTTGGACACAAGACTAAGGACGATGATGTGTTGCTTACTCTGTGCGAACGAAAGACGCGTCAGTTCTTCATGATCAAGATCGAGGATAAAACCTCAGCTAGCGTTATGAAGGCATTTGATAAGCTTCGAGAGTACTACGGATCCAAATGGAATCAAATCTTTAAGTCTATCACAACCGACAACGGATCTGAGTTCGCAGATCTATCCGATCTTGAGCAAGTTTCCAAGACTCTTGTGTACTACGCTCACCCTTATACATCCTGTGATAAAGGCAGCGTAGAACGGCACAACGGGCTTATCAGACGCTATATTCCCAAGGGAGACCGTATGGATAAGTACAGTGTGGAAGATATTGCTAAGATCGAGGTATGGTGCAACTCTCTTCCTCGGAAGATCTTAAACTACAAGACTCCAGAAGAGTACTTTGACACCGAACTTGACCGCATTTACCGGCGTAGATAGTCAAAATTTACCAGATGTTATGGTAAGTGTTCAATTTATTTTTGCAATTGGCGTAAAAATAATCTTACAGGTGAATGAGTTCGTCCTTTGGTAAAGTGGACAAAACTTTCGGAGTGTCGCCATTAACCAGAATATCATCTTCGATCCGGACCCCGCCTTGCGGCAGGTAGATGCCTGGTTCAACCGTGTGCACGATCCCGTTTTCCAGGGTCGTCTGGCTGAACAAAAATTCCGGCTGACACATTTCATGGATTTCCAGGCCGATTCCGTGTCCAATCCCATGGCCGAAATATTGCCCGTAGCCGGCGTTATTGATGTAGCCTAGCCCCGGGCTGCCTGGTCAACGTCCTTGCCAGTTGCCCCGGCAACAGCGGCGGCAATCCCCCGCTTTTGTGCTTCCAGAACGATCTTGTAGATCTTTTCCAGTTCATCTTCCACGCTGCCCAAAGCGTAGGTTCTGGTAATGTCGGCGGTGTAGCCGTTATATGAAGCGGCCGCGTCAATTACGACCAGTTCGTGCTCTTGCATCAAGCGGTCGCTGGCCACCCCGTGGGCCCAGGAAGAACGGGGACCAGAAGCGATAATTGAGTCATAGCCCGGGCCGTCGCCGCCGTAGAGCTTGAAGAGGTAGTCGAGCTTGGCGCCCACGTCTCTTTCCTTGGCACCTGGCTTAAGCATTGGCAGAACTTCTTCAAAGGCTCTTTCTGAGATTTCAACAGCCTTTTTAAGAGTGGCCAGTTCCAGGTCATCCTTGACATTGCGGACCCGTTCAACGATTTCAGTAACCATCACCAGGTCAACATCTGGCAGCTGGGATTTGATCGCGTCATATTCATAAGCAGAAACAAATTCTGCTTCGACTAAGAGTTTCTTGACCCCCAGCTTTTTGACCTCTGCCGCGATTTCGGCCGCTTCGTGGCCATGCTTCATGACTACCTTCAGTTCACCCACTGCCTGGGCTTCGATTTGCGGGGCAAAGCGGGAGTCTGACAGAAGCACCCGGTCGCCGTTTTTGGCAATGATCAGCTGGGCTTCTTCACCGGTAAAATTGGTCAGGTAGCGGTAGTTTGCCCGGTTGAAAACCAAGAGGGCATCCGCGTCCTTGTCCTTGATCAAGTCGGCAGTTTCCTTGATCCGTCTGGTCAACAGACTTAACAATTCATTGTTCTTGCTCATAAGCACCATCCTTTTCTGCAGATTTTAAGCTTTTATTCATGATGCTTTTATTATACAAAAGATCAAGGACTTAAACATTCTTTCCCTGGAAAAAGGGCAAGAAAAAAGCAGGCAGCTGGACTGTCTGCTCCTTTGCCGGCTTGATTATTCAGCGTCTTCTACTGGCAAAACAGAAACTTGCTTCTTGTACTTGCCAAGACGTTCGAACTTAACAACACCGTTAGTCAGTGCGAACAAAGTGTCGTCGCCACCGCGGCCAACGTTCTTGCCTGGGTGGATCTTAGTACCACGTTGACGGTAGATGATTGAGCCAGCGTGTACTTCTTGACCGTCGGCACGCTTTGCGCCCAAACGACGACCAGCTGAGTTACGACCGTTGGTAGTTGAACCACCACCCTTGTGGTGGGCAAGTAACTTTGCGTTTGAAAGAATGTTCATCATCATAGTGTTCACCTCTTACTAAGCTTCGATGCTCTTAACAGTAACCTTGGTGTAAGGTTGACGGTGACCGTACTTAGAATGTGAGTGCTTCTTTGGCTTGTACTTGAAGGTTACAACCTTCTTTTCCTTGCCTTGCTTGTCAACACTAGCAACTACCTTAGCACCTTCAACTAATGGAGTACCAATCTTAACGTCGTCACCATTAGCTACCAGGATAACTTGGTCAAAAACAACTTCTTCGCCAGCTTGTACGTCAAGCTTTTCAACGAAGATACTTTCGCCTTCGGCAACCTTGTATTGCTTGCCACCGGTCTTAATAACTGCGTACATTAGTACACCTCCGTATAAAATTACTTAGACTCGCCATCAAAGGTGCTGCCCAAAGCAGGCTTGTCAACCTTATCTGCGCGGTTGCAGAATCGAGGTATCACTCAAATTGCAACTCTGTTAGTATAGCACGCTTTGCCCGCCTTGCTCAAGTTTTTTGCCAGGCAAATTCCTGTTTTTGCCAGATTTTTTGCGTTAAACTCAAAAGAGATAATTTAGTAAGGAAGAAATCGAGGGAAAAACATGCCAAAATTCTATGGATACAAGCGCTGCTCCACTTCCCGGAAGGCCCAGAAGTGGTTTGACGACAAGGGCATCAGCTATGACTTCCAGGACCTGGTGGAGACTCCGCCGGAAAAAGACCTGCTCTTGTCCTGGCTGACCAAGTACCAGGACCGCGGCCTGCGATACTTTTTCAACACCAGCGGCCAGCACTACCGGCAAATGGGCCTGAAAGACAAGTTGCCAAATATGACTATAGAGGAAGCCGCTGATCTCTTGTCTAAAGACGGCAAGCTGATCAAACGCCCCCTGGTCGTTGATGACCAGCACTTAACCTGCGGCTTTAACGAAGAGGTCTACGAGCAGACCTGGAAATAAGCAAAAACAAGTTCCGGCTTCTGGAACTTGTTTTTTTGCTTTTATTCCCCCAAGGCCTGGGCCAGGTCGGCAATCAAGTCGTCCGCGTTTTCCAGGCCCACTGAGAGCCGCAAAAGCCGCGGCGTAATTCCCAGCCTGAGACGCTGGTCTTCTGCAACATCGTCATGGGTCTGGTAGTAAGGAATGGTCAAGAGGCTTTCTGCCCCGCCCAAGCTTTCCGCGAAAGTAATCAGCTTGATGCTCTTGAGAACCCGGTCGACTTCTTCGTCGCTGTCCAAATAAAAGGAGATCATCCCCGCCTTGCCCGGGTAGAGGACTTTTTCCACGTGCGGCGCCTGCTCTAGGAAAGAAACGATCTTTTTCGCGCTGGCCGTGTGCTGCTGCATTCTTAAAGGAAGAGTCTTCAAGCTTCTTGTCAAAAGCCAGCTGTCAAAGGCGGACATAGTGTCGCCAACCGTAATGGTGTACTGGAAGTAAAAGTCGGCCAAAACCGGATCCTTGACCACCACGATCCCGCCTAAAATGTCGTTATGCCCGCCCAGGTACTTGGTGGCCGAGTGAATGACCACGTCTGCCCCTTGGGTCAGCGGCTTTTGGTAATATGGCGTGTAAAAAGTATTGTCAACGGCCACCAGGATATCAGGATTATAGTCATGAACAGCATCAGCCACGGCCTGGATGTCTACGCTCTTCATCATCGGGTTGGACGGGGTTTCCAGCCAAACAAGCTTGGTCTTTGGCGTCAAAAGCCCCAGCAAATTTTCCAAAGTTTCCCCGTTCCAGAGCTTGAACTTGATCTGGAAGTGGTCTTCCAGGTGACGGAAGTAGCGGAAGTCGCCCCCATAAAGGTCGTCTAAGCTGACCACTTCATCCCCGGTCTTCAAAACACTTAAGACCAGCTGGACAGCAGCCATCCCGCTGGCTACAGCGAAACCTTGGCAGCCTTCTTCCAGTTTGGCCAGAGTCTCTTCCACGGTTTTCCGGTTAGGGGTTTCCACCCGGGAATAGGTAAAGCCCTGCAAGCGGTCAAAGTTGACCGCCTGGTCCAAGTCCGGGTGCCGGTAACAGGCCGACAAGTACAGGGGCTGGGCGACCGGATTGGCTCCGTCTTTTATGCTGCCGGCTTCCGCCACGATGGTCTCAAAAGACCGGGTATCTTTTTCTGTCATCTTTTTCCTCCATTTCCTTAAATCCATTATCTTTTAGCTTCGGCCAGGGCCTGGTCAATGTCAGCGATCAAGTCCGCCGCGTCTTCAATGCCCACGGCAAAGCGGATAAGGCCCGGCTTGATGCCGGCGGCCAGCTGCTCTTCTTCTGACAGTTCGGCATGGCTCATCTTGCTTGGCAGTTCGACCAGGCTTTCAACCGCCCCTAAGCTTACTGCCAGGCTGAACAGATTTAGACTGTTAACAAAAACTACCGGGTCATAAATATCGTTGTCCAGTTCACAGGAGAAGACCCCGCCCGCCCCCTTGGCCTCTTTGCGCAGGTCATCATAGCCGGCTAGGTCCGGATCACCTGGATAGTAAATCTTGGCGATTCCGGCCTGCTTTTTCAAAAATCCAATAATCGCTTGAACATTTTCCATCTGCCGGTCTAAGCGCAGTGACAAGGTCTTGATCCCCCGGGCAAGTTCATTGGAATCTTCCGGCGACAAAATCCCCCCAATGGCATTTTGCACAAAGTAGATCCGGTCAGCCAGCTCCTCTCCCTTGGCAATAACGGCCCCGGCACTAACATCAGAGTGGCCGGCCAGGTACTTGGTGGCGCTATGAACAACCAGGTCTGCCCCGTATTCAAGCGGGCGCAAAAGATAGGGGCTGAGGAAGGTGTTGTCGGTAATAGCCAGGATGCCGTGCTCATGGGCTAATTGGGCAATCCCGGAAACTGGCGTCACCTGCAAAAGCGGATTAGTCACCGGCTCAAAGTAGATTGCCTTGGTATTCGGCTGGATGGCTTTTTCCACTGCCGCCAAATCCCGGGTGTCAACTGCCGTAAATTCCAGGCCCCGGTCTTTGAAGTACTGGTAGACGATCCGGAAGGTGCCCCCATAAATTTGGTCACCGATGACGATATGGTCCCCAGCTGCAAAAATTGCCAAAGCCGCGTGAATCGCCGCCATTCCGCTGGCAAAAACAAAGGCCCGGTCTCCCCCCTCCAAGCAGGCCAGCTGTTCTTCAACGGCATTTCTGGTCGGGTTGCCCGACCGGGAGTAGTCGTACTTTACTTGCGCCCCGATTTTTGGGTAGGCAAAAGTGGTCGCCTTGTAAACCGGCACGGCAACGGCCCCTGTTTGATTGTCATTTTGCCGGGGCTGGTGGACCAGCCGGGTGTTGAATCCCGCCATCTTTTTCCTCCTATTTGTATTAAATCTTATTCCATTATTAACTGTTTTCTTAATCTAAAACTAATTATACCCCAAGGATCAGCCTTTTCCTAGCAGATAAGAAATGAAGAAAAAATAACCTTCGAAAGCAGTTTCCCGCTTTCGAAGGTTATTCTTTTTAACCACCAAGGTAGGCCTTTTGCACGGCCGGGTCGTTGAGCAGGTCCTGCCCGCTGCCGGTCATCTTAACTTCGCCTGAGGCCAAAACGTAGCCCCGGTTGGCAATGCTGAGGGCCTGTCGGGCGTTTTGTTCAATCAAGAGGACAGTCATGCCTTCCTTGTTGATGCTTTTAATAATGTCAAAAATTTCCTGGATGTAGATTGGCGCCAAACCCATGGATGGTTCATCCAGCAAGAGCAGCTTCGGCCGCGCCATCAAGGCCCGGGCCATGGCCAGCATCTGCTGTTCCCCGCCGGAAAGAGTTGCGGCGTCTTGCTTTTGCCGTTCCTTCAAGATCGGGAAGCGTTTAAACATGGCTTCCATGTCCTTTTCCACCCCGTCCTTGTCCTTTCGGAGGTAAGCACCCAGCTGCAAGTTTTCCTTAACCGTCATCCCGGCAAAAATCCGCCGGCCTTCTGGTACCTGGGAAACCCCGGCAGCCACGATCTTAGGCGCGGTCAACTTAGCCAGGGACTGGCCCAGAAAGACGATTTCGCCATTAGCCGGCTTCAAAAGACCGGAGATAGTCTTCAAAATGGTCGACTTGCCGGCTCCGTTGGCCCCGATCAAGGTGACGATTTCGCCCTCCTTAATGTCAAAGCTGACATCGCGGACAGCCTTGATTGCCCCGTAATTGACTGAGAGCTGGTCGACTTCCAAAATTTCTTTAGACATCTGCTCCACCTCCGAGGTAAGCGTTGATAACTGCTTCGTCATTTTGGATTTCACTTGGCGTCCCCTTAGCCAGCAGCTTGCCTTCCGCTAACACATAGATTCTTTCCGCCAGGTTCATGACCAGGGACATGTCGTGTTCAATCAAAAGTACGGCAATCCCGTATTCGGTCTGCAGGCGCTTGATCAATCTGGTCAAGTCAGCCGTTTCTTCCGGGTTCATCCCCGCGGCTGGTTCATCCAGACAGATGATCTTGGGCTCCGTAGCCAGGGCCCGGACGATTTCCACCCGCCGCTGAGTCCCGTATGGGAGACTGCCGGCCGGGAAGTACATGACATCTTCCAGGTCAAAGTCCTTCAAAAGTTCCTTGGCCCGCTCTTCCATGGCTTCTTCCGTCTTATAGTAAGCAGGAAGGCGGAGAACCGCCGTCAGGAAGTTTTCCTTGTAATGGTTGGTCAAGGCGATCAAGACATTTTCCAAAACGGACAACTGGCTGAAGAGGCGGATGTTCTGGAAAGTTCTGGAAATCCCCATCTGGGCCACCTTGTAGGCCTTGGTGTTCTTCTTGACTTCCTGGCCGCCAATCTTGACCGTCCCGGTCGTGGCTGGTCCCACCCCGGTCAGACAGTTGAAGAAGGTGGTCTTCCCGGCCCCGTTCGGCCCGATCAGGGCAACCAGTTCTTTTTCGCCCACGTGCAGAGAAACATCGTCGACCGCGGTCAAACCGCCAAAGACTTTGGTGATGTGGTCCGCGTTTAAAGCATCTGTCATTTCAGTTCCTCCTCACTACTTGCTTTCTTTTCCGGCTTCTTTCATATCGCCGTCTTGCTTTTTCGTCAAAAGGCGCTTGAAAGAGAATTCCCATTTACCAAACAGACCGCCTGGCTTGAAGATCATGATGATGATCAAAGCGACCGCGTAGAAGACCATCCGCAAAACGCCCAGGCTTTGCAGGGCCGCGTCCAAAACGCCCAAGAGGGTGGTGGCCACGAAGGTCCCGGTAATGCTGCCCAAGCCACCAAGAACCACAAAAATCAAGATGTTGATTGATTCCATAATCCCGAAGGTGGATGGCACGATCGTCTGCAAGTAAGAAGCGTACAGGGAACCGGCGATCGCGGCCGTTGCCGCCCCTAAAACAAAGGCTGACAACTTCCACTTGGTCGTGTTGACCCCCATGGCTTCAGCCGCTATTTCGTTTTCCCGGATGGAGATAACCGCCCGGCCGTCACGGCTGTGGATGAAGTTGACGGTCACGATCGTGGTCAAGCAGACAAAGATGTAAACCACGTCCCAGGTCGCAAACTGAGGGATGTTGAACAGACCAGCTGCCCCGTTGGTGATCTTCATGTTGTTGATCACGATTCTGATAATTTCCGCTGCCCCCATCGTCGCGATGGCGAAGTAGTCACCATGCAGGCGCAGGGTTGGAATGCCGACCAGCAAGGCAACGACGATTGAAATGACCACCCCGACCAGAATTGACAGGTAAAAGCCCCCTGCCGTGTTCATCGTCTGGGTCATGATCCCGGTGGCGTATGCCCCCAGGGCCATGAAGCCGGCGTGGCCCAAAGAGAATTGTCCTGAAAAGCCGATGACCAGGTTCAGCCCGACCGCCAGAATGATGTTGATCCCAATCATTACCAGCATGTTTTCAATGAAGGTATTGATCACGCCAGCCAGCATCAAGGTGTTGATCAGGTAAAAGCCTGCCACCATGAGGATCAGCCAGCAAAGATTGTATTTCCAGTTTTTCTTCATCTGACTTCTTCCTCCTAAACCTTTTCAACTTGCTTCTTGCCAAACAGACCGCCCGGCAGGACAAGCAGGATAACAATCAAAACGATGTAGACGGCCGCGTCTCTGAAGGCTGAGAAGCCCATGGCCTGGACAGCCGTTTCCAGAAGACCGATCAAGAAGCCGCCGACAGCCGCGCCTGGGATGGACCCGATCCCGCCGAGCACGGCGGCAACGAAGGCCTTGATCCCTGGCGTCATCCCCATCAGTGGGTCGATTGAGTTGTAGTACAAGCCGATCAAAACGCCGGCTGCCCCAGCCAGGGCACTGCCCAGGGCGAAAGTAATTGAAATTGTGTGGTTGATGTTGATCCCCATCAAGCTGGCTGCATCGTAGTCAGTTGAAACTGCCCGCATGGCCCGCCCGGTCTTGGTGCAATTGATGATGTACATCAAGCCCAGCATCAAGATCAAGGTCGTAACCAGGATGATCAGCTGGATGTTGGAAATCGTCACCCCGCCCAGGTCAAAATTCTTCCGCTTGATAACCTGTGGGAAGTTCCGCGTGTCTGAAGTGACCAGGTAGGACATCCCGTTTTCAAGAAAGAAGGACACGCCGATGGCGGTGATCAAGGCTGCCACCCGGGGGGCGTTTCTCAAGGGCCGGTAGGCAACAGCTTCAATAATCACGCCGGCCAGGCCACAGACAATCATGGCCGTGATCAAGGCGGTGATAAAGCCAAAGTGCAGGTAGTTGATCGTGTAATAACCCCAGTAAGCACCTAGCATGTAGACGTCCCCGTGGGCGAAGTTAAGAAGCTTCGAGATCCCATAAACGATCATGTATCCCAAAGCCAGCAAAGCGTAAATGCTGCCGAGGGAAAGCCCATTTATCAATTGCTGGAAAAATGTTTGCAAGTTTAAAACCTCCTTAACTTGCCTGTGGCATTACCGGCTAAAAATTAATTACTTAACCGTGTAAGCCTTGTTGATCTTGCCGTTAGTCATTTGTTCAACAACGACTGACTTTTGCGAGTTGTGCTTGGAGTCCATAGTGATCTTCCCAGTTACCCCTTTGAAGTTCTTCAGAGTTGCCAGACCCTTTTGGATAGCGCTTGAAGATACTTCGCCTTCCTTCTTGGCCGCGTCGACGATCATGTAAACTGAATCGTAAGCCAAGGCGCTGAAGGTTGCCGGTTCTTCACCGTACTTAGCCTTGTAGGTCTTCAGGAACTTAACAACTTCAGGTTCCTTGGACTTGATTGAGAAGTGGGTGGTGTAGTAAACGTTAGTGGCGTTCTTCTTACCGGCGATTTGGGCCAGTTTTGGTGAACCCATCCCGTCACCACCAACAACTGGAACGTTTAAGCCCATTTCCCGGGCTTGCTTGAGGATCAGGCCGATTTCAGTGTAGTAGCCTGGCAGGTAGAGGGCATCTGGCTTCTTGCCCTTGATCGTGGTTAGGGTTGAGTTGAAGTCCTTGTCGCCTGATTGGAAGTATTGAGTAGTTACAACCTTGCCGCCCAACTTCTTGAATTCCTTGGTGAAGGACTTGGTCAGACCAGTACCGTAGTCAGTGGAGTTGTCAGCCAGGATAGCCACTCTCTTCTTCTTTAAAGTGTTGTACACGAAGTCAGCTGCCTTCTTACCTTGGAATGGGTCAATGAAGCAGGCACGGAAAGCGTACTTTTGCGTCTGCCCGCTCTTGGTTTGGGTAAATTCAGAGGCAGTGGCTGATGGACCAACCATTGGCACGCCGGCCTTGGTTAGGTTGGCGATTGAAGCAGTCGCGTAAGCCGTGGCTGCCGGGCCGACTTGGGCAACGATCTTGTCGCTGTTGGCCATTTGAGCGGCTACTGAAGCTGCGGTTGAAGTGGATGACTTGTTGTCGCTGATAAACAGCTTAACCTTATAAGTCTTGCCGCCGATCTTAACGCCCTTCTTGTTGATTTCCTGGGCTGCTAATACGACACCCTTCTTTTCTTGCTGGCCGTAGCTGGCAACTGAACCGGAAAGTTCCAGGTTAACCCCGATTCTGATCGTATTGTCGCTGGACTTGTTGCCGGCAGTTGAGCTGGTCTTAGCGGTTGCACAGCCAGTCAGGGCTGCGGCGGACATCATAGTTGCGGCGGCTACACCGAAAGCTTTCTTAAAATTCATGACGGTTTTCCCCATTTCAATTAAATACATTAGACTTCAACTTCTGTTTTTAACGCTTAAACCTAAATTAAAAAGTCTTCACTCATCCAGTGAGTGAAGACTCTTAATCCGGATCATTGAGCTCACTCACAAATGCTAACGAAGAAGAGCTCATTCAGAGCTCTACATAATTTGCAAGAGAGTAATGACGGCAGCTGAGAACAGCATGGCATTATTCATTTGTTGACACATTTGACATTTCATAATTCTCAGCTCCCTTTAATTTTAAGTTGCTTTTATTTTATTTAACTTTCTCCTTAATGTCAAGCTCATTTATCATTTTTGCTTAATTCTCCAGCTTTAAAAGCGCTTGCCGGTTGCCCGGTAGCCGATATCACGCCGGTAGAATGTCTGCGGGATATCCAGCTTGGCCAGGTAGGCATAAACGTGTTCTTGGGCTTCTTTTAAGTCAGCTGCCTCAGCCCGGACCATCAAGATCCGGCCGCCGCTGCCGGCCAAATCAGCAGCCGGGCCGGTTACGTTGGCACAGTCAACGAAAATGCCATCTTCAGCTGGCAATTGGCCCAGTTTTTGCCCCTTAAGCGGCTTCTTCGGATAGCCTTCAGCGGCCAAAATGACACCGAGGACTGCCTCAGCCTTTTCTTCAACGGCTGGCATTTCCTCATCATTTACGCAGGCAGCAACCAGTTCCGCAAAGTCGCTTTTCAAGCGCGGCAAAACAACTTCCGTTTCCGGGTCACCCAGGCGAACATTGTATTCGATCATTTTCGGCCCCTGCTTAGTCATCATGAGGCCCAGGTACAAAACGCCGTGGTAGTCATAGCCGCCAGCCAGCAGACCCTTGGCCGTCGGTTCAACCAACTGATCAACGATTTCCTGGTATTCAGCCTGGCTCAATTGCGGAACCGGGCTGTATGAGCCCATCCCGCCGGTGTTCGGCCCCTTGTCGCCGTCATAGGCCCGCTTGTGGTCCTGAGCCAGAGGCAGGAGGCGGTAATTGCCCCCCTGCATAACGGCAAAGACGGAGTATTCCGGGCCAGTCAGGAATTCTTCAAGAACTACCTGCTTTTGCCCCTTGGCAAACATTTCCGTCAAAGTACTTTCCGCCGTTTCCTGGTCTTCAGCGATGATCACGCCTTTCCCGCCGGCCAGGCCGTCTTCTTTCAAAACGACTGGCAGGCCAAAGTCTGGCAAGGCACTAATGGCAGTTTCTGCACTCTGGAAGGTTTCATAACGCGGGTGCGGCACCTGGTACTTTTCCATGAACTGCAGAGCATAGTCTTTTGACCCTTCCAATTGGGCCGCTCTGGCATTAGGCCCGAAGATCTTCAAGTCAAAAGCATGGAAGTAGTCAACAATCCCGGCTACCAAGGCATCTTCCGGACCCACAAAGGTCCAGGCAATGTCTTCCTTAATAGCAAAGTCCTTCAAGGCCTTGAAGTCGTCTTCTGGAATGCCAGTAGCTTTAACGCCGATCGCGGCCATGCCGGAGTTGCCCGGCGCGCAGAAAACTTCTGCAACGTGCGGGCTCTTCTTCAAAGCGCGGGCAACGGCGAATTCCCGGCCGCCAGACCCGACTACCAAGATTTTCAGCTTGTCTTTCATTTTTTATCAGCCCTTTTAGTGTCTAAAGTGACGGACGCCAGTGAAGACCATGGCAATGCCGTACTTGTTGGCCATGTCGATGGATTCCTGGTCACGGACAGACCCGCCTGGCTGCACGATGGCCTTGATGCCGTGCTTACCGGCATATTCAACGCAGTCGCTGAACGGGAAGAAGGCATCGCTGGCGATGACTGCCCGGTCGTCCAGGGCTTCTGCCGCGTGGTCGATGGCAATCTTTTCAGAGTCGATCCGGTTTGGCTGGCCGGCCCCAACACCCAGGGTGCGTTCATTGTTAGCAACAACGATCGCGTTGGACTTGGTGTGCTTGACTACCTTCCAGGCAAAGAGGAGACTTTCCAGCTGCTCTTGCGTTGGCTTGGCTTCAGTTACGCATTCCCAGTCAGCGAAGTCTTCGTCCAGAACATCCTGGTCTTGCACCAGCAAACCGCCCATGACGGATACAGTTTCCTTGCTGGTCGCTTCGTCCTTCTTGCTGAAGTCCAGCTTAAGGATCCGGAGGTTCTTCTTCTTGGTCTTCAAGGCTGCCAAAGCATCATCATCGTAGTCTGGTGCGATGATGATTTCCAGGAAGATCTTGTGCATCTTTTCAGCAGTTGCCAGGTCAACCTTCCGGTTCAAGGCAATTACCCCGCCAAAAATTGATACAGGGTCAGCAGCATAAGCCCGGTCCCAGGCTTCTTCTAAAGTATTCCCTTGGCCGATCCCGCATGGGTTCATGTGCTTCATGGCCACGAGAGTTGGCTTGCTGAATTCGCGGACGCATCTCAAGGCTTCGTCAGCATCCTTGATATTGTTGTAAGACAGCTGCTTGCCGTTTAATTGTTCAGCCTGCAAAACTGAGAAGGCCTTTGGCAGGGCATCTTCGTAGAGCCAGGCCTTTTGGTGGCTGTTTTCCCCGTAGCGCATGGCTTCCTTTAAGTCGTAAGTTAAAGTCAGCTTTTCCGGAGCAGTTTCGCCGGCCTTTTCAGTCAGGTATTGGGAAATCAAGGCATCGTATGAAGCAGTCAAGCGGAAGGCCTTAGCCGCTAAGCGGGCCCTGGTTTCCAGGCTGGTAGAGCCGTCTTTTTCAATTTCAGCCAAAACCTGGTCGTAGTCAGCCTGGTCAACCACGATCGTTACATCGCGGTAGTTCTTGGAAGCTGACCGCACCATGCTTGGGCCACCGATGTCAATGTTTTCGATAGCTTCAGCCAGGGTCACGTCAGGATTTTCAATGGTCTGCTTGAATGGGTAGAGGTTAACGCAAACCAAGTCGATTGGCGTAATCTTGTGTTCCTTCAAAGTTGCCACGTGTTCCGGCAATTCCCGCCGGGCCAGGAGGCCGCCATGGATGTAGGGGTTCAAGGTCTTGACCCGGCCGTCAAGAATTTCCGGAAAGCCAGTCACATCTTCAACTGAAATAGTTGGGATGCCGGCTTCATCCAAAACTCGCTTGGTACCGCCAGTCGACACGATTTCGTAATCATTGGCCACCAGGCCCTTGACGAAAGGAACCAAGTTGGTCTTGTCTGAAACACTTACAAGTGCACGCTTCATTTATTTGTTCTCCTCTTCAAATTTCAGCAAAGCTTTTCTCAAGGCTTCCGGATACAGGTAGTGTTCACATTCGTGAATTCTTGCTTCCAGAGTATCAACCGTGTCGTCGTCATAGATCGGCACGTGCTTTTGGGCAATGGCCGGACCAGAGTCCAGGCCAGAGTCGATATAGTGAACCGTTACCCCGGTTTCAGCCGGGTGGTCGGCAAAGGCCCGTTCAATTGAGTGCAGGCCTGGGTAAGCCGGCAAATAAGCCGGGTGAAGGTTGACGATTCTGCCTTCATATTCGCTCAAAATCGTTGGCCCGATCACCCGCATGTAGCCAGCCAGGGCAATAAAGTCGATTTGGTAGTCCTTTAAGACTTGAAGGATCTTTTCTTCGTACTTTTGCTTGCCGCCGCAGGACTTGACCGTAAAAGTCACTACCGGTGTGTGGAATTTTTCTGCCCGCTTGATCACCGGAGCGTCCGGGTGGTCACAAAAGAGCAGGGCAAGGTCGCCAGACAGGTCGCCCTTTTGAAAATGTTCGGCCAGAACTTCATAGTTAGTTCCGTTGCCGGATGCAAAAATTGCTACTTTCATTATTCTACCTATTTAATAATGATCTTCTCACCGTCAGTTCTCTCACTCAAGTGGCCAACTTCAAAGACCTTTTCGCCACTTGCCAAAAGCAGCTGCTTGGCTTCTTCTTTCTTGTCAGCCGGTACTGCCAGGATCATCCCCAAACCCATGTTGAAGGTCTGCCAGCAGTCATCATCTGACAAATTGCCGACTTGCTTGAGGTAGTTGAAGATGTCCGGGACTTCCCAGCTGCCAGCGGCAATTTCTGCCCGCAGGCCGTCATTGAACATCCGCGGCACGTTTTCGATGAGGCCGCCCCCGGTAATGTGGGCCACGCCGTGAACCAGCCCTTGCTTGATCAAAGGCAGGACAGACTTGATGTAGATTCTTGTTGGAGCCAGCAGGCTTTCACCCACGCTCTTGCCCTTCAGTTCAGCTGGCTTGTCAGTCAGCTTGACATCATGGTCCTTAAAGAGGATCTTGCGGACCAATGAAAAGCCATTGGAGTGGACGCCACTTGAAGCCAGGCCCAAGAGAACGTCACCAGCTTGCGGAGTGTCAACTGACAAAAGACGGTCTTTTTCCGCTACCCCAACTGTAAAGCCGGCCAGGTCGTATTCGTCTGGGGCGTACATGTCAGGCATTTCCGCGGTTTCCCCGCCGATCAAGCTGGCCCCGGCCTGCTTGCAGCCTTCAGCCACGCCTTGGACAACTGAAGCCAGGAGGGCTGGATCGTTGTGCCCGCAGGCAATGTAGTCCAGGAAAAAGAGCGGTTCAGCCCCTTGAGCCAGGACGTCGTTAACGCACATGGCCACTACATCGATCCCAACGGTGTCATTCTTATCCATCTTTTGGGCGATCATCAGCTTGGTGCCGACCCCGTCAGTCCCGGAAACCAGGACCGGGTGGTCATAGCCCAGGGAATCAAGATCAAACAGACCGCCAAAGCCGCCAATATTGCCCACGTAGCCTGGCCGCTTGGTTGAGGCTACCGCCCCCTTGATCCGGCGTACCAGTTCATAGCCGGCATTAACGTCAACGCCTGCATCCTTATAGCAATTCACGATCATTCACCTCTGTTTTGCTTCTTTAAAATTTCTTCAACCGGTTCCACATTCAGCGGTTCCTTGATTTGTTCTTCGTAGTCGTACAAAGGAGTCGGGTACTTGCCGTCAAAGTAAGCAACCGTAAGGCCCCCGTTTGGCGCGTCACCGGTATCTGGCATGTCGACTGCCTTGATCAGGCTTGGAATGCTCAAAAAGCCCAGGCTGTCGGCCCCGATCAGCTTGCACATGTCGCTGACGCTGTACTTGGCCGCCATCAAGTCTTTTCTTTCAGAAATATCAATCCCGTAGAAGTGCGGGTATTTGAAAGGCGGAGAAGCAATCCGCATGTGGACGGACTTGGCCCCGGCTTCTTTCAGCATCTGCACGATCTGCCGGGAAGTCGTCCCGCGGACGATTGAATCGTCAACGACCACGATATTTTTGCCGCTGACCACCCCGCGGACAGGAGCAAGCTTCATTTTAACCCCCTGCTCACGCAGAGCCTGGGTCGGCTGGATGAAGGTCCGGGCAATATATTGGTTCTTGATCAAGCCCATTTCATAAGGCAGGCCGGCTGCTTCAGCATAACCAGTCGCGGCTGACAGTGAAGAGTTTGGCACCCCGATAACCATGTCCGCTTCTTCTGGAGCTGGCTGTTCCTTAGCCAGCAGTATCCCCATCCGCTTTCTGGCAGTGTGGATGTTAACCCCGTGGATAATGGAGTCTGGCCGGGCAAAGTAGATGTATTCCATTGAGCAGACGGCCAGCTGGGTTTCAGTCGTGTAGTGGTCAATCTTGATCCCATCTTTGTTGATGATGATGAGTTCACCTGGCTGCACATCCCGGACCAGCTTGGCGTGTACCGCGTCAAGGGCGCAGGATTCACTGGCTACGACATAGCTGCCGTTGTCCATTTGCCCTAAAACCAGAGGCCGGAAGCCGTTAGGGTCAAGGGCGGCATAGAGAGTGTCATTGGTCATCAAGAGGAAGGCAAAGCCCCCTTTGACTTCGTTCAAGCTGGCCTTCAAGGCTTCGATAAAAGGCATACGGACCTTGCGACGGATCAAGTGGATCAAGACTTCCGTGTCAGAGCTTGACTGAAAGACTGACCCGGAATCTTCCAGGCGCTTTTTCAGCGTCTTGGCATTGGTCAAGTTCCCGTTGTGGCAAAGGGCGATTTCCCCGTCCTGGAAGTGAAAGAGGAAGGGCTGGACATTGGCCAGGGAGTCTGAACCGGCAGTACCGTAGCGGACGTGGCCGATAGCCATGTTCCCTTTTAAAAAGTCCAGGTCAGCCGGGTTGGAAAAGACTTCTGACAAGAGCCCCCGGTCACGGAACTGGCGGAGCTTCTGGCCATCGCTAGCCACGATCCCGGCCCCCTGCTGGCCCCGGTGCTGGAGGGCATGGAGACCAAAGTAGGTCACGTTGGCCGCGTCAGGAACATTGTAGATCCCGAAAACGCCGCATTCTTCATTTAATCCTTTGATTTCATAAGGCATGGCAGGGCTTCCTCCCAAATTTGCTTCAATTCCGCTACCGGCAAGTCGGCTGCTTGGTCCTTCAAGGTCAGCTTCAGGCTATCGCCAGCAGTTTGGCCGATCTTAACCGCATCAGCTGCCAAAGCTGCAGCAAATTCAGCTGAGTATTCGCTTGGCACGCTGACCAGGAAGCGGCCTGGAGTTTCGCTGAAGAGTTCGGCACTGGTCAAGTCGCAGGCAACTTCTGCCCCAATCCCGTGGCCAAAGCTGCTTTCAGCCAGACTGACAGCCAGGCCGCCTTCGCTTAAGTCGTGGGCGCTGGCCACGTGGCCGGCTTCCATTTGGGCCAAGAGGCGCTTCTGGTAGTCCTTAATGTGGTCTAAATCCAAATCGTTCAAGGACCCGGAGATTTCCCCGGTCAGCATCTTTTGCAGTTCTGAGCCGGCGTAGTCTGCCCCGGTTTGGCCGACCAAGTAAAGATCATCGCCTTCTTCTTGGAAGCTGTCTCTGACCAGGTGGTCCAAGTTCTTGACCAAACCAACCATGCCGACCATTGGGGTTGGGTAGATGGACTTGTCGTCAGTTTCGTTGTAAAGGGAAACGTTACCAGAAACAACTGGAGTTTCTAAGACTTCACAGGCCTTGGCAATCCCCATGACTGAGTGGTGGAGTTCCCAGAAGACTTCTGGTTCGTTCGGGTTACCGAAGTTCAAGCAGTCAGTGATGGCCAGAGGTTCTGCCCCGCTGGCGATGATGTTGCCAGCTGCTTCAACAACGGCCCGCTTGCCCCCGATTTCCGGGTCCAGGTAGATGAAACGGCCGTTGCCGTCAGTGGTCATGGCAATCCCCTTGTGGGTGCCGCGGACCCGCAAAACGCCGCTGTCTTCACCAGGCCCGACGACCGTGCTGGTTCTGACCATGGAGTCGTAGGTCTGGGTGAACATTTCCTTAGAAGCGATGGTTGGCTGGGCCAGCATCTGCTTGTAGGTCTTTGCCAAATCAGTAATCTCAGGTTCCCAGGCCGGCTTAGCCGCGTCATCGATCATGTGCTGCGGCTGCTTTTCTTCGCTTGACTCTTCCAAGACGTCTTCAGTCAGGCTGGTTACCGGGATGTCGCAGACAACTTTGCCGTGGTGGCGCAAAATGTAGTTGTGACCGTTGGTAATCCGGCCGATAACAACGGCGTCAAGGTCGTAGAAGTCGAAAATCTTCTTGACGTCTTCTTCGTGGCCCTTCTTAACGCAAAGCAGCATTCTTTCCTGGGATTCACTCAGCATGATTTCGTAGGCTGACATCCCGCTTTCTCTTTGCGGTACCAGGTCCAGGTTCAGTTCCATGCCAGACTTGCCTTCTGAAGCCATTTCTGAACTTGAGGAAACGATCCCGGCTGCCCCCATGTCCTGGATGCCGACCAGCCAGTCAGCGTGCTTTTGGGTCAATTCCAGGCAGGCTTCAAGCAGCAGCTTTTCCATGAAGGGGTCACCAACTTGGACAGCTGAGCGTTGGCTTTCGTGTTCTGAGTCAAAGGAGTGAGAAGCAAAGGTTGCCCCGTGGATCCCGTCACGGCCAGTCTTGGCCCCGACGTACATTACGGCATTGCCTTCACCTTGGGCCAGGCCCTTTTGCATGTCCTTAACGTCCAAAAGGCCCACGCTCATGGCGTTCATGACTGGGTTGCCCTTGTAGATGTCGTCAAAAGTGAGTTCGCCGCCAACAGTTGGGATCCCCATGCAGTTGCCGTAGCCGCCGATGCCGGCGACAGTTTCGTTTAAAAGCCAGCGGGTGTGGGCGTCATCTAATTCACCAAAGTGCAGAGAGTCCAAAGTAGCAACTGGCCGGGCCCCCATGCTGAAGACGTCACGCAGGATCCCGCCGACACCAGTAGCTGCCCCTTGGTAAGGTTCAACAGCAGTTGGATGGTTGTGGCTTTCAGCCTTGAAAACGACAGCTTGGCCGTCACCGATGTCAACAACCCCTGCCCCTTCACCAGGCCCTTGCAAAATGCGGGGACCCTTGGTTGGGAAGAGACGGAGAACCGGCTTAGACTTCTTGTATGAGCAGTGTTCGCTCCACATGGCTGAGAAAAGGCCGGTTTCAGTGTAGTTTGGCAAGCGGTGCAAAAGCTTGTCACAGATGTAGTCGTATTCTTCTTCAGACAAGCTCCAATCGAGATAAGGCTTCTTTTCTTTGATTTCTTCTGGAGTCATTTCCTGCATCATTACGCTTTTACCTCCGCGTGGTCCAAAATTGACTTAAACAGGCGCAAGCCGTCGGTGTTGCCCAAGAGGGCTTCGACTGCCCGTTCCGGGTGAGGCATCATCCCTAAGACATTGCCTCTTTCGTTGGTGATCCCGGCAATATTGTTCAAAGAGCCGTTCGGGTTTTCCTTTGAGTAGCGAAAAACGACCTGGCCATTGTCTTCGATCTTCTGCAAGGTTTCCGGGTCGGCGTAGAAGGAGCCGTCAGCGTGCGCGATCGGCAGGTTGATCTTCTTGCCCTTTTGGTATTCAGAAGTAAAGATGGTGTCGTTGTTGGCTACTTCCAGTTCAACCGTCTTGCAGACAAACTTCAAAGAGTCATTTCTCTTCAAAGCGCCTGGCAAAAGGCCAGCTTCGGTCAAGATCTGGAAACCGTTGCAGGTCCCAAAGACCGGCTTGCCGGCCTTGGCCATTTCGACAATAGCGGGCATGATATTGGTAAAGCGGGCAATAGCGCCGGCTCTCAAGTAGTCCCCGTATGAGAAGCCACCTGGCAGCATGACAGCGTCAAAGCCGTCCAGGCTGCTTTCCTTGGAAGGAACGTAGGCCACGTCAGCTCCACAAACCGTATGCAGGGCTTTGTAGAGGTCGATGTCGCAGTTGGAGCCCGGGAATTGGATTACCGCAAACTTCATTATTTTTCCTCCAAGATCTTGTAGCTGTAGGTTTCCATGTTGAAGTTGACCAGCAGCCCTTCAGAAATTTCCTTGACAGTTTCGGCTACAGGCTTGTCTCCTTCTTCAATAGTTACATCGAAGAACTTGCCGACCTTGACGCCCTTGACTTCATCGTGGCCCAAAGAGTGAATTGAGTTGGTGATGGCTTCACCTTGCGGGTCGAAAACTGATCGCTTGTAAGTAACGTAAATCCGTACAGTAGTCATTTGCTTAATCCTCCTTGGCCAAGGCATCCTTCAAACGGGCCAAAACTCTTTCGTAAACATCGATCAGGTTGCCAATTTGCCGGCGGTAAACGTCCTTGTCCATGTGGTCCTTGGTTTCCATGTCCCACAGGCGGCAGTTGTCTGGTGAGAATTCGTCAGCCAGGACGACTTCACCGTTTGGCAGGGTCCCGAATTCAACCTTGAAGTCAACCAGCAGCATGCCGGCATCGGCAAAGAGCTTAGTTAGAAGTTCGTTGACCTGGCGGGAGATTTCCCAGATCTGTTCATGTTCTTCATGAGTCAGCAGGTGGAAAGCAATGGCATCTGATTCATTCATCAGTGGGTCGTGCAGGGCGTCGCTCTTCATGAAGAGTTCTTCAACTGGGGTGTCCAGCTTCTCGCCTTCTTCCTTCAAGCCATAACGCTTGCAGAATGATCCAGCCGCGATGTTCCGGGTAACGACTTCCAGGTCGATCATCTTGACCTTCTTGACCAATTGTTCGTTTTTAGACAAGCGCTTGATAAAGTGCGTCTTCACCCCATGCTTCATCAAATATTCGAAAACCAGGCTGGAAATTTCCGCGTCAAGTTCACCCTTGTTTTGGAAGACATCGTGCTTCAAGCCGTCCAAAGCGGTAGCGTCGTCCTTGTAAACAGCGCGGAGCACTTCTGGATCGTCAGTGGTCCACATTTCCTTAGTCTTACCCTGATAAAGCAATTCTGCCATTTTTTACCCTCCGATTAACACGAACTATAATAATTTAAACAGGAATTACTATTCGTAATTTCTTTCTTGAACTAAGGATATCAACTTAAAAAAGTTTGGTCAAGTGATTAGCGAACATTTTTATCTATTATTCAGATTACAATCGGATATAATCTCATTATTTTTGAACAAAAACTTTAGAAAGCGAAAATCAAGGGATAAAACCCGAACAAAAAAGCGGCTCACTTTATGAGTCGCTTTTAATCATCTAGATTTCTCTATCCTTTTATATATTGGCAATCGCATTGAAAATCATTGCCCTTTTACACTTATTCCAAACCTAAGCGCTTGTAGATGTCGTCAACGTGGCGCAGGTGCCAGTGGTAGTCGAAGGCATCGTCAAGATCAGCCTTAGTCAGTTGCTTTTGAATGGTTGGGTCTGCTTCAAGGAGAGGCCGGAATGGAACTTGTTCAGCCCAGCACTTGGCCGTGTATGGCTGGATCAAGTCGTAGGCAGCTTCCCGGCTCATGCCGCTTTCAACCAGCTTGAGCAGAACGCGGCCGGAGTAGATCAAGCCCAATGTCTTGTCCATGTTCTTCTTCATGGTTTCCGGGAAGACATCCAGGTTGGCCAGGATCTTGCCCATCCGGTTGAGCATGTAGTCAAGACCGATGGTGCTGTCTGGCAGGATTACCCGTTCAGCACCTGAGTGGGAGATGTCTCTTTCGTGCCACAGGGTTACATTTTCGTAGGCAGTTACAACATTGCCGCGAAGAACTCTGGCCATCCCGCAGATGTTTTCTGAACCGATCGGGTTGCGCTTGTGCGGCATAGCGGAAGAACCCTTTTGCCCCTTGGCGAAGTGTTCTTCAACTTCGTGGATTTCCGTTCTTTGCAAAGAACGGATTTCCGTAGCGATGTTTTCCAAAGAAGTTGCAACCAGGGCGATGGCAGCAATGTATTCAGCGTGCAGGTCACGTGGCAGGACCTGGGTTGAAATTTCCTGGGCGTGCAGACCCAGCTTCTTGCAGACATATGCTTCAACTTCCGGGTCAACTTCAGCGAAAGTCCCGACGGCACCGGAAATCTTGCCGGCTTCCACTCCGCAGGCAGCATGTTCAAAGCGTTCCTGGTTCCGCTTCATTTCTGAGTACCAGCGGGCGAACTTCAAGCCGAAAGTAGTTGGTTCAGCGTGAATGCCGTGGGTGCGGCCCATGCAGACCGTATCCTTGAATTCAAGGGCCCGCTTGGCCAGGATGTCGATAAAGTCCTGGATATCCTTGCGGAGGATGTCGTTAGCCTGCTTCAATTGGTAGCCCTGGGCAGTGTCAACCACGTCAGTACTGGTCAAGCCGTAGTGCACCCACTTCTTTTCCGGCCCCAATGATTCAGAAACGGTCCGGGTGAAGGCAATAACGTCGTGGTGAGTCATGGCTTCAATTTCGTTGATGCGGTCAACGCTGAACTTGGCGTTTTGCTTAATCTTTTCCACGTCTTCTGCCGGAATGTGGCCAAGCTTGGACCAGGCTTCGTCAGCAGCAATTTCTACTGCCAGCCAGCATTCATACTTCTTTTCATCAGTCCAAATGGCGCCCATTTCTGGTCGGGTATAGCGTTCAATCATTTATTTTCCACCTTTAAAAAATCAACAATAATCTGCTTTTTAATTATACATCCCAAACTTTAGTCTCGGCAATCTCGGCCAAAGTCTTGTCGACATCATCAGTCAGGATCGTCACATGCCCCATCTTCCGGTCTCTGCGGACCTCGCCCTTGCCATAGTCATGGAAGGACCACTGCGGCTTTTCGGCGATCAGATTTTCCGTGCCGGCCACGTGCTGGCCTAAAACATTGACCATGACGACCGGGCTGAGCAGCTTGATCTTTGGCAAAGGCCAGTTGCAAATTGCCCGGTTGTGGACGGCAAACTGGGAGAAGTTGCAGGCTTCAATCGAGTAGTGACCGGAATTGTGGGGCCGGGGGGCCAGTTCGTTGATGACGATTTTATCGTCTTTAGTGACAAACATTTCCACGCCCAAGATCCCGCGCAGGTCAATGGCTTCAGCGATCTTGACGGCAGCGTCCTGGGCCTTTTGGGTCAAGTCCGGGGAAATCCGGGCCGGGACGATACTTTCATGCAGGATTTCGCCCTGGTTGATGTTTTCGCTGACCGGGAAGACCGTGACTTGGCCATCAGAGTTGCGGCCAACCATGACGGAGGCTTCCATACGGAAGTCGACAAATTTTTCCAAAATGCAGTCACCGCAAGCTAAGACATCAGCAGTCTTGTCCAAGTCGGCAGCTGCTTTTAAAACAACCTGGCCCTTGCCGTCATAGCCGCCTTCACAGGTCTTTAAAACAGCTGGCAGACCCAAATCATTAACAGCAGCGTCCAGGTCAGCCCGGTTCTTGACCGCTCTGAACTTGGCCACTTCACAGCCAGCACTTTGGATAAAAGTCTTTTCCCGGATCCGGTTGTTGGTCGTGTAAAGGAGCTTGGTCCCCTGCGGGATAAAGACCTGGTCCTTGACGCTTTCCAGGGCATCCAGGTCCACGTTTTCAAATTCATAGGTCAAGACATCGCTTCTAAAGGCCAGTTCATGGATGGCGTCGATATCACTGTATTCAGCGACGATCTGATCATCTGCGGCCTGGCCAGCCGGGCAAGCCGGAGTTGGGTCCAGGATGATGACCTTCATCCCGCTGGCCTTGGCATCAAAAGCCAGCATTCGCCCTAATTGCCCCCCGCCAATGATGCCGATCGTTTGACCGGGCTTGATTTTAATAGACAAGGTCTGCACTGCTTTCTTTGGCTTGGTCGTGCATTTCCTTGCGGTAGTCCACGATCTTTTGCTGGAGTTCTTTATCTTCGATGCCTAAGATCTGTATGGCTAAAAGAGCCGCGTTCTTGACGCCGGCCGAGCCGATGGCAGTCGTCGCTACAGGGATGCCGGCTGGCATTTGCACGATGGAAAGAAGGGAGTCCATCCCGCCTAAAGCGCTGGTCTTGGCTGGGCAGCCAATTACCGGCAAGGGAGTGTTGGCGGCGATCATGCCTGGCAGGTGGGCAGCCCCGCCAGCGCCGGCAATGATCACCTTAGTACCGTTTTCCGCTGCTTTTTGGGCAAAAGCGAACATTTCCTCCGGCATTCTGTGCGCTGAAATAACCTGCTTGTCGTAGTCAACCCCGAACTTGTCTAGCAACTTGCAAGCTTCCTGCATATAGCCCCAGTCTGACTTGGAGCCCATCACAACACTGATTCTACTAGTCACGATTATTCCTCCTGTCTGCTTTCCCTTAGGATAACAGAAAACCGGACTTTTTTAAAGAGAAAGATGAACTATTGCTCGTGAATGCGGTTAAATCATTCGCTTTTAATTAAAAATCGTAAAAAAAACACCACCATGTAGTGATCTTAAATGCCATAAAATCAATCTTCCTTTTCTGCCCGCCAGTAATGATGACCATAAGGGTCCCGTTCCAAGCGGCCCGTGTCAACCAAGTAGCGGCGCAAAATCGCGTAGTCGTCATAGACTGCCGCCAAAATCTCATTGACTTTCTTTTCAGTATAGTCCCGGCCAAATTCAAAATGATCGATCAAAGCATCAAACAAGGCATCTTTCGCCTTTTGCTTGCGGGGAATGACCTGCAGACGGCCAGACTTGAAAAATCCTGTAATCTCCATTTAAATTTCTTAAACTTCCAACTTCTTACTCTGCATGCCTAAAATTGCCAGCAAAAAGATAACTAAGCCCAAAACAGCCAGACTTACCCAGGCAAAGCCGATGCCATAGTGGTCGGACAAAAAGCCGTTAATTGCCAAAATCACGACTTCGGCGCCCGCGTCCAAGGCATTGGCAACAGACAATAATAGTCGCCCGGCGGTTCTCTGTTTGAATCGTCGTTTGCAAAACAATCCCGCCCAGCATGTTTTCCAAGCTGCCAAACATGGTATGGAGCATAAACAAGGCGAGAGACCCATAATACCAGTTTTTCAAGCCAACCACGCCGAGCAAAGTAGCAGCCATCATTACCGTGCTGACAACAATCAAGCGGGTCTGTCCTTTATTAGACAGCGGCTTTTTGGACACATAGCGGTTGTAAAGGGAAATCGCCAGCATCCCGGACAGACTCATCAAGACAGAAATCGTCCCGGAATTAACAGTCTTGCCCCTTTGAAAGTACATCTGCCACTGGTCAAGCGGGCCGGCTGAAATAATTGCCACAGGAAGCAGAAGCAAGATCCAGGCAAAAGTTTTCTGCTCCTGCTTGACCATGTATTTTACATCGGCAACCAAGTTCAACTTTGGCATCCCTTCTTCCGCCTCAGCCAAGTTTTGGCTGTCATATTTCAAGAGAGGGATGATGGTCAAACTGGTCGCGAGCAAAAAGGCCGCGCCGATCAGCAAGGGCAGGTCCAGGCGGATATTGCCTAAAATATTAGCCCCAACGAAGGTGGCAGCCATGGTCAAAGGCGTGCCAATAAGACTGTAGCCAGAGAAAATCGCGCCAAGCTGGTCTTTTTCGCCATGCTCAATGGCCTTGTTGGCAATCCAGGAAGTCATGGTGCCCGATTGCAAGGAATCTCCCCCAGCGCGGTCAAGACCCCGCTGAGTGTCATCCACAATAAATTCATGGGACTGAGTGCCAAAATTATTAAACCTAAGGCTCTGATGATCCCGCTGGCCATGATCGTTTTTAAATAACCAAATTTGTCAGCAATGTAGCCGGATGGTATTTCGGCAAAAAAGGTGACTAGCCAGAAAATCTCCAAGAAAAGATTGATCAAGCTATAGCTGTAGCCGTTATGCCGCATAAACAGGTAAATCGTTCCGCTCCATAACGAGGTCCCCACCGTATATAAGATGCTGATGTAGTAAAAAATATACTTGTATTTTTTCATCGCTCCTCCAGTTTGTTATCTCCATAAATCCGCTCTTACCGCGACTAAGTATACCTCCTTAATTTACCATCTTTCTAAAAAAGTTCCATCTTTTTCTTCATATTATATTAATAATAATGTACTCCTTTATCATCATCCCGCGCAAAATAAGCTTTCACTTATTATTTTTAGATAAAAAATGCACCAGGCAGTTATCCGCCTAGTGCATTTCAGTAAGAATATTTATTTTTTAAGAGCCTGCTCTTGAGGCTGTTTCGCCATATTCGAGTCAAAAACTTCTGCCCGCTTGTTTATGGCTATATAGATCTTTGACTTGTAAGAAGCCAGGCCCTCTACTTCCCGCTTGGCATTGAAGTGGTAGTAGTTGACCAAGTTACCCTTGGCATCAATCTTAAACAGGTAATCGTTAAAAGCAATGTAATAGCACTTGTGGGCAACATTGTAAGTAAAGCCCTGTACCTGGCTGGAGTTAGAGACCAAGTCACCATTCGTGGCGGCTGCTTCTTTAACCTTGAAGCTGTTGCCCGCCCGGGTGATCTTCCAGATTTCAAAGCGGTGCTTGGACTTGCCGTGGAACAAGACCAGCATGGTGTTGTCGTCAATCACGTCCTCGTTTAAGAAGTGGCGGTTGTTTTCCCGCTTGCCGTTGCTGACGGCAAAAGTCCAGATCCGCTTGACCTGCATGTCCTTCTTGTCAATATGCAAAAGCTCGTTTGACCGCAACTTTTTGGTATGGTTCCAGTTGGCCAGCTCATAGATATAACGGGAAGTTGACCCAGCAAACTATGTGCCCCCGGGCTCCGTACTTGGATGATTCAGGCCCGCCATAAAAGTTGGTCGTAACCATATCCTGGCCGTACACGTCCAAACCCTGGACATTGCCCCGTACATTGGTCTCCTGGCTTCCTTCCAGCAGGCTAAAAGAATTTGGCTCATAAAACTTAGTGGTCAATTTAGCCGTCTTCTTGCCATGCTTGTCAGTCCCGACGTAAGTGTGCGAGCTACCCTGGGCATTGTAGTTGCCTCTAAAAGCCAGTTCATGCGGGAACCAGGTCTTGCCAACATTGCCGCCCTTGCCCAGCTTGGCATCAGCCTTGGAAATCCCTTCATTGGCATCGCTTCTGACCGTCACCGCGACCTTCCCGCTGGCCTTGCCGTAGCGGTAAGTCACCACGTACCGGCCCGGCGTCTTTTCAGAAATCCGGTCGGCCGACCGCTTCACCGAATTAACGTCAACCACACTGCCGTGCTTGTCTGTCACGTAGTTGATGGAATCAGTCGTCACGAAGCCGCTGGTATCCAGCTGGTTGTTGACCAAGCTGACGCTCTTAACCAAAGACATCTTACTTCTGGCAAAAGCCCGCTCGCTGACATAGCCGACCCCGCGGCCGTCAACTTAGACATAGTAATACCGTCTGCCCCGGGCGAGTTTGTAGGATCGGGACTGGACATGGGCCCACTTGAATTCTTTCGTAGTGGCCAGCTTCTTGCCAAACTTCCAGGCCAGCTTGGTCTTTTTCTTCTTGCCCTGCCAGTCTTGACCTTACCTGCTTTAAGCTGGAATAGATCCCATAGTTCTTCTTCCCATCGATCACCTTGGTCGACAGCTTCTCACTCGCGGCTGCAACTGGCTGACCAGCTTTAAACAAACGGCAATGGCCATAAATGCGGCTGAAAATACCAGCCCCTTCTTTAATTTCATTCTTCCTATACTCACAATCATTAGACTCAACTATTTTGTAATATGATCCACTTTCAAAGTTTCCGTCGGATGGTTCAAGTTGACGTAGAGCTCACCTTTGTAGCTGCTCAGGCCTTCAAATTCCCGGCCAGTGTCAAACTTGTAGTAGTTCAAAAGCTTGCCGGCCTCCGTGCCGCCATATAAGCCTGCCCCGATCTTAAAGAGGTAGTCGTTAAAGGCGATGTAGTAAACGTCATAGGCGCTGTCCCAGACAAAGCCCTGGACTTCAGGGTGGACTTCAGCGGAATTGCTGATGGGGTCGCTGCCGGTTCTGATGAGGTCGCTGCCGGTTGCCCCAACTTCCTTAGCCTTGAAGCTGTCACCGCTTCTGCTGATCTTCCAGTATTCATAGCGGTGCTTAGAAGCATTGTGGAAGAGGGCAAGCAAAGTGTTGTCGTCAATCACGTCCGCGTTGAGGAAAATCCGCGGATACTTGGCTGACCCGTTCCAAACCTTGAAGGTCCATATCTTGTCAATTTCCATGGTGGACTTCTTGACCCGGATCAGTTCCTGGGAGTTGGACCAGTTGTTGGACCGGTTCCAGTTGGCCAAAACGTAAACATACTTCTTGGTGCTGCCGACTGACTGGCCATGGCCCAGCTTCATGTATGGGCTGACCTTGATGTTCTTGATATAGCTCAGCCAGGTGTTGAAGCTCAGAATCTTGCTTGGAATCAGCTGCCAGTTGCACTTCTTGACCCCCCGCATGTTATAGACCCCCCGCATGTTGTAGTAAACCATGTGGCCCCGGGCCTCCCGGCTGTCGGCCTGGCCTAAGTCAAGGTTGCTGGTCACCAGGTCATTGTCATAAACATCAATCCCTTGAACGGCACTTGATACCTTGGCCTCCAGGTTGCTTGAACCTGGCGCGCTCAAAACTGCCGGATGATAGAAGATGGTTTCAATATCCGCGCCTTTAGCGTTGCCAGACATGTTGGTCGCCCAGTACGTGTGGGAGCTGGAAACCGCATCTTTTGAAGTAGTAGTTGAAGATGAGGACAATCTGGCCCCGTCGTTGGCTGACCAGGTCTCAAGCTTTGGCAAATCAGTTTTCACCGGCGTTACATCAGCCGAGCTGATCCCTTCTTTGGCATCCCCGCGTACCGTCAGCTTGCTGGTCGCCTTGGCCTTGCCGTACTTGAAGGTCAAAACTGCCGTCCCGGCCTTGCGGCTGGATACATAGCCAGTATCAGAAATATTCAATTTAGCAGACTTGCAGCTGATCTCAACTGAATCATTGTCAACCAGACTGCCGTGCTGGTCAGTCACGTAGTTAATCGCGTCTTCGGCATTAAAGCCAACTGAATCAGACGGGTTGTTGACCAAGCTGACCTGGGAAACCACATTAGCTTTCGAAAGGGCAAAAGCCTTCTCATTCACGTAGCCAACTGGCCGGCCGTCAACGTAGATGTAGTAGTAGCGCTTGCCACCCTTAACCTTGTAGGACTTGGACTGAACGTGAGCGTATCTGAAGTCAGCCGAGGCCGCCAATTTCTTGCCGAACTTCCACTCCTTCTTCTTCTTGACCGTGTACTTCTTCTTTCCCTTGCTCTTTGTCTTGACCTTCTTAGTTACCTCTTCCAGCTTGAGCGAAGAATAGACCTGGTAGCTCTTGTTACCCATGATCTTGGTCACAAGATCGGTCTTCGTGCTCTTACTATAGTCTTTGCTGCTTGCTTGCACCTGACTGGCCAGGCCGGCCATCAGTGCCGCACTGGTCATCATGCACAGGGCAAAACGTCTCATCAAACTCTTCCCTCACTTCTAAAAATACAAAACTCATAAATCTATGGTTATTAACAAAAAGCACCCAGATAATTTACACTTTTATCACGAAATGCCTTTTCATACTTTACCACAGTTTTCGGACGCTATTTCATTTGTAAAAAATTTGTTAACTCATTTTAAGAAATATTGCTTTTGCAAAAATCAGTCAAAAACCAAAGAGAGCTTGTCCCCTTCCAGCTGCAGCTTGGCTGAATACCGCTGCCCGCTCTTTTTAGAGACAAAACCGTCCAGCTTGTCAGTCTTGCCCTTGCTGATCAAGGTCTTCACAATCCGCTTGCCCATATTCTTGCCGGCAAACTTCTTGGGCAAGGTGAAATGGCATCCGCCCCGGTAATTACTGCAGCCATAAAACTTGCCCTTGTCAGTAATTTCCCCTTGCTTGCAGACCGGGCAAAGTCCGATTGCCGCGGCTTCGGCTTGCCGGGTCTGGGCTTCTTCCTGCAAGCCCTGATCAACCTGGATCTTGCCTGGCACTTCTGTAATCATCTTTGAAATGAATTTCTTGATCTGCCCTAAAAAGTTATCCTGGCTCCGCTCTTTGGCCCCGACTTGCTTTAAGGCCTTTTCCCACTGGGCCGTCATCTGCGCGCTGACTAAGAGTGGCTCAGCTTCCGCCGCCTTGCAGAGGATGGTCCCTTCCGGGGTAACCGACAATTTGTTTTGCCGGCTTTGCATGTAGCCCCGCTTCTTCAAAATTTCGATGGTGCTGGCCCGGGTAGCTTCCGTCCCGATCCCTTCAACGTCCTTTAAAATAGCCTGGGCCTCTTCATCATCCAGGGTCTTGCCGGCCGTCTTCATGGCCGTGATCAAGCTCCCTTCCGTAAACTTAGCCGGAGGCTTGGTCTCTTCTTCTTGCTCTTTCAATTTCGCCGTCAGTTCCTGGCCGACTTCCAGGGGCGGCAGCTGGGCATCTTTAACCGGCCCTTCCAGAATCTTCCAGCCCAGATTCACGCTGACATTGCCGCTGGCTTTAAAAGTCAATTGGCCGACATTAATCAAAGCCGTGGTCTTCTCATAGACATAGGCCTTTAAAAACATCTCCAAAGTTCGCCGCAAGACCAGGTCATAGACCTGCCCCTCCAGCTTGGACATTTTGCCCATTTGTGCCTGGCTGGGCACGGTCTTGGTCATGATGATGGCGTGGTGCTCCTGGACCTTGCCGGAGTCGACATAGCGCTTCTCCGCCTTTAAGGGCTTCATTTGCTCTTTGACTTCTGCAGAATTTGGCAACAGCCCCTGGTAGCGGTCCAGGTTCTGGGCCAGGTAGGCATACTCATTGTCCGTAATATAATTGCAGTCTGTCCGCGGATAGCTTAAAAACTTATTTTCATACAAATTCTGCACAGCCTGTAAAACCTGGCTGGCTGAAGCATGGTAGCGGCGGTTGGCTTCCGTCTGCAGGCTGGACAAGGAGAAGAGGCGGGGGCTGGCCTGGCTCTTTTGCTCCTTGTCCACCTTGGACACCTGGCCAGTCTGCTTGCCCAGACTTCCCCCTTTAGCCAGCAAAAACTGCTCCAGTTCTGCCGGGCTCTTAAATTTCGTTTCCGGCAGCAAGCGGCCGGTAAATTTCTTTCTTCCCTGCCAAAAATCGGCCATGAGCAACCAGTACTTCTCCGGCTTAAAATTGGCAATCTCCTGGTCACGCTCATAGACCATGTACAAAGTTGGCGTCTGCACCCGGCCGATTGAATAGGTCCCCTTGACCCCCTGCTTTCTTAACAGCAAGGTAAATAAGGGACTGCCGTTCATCCCGACCAGCCAGTCACTGATCTGCCGGGTCTGGGCTTCCTTATAGCGGTAGTAGTAGTCCCAGCCTGGCCGCAAGTTCTGGAAGCCTTCCCTGATCGCGGCTTTTTCCAGTGAATTGATCCAGAGGCGGAAAAGGCGCTTCTGTTTCAAATCGATCCCCGCCTGCCGCATAATGGACCAGGCGATGTTTTCCCCTTCACGGTCACTGTCCGTGGCAATCACGATCGTATCTGCCCGCTTGAGCAAATTAGCGACAATATTGAACTGCTTCTTCTTGTCCCGAGGAACCAGGTACTTGTACTGGTCGGGAAAAATCGGCAACTTCTTTAAAGACCAGCGCTTGTAGCTGGCGTCATAGGCTTCCGGCAGGGCCATTTCCACTAAATGGCCAAAACCATAAGTGATCACCGTGTCTGCCGGCAAGATCGGGTCCGCCACCTTAATTTGCCCTTCCCCCTTCTGGCTTTGGGCGAAAGCGGCCGCGTATGCCCGGGCCTGGCTGGGCTTCTCTGCTAAAATTACCGTCGTCATTACATTTCCTACCTTGTGTTAAAAATCCCGAGCAAATAAAAAGGCCCCGGCCAAGTGGCCAGGATTGCTCGAACAAACGTTTAATATTTGTTCCATTATAGTTTACTTTTGCCGGCTTGGCAAATTTTCTGCGAATATAACAAAAAAATCACCGAGGCAAGCCTCAGTGATTTCTCTGGTTGCAATCATGATTCGGGTGAGATTCGAACTCACGACCCACGGTTTAGAAGACCGTTGCTCTATCCAGCTGAGCTACCGAACCGTTATACTCCGACGCAACAAATTAAGTATATTAGACCAGGGATAAATTGTCAAACATATTTCGGAAAAAGTTGCTTTTTTTCTTGGTCATTTTTTCCTTGACAAAAAGGAAGCGGTTTGCTTGCATTAACTTGAGAACTTGCTTAAAAAACAGCTAAAAAAACTGGATAAAGCAAAAAGATACAATATCCCATAGATGTAAAGATATAAAGATGAGGTAAAGCATGAAATACAATCAATATGCCTACGTTGAAACCAGTCCGGAAAAGGCAACTGAAGAGCTGCTGGCGATCAACTTCTTGCCGGAAAACTACTCTTCTCTTTCCTTTAGTGAGCTCCTGGCCGTCTTGACCGGCAATGTCCTGGCGGAAGCCACGACCCGCCAGGCTAAAGACGCCAAATTGGCGGAATTTGCCGTGGACGACCAAACCGACCTGGCCGCCTTTCTTTTGGACACGCCGACTGCCATCACGGCCAGCCAGTTCGCTAATGTTGCCCTGCAGCTTTTAGGCTACCACCCAAACTACGACTACAGCCTGACTGATCCTTTGACTTGCGGGAAAAAGCATGCCCTGCCCGCCTTTAAGGACTTGACCAGCAAGGAAGAATTAATTTTTGCCTTCTACCGCCTGCTCAACACCCGGAGCAAAAACGGGCAGATTCTCTTGGACGTCATGGCCGGCAAGGGCTACTTCACCCAGTTCTGGGGGGAAGGCAAGTTTATGTTCTTCAACGGCAAGTCCCTGCCAGTTTTTGACACAAGCCAGGTCATCCGCGAGGTCGTTTACGTGCAAAGCGACCTGGACACGGACGGCGATGGCAAGGGCGACCTCTTGCCGGTCACGGTCTTCCGGCCAGTTGAAAGCCAGGACCAGCTGAAGGTCCCAGCCCTCTACACGGCTTCACCTTACTTTGGCGGGATCATCGACAATGTCAAGACTAACCACAATGTCGACGAGAACCTGACTGACGCGACCACTTGGACCAATCCCAAGTACGTGGCCAAGCCTTTAGTTAAAAGCCCTGCCCCCAGTGGCCAGGACGTGCCGGCCACTGAACTGGCAACCGGGCAATCTTCTTACGGCTTAAACGAATACCTCCTGGCCCGGGGCTTTGCCTCTGTCTTCTCTGGGGCCATCGGCAACCGGCACGGGGACGGGATCCGGATCACCGGGTCACCGGAAGAAACCATCTCCCAAAAAGAAGTCATTGAATGGCTGACTGGGGACCGAGTGGCTTATACTGACCGGACCCGCCGCTTTGAAACCAAAGCCAGCTGGTGCAGCGGCAATGTCGGCATGACTGGCCGCTCTTACCTGGGGACCTTGCAGATCGCCATCGCGACGACCGGGGTCAAGGGCTTGAAGACGGTGGTTTCTGAAGCCGCTATTTCCTCTTGGTATGACTACTACCGGGAACACGGCCTGGTTGTCGCGCCAAGCGAATGCCAGGGCGAAGACATGGACAAGCTGGCTGAAGTCTGCCAGTCCAACCTCTGGGACGGGGGCAATTTCACTGCTAAAAAGGCTTATGAAGCAGAGCAAGCCGAACTTTTAGCCGCCCAAGACCGGGCAACCGGCCAGTACTCTGATTTCTGGGAGTCCAGAAACTACCGCCACCACACCGATGGCATCAAGTGCTCCTGGATCTCCGTTCACGGCTTAAACGACTGGAATGTCAAGCCGAAGAACGTCTACAAGATCTGGCAAAAGGTCAAGCAGCTGCCGGTGGAATCCCACCTCTTCCTCCACCAGGGTCCGCACTACAACATGAACAACCTGGTTTCCATCGATTTCACCGACCTCATGAACCTCTGGTTCGTCCACGAGCTTTTGGAAGTGGAAAACGGGGCTTATGAGCAATGGCCAAAGGTCATGATCCAAGACAACTTGGAAGCTGACAAGTGGCACGCAGAAAGTGACTGGGCCAACGACCTGGGTCAGGCCAGCCTCTATTCACCAACGGCTGACGGGTACCTGTCAACGGTTGAAAACGGGACAGGCCAGCTAACCTTCACCGACTTGGGCGGGACAGAATTCAAGAAGGCCGGCATTAGTGAAACTGACTGGGAATACCAGTTTATCAGCGGGGAGGAAAAATGGGCCAAGGCCAGCCTCCGCTTTGAAAGCGAGGAATTCCTCCACCCGACTACCCTGGTCGGCCGGCCAAAGGTCCGGGTCCGGGTAGCAGCTAATAAGACTGTCGGCCAGCTGTCTGTTGCCCTGGTTGACCTGGGGACCCGGCAGCGGCTGACGGCTACGCCAAAGATTTTTGCCAGAGGAAACCAGCCCTTTGGCTACCGCTTCGGGGCAGACTCCTTGCAGGAATTCGTCCCGGACAAGGCCACTAAGGCCAAGCTGATTACCAAGGCCCACATGAACCTGCAGAACTACCAGGACATGAAGCAGCCAAGCAAGCTGGAAGCCGGCCAGTTCGTCGACCTGGAATTTGAACTGCAGCCGACCTACTACACCCTGCCAGCCGGAGCAAAATTGGGTCTGATCATCTACTCAACCGACCAGGGGATGACCAAGCGGCCGCTGGAGACCGAAGACTACACGGTTGACTTAGCCGGAACTGCTCTTTTGCTCTACCGGAAATAATGCCTGGGCAAAAATTGGCGGTTTATTCTAAAATAACTTTATCGCAAACAAAGTAAAAGGCTGTCGCGGAGCTACCGCTGACAGCCTTTTTGTGTTCTTAGAAAGGTTCTTATGGAAAAATCAAGCAAAGTCAACCTCGCTATTTTCAGTGCGGGCCTGATGACCTTCATCGGTATTCTGAATGAAACCTCCATGAACGTCACCTACCCGCTTTTAGTCAAAGAGTTCCACCAGCCCCTGGCAACCGTCCAGTAGATCGCTACCGCCTATCTCTTGACAGTGACCATCGTCATGGGAACTACCGCCTACCTGCTCTTGCTGGGTCTGGCCCTTTTTGCCATTATCTATGCCTTATCTTTAATCGGGACCAGCAGCTTGATCAGCGGCCTGGTCCTTTTGCCAGGCTCCTGCGTGGGGGCCGTCATCTCGCCTTTTGCCGGGAAACTGGCCGACAAGCGGGGCTTCAAGTTCCCACTAACCCTGGGCGGCTGCCTCTTTCTTTTGGGCAACTGCCTGCTTTTGGTCCTGCAGCCCTTGCTGACCCCGGTCTTGATCGTTGTCTGCCATATCGTGATCCGGTCCGGCTCCAACTTGAGCTTTGCCAACACCATCTCCAACGCCTCAACTTTGGTTGACCGGAAAAACGTGGCTGACGTTAACTCCTCTTTCAACATGCTCCAGCATTTTGCCGGTTCAGTCGGCATCAGTCTGGCCACGCCCCTGATCTCCCTGGCCCAGAAAACGGGGCAAGGGACTTTGGGCCAAAGAAGCTACCAGGACGGGAGATACGACTTTATCATGTTCAGCTGCCTAGCTTTGGTGACCCTTTTAGCCATCTGGCAGAACTTCTGCCTGCAGGAGCAGAAAAATAAAGGAAATTATTTTTTGTAACTTTTTTCTAATTTTCTTGCCAAAGCAAAAAATAGCGGTTATACTTCAAGTAACTAATTTAGGAGGTAAGCCAAATGTTCAACAAGAACCTGTTCAACGTAAACATGACTGCTTGTTGTTGTGGATTGTGTCTTAAGCAATCCACTATTTGGCTTGGACTGGAAAGCTAGGAGCAGACCAGAATTCCCAAATATCCAAATAACTTTGATTGTTTAAGACGCGTAGAGCTTGGCTCGCGCGTCTTTTTGTTTTCCCAGATTTACCTGCTATTTTTTAAAAAAGGACTGACAAACAAGATGAGCAAGAAAATCGGCATTCTCAATTTGATGCATGACAAGATCGACACCCAGAAACGGTTCAGCCATGTGATCAAAGAAGCCAGCCCGGAAACTCAAATCACTTATTTTTACCCCCAAAGCCACTATCTAAACCGGCCCCGACCCCAAAACTGGCCGGCTGAGCCGCTAAATCTCAAGACAGTTGCCAAGCTGGACGGCTTCATCGTCACCGGCGCCCCGATCGAGCTCCTACCCTTTAGCGAAGTCGACTACTGGGAGGAATTGACCAAGCTCTTTGACCTCTTAAAGGCAAAAAACATTCCCCAGCTCTATGTCTGTTGGGGCGCCATGGCGGCTCTCTACTATTTCTACGGGATCGGCAAGCATCCCCTGCCGGAGAAGATTTTCGGCATCTACCCCCAGGAGATCCTGGCTCCCGCCCCCCTGTTAAGTGGCCTGGTCACAGGCTTTCGGGCCCCGCATGCCCGCTACGCTGAGATGAACAGGAGCGAGATTGAGCAAGAAAAAGCTTTAACCATCAACGCGGCCACACCAGATGGCCACCTTACTCTGGTCACTGGGCCTGGCCAGCAGGTCTTTCTCTTCAGCCACCTGGAGTACGGCCCCCAGGCTTTTAGCAAGGAATACCAGCGGGAATTATCCGCTATAGGAGGTGATGAACGGAAGCTAGCGAAACCGCAGCGGTATTTCGCGGATGAAGCCGCCATGTCCCTGCCCCAGTTTACCTGGGAAAGCAGCCAGCAGCACTTTTTTAAAAACTGGCTGCAAACTATCAAATAAGGTTTAGAATTTTTTAGCGAATAATTTAAGGAGAAAAAACTATGTCAACTGACCGCATTTATGGCAACATTTTGGAAACTATCGGCCACACCCCAATCGTTAAGTTAAACCGGGTCGTCCCGGAAGGAGCTGCCGACGTCTACGTCAAGCTGGAATTCTTAAACCCGGGCGGGTCGATCAAGGACCGGATTGCCCTGGCCATGATTGAAAAGGCAGAAAAAGAAGGCAAGCTTAAGCCTGGCGACACCATCGTAGAACCAACTTCCGGCAACACCGGGATTGGCCTGGCCGCTGTTGCCAGCGCCAAGGGCTACCACTTGATCATCGCCATGCCGGAAACCATGAGCGAGGAAAGAAAGAAGATCATGCGGGCCTACGGGGCTGAACTGCTTTTAACCCCGGGCAAGGACGGGATGCCAGGTTCTATCGCTTTGGCGGAAAAGCTGATTAAAGAAAAGGGCTACTTCCTGCCAATGCAGTTTGAAAATCCGGCTAACCCGGAAATCCACGAACTGACCACGGGCCAGGAAATCGTCAACGCCTTTGCCGGCGATTTGCCAGACGCTTTTGTAGCCGGGGTTGGTACCGGCGGCACTTTGACCGGGATTGGCCGGGCCTTGAAGAAGGCCGGCGACGTCAAGGTCTACGCCCTGGAACCGGCGGAATCCCCGCTTTTGAAGGAAGGCAAGAAGGGCCCGCATAAGATCCAGGGGATCTCTGCTGGCTTCATTCCAAAGACTTTAGACCAGTCTATCTACGACGGGATTGTCGAAGTTTCCAGCGATGATGCCTTTGCAACAGCTAGAGAAGTTGCCCGCCTGGAAGGCTTTTTGCCAGGGATCTCTGCTGGGGCCAACATCCACGGGGCCATCGAACTGGCCAAGAAGCTGGGTGCCGGCAAGAAGGTAGTCACTGTAGCGCCGGACAAGGGGGAACGCTACCTGTCAACGGCTCTGTACCAATAAGTTAAAAGTAAAAAAGATACAATAAAAGGCAATAAACAAAACAACCAAATCAATCTAATTTAGTACTTAACACTTTACCGCTTAACACCAACAACTAATCAAAAAACTGCATCCCCAGGGATGCAGTTTTCTTCGTTCTAAAATCTTTAGGCTTATTTTTCCAGCAAGGCCAAAAGGCGGTCTTTTTCCTCCTGGCTGGCAAAAGCGGCTCTAACCGAGTCTAAGTAAAGCTGCTTTTCTTCAGACTTAGTCAAACCCTGCTCTTCCATGAGCTGGTATTCGCGGGGCAGGTTGGTCACTGAGACCGTCATGTTGTCGGTATTCAAGGTTACCCGCAGATTTTGCCCCAGCATGGAGCGGAGGGGGTATTCGGCGATCTGGTCAAAAACCTTGGTGTTCAGGTTTGAGCTGGCGCAGCATTCAAGAGTAATCCCGTCTTCAGCCAATTCTTTAACCAGACTTGGGTCTTCCTGGCAGCGGATGCCGTGGCCGATCCGCTTGGTCCCTAAGGCCAGGGCCTCTCTCATCGACTCTGGCCCCATGGCTTCACCGGCATGGATGGTGTATGGAATCCCCCATTCTCTTGCCTGCTGGAAAAAGGGCGCGTACTTGCGGTTGGCCACTTCTTCGTTTTCCGGGCCCGCCAGGTCCAGGCCAGCTACTCCCTGATCTTTAAACTCTTTAGCCACTCTTAAAGTTTCCCAGTTTGCTTCATCCTGACCAACTAGCCGCATCAAGCAAAGGAGGAAGTTGGCGTGCAGGTCGTCTCCTTCCTGCCCTTTTTGCCAGGCGTAAAAATCGTCTCTGCCATCGAGAACCGCCTGGGCAGCTTCTGCCTGGGTCAAAGTTTCCGTGTGCTTCTGCGGGGCAAAGCGAATTTCCGCGTAAACCAGGCCTTGTCCACGCAGCTCTGCTAAGAGTTCTTTGACAATCAGACGCAAGTTTTCTGCTGTCTGCATCAAGGACAAGGGGAAGTTGAACTTGTCCAGGTATTCGTCCAGGTTCCGGCAGTCCGGGCTGACTGAAAGTCTTTTTCGCAGGTCAGCTTCCGGCAGGCTTCTCCCCTCTTTAGCCAGCAGTTCACGGACGGTTTGGTAAGGTAGGGAGCCATCTAAGTGCAGGTGGAGGTCAATCAGTTTTTTCATAGTGTCTTTTACCCCTGTAAGAAAATAATTGTTACTATTCTAGCACCATTTTCACTTTTTTAAAGTTGGATTTTTGCTAAAAACTTTAATGCCATTAACACAAGCCAAGCATAGTTACTCTATTGTTCGGGATTTGTTGAAATATATTTTCTTTAAAAAAGCAAAATCCTGCTTGAAAGCAACATTGCTGTCTCAAGCAGGATTTTTCACGGCAAATTAATAATTCCTGTGTTTTTTATAAATCTTTTTAACTTTTTCAAAACCAGTCTCTTCCAGCTCGCAGACCAGCCCTTGCGGCAGGACGTAGAGCACCCGGCCTGTCGCCCCGTCGTCGATCAAGTCGTACAGGCGGCCGGCGCTGCGGCTTTCGCCCAAGACAGTATACGGGCTGTTGGCCACGTAGCCGATCTTGACTAAAGCCCGGGCTTCCACCCTAATGGCTTCCTTGTCATACTTGTTGTCAGGTCCCTTGTACAAGGTTACCTTCATTCTCGGCTTGAAAGCTTCCGTCCCAAAGTAGTGGTTGCAGCCCGTTACCGTAAAGAAAATGTCTTCCATACCGCTCGCCTCTATTCGCGCATATAGTCAAGAAGTTTTTGTAGTTTTTGCAAAAGATTATTCTATCTTAACTATAATCCTGCTTTTATCCGGCGGCAAGCATTTTCTCCCCATCTTGCCCATTTGTCCATTTTTCACTAAAATATGATTAGGATAAAATTTTTTAGAATAATAATGCTCGGAGGAAAAATATGAAAATTGCTGTTTTAACAGACAGTTCTGCTTACCTGAGCGAGGAGCAACAAGAGAAGTATCATATCGACGTGGTGCCGATTCCCTTGATTTGGGACGGGAAGACCTACTACGACCTGGTCGACATCAGCTATGAAGAATTTTATGAAAAAATCTCTACTAGCCAGACCCTGCCGACCACTTCCCAGCCATCTTTGGGTCAGATCATGGAATTCGTCGACCGCTACGTGGAAGAAGGCTACACCGACGTAATCATCCTGCCTTTGTCCAGCGGGATCTCCAGCTCCTACAACAACCTGGTCAACTACGCGGCTGAAGAAGACCGGATCAAGATTCATCCTTTTGACTGCCGTACTACCTGTGCCGGCCTGGCTGACTGCGCCATTTTGGCTGCCCGCCTGGTTAATGCCAGAGCCAGCGTCGACCTCATTATGAAGGACCTGGAAGACCTGCGCAAGACGATCGGCGTCCGTTTCTTGGTCGACAACCTGGGCCACCTCAAGCGGACCGGCCGCCTGTCAAACGCGGCCAGCTTTATCGGCACCTTACTCCACATTACGCCAATCCTAGCCATGGACGTGCAAAAGACTGGCCACATCTCCGCCATTGCCAAGGAACGCCAATATAAGCGGGCCTACAAGCATATCCAAAACGACTTCCGCGAATTGACGGAAAACAAGGACTACCCAATCCAGGCCACGATTTTTGACGCGGCTAACCCCGATCGGGGCGACGAATGGATTAAAGATTACCAGGCTGCTTTCCCAAAGGACAAGTTTGACCGGTCCATCATTGGCCCCGTTGTTGGCGTTCACTGCGGGAAAAATACCATCGCCATCATTTGGTGCCGGGACATCGACAGCTACTTTGACCAAGACGGCCAGCCTCTGCCAGATGTCGAATCTGCGGAAGTCGGCGAAAAGTTTTAAATTAGGCAAAAAAGAATAAGCAACAAATAAACTCCTGTGCTACTAGTGAAGTGCCTCAACTTTTGACATCCACTCATCGCCAACATGATCCATAAACTCGAAAACAACGGCTTTCTTCTTGCCATGGGCTAAGTAGAGAATATACCCTGTTTCCCAGTCTATGATTGCGGTGGCGTACTTATGGCCATCGTGGAGCTTAAACTCATCAATGGCTAAGTATTTTGCCTGCCTTTCAGGTTTTATGAGTGTCTTGCCATCAGTTGTAAATTTAGACAGCAGAAGAGACTTGTGAATTGGCTTTACAGTTATCTTATCCAAGCCAGTAAGCCAAGCCACTGCCTTTAGAGTAAGGCTATAGCTTAACAGTTTCTCAGTGTATTCTTTTAAAGGTTTGGTGATGCGATAATCATTAGCTTTAAAAGGGATAGACTGGCTTCTAGTGTTGAATTGGCAATCAATGTTAAGACAACGAAAACGTGCATAGGACACTCTGATATTGGTGCGTATTCCACCAATAGCGACGTGCTTAAGAGTAGATTCTAAAGACCCATTTTTAACTAGCTTTCTTGAGCAATTAGGACAGAAAGTATCACCACACTCATCTAGCTTTCCTACAAAGGTTAATCCATCTTCATTTTGAATTGGCTCGCAAACTTGAATAAAATCGGAAAGACCTGATTTAAAGAATAAGACACCTTTGTTAGGCATAACATCTTGAGTAGCAACTGACAGTTCTGTATAATTCATAGTAAGAAGGGCCCCTGTGTTTTTGTCGTTATTAACATTGTAAGGGACAACCCTTCTTTTTTTATTGCCTATTTTCTATTTACACAAGAATTTATACTGAACCATTTTTATAAAAAAGCCCTGCACAAGCGTGCAAGGCTTCTTACCTTCTCATAGAATATCTATTTTTTCTTTTATATTCCTACTTTTTAAGCAATAAAGGAAATCATGATTTCCAGCTGCATCAAGGCATCGATGGCACCAGGCAAACTTTCTTCACTGACTGTCTGCTCAATAACGGCATGGTCTTCATCAAAGTCAAAACCAGCGTCCATAATCATCCCGGCCGCGTACTCGTTCAAATCCTCGTTTTCTTCCAATGGGTTGTACTTGTACATGAGGTAGCCATCATCAGTTACCGTGTACTTGTCCCCGCTTTTTTCGACCAGGATAAAAGGCTTGCGGCCGTAAGCATCAACCAGTTCGTTTTCTACCTGGAAAACCGTGTCTGACCAGGGCTTAAAAACTGTCTGCCCCGCCAGCCAATTGATGTAATCTGCCTTCAATTTCTCGATTTCCATTATTCTTTTCTTCCTTCCAAAAAATTTACGCTATCATCAATTATAGCCAATTAAGAGGTAAAAGAAAAACCAGCCTGGCGGCTGGTTTAATTTTTGTATTTTAGTGATTATCAATTGCCCCGTTCAAGTGCTTGCGCCAAATTAGGTAAACGATCAAGGCCAAAGGTACCACGATCAGCTGGACCAGGTAGAACCAGCGGCCCGGCAGAGCCTTGGCCACAACCCCGGCCAGCATCGGCCCAAAGGCCATGGCGATGTCCAGGCCCAGGTAAAAGGTGGCGCTGCCCAGACCCTGTTCATTAGCCGGTGACAAAAGCAGGGCCGTTGACTGCAGGACGGAGTAGATCAAGCCATAGCCGACCGCCATCCCGGCCGCCCCCAGGGCCATCATCCAGTTGCTGCTCATGTAGGCCAAAAGGACCAGGTAAATGGCCGTAGCCACCAGGCTCAGCCAGAACCAGACCCCGAAGCGGACCGTGTCAAAGTAGTTCTTGAGGAAGGTCCGGATCAAGAGCAAGACGATGGCGTAGATGAAGAAGTAGCTCCCTACCGCCACTGGCATGTGCATCTTGGCCACGTAAGTCACGATGTCGGCCTGGGTGACGAAGTATGGAATCCCGAAACAGGTCGTCAAAAGTGCTACTGGCAAAGCGTTGACGGAGATCATCTTGAACTGCTTCTTTTCTTTTTGCCGAGGACTAGGAACAGCCCGGTTGCCGACGAACTGGATGATGATGATCATGATCAAAGTTGCCGCGGCTGGCAGCATCATGGTTTTCCGGTAGCCAATCACCTTATAAAGGTTGATGGAAATAGCCGGGGCAATGGACATGGCCAAAGCATTCATCAGCCCGTACAAACCCATGGCCGACCCGACGTGCTGGCGGGGAACCAGGAAGGCGATCCAGGTGGTCATGCAGACCGTGCAAAGGACAAAACCAGTCCCGTTGATGATTCTAAACAAGAGCAAGAGCTCCCCGTTAGGCGAAACAATATAGCCCACGATCCCGATAAGGATCAGCACCCCACCGATAAAAGACAGCTGGTACTTGGAGAACTTGTCAGTCAAGTTACCGGCGATTGGCCGGAGAAACATGGCCGCGAAGCTCATAATCCCCACGATCACCCCGGATAAAATGCTGCTGGCCCCCAGGCTTTCAGCATAGCCGTTGATCAATGGGTTGTTGAACATGGTCCCGAACAAAAACAGGAAGGAGGCGGTCATGACCAAGATGACGTCTTTGGAATAAATCGACTTTCCCTTTTCCTGCTCCATCCGCCCCGCTTTGGCCGGGGAAATACTTGCGCTCTTGCTGCTCACTGTAAAACCCTCTTTAGTCTCAATCAATTCAATCAACGTTTTTTTGCTTAAAAACAAATTAGATTTTACCATATTTCGCCCTTCTTCGCTAAGGCTGGCAAAAATCTCTTTGCCTTTTTTCGATTATCCAGCAGTAAAGCGCTAGCAAGCGACTGCTTGCTTAAGATAATTAAGCCTGATTTCTTCATAAGAAAAAAGTCTGCCCAAAAGGCAGACTTTCTGATTAGTCAATGATAAATATCGTATTCTGAACTTTAGTAATTGAAGTAGCGCTTTACTTCCCATTCTGAAACTGATTGGGTGTACAGAGCCCATTCAGTTTCCTTCAATTCCAGGAAGCTGTCAACGATGTGTTTGCTGAAGGCAGACTTGACGACTTCGTCTTCCTTGAAGGCCTTGATAGCATTGTGCAGGGTTGATGGCAATGGCTTGATGCCCAGTTCCTTGCGTTCGTCATCAGTCATTTCAAACAGGTTGGAAGTTACAGGTGCCATTGGCAGCTTGCCTTCCTTGATCCCGGTCAAACCAGCCTTCAAGCAGGCTGACAAAAGCAGGTATGGGTTAGCAGTTGGGTCAGTTGACCGCATTTCCAAACGAGTGCCGACTTCGTTGGCGTTAGGAATCCGGACCATTGGTGACCGGTTCCGGCTAGCCCATGAGATGTAAACTGGGGCTTCAAAGCCTGGGATCAGCCGCTTGTAGGAGTTGACCGTTGGGTTAGCCACGCAGGTAATAGCGCGGGCGTGTTCCAAAATCCCGTTCAAGAAGGTCAAGGCAGTAGTTGACAGGTGGTATTGGCCATCCTTGTCGTAGAAGGCGTTCTTGCCGTCCTTGAGGAGGGACATGTTGGTGTGCATCCCGTTGCCGGCCAAACCTTCAACTGGCTTAGCCATGAAGCTTGCGTACAGGTGGTACTTGCGGGCGATAGTCTTTACAACCATCTTAAAGGTTTGCAACTTGTCAGCAGTTGCCAAGGCATTGTCGAAGCGGAAGTCGATTTCCTGCTGGCCATCGCCGACTTCGTGGTGGGCAGCTTCTACGCGGAAGCCCAGCTTTTCCAAAGTTTCCACGATTTCCCGACGGCACTTGGCGCCTTCGTCTTCAGAAGCCATGTCGAAGTATGAGCTGTGGTCGGAAACCTTGGTGGTTTCTTCCCCGTTCTTGCCTTCCTTGAAGAGGAAGAATTCAGCCTCAAAGCCGATTTCAAAATCGGAGAAGCCCATTTCTTCCATTTCCGCAATAATCTTCTTCAAGTTGTTGCGTGGGTCACCTTCAAATGGAGTGCCGTCTACGTTGTGAACTGAGCAAACCAGGCGGCCGATCGTGCCTTCTTCAACAGTCGTCCATGGCAGAACTAACCAAGTTGACAGGTCTGGGTACAGAACCATGTCACTTTCTTCCAGACGAACGAAGCCGTCGATTGATGAACCGTCAAAACGGGTTTGGTTGCCCAAGACGTCGTCCAATTGGCTGACAGGAACTTCCAAGTTCTTCAGCGTACCGTTAATGTCAGTGAAGGCCAAACGCAAAAAGCGAACGTTCTTCTCTTCTACATCTTTGCGGATTTCTTCTTCAGTAATTACCTTGCTCATGTTCTCACCTTTAAAAATCAAGAATAAATTTACGATCAACTACTCAATTGGCTCTATGCTAATCGATGCTTTAAAGATACCACTCTAACCGCGTGAGGTCAAATTGGTCTAAAGACATTTTTAATAAAAAAGGTCTTTTAGCCATTTTCCTTAAAAAACAAATGATTTACGGCAGTTGTAACTGCTATTCTATCGTGAACATAAGTTAGACCACCTTGCATGTAGAGGGCGTAAGGCGGCCGGATCGGGCCATCTGCTGAGAATTCCATGGTTGAACCAGAGACGAAATTGCCGGCGGCCATGATAACCTTATCTTCGTAACCTGGCATATCGCTTGGAATTGGCTCAACGAAGGAGTCAATTGGCGAATTTTTCTGCACTTCTTTAGTAAAATTGATCATCTTTTTCCGGATCATTGAAGACGATCGTCTGAATGAGGTCGGTTCGCGGTTCATGCCATTTTGGCGTGACTTCACAGCCCATTTTTTCCAAAAGAGCTGCTGAGAAGATCATCCCCTTGATGGCTTCACCGGTTGTGTGCGGAGCCAGGAAGAAGCCTTCATAAAACTCGTGCATGTTGGTCAAGGTGGCCCCTTCTTCCTTGCCGATCCCCGGAGCCGTCAAGCGGATAGCCGCGTTTTCGACCAGTTCCTCTTTGCCGACGATGTAGCCGCCAGTCTGGGCGATCCCGCCGCCGGCGTTCTTGATCAAGGAGCCGGCCATAAAGTCGACCCCGTATTCAGTCGGCTCATGCTTTTCAGAAAATTCCCCATAGCAGTTGTCGACGAAGACCAAGCTTTCTGGGCTGACCTTTTTAACAAAAGCAGTCATTTCCTTGATCTGGTCAACCGTGTAGCTCTGCCGGGTGTCATAGCCCCTAGACCGCTGGATGACCACGATATGGGGCTGGTCGCGCTTGAGGACCTTTTCCGCTTCTTCGTAGTCAACCCCGCCTTCTTCGTTTAAAGGCACGTAGGAGAAGTTGATCCCCTTTTGGATCAATGTCCCCCGCTTCTTCGGGGCCAGGCCGATCACCTGCTGCATGGTGTCATAAGGCATCCCGGTCAGGTAGGTCAAAGTTTCACCTGGCAAAAGGTTGCCGTCTAACGCCACGGCCAGGGTGTGGGTACCGGAGACGAACTGGGGCCGGACCAGGGCGTCTTCAGTCAGGAAAACCTGGGCATAGATGGCTTCCAGCTTTTCTCGGCCGATGTCATCATCCCCGTAGCCGTTGGTCCCCTTGAGGTCAGCTTCCGCCACCTGGTGGTCGACAAAGGCCTTGAGGACCTTTCCCTGGTTATAGACCACCTAGTCGTCAATCTCCCGCAGGCGGGGGGCAATTTTCTGGTCAACTTCAGCCAGGATTGCCTTTAATTCTTCTGGTAATTTTCTCATTTTTCTTACTTCATCCATTCTTCTATTCTGACAGCAATCCGGTTAGCACAGTTGGGATCCGTCAAGGGATCATACCACTCAACCGGCAATTTATTCCTAAAGTAAGTCAGCTGCCTCTTGGCATACCGCCTTGAGGCCGTCTTAAGGGCCGTCACGCAGGTTTCCAAGCTGGCCTCTCCTGCAAAATAAGGGAAAAATTCCTTATAGCCGATAGCCTGCAGGACCTGGTGCTCACCTGCCCGGTGCTCGTAGACAAAGCGGGCCTCTTCTAACAGCCCGGCCTCCATCATCAAGTCCACTCTCTGGTTGATCCGCTGGTAGATGGCCTCCCGGTCACTGTTTAAGCCGATGATCAAGTAGTCATAGCGGGGCTTTATTTCTGCCTGCTGCTTGGAAAAAAGCCCGCCCGTCCGGCTGATCACGCTGAGGGCCCTAAGGCTTCTTCGGCTGTTGGCCACCGGGATCTTCTTAGCAGCTTCCGGGTCTTTCTTGTTTAATTCCTCCCACAAGGCCTGGGGGCCGTTAGCTGCTAAAAAGTCTTCCCATTCCGGATCCACGCTGGCTGCTTCTTCTTCCTTGTCCCCCAGCTGCATGTCATTTAAAAGGGCATTGACGTAAAAGCCAGTCCCGCCTGCGATAATCGCCAGCTTGCCCTTGCCCGCGATCTCTCCGATGGCGGACCGGGCCTCATCAACAAAATTTTTTACGGAAAAATTCTCAAAGACCGAGTGGGCATCCACCAGGTAGTGCTTGACTTCTGCCTGCTCTTCCCGGCTGGCCTTGGCCGTGCCAATGGCTACTTCTTTGTAGATCTGCATGGAGTCCCCGGAGACGATCTCCCCGTCCAGTTTCTTGGCGATCTCGATAGCCAGGCTGGTCTTGCCCACGGCGGTCGGCCCGACTATGGCCACTACTTTCTGCATAAAATCCTCCTGCAATTTTCTCTTCTATCATCATAAACCAAAAAAGCCTGCTTGAGAAATTTTCTCAGCAAGCTTTCAGCTTAGTTCTTGGCTGCCTTCTTGCGGCCGTCCCATTGGGAGAAGCCGTCCTTGAGGTAAAAGACCTTGGCAAAATTGTGCTTGCGCAGAATGCTGGCGCAGCGCAGGGTCATGGTCAAAGAGTCCGAGTAGAGGTAGACCGGCAGGTCTGGCCGCAGTTCGGTGTATTGGTACTTGAACATGGTATATGGGATGTTTCTTGCCCCATCAATATGTTCATGCTTGAACTCATTGGCTTCGCGGACGTCGATGATCTGCGCCTTCCGCATCCCGGCCTTGAATTCTTCGTTGGTCAGCTCCCCGCCCAGGCGCTTGGCCTGGATCCGGTTGTAGGCCCAGAAGCCCAGAAAGCCCAGCAGGATGACGCCCAAGATGACGTCAAGAACGATTAAAAAATTGGTCATGTAAAAAAGCTCCTTCTTGCAAGTCTTATCTCATAATAACGCTAAATTCAGCCTGGGGCTAGCTAGTCCAGCCTTTTTTCCCGCTCAAGCCGTTCTTCGTATTCGTGCTCATGCTTTAAGACCAGTTTCGCGTTTAAATAGATTTTTTTATCTAAGAGGCCTGCCTTATACAAATTGTCTAATTCAATCGCCATTAATTCGATGTCCCACTTCCGCTTGCCCAAGTGGACCAGGATGCCGTATTTTTTCAAAAGCTGCTGGACATCGTAAAGATTTTTCAAAACAGTCATTATACCGTCACTGCCATTCCTAAACGCAAAATCAAAACCACATAGACAATCAAGCCAGCCGCGGCCAATAGCCGGCCGCCCTTGCCGTAGCCTTTATAGGTCGCGTCACCCAGGATTACCGCCAGCAAGGCCCCGGTGATCAAACCTCCCAAGTGGCCCAGGATATCCACGTCAGGCATGAAGACGTCCAGGACCAGGTTGATGACCGCTAAGGCCAAAGCCTGCCGGCCCAGGAAGGACAAAAGGGTATTGTCTTTATCCTTAAAGCCGGCGCAGGTCATGGCCCCAAAGAGGCCAAAGAGGGCAGTTGAGGCCCCGGCACTGATGGCCTGGTCATTGCCAAAGGCCAAGGTTAAAAGACTGCCGCCCACCCCTGACAGCAGGTAGATCAGCAAAAAGCGCCAGTGGCCGAAAACCGGCTCAGCGTACTGGCCGATATAGTAGATCATAATCGCGTTGGAAGCGATGTGCATGATCCCGATATGGAGGAACTGGGCGGTAAACAGGCGCCACCACTGTCCCTCTATAACCACGGCCGGGTTGAACATAGCCCCCATTTTCAGCAAAACAGAAGTGCTCTCAGAGCCGCCCATAAAGGTTTCCACCAGGAAAACGGCAAAGAGGGCCACAACCAGCGCGGTTGTCATATAATTACGCCGCAGATTATTCATCACCGGCCTCCTTTACAATAATCAAATCATCCATGGCCTGGTCATGGTCTTCCATTGGCCAGACCGGAGTCTTAAAGTACATGGCTGAGTTGACCAGGGCCAGGGTCTGGACAGAATTTTGTGCCAAAAAGCGGTCGTAGTAGCCCCCGCCAAAACCAATCCGGCTCTTGCCAGCCGGACTGAAGGCCAGGCCGGGAACAAAAAGCAGGTCCAAGGCGTTATCAGCTTCTTTTTCTTCCGCCAGCTCCCAGACCCCGAACTTGGTCTGCATTAAGGGAGCGCCTTCGTCCCATTTTAAAAAGTCCAGCTGCCAGCCGGGATGGCACTTAGCCAGATAGAGCTCCTTACCCTCTCCCCGCAGCTCTTTAATCAAGCCATTTATGTCCACTTCCAGCAGCATGGGTATGGTCAGGCCAATTTTTTTCGCCTCCTGGACCAGGGGATGCTGCAGGGCCAGGGAAGTCAATTCCTGGTCTTGCCTTTTTTTAGCCGGAGTCTTGGCGAAATCTGCCAGCCGCTGCCTTTGCCAGGAGCGGAAAGTATTCTTGTCCATCAAAGCAGTCACGCCCTCACTTCCTGCAAAATAAAAAAGCAGGCCTTTCAACCTGCTGTCTTTTATTACTTAGTCTCGCGGTGAAGAGTTACCTGTCTTTCAACTGGGCAATACTTCTTCAAGGTCAAACGTTCCGGATGCTTACGCTTGTTCTTCTTAGATAAGTAACTTCTGTCGCCACATTCGGTGCATTCTAAAATGATGTTGTCTGCCATTATTTTCACCACCTACAATTAATATCTGACTGTACAATCATAACATTTCCAAGGGCAAAGAGCAAGTTATCTTGCCAAATTAACTATTAATTTGTGCTTGAAAACTTTCCCTTGTACATATTGTAGTAAGTCGTCACCATCGACTTGGCCATGTTCTTGTTGTAGTTGCCTTCCTTATTCGGATCGATGCCGACAAAAACAACCGCGAAGGCAATCTGCGGGTGGTTGGACGAAGCCCAGCCGACCATGGTTTCGTTAATCAGTTCCTTATCAGTCGACTTCTTGGTCTTGGTGTTGTAGTAGAATGTCTGGGCCGTACCGGTTTTAGCGGAGATCGACGGCTTGACATTCTTCAAGGCATGCGCTGTCCCCCAAGCGTTGGACCCGTGAACGACCTGGTAGAGCCCCTGCTTGATGACAGCCAGCTCATCCGCTGTCCAAGGGATCTTGAACTGGACAGTCGGCTTCTTGTTATAGTAAGTATAGAAGTGCTTGCCGTCGCTGCTGGTTCTGCCGATAGACTGGACAACGTATGGCTGCATCCGGTAGCCCCCGTTGGCAATCGTTGAAATGTACTGAGCCAGTTGAATTGGGGTATAAGCATCATAGTTCCCGTAGGATTCGTCGAGGACTGACCCGGACAGGATGATCCCGTTGGAGTCAGTTGATGCCCCTTGGATACCGGAGCTTTCACCTGGCAGGTCGATCCCGGTCTTTTGCCCCAAACCAAACATGGCAAAGTTGTTTCTCAAGGTCTCAAAGGCCGTATCCGGCATGTGAATGTACTGCTTGGCCACATAGCTGGCCTTCACCCAGCGCAGGGTCAACTGCATCATGTAGATGTTGGAAGATACTTCCAGGGCGCTGGCCGCCGTCAAGGAGCTGAAAGTCCCGATCGGGTAAACAGACTTCTTGACCGGAGTACCAGGCAGGTAGATGGCCGTATCCGGCAGAGTGTTGTTGGTTGGGGTAATGACCTTATTGATCAAGCCCCCGGCCACCTGGGCCCCCTTGACAACAGACCCCATAACGAAGGACTGGTTGATGTTGCCCAGGGCGTTGTCCGTGATCTTGCCCGTTGATGGGTCATGGCTGATCCCGGACATAGCCAGGATCGCCCCGGTATTCGGGTTCATGGCGATCGCGTAAGCCCCGTTGGACAGGCTGGCCGCCCCGGCCCTCAAGGCAGAGTTAAACTGCTGCTTGAGGGCCTCGGTTACGGCTACTTGGTACTTGGCGTCAATCGTCAATTTCAGGCTGGCCCCGGGCTGGCCCTTGTAAACCTGCTTGGTCTTGGTGATTTCGTTTCTGGAGTTGCTGGTGACCTTGTAGCTGGCTTTGGTCCCCTTCAAGAGGGCCTCGTATTCCTTTTCCAGGTAGGAAATCCCGACCCGGTCGTTTCTGGAATAGCCATTGACCAGGTAGTATTGCAGGTTGTCCCTCGGCAAACCAGTCTTGGTCGTGGAAACTGACCCGATGATACTCTTGATTGAAGACCCGTTCGGGTAGTAGCGGTTCCAGTCAGTCCCGATCCCGACCCCCGGCATGGAAGACAGGTGCTCGCCGACCTGGGCGATTTCCTTGTCACTGAGGCCGCTACTCTTTAAGTTGATCGTCGACAAGGTTGTGGCCCCTGACATCATGTTATACAAGAGGGCGGCCGTCTTTTCCTGGCTGGTTAAAGACGGCTTAAGGGTGTTTTCGACGTAGGCCACTTCATTGTCGTTGATTTCTGAAGTCGACAGGCTGGACTTCTTCTGGGACTTGGGCAAGGCAGCCAGGACTTTCTTGGCCCGGCTGCTGTCAGCCAGGTAATAATCGGCAATTTGTCTTTTTGTCGGCTTTTCGTCGGTAATTTTTATATAATTACTAAGGGTATTAGCAACCTTGTACATCTCTTTGGAAGTCGTTGACAGGCTGCGCATGTAAGTAATCGCGTTCTCAGCCTTGTTGCCGACCAGGACCCGGCCCTGGGAGTCGTACATGACTCCCCGGGGGACAGACTTGGTCATGGTGTTTTCGTCGGTGGCGTTAACCTCCGCGGAAAAGCGCGAACCGTAGAAGAGCTGCAAGTATGCTAATTGGCCGATTAAGGCCGCGAACAAAATTAAGATGACCCCGACCAGAATCTTCATTCTGAGAGGGGTGTTTGCGGTTTGACTACTGTTGCCAGTTCCGCTATTCTTTCTAAAATAACTCATGATAAAACCATCCTCACTAACAAGTAATTTTAGCAAAAAGACCTGCGCAATTCTATCATTCAGAAGAGGAGTTAGCCAATTCTTAATGTACATGTCCAAAATAAAACGTTTTTTTCAAAAATTCGGCCTTAAGCAGCTTTATGCCTGCCTGGCCTTCGCCCTGCCGGCCTTGATTTTCGCCGGTTACTTCCTCAGCAAGAAGGGCAATATTCTGACCGTCGACCTGGGCCAGCAGTACGTTGACTTTCTGGCCTACTACCAGCAAAATCTCTTTAAGGACCCAAGCAAGTTGATTTACAGTTTTGCCAGCGGCCTGGGCGGCTCCATGCTGGGGACGGACAGCTACTACCTGCTCAGTCCCTTTAACCTGCTCTTGCTCTTTTTCCCGCAGAAGTTCCTGCCCCAGGGGATCCTTTTGGTCATCTCCTGCAAGATCGGAGCTATCGGCCTGTCCACCTACCTGGTCTGGGGAAAGAAGTACCAGCTGGCTAAGGAATACGTTCTGGCCGCCAGCTTGGCCTTTGCCCTCTGCGGCTTTGTAGTTGCCAACAATTTGAACTTGATGTGGCTGGACAGCCTGGTCCTTTTACCCTGGCTGCAGGAAGCTATTGACCGCCTTTTATCCGGGGAGAAAAATCACCTGGTCCTAATTACCTTCCTGCTCTGGCTGACCAACTTCTATACCGGCTACATGACCCTGCTCTTTGGCCTGCTCTATTTGCTAGTGGGCCTGGCCACGAACAGGGAGCCAAAGAAGCGTTTTTGGGCCTACTTCAAGGGCAGCTTCTTTGGCAGCTGCCTGGCCGGGGTCAACCTCTGGCCGACTTTTCTGGAACTTTTAGCTGGGAAAACTGATGCCGACATCAGCTGGAAGCTGAACTTCCAGTTTCCGCCCTACCAGCTAATCGCTAAATTTATCGACGGGGCCTACAGCTTCCATGAAATGTCGGACGGCCTGCCCAACATCTTCATCAGCTCCTGCTTTGCCCTCTTGGCCCTGCTCTTTATCTTTAATTCCCAGTTCAGCAAGCGGGAAAAACTGGCCCGGGGTCTGCTTTTGGCCTTCCTGGTCTTGTCTTTGTCCTTTACCCCCCTGGTTTTGATCTGGCACTTGGGCCAGTTCCCGGTCTGGTACCCGGCCAGGTTCAGCTTCCTGGTCTCCTTCTATGCCTTGAACCTGGCCCTGGAAAACATGGACAGGGAACCCGGCTTCAATCTCCAGCAGAAGATCCTGGCCGCCCTTTTGGGAGCCAGCGTCTCCACTTACCTGGCTATCAACCCGGACAAGCTGGAATTTATCCGGCAAGACGGACAAGTCGCGACCGGCCTCTTCCTTTTGGCCAGCCTGCTCTTCATTCTCTTTATTTACGGCCAGCACTATTTAGCCGGCCACTACGCCCTGCTTTTGGTCGTTTCGGAAGTCACGGTCAACTTAATTTTTTCCTTAAACGCGATTTCCTACCAGGAAAACAAGAACTATGCCAAGTTTGAAGCCAACGTCAACCAGGCGACCAGCTACCTGGCCAAGACCGACTCCAGCCTCTATCGGACGGAGAAGAGCTTCAGCCGGTCAGACGATGACCCCTTCACTGGCAACTATTACGGAATCACGACCTTTAACTCCATCAGCAATTCCAACACTTCCAACCTGCTCAGCCGCTTAGGCTACGTCCACAACAGCAACTCTTACACCAACCAGGGCGGGACGCTTTTGACTGACGCTTTCCTGGGAGTCAAGTACTACCTGGAGCCGAATTATTCTTATGACGGCGTTTCAGCCGCCCAGCGGATGCCTTATGACAACTTGAACCACCGGGCTGATTTGAGCAGCTATTATCCAATAAAGCAGTTCAAGCAGATCAGCATTTTAAAAAACAAGCAGGCCCTGCCTTTGATTTTTGCCAGCCAGAGCGGGCAGAAAAAGGTCAAGTTCCTGGATAATGACCCGGTTCACAACCAGCAAAAGCTCTGGGAAAGCCTGGGCTTGTCCGGCCAGCTTTTCAAGAAGGTCAAAAGCGAGATCAAGCTGACCAACTTGAAAGTGAACCAGTCCAATCCCCTGGTCTTTAAAAAGGCCAACTCTGCCAAGCCGGCTTCCGTCACCTTCAGCTTGACGCCAAAGAGCAATGACTCCTACTACCTGCAGCTCCCGGATGGCTTTGACTTCAAGACCGCCAGCTTAAGCGTCAACGACATCTTCTACAACTACGAGAGCCGGGACGGGCAGATCCGCCTGGTCAACATCGCCAGCCAAAATAAAAAGTCCAAGATCAAGGTCACTTTTAACTTGACCAATTCGACCCTGGACTTAACTAAGCTTATCTTCTGGCACTTTAACAATTCCGCCTTCAAGGCCGGGATCAAGCAGCTGAAAGCGCCGGAACTTAAGTTAAAGCAGACTGGCTTGCAAATTTCCAGCCAGACTTTTAAGAGCCAAAAGAAGCTCTGGATCACGACTATTCCATATTCCAAGAACTGGCTGGTCTATGACAACGGCAAACGGGTCAAGACCAGCAAATACGCTGCCAGCCTCCTGGCCTTCAACTTAAAGGGGGGCAAGCACCAGCTGACCCTGGTCTATTTGCCGGTCAGCCTGATTGCCGGCAGCTTGATCAGCTTGGTAACTTTGGCTGTCTACCTGCTTTTGAAAAAGAAACAGAGAATTTAAAAAGTAAAATAGAGCGCAAAAAAAGGTGCTGTCTGGGTGGACAGCGCCTTTTTAGTCGGTCGTCTTAACGTCGTTGATTACGACATCGTAGCTGACGTTGGCTGAGTCAACGTTGATCTTGACCGTTTCACCCTTCTTGTGGCCAAGCAGGGCCTTGCCGATCGGAGATTCGTTGGAAATCTTGCCGTGGAATGGGTCAGACTGGCTGCTCCCCACGATTTCGTAAGTTTCCGGTTCGTCTTCGCCGACTTCAGTAACCGTAACGGTCTTGCCGATACTTACTTCGTCGGGGTCAACGGCAGCAGTGTCGACAATGACAGCATACTTCAATTGTTCGCTGACGGCATCGATTCTTTCTTCCAGCCGCATTTGCTCATCTTTAGCGGCGTCGTATTCTGAGTTTTCGGACAAGTCCCCATATGAACGGGCAATCTTCAAACGTTCAACGATTTGCGGCCGCTTGACAAACTTCAGGTTCTGCAGTTCTTCTTCCAGCTGCTTCTTGCCTTCGGCAGTCATTTCATAGATTTTTTCAGGCATTTTGATTCTCCTTTATTTAACGCATTATGCAATGTTAAATATTAGAATTTAATTCCGGGAAAGTCAACCATTAACGAATGTTTGCCTCTAATTTTTCTTCCAAAGCGGCTTGCACATTGTCAATTGCCTTAGTGACAACCGCGTCAGTCAAGGTTTCTGCCTCATTCAAGAAGGTCAGGCGGTAAGCCAGGCTCTTCTTGCCGGCAGCCAGGTGGGCCCCTTGGTAGACGTCGATGACTTCAACGCTAACCAGGTACTTGCCGGCGTTTTCCTTAATGCAGCTTTCAACTTGGGCATTAGTGACATCTTCGTCAACCAAAATTGACAGGTCCCGCTGCACGGCTGGGTACTTCGGAGCCGGCTTGGACTTGACCCCCTTAGCCATCAGCGGCAGCAGGGCATCCAGGTTCAGTTCGTAAACGTAGATTTCCTTGCCGGCGAAGTTCTTGTCAGTCATGGTCAAAACTGGGGAAATTTGGCCGATCAGACCAATATATTCATCACTTACGTAGATGCCAGCCGTTCTGGTCGGGTGCATCCCCTTGATTGCTTCGGCCCGGTATTCCACGTCCTTGACCCCGATCATTTCAAATACGTCTTCCAGTTGCCCCTTGACGTAGTAGAAGTCAACGACTTCGTCCTTGTGCTGCCAGTTGCTTTCACCAGCTAAGCCGACGTAAGCGGCTGCCAGGTGTTCATGTTCGTGGTAGTCGCCGCCTTCCATGTCGTAGACGCGGCCGTTTTCAAAGAGCTGGAGTTCAGTTTGCTTGCGGGCGAAGTTGTAAGCAACCGTGTCGAGCAGGCCGCAAATCAAGTTTTGCCGCATGGTGGTTCTGGCTGAGTTCAGCGGCCAGTTGACCTTGACTGGGGCCAGGGCCTTTTTGACAAAAGTCGTAGCCAGTTCTTCAGAAGTCAGGGAGTAGTTGATCGTTTCACTGAGCCCCTGCCCTTCCAGCAATTGGCGCAGGTGACGGACCTTGACTTCATCAGCCGCATAGCCGCCAATAAGTTCACCGGTCGCCGGGTGGGTGGACTTGATGTTGTCGTAGCCGTAGATCCGGCCGACTTCTTCAAAGATGTCGGAGTCAATGAAGATGTCCCAGCGGCGGTTTGGCACAGTTACCGTGTATTCGTCGCCATTTACTGCAACCGGGAAGTTCAGCTTGCCCAGGATCTTGACGATTTCGTCCATGGACAGGTCAGTGCCCAGGATCTTGTTGGTCCGGGAAGCAGTGGTCGTAATAACAACTGCTTCCTTGTCCCGGTCGCTGGCCTTGATTTCACCAGCTAAGACAGTGGCGCCGGCATTTGCCCGCAAGATCAAGGCGCAGATATCCAGGGCCTTTTGGGTGTTGTCCCAGTTGATCCCCTTTTCAAACAAAGCAGAAGCGTCAGTCCGGTTGTCGTGGCGCAGAGCTGCCTTTCTGGTCAAGGCCGGGTCAAAGACAGCAGCTTCCAGGATCACATCAGTAGTTTCTTCAGTTACTTCGCTGTTCAAGCCGCCCATCACGCCAGCTAAGCCGACTGCCTGCTCACCATCAGTGATCACGATGTCTTGCGGGTCCAGGTCGATTTCTTTTTCATTCAAGAGCTGCAGCTTTTCGCCTTCCTTGGCCAAGCGGACCTCGATCTTCTTGGTCTTGTCAAAAAGCTTGGCGTCGTAAGCGTGCATTGGCTGGCCAGTCAAGAGCATGACATAGTTGGTCGCGTCAACCACATTGTTGATTGGGCGGATGCCGGCATTCCACAGGCGGACCTGCAGCCAAAGGGGACTTTCAGCGATCTTGACCCCGGTCAGCTTTCTCAAGTAGTACTTCGGCGCGATCTTTTCATCAGCAACGGCAGTAAAGTCACCAGTCCAGTCTGCCCCGTCTTCTTTAAGGACAACGTCTCCGATCTTTGGCTTCTGGTCAATCAAGGCACCAACTTCATAAGCTGCCCCTTCCATTGAGGAAGTGTCGGCCCGGTTTGGGGTAATGTCGAAGTCCAAAACGTAATCGTCCATGCCCAAGGCTGCAAAGACAGAGTCACCAGGCTTAAGGTCCGGATCATGGAAGACCCAGATACCGTCGGCGTACTTCGGCGGAACAACTGAGTCGCTGAAGCCGAGTTCTTGCAGGCCACAGATCATCCCATTGGATTCAATCCCGCGCAGCTTGCTCTTCTTGATCTTGATCCCGCCTGGCAAATGGGCCCCGGGCAGGGCCACGATCACGTCCTGGCCAGCAGCCACGTTAGGTGCCCCGCAGACGATCTGGCGGGCTTCATCTTCACCAACGTCGACCGTAGTCTTGTTGAGGTGGGTCCCTTCGATCTTTTCGCAGGTCAAAATATGGCCCACGACCAGCTTGCTCAAGCCGTCTTCCGGGTGAACCGTTGAGGCAATTTCAACCCCGGACCGAGTCAGTTTTTCAGCCAAGGCGTAAGGGTCTACGCCGTCCATGTTCAAGAAATCTTTCAACCAATTGTAAGAAACTAACATTAATCTTCCTCCTGACGGAATTGTTGCAAGAAGCGCACGTCGTCACTGTAAAAGTCGCGGATGTCGTCAATACCATACTTCAAGATGGCGAAGCGGTCCAGGCCCAGGCCAAAGGCAAAGCCGGAGTAGACGCTTGGGTCAATGCCAGCGGCAGACAAAACATTCGGGTGAACGATCCCGGCACCCAGAACTTCGATCCAGCCAGTGTTCTTGCAGATCGCGCAGCCCTTGCCGCCGCATTCAAAGCAGGAAACGTCCATTTCAACTGATGGTTCAGTAAATGGGAAGTAGCTTGGCCGCAGGCGGGTTTCCCGGTCCTGGCCGAATTCGTGCTTGGCCACCAGTTCCAAGGTCCCCTTAAGGTCACTCAAGGAGATGTTCTTGCCGACAACCAGCCCTTCCATCTGCATGAACTGGTGGGAGTGGGTGGCGTCGTCATCGTCTCTTCTGTAAACCTTGCCTGGGGAGATCATCTTGAGGTCCCCTTTATCGAAGTCATGCTTTTCCATGGTCCGGGCTTGAACTGGTGAAGTCTGGCTCCGCAGCAAGTGGTCAGCGTCAACGTAGAAAGTAGCCTGCATGTCCCGGGCCGGGTGGTCCTTAGGCAGGTTCAGCATTTCGAAGTTGTAGTGTTCGCTTTCAATTTCCGGACCTTGGACAACTTGGTAGCTCATGCCGATGAAGAAACGTTCCAGGTCGTCTTGAATGATTCTGATCGGGTGCTTGGAGCCAACATGCTTTCTGCGCCCTGGCAGGGTCACGTCAATCTTTTCATCTTCCAGGCGGGCCTCAATTGCCTTTTCGATCAAGTTATCCTTGGCAGAAGCCAGCTTTTCATTAAAGAGGTCGCGGAGTTCGTTGACCTTCTGGCCGACTTCCCGCCGCTTTTCCGGAGCAACGTCCTTCATCTGGTGCAGAATTTGCGTCAGTTCCCCCTTCTTGCCGACCAGCTTGACCCGGACGTCATTCAGACTCTTTTCGCTTTCTGCTTCCTTGATTTCAGCAAGCCCCTGCTCCCGCAGGTCCTTCAATCGATCAAATAAATCCATTTTCTTATTCCTTTCAACAAAAAAACTCCGCCCCCCCAAAAGGGACGAAGCTTCGCGGTACCACCCTAGTTTAGGCCCAAAAAGGCCTACGCTCTATACCGATAACGGTGGCAGCCGGAATTGATTAGATCCTACTCGCAAGATGAAATTCGCAAGCCGCTCTTTGGTTTCCTTTCAGTTGCCAAGAAACCTCCCTGTCAAAGACCGGACTTGCTACTAGTCTTGTTCTTAGTAATTAATTAAAATCATAGGCTAAAACTTGCTTAAATGCAAGTCGTTTTTTACGCCCACTTGTCAGCCCAGATATGAACCTGGTTGAAGACCGGCTTTAATTCGGCCCCTTTTGGCGTCAAAGTGTAAAGGACGATCTTCTTTTCCGCATCCTTGGACCGCTTGACGATCCCGTCAACTTCCAGCTCCCGCAGGCGTTCGACCAGAACCCGGTCAGAGCAGGCACCGACCGCGTGGGCCAGGTCCCGGAAGCGCATGGCCTTGGTGTCGCACAAGGAGCTGATGATCAAGCCGTTCCACTTCTTGCCGATGATCTCAAAGGCCTTGACGAAGCGGGCACACATTTCGTAGTTTTCAGCGTTTTTACAGCATGGCACGTCCTGTTCAGCTAATTCTGTCATAGAGAAATCCTCCTCAAATTAGTTTCCATGTTAATTATTTAAGCACACTTTACTTACGAAAAACAAGCAAAAAGCCTTTTCCTAGCTAAAGTGGTAGATCATGATCCCGGCAGCAACAGCGGCGTTCAAGGATTCAGCCCGGCCCTTGATCGGGATGTAGAGCTTCTCGTCAGCCAGAGCCGCGATTTCCGGGCTTACCCCGTGCGCCTCATTGCCGATGATCAAAGCAACCTGGGCTACTGGGGCAAAGTCGCCCAATTGTTTAGCGGCTGGATCCAAAAGGCTGGCGTAAACTGGAATATCCGCGGCCTTCAAGCTGGCAATGGCGTCTGGCAGGTCAGCCTTGATCAAGTTCAAGTGGAACTGGCTCCCCTGCATGGACCGCTGGACCTTTGGGTTGTAGAGGTCAACCGTCTTGTTTGACAGGATCACCCCGTCAAAGCCAGCCGCGTCAGCCGTCCGGATGATGGTGCCGACATTGCCCGGGTCAGCCAGGTCATCTAAGAGGACCCACTTCCCGTAGCTGAAGAAAAAATGCTCAGACTGGTTGATCTTGACGGTCATAAAGATATCCTGGGAATTCTTGGTGCTGCTGAGGTGACTGGCCACGCTTTGGCTGATCTTGATCAGCTTGCCCTCATCATAAGCCAGGCCCAGTTGCGCCAAGCGGCTTAGGGCTGCTTCAGTAGCCAGGATTTCTCGGTACTTGACGCTTGCTTTTAAGGCTTCTTCAACCAGGTGGAAGCCTTCGATCAAGTAATAGCCGCTTTCTTCACGGTATTTCTTCTGCTGCAGCTTACCGATGGCCTTAATTTGCGGATTGTTGACAGATGTTCTTTCTTGCATGATAAAATACTCCTTAGAAATACTATTTTAATGATTTTTTGCAAAAAATAAAGAAGGTAGTCAAAATGCAAACATGGGAACTATTAGCGCATGGAGTCGTCCAGGGCGTGGGCTTTCGCTGGAGCGTGCAGATGCTGGCCCAGAAGATGAAACTGCCAGGCAGCGTGAGAAACAACCCTGACGGGACGGTCACCATTGTCATTCAAGGGACGCCAACTGATCTGGTCAAGTTTAAAGCTGAGTTGCCAAACGCGGCGCCATATGCCCAAATTTCACGTTTGGACACAAAAGTTCTGCCTGAAATGGAACAAATGCATTCTTTTCATGTATTATATTAGACAGATCATAAGAATTTGGAGAGAAACTATTTAATGAAAAAAATCAAAAAACGTTTATTACCTGTCAGCCTGCTGGCGCTCTTGCCGCTTTTCCTTACGGCCTGCGCCAGCCAGACCAGCAAAAACGGCAGCTTAAAGGCCCCGACTAGTGGTCCTTACTACTGGATCTATGAATGGATCGGCCTGCCTTTGCAGCATATCACCGTCAACATCGCCCACGCCATCGGCGGAGCCAGCGGGGCCGGCTGGGCCATCGTCATCATCACTTTGGTCGTCAGAGTGATCTTGATGCCGCTCATGCTGAGCCAGCAGCACAAGGCTACCCTGCAGCAAGAAAAGATGCACCTTCTGCAGCCGCAAATGCAGCTTTTGCAAAAGGCCATGAAGACGCCAGGGATGACTCCTGACCAGCAGATGGCCTTGACAGGTCTGCAAAGAGAGATCTATTCCAAGAACAATGTCTCCATGACTGGCGGGATGGGCTGCCTGCCCCTCTTGATCCAAATGCCAATCATGATCGGGATCTACCAGGCCGTGGCTTACTCAAACGCCCTGGCCAAGTCCACCTTCTTCGGCATTTCCCTGTCCAGTAAGTCCATGGTCCTGGCCATTATCGCCACTGTTTTTGCCTTGATTCAAAGCTACGTGGCCATGATCGGTATCCCTGAAGAGCAAAAGAAGACCATGCAGGCCACCATGCTGATCAACCCAATCATGACCTTCTTCTTCTCCATGTCCTTCTCCGGCGCCCTGGCCCTTTACTGGGCAGTCGGTAACCTGGTCATGGTCATCCAGCAGCTGATCACCACCTTCATCGTGCAGCCGCGGGCCAAGAAGCGGGTTTCCAAGGAACTGGAAGACAGCCCGATCGTGGAAGTCGTTACCCAAGCCAAGCTTGACCAGATCTTAAAGCCAGCCCCTGAACAAAAGCCAACCAGCCAGCCGAAGTCCGGCGACCTGCGCAAGCGCAACCAGGGCAAACAGAAGCGGAAGTAATCTTCCAGAAAAAACAAAGAAGATAATAAACAAAAGAAAAAAGTAAAAGCCGCTGAAAAGCGGCTTTTACTTTGCTCTAAATTCTGTTAAATTATCGGATCTTGCTTTGGATTCTCAGTTCCAGCTTGCTTTTTCTCTTCCCGGCTTTCCAATTCTTTGACTTCTTCATCAGTCAAGACCGGGAAGGTGATTCTGAACTGGCTCCCCTGCCCTAAGACTGATTCAACGTCAATGGTCCCGTGGTAGGATTCCACCAGCTTCTGGGCAATTGACAGGCCCAGGCCGTTGCCGCCCTTTTCCCGGGTTCTGGCCTTGTCGACCCGGTAGAAGCGGTTGAAGATCTTCTTCTTGTCCTCATCGGAAATCCCTTCCCCGTAGTCTTGGACCACGATCTGCATTTCCTGGCCAGACTGGCCGGCAGCCACGGCAATTTCCTTGCGGTCGGTTGAGTACTTGATCGCGTTGTCGATCAAGATGATCAAAATCTGTTCCAGGTGGCCCTGGAAGATCTGAATCTTAGTATCCGGATCCAGGTCCTCAACTTCCAGAGAGATCTTGAAGTCCGGGTGAACCATGCCCATGTCCCCAACTACCCGGGTCAAGACTTCCATCGGTTCAGTGATGGCATTCGGGTAGTGGACACTGATCTGTTCAGCCCGGGTCAGGTCCAGCATTTCCTGGATCAAGTGCTTCATCCGCTCAGCCTCTGAAATCGAGGCGTCAATGGATTCTTCCAGGACCTGCGGGTCATCCTTGCCCCAGCGCTTAAGCATGCTCAGATGGCCTTCAATGACCGCTACAGGCGTCCTCAATTCGTGGGAGACATCAGAGACGAACTGCTTCTGCTGCTCGATATACTTCTGCATCCGGTCCAGCATCATGTTGAAAGACAGGGCCAACTCTTCCAGTTCGTCGTTTCTGTGCAGCTCGGGAATTCTGGCCGTACTGTTCGGGTCGGCGTTGACTTCCCTGGCCACCTTGGACATCTTGTTGATTGGTCTGACGACGCTGCGGACAACCAGGTAGGAAATTACAATCGCCAGGCCGATCCCTAGGATTGAGAGCCAGAGCATGGCCTTCAATGTCCGGGAAATCAAGCGGTTGTAGCCGGTCATCCGGTTCTTGACGACAATGTAGCCAGTCAATTTATGGCTCTTCCGGTTTCTGACCTTCCGGTAGACATAAAGAGAACTTTGCCCATCCTTGCCCTCCTTGACCACACTCTTGCTCTCACTGGTGAACTTGACCAGTTTAGGGGCGCTATCGCCGTTGTGGAAGACGATCTCATTGCGGAGATTATAGATCGCCACGGTCATGTCAGGATTGGTCACGGTGCTTAAGACCGAGTCGCCAAAAACGCTGCTGTTGCTGTTGTCATTTTCTGACAGAGCCGGCCTGCCCGTTAAAATCCGTCTGGTGTTCGGTGACAGTTGCTGGACCACGTTGGTGATCTCCAGTTCATCATCGATGCCGATTAGACGCTTGCGGAGAACGTTGACAACTTCGTTAGACGTATCCTTTTGCTGGCTCAGGGCTTCCTGCTTGACCGTATTGTAGACGACAGCTGAGAAAACAAGAAAGGAGACCATGATCGTCATCGCGACGATGCTGACCCATCTCACGATCAGTGAAACGTGTCTGGTCCCCTTCTTGCCGCTGGCGGCGTTTTGCTTAAGCATTATCTTCCTCGTCTCTGACCATGTAGCCGGTTCCGCGCACCGTCTTGATGTAAGATGGCTGGCCAGGGATGTCGATCTTGTTGCGGAGGTAACGGACGTAAACTTCGACAACGTTAGTTTCGATGTTTGATTCCGGTCCCCAGATCTTGTTCAAGAGCTGGTCTCGGCCAACAACATTGTTCTTGTTTTCGATCAAGGTCATGAGCAGGTTGTATTCCCGCTTGGTCAAGTCAACGGTCTTGCCGTCGCCCCGGTGGACGATCCGGTTGGCGGTTTCGATGGTCAAGTCCTTGAACTTGACAACCTTTTGCCGCGGCAGCTTGTCCTTTGAGGCGTCCTTTTCGATCTTGACCCGGCGCAAGACAGCGCGCAAGCGGGCCAGGAGTTCTTCAATAGCAAATGGTTTGACGATGTAGTCGTCAGCCCCGTGGTCCAGGCCTGATACCCGGTCAATCACGGAGTCACGGGCCGTCATCATGATAATTGGCGTGGTCTTGCTCTGCCGTACCCGGCGGGCAATTTCCAAACCGTTCAAGTCTGGCAGCATCAAATCCAGCAAGATCGCGTCGAAGTCTTCGCTCAAAGCGCGGTCCAAAGCCTTGCGGCCGTTGTTTTCCACTACGGTCTCATATCCTTCGTGCTGGAGTTCGAGTTCGACGAAACGAGCCAGGTTCTTTTCGTCTTCAACAATTAAAATTTTCGGCATGTTTTTATCCCCTCATATCCTATAGATTTAATTTGGGTCCGCTGAATCCAAGTATAATCTTAAAGTATATTTTAATAATTCTAGGATAGCCCAAAATCAGCTTTTTAACAAGTACCAAAGAAAAACAAGTCCCCCGCCAGATTAATTTTCTCTGGAAAAAGACTTGTTTTTAAGGAAGATCATTTCTCTTCGTCTTCGGCTTTATCTTTGTCTTCTTCAGCCTGCATCTTGTCCAAAAGACCCTGCAGCTGGGCAAAGGCCGGGTTGACCTGGTCCTTCTTCTGGCCGGCGAAGTCTTGTTCAGACATGACTTCCCAGCCCTGCCCTTCTGGGTACAGGTCTTCTTCAGCTTCTTCCTTGGTCAAAACCGTGCTTGGAATATTCAAGAGCATGTTGTCTTCCACGGCCGTCTGCACGTCAATGCGGTCATCGTCCAGCGGAATGATCATCAAGCCCAGTTCCTTTTCTTCCTGGGTCGGTTCATGGTCGGAATAATTTTCCACGAAGCTGAATTTCTGCTTCAAAGGCACTGCTTCCAGGCTGCGGGAGGACGGAACCAAGAGGTCGGCTTCCACTTGGAAATTGCCAGTCACGAAGGGTTCGTCATAAAAGAGCTGCCCTTCCACGTGGGCGCTTTTTACCTCATAGACCAGGTCCTTGGCCCGCTGGTAAAAGCCATCAGCAAAAGTCAAATCAGCTGAGATCTGGGTCAATGGCTCCCGGCTGTTCTTGATTTGGGAAATTGAAAGTTCTAGCATTAATTTACCTCGAGTGGCCGCCGGCCAAAGTTCTGGTCAGCGCCAACAATCTGTTCAAATAAGCGGTCAACCCTGACCTGCAGGCCCAGGGTCCCTTCTTGGGCATTCTTGCGGTCAACTTTGGAAACGATATCGATCTCAAAGTCTTTCCGCTGCTGCTTCAAATATTTCCGTCCCCGCTTGCTGTAAGCCAGAAGCATGGTGGAAACATGGTCATAGCTGTTTAAGACATCGGCTTCAGTCACGTTCAAAAGAGTATAAAGACTCAGTCTTCTTAACCTTGAATAGGTGTAGCGCTTGGACTTGACCCGGCGGAGGAAGTCAGCAAAATTTTTAGCCAGGTGGATTTCTGCCTTGAACTTGTATTCCAGGCCCTCGCTCATCTGGTAGATCTGCTGCAATTCCTTGATTGAGGCTGATTCCAGCCGGTATTTCAGAAACGGGAAGAGCAGTTCCCAGTTGGGCAGAACCTTTTCCTGGTCAAAAGCGGCAATTTCCCCTTTTGGCAGCCATTGCTCCAGTTCTGAGCGCTCGGCCCCGTTTAAAAGGAGGTTGCGGATAGCGCTGGCACTTTGGACAGCTGCTTCTCTTTGCAGGATGTCATCATGGCCGGCCCCAACCCGGTTGACCGGGCTGAGCTTTAAAGGCGAGCCCAGATTGGCATTAGCCACGGCATAAGCCAGGCCCAAAATCGCGTTGGGCTCACTGACTTCATGGCCGACTTCCCGGGCCACCATCTGGTTGTACTGGGTGGAATAAGTCTGGCTGTAGTCGGCGAATTCCTGCCTTTGCCGGGGGATCTTGGAGATCCGGTCGCCGAAATATTCAAAATTTAAGTTGGCGTCTTCGACCCCAAAGACCAGGTTCTTGGCCCCCAGACGGGTTAAGAGGTCGACCCCGCCGGTGGCGAACATGTCGGCAGCTTGGACAGCATAGGAAAAAGGCAGCTCAAAGACCAGGTCAGCCCCAGCCTCAATGGCGCTGCGGGCCCTGGACCACTTGTCCAGGATGGCCATTTCCCCTCTTTGCACGTAATTGCCGGACATGGCCGCGATAATGGGGTCATCACCGGCGATCAAGCGGGCCTGGTTCATCAGGAATTCATGGCCGCTGTGGAAAGGGTTATATTCAGCTACAATCCCGACAACGCTCATTGCCTAGTCTTCCTCGATTTCCACGCGCTTGCCGTCAGCCCAGAGCTTTTCCAGGTTGTAGAAGGCCCGGGCATCTTCTGAGAAGATGTTGACAACGACGTCGCCTAGGTCAACCAGGAGCCATTCTGAGTCATGATTGCCTTCAACCCGGTAGTCATAGAAATTAGCTTCGTGACAGGCTTCGATGATGCTGTTGGCAATGGCGTGCAGCTGGCGGCTGGAAGTGGCGCTGGTGGCCACGAAGTAGTCAGCCAGGATGCTGATGCCGCGCATGTCGTAGGCTTCGGTGTCTTCCCCGTGCCGTTCGCTGATTGCGTTTAAAACTAAGTCAAGTAATTCTTCGCTCTTCAAATTTTTCTCCTAATGTTTAGTTACTCTTAATTTATCTGTTATTACTCAGCTGCCCAGACATTGTAAGCAGCCAGAGTTCTTGGGTAGATCTTGCTTCTCTTTTGGACTAAAAAGGCCAGAGTGTGAGCCAGTTCATAGCCAACCCCGGAAGCTAAATCCGCGTAGCTAGTCTTTCTGGCCTCTTCAACGCCGGCAAAAGTCCGGCCCGGCTCAATATAGTCAGCCACGAAGACGATCTGGTCCAGGGTGGTCATTTCCACGTCCCCGGTGGTGTGCCGGTAGACAGCGGTTAAAATTTCCGGGTCGGTGATGCCGAGGTCGCGCTTAATGAACCAGCTGCCCACGATCCCGTGCCAGATAGCCCGGTTCCAGTTCAAAAGATCCGGATCAAAGCCTTCTTCCTTGATGACCTTGATGTATTCTTCAACTGGAATCTGCTTGGCATAGTCGTGGACAAAACCAGCCAAAGCCGCCTTGTCTTCGTCATAGCCGTTCAATTTGGCTAGGGTCCGAGCCGTTTCACTGACGCGGACGCAGTGGGCAAAGCGTTTTTCATCCATCATGCTCTTCTCCTTGGCCACCAATTCACTGCTGGACAAGGGGGAATATGTTTCCTTAAAAACTGGATCAGTCACGGTAAAGCCCCTTTTCTTCAATATATTCGCGGACCTTGTCCGGGACCAGGTAACGGATTGAGGTTCCGGTTGAGACAGCCTGGCGGATAGCAGTTGAGCTGAGTCGGATGTCCGGAGCATCAACCCAGATCATGGAATATTGCGGATCTTGCGGGTAGCCCGGCCGGCGGATACCGACCAAGGTAGCTAACTTGGCCAGTTCCTCAGCATTCTTCCACTTGTGGAAGCTGTTGACCTGGTCGCTGCCCATGATCAAGTAGTAGGTGTTTTCCGGCGCCTTCTTGGTTAAATAGCGCATGGTATCAATCGTGTAAGAAACGCCGCCTCTGAAGAGTTCCAGCAGCTTAACCCTGAAACGGGGATTGTCCCGGGTAGCCAAATCCAGCATGGTGGCCCGGTCGCGGGCAGACACGTTTAAGGGAGCGTCCTTATGCGGGGGAATATTGTCCAGAATGAACCAGACTTCATCCAGGTGCAGCTTGGTCATGGCCTGTTCAGCGGCGACCAAATGGGCCATGTGCACCGGGTTAAAGGTGCCGCCCATGATGCCGATCTGCTTGCCTTTCCGCTGGCTCTCAGCCGTCTGCACTTTTACTTGCGTTTCTTTACTGAAATCTACCAATGAATCCATGTTACAACCTCTAAATCAAAGCTCTTCTGGTTCCCAAGCCGATTCCGCCCGGCGTGTAGGCCTTGATCACGCAGCCTTCCGGCACAGTGATGAAGCCTACCCCGGCAAACAATACATCGCTGCGGTACTTGATGGAGTACTCCTGCCCTTTAAGCGGCGGCAGGTCGCTGTTTGGCCCTGGCGGAGACAGCAATTCGCCCACATGCTTTTGGTAAAATTCGTCAGCCTTCTCCGTCTTAGTCCGGTGGATGTACATACCCCGGGCAGCATAGATAGTAAAGCTGGTTGACGGCCCCTTCAGGTAGTCAATTCTCCCCAGGCCGGCCAAGAAGATGGTATTGCCTGGCAAAAGCTGATAAGTGGCGGGCTTAAGCGGCTTCTTTGGAGAAGCCAGGTCCAGGTCCTTCGGGTCCAGCCGGCTGGCCAGCTGCTTGTCGGTCAAGATCCCTGGGGTGTCGACCAAGAAGTGGCCGTTGTCCAGGGGAATTTCGATCTGGTCCAAAGTGGTCCCAGGGAAGCGGGAAGTGGTGATCAAGTCCTGGACGTCCCCCATTTCATCGATAATGGCGTTGATCAAGGTCGACTTGCCGACATTGGTCGTGCCGACGAAGTAGACGTCCTGGTCCTGGCTGTGCTTGTTCAAGTAGTCGATCAAAGTGTCCAGGTTCTTCTTCTTGGCCGCGGAGATCAGGAAGATGTCCTTTGGGTAGAGGCCCATCCGGTTGGCTTCCTGCCGCATCCAGTCCTTGATCTTGCTTTCCTTGGAGTTCTTCGGGAAGAGGTCCAGCTTGTTGCCGACCAGGATAAAGTCATTTGTGCCGACAAAGCGCTTCAAAGAAGAAATCAGCGAGTTGGAGAAGTCAAACAGGTCCACCACGTTGACGATCAAGGCCTTCTTTTCCGCCATGGTGTTCAGAAGTGCTAAAAAGTCATCATTGTCCAGGGAGACCGGCATGATCTCGTTGTAGTGGCGCAAGCGGAAGCAGCGCTGGCAGTAGACTTCGTCTCTTTCACCATTTTCCACCTTGGCCAGGGCACTGGCCGGCAGGTAGCCTGGCAGCTGCTTGTCCTGGCTCTGCAGAGCCGCGCCGCAGCCGATGCAGCGAATTTCTTCACTCATGTCTGAGTTTTCCTCCTTAAATTTCATCTTCCTTAATTATATCTGAAAGCCGGCATTTAACAAAGAAAAAGCGCACCTAGCCAAGCTAGATGCGTTTCTTCCAAAGAATTAAGCCAAAGCCTTCTTAGCAGTTTCTGCTAAAGCGGCAAAAGTCTTTTCGTCGTTGTAGGCAATGTCAGCCAACATCTTACGGTTCATGTCAACACCAGCCAGCTTCAAGCCGTGCATCATCTTTGAGTATGACAAGCCGTTTTGACGAGCAGCCGCGTTGATCCGGGCGATCCACAGTCTTCTGAATTCGCTCTTGCGCTTCTTACGGTCGCGGAATGCGTACTTGTATGAAACGAACAATTGAGTGCTTGCAGCCTTAAATTGAACGTGCTTTGAGCCACGGTAACCCTTGGCAAGCTTCAAAACCTTCTTACGACGTGCGCGTGTAACGGTACCACCTTTAACTCTTGGCATCTGAAAATCCTCCTAATATCGTTAGTGTATTAAAAAATAGTAAATTAACGCATTTGGGAAAGCATTTGCTTGATGCGCTTCAAGTCGCTGCGTGAAACCATAGCGGCTTTTCTCAAATGACGACGTTGCTTCTTGGTCTTACCGTGGAAACGGTGGCCAGTGAAGGCGTGGTGGCGCTTCAAACCGCCGTTACCAGTTCTCTTAAAACGCTTAGCTGAAGCGCGGTGGGTTTTCATCTTTGGCATGGTAAAATTCCTCCAATTAACTATTGTTTGTTCTTGTCTTTATCGCTCTTGGGACTGAGCATTAAAAACATTTGACGGCCTTCCATCTTTGGCCGGCTGGTTACAACAGCAATATCCGAAGTTTCTTCGGCCATCTTTTCCAGCACTTGTTGTCCTAATTCCTTGTGCGTGATTGCCCGGCCTCTGAAACGAATCGAAACACGAACTTTGGCGCCTTCTTTTTCTAAGAACTTGCGTGCATGCTTCAACTTGGTTTCGAAGTCATTGCCTTCAATCGCCGGACTCAAACGGATTTCCTTAACGCTGACCTGCTTGGAATTCTTGCGTGATTCCTTCAGCTTCTTCTGCTGTTCGAACCGGTACTTACCATAATCAAGAATCTTTGCTACAGGCGGCTTGGCGTTTGGTGAAATCAAAGTCAGATCGAGGCCAGCATCGCTCGCTTGGCGCAGAGCTTCATTTCTTGACACGATCCCAACTTGTTCACCTTCAGCGTTGATCAGCCGAACTTCACGAGCGCGGATGTTTTCGTTAAGGATCATGTTGTTTTGTTTCTGTGGTATAACTGTTCACCTCCATGTTAATTTCGAGGACAAGAAAAAAGCGGGCATATAGCACCCGCCTTTAAAATCAACAGAAAATATCGATTTGCCCAGAGGTTAAATAACTTAGGCGAGAAGCGGGGGCTTCTTCTTGTTCTCAACTTCTACTATTGTACTAGGTCTAAGATTGCCCGTCAAGGGCTAATTTCACTTTCAGCCCGATTGCTTAAAGCTTAATTTTGCCAATCGTAACAGGAACGTATTCGCAAGAACTTTCACAACAATCTGCTTCATATTTTCTTTTCCCTCTCCTTTTCTCATCTCTTTAATTCGCTTTCTTTTGAAATTATCATATATAGCCATACTGATCAAGGAAACTCTCCATTCGCTTTTATCAATCATTCATCTGAAATATGTCCTTGTATACTCAAAAAATCTCACCTCAGTGTTGAGACAGGGCGCATCCCCCAATTAGCAATATCGTAAACTTGTATATTGTAAGCTTGTAAAGTATAAATTTTACTGGTCTTGAAGAAAACGCCTTGGAAAACCTGGCCCGTTTTTCTGACGCGATTCACGCCTACGAAGATCCCAGCTATCTGGATGGACCTAATTTTGCTTCCTTTGAGCAGGCCTTCAAATATCTCGTCCATCTCTCTGAGAAAAATGACCGCTTAATCTTAGTCATCGATGAATTTCCTTACCTGGCGAAAGCCTATCCGCCAATCAGTTCAATGCTGCAATCCTACATCGACCATTATTTTAAACAGAACAAACTCTTTCTTATCCTCTGCGGCAGCTCCATGTCCTTCATGGAAAAGCAGGTCCTTGGCTACAAGAGCCCGCTTTATGGCCGCAAAACTGCTCAGTTTAAGCTGAAACCCTTCAGCCTGCATGATGCCGAAGAATTTTTCCCGCAATTAAATAAGGAAGAAGTTTTTGAACTCAATGCCATCACCGGCGGAATTCCCCTCTACCTCTCCCTGATGTCTCCCAAAAAATCACTTAGGGAGAACATCAAGGACAATTTCTTAACCACCAGCGCCATGCTCTATGCCGAGCCGATGAGTCTGCTCAATCAAGAACTCCGCGAGCCGGCAAGCTACAGCTCAATCATCAGTGCCATCGCGGCCGGGGCCAGCCGGCAGTCAGAGATCTCAACTAAAACTGGTATTGCCAGCGGAGCCCTTAGCCCTTACCTGGACAATTTGATCGACCTGGGCATTGTCGAAAAACGGTTGCCGGTTACGGAACTTGATAAAGCCAGAAGCCGAAAGACCATCTATGCCATCAAAGATGGCATGTTCCGCTTCTGGTATACTTTCGTCGGCAAACGGGTCAGCTTTATCGAACGGGGGATTACCGAGCCAATTTTAGACTACATCATTAAGCAGCTCCCCCACTTCATGGGACCAGAATTTGAAAAACTCTCCCAAGAATACCTCTGGTCCAAACTGTTTGATCCAGACCTGGTGCCAGAGCCTTTTGTCAACTTAGGCAACTGGTGGGGACCGGATCCCAAGGAAAAGAAGCAAGTCGAAATGGACATTGTCGGTTTCGATGACCAAAAGCTGAACGGCTACTTTGGCGAATGCAAGTGGAAAAACGAACCGATCTCCGCGGATATCCTCGAAACTCTCATCTACCGAAGCAGCCTCTTCCCCACTCCTAAGAAAAATTACTACCTGTTCTCCAAGACCGGCTTTACTGATAAATGCCAGCAGCTTGCCCAGCAAGTCGACTGCCACTTAATTACCTTCGACATGATGTAAGTCCAAAAATAGAATCCCATACGCAAAAACATCCCGCCTCAGAGTTGAGACAATGTCATTAAGTTAAGGGATTGACATTGACCAATAAAGTGGTTCTAAATAAAAACTTGTTCAATATCACGCCGCTTTGAAGTGCCCTACAATTGTTAGACATAAACATCTAACGATTATGGGGTATTTTTGTGGCCAAGTATTCACCTGAACTAAAAGTACAAATTGCTTCTGATTATCTTTACGGCAGAGAATCATACAATGGATTAACCAATAACTATAATATCGCTGCGTCAATAATTCGTACGTGGGTGAAAGCCGCTGAACTTAATGGATTGGAAAGCTTAAAAGTTAAGCGAACCAAAAGAAAATACTCTGTTGACTTTAGGATGGATGTGGTAAGCTACTATCTAAAATCCGATGTAGGACTTAATCTGGTAGCTGCTAAATTCAATATTAGTCCGTCACAAGTGTATTCATGGACAGCGAGACGGTCCAGATGCGCTCCTTCCTGTCAAGAAAGGTAGACCCGCTAAAATGCCTAAGAAGACCGAGAAAGCCAAGCATAATAAGCAAAAGGAAATTTTAACTGATAAGCAGGAATATGAGGCCAAACTTCTAGAAAAAGATGCCAGAATCAAAAAATTAGAATTGGAGCTCATCATCGCAAAAAAAGTAGCCGCCCGGTATCCACGCTATCCAATCGACAAAAGACACAGATAGCTTGTGATATCCGGGCAGACCACCCAGAATTTCAGTTAAAACAGTTGTTTAAAGCTCTTAATCTCAATCGTAAGACTTATTACGACAACCTTAAAAGAATCGCTAAGAAGGATAAGTACGCCGAAGTAAAAGATCTTATCAAAGATATCTACTACAACGAAGGCCAAGGCACGTATGGCTACCGTCCGATGTGGGCTGCTCTGCGTGACAAGGGCGTTAAATTAGCGATGGAAACAGTGCATAAACTGATGCGCAGTATCGGGCTGAAGACCGAGCTATATCACAAGAGAACTGCAAAATACAGCTCCTACAAAGGTACTGTAGGAAAAGTAGCTGATAACCTTCTTCAGCAGCACTTCGATGAAGAAAGGCCATATCATGTTCTCCATACCGACATTACAGAATATGCACTAACTAACGGTAAGAAAGTTTATATCTCGCCTGTAGTAGATGAGGCTTCTTTGGAGATCCTTGCATGTACTGCTAGCTACTCCCCCGACATGGAGTTAGTATTGGGTATGCTAGATGAATTGGAAACCAAACTACCGGCTTACTCCCACCCAGTTATCCATTCTGATCAAGGTTCTCAGTATCAAAGTCCAACCTACCAAGCCCGCTTGAAAGAGATGGAACTAGTTCAAAGAATGTCCAGAAAGGGAAACTGTCACGATAACGCACCGGGTGAAACTATATTCAACTTAATGAAACGTAAGAGACTAAATCGAGTTAAACTGCATTCTTTGGAGGAAGTCCAACAAGAACTTGAAGATTACATATATTGGTTTAACAACATCAGACGGTCCAGGTCCAATAAACTAAATTACACGACCCCTGTAAAATACAGAGATCGTGTAATGGCAACTATTTAAGATTTTCTAAAATGTCTAACTTTTCTATGGCACTTCAAAAGTCGAAGTGGTTTTTTATTTAGGTTTGAGGTTTGCATACCTACCATTTTGGTAGGGTAGCAAATCGTCAGACAAGCATCAGCTAATTGACCCAATGGGGTCGCTGATACTCGGCTCAAAAGAGCCGAAAGAGCCGTCTGCAAGACCCCTCGGCGAGCCCAAGTAAAGTATAGTGGGTTATACTTTATATGGAAGTAGTCACCGAATTCCAGTTAGAAATTACTTTGTAACTATGTTTTGAGGAGGAGTAAAATGCTTTCCTACGTTCGACATTACCCATTAGGGATAGCTAAATTAATGTGTCTGTGTTCTCTTAAAATTTGCTGATTTATTACTGACTAATACAGGAGTTTTTTTATGGGACAGACAATCATATCTGCTATTGGTGTTTATATTTCCACCAGTATCGATTATTTAATTATTTTAATTATTTTATTTGCACAGCTATCACAGAATAAACAGAAATGGCATATTTATGCGGGGCAGTGTCTAGGCACTGGCTTACTTGTAGGGGCGAGTTTAGTTGCTGCTTATGTCGTCAATTTCGTGCCTGAACCATGGATGGTTGGATTGCTTGGTTTAATCCCTATCTATTTAGGGATTCGCTTTGCAATTGTTGGAGAAGGTGAGGAAGAAGAAGAGGAAGAAATTATTGAAAGATTAGAACAAAGCAAGGCAAATCAACTGTTTTGGACAGTTACATTGCTGACAATTGCGTCTGGCGGAGATAATTTAGGTATCTATATACCTTATTTTGCTTCGTTAGATTGGTCACAGACCCTCGTGGCGTTGCTTGTGTTTGCAATCGGCATAATTATCTTTTGCGAGCTTAGTCGGGTGCTATCTTCTATTCCGTTAATATCCGAGACAATTGAAAAATACCAGCGAATCATTGTGCCCTTAGTATTCATTCCACTTGGACTATACATCATGTATGAAAGTGGCACGCTTGAGACTTTTCTGAACTTATCAGCAAGTTGATCAATTCGTTCATCAGACCAATACGTTTTGTCAATCTCAATATTCTTGTCAGGTAAACTCATCGCTTCATTCAAGTTAGTTTTCGCACTTACGCTAGCAGCACTGAATGGCAAAAAATTGTTACAGTAATCATGGCAACAAAAAAGACAGTTAGATATCGTTTACACTTTTTCATCATTCTTCCTCCGAATTTATTTCATCTTTTATGATACTACCAAGTCTTCAACCAGTAAATAATAATTTTATCGCTTTTAAGCAATAAAATCTCATTTTCTATTTCTTACGCAAAAACATCCCGCCTCAGAGTTGAGACAGGATGTTTTTTTATGTCAGAAAGGGTTCAATTTTGTAAGGAAGGAATTAGTCTTCGCGGGAGTAGCTTGCTACGTCCTTGCTCAGCTTGTCCATGAACTCAGCCAGGCTTTCGGAGTTTTGTTCTTCAGTCCCGTAAGGACGAACATTAACCGTGCCAGCGTTCATTTCATCATCCCCAAGCACCAGAGTGTAAGGTACCTTTTGGGTTTGTGATTCACGGATCTTGTAGCCCAGCTTTTCATTTCTGAAGTCGATTTCTGCTCTGAAGCCCTTGGCTACCAGTTCGTCGCGAACCTTCTTAGCGTAGTCTGAGTGAGCGTCCAGGTTAACTGGAATGATTTCAGCTTGAACAGGAGCCAGCCAAGTTGGGAAGGCACCCTTGTAGATTTCAGTCAAGTAAGCGATAAAGCGTTCCATAGTACCGACAATCCCGCGGTGGATCATAACTGGACGGTGTTCTTCGCCATCAGCGCCGATGTATGACAGTTCAAAGCGTTCTGGCAGCATGAAGTCCAGTTGGATGGTTGACATGGTTTCGTCGTTGCCCAAAGCAGTCTTGGTTTGGATGTCCAACTTTGGACCGTAGAAGGCAGCTTCACCTTCAGCTTCAACGTAGTCCAGGCCCATGTCGTCCATGGCTGCCTTCAGCATGCTTTGGCTTCTTTCCCACATTTCATCGTTGGCAAAGTACTTGTCAGTGTTCTTTGGATCCCGGTATGAAAGACGGAAGTAGTAGTCATTGATGTCGAAGTCGTGGTAAACGTCCATGATGATTTGCAAAGTTCTGGCAAATTCTTCTTGAACTTGGTCCAGAGCTACAAAAGTGTGACCGTCGTTCAGAGTCATTTCCCGGACACGTTGCAGACCTGACAAGGCACCAGACTTTTCGTAGCGGTGCATCATCCCCAGTTCAGCAATCCGAATTGGTAGTTCCCGATAGGACCGGATGTGGTGCTTATAGATTTGGATGTGGGATGGGCAGTTCATTGGCCGCAATTCCAGCATTTCGCCTTCACCCATGTCCATTGGCGGGAACATGTCTTCCCGGTAGTGAGCCCAGTGGCCGGAAGTCTTGTAGGCGTCCAGGTTCATCAAAACTGGCGTATAAACGTGTTGGTAGCCGGCTGCAACTTCCTTGTCCACGATGTAGCGTTCAATGATCCGGCGGATAGTGGCACCCTTTGGCATCCAGTATGGCAAACCTGCCCCAACCTTAGGGTCAACGAAGAAAAGATCCAGGTCCCGGCCGATAGTCCGGTGGTCTCTTTCCTTGATTTCTGCCCGCCGCTTAAGGTCAGCTTCTAGGTCAGCTTCCTTGAAGAAGGCAGTCCCGAAGATTCTTTGCAGCATTGGGTTTGAGCTCTTGCCCTTCCAGTAAGCACCAGCTACTGACAAGAGCTTGAACTTTTTGATCTTGCCAGTGTTTGGCAAAAGCGCGCTAAAGCCAAAGTCAACGAAGTCGCCCAGCTTGTAAGCGTCAACCACGTCGCCTTCCTTGGCCAAAAGTTCGCTCTTGTATGGGTCGTCCTTGAAGGCTTCAGCCAGTTCGCTCTTAGCTACTTGTACGTGTTCAATGGCTTCGCCGTTCTTGATAGCCTTTTGCAGGGCCTTTTCCAAGTCTGGCAATTCAGTAACCTTGATTTGGTCTTCCTTGTCAGTTTCGATGAAGAAGCCGTCTTCTGAAACTTCAGCCTGGCCCAGCTTGATTTCCGGGTACTTGTCCTTAACCAAGGCTTCCAAAACGAAGGCAACAGTTGCCCGCAAGACGCTCAAACCTTCAGCGTCCTTGTTGGTCAAAATGGCAACTTCGTGGTCAGCGTCCAGCTGAAAGTCAAGGGGCTTGATTTCCCCGTCAACCTTGCCAGCAACGGCATTCTTAGCCAGGGAAGTTGAGATGCTGGAAGCAAGGTCAGCAACGGAAACAGCTACGTCAAATTCTTTCTTTGAGCCATCTGGCAGAGTCAAAGCAAAACTCATTGGTTTAAATCCTCCAAAAACAAAAAAGTCCCGAGCACAAATACATGCTCGGGACGATTAATCATCGTGGTTCCACCCAAAATTCAGGCCTAAAGCGGCCTCTCTTATTGGACTGATAACGGCGTCCAACCTTGTAATTTATCTTTTGGGGTCATAGAAGGTGGGGTTCCTCCCAAATGGGGGCTTTCAGAACTGGGCCCCTCTCTCTGAAGCGGGAGGAATCATGTCTTCTATTTACTTTTCGATTATACCCCCTTGCCCGAATAAGACAAGGCTTTTTTGCCATTTTTTTCAAAAAATCTAAGGCAGGCGGCGGTTGTTCCCGTAAACCACCACTTCTTTAGCCAAATAGCGGACTCTTTGCATCAGCCGGGCCGCCTTGACCGGGTCATCCGCGTTCTTGGTCGCGCTAAAGTGGCTCTCCAGGGTCTTCATGTCAAAGTTGGAACTGAAGAAGGTCGGCAGGTCATTGTCCATCCGGGCCTGGAGAATCACGCCTAAAACGTCGTCTCTTGACCAGGGACTGAGGGTTTCGGCCCCGATGTCGTCCAAAATCAAGACATCGCAAACCGCCAGGCGCTGGATTTCCGTCTGCAGGCTGTTGTCGCCGAAGTGGCTGGACAAACCAGCGATAAAGGTCGGCATGTGCAAAAAGATCACCCTGCCGCCCATTTCCGCTACCCGGTTGGCCAGGCCCGCTAAAATGTAGGTCTTCCCGACTCCGAAGTCCCCGCTTAAATAGAGGCCCTTGGCATGGGGATTGCTCTGGTAAGCCTGCAAAAAGGCCCCCACTTCAAACAAGGCCTGCTTGCGGTCATCGGCCATGTCCAAGTCAGCCAGCTTGACCCGGCGCAATTTCTCCGGCAGGTCAATCAACTCAATCCGCCGCTTGGCTGCTGCTTCTTTGTCCCGGCGCTGCTTGTCCTGGCTGGCCTGGTAACGAATCCCGATTAAAGGACCCTCCATGAAAAGCTGGGGCAAATAGCCGCTGATCACCTTGTCGTGGCTGTCTTTTTGCCGGCAGTATTCATAGAGGCTGGCAAAGCTGGCGTCCACGCTCTCCTTAGTCAGCTGGTCCTGGTGGGCCGTCAGAAAGGCCCGGACGTCGGGGTCAGCGAAGACCTGTTTTTTCATCTTTTCAAATGATTCCGCCGAAAAATCATGCCCGTTCTTGGCTGCCGCGGCCTTAGCCGCATCACTCAACATGTCGCCAATTGCTCTCATCTAATCACCCCTACTTGTCTTTCCTGTCCGGCCCCTGCAGCATCTTCCGCAGGTCTTCATCAGAAATATTGACCGGCTGGACAAACTGCTTCTTGTTCCAGTCAGTCCCCTGTTCAAGCCGCCGGCTGCCTGAATATGCCGGGTAGTTCTTCTTTTGCCCTGACTGGGCCTGTTTCTTCCCAGCGCGCAGGTGCTTGATGGCGGCTTCCGGGGTCATGATTCCCTTTTGCAGCCAGTCGTTGGCAATCCGGTAGGCCAAATCCTGGGTCAAAACCGGCTGGTAGTTGAGGCAGGTGTAGACCAGAACATTGATCAAGTCCATTTCCAGGCCGACATTTTCCCGCAAATCATAGACGATCTGCCGCTCTCTGGCCGTGGTAAAGCCGCCCTTTTCCCGCTTCATGTCATCCAGGAAGTTGACCGGGGACTTGCTCTTCACCAGGTCTAAAAACTGCTGGTCTTGCTGGTCCACGCTCGGCCGGTCCTGCTTTTCTTCCTGGCGCTTGATTACCTGCTTGCGGCGGTGGTCAGCCTTGTAGTTGTAGTTGAGGCTCTTTCTGATCGCCGCGGCGTCCAGCTGGTAGCTGCCATGCAGGGTCGGTAGGGTTTCGTTGATAAACTCTTCCTCGCTTAAGCCGTAAAGTTCCATGATGGACCGGATTTCGTCTTTCTGCCGGTCGATCTCGCTTTCCGGGATCTGGTAAGTCGCGAAGCGGTCTTTCAAATACTGCCAGTCGATCTGCTTTAAGTTGACCTGGGCTTCTTCCGTCTTCTGGCCGGCATTTTCCTCGGCCGCCTTTTGGACGTCTTCAGAAGGATTGATGGCCTCATTTTCCGGCAGGCGGAAGACTTCAAAAAAGGAAGCGGAAACTTCTTCTAGGTTGTCTAGCTGCCGCTCCTTGACCTGGGCCTGCTTGGCAAATTCCCGGGACAGCTGGCTGAAGCGGACCCCGCCAACTTTTTCTTTTAAGAGGCTGGCTAACAGCGAAGTGTTGAAAAACTCACTGGCCTCCGGCACGGCGTGCAGCTTAAAAGCCAGGATATCCCCCAAGCGGAGATTGTGGCTGACATAGGTCTTGAGTAGCCCCACAGCTTCCAGCTTATGCAGGGCCTGCCAGAGCTGGCGGAGGCTGCAGTCCAGGTCTTCTTGCAGGCTGTACAGGGCACTTGAAGCCGACAAAGACCGGTAAGGATCAAAGCCCTGGACCAGGGTCTGGTAGAGGGCAACCCCTAAAGCCCCGATCAAGGGCTGGTAGAGCTTGATTAAGACCTGCCCTTGCCCTGACTGGTCGGCCAGCTCATTTAAAACGACGTACCTGAGGCGGGGATTGGAATTTTCGTACATGGACTACTTAGCCTTGCTGTGCCGATCCATCATGTCCTCCATGGTCTTCATGAAGCTGGACATGTCAGTGAACTGGCGGTAGATGGAGGCAAAGCGGATGTAGGCCACGTCGTCGATATCGGCTAATTGGTCCATGACCAGTTCCCCGATTTCCTTGGAGTAGATTTCGCTGACTCCTTTAGCCCGGATCCGGTTTTCAACATTGTCGACCAGCTTGTTGAGCTGCTCGCTAGTTACCGGCCGCTTCTGGCAGGCAGCCGCCACCCCGTTCAGGATCTTTTCCCGGCTAAAGGCCTCTCTGGTGCCGTCGTTCTTGATCACCAAAAGGGGTGACTGTTCCACCCGTTCAAAAGTCGTAAAACGGTAGCCGCAGTTTTCGCATTCCCGCCGCCGGCGGATGGTCCGCCCTTCGTCAGTTGGCCGGGAGTCAATAACCCGGGAGGCGTTTTGATGGCAATTTGGACAAAGCATTGTGAAGCTCCTTTCACGCGATAGTTTTCAGCAGATTGCTCAATTTATCTCTTAATTCTTCTATTGTACCAGTATTTTCAAGGACATAGCTAGCCAACAGGCGTTTTTCCCCTAAGGGCAGCTGGGCCTGCATCCGCCTTTTAGCTTCTGCTTCACTTAAAGAGTCCCGCTTCATCAAGCGGTCCAGTTCCACTTCTTCCGGGGCCGCGATCAAGAGGACAGCGTCAAAGTAGTCCTGCCAGCCAGCCTCAAAGAGCAGGGGAACATCGATGACGCAAACAGAAGCCTGGCTGTCTTTCATCTGCTTTTGAACTTCTTTTAAGACCTCGCCTTGGGTAATTTCAGACAATTTGGCCAAAGCCTTAGGATTGGCAAAGACATACTGGCCCAGCTTCTTCCTGTTAAGACTCCGATCTTCATTGAAGAAGTCCGGCCCGAATTCTTCTAAGATCTTTTGCCAGGAGACCTGGCCCACTTCGGCCTGCTGGTGGGCAATCAAGTCGCTGTCGATGACCTGGCAGCCCAGCTCTTTTAATATCCGGCTGGCGGTCGACTTGCCCGTGGCAATCCCGCCGGTCAGCCCCAGATAAAAAGTCATCTAATCTTTTACCGAATCATAAAACTTACTAAATCTTGATAATCACATCAGTATTGGTAAGTTTTTCTGATATTCCTTTCTAGTTAAATCTATGGGTAGATTCAACTTGGCAAAAGAAATCAGATTTTTAACCTTTTGAAGTTAAGGTCAGTGAGTATGGTTGGCTGTCAAATAACGCCGGATAGCGTCATCCAATAGCTTTTTATCTTTTATCTGCCCCACTGGAAACTTTTAGCCTGGCAGTCGGAAAGGCATCTTGCCCGCAAAAAGCAGGCAAGCATATCGTGATGCATCTCGAAGCAGTCAAGCCGCGATTTTAATACCCCGAACTGAGTTCGTTAAAGTTGACTGCTCTTACATGCTAGAGCCTTCAACTTTGTAGTATTACTTGGCTTATGCTTCTTTTATCTGACTGGCAAGAATCTCCTTAACTCGCTTGTAAGGCGTGTAAAGCGTGATTTCTTCGTCAGTTAATCTACTCAATATGTTTTCGGCTGCGGCGATATTCGCATTCATCTCGCCGCATTTCTTGCATTTAGTCAGTTCATGATGACTGCCGTATCTTTCCTCAAAATGCTGCCCGCAGATCGGACAGTACTGAGAAGTATATGCCGGATTGACATCATGAGTTTCAATCGAATTCTTGCTTGAAAGATATTCAATACGTTCATCCAGTTGGCCCTTAGTCCATGAATTCAAGCGCTTGCGCATCTTTCTTGCGAATCTGCTGTTATCTGATTTGACGCCTTTTTCTTTTACGAACGTCAAGTCTTCCTTGGCAATGACCGCCGGATGCTCTGTCTCGATCATTCTGTTTATCGCACAGTTGATAAAGCTTCTGACAGTTTCATGAGCTGACCGGTAGCTCTTTTCATACGACTTTCTGCCGATATTGTTCTGCTCCAGATTCTTAAGCTTGCCAAGCAGTTTTCTTTTCTTCTTCGAAGCTGTCTTGGACAAAGGCTTGTCCTTTTTCTCCAGTTGCTCAAGCTGCTGATTGAGTTGCCAGCGCAAACTCATATATGGCTAGCGATTTGCGTTTCGCTTGCCGTATTCGTCAACGATGGCATTGGCAAGCTTGCTGAAGTTTTTACCATATTCATTGCAGCTGTTGCAGGAAAGCAGGGTGGCAAGCCCCTTGTCAATGCCGATCGCCTTCTTTGAATCATTGCTGTAACGCTTGCTAGAGATCAGCTTATGAACTTCAAGGCGCTGCTTGATGCGGTCAAGCACCACGGTGATATCGCCGGTGCGTGAATAACTCCACGGGCTGGTCATCTCCACAGAAAACTGCTTTCTAGGCATATCTGAACTGAATGAAAAAGTATTTCCTTCAAATGCCCAATTCAAGTCACAATTCATGCTAGAGCCAAGCTTGCCCGACTTCCGTGCTCGGTAGTGGTAGCGGTACGTAATCCGGCGCAGGTAGCTGTGCGCTTGCTTGATTTGCTTATCCGTCAGTTTAGCTTCTATTTCAGTTAAAGCTTCAGTGTATTCTTCCGGCAGATCAATTAGCTTGTGAAGAAGAACGGCTTGCCATGCGCTCTTAAATTTCAAAATAAAGAACAGAAGGTGGCGCTGATCTGCAGAAAGATTTTCATTTCCTTGAATCAGCTTCTTCAAACGGTTAGCCAGATTCGACCACATGCTTTTTATGTTGGCAGATGCCTCACGGAGAGCGCCTACCCAGTGCTTGGTCTGAAAATTGTAGACTGTTTCTAGCTTGCCTTTTGAGCCTTTAACCGGCTTGTTCCACTTGCGAACTTGGTTGCGCAGAGCCTGCCAGTTATTAACCGCTAGCATCGAATGATGCCGCAGTAGCGGTTCAAAAAGAAATGCCGGCATCTGCCGTATCTTTCAAAAAAGTCGGACATTCTGGCAAATTCTTCATCGCTTATCTTTTTGGAGTAGACTCTAACTGTCTTGGGCTGAGTCTTTTTCACTGTCTGCTTGACTGAAGAGTTTCTTGCTTTCTTGGATGACTCTTGCATTCTGATGCGACCTCTTTCCATACAGCTTAGCTGAGAAAACGGTGATTATAGATAAAACATCTTCTACAAGTTCTGAATTTGGAGCAACGTTGTCTGTCTGATTGATGACAACCAGCTCTACATCGTTTGCCTGGCAGATTGTCTCAATCATTTCAAAGCCAAAATGGACAAGCCTGTCTTGGTAATTTACCACGACTCGCTCACACTGCTTCTTGCAGATCATGTTGATCAGCTCTGTCAGGCCCTTTTTCTTATAGTTGAGACTAGATCCAACATCTTGAATGATCTTAAACTGATAGCCATTGACTTCGCAATATCTGGACACTACATCCTTCTGCCTTTGGAGATCTTCTTTTTGATGACCAGAAGAAACCCGGCAATAGCCGATGGTCAGCAGCTTCTTAGGCTTAGACGCCTTCACATTTCCTTGCAGAACTTCATCTAGCATTTCTTTAGTGTAGCGACGTTGATTGGAGGCAGTTCTAAGCGGCGTAATCAGTCCTTCAGCTTCCCAATTGCGGAGAGTTGACTTGGCAACGTTAAGATATTCAGCTGCTTTTGATATGGACATGTATTCGCTCATCGTTTCTTCCTCCCAATCTTTTGATACCGGCATTATATCATGAATTGGTAAGAAAAATTACTATTTAGCACTGGATGAAATTAATACTTTTTAACAGTCACACCCTCTTTTGACAATGCAGGCAGTAGGTGGTTCCCCGCCCGCTGATCTTGATCTTGACAAAGTCTTCCCCGCAGCGGGGGCATGGCTGCCCCTCCTTGCCGTAGACCTTGAGCTTTTCCTGGTAGTGGCCGGACTCCCCTTCCGCGTTTAAGAAGCTGTGGACGGTCGTGCCGCCGTATTTAGTAGCTTCTTCTATGGTTTCATTGATGGCTGAATGGAGGCACTTGACCTGGTCCTTGGTTAATTCGTTAGCTGGCGTTAAGGGGTTAATCCGGCTTTGCCAGAGGACTTCATCAACATAGATGTTGCCCAGACCGGCCACCAGGGTCTGACTCATGAGCAGGCTCTTGATGTTCATGTTCCTCTTCTTCAAGCCTTTTTCAAAGTAGTCCAAGCTAAATTCTGGACTATTTGCTTCAACGCCCAAATTCTTCAAGCCGGTGACCTGGAATTCAGTTCCAGTTTCCACCAATTGCAGGCGGCCGAATTTGCGGACATCCGCGTAGCGGAGGCTGCTTCCATCGGTAAAGGCAAACTGCAGGTGCTCATGCTTGTCTACCGGTGCATCCCAGGTCGTTAGATGGTACTTGCCTTCCATCCGCAAGTGGGAAACGACCGTCAAGTCGCCTAAACGGAAGAGCAGGAATTTGGCATAGCGGTCAACGGCGGTAAAGGTCTTGCCCTTTAACTCCCTTTTAAAAGTTTCCGGGTCGCCGGTGATGACCTTGTCGTACCAAATATCGACATGGTCGATCGTTTTGCCCACGACCAAGGGCCGCAGGGTCCGGCGGACCGTTTCAACTTCTGGCATTTCTGGCATTTTCTACCTCCTACTTTGCTTCATACCAGTCATGGCCCCAGCCGGCGTCAGCGACTAAAGGCACGTCCAACTTAACAGCTGCCTGCATGACTGACGGGACAATCTTCTGGATCGTTTCCAGTTCATCAGCTGGTACGTCAAAGATCAATTCGTCGTGGACCTGGACGACCATCTTGGTCTTTAATCCCAGTTCATCCAGCTTCTTTTGCATGTTGATCATGGCAATCTTCATGATGTCCGCGGCTGACCCTTGGATTGGGGAGTTGATCGCCGTTCTTTCCGCGAAAGAGCGGACATTAAAGTTCTTAGCGTGAATATCTGGCAGGTAGCGGCGGCGGTGCATGATGGTTTCCGCGTAGCCCTTTTCTCTGGCGTCTTTAACAGCCCGGTCCATGTAGGCCTGGATGCCTGGGTATTGCTCAAAGTATTCGTCGATGAATTCCTTGGCCTGCTTGCGGGAGATGTCCAGATTCTTGGAGAGGCCGTAATCGGAGATCCCGTAGACGATCCCAAAGTTGACCGCCTTGGCCCGCCGTCTTTGCAAAGACGTTACTTCGTCAACGCTGCTTAAGTGGAAGATCTTCATGGCCGTGTGGGCGTGGATGTCGTAGCCGGTCTTGAAGGCTTCCTGCATGTTCGGGTCGGCTGAGACATGGGCCAGGACCCGGAGCTCGATTTGAGAGTAGTCGCAGGAGTAGATATAGCCATCCGGACTTGATGGGACAAAAGCCTTTCTGATCTGCTTGCCTTCTTCCGTTCTGGTTGGGATGTTCTGCAGGTTAGGGTCAACTGAAGACAGGCGGCCAGTTGCCGTCAAAGTCTGCAGGTAGCGGGTGTGGATACGGCCGTCACGCTCATCGATGACGTCTAAGAGGCCCTTAACGTAGGTAGACTGGATCTTGGAAATCTGCCGGTATTCCAGGATGTCACTGACAACCGGGCTTTGTTCTTTCAATTGGTTCAAGACTTCAACTGAAGTGGAGTAACCAGTCTTGGTCTTCTTGATAACTGGCAGGCCCAGCTTTTCAAAGAGGATGACCCCCAGCTGCTTTGGTGAATTCAAGTTGAATTCTTCTCCGGCTTCCTTGTAGATCTTCTCTTCCAGTTCCTTTAAACGGACAGCAAAGTCGTTTTCCAGTTCCTTTAAGCGGGAAGGCTGGACCTTGATCCCGTTCATCTCCATCTTGGCCAGAACTCTAGCCGTTGGCAGTTCGATTGAATCGTAGAGGTCATCTTGCTCGTGGTCCTTTAACTGCTTTAACAGACTGTCCTTCAAAGCCGCGATCGCCGCGGTCTTGCCGGCCAGGTGGTTGAAGAAGACAGCGTCATCTGCCGGAATCTTAGCATTCTTCCCCTTCCCGTAGACTTCCAGGTCGGTCTTTAAGTCAAAGTAGCCGTAGCCTTGTACCAGTTCACCCAGGTCGTTGGAATTTTTCTCATTGTCAACCAGGTAAGAAGCTAGGAGCAGGTCAAAGGTCAAAGATTCAGCCTTGATTCCCAGCCGGTAGAGGCCGTAAGTGGTCCGCTTTAAGTCAAAGACGTTCTTTTGAACGGCAGAATCTTCCAGCATTCCCTTCAAGGGGCTTTCCTGCAAGAGGAAGACGTCCCGGCTGACGAAAGTTTCCCCGCCGATTTTCAAGGCAAAACCGGCGAAGTCGGCCAGGTGGTAGTTGTCGCCAAACATGGCCAGGTAGAAAGTAACTTCAGCAGCCTTTGGCAGCTGGTCTAAGTTATCAGCACTGAGCACGACATAGTCCTGCTTTTTAACTTCCGTCTTGTTTTCAGTCAACTCCCCTTTTTGGGCCAAGTCGGCCAGAAAGCGGCGGAAGTTCATCTTTTCGTAGAAGCGACGGAGGTCGTCGATATTGCTGCCCTCATAGCTAAGGTCATCAAGGGTCACTTCCACCGGGCTGTCGCAGTTGATGGTGGCCAGCTTTTTACCCAAAAGGGCATTGTCCTTGCTGGCGATCAGGTTTTCCTTCAGCTTGGACTTCTTCATTTCATCAACGTGGTCATACAAGTTCTCCACGCTGCCGTATTCCTGGATCAATTTAGATGCAGTCTTTGGGCCGACCTTGGCCACGCCTGGGTAATTGTCGGACGGGTCACCCATCAAAGCCTTCATGTCGATGAACTCAGTCGGGGTCACCCCGTTGACTTCTCTCATGTGGTCTGGAGTGAAGGCTTCCAGTTTAGTTACCCCGGACTTGGTCACGTAGACGGTGACATGGTCACTGGCCAATTGGGTCAAGTCCTTGTCCCCGGAAACAACGGCCACTTCATAGCCGGCTTCAGCTCCTTTTTTAGCCATGGTGCCGATGATGTCGTCGGCTTCATAGTTGGCCAGTTCGTAGCTCTTGATTCCCATGTCCTTGAGCATTTCCCGCAAGTAAGGGAGCTGTTCGGAAAGCTCTGCCGGAGTCTTGTCCCGGCCGCCCTTGTAATCTTTGTACATGGCGGTTCTGAAGGTGGTCTTGCCGGCGTCAAAGGCCACCAGGATATGACTTGGGTCTTCCTGCTTTAGGACCACGTCCAGCATGTTTTTAAAGGCATAGAGGGCGTTGGTGTGGAGACCTTCTGGATTCTTAAACTTGTCCAGCTGCTGGTACATGGCGAAAAAGGCCCGGAAGGCCACGGAATTGCCATCGATTAAAAGTAACTTCTTCTTGTTCATTGTCATTCCTTGCAAAATAAAAACTGTCAAAATACCTATATGTATTTTAACAGTTTTTGCTAGTTCGTTAATTATTTAGATCCACCTTCTGTTTTCACGTTCTTGTAGAACATGAGCCAGAGGAAGACTACGATTATGGCTAGGAAAATAAAGGCGTGCTGGGTGCCGATTGCTGTCGGCCGCGGGCCTTTTGACCCATACTGGGCTTGGCTCAGGGCCACAATAGCTGAAGTCAGAGAAGTCCCGATGGCGCCGGCAAATTGCTGGACGGTATTTAAGAAGGCATTGACTTGCGCAGAGAATTCCGGCTTAAGGTTGGCCAAAGCGTTGGTCATAATGGCGCCAATGCTCATTCCCATCCCGGTCATGTAGATGATATAAACCAGTGAAATTACAAGATCAGACATCTGCTGGGACAAACAGGCAAAGGCAATCAGCTCGGCAGCCATCAGACTGGCCCCGGTAATGATTGGGAAGCGGGCCCCTTTGTCGTCATAGAGGCGGCCCCCAACCACGCTCATCATGGCCCCGACCATGCCAGCCGGCATGGTAACCAGACCAGCAACAGTAGCCGTAGACTGGTTGACCAATTGGACGTAGTTAGGCAGCAGGAAGGCGTTGCCCAAAGAACAGAGCTGGATCATGAGAAAGCCCAGCAAGTGCACGCTGAAGGATTTGTTCTTGAGAATTTCAAAGTGCAGGATCGGTTGAGCCAGCTTTTTGGACCGGCCCAGCAAGAAACCCAAAGAGCAGAGACCGATAAAGATCGGAAAGAGATTGGTCAGCAACTTGCCTGATGAAAGGTTGCTGAAGCCATAGATAACGCCGGCAAAGAGAACAGCGATAAAGACAATGCTCAAGAAGTCCGGCTTGATCTTGACGATATTGGACTTCTGCTGGATGCCGTAAAGGCCTAAGAAGAGAGACAAGATGATCAAAGGCATCAAGAAAAAGAAGACGTAGCGCCAGCCCAGGTTGTTGATGACAAGACCCCCCGAAGGTCGGCCCCAAGGCAGGAGCAACGCCAGTGATCAAGTTGCCAAAGCCCATCATAAGACCAATTTTGTCAGCTGGCACCTGCTCTAAGATGATGTTGAACATGAGTGGCAAGGCGATCCCGGTGCCCAGGCCTTGGATGGTCCGGCCCAGGAGCAGAATCGCGAAATTTGGCGCTAAGGCGTCCAGCAAGAGGCCGGCAAAGAAGAGCAAATTGGCGGTAACAAAGAGCTGCTTAGTCTTAAAAGAGCTTTTCAAAGCAGCGGAAAGCGGCACGATAACGGAGATGACCAGGAGGTAGATCGAAGTCATCCACTGAACAGTGTTAGTGGCCAGGCCAAACTGTTTCATCAAGGTTGGGAAGTATGAAAGGATCGACCAAAGTGGGATTCATTCGGACTTGCGGAGCCCACATCTGCGGAGAAGCTCCATAACTTTGTAGTCCTTGAAGAACTTTTCAACAGAACTGGCAATTTTAGGTTCGTTCTTAGTATCGAATAATGGTAAACTAGACATAGCACAAGCCTTTCGTTTGATACTGATGATGTTGTGGTTGACTAAATTATATCAAGCGAACAAAGGCCTTGTGCTTTTTTATTGGCTAAACTATTGAATTTTCAAGGTACGAGCCCACGTTTGCAAGTGGGAAGTTTAAGTGCTTAAGTTATCCTAAAATTTGTGCTGATATATCTTTATTGTGAAAGGATTTTCCGATGCTAAACGTAAAGCGCCTGGCTGGCGAACAAGACTTGACCACGGCAACTTCTCCCTATGCTAGAAAAAGCAGCCATACATTTCATATTGACCTCCTGGAATGCTTGACTGATGCCGTATTGTCTGCCGATAAGCACCTCTTCTCTCTGAAAAAATTCGATATCATCGTCGCTACTGGTTTCAAGGAAGTCCACCTGTCTCCGTTAGCTGAAAATAGCAAAGCTGCTGCTTCTGCCTCTTTCCGCCTCCTCCAGCCCGGACCCTCTCAACCAGTACCTGGTCGCCGACAACGCCTTGATCCATGACTTAATGAATGACAAGTCCGGCAAATATTCCTACATCGTCTTTCAAAATCTGGCTAACGGGATGACCAAGGGCTACATCAATTTGCTTGAGATTCTTGCAAAAAGAGACAAAGACGAATACAACGACTTTCAAGTCCAGCGCCTGGCTGGCCTGCTTTTGACTGAGCTGCTCCACCAGCACTGGCAGAAGATCTCCAAGAGCAGGTCAAATTTTCCAAGAAAAAACGTGCGCCACGCTAACCGTGACACACAATCTGGCGCTATTATGACTTACTTGACCCAGAAAAATGGCCAGGTTTCTTTAAAAGAAGCGGCTGAGTACTTCGGCTACCAGGCAAATTACTTTTCCCGCCTCTGCCGCAAGCTCTTTGCCACGGACTTCGTTCACCTGCGCCGCAATATCCGGATCAACCTGGCTGAAGACCAGCTACTTTTAACCAACAAGAAGCTGGAAGAAATCGCCGATGAACTCGGCTATCAAGACCTGTCCAGCTTTTCCAACGCATTTGCCGAATCCACCGGCCTTTCACCAGGCAAATACTGGAAAAAATACACACTTAATCAAATAAACACTTAACACTTGATATACACGATAGGCTTAATACACTACATAAAGAAGCCGCAAAGAATGACGACCAGACCTAAATTGATCCGGTACCAGCCGAAAGGCTTGAAGTCGTGGGTCAGCACGTACTTCAGCAAAAACTTGATTGCCAGATAGGCAACGATGAAGGATACGATCATCCCCGTCAAAAGGATGGCCAGCTGGCTGCCGGCAAGGGCATTGCCGGCCTTAAAGAACTTGACCAGCTTCAACAAGGATGCCCCGAACATGGTCGGAATGGCCAAAAAGAAGGAAAATTCAGTTGCCACATAGCGGCTGGCGCCCAGCAGCATGGCCCCTAAAATCGTGGCCCCTGATCTTGAGGTGCCGGGAATCAGAGACAAAACCTGGAAGCAGCCGATCAAGAAGGCAAAGTGCCAGCTCAAGTCACTCAGCTTCGTTACCGTCGGCTGCCGCTTGGCGTAAAAGTTTTCTAAGATGATGAAAAGCATCCCGTAAATGATCAGGGTAGCGGAAATCACCTGCCAGCTGGTCATATTTTTGTCCAGCCAGTCATTAAGGGGGAGGCCGATGACTACTGCCGGCAAAACCGCCAAAATCACTTTAAACCAAAGCAACCAGGTCGCCCGCTTTTCCGGGCCGGACTTGCTTCTGGCAAAAGGATTCAATTTGTTGAAATAAAGGACCACCACGCTCATGATAGCGCCCAGTTGGATGACCACCATGAACATGTTGACAAAGCTGGTCGGTTGGCCCAGCTTGATGACATAATCGGCCAAATACAGGTGGCCGGTTGAAGAGATGGGCAAAAATTCGCTCAACCCTTCGATAATACCTAAAATTACTGCTTTAAAGATATCTATCATTTATTCAGTACTTTTTCCCTTCTAAATTTTCAATTCCTTGTTGACCAGGCCCTGCAGCCTTTTGCCCAGCCAATTGCCTAGCAGATAGAGAGCTGCCAGCAAGTCAGCTAAAAGCGACAGGCATAAGCTGGCCTGCAGCCAAAATGGTATTTCTATGGCCAGGCTGGCCGTGTTCTTTCCCTTCCAGCTCATAATAGTCGCCAGGCCCCCGGCTCCTGGCTTCACCTTGACCTGCTGGCCGTTCACGGTCAGCTTCGACTGCCGGTACAGAACCAGGGGCAGGCGGATTTCTCCGTCTTTTTTACTGGTCCAGCTGAGCTGAACCGTCTGCCCGGCAGTTGTCTTCTTAAAGAAATGCTGGTCAAGGACCACTTGTTTATAAGCCGTTTCAACTTGCTTGAAGTCACCCCCTCCCGCCGGCAAATAGTCCGGCACGGTCTTGCGGGCCTTCTTGAGAAACAGTCCTGGATCGATTGTTTTGGATGCCTGTTCGGCCAGAAGCCGGTCATCCTTGTCATTGTCGCTGCCCAAACTGGTCGTCTTAGACCGGGAAACGCCAGGCATGTAACCTCTGACCGCGTTGGTGTAGATCTGGTTTCTTAAATAGCGCAGGTCAAAGAATAAGAGCAGGGCTAAGGCTATAGCAAGGACAGCTCCCAGCTGCAAGTCCAAATGCCGGTCTTCCAGCTGCTTGATCGTCAAGACCGCTCCCAAAAGCAGGAAGGCATAGGCCAGACTGGCCAGGCGGGCCGGGAACTGCAGGTAGCTGGCCATAAATGGCAGGCTTTGTCCGATTTTATCCCAAGGAGCCAAAGCTGAGCTCAGATACAAGAGCCCAGCTCCGGACAGGGTGAAGATCCGGTTCAAGCGGCCGGTAAATGTCCGGTCAACGGCCAAAAGTAGGCAGGCTAAAATCTGCAAGGCAAAGAAGATAAACATGATCCGGCTTAGCTGGTCTCTGGTGCTTGAATTAAGGACAAGACCGGTCAGCTTGCTCGTCGTCTTCTGCGACAAACGCAAGGCATTGCCCGTCAGCGACATTTTTCCTGGAGAAAGCAGCTGGTTGGTCAAGCCGAAATAGACCAGGGACAGCCAGTAGTTCATGGTCAAAAGAAGGCAGATTCCTGCCGCCTTGCCCAGCTTGATCCAGGCCAGCTTGCCCTCTTTCGCCAGTCTGTAGATAGCTGCCGGCAGCAAGGCCGCTGAAAAGAGCAAAGCCGTCAGCATATGGCTCTCTAAACTGATAAAGATGAGAATCACCAGCCGCTTGACCGGGAATTCTAGCTTTAAATCCAGCAAGTCGACAATGGCAATCATGAGCCAGGGTGCCAGCAGCGCCGTTATTGCGGAAAAATTGCTCCCCATATCCCAGCGGGCCAGCCAGCCCACAGTCAGGTAGACGGCCCCGCTCCACAAGGCGGCCAGGCGGTTGCCCCCTACCCGCCGGCCTGCCCGGTACATGCCCAGGCAGGCAAAGAAGTAGACCAAAAAGCTGGTCAAAAGCTGGAACCTGTACCAGCTGCCTGCCGCCAGCAAGATCAGGCCCAGCAGGTAGGCGAAGAGGGGGCCGTAAAAGGCGTTGACTATCCGGCCACTTTGGTGAAAGCCGTAGACAGACATGAACCAGGAATAGTTGCCCGTTTTTATCTGCTGGCTAGCCTCATAGATCCGGTTGAAGTGAAAGATGCTGTCAGAGCCGATGATCAGCTGGCCTGCCTTGACTTGGGCGCTGACTAGGTAAGCTGCCAAGGCAGCAGCGATTAAGGCGATAGCCAGCTCCTTCAGCCATTTTACCATTCGCTTGTTGATCATCGCTTTATTTTTGGCTGTTTTGACTTGCCAGCCGCTTTTTGACAAAAGTCCAGACAACTGGCAGGAAGGAAATCACGATGATCGCCAGCATGATGATGGAGAAGTGCTGGCGGACAAAGCTGACGCTGCCCAGCCAGTAGCCGGCTAAAGTCATGCAGAGGACCCAGCAGAAGCCGCCGATGATGTTGAACATCAGAAAGACTTCCCGCTTCATCTGGCTGATCCCGGCAGTAAAGGGAATCAAAGTCCGGATGATCGGCACGAATCTCCCGATAGTCACGGCGCTAGGGCCGTACTTGGCGAAGAAGTCATGGCTTTCCTGCAGGTGCTTCTCCTTAACGAAGCGCTTGAAGAAGTCTGACTTCAGCCAGCTTTGCCCAAACAGGCGGCCGCTGGAGAAGTTGACCCAGTCACCAAAGATTACGGCAGCGATGAACAGGGCCAGGGCAGGAATCGGGTTGGCAAACTGGCTGGCCAGGAAGGCCCCCGACAAGAAAAGCAGGGAGTCACCCGGCAGGAAAGGCATAATTACCAGGCCGGTTTCCACGAAAAGCAGGCCGGCAACGATAAAGTAGCTCCACATCCCAGTCTGGGTGAGCATGTTGTTGATTAAAGCAGTCATATTTTTACCTCCGTTTGTTTAGCATGCTTTAATCTTAGACAAATCCCTTCCTGCCTTATACAGACTTTTCATGAAGCAATTCTGACGTTTTTTCAGATTTGCAAACAAAAAGGCCTAACGGCGCCGTTTCTGGCAGGCCGTCAGGCTCTTTTTTCCCCGAAAAAAGTTGGATTTTTTTATTTCTTGATCGTCAAACTGAAGATGCTCCCTTGCGGCTGCTTGTCAGCCAAGGTCAAAGTCCCGCCCAGCAAATCAGCCATCTTCCGAGCAATAGCCAATCCCAGGCCCGTGCCTTGGATCTGCCCCCGGACCTCATCGCTTCTGTAGAAGTAGTCAAAGACGTGCTCCTTGTCCTTGGCGCTGATCCCCGGCCCCTGGTCGGCCACGCTGATCGTCACCCTGCCCTCTTTTTCTTCGGCCTTGACCAAAACCAGGCTGGAAGCAGGCGAATACTTGCCGGCATTAGTTAAAAGGTTCAGGACGATCTCAAGCAGGCAGTCCCGGTCACTGGTCAAAACAAGGTCATCCGGGCAATCCAGCTGGACTGGCTGGGCCAATTGGGCGCTTCTTAAAGCAGACTGCAGGGTCTCTTTTAAGTTGAAGGCCGTTTTCTCCAGCTGCCGGTGGTCGGTCCGGGCCAGAATCAAAAGTTCATCGACCATCTTCTGCATATGCCGGGACTCATCATCGATAAAGGCCACGGCTTCTGGAATCACTTCCGGGTGGGCCTCTCCCCGCCTTTTGATCAACTGGGCATTGCTGCGGATGGCCGCGATCGGGGTCCGCAATTCATGGGCCGCGTTGTTGACGAAGCTCTTTTCCTGCTCGTTTTGGTCATAAAGCTGGTCCAAGAGCTCATTGAAGGTGATGGCCAGCTCGCTGATTTCCGTTGGCTTCTCCGGCACTGGCAACTGCCCCCGGCCGGAATTTGCCGCCCGCTTGGCCGCCAGGTTCAAGACCAGCAAGGGCTGGGTCAGTTTGTCAGACAAAAAGACCGCGAACAAGACGCTGATGGCCAAAATAATGACCCAGACGATCAAGATCGTTAAAAGGACATTCTTCACCACCTGCTTTTGCTGGTGCAAATCTACCCAGACCTGGTAGTAAATCCCCCGGGAGTGGCCAGAGGCATAGGCGTAGAGGGCATCCCCCTTATAGTAGATCCCGCTGAAAACCGGCAAAGTCTGAAGGGCCTTAGTCAGCTGCTGGGCGTTGGCTGAATAGTAATTTTTCCGCTTGGCATCGGACCGGCGGTTTTCCACGTGCACATAAGTCTGGCTGCTGCTCAAGCCATTATTGACCTGCCAGTTTTTCCAGTCCTGGTCGTCATCAATCACCGCCCCCTTCAAGCGGCGGACGATAGTCCTGGTATTGGCGCTGCTGTTGGCCAGTTCCTGCTGAACCACGGCCAGCATGGTTAAGAGGCCAAACAAGAAGGTCAAGATGGTGGTCAAGGCCAGGAGATTTCTGAGCAGGATGGCTGAATTGCTGTTTTTCATATGATCACTTCAACATATAACCCACGCCCCGGACGGTGTGGAGGAGTTTTTCCGAAAAATTCTGGTCAATCTTTTTCCTAAGCAGGCGGACATAGACATCGACGGTGTTAGGCTGGCCTGCAAAGTCCGCCCCCCAGACCGCGTCCAAAAGCTCGTCTCTGGTCAAGACCTGGCCTGCTTGCCGCATGAACTCGCTTAAGAGCAGGAATTCCCGCTGGGTCAGCTGGATAATCTGCCCCTCTCTGATGACCTCCCGGCTCCTTAAGTTTAGGGTCAGGCCCTTTAAAGAATATTCTTCCTGGCCGCCCGACTGGCTCCGGCGCAAGACCGCCTCCATCCGGGCCAGGAGCTCTTCAATGTCAAAAGGCTTGGTCACATAGTCGTCAGCCCCGCTCTTTAAGCCAGACACCTTGTCGCCGGCATAGTTCCGGGCCGTCAGCATGATCACCGGAACCTCGCTGATCCGGCGGATCCGGCGCAAGACGCCCAGGCCATCCAATTTCGGCAGCATCCAGTCCAAGATAACCAGGCTGATCTCGGCCTGAAATTTTTTAAACTCCGCGACTGCCTGCTCCCCGTCCCCGGCCAAGAGAACCTGGTAGCCTTCAAACTGGAATTCTTTTTGCAAGCTCTGGGCCAGGCCCGGCTCATCTTCTACCAGAAAAATCGTTTCAGTCATTGCTGTCTCCTTCAAAAAAGCAGCCCCCTAAAGGGCTGCTTGCTCAATTACTTTTCCAGCATTTCTTCAAATGCTACTTCGTACTTAGGAATGTCGCCGGCACCCATGAAGACAATGCAGTCACCCTTGTAGGCCAAAAGATCCTTCAGATTGTCGAAGTCGATGACTTCAGCGCCTGGAATCTGGCTGGTGATGTCTTCACTCTTGATGTCGCCCGCTGCTTCTCTGGCTGACCCGTAAATTGGCGTCAAGAAGGCCTTGTCGACCCCCTTCAGAATTTCCACGTATTCTTCTTCGAATTCCTTGGTTCTAGAGTAAGTGTGCGGCTGGAAGATGGTAACCAGCTTCCGGTCCGGGAACTTCTGCCGGGCAGCTTGAATCGTAGCCCGCAGTTCAGTTGGGTGGTGGGCGTAGTCATCGATGACCACCGTGTCACCGAAGTCCTTTTCGCTGAAGCGGCGCTTGGCCCCGGTGTACTTGACCAGACCCTTTCTGACTACATCAAGGTCGATGCCTTCAGTAAAGGCAATAGCAATAACCGCCGTAGCGTTCATCACATTGTGGTCACCAAAAAGGTGGATAGTAAATTCGCCTAAGTCTTCCCCATTAGCCCGGACATGGAACTTGGCCCCTTCAGTGGTCTTAACCACGTCAAAGGCTTGGAAATCATCGCTGTCTTTCAAGCCGTAAGTGTACTTCTTGGCCGTCTTTGGCTGGATCTTCTGCAGGCGTTCGTCATCGCCCCAGACAAAAAGCCCCTTCTTAGTCTGGTCAGCCGCCGTCTGGAAGGCTGAGGCATAGTCGTCTCTGTCCTTGAAGTAGTCAGGGTGGTCAAAGTCGACATTGGTCATGATCTGGTAGTCCGGGTGGTAGGCCAGGAAGTGCCGCCGGTATTCGTCAGCTTCGTAGACGAAGAAGCGGGAATCCTTGACCCCCTTCCCCATCCCGTCACCGATCAGGAAGGAAGTCGGAGCGGCTTCGCCCAAAACCGTTGCCAAAAGGCCGGTGGTTGAAGTCTTGCCGTGGGAACCCGCAACCCCGATACTGGTGTACTGCTGGACGATTTCTTCAACCGTGTCCGGGTAGCTTTGCCACTTGACGCCCTTCTCCTCGCAGGCGGCAACTTCGATGTTGTCGCTCTTAAAAGCGTTACCCTTGACGATCACCTGGCCGCTTCCCTTGATGTTGTCCTTGGAGAAGGAAGCAACTTCAATCCCAGCGGCTTCCAGCGGGTCCTGGGTGAAGGTGTACTTGTCGATGTCACTGCCGGCAACCTTGTAGCCCAGGTCGTGCAAAATCAAGGCCAAGGAAGCCATCCCAGTCCCCTTGATCCCAATAAACCAAATTTGTTTAGTCTTGTCTAACATTTTTTCGCTCCATTTGTTTCAAACGTTCGCCCCTTATTTTATCATTCTTGGGCCAAGAAAAAAGAGCTCCGGGCCATAATCAGCCGAAAGCTCTGTATGTTTTGCCGTTTTTTAACAATTACAGGGTGATAGCGCCGCTGGCCAGCATTTCGTCACACTTGGTCGGTTCAAATTCGTCACCGATCTTGAAGCTGTCCGGAACAACCATGATCCCCCGCTTTTGCGGAGCATGAGCCAAGCCCAGTTCTCTGGCTGAGCAGATCATCCCGTCTGATTCAACCCCGCGCAAGGTGCCTGGCCAAATCTGGGCCCCAGTTGGCATCAAAGTGCCTGGCAGAGCCACAACGACCTTTTGCCCTTGGGCGATGTTTGGTGCCCCGCAGACAATTTGGTGGTCCTGACCATCGCCAACGTCAATTTGCGTTACGTGCAAGTGGTCAGAGTCCGGGTGGGCGATGCATTCCTTAACGTAGCCGTAAACCAGGGTTGGCTTGGCCACAGTCAGCTTGTCAGAAAAACCAACGCTAGCCAGTTTTTCGTTCAAAGCTGCGACTTGGTCTTCATCCAGCTTGACTTCGCCGTTTGGCAGCTTGTCGTAGTCCAGTACCTGGTCAACGTTAAAGAAGTTGAAGCCGGTCAATTCGCCCTTGCCGTCCGTAACCCGGGTCACGTCGCCCTTTTCTTCGAAATTGCTTTCGCCATCGCCTTGCGCCAAGATGACGATCAAAGTGTTGGGATAGCTTACTTTGTTAATACTAGTGATCATTTGATCTCAAGTCCCCTCTTATCTAGTCAAGCGACCGCAAAAATGCTTCTACTTCCTGCTTGGTCTTGCGGTCTCCATTAACTAGTCTACCAATTTCTTGCCCATCTTGGTAGACAACAAATGAAGGAATTCCCATAATGTTCATTTCCTTGCACAAGTCGATAGAACCGTCCCGGTCGATCTTGATGAACTTGCTGTCTGCGAAGTCAGCTTCGATTGCTGGCATAGCAGGTTCCAAAAAGCGGCAGTCTGAGCACCAGTCAGCAGAAAATTCGACAACCGTCCGCCCGCTCTTGACTAAGTCCGCCAGCTTTGCCTGGTCAACTACTTTATATTCTTCCATATTTACCTCCTGCTTACTTTTAATAAGAGAAATATTTACTAGCTATTTTAACCGATTTTCCCGGCAAAGGGAAATTTTTTACTTGGCCAGAAAGCCCGCGTGCAGGCAGTAGATCGGCTGTCCCTTGCTGGCAAACTTGTGCTCATACTCAGTTTCCACGTTCTTTTCCACGATTTCTTCGCTTTCGTGGTGGAGGTCAACTGACACGAAGTCAAAGTGCATCCCGTAATTGTTCATGCTCTTGACACTGTAGGCAAACAGGCCGGAGTTGTCGGTCTTGAATTCGATCAACCCGTCGCCGGTCAAGACTGCCTGGTACTTGGCTAAAAAGTCCTTGTAGGTCAAGCGGCGCTTTTCATGCCGGCTCTTTGGCCAGGGATCGCTGAAGTTGAGGTAGATCTTGCTGGTGGAGTTTTCCCCGAAGTAGGCTACCAGGTTGGCCGCGTCGGCGCAGAGGATCTGCAGGTTGTCCAGCCCCTCGTCCAGCTTCTTTTTCAAGATGATGCCGGCTGCCGTCTTCTGGATTTCCATGGCCACGAAGTTGCGGTCAGGGTGCTGCTTAGCCAAAGTAGTAATAAACTGCCCCTTGCCTGAGCCGACTTCGATTTCAATTGGCTTGTCGTTGCCAAAGCGGGCTGCCCAGTCGATCTTTTCCGCTGGATCCGGCCAGTCCAAGGCGCTTTCCGGGTGCTCTTCTACCAGTTTGTTTGCCCAAGGCTTGTTCTTTAAACGCATGTCTTTCTCTCTGTTCTTTCTAATTCTTAGTTTTATCTATATCTTATTTTACCGTTTTCTTTTTTACCCTTTTGCCCTATTTTTTCCGCTTCTTGTAGCGGGATTTTTTCGCCAGCTGCTGGGTCTTGTAAGGCAGGTAGCCTTTGGCCAAAAGGCCGCACCAGACCAAGAGCAAGAGGCTCCAGGCAAACTGGCCCGGCATAATGGCCAGCCAGAAAATTATAATCAGCCCCGTCTGCAAAAGCAAGGCCCAAGCCAAGACCCGGCTGACTTCCTGCCCCCGCTCTTTTTGGGCAATCGGGTAGACCCGGTACATGATGTTCTGGTCATATTTTTGCCCTAAAGGCAGGAGCTGCCAGACGGTTAAGTACATGACCAAGCCGGACAGGAGCAGAGACCAGACCGGATCCTGGATCATGGCTGTTAACAAAACGGCAAAGGCCGTCATCCGGGCCAAAAGGTTCAAGTATTCCGGGTCCCGCAAAAGAGTCCGCCGATACAAGAAGCTGTTTGGGCTTTCCTTGCCAAAAGGCGGCAATAAAAAGTCCAGGTACTTCCGCCGCTTGATATTGACCTGTCTTTCCTTGACGTCAGTAAACAGGGCAAAGCCGGCGTAAACCGTCTCTTTCCGCCTTGCTTCATAGTCAATGGCGTACTGCCAATCAAAGGCGGAATTTTTCCAGGCCCGTAAGGCCAAAACTGCGATAACGGCAAGAGCCAAAAGCAGGTACAAGGCATTTGGCAAGAAATACAAACTCGCCAAAAGCAGGGCTAATAGGACTAGCCTGATCAGCCAGGTCACCTGCTTGACCCTGTGGTCAAAAGTCAGGCTGCGGCTGACCGCCCCTTGCTCAAAGACCTTGGCGAAAAAGAGGGCCAAGACCAAGCTAAAGTAGTTGAGATTGCTGAGGCCCATTTTTAAACTGGCGAAGGGATACATGATCCCGCCAGCTAAGGCCAAAAGTAGGGCCGGCAGAACTAAGCTGTAGCGGCGCATGGGAGCCAGGTAATCATCCAGCCGGTCGTCAGTGGCCAACAAAAACTGCCGGTCAGCCGTCTGCAATAGGGTCACCAGTTTGCCCGGCAAGTAGGCCAGCCAAAGCAAGGCGGATAATACCAGGGGATAGTACCAGGCCTTTACCGGCAGGACCTTCATCACCTGGGCATACCAGAACATGACTGCCCCAAAGATGAAGATCAGAGCCAGGACAAAGAAATCGTTGAAAACCAAGGCCAAATACTTGGCTGACTGCTGGAAGTTACCCTGCAGTCTCTTCTTTGCCAACTCACGCATTTTTCTGCTCCTGGTACAAGAGCTGATAGAGCTTGTCAAAGGAGTCGCTGGCCTCTAAGCCATAGTGGTCCCTGATTTCATCCAGGCTGCCGGCAAACTCGATCGTGCCCTGGTTTAAGATCGCGTAGGTCTTGATGGCCTTCTGGGCATCGGCTAATACGTGGGTGGTCATCAGAATCTCCTTGCCAGACTCTTGCGCTTCTTTGATGAGGCCGATGAAGTTGGCGACAGCCAGAGGGTCCAGACCGGTAAATGGCTCATCGATCACTAAAAGCTGGGCGTCAGTCAAGAAGGCGGCCACGATCATCACCTTCTGCTGCATCCCTTTTGAAAAGTGCACCGGCAGCCAGTCCAATTTGTCTGCCAGGCGGAACATGGTCAAAAGCTCTTTAGCCTTTTCCCAGGCTTTATCCGGATCCAGCTGGTAGGCCAGGATGGTCAGTTCCAGGTGCTCTTTCAAGGTCAGTTCCGGGTAGATGACTGGCGTTTCCGGGATGTAGGCCACCAGCTTTTTAAATTCAGCTGGCTTCTCAGCCAGGTTGATCCCGTTTAAAGTAATTTTGCCGGCTTGCGGGCGCAAAAGGCCCAGCAGGTGCTTGATGGTGGTCGACTTGCCAGCCCCGTTCAAGCCAATCAAGCCGATCGCCTCACCGGAAGCGATGGTCAGATTGACGTCTTTGATTACCGGGATGCCGCTGTAGCCCCCGGTCAAATGCGATATTTCTAAAGTCATATTTTCCCTATCTTTCTTCATGTTTTTATCTGCCTCTTATGATAGCATGGAGACATAGAGAAACTGAAAAATAACTCATTAAAATTGATCAGAGGTAACACAATGACTAAGGCTGAATTAATTGACGACTGTTTATTCTGTAAGATTATCCGCGGCGAAATTCCCAGCTACACCGTTTTTGAAAATGACGACGTGAAGGCCTTTTTGGACATTTCCCAGGTCAACGAAGGCCACGTATTGATGGTGCCAAAGAAGCACTTGACCAACTTCTTTGACTACAGCGCTGAAGACGCCAGCCGCTTTATGCAATACGTGCCGGAAATCGCCAAGGCCATCAAGGCTTCTGACCCGCGGATCCAAGCGATGAATGTCACCAGCAACAACGGTAAAATTGCCGGCCAGGTGGTCATGCACTCTCATATCCACTTTATCCCCCGCTGGGAAGGCGACGGCATCAAGTTCTTCACCAGAAACAATGCCGACCAGTACGACGAAAAGAAGTACCAGGAAGTCTGCGACCGGATCAAGGACCAGTTTTAACTGAGGAGGGAAGAAAAATGCGGAATTTCAAGCACTTTGGCCTGGGCTTTTTGCTCGGGGCAGCAGCAGGGGCAGTCTTTGCCTTTTTGCCAGATGAAAACGGCAAGAGCACCAGGGAATATCTCAAAGAAGACGCTGAAGACTTCAAAGAAAGCCACAAGGAACTGCAAGAAGGCCTCTCCCGGGCCCAGGAAGCCGGCAGCCGCTTAGCCAGTGAACTGCCAGCAGCTGAGCAGATGGTCAGCGACCTCAACACCGACGTTGAACGCTTCAAGCAGGAAGCCGACAAGGAAATCACCCGCCTGCAGGCCAAGATTGACAGACTAAGCAGCGAGCTCAACCAAGACCTGAACGAGAGCGAAAATTAATCAGAACATAAAAAAGTGTTGAATGATTACTCTTACCATGAAGTAATTACTCAACACTTTTTTCTTGCTCTAAATTTTTCTATTGTTTATTTGACTGCCACTGGCCAACCAGGCTGGTAACGTCACTTGCGCCCATGTCAGCCAAAACTGCTGGCAGACCGTCAATCACGTGTTTGATGGCCAATTTGTCATGGAAGGCCATGCTGCCGATCTGGACGGCGCTGGCCCCAGCCAAGATGAATTCAGCCGCGTCTTCCGGGCTGTTGATCCCGCCGACCCCGATGATCGGCAGACTAGTTGCCTGCTTGACCTGGGCCACCATGCGGACAGCCACTGGCTTAACTGCTTGACCGGACAAGCCGCCAAAGTCATTGCCTAAAACCGGCCGCCGGGTCTTTAAATCAAGGTGCAGGCCTAGCAAGGTGTTAATCAAGGTCAAGCCATCAGCCCCGCCTCTTTCAGCGGCCTGGGCAATTTCCACGATGCTGGTAACGTTTGGCGTCAATTTCACGTATACCGGCAGGTCCACTTTTTCCTTAACCAGGCGGGTGATCTTTTCCACCATTTCCGGCACGATGCCAAAAGTCATCCCGCCTTCAGACACGTTCGGGCAGGACAAGTTAAGCTCTAAAGCGTCCGGCTTGGCCGCGGCCAGAATTTCCGCGACTTCCACGTAGTCTTCCACGCTTTCCCCGCCCACGCTGGCCAAGATCGGCAGGTCCGGGTGCTTTTCTCTTAAAGCCGGGATCTTCTCGCTAGCTACGACCTCAGCGCCTGGGTTGGTCAAGCCTACGGCGTTCATGACCCCGTCAGCGAGCAAGGAAATCTGCGGCTGAGGGTTTCCGGTCCGGGCATGCCGGGTGGCAGTCTTTAAGACGATCGCCCCCATCTCGTCCCAGTTGAAATTCTCTGGCAAGTCGCCAAAGGCAAAGGTCCCACTCGCCGGCATTACCGGATTCTTCAGCTTCAAGCCTGGCAGTTCAACAGCCAAATTAACTTCTGCGGTCATTTTTCCTCCCGTGTAACTTCTTTAACTTTTAAATTCGCCAAGATTATCCTACAAAAAAATAAAAAAGGCAAGCTGGCCTGGCCCTTGATTTCTAAGAAAGTTCGTGATAATCTTTTGTTAACTGAGCTTTAATTGGTACAGAGAGACCACAAGCAGCACAATCTTTTTGGTATGCACGCATTCTGCCCGCCTGGGGTCTCTGTAGACTCTGGCGGGCTTTTCTTATGCGGTCATACGCGCTTTGTAAATTTAAGGAGTCGCAATTGAACAAACCGTTATTTATCGCTTTGGACTATGATGATCAGGAAAAAATGTGGCTGTTCCTCAACCAGCTGAAGGACAAGCAGGGCCTGCACGTCAAGCTGGGGATGGAAATGTTCTACCAGTACGGGCCGGAAATTGTCCGTGATTTGTCCGCCAAGGGCTACCAAATCTTCCTTGACCTCAAGCTGCACGACATTCCCAACACCGTCAAGCGGACTGCCCACCAGCTGGCTGCTTTGGGCGTTTACTGCACGACTGTCCACGCCCTGGGCGGCAAGCAGATGATCCAGGCCGCTAAAGAAGGCCTGATCGAAGGTACCCCGGCCGGCAAGCCGGTGCCAAAGCTTTTGGCGGTGACTGAACTGACTTCAATCTCTGAAGAAGTCTTGAAGAATGAACAGCACTGCTCACTCAACCTGGCTGACGAAGTAAAGAGCCTGGCCCACCAGGCCCAGGAAGCCGGGGCTGACGGGATCATCTGCTCACCTTTGGAAGTCGAGGCGATGAAGAGCGAATTCAGCGACGACTTCATGTTCGTCACTCCGGGCATCAGGCCAAAGAGCTACCAAAAAGACGACCAGGCCCGGGTGGCCACCCCAGGCCAGGCGCGGGAAAACGGGTCAACCGCTATTGTTGTCGGCCGGCAAATCACCCAGGCCGCTGACCCGCAAAAAGCATATGAAGAGATTTTGAAGGATTGGAGCAAGAACGATGCAAAATAACGAAATTATCCGCCAGCTGATCGACAAGAAGATTGTGACTATTTCCACAGACAAGGACTTTGTCTACGCCAGCGGGATGCACTCCCCGATCTACACTGACCTGCGTCAAACCATTTCCTTCCCGAAACTGCGGCAGGCAATCGCTGAAAACCTGGCAGCCTTGATCAAGCAGGAATTCCCGGAAGTTACGGTGATCGGCGGTGTCGCTACGGCCGGCATCCCGCACGCTGCCTGGGTTGCCCAAGTCATGAACCTGTCAATGGTTTACGTCCGCTCCAAGCCAAAGGACCACGGTCAAGGCCGGCAAATCGAAGGCCGCCTGTCCATGGACGACCACATCGTTTTGATCGACGACCTCATTTCAACTGGCGGCAGCGTTTTGTCTGCCGTGCAAGCAGTCAAGGACACCGGCGCCCACGTTGACGGGGTAAGCTCAATCTTTACCTACCTTTTGCCAGACGCTGACGAAAACTTCAAGAAGGCCGACACCAAGTTTGCCCCGCTCTTGAACTACCGGGAACTGATTGAACAGGAAATTGCTGAAACGGTCAGCGAAGAACAATATAAGGAATTGTTGGCTTGGCACCAGGATCCTTGGAACTGGAAGCGGTAAGAGCTAGTAAAGAAATTCCTAAGAAAGACGGATTTTTTCATAAACTTTGCCTCCAGGAACTCTATAGCTGGAAAAATATGTTATATTAGTAACCAGTACGTATGAAGGATGTGGAGATTTAATTTTATGAAAAAGCATTTGAAGAAAATTGCCGTTTTGGCAGGTGCCGCAGCTATCGGTCTGTCCACTGCCGCTTGCTCAAGCAGCTCAGCTACTGTAGTTAACTACAAGGGTGGCAAGATCACTCAGGGCGAATACTACGAAGCTATGAAGGACACTTCAGCCGGCCAATCAACTTTGGTCAGCTTGATCATCTACCGCACGCTGAAGGCCCAATACGGTGACAAGGTATCTTCAAAGAAGATCAACGCCGAATACAACAAGTACAAGAAGCAATACGGCTCAAACTTCAGCTCTGTTTTGAGCTACAGCGGCTTGACTACTAATTCATTCAAGCAAAACCTGGCAACCAACCTGTACTCAGTTGCCGCTTTGAAGGACTTGAAGAAGCCAACCACCACGCAAGAAAAGAACTGGTGGAAGAGCTACCACACCAAGACCACTGTGCAACACATTGTAGTTGACAAGAAGTCAACTGCTGAAACTGTCATCAAGAAGCTGAAGAGCGGCACTAGCTTTGCTACTCTGGCTAAGAAATACTCAACTGACACTGCTACCAAGAAGAAGGCCGGCAAGATGGCAGCCTTCGACTCAACTGACACCAGCTTGAGCAGCGCTTTCAAGTCAGCTGTTTGGAAGCTTAAGGAAGGCGAATACACTACCACGCCAGTTAAGACTTCATCCGGCTACGAAGTCATCAAGGTTTTGAAGACTACTGAAAAGGGCTCATACACTAAGAACAAGAGCTTCATCGACAAGCAGCTCTACGCTAAGTGGGCAGCTGACTCCAACACGATGACCAAGATCATCAGCAAGGTTCTGAAGAAGGCCAACGTCAACATCAAGGACAAGGACCTGAAGAGCAAGAACCTGCTGGCTAACTACCTTGGCACTTCATTATCATCTAGCTCATCATCAAGCTCAAACTAATGCGGGCCGACGATTAGACGATAAAAAGACGCGATTCACTGAATCGCGTCTTTTTTCTTTGTTTCTTTTGATACTACTTTTCAGCTCATAAGCGGCCAGGATTTCCTTAGCCTGCCGGCGGTCAGCCAAAAGGCTGCTGAAGACATGTCGCCGGGCACTTCTACTTCCTGGCCCAGCAATTCTTGGCCCGGCTGGACATGGATGGTCAAATTGTCCGCCTCTGTTGTGATATCAGCGCCAAACTGTCGCAACATGATCTCAGTATGGTTTCTGGTCGGCAATTTTTCGATGATGGTTGACGGGCTACCTGCTTCAAGGGCAGCAAAAATCACCGAGCTTTTGACCTGAGCGCTGGCAACTTCCAGCTGGATTTCCGCCCCATGCAGCTTTTGCCCTATGACCGTGGCTGGCAGGGTTCCGGCCGGGCTCAAGGCAATCTCTGCCCCGAATTTAGCCAAGGGCTGGCTGACCCACTTCATCGGCCGCTTACTTAAAGAAGCATCCCCGATCAATTGACTGGCAAAGGAGCTGCCGGCCAAAATTCCCAGCAAAAGACGATTCGTCGTGCCGGAATTGCCCATGGCATTGACCCCGACAGCGGCCGGGGCAAGCCTGGCGTCCAATTTCGTGTCCCAGCTGACGTAACTGCCCAGCCCTGCCGGCAGGCCAGTTGCTACCAGGCGGATAATCCCGCCCAGTGTATCACCCTTTTCCTTAGTCTCTGAAATCAGCTGATGCAGGTCTTCCACCTTGTCCTGGTCGATAACATGCATGTCATTTTGAAAAATTTTCTGCCGGATCTCACTGACGTCTAAGGGCTTTTCAGAATCAGCTTCTACTGGCCCGACTTGCGCCACATAAGCCACCAGGTCGATATCCAGCTGCCGCAAAAACTGCTGGACGATATTGCCCAAAGCAACCCGCAGGGTAGTTTCCCGGGCTGAGGACCGTTCCACGACATTGCGCAGATCCCAGTGCCGGTCGTGATCACCGCGTCTTTGCCAATATTGGCCAGCAGGGCCCGGTGCTCGCAGAGGCGGAAGTGGTCTTCGCCGAACTTGGCAAAAATTTCCGGGATGGTCAGCTTTTCTCTTTCCACAATAGCCTGGTCTAAGTCGATCTGCAGCTTGTTCAGCTTTTTCGCCAGCAAATCGCCAACCGTCGTTTTCCCGCATGCCATGAAGCCAACTAATACAATTCTCATCTTGTCCACTCTTTCTAATCTAAAAATAAAAACCACCTATTTTGGAAGACGTCTCCAATCCAGATGGTTACATATCTATAAAAGAGTGGGCCCTTGCCCCCAGCCATGTTAGATTAAATGTGTATCTAGAAGGCTCAACAAACATTGGCTAGCTGAGATACGAACGTCTCGCGTCCGCGGATACGGACGCTTTAGTCGAAATAAGCATAGCCATAAAAGAAACTAGTCATGTTTGTCTTGAGCAAGTTCATTGCTAGATCCTCTCTTTTCAAATGATTGTTTGATTAAAAAACTCTCATTGAATCTATCAAGAGTTTAATCTAAAAAATCAAACAAGGAAAGGGAGAGATATAAAAGGAATAGAAAAATAAGAATTTTCCCTATCTTTCCTGTCTTGGCCGGTAATAGCGGCGGCCGTCCTGGGACATCAGCGGCGGGGTGAATTCCCCCGGCTTGGTCGTGGACAATTCAGTCGTGATGGCGTTGACCGTCGCGTCCAGGTCATCGATCCGGTGTAAAAGCTCTGCTTCAAGCAGCGCCGGCAATTTCGGTGACCCGTACTCATAGCGGCCGTGGTGGGATAAGACCATGTGCCGCAGCAAAAGCAGGTCTTCACTGGACAGGTCGATTTTCAGTTCCTGGGCAGCTAGCATCAGCTGCTCATCGATCAAAACCAGGTGGCCAATCAAGTTGCCTTCTGCCGTGTACTGGGTCGCTACCGGGCCGGATAATTCCAGCACCTTGCCCATGTCGTGCAAGATGCAGCCGGCATAAAGCAGAGACCGGTTGACGGCTGGGTAGTTGTCTGCTAAGCCTCTGGCGTCTTTCAGCATGGTCAAAGTGTGGAAGGCCAGACCGCCTTTGTAGGCGTGGTGGTTGGACTTGCCAGCCGGGTAAGCGAAGAAGCGGCTGGACCACTTTTTCAAAAGGAAGTCCACCAGATCATGCCAGTTCTTATTGTCGATCTGGGCCACAAAGTCCTTGATCTCCTTCTCCATTTCTGCTGGCTTTTCCGGAGCAGTGGCCACCAATTGGCTCAAGTCCACCTGGTCGTCCGGGCTGACCGGATGAATGCTGAACAGCTTAATCTGGTCATGGTTGTGGTAGTCCTCAATCATCCCTGAGGCCTCGACCACCGTGCCGGCGTTGAAGCGGCTGGCGTCCTCAGCCTGGGCCTGCCAGTAATTGGCCCGGATGCTGCCGGAAGAGTCAGCCAATTGCATGAGCAGGTAGTGCTTGCCCCTCTTATCTTGGCGCAGCTGGGAATTCTTGACCATCAAGACCAGGTCAAATTCTTCCCCTTCATTGTAATCCAGCAAACGTTTAAGCATCCTGCTCCTTCTTTCTGTATCTGATTGGCGCGGCGCTGACGGCTTCAGCCAAGTCTTCTCTGGCCGTAAAGACCAGGATCTGCTTGTCTTTGCTCATCTTCTTGAGCATGTCTACAATGTAGCCGGTCCGCGGGCCGTCGAAGTTGACGAATGAATCGTCGATCAAGACCGGCAAGTCGATCTTGTCCTTGATCTGCATGACAAAAGCCAGTTTCAAGGCAAAATAGAGCTGCTCCTGGGTCCCCCGGGACAGGTAGGCCAGGGGGATCTTCTTTTTGTCTTTTCTGACCACCTTGAGCGGGGTCTTCTTGGACAATTTGGCAGGCAAAAGGATTTCCCGGTAGCGGCCGCCGGTCAAAATTTCCAGGTAGTCCTGGGCTAATTTCAGCATCTTCGGGAAGCGGTCATTTGAGGCTAGATCCAGGGTCCGGCCAATGACTTCCCCGGCCAAAAGGCTGGCCAGGTAGTCCTGGCTGTCTCTTCTGAAGCTGTCGGCGATTTCAGCCAAGGTCTGCTTGTCTTCAGCCACCTGGCTGGAAGAAGCATAGCGTTTTTCCTCAGCCAAAAGGTTGGCCATTTCCTGCTGGCGGGCTGAGACAGCTTTTTGCTTATCAGCCAGTTCTTTTTCCAGCTCTTGCTTTTGCCCCAGCAATTTGCTTGAATCCAGGCCATTTTCTTCAAAAGCCGCTAACTGGTCACCCAAGTTGTTCTTCAAAGCGGTGATCTGGGCAGATAAAGCCTTTTGCTCTTGCAGTTTTTGCGCTAATGCCTGGTAGGCTGCCAGGTTTTCTACCCCGGCAGTCTGGTAGATGGCCAAAAGCTGTTCAGTTAAAGCGCTGATTTGCTTTTGGTAGTTCAAGTTGGCCGCCTTGACCTCCTGGCTGGCCCTAAGCGCCGCATTATCAGCTTCCACCTGCTCTTCCAAGCGGCCCAGCTGCTGGCTGACAGCTGTAAGGTCACTGCCATCCAAGCCCAATTGGCGGGCCAGGTCAGCGGCCTGTTTTTCTTTTTGAGCGAGTTCTGCCTGGCTATTTGCCAAGTCCCGCCGGTTGATGGCCAGTTCCCGGTAAGGGGCAAGCAAGGAGTCGACCTTAACGCTGGCATCGATACCGTACTTTTCCTTAAAGGCTCCCGCCTTGTCCGGTCCCTTGGCGGGCTTTTTGAAGTAGGCATAAGCTACTAAAACCGCGCCGGCAAGGATTAACAATATTGCCAAAATCCGGTTTTGCCCGATCAAAGCCAGACCAATTACCGCTACGATCAAGCCGACATATGTCGGCAGGGTCTTAGGCGCGGCTTCTGCCTTCTGGCTTTCTTCCCAGTCAGCCTGCATCTGCTGGAACTGGTCCATGGATAAATCTGCCACTTGCTCTAAATGCGGGGTCAATTCTAAGAGACTGGCCTGCTTTTCTTCCAGCTGCTTGACCTGCTGCTTGAGCATTTCCATGCTCTGGCTGATTTGCCCCAGTTCCTGCCGCCAGGCCCGGACCTGGTCCTTTCTTTTGGCCAAAAGGGCCGGGTCAACCGCTGTTTTTTCTTCCTTGATGGCGGCCTTGAGGGCCTTGATCTGGGCATTAAGCTCCAGGGCCTTCTGGTAGAGCTCCTGGTCAAAAGCGACCGGGCTGACCTGCTTTTTTAGGTCCAGATAAGTCTGGTAGTTCTGCACCTGCTCCAGCTGCTTTTCCAGCTTGCTTAGCTGGCTGGAGATTTCCTGGACTTCTTTTTCCAGCTTTTTAGCTGCTTTCTCTTCAGCCAGCCGCTGGCCTTCCAGCTGCTGGTAGGCGTCGAATTCCTGGCCGTCAGCGGCCACCTTGTCTCTTTGCTCAGCCAATTTGAGCAAGTCCTGGTTGACCGGGGCCTTCTTCCCGTTTGGCTTGAAGAGGTCCTTGGCTTCCTTGTCAAAGTCAGCCCGGATGGCTAAAAGCTGGCTGCTCTGAGCCGCCCCCAGATAGTAGATGTTCTCCAGGATCTCGCCTTCAGACAGGGAGCTGACCTGGCGGAGGAGGTCTTCATTAAAGATAAAGCTTTCAGCGTAAAAGCTCCCGTCGATGTTTTGAATCTGGTCGTAAAAGAGGCTGGCCGGGACTTCCTGGCCGTTTAAGAGGACCTTGACTGCCCCGGTCTTGCTCTTGTCCCCCTTGCTCCAGGTCCGCTCTAAGACATATTCCCCTGCATCACTAGTAAAGACCAGCTGCCCGCCCATCGGGTAGCTCTTGGTCAAGGGTTCGTAGTCTTCAAAAAAGACTGAGCTAGTATTTTTCAAATTGAAGCCAAAAAGGATCTGCTTGATGAAGGCCACGGTCGTGCTCTTGCCGGCCTCATTGCCCCCGAAGAAGGCTGCTAAATTGCCCTCTGGCAGGTCAAAAGTCTCCTGGCTGAACTGACCGAAATTATAGATTTGAATCTGCTTGAGTCTCATTCTTCTCCCCCAGTCATTGCCTGCAGGCGCCTGGCCAGCTTGACGGCCACCAAGTCCCGGACCTGGCCGCGGAATTCCCCGTCCTCTAAAAGCCGGCGGGCATATGGGTCCTTCTTGGCCCAGGAAGCGGCCAGCTGCTGGATCTTCTCGTCAGTCAAAACTTCTGCTTCAGCAGCAGCCAGGGCTTCCCGGTCGCTGTTGTTGAGGCTGACCAGGCCCCGGACGGATAAGCGGACATCAACCAATTGTGCTGGGGCTAAAGCCGCGGATAGACCGGCCCAAGCCTCCTGGTCCTGCCAAAGGTCTATTTCTTCGCTGGTCAAATATTCTGAGCCCGAAATCTTCAAGCTGAAGTAGGTCTTGCCTTGGATATTTTCTTGCAAAAGTTCCAGGGCTTTGGCATGCAGGCTGCTCTTATCAATTGCCTGGTCCAGCTCTAAAGTCAGCTGCTTCCAGGTAATCGGTGCTGTTTGGACAAAAGTCAAGCTGGTCTGCCCGCTGGTCTCATCGACTTCAGCCAGGTAGCAGCCCTTCTCCCCCAGTTCGCCGACATCCCGGCCTTGGATGTTGCCGGGGTAAACAATTAGCGGCTTCTCGCTTAAAATTTGCCGGGCGTGGATGTGGCCCAGGGCAAAGTAGTCATAGTTCAGCTCCTTCATCTGGCTTAAGTCAAAGGGAGCGTAGACATTGCCGCTGGCCGCTCTTTGGGCCGCGTGCATCAGGCCGATGGTATAGCCCTCTTTTTCCGGGAACTGGTCCAGGAGGTCAGCTTCAATATGGTTCTGGCTATAGGAAAAGCCGGTCACATTGTAAGCAAAGCCGGTCTTAGTCTTAAAAAATTCCCGGGCAACTTTTTCCTGGTCACCCAAGAGGCAGAAATAAGGACTGTTTTCGACCAAGAGATCCTGCCGGGTCATGTAATCGTGGTTGCCGAAGATCATGACCACTTGTATCTGGGCGTCAGTCAGCCGCTTCACCTGCCGGGCTAAAAAAAGCTGGCTGGCCGGAGACGGCTTGTTTGAGTCAAAGGTATCGCCGGCGATTAAAACCAGGTCGACCTGCTCTTTTAAGGCCAGGTCCACGATCCTAGTCAAAGACTGGGCAGCTGACTGGCGGATTTCAGCATATTCCCTGTTTGGCAAAAAAGATAGTCCACGAAAGGGGCTATCTAAGTGCGCGTCAGCTAAATGAATGAATTTCATGATTAGGCTTTTCTCAAATCCTCGTATGCTTTAGACAAAGGCTGGCCGATATTCTTTTGTACGTCGTTGAGCAGGGTGTAAACAGCTTGTTCTGCCAAAAGCATGCTTTGCAGGGTGGTGTTTTGGCTGACCCGTTCGTTCAAGCTCTTGAAGTGGTCTTGCTGCTCCTCAGTCAATTCCTTGCCGGTTTGCTGGGCTTCCATGATTTCCATTTGAGCCGCGTCCAGTTCCTTGAACAAGGCCAGGCTGCCCTCATCCGCCTTAACAGCGTCCATGACTTCCTTCAAAGCCAAAAATTGCTGGGTTTCCCGCAGGTCGTTAGCTAATTGGTTGGCAGTATCGTAAATGTTGACCATTTCCTCTTCTCCTTTTTTATTCCATAAAAAATTCTGTTTGCTTATTTTCCAGTAATCTTATTGTACCATGACTGAATCGTTGATTCGGCATTCTTTACCCCATTGCTGATCGATTCTTTCAGCTTCTTGCTCCAGTCCGAAGAACTTGAAGAAGAGCTGCTTGTCCCATTGCTTTGGGCCATGGAGTCAGCTGACTGAACGGTAAAGCTGGTCTGCTTGCTGTAAGGAAGGATCCGAGTCATTTCGTCTTTATAAAGGGTGGTAATCCCGGTTTCCGAAATCCCCTGCATGTAGTGGTTCTTGTCGATCTTGTCAAAGCCGACCCAGGTAGCCACGACCACGTCCGGGGTATAGCCGACGATCCACTGGTCCTTAGTCCCGTAAGCAAAAGATACTTCAGTTGACCCGGTCTTACCAGCTACTGAGTAGCCGGCTGGCTTAGCGTTAACGGCCGTCCCGGAAGTGAAGACGCTGAGCAGCATCTGGGTCATTTCCTTGGCCGTGTCAGCTGAAATAATCTGGCTGGTCCCGGTATTGTTGTTTTCCGCGATCACGTTGCCGCTGGCGTCGGTGATCTTGGTGATCATATATGAGCTGTCCGGCAGCTTCCCGCTGTTGGCAAAAGCTGAGTAGGCCCGAGCCATCTGCAAAGGACTGACCCCGGTGGACACCCCGCCCAGGGCCAGGGCCAGGTTCTGGTCACTCTTTGAGACGGTAATGCCGAACTTCTTCAAGTAGCTGACCCCGGTAGACACTCCGATCTTGTTTAAAAGCCAGACAGCCGGGACGTTCTTGGACTGGGCCAGGGCCTGGTACATCGGGATCGTGGTCGAGTACTGGTTGTCGACGTTGACCGGCTCATAGCCGTTCCTGCCGAACTTCTGCCGCTTGTTGGAGAGGTCAGAGTCATAGTGGTAGCCGTTCTCCAGAGCCGGCGCGTAGACAGCCAGGGGCTTGATGGCACTGCCGGGCTGGCGTTGCATTTGCGTGGCCCGGTTGTAGCCTCTGAAGACGTGCTTGCCGCGTCCTCCGACCAGGGCCTTGACTGCCCCGGTCTTGGGATCCATGGCCACGCTGGCCCCTTGGGCCCGGGCCGTGCCGGCCGGGTTGACCGGGAAGTTGTACTTGTTCTTGAAGCTGGCCTGCATAGACTTCTGGTAGTTCTGGTCCAGGGTCGTGTAGATCTTCAGCCCCTTGCTCATGATCTCGTTTTCGCTTAAACCGTACTTGCTGATGGCTTCAGAGATGACGGCGTCAAAGTAGTAAGGATACTTGTAGCCTCTGGTCGCCTTGTAGGTATCAACCAGGTTCATTCCCTCTTTTTTGGCTTTGTTGGCGGTCGTCTGGCTGATAGACTTGTTGTCAACCATCAGCTGCAGGATCAGGTTTCTTCTGGAAACCGAGTGCGAGAGGGAATCGATCGGGTTGTAGTAGGAAGGGTTCCGCAAGATGCCGGCCAAGGTTGCCCCTTCAGCCACCGTCAATTGGCTGGCGTTCTTGCCGAAGTACTTGCGGCTGGCATCCTGGACCCCGTAGACCCCGTTGCCAAAATAGGCATTGTTGAGGTACATGGCCATGATCTGCTTTTTAGAATAGACCTTGGTCACCTGGATGGCATAGAACATTTCCTCCACCTTCCGGGACAGAGTCTGCTGCTGGGTCAAAATGGAGTTCTTGACCAGCTGCTGGGTGATGGTCGACCCGCCCCCGGCGATATTGCCCCCGTGGATGACATAGCTGACCGCCGCCCGGAGGATGCCCTTGGGGCTGATCCCGATATTGGTCCAGAAGGTCCGGTCTTCGGTGGCGACTACGGCCTTTTGGACATTGGGGGAAATCTTGCTCAAGCTGACATAGGTCCCCTTGCCGGAAGACACGGACCCGGCCTTTTTGCCATTCTGGTCATAGATAACCGTGGTCTTGGCCAGGGAAGCCTGGAGGTTGGACAGGTTGGCTGTTTTGACTTTAAAGGTATAATAAGAAGATACAGCTAAAAAAAGGCTCAAAACGATCAAAATCAACCATCTTAGCAGTTGGAAGCGGTAGTTGATCATTTTCAGCCATCCCCACAAGCCCTTTTTGGGCTGGGAGTCGTTCATTTGTTTACGCGCTTTGCGCCTGTTTTCCATTAATATCTGCTCCTTCGTTAGAACGTGGTCTAAACAGTTTGATTTTATCATAAAAGCTGGCCGCGGCTATCCTGCAAGGAGCAAGTTATCCATTTCTTAATTGCGCTAACAAGGTTTTTAGAAAGAAAATAAATCCCGTCATGATCTATCATTTCAGCTTAATCTATCCCGCAGACCGTCCCCCAGTTTCCGTCAGTGACCTGCTTAGGCAGCTCTTAATTCCCCGCAAATGGCGGCACTATCTTCGTACTGAGCGGCAGGTTTTAGTCAACGGCCAATACCGCAGCTTCAACCAACTGATCAAGGGCAATGAAAAAGTCGACCTCTACTTAGACCAGGTGGAATCCCTGCAAGGAGACTACCCGGCCAGCGGCAAAATGCCAAAAGTCGTCTATGAAGACGAAAATGTTTTAGTCATTGACAAGCCCAAGGGTCAAAAGACCCACCCCAACCAGGGGGAAAACGGAACAGCCCTTAACGACTGCGCCAGCTACTTAGGCTACAGCCCCTACATCGTCCACCGCCTGGACATGCTGACGGGCGGGCTCTTGCTGGTCGCTAAAAATCCTGCAGTCGTCCCGATCTTAAACCGGCAGCTGACTAGCAAGACCTTAAGACGAGACTACCTGGCTACGGTTGACTTAAACAAAGAAATACCCGATCAAGGCACAATTGACCTGCCGATCGGGCAAGACCCGGCAGACCAAAGAAAAAGGCAGGTCAGAGCTGACGGCTTAAGAGCAGTCAGCCACTTCCAGGTCTTAGAAAAAGACGAGGAGAAAAAGCAGGCTAAACTGCTGGTAACTTTGGAAACCGGCCGGACCCACCAGATCCGGGTCCACTTGTCAGCCTCAGGCTGGCCGATCGTGGGCGATCCCCTCTACAACCCAAATTTTGCCGGCGAAGACTTGGCTTTAACCGGATGGCAGCTGACCTTCGTCAAACCCTACAGCTTTAACCAGGTCGCAGTCAGATTAGACAAAAAATAAGCACAAAATTGAATAAGTGAAAAAGAAAAAGGCTCTATAGCAGCAAATGCTGTTGTAGAGCCTTTTCTCATGAAAAATAATCTGAAGCTTCAGATTATTCTTCGTTAAGTGAGCTTCTGTCGAATGAAGCGTCAGCTTTCTTGTCGTCGATTGATGGAGTACCCATCCAGCTGATCATTTCCTTCATTGAGTCAGTGATAGCTTCAGTACCTGGCAAGAGCAGCTTACGTGGGTCGTAACCCTTCTTGCTCTTGTCTTGGTCCTTGCCTTCTTCGATGTACTTGCGAGTAGCTTCTTGGAATGCAAGTTGGAATTCAGTGTTGATGTTGATCTTTGAGATACCCAAAGAAATTGCCTTTTCGATTTGGTCTTGAGGAATACCTGAACCACCGTGCAAAACAAGTGGAGTTTCAGGAACAGCTTCAGCGATTTCCTTAAGACGGTCGAAGTTCAAGCCGCTCCAGCCTTCTGGGTAAACACCGTGGATGTTACCGATACCGCAGGCAAGCTTGTCAACGCCAGCAGCTACGAAGGCCTTAGCGTCTTCTACTGAAGCAAGTTCACCGGCACCTTGGTTTTCACCGATCTTGCCGATTTCAGCTTCAACAGAAATGCCGCGTTCGTGAGCCAGCTTGATGATTTCCTTGGTCTTGGCCAAGTTTTCTTCAGTTGGCAATGCGTGGCCGTCGAACATAACGCTTGAGTAGCCAAGCTTGATACATTCAACAGCTGAGTCGTAGTCGCCGTGGTCCAAGTTCAAGATAACTGGAACTGAGATGTCCATAGCGTCCATTGAGTCTTCTACCAAGTCCTTAACGAGCTTGTAGCCACCCATGTACTTAGCAGCACCAGTTGAAACTTGAATCAACAATGGAGTTCTGGTTTCTTCAGCACCACGAAGAAGAGCGCGGGTCCATTCCAAGTTGTTAGTGTTGTAGGCACCAACAGCGTAGTGTTCCTTACGAGCCTTCTTAAAAATGTCATTACCATTAACGAAATAAGCCATAAAAATACCTCCTGAGCTTCTTACGACTCTATTGTACCCAATAATGAATATTAGAGCAAATAAATTCTCTCTTGTAAGCGTTTTATGTCAAAAATATTTGTGTTCGCTTTCTCTATGCAGATTTCCTAACGCATTTTGAGGACAACCTTGCTGCCAACTGGCAGGCCCCCGTTCAATCTTTGCTCATAGATCCACTTGGCATCGCTGACTGACATACGAACGCAGCCATGGCTGTCCGGCTTCTTGCCCAGGGTGGTCAGGTGGGCTCCGCCCTTGTAGCCATAGTGATATTTGCCGGCCTTAACCCCGGAATTGAAGTTGTTGATCGGGACTGAGTGGAAGAGGTAGACCCCGTGCTGGTGATAGGAGACGCAATAGCGGGCCCCTACCCCATCATTATTGTAGAAGACCTCGCCGGATTCTTCCTGGATCCGGTAGTTGCCGACTGGGGTCCGGCTTTCACCGTTCTTCTTGATCGCGCCCGGGGAAGCGTACATGGTGTAGATGACTTTCTTGCCAGACATGACATAGGCCCGGGCTCCCAAAATGGAGACGCGGATCCAGACATCCTTGTACTTACGCAGGTCAGGGTACTTGCGCTTGGTTTCGCTGGAATACAGGTAGTAGTGGCCGGTCATGGGGCGCATGTCACTCGGGTCAGGGTAAGGGCGGTCATTTTCTTTCTTGGCAACCTGCTCCTTCTTCGGGGGGTGCTTCTGAACCTTGCTCTTTCCGCCGACCTCCGGCAGGGGCTCAAAGACTGGAATGACCATCAAGCACGCGATTATGGCAATCAGCAGCATTCCTATTCGTTTATGGGCCTTGTTCATCAGTTACACTCTTTTCCTAATTTCTTTTCAAAAGCTTGCAATCTCCAATATAGCGATTTCACACAAGATTAAGCTTATTATCTTACAAATCAGCATAAAAACATAGTCAAACCACTTCAGTTTGCCCGAATTTTAAAGAAAAAGCAATCCAAAATGGATTGCTCTTAAAAAAACTTATTTGATTTGTAATAAACGACATCTAACTGTAAAACGAGTCGTGCCGTCATAAGTACAAGTGAACAGGCTCAGACAGGCTCAGATCGTACTTGCTTTGAATCATCTTGCTGATGGCGGTCGGCTGCAGGACTTCCATTTTCTGGACCTGGTAGACATAGCGCTGGCCGGCCGCGGCTTCAAAACAGACCTTGTCGCCGACTTTCAGCTGGTTCAAGCGGCCAAAATTGTTCACGAAATTGTGCCCGGCCACGGTCCAGTCCCGGTCTTTTGCCGTCCCCGTATAAGTTGCCGGGGACACTTCCAGCTGGCTGAAGCGCCACTTGCTGGCTACCGGCAAAGTCAGGTTTAAAGTCGGGAAACTAAGATAACCGCTGTAGGCTGTTACGTTGACTTTAATCGCGTCCTTGCCAGATTTCTTTGCTTTCGCAGTTTTTGGCGCCTGCTCGATCGTCCGTACGATTGCCTTGGCAGGAAAGCCTTATTTTTTAATTCCTGTTGAACATAGTAACCAATCGATCCCATCTGTTCTGGAAGGGTCGTCTTAAACTTATCGTTATTACCACCATTCAGGTAAGCGTAATGGCCATTAGGTAATTTCACAGCTAAACCAATTCCAATATTTTGAAGTGATGTACCGTTTTCGTATTTAGCAGACCACTTAGTAATATGAGTAGTTGGATCAGGAGCTACGCCGGTAGAAATGGCCCTTGTGGTGAACAAGTCAGGATACTTGGACTGTAACTCTGACAGATACTTACCACCATAAGTTTCCTGTCCGTTTCCACCACCGGTTGTGTATGCAAAGTAGATTTGATTAGCATATGTCTTACCATTGACGTAAATCTGAATTCCACGATTGTTAGTTCTGGTAACCGTTACTGCTTCTTGACCGGAAAAGCCAATCATCTGGTTCATAACAATATCTTCCTGAACCTTTAAGCCAGCGCTATGCAAAGCGGCAATCGCGTTTGCTAATTCTTCACCACTTCCATACTTGGTTGGATTAGCATTAGTCCCTAGGTTATAGCGATCAGTCATAGAATAACCTTCGTTATAGCGACTCATACTAAACGGTGTGTAAGCAGGGGCCATCCAGAAGTCAGTGATTCCCAGGTTGTTAAAGAGCGCAGCGTTTTGGGCAATAATATTATATGCATGATTCTCTGTACTTGTTGGTTCAGGTTGATACAAACTAAAGTCTTCATAGATCATATGAGAATCAAGTGCAGCATTAGATTCGAAGATCTTATTACTATCTGCTGAAACAGTGGCGGCATTAGTAGTAGCATCCTGATTTCCAGAAACAACTGGGACCCACACACCAAGATATCCACTTACATAAGGATTGCTGTATCCCTTAACAGTAACCTTCAAAATACCATTATCATCAGTTGTTAAGGTCTCTGGATTTTCAGCACCATCAGCATTATATGTTAAACCATTATCCGTTGTGTCAAGCAAGTTACGATACTGCTCATTAGCATGGGCACGACCCATATTAATAGAAATTGTTTGCTCTGCCATTTGTGGATTGTTACCAACGATAACTGCCATTCCACTCGTTCGACTCAAACTATCAGTACCCTCACTATTAGCATTAGCAACGCCCTTACCGTAACGAACGCTTGCAATTAAGTTATCGCTAAGCTTGGTCATTGTTTGTCCGCCGCTAACAAATTGTTTCCGTGCCTTCATTAACGTCGTAATTGCATCATAGTAGATCGACTTTTCCTGCATATATTGTGCAGTTTCGTTGTAAAGATCACCATAGTAAACCTGCGGTACAGTATCTTTATTGCTTAGAAGAATTGCATATTGTGCTGGAACGTTATACTGAGCATACTGCTTATCGGTCTTCTTTTGATCAGCATAAAACTCTTGCCAAGCTTGGTTAGCATATTCTGCTTTATATGCGGATCCCATAATGTAAGCTATGCCAGGATGGTCTTTAATAATTAACCTATTAATCAAGTTCTTGCGTTGATCATGGTTAGTGACAAATGACCAGTTTGGAGTAGCTTCATTTTCCGTAACGTCATTTTGCCGGTTAACAATACTATTAGTAACCAAATCACTAATATTATCACGATTGTTAGCACGTCCGAGGACATTCTCTAAAGTATAGAATTCTCCAGAATCCATGTACAATTGTGGATTACCCTTCTTGTTCAACATCCGGGCAGCACCTGAATGGTATCCTTCGTTATAGCTTAAGTGATTATTAGCATTTTGCGGGTTACCCTTCATATGGTACATATCATTCATTAATTGTCCCATCTGGTCGAACACATCAGCATCAATATTATCAGCAGCATCAACCCGGAAACCGTCAAAATTACCATCCTGGTTATAACCCATCAGCTTACCATAATTTAACAAGAAGTATTCCCAGTTAAGGTTCTCAGCTTGTACCACCGGATTAGAGTTATCAATATCATTTCCAACCAATAACTCAGGACTGTTATCGCTATTATCATTACCAGTTTGGTTATTGATCGTACGGTTCATTAAGCGATACTTACTATCAGCGTCATTAACGAAGATTACTTGATCGTTATCTACAGTTCCGCTTTCATCAGGCTTATAATTTGGTATGCTCTGTACTGATAATTCAGATGAAGCCGATAGTTCAGGAACAGTAGCTGCAAAACCATTAATGTCATTTGCTAACTTACCCGTTCCCTTATTAGTAGCAATACTTTGTTCAATTACGTAACGAAGATTTTGTGCTGCCGTGTTAAGAACTGTTGCATCTGTGTCCTTATTAAGATTTGCTACCGATACCTTTGTTAATCCATAATTAGCATTCTCATAACCATGATTAACAAAATACTTAATGAATTGTGCCTGAACATCCTTATTTGGCCATGCATACATCAAGATTGGCCGCCAGTCAACAGCCCGGGTCTTGTGCCATGTCTTACCATTTTGGCTTGTTCCAATTGGTCGGTACCAACCAAGGTAGCTAAGGTAGCCATCAATATTGTTAATGGATTTGGCATCCATAGAATAGGGCAAGTTCTCCCAAGTACCAGCGTTGAGGCTCTTAATAAGCTTATTTGTCCGCATATCATAAATATTAAACTTGCCTTTTTCAATTGCCCCACGGATGGTGACCTTTGCGTCACCGTTACCACCGAAGTAATAGAATTTATTACCTTCGTGATAATACCGGTTACGATATTGAACGTGGTCCGCGCCATAATATTCTAGCTTGTTATTGCCGTAATGACGTAAGCCAGTTACTGCGTCACCATTGCTACCAAAGTAATACCACTTATTTCCCTGACTAGCATAACGATTACGATACTGAACATGATCTTTGCCGTAATATTCTAGCTTGTTATTGCCGTAATGACGTAAGCCAGTTACTGCGTCACCATTGCTACCAAAGTAATACCACTTATTTCTATGACTAGCATAACGATTACGATACTGAACATGATCTTTGCCGTAATATTCCAGCTTCTTATTGCCGTAATGACGTAAGCCAGTTACTGCGTCACCATTGCTGCCAAAGTAATACCACTTATTTCTATGACTAGCATAACGATTACGATACTGAACATGATCTTTGCCATAATATTCTAGCTTGTTATTGCCGTAATGACGTAAGCCAGTTACTGCGTCACCATTGCTGCCAAAGTAATACCGCTTATTTCTCTGACTAGCATAACGATTACGATACTGAACATGATCTTTGCCGTAATATTCCAGCTTCTTATTGCCGTAATGACGTAAGCCAGTTACTGCGTCACCATTGCTGCCAAAGTAATACCACTTATTTCCCTGACTAGCATAACGATTACGATACTGAACATGATCTTTGCCATAATATTCTAGCTTGTTATTGCCGTAATGACGGAAGCCAGTTACTGCGTCACCATTGCTACCAAAGTAATACCACTTATTTCCCTGACTAGCATAACGATTACGATACTGAACATGATCTTTGCCATAATATTCTAGCTTGTTATTACTGTAGTGTCGTAGACCAGTGATAGGTTGTCCATCATTTACTTGGCTAATAGAACCAGAGGCAGCACTAGTTGTGTGAGCTTTCGCCTCATGGCTTTTGTTATTACTGGAGCTTACTTTTTGGCCCGCTTGGTTGGCGGCACTCGAAGCAGCCTTGGTGGTTGTACTTGAGGTAGCGGTTGCTGCTTGGCCCTGATTTTGGGCAGAAGAAGAGGCAGCCGTCGATTCCGTGGTGGTTTCTTGACTGCCGTTGTCAGTTGCCGCGCGAGTTTCTGCAGTCTTGCCTGCATCTGCATTGGCATTATTGTCTTCTGTCTGCTTGGTACTTTCCGTGCCAGCTTTTCTCGCTGTATTCGTCTGCGTCTGGGCTGCTTGCTCGCTAGCAGTCGTGGTATCAGCCTTTACTTGGCTGCCCGCGCCACTAGCCCAGAACATAGTCGCCCCAAGAAGCACAGACGTCATACCTACGCTAAGCTTTCTTAAGGACCATCTTTGCTTTTCGCTAGATGGTTCATTCATCATTTTCTTTCCTGAATTCATACTCTGATGCATCTCCTAATTTTTCCTGAGAAGTTATTTGCGTATACTAATACACTGTAATTATATAACTGGCATTTCTTTATTCAAAAACAGAAAGGAGTCCTTACAATGTTGAACCCCAACTACAGATTAAACGTTATAGTCACCGTTTGCAAGTAGAGTTTAGAACTTTGTCGAAAATCTACAAGAAACTTTATTACAAGTACGCCCCATCTCGGTTAACTCACCGCCGCAATGCCAGTCTGGTAAAGGTTCCAGACTACGAAATCATTGCATTACTTGTCTGGCAAGCTGAGGAAGGTATATCTTCTCAGCACAGATTGCCCGTTGCTGGGGACTTTGTGGTCTTTCTAGGTCTCGTTTTAAGCGCAGGGCTAGAGCGCTTCTTGGCATCACTGCTCAGATCGTCAACGATCTGAAGTCAAAAGTCGATCTGTTTGATCAGTATATGATCATTGACAGTCTACCCATGCCTTTGTGTCAGCCAACCAGAAACCGCAGAGCTAAGGTGTTTGAAGGAACAGCCAACATTGGCTATAACTCAACCAAAAAGTTTTACTACTACGGTTTTAAAGGCCATTTTGCCGTATCTCAGGACGGGTATGTTCTTGGCTATGTAATCACCAAGGTATCAATCCACGATGCAAAAGAAGCAGAAGAGCTGATTCTCAGTACCCGTCCCGAAGGGCACTTTATCTTAGGCGATGAAGGTTATATAGGCAAACGACTGCACGATGCCCTCAAGATAGACGGTTATATACTGTGGACACCTTATCGGAAAAATATGATGGGTGCTAAGCAGCATAACAAAAGAGAGCTAATGGCAATTCGCAGAACAATCGAGAGTGTGTTTTCAGTACTAAAGTACTACGGAATTGAAAATATACTTGCAAGAAGTGTAGATGGTTTCCAACAAACTGTCGAGATAATTGTACTAACTTACAATATCAGCTACATCCTACAGAGATATGGATTCAGATTCTTCAACTAGCACCACGCGTAGTTCTATATTACTTGTTACTAATTAGTAGCTCTTGATCAAGGACATAAGTCTTGTCATCGTCAGTCAAGCTCTGCTGGCTCTTGTCGGTTAATTCCCGGTAAAGCTCACTGGTTAAAGCGTAGTGGGTGCCGGTCCCCCGGTCAGTTACGGCTTCATCATGGCTGGTATAGCTGGTCGCGTTATAGATGTCGTCCTGCAAAACCGCAACAATCAGCAATTCAATTCTATACAAGGCAAAAAACAGGGCTCTTCCACATTGTGTGAAAAAGTCCTGTTTACTTTTACATTAACAAGTAATATTAATTTTTTGACTAGAAATTCTACTTAAAGGCCTACTTGTACTTGATAACGACCCTGGTACCCACCTTCAGCTTGCCTGAAGTCCGTTGACCGTACAGCCAGCGGGCGTCACTCAGCGTCAGCCGTATGCAGCCGTGAGAGTCTGGCTTGGTCCCTTGCACAGTCAGGTGGGCCGTGCTGCCGACGCCGCCGTAGCCGTAGTGGTAGCCCTTGTAGTAGACGCCAGAGCCATAGTTGTTGATTGGCACGCTGTGGAACAAGTAGTCACTGCCGTAGTAAGCCATGTAGTAACGGGCCCCTACGCCGTCTGAAGACATGAAGGACGGGCCATAAGCTGCCTTCAAGTAGAAGGTGCCACGCGGCGTGTCACTTTGGTACTTGCCGTTAGTCATTTCAAAACGGCCGGCTGAAGAGTACATAGTGTAGATGACCCTCTTGCCGCTCATGACGTAAACCCGGTTGCCCAGGATGGAAACCCGGATCCAGACATTCTTGTACTTGGCCAAGTTCGGGTAAGCCCGCTTCTCACTTGACTGGAAGTAGTAAGCTCCAGTCTTGGGCCGCATGTCGGCTGGGTCATAGTAAGGAGCGTTGGCTGGCTTATGCAGAACCCGCTTGTAGCCGACCTTGACGGTAACATTCTTGGTCTTGCTGGTCACCGTCTTGGCCTTAACTTTAGTAGTGCTGCGCTTGTAGCCGCTTATTGCAGGAACATTATAACTCTTCCAGGTCCCTTTTGACCACTTGCCATAGCTCTTCTTCGCCTTCTTGGAAGTCTTGGTTAATTTGCCATCAGTATAGGTTTTAGTCGTCGTGGTGGTGGTCGTTACCGTTCTGGACAGCTTAACCTTTTGGGTGATGGTCTTGTTCTTGCCCGGCCGGTCCAGGATGATCTTCCGGGTCTTGGTAGTATATTGCTTCTTCTTGCTCTTCTTGACCGACTTCTTGGTCGTCACGACGGAAGACACTTTAACCGTAACATCAACCGTGTCAGTGGACTTGTCAGTGTAGGTTACTAAAACAGTCCCCTTGACCGTGCCGGCCTTGGCCGTGCTTGGTGCCTGCTTCCAGGTCACGCTGTCCACGTTCTTAAGGCTGGAAAGGTTGCTGATGGCTGATCTGGCCGTCAGGCTCTTGCCCACCTTGACCGTCAAGCCAGTCTTGGCTACAGGGCTGTTCTGGCTGGCATAACTGGTTACTACTTCCAGGTCGACTTCAACTTCGCTGGTCGTCCCGTCAGTATAAGTGATGACTACCGTTGCCTTCTGGCTGCCGGCAGCTGACACGTCTGGCTTGGTCTTCCAGCTGTAACCCTGGACGTGCTTTAAAACAGCCTTGTTGCTGATGGCGTCAGAAGGATTCGGCAGAGTGCCCACAGGCGTGGTCAGCTTCTTCCCTTTGGCTTCCTGCTGGTTTAAAGCAGTTGACGTTTCTGACGTATCCGTTGTGTTGGTTGACGTATTGGTCGTCGTCTCTGCCTTCTGCGCCGTGTCCGTGTCAGCCAAGACTCCTTGGCTGCCCAGGCCACTGGTCAACAGGGTCAAAGCTGCCACTGAAAGCAGGGTAAGATACTTTGACTTTTTCATAATTCCCTCCGATATCTAACAGGTGCTCAGGCGCTTCATCAAGCGCGGCATATAAGCAGAAATTTGCGTTGGCCGCACCAGGTAGAAGGACTGGTAAAGGTCGTCCCCTGCCCTTGAGTGGCAGTAAACTGCTGCTAAAACGCTGGTCAGCTTGGAGCCAAACTGGCCGAGAAAAGCGGCAATAATTCCAGCTAAAGTATCGCCCATTCCGCCTGTAGCCATTCCGGGGTTGCCGGCTGAATTGCGGTAGATTTCACCTGTAAAAGCATATACTCGCGTTCGATGTGCCTTCAAGACTAGTATAACATTTTTCATTTTGCCAGAGAACAAACGCGAAAGAGCCTCTTGGTTGGCCTGGTCTTCCTGGTCAGCAATCTTGATCCCGCTCAGCCTCTGCCACTCCATCTGGTGGGGAGTCAGAATGACCAGGCCGGCCTGGAGATTTCTCAGCAGGTCAGGCTTTTGGCTGAGCAAGTCTAAAGCGCTGGCGTCAAAAATAATAGTCTGGTCAGAACCTACATGCTGGCAGACTGCTTCTAAAATTTCCCAGGCTTTTTCCCCCAGGCCCAGGCCAGGCCCGCACAAAATTACATTAGACCGAGAAATCTGCTTAGCCAGATCTAAATTGTAGTCAAGCACGGCTGCTTCTGGCAGGCGGGCGTGGAGGGCGGCAAAATTGACCGGGTCAGTCGCTACCGTTGTCAGACCCGCCCCGGAGTAAACCGCAGCTTCGGCAGCCATGCTGATGGCTCCGCCATACTGGTGATTTCCGCCAATTAGCAGAACCCGGCCGTAATTGCCCTTGTGGCTTTCAGCCGGCCGGGGGCGGACCACCTGCCGGGCTAAATCTTCATCAATGCTTTTCATCTTACTTGCTGCCAAAGATGCTCCGCCACAAACGGACGAAGAAGTTGGCCTCCTGGTTGTCCTGAGTTGCCACAGCTGGGGCAGTCACCGTCTTGCCGCTAAGAGATGGCAATTTACCGCTAGTTGCTGAGAACTTATAGCTGGCCACCTTGCTCCCCTTCTTTACAGGGGCAGAAACAGTAGTCTTGGATAAAGAAGTCTGCAGCTTGCTGCCCTGCTTGGCCCAGATAGTCACCGTCTTGTCCAAAACAACCTTGCTGCTGGTTTCCTTGCCTTCTGGCACCTTGACCGTGTTGGCCCCGCTGATGCTGGACCCCTTCTTCAAGGTTACGGCCGTGTAGTTTTGGTAGACATAGTGCATCAATTTGGCCGTCTGCACGAAACGGGACGGGTCCTGGCTGTTTGCGTGCTTGGCACCCAAAACCACAGTGATGATCCGGTGGCCGTTTTTCTTCACAGTCCCGGCAAAACAGGCACCGGCCTTATCAGTCGTCCCGGTCTTCAAACCGTCAACTGGCAGGTCAGAGTAGTAGCTGCTCAGCCCCTTCAGCATCCAGTTCCAGTTGGTCATCTGGCTTTGCGTTGAACCGGATGAGAAGGTAGCGCTGGTAATTGAAGTCGTCTGCAAGACTTCCGGGAAGTCCTTTAAGAGCTTCTGGCAGACGATGGCCATATCAGTAGCTGACATCTCGTTTTCAACGTTCTTGCCCACGCCCGGGTAAGCGGCTGAGCCAAGGTTGCCATTAGCCAAGCCGCAGGCGTTGTAGATCTTGGCGTCCTTAATCCCCCAGCTGGTCAAAAGCTTCCGCATCTTTTTAACAAAAGTTACCTGGTCGCCGCTGACAGCCTGGGCCAGGGTCATGGCTGCCCCGTTAGCGGATTCGATCAAAGTGGCCCGGTAAAGCTCCTTGATCGTGTAAGCATGGCTGCTAGTTAATGGCACATTGGAATACTCAGTGTTCTGGCTGATCTTGGCAATCGCGGCCGTCGGTTTAGCCGTGCTGGTCCAGGACAGCTTGCCCTGCTTGATGGCCTGCAGGGTCAAGTAAACCGTCACCAGCTTGGTCATGGAAGCAATCTGCCGCGGGGTCGTGGCATTCTTGGCATAAAGGATCTGCCCGCTATCGGCATCAACGGCAATCGCGGCCTTGACGTCCAGGTTCAGATCATGCTGCTGGTAGTTGGCGGTTGCCGCCACAACCGGCGCGGCCTGCCAAGTACTTATTCCGGTCAGTAATAATCCACTTGCTGCCAGACTCAGCAGCGCCTTTTTGATCTTTTTTAACAAAATCGCTCCTCTTTTCAAAAAAATTACGAAAATTTTGAATTAGCACTTCCATTTTACCAAATTTTTGCTATTATTAAATATGTGCTGAGGCACGAGATGCCCACTTGGCGGAATTGGCAGACGCGCAGCGTTCAGGTCGCTGTTCTGGCAACAGAGTGAAGGTTCGACTCCTTTAGTGGGCATGAATGAATAGCTGGGACGTCCAGCATGGTAGTTTTAAGAGCTGACCTAAGGGTCGGCTCTTTTTTGCTTCTCCTGCCTTTTCAGCCTAACAAAGCAATGGAAAACTGCTCCTAAGAAAAAGTAAATTTTTCCTAAAAAAGCAAAAAGAAGATCTCCCTCAAAAAAGGAGATCTTCTTTTGATGTTACTAGTTATGCCGGCTCTTAGTGAGAAGCACCTGAAGTAGTGTCTGGTGCAGTTTCTGGAGTTGAAGCACTTGAAGTTGCTTGAACTTGCAATGCTTCTGCCTTGTCTTCTGAGTGACCAGATGCACCTGAAGCCGCGTCAATTTCCAAACCAAACTTTTCAGCAAAGTATGAGAATGGGTGCAAAGCTTCTGCGTGGTAGTACTTCACGAATTCTGGGTCATCCAGAGTGTTAAGTTCAGTTGAGTAAGCCATGTGCTTAGTGTACTTAACGTCGACGAAGGCCGGGCCGTCCATCTTCTTCCATTCTTCTACAGCGGCTTGGAATTCAGCCTTGTCGTGAACAGTGAAGGCCTTCATGTTCATACCTTCAGCAACCTTTGCCCAGTCGTTGTCTGGCAGGATAACACCTGACAGAGGTTGGTTGGATTCGTCACGCTGTTCTGCTTCGATGAAGCCCAAAGTTTCGTTAGTGAAGACAACAGTCAATACGTGCATGTTGTAGCGAGCCAAAGTAAGCAGTTCTTCGCTCATCATTGCGAAGCCACCGTCACCGGCCAAGTGCCATACTTCACGGTCTGGCATTGCAGTTGCGGCTGCAATGGCAGCTGGTGAGCCGTAACCCATAGTTGCGTACAAGCCTGAAGTAGTCCAGCGTTGCTTGCCGTTCATGTTCAACAGACGTGCGTGGTCCATGTTAACGTTACCAACGTCAATAGCGAAGACAGCGTTGTCTGCGGCTTCCTTGTTGATGACATCCCAGATTGGTTCCTGGCGTACACGGCCTTCGTCCTTCAAGTGGTCGTCAGCAAATGAAGCAGTCCATGCGTCCCATTCTTCACGGTCGGCCAAAGCAGCCTTGTAAAGTGGTGATTCTTCGCGGGCTTCACCGGCGTCGATCAAAGCACGCAAGCTCTTCTTAGCGTCTGCCAGGATTGATACGTCAACTGAGTGACGCTTGCCTTGCTTTTCTGGGTCAACGTCGATTTGGATAACCTTGGCGTTCTTAGGGAACCACAATACTGAGAATGGTGAGTTGTTACCAACCCAAACTACCAGGTCAGTGTGGCCTTGAACTTCGTTAGGAGCCTTAGCACCGAGACGGCCGATAGTCCCCAAGTATGGCTTGAAGCTGTCTTCAACGATACCCTTGCCCAGGTATGAGGACATCATTGGCATCTTGAACTTGTCAGCAAATTCCTTCAATTCTTCGGCAGCGCCTGAAGCACCCAAACCGAAGTAAACAACTGGGTTCTTAGCTTCCTTGATCAACTTAGTTGCGGCTTCAATTGATTCAGCAGTTGGAGCAGCGTAGTTGTCAGCAACGTGGTTGCTTGCGGAAACACGGTAGTTGTCTTCGATTTCTTGCCAACCGAAGTCCTTAGGAATTACCAAAACAGCTGGACCCTTCTTTGCGTAAGCTTGACGGATAGCAGTGTCCATCAAAACTGGCAAAGCTTCCTTGGTCTTGGCTTGGTGGACCCAAACGGCAACGTCACGGAACCATGGCGTTTCGTCAAAGGCTTGGAAGAAGTTGATGTCTTGACGAGGAGTTGGAACGTTAGCTACCAGGGCAACCATTGGGGTCTTGTCGTACTTAGCGTCATACAAGCCGTTCATCAAGTGGATGGCACCAGGTCCAGCTGAACCCATGCAGACACCAAGCTTGCCGGTCAGCTTGTATTCTGCTGAGGCAGCCAAGGCACCGGCTTCTTCGTGACGAACTTCGATGAACTTAATCTTGTCTTGCATTTCATAGATCGCGTTCATGGTTGAGTCGAATGACCCGCCAGGGAAGCCGTAGAGGTGATCAATGCCCCACTTGTACATAACATCTAAAACGGCGTTTGCGCCCTTAATTTTTGCCATAAGTGAATCTCCTTACAATTAATTCCTTTAAAAGTTACTTACAGTAATAATTATAGACTCCCTGTAAGCGCTGTCAACATTGTGAAAAGATTAATTTTATCCAGCCTGGATATTGCCAGGACAATCTTCTGCTTTTCGCAAGCAAAAAATACTTCTATGAATATTAGGCAAAGTTTTATTAATGAAAGCATGCAAAAAGCGGATCGTCAGATCCGCCTTTTTTAAACTTCTTCAAATTCGATGATAATCTTGGTTGAGATGTAGGCTGGTGAAAATTCACCCCGGTTGTACTTCTCGACCTTCATGAAGCCGTCCTTGGATGAAAAGACGTATTCAGCCAGTTCTTCCAGGCTGGCAAACTGGTCAGTGTAGAAAGTCCCCTTTTCCGTAACCAGCTTCATCTTGCCGGCAAAAAGTTCCCGCCGCTTAGAGTAATTGTTGGTCCGGTTCTGGTTTTGGTAGCCGTTTCTCTGGTTGTTTCTGCGCTTGACGTAATTGCCCCGGCCCCGCTTGTCGTCGTTAGTGCGCTTTCTAACAACAAATTGCTGGTCATTGGCCGGCTCATGGCTCTTTTCGGCCTTTTCCGCTGGCTTTGCTTCTTCCTTGACTTCTGACCCGCGGCCTGGCTTGTCAGCCTCCTCAGCCTTGTTTTCGGCTTCCTCGCTGTCATCAAAGGCAAAAGGCAATTCAACTTGCGGGTGTTCAGCCAACTTTTCCGTTGCCGGGCGCGGCGCCTTCTTGATAAAGCGCGGGCCAGCTGGCTTATCTTCTTCTTTGACTTCTTCTGCAGCAGACTTTTCTTCTTCTACTACTTCTTCTTTGACTTCTTCCTCTGCAGTAGTCTCTTCTTTGTTTTCATCCTCTACTTGGCTTGCTTGTTCTTGATTTTCTTCCGTCTTTACTGCTTCTACAACTTCTGCAGCTTCTGCTTTGCCTTCAACTTCGGTATTCTTTTCTTCTGCTTGCGTGGTCTTTTCTTCTGCCTTTGCTTCTTCTGCTCCGAAGTGGTCATTAATGTACTGGATGGCGCTCGGACCCCAGTATTTCTTGTTGTGGTTCTTTTTATCAACAAAGTCTGGCTTCAAGTCCTTGTGTTCCCGCAAAAAAAGCCGCAGCTTCTTCTTGCCCAGGCCAGTAGTTTCCGCCAGGGCATTGATGTCCAGCAGGCCATTGTCGGTTGCCGGCGAAGCTGCCGACTTAGGCAGGGCCTTGCCCAGTTCTTGGAAAATCTGCCCCACCGCTCGCTCATCATAAAATTTATTGCCGCTGGGATCAGTCAAGGTCGGTTTGAACTTGAACTTCATGTTGATTAGGTAGTAGACCTGCTGCTGGGAAATCTGTGCCAATTTTGCGATTTGATCCATTGAGTAGTATTGTTGTGCCATTTATCTACTTTCCTCTTAACTTAAAGTGCTGTTTTTTACTAAAAAAATGATGATAATTCATTTTTAATTTTACGTCAAATTGGCATAAAATGCTTGATTTTTGCAATTATTCAACAAAAAAGCCGCTCCTTTCGGAGCGACTTATGGTCAAATCAATCTAATTACCATTCGTAGTCTTCAGTATCCTGCATCCCCAGACCAGTAGCCTTGTCCAGCAGAATTCTTTGTTCAAAGTGCGCTACGTTGAGCTTGGTTTCCTTAACCATGTCCGGGTTTACGGAAACGTAGTCAATCCCGCTCTTAACCAGGAATTCAGTGAAGTCTGGGTATTCTGAAGGTGCCTGCCCGCAGATAGATACGGTCTTGCCATCCTTGTGGGCGGTCTTGATCAAGTGGCGGATTGCCCGCTTAACAGCCAGGTTGCGTTCGTCGTAGAGGGCGGAAACAGCATCGTTGTTCCGGTCAGTCCCCATGATCAGCATGGTCAAGTCGTTTGACCCGATTGAGTAGCCGTCAACGTACTTGTTGAACTTGTCAGCCAAAATGATGTTGGATGGAATTTCCGCCATCATGAAGACCTTGAAGTCGCGGCTGCGCTCAAGCCCTTCATCAGCCATGATCTCGGTTACCTTTTCTGCTTCTTCAACAGTTCTGCAGAATGGGATCATGACATTCAGGTTCTTCAAGCCGAATTCGTTTCTAACCTTCTTGACTGCTTCCAGTTCCAGCTTGAAGGCTTCGATGTACTTCGGGTCGTAGTAGCGGCTTGCCCCGCGCCAGCCAAGCAGGTCAGCTGGTTCATGCGGTTCGTACTTGTCCCCGCCCTTCAAGTTCCGGTATTCGCTGGACTTGAAGTCAGAGAATCTCAAGACGACAGGTCTTGGGTTCATGGCCCGGCAGACCTTGCTGATCCCGTTAGCCAGTTCGTTGACAACCCGTTCTGGGTGGCCGGTTTCGATCAAGTAAAGCGGGTGCTGGTGGATGTAAGTGGTCCAGAGGAATTCTTCTCGCATCAAACCGATACCATCAGCTGGCAAAGTTGCGTACTTTTCAGCCAGGTCCGGGTCACCCAGGTTCATCATGACTCTGGTTGCCGTTGGCGGGAAGTATTCAGCTGCAGCCATTGGGGCAGTCTCGGCCTTCTTTGGCTTAACGACTTCGTCAGCCACCCCTTGGTAGACAACCCCGTTCTTGGCGTCAACCGTTACTTCCTGGCCGGTCTTCAGCAATCTGGTTGCAAAGGTCCCCCGGCTGGCAGTACCAACGATACATGGGATCTGCATTTCCCGGGAAACGATAGCGGCGTGGCAGGTCATCCCACCGTTGTTGGTAACAATAGCGGCCGCCTTCTTCATGGCTGGGACCCAGTCTGGTGAAGTCATCAAGGTAACCAGGATTTCGCCTTCCTTGAAGTCACCGATGTCCTTCGGGTCGTCAATTACGTGCACGATACCTGAAGCTACACCAGGGCTGGCTGGCAGACCCTTGACCAAAACCTTGTTGGAGCTTGGAGCCTTAGCGTCAGTTGCTTCCTTGGCGCCGCCCTCCTTCTTTCTTTGTGACCAAACAGTTTCCGGCCGGGCTTGAACGAGCCAGAGCTTGTCGTCTTGGTCTCTGGACCATTCCATGTCCATGTAGCAACCATAGTGCTTTTCAATTTGTTTAGCGTAGCCGGCAAGTTCAATAACTTCTTCATCAGTCAAACATGGACTCTTGGCCAAGTCTTCTGGGACGTCTCTTTGTTCAACCCCGCCGCCTGGCAGACGGATCAATTCAATGTTCTTGTTGTTGATGGTCTTGCTTACGATCTGCATGCTTTCCTTGTCAACTTCGAAATTGTCCGGGGTAACCGTCCCTTGGACGATGTATTCACCCAAGCCCCATGAACCTTCGATCATAACCTTGGTATCATCACCGTTGGCAACGTTGACCGTGAACATAACCCCGGCTGACTTGGAGAAGGCCATCATTTGGACAGCGGCTGACAGATCCACCTTCTCTTGCGGGAACTTCTGCTTGATCCGGTAGTAGGTTGCCCGGTCAGTAAACAGGGAAGCGTAGCAGTCTTGGACCTTGCGGATAACGTCCTTGCGGCCTCTAACGTTAAGGTAAGTGTCTTGTTCCCCGGCGAATGAAGCGTCTGGTAGGTCTTCAGCCGTAGCACTTGAACGTACGGCAACGTATGGTTCGTTTTGTCCGGTCATCTTGGCCAGTTCGTCATATGAGTTGCCGATGTCTTCGGCTAAGTCTTCCGGCATTGGTGCCTCGCGCATGATCTTTCTGATCTGGCTGCAGACCCGGTGCAGTTCTTCTGAGTCTTCCGGGTCCTTCAAAGTTGCCAGCAAGGCATTTACCTTCTCATTCAAGCCATTGACTTCCATGAAGTGCCGGTAGCCGTGTGCGGTCGTTGCGAAACCATAAGGCACTGGCACGTCAGTACCTGAAGTCAATTCACCCAATGATGCTGATTTGCCCCCAACCAAGGCCACGTCAGCGCGGCGCAGTTGGTTGAACCAAAGAACGTATGCATTTTTGCGTTCTTCTTCAGTCAATTCCTTCTTGTTGTTAATTTCCATTGTTTTCACCTCATGCCACTTGTCTTGTAAGCCTTTTCACTTTTGATTATTGTCCTTTTGTGATAAAATGTCAACATTTTCTTACAAGCTTTTTTGGAGGGATTTGCTGTAACCGTTTCCTTTGTTAAAATAACAGTATTTTAAAAAGTCTTTTTTGTTAAAAGTCCGGCAACTATTGAATTGTTTTTATTCACAAGCTAAAAAATACTTTTATCAAAAAAACTGCTTCGTCCCTTACCGTACCTAGGCTTTTTGCAATTTTTTCGCAAGATTTTCTCCATGAATAAACGTTTTGGACAAAAATACCCAAAAGAGGCGCAAAAAAAGATCCTCCAAATGGAGGATCCTTAACTGGCTCTATTCTATTATCTGAACTTTTGCATGATCCGGGTCACCCGGCTGCCCAAAATGTTTTCAGCCAGGCCGGTCTTAAGACTCAAGACCCCGTAAACAAGCACGCCGACAGCTACCGCCAAGCCGCTGAGTAGCATGGCTGACAAGCGCCGGTAAGGGCTGAGGAAGAGGCCGCCCAGCTTAACGGCAGCAAATACCGCCGCGAACATCACTATGGAGAAGCTGGCAATCCCGATAAAGCGCCGCATGATCCGGTCAGCCTGCCAGCGGTATTTCATGCTAAGGTGCTTGAGGGACATGGCGATGACCGCCAAAAGGCCAAGGTTGGTCGCCAAAAGCGGACCATAGACCTTGAAAAGGCGGATCATCGGATACTGGACGATCGCTTTGATGACCAAACCAAAGATCAAGTAGCGGATGGCATACATGTTCTCGTCCAGACCTTGCAAGATGGCCATGAGGACCGTAAACATCCCCAAGCTGATGGCCGTAAAGGAGGACAGGTACAAGACATGGGCCCCCAGCCGGTCATAGCCGTAGAAAATGGTGTACAAGGGGTCTGAGATCGCGGCCATCCCCAGCGAAGCCGGCAATAAGACGAACAAGAAAAGTTCCAAGGTATTGCCGATCTGCCGGGAAATATCCCGGTAGTCCCTTCTGGCGTGGGCCCCTGACAAGAGCGGAATAGCCGTAACTGCCATGGCCGTTGACAGGGAGACCACGATCATGATCAGCTTGTTGGCGTTCAAACCGAACAAGGCATACCAGATTTCGATCGCGTCATAAGGCACGTGCATGAAGCTGGCGATCATCGGGTGGAAGGTATACTGGTCCACCAGCTGAAAGATGTTGATCCCGGAGTCAATGATGATGAAGGGGATCGACTGCTGGATGATTTCAAAGAGCAGGCTGTTGGTTGAAACCTGCACCTGGTTGTTGGACCGGGCAATCAAAGGATCAACCGTCCGCTTCTGCCTAAGGTAAAAAATTACCAGCAGGCCAATACCGAACACGGCCCCGATCGCGGCGGCCAGGTTGGACTGGGTTACCGCGTCGACATAGTTGCCGTGCTGGACCCGCATGATCACATAAGCCGTCAAAAGCATCCAGATCACCCGGGCCAGCTGTTCCACGAACTGGGACATGGCACTGGGCATCATGTCGTTGAAGCCCTGGAAATAGCCCCGCAGGATGCTCAAAATCGGAATGATCAAAACGGCCAAAGCCAGGCTCCGGATCACCGGTACCTCCTGGGGGTTAAAGCCAGTCAGCGGCAATGCCAAAAAGTACATGCAGGCCGCTGAAATAATCCCGAAGACCCCCATTAAGGCCAGGCCGTGCCTGAAGAGCTTGCGGCCGACCCCGTACTCATTCAAGGCATTGTACTTGGCGATCTGCTTGGCGATCGCCCCTGGAATGCCCGCGGTGGAGATGATAATGAACAGGCTATAGATGTTGTAGCTCTTCGCCGTCAGAGAGTTGGCCAAGTTGCCATACTTTCCCATCCAGGCATACCAAGGGATGATATAGATCGCCCCGAGAATCCGCGACAGGATCGAGCCGATAGTCATCCAGGCCGAGCCCTTTAACAACTGGGCCTGGGAGTTGGTCTGTGATTTGTTCTTTGCCATAAAACTTCCCTAATCTTTATACTTCAACCTACTATCATATTCCTGATCCGGTTTGAAATATACTATAAATTGATTTTTTAGGAAAATTTTAGATTTATTTGGCAACAATGTTCACGATCTTGTTTGGCACGACAATGACCTTCTTGATCTCCTTGCCTTCCAAAAATTCCTTTACGTGCGGCAGAGCGGTTGCGGCAGCTTGGGCTTCTTCTCTGCTTGCGTCCTTGGCGATTTGGAAGTTGCCCCGCTTCTTGCCGTTGACCGTAACCGCCATTTCAACCGTGCTTTCAACCAGCTTGCTTGCGTCGTAAGTTGGCCAGGCAGCAAACTGCACGCTTTCGTCGTGGCCGAAGACATGCCAGATTTCTTCCATCATGTGCGGAGCAACCGGAGCCATCAGCTTCACGAAGCCTTCAGCGTATTCCCGCGGAATCTTGTCGACCTTTTGGCAGGCGTTCATGAAGACCATCATTTGGGAAATAGCCGTGTTGAAGCGCAGTTCTTCAAAGTGTTCCGTAACAGTCTTGACCGTTTCATTGTAGATCTTGTCCAGCTTGCCGTCGTTTTTGTCAGTGATCTTTTCAGATGGGATCGGATCCAGGTCTAAGTCATTGACAAAAGTCCGCCATACCCGGTCAAGGAACTTCTTAACACCGGAAGGACCGTTGTCATCCCAGTCAATAGACGCGTTCAAAGGCCCCATGAACATTTCGTAAGTCCGCAGGCTGTCGGCACCGTATTCGTCAATGACGTCGTCTGGGTTAACCACGTTGCCCCGGGACTTGGACATCTTTTCATGGTTCTTCAAGATCAAGCCCTGGTTGTAGAGCTTTTGGAACGGTTCCTTGGTTGGAACGACGCCCAAGTCGTAAAGAACCTTGTGCCAGAATCTAGCGTAAAGCAGGTGCAGGGTCGCGTGTTCTGCCCCGCCGATGTAAAGGTCAACTGGCATCCACTTCTTCAAGAGTTCCGGGTCAGCCAGGGCCTTGTCGTTGTGCGGGTCAATGTAGCGCAGGAAGTACCAGCTTGAACCAGCCCATTGCGGCATGGTGTTGGTTTCCCGCTTGCCCTTCCGGCCGTTTTCGTCAACAACGTTGACCCAGTCAGTCAAGTTGGCCAGCGGGCTTTCCGGAGTGCCGGATGGCTTGATGTTGCTTTCCTTAGGCAGGCGCAGCGGCAGTTCGTCTTCTGGCACCAAAGTGGTTTCCCCGTCTTCCCAGTGGATGACCGGGATTGGTTCACCCCAGTAGCGCTGACGGGAGAAGTTCCAGTCCCGCATCTTGTAGTTGACCTTCTTTTCGCCGACGCCCTTTTCAGTCAGCCAGTCAACCATCTTGGCCTTGGCTTCTTCATTGTGCAGGCCGTTCAAAAAGTCTGAGTTGACGTGGACCCCGTCACCGACAAAGGCTTCCTTGCTGATGTCGCCGCCTTCAACGACTTCCTTGATTGGCAGGTTGAACTTAGTGGCAAAAGCGTAGTCTCTTTCGTCATGGGCTGGAACGGCCATAACTGCCCCGGTCCCGTAAGTTGCCAAAACGTAGTCAGAAATCCAGACTGGCACTTCTTCCCCGTTAACCGGGTTGATAGCGTAAGCACCAGTGAAGACCCCGGTCTTGTCCTTGTTCAAGTCAGTTCTTTCCAGGTCAGACTTGGATTCAATGGACTTGATGTAGGCGTCAACGGCTTCCTTTTGCTCTGGACTGGTGATTTCCTTAACCAGTTCGTTTTCCGGAGCCAAAACCGTGTATGAGCAGCCAAAGAGGGTGTCCGGCCGGGTAGTGAAGACGTCAAAGCTCTTGTCTGAGTCCTTGATCTTGAAGGTTACCTGGGCCCCAACTGAGCGTCCGATCCAGTTTCTTTGCATTTCCTTGATCGGTTCTGGCCAGTCCAAGTCGTCCAGGTCGTCCAGCAAACGGTCAGCATAAGCAGTGATCTTCAGCATCCATTGCCGCATCTTGCGCCGGTAAACCGGATAGCCGCCCCGTTCAGTCTTGCCGTCGATAACTTCTTCGTTAGCGACAACCGTGCCCAGGTCTGGTGACCAGTTAACCGGTACTTCAGCTTCATAGGCCAGGCCCATCTTGTACATTTGTTCAAAAATCCACTGGGTCCACTTGTAGTAGTTCGGGTCAGTAGTCTTGATTTCCCGGTCCCAGTCATAGGAGAAGCCCAAAGCTTGCAGCTGCTTCTTGAAGTGGGCAATGTTTTTGTCGGTGAAAGTTGCCGGGTCGTTACCAGTTTGCAGGGCGTATTGTTCTGCCGGCAGACCGAAGGCATCCCAGCCCATTGGATGCAAAACATTGTAGCCTTGGGCCCGCTTCATTCTGGCCATGATGTCAGTAGCGGTGTAGCCTTCCGGGTGACCAACGTGCAGACCCTTGCCAGATGGGTAAGGGAACATGTCAAGAACGTAGTACTTTGGCTTTTCCGGATCAGTCCCGGTCTTAAAAGTCTTGTTTTCCAGCCAGTACTTTTGCCACTTCTTTTCGACAACTTTATGGTTGTACATCTGATAAATCCTTTCTTAAAAACAAAAAATGCCCTATGTTCAAACATAGGACGAATTGTTTCGCGGTACCACCTAAGTTCCACGCTTTCGTGTGACACTCAAATGTTTCTTAAAGCGAAACAACACTTTGGCATTGTCCGGGTGAGTTCAAAATTCCTCTTTCAAGCCTCGCAGCCACCGGCTCTTCTCTGAAGAAAGAAAAATTTCTACTAGTCCCTGCCCTTTATTATTTTCTCGATAACGATTATACTTTACCACATGGCTAAAATTTTTCAAGGGAGAAAAATTAAAAACAATTGAATATGAAAGAAAATAAAGTTAATTATCAGCCACTTTTAATTTTTGGCGGTGCCTTCAGCCTCTTTTTTGCTTTTTGGGTTTACCTGATTGCCAGCAAGAATCCCTTTATCAAGACTTTTGATACGGTAGTCTACAATGCAATCAGAAACAACAATCCGGTCGAAAGGCAACTGGCCTTTTACTGGACCCAGCTGGGCAATACCTTGACGATCACAGTCTTTATCGTGGTCCTGGTTCTTTTCCTGGTCTACCAGCGAAACTATATCCACGCAGTTTTTGCCAGCTTAACCATGATCGCGGCAAACGCCTGCAACTCAATTATCAAAAATATCATCCAGCGCCAGAGGCCCCGGATGGACAAGGCGGTTCAAGCCGATGGCTTCTCCTTCCCGTCCGGCCACTCGGTCGGTTCCATGACCCTGGCCCTGGTCTTGATCGCCTTGATCGTCGTCTTGGTGAAAAAGAAGCCAGTCAAGACCTGGTTGATCGTCTTCTGCGTCTTCTTCACCCTGTCGATTGGCTTTACCAGAATGTACCTGCACGTCCACTGGCCAAGCGACGTCTTAGGGGGCTGGTGCGAGGGCCTGGCCTTCAGTTCATTGGCTAGCTGGCTCTTTTTCAAGGCCTTGGACAAAAAGGATAAACTAAATCCTTAATAAAAAATCTGCTCACATGCCGTGAGCAGATTTTTGTTTGCGTTCATATTTTAACTAATTCTGCTTTTGCCGGTAGATATGGTTGAAGGCCAAGGACAAAAGCAAGGCAATCAGAGAAACGATGTAGATCCCCCGCATGGATGAATGCAGGATCTCCCGCAAAGGGGCCAAAACGGTCGGATCCAGGCTTTTAGCCTGGACTGGGGAGACAATCTTGTTCATCATCTCACTGGTCAAGGAAGGCTGCTTTTTGAGCCCACTGGCCACGACCACGTTGAAGGTCATCCCGTAGAAGACCATCATGACAGTTTGACCCAAGTACTTCATCAGAGTGTTAAAGGAAGTTGCCACCCCTACCTGGCTCTTGTCAACCACCATCTGGGCCCTGACCTGGCTGGCCGTGGCAATACTGCCGAAGCCGATCCCGTTGAAGACGGCGATCAGGCAGAAGACCCAAAATGGCGTGTAGGTCGGAATCAGGATGAAGGCCAGGTCTGCCCCAATTAAGAGCAAAAGTGACGCGTCAAAGTACTTCTGCGTCCCCCACCGGCCCATAAGGTCACCGGCTAAAAAGGACCCGCAGACCCACAAAAGGGAGCTTGGCGTAATGGCGAAGCCGGCGATTGAAGCACTGACCCCGTTGATCCCCTGCAGCCAGGTCGGGATGTAGAATTCAAAGCCGATCACGACCCCGGAAACTAAGAGCTGCAAGATGTTGACCGCCAAAAATTCCTTGTCTTTTAAGATGCTGAAAGGAATAATCGGGTCAGCGGCTGTTTTTTCCACCTTGGTAAAGGCCCAGAGGCTGACCAGCATAATTGCTGCTAAAAGCAGCAGAGTCCAGTTAAATCCTTTTTCCAGCCCCTGCAAAAGCAGCATTAGGGATAAAAGGAAGATAACCAGGCTAAAGCTGCCCTTGAGGTCGATCCGTAATTTATTTTTAGCAAAATCTTCATGCAGGTAAAAGGCAACCAGCAAAAAGGCGAGCAAGCCGATCGGCACATTGATCATAAAGACCCAGTGCCAGGACAGCTTTTGGACGATAAAACCGCCCAAAAGCGGGGCGATAACCGAAGCCAGGCCCCAGAAGCCCGAAGTCAGGCCCAGCATTTTAGCCCGCTTGTCAATATCATACATGTCCGCTAAAACCGTCACCCCGGCTGTCTGGATAGCCCCTGAACCAAGACCCTGCAAGACCCGGAAGGTGATCAATTCCACCATCGAGTGCGAGAAGCCGCAGAGGGCTGACCCGATAACGAAGAGTCCAATGCCAAATAAAAAAACTGGCTTGCGTCCTACGCTATCAGCCAGTTTCCCATAAATCGGCGTTGAGACTGCCGTCATCAGCAGAAAGACAGACACCACCCAGCTCATGATTGCCAGCCCGTCCAAATCGGCGATAATGGTTGGCATCGCGGTCGACACAATCGTGCCTTCGATCGCGGACATAAAAGTGGTGATAAAGACAGCGAACGTGACCATTTTCACGTTTGTTTTCTTCATTCTTTTCTCCAACGAAATTTATGTTACGTTAATGTCTTACGTGTATTCAATTGTAAAAAATATTACTTGCGGCCATTAACAAAAGCCTGGAGGGCTTCCGCCTCGTCGGTCTTTTCCCAAGGCAGGTCGACGTCAGTGCGGCCAAAGTGGCCATATGCAGCCGTCTGCTTGTAGATTGGCCGGCGCAGGTCCAGCATCTTGATGATCCCGGCTGGGCGCAAGTCAAAATTGGCCCGGACAGCTTCAGTCAAAAGCTGGTCGCTCACCTTGCCGGTCCCGGCAGTATCAATCATGATGGAAACCGGGTGGGCCACCCCGATGGCGTAAGCCAGCTGGACTTCACAGCGGTCAGCCAGGCCAGCGGCGACAATGTTCTTAGCCACGTAGCGGGCAGCGTATGAGGCGCTTCGGTCGACCTTGGTGGCGTCCTTGCCGCTGAAGGCACCGCCGCCGTGGCGGGCATAGCCGCCGTAAGTATCGACGATGATCTTGCGGCCAGTCAGACCGGCGTCCCCCTTCGGCCCCCCGATAACGAAGCGGCCGGACGGGTTAATCAGGTACTTGGTCTCGTCATCCAAGAACTTGTCTGGAATGACTTCCTTGATCACGTCGTGGACCATGGCCACCCGGATCTCTTCATTAGTCACGTCAGGGCTGGTTTGGGTTGAAATAACGACCGTGTCCACCCGCTTAGGCTTGCCGGCGTCATCGTATTCCACCGTGACCTGGGCCTTGGCATCTGGCCGCAGCCAGGGGAATGTCCCCTCTTTTCTCAGCTGGGCCACTTTCCGCATCAAGCGGTGGGCCAGGGAAATCGGCAAAGGCATCAGTTCCGGCGTTTCGTTGATGGCGAAACCAAACATGAGCCCCTGGTCACCAGCCCCGATCTGGTCGAGTTCATCGCTGTCGTCTTCTCCCCGGACTTCCAGGGCTTCATCAACCCCGCCGGCGATGTCAGGCGACTGCTTGTCCAGCGCTACTAAAACGGCGCAGTTGTCGGCGTCAAAGCCCAGGTCTGGGTCATTGTAGCCGATTTCGCGGATCGTCTTGCGCGCGACCTGCTGGTAGTCAACATTAGCCGTAGTCGAGATTTCCCCGAAGAGCAAGACCAAACCTGTGGTTACAGAAGTCTCACAGGCCACGTGGGCTTGCGGATCCTGGGCGAGTACCGCGTCCAGAATGGCATCGGAGATCTGGTCAGCGACCTTGTCCGGGTGTCCTTCTGAAACTGATTCTGACGTAAATAAGTGCTTTTCCATCTATGTGTGTCCCCCTATAGACTAGCTACACGGTTACAAGGCATCTTCACCAATTTGGTGAATCCTATCAGGACTTGTAACAAATAACATTTTAACCATGTTCAGTTTTTTGTAAAAAAAAAGGTTACCGGACGGTAACCTTCTGAACAATGGAGGATACAGGGCTCGAACCTGTGACCCTCTGCTTGTAAGGCAGATGCTCTCCCAGCTGAGCTAATCCTCCATATGACCCGTACGGGATTTGAACCCATGTTACCGCCGTGAAAGGGCGGTGTCTTAACCACTTGACCAACGGGCCTTTTCATAAGCACGTTTACTAGTATACAGCAATTCCCGGTCAATGCAAGCTTTTTTCGGGAAAAAGTTTTCAGAAAAAATAGAAAAGGTTAAAGAATAGACAAAAGAGGAGAGAAATAAAAATCGAAAACAAAAACCACGACCAAGTCGTGGTTTGCTTATAGCGGCGGGGGGGATCGAACCCTCGACCTCCCGGGTATGAACCGGACGCTCTAGCCAGCTGAGCTACACCGCCATAAAACGGAGTGTGAGGGATTTGAACCCTCGATACAGGTATTTACCCGTATACATGATTTCCAATCATGCTCCTTCAGCCGCTCGGACAACACTCCATATTAAACTCCGCCTGTCAGACTCGAACTGACGACATCCTGATTAACAGTCAAGCGCTCTACCAACTGAGCTAAGGCGGAATGTTGAGCGCGGCAGCTTCCTATCCTCGCAGGCAGTTTCCCACCAACTACTTTCGGCGTTAAGAAGCTTAACTTCTGTGTTCGGCATGGGAACAGGTGTATCCTTCTTGCCATTGCCACCGCACTCTTTGATTGAGCTTGCACGCTCAAAACTGAATATCTTTTACCAAGTCAAAACCTCATTGCTTTGCTCTTTTGGTCAAGTCCTCGACTGATTAGTACCGGTCCGCTCCAAGCCTCACGGCTCTTCCACTCCCGGCCTATCTACCTCATCGTCTCTGAGGTGTCTTACTTTCTTGAAGAAATGGGAAATCTCATCTTGAGGGGGGCTTCGCACTTAGATGCTTTCAGCGCTTATCCCGTCCGCACATAGCTACCCAGCGATGCCTTTGGCAAGACAACTGGTACACCAGCGGTGCGTCCATCCCGGTCCTCTCGTACTAAGGACAGCTCCTCTCAAATTTCCTGCGCCCACGACGGATAGGGACCGAACTGTCTCACGACGTTCTGAACCCAGCTCGCGTGCCGCTTTAATGGGCGAACAGCCCAACCCTTGGGACCGACTTCAGCCCCAGGATGCGACGAGCCGACATCGAGGTGCCAAACCTCCCCGTCGATGTGAACTCTTGGGGGAGATAAGCCTGTTATCCCCAGGGTAGCTTTTATCCGTTGAGTGATGGCCCTTCCATGCGGTACCACCAGATCACTAAGCCCTACTTTCGTACCTGCTCGAGTTGTCTCTCTCGCAGTCAAGCTCCCTTTTGCCTTTACACTCTGCGAATGATTTCCAACCATTCTGAGGGAACCTTTGGGCGCCTCCGTTACACTTTAGGAGGCGACCGCCCCAGTCAAACTGCCCGTCAAACACTGTCCTCGGCCTGGTTCACAGGCCTGAGTTAGAGCATCCGTCAAGCAAGGGTAGTATCCCACCAGCGCCTCCGATAAGACTGGCGTCCTATCTTCTCCGGCTCCTACCTATCCTGTACATGCTTGACAGATACCCAATATTAAACTGCAGTAAAGCTCCATGGGGTCTTTCCGTCCTGTCGCGGGTAACCCGCATCTTCACGGGTATTATAATTTCACCGAGTCTCTCGTTGAGACAGTGCCCAAATCATTACACCTTTCGTGCAGGTCGGAACTTACCCGACAAGGAATTTCGCTACCTTAGGACCGTTATAGTTACGGCCGCCGTTTACTGGGGCTTCAATTCAAACCTTCGCTTGCGCTAAGCTCTCCTCTTAACCTTCCAGCACCGGGCAGGTGTCAGCACCTATACTTCATCTTACGATTTTGCAGATGCCTGTGTTTTTGATAAACAGTTGCTTGGGCCTTTTCACTGCGGCTGATCTTGCGACCAGCGCCCCTTCTCCCGAAGTTACGGGGCCATTTTGCCGAGTTCCTTAACGAGAGTTCTCTCGCTCACCTGAGGATACTCTCCTCGACTACCTGTGTCGGTTTGCGGTACGGGTGCACCGTTTCTGGCTAGAAGCTTTTCTCGGCAGTGTGACGTCGCAGCCTTCGCTACTTTAATTTCGCTCCTCATCACGCCTTGTCCTTATGAAAGCAAGCATTTGACTCGCTCTCAGACTTGACGCTTGAACGTGGTATCCAGCACCACACGCTGCTAGCCTCCTGCGTCCCTCCATCGCTCATAACGATTCGGTGCAGTACAGGAATTTCAACCTGTTGTCCATCGACTACGCCTCTCGGCCTCGCCTTAGGTCCCGACTTACCCTGGGCGGACGAGCCTGCCCCAGGAAACCTTAGTCTTGCGGCGGACAGGATTCTCACCTGTCTTTCGTTACTCATACCGGCATTCTCACTTCTAGAAGCTCCACATGTCCTCTCGGTCATGCTTCACCGCCGCTAGAACGCTCTCCTACCACGTGCATAAACGCACATCCACAGTTTCGGTATCATGCTTAGCCCCGGTAAATTTTCGGCGCGGCGTCACTCGACTAGTGAGCTATTACGCACTCTTTGAATGATGGCTGCTTCTGAGCCAACGTCCTAGTTGTCTGCGCAACTCCACATCCTTTTCCACTTAGCATGAATTTTGGGACCTTAACTGGTGATCTGGGCTGTTTCCCTTTCGACTACGGATCTTATCACTCGCAGTCTGACTCCCGCACATAAATGTCTGGAATTCGTAGTTTATCTGAATTCAGTAACCCTTGACGGGCCCCTAGTCCAAACAGAGCTCTACCTCCAGCATCCTCTTTGCGAGGCTAGCCCTAAAGCTATTTCGGAGAGAACCAGCTATCTCCAAGTTCGTTTGGAATTTCACCGCTACCCACAACTCATCCCCGCAATTTTCAACTTACGTGGGTTCGGTCCTCCAGCGCGTTTTACCGCGCCTTCAACCTGGTCATGGGTAGGTCACTTGGTTTCGGGTCTGCGTCAGCCAACTGCTCGCCCTCTTCAGACTCGCTTTCGCTGCGGCTCCGTCTTTTCTGACTTAACCTTGCTGACTAACGCAACTCGCCGGTTCATTCTACAAAAGGCACGCCATTACCCGTTAACGGGCTCTGACTACTTGTAGGCACACGGTTTCAGGTTCTCTTTCACTCCCCTCCCGGGGTTCTTTTCACCTTTCCCTCACGGTACTGGTTCACTATCGGTCACTGGTTAGTATTTAGCCTTGCGAGATGGTCCTCGCGGATTCAAACGGGATTTCACGTGTCCCGCCCTACTCAGGATACTGATAGGCCTTCTTTGGATTTCGCTTACGGGGCTTTCACCCTCTCTGGCGCGTTTTCCCAAACGCTTCTGCTATCCTCTGAAGTGCCATGTTTCAGTCCTACAACCCCGGCAGATAAATCTGCCGGTTTGGGCTCTTTCCTGTTCGCTCGCCGCTACTTGGGAAATCGATATTTCTTTCTCTTCCTGCAGCTACTTAGATGTTTCAGTTCGCTGCGTGTTCCCTCCTTAAGCTATGTATTCACTTAAGGATAGCATGTCTGCACATGCTGGGTTCCCCCATTCGGAGACCTCCGGATCAAAGCCTACTTACGGCTCCCCGAAGACTTTCGCGGTTAGTCGCGTCCTTCATCGGCTTCCAGTGCCAAGGCATTCACCGTGCGCCCTTCTTCACTTGACCTTGCAAGTTTGTTCTTTCGAACTCTCTCGGTCGCTTTGCAATGTTTTCATTGATCTCAATGATTCTCGGTTTTTTCTTGGAATTAAGATATTCAGTTTTCAACGTACAAACTTGGCCTTCCGGCCAATGGAGGCAAACGGGATCGAACCGATGACCTCCTGCTTGCAAAGCAGGTGCTCTCCCAGCTGAGCTATGCCCCCGTAAAATATCAACTTTTAAGATGTTACTCCATCTTGCCCGAAATGTAAAGAACTTTCTTTGCATTTCAATGGGCCTGGATGGACTTGAACCATCGACCTCACGCTTATCAAGCGTGCGCTCTAACCAGCTGAGCTACAGGCCCAAGTACTTATTGTTGGTACTCTCAAAACTGAACAAAGTTTCTTTTGCAGTGTGCTTCCGTAACTGGTGGACTTCTATTAGCATTTCTGCTCTCCATCCATCCGTTTTCCTTAGAAAGGAGGTGATCCAGCCGCAGGTTCTCCTACGGCTACCTTGTTACGACTTCACCCCAGTCATCTGCCCTGCCTTAGGCGGCTGACTCCTATAAAGGTTATCCCACCGACTTTGGGCATTGCAGACTTCCATGGTGTGACGGGCGGTGTGTACAAGGCCCGGGAACGTATTCACCGCGGCGTGCTGATCCGCGATTACTAGCGATTCCAGCTTCGTGCAGGCGAGTTGCAGCCTGCAGTCCGAACTGAGAACAGCTTTAAGAGATCCGCTTACCCTCGCGGGTTTGCTTCTCGTTGTACTGCCCATTGTAGCACGTGTGTAGCCCAGGTCATAAGGGGCATGATGACTTGACGTCATCCCCACCTTCCTCCGGTTTGTCACCGGCAGTCTCTTTAGAGTGCCCAACTTAATGATGGCAACTAAAGACAAGGGTTGCGCTCGTTGCGGGACTTAACCCAACATCTCACGACACGAGCTGACGACAGCCATGCACCACCTGTCTCTGCGTCCCCGAAGGGAACCATCTATCTCTAGGTGTAGCGCAGGATGTCAAGACCTGGTAAGGTTCTTCGCGTTGCTTCGAATTAAACCACATGCTCCACCGCTTGTGCGGGCCCCCGTCAATTCCTTTGAGTTTCAACCTTGCGGTCGTACTCCCCAGGCGGAGCGCTTAATGCGTTTGCTGCGGCACTGAGGACCGGAAAGTCCCCAACACCTAGCGCTCATCGTTTACGGCATGGACTACCAGGGTATCTAATCCTGTTCGCTACCCATGCTTTCGAGCCTCAGCGTCAGTTGCAGACCAGAGAGCCGCCTTCGCCACTGGTGTTCTTCCATATATCTACGCATTCCACCGCTACACATGGAGTTCCACTCTCCTCTTCTGCACTCAAGAATGACAGTTTCCGATGCAGTTCCACGGTTGAGCCGTGGGCTTTCACATCAGACTTATCATTCCGCCTGCGCTCGCTTTACGCCCAATAAATCCGGACAACGCTTGCCACCTACGTATTACCGCGGCTGCTGGCACGTAGTTAGCCGTGACTTTCTGGTTGATTACCGTCAAATAAAGACCAGTTACTGCCTCTATCCTTCTTCACCAACAACAGAGCTTTACGATCCGAAGACCTTCTTCACTCACGCGGCGTTGCTCCATCAGACTTTCGTCCATTGTGGAAGATTCCCTACTGCTGCCTCCCGTAGGAGTTTGGGCCGTGTCTCAGTCCCAATGTGGCCGATCAGTCTCTCAACTCGGCTACGCATCATTGCCTTGGTAGGCCTTTACCCCACCAACTAGCTAATGCGCCGCGGGCTCATCCTAAAGTGACAGCTTGCGCCGCCTTTCAAACTTGAATCATGCGATTCATGTTGTTATCCGGTATTAGCACCTGTTTCCAAGTGGTATCCCAGTCTTTAGGGCAGATTGCCCACGTGTTACTCACCCATCCGCCGCTAGCGTCCAACAAATCACCCCGAAGGGATCTTTGAATTCAGCTCGCTCGACTTGCATGTATTAGGCACGCCGCCAGCGTTCGTCCTGAGCCAGGATCAAACTCTCAATTTGAAAATTGAGCTTTTTAATCTGCTCCAGATTATTTGCTTGCGAATTGACTTCGCTTATTTGTTTGGATCAAACAATGTTTGACCCGCACACTGCGAAACTTTGTTCAGTTTTCAAAGTACCAACTTGTGTCTTAGTGACGCAACGTTTTATATCTTACTCGCTTATTGACTTCTTGTCAACAAGCTTTTGATATTTTCTTTTTGCCTCCGCGAGACTTGCTTGTCTCACGCAACAACAAATATTAGTATACTAGCTTTTTCTGATTCGTCAAATTTGCTTTTTCATTCGTTTTATGATTGGCGCACCCGGCCGAGTTGTGATTGCTAGTTTTCTGCTTATATTCCACTTTTCTACTTTTCGCTGAAAAATAATCTTTTCCCGGAAAAGATAGTTCGATTTTTGCCTTTTTTGGCTTTAAAATTCTGTAACAAGTTTTTTTACTTTTTCGTTTCGCTTCTTAATTAATTTTGCCGGCGTTCTATGGTAAAGTGGTTTTAGTATATTTTCGAAAGGAGATCTTACTTATCAAACAATATGATCTTGCCGTGATTGGCGCTGGACCAGTCGGCCTCTTCGCGGCCTACTTCGCCCGCCTGCATGGCTTAAAGACGGTTATCCTTGAATCCTTGAACGAGCCTGGCGGACAGCCGGAAATGCTCTACCCCTTCAAGAAGATCCTGGACATCCCTGTCTTCAATGAAATCACCGCAGCTGACTTAACCAAGCGCCTCTTAGCCAACTTAACCGACCAGGACCTGGTCACTGGCCACAAGGTCAGCCAGCTGGAGAAAACTGAGGAACTTGTGATCGATGGCGAATACCAGGTCCGCAGCATTATCGTCGCAACTGGCAACGGGGCCTTTAAGGCCAAAAAGTTCCCCCTCAAGGCAACCCCAGAAGCTGAAGACCACATCCACTACTTTTTCAAAAATCCTGACCTCTTTGCTGGCCAGAAGATCGGCATCTTTGGCGGCGGAGACACGGCCTTAGACTGGGCCCAGGAACTTTCCCAAATCGCTGAAGTCACCCTCGTTCACCGGCGCGACCAGTTCCGGGGCATGGAAAGCAGCGTGGAAAACTTGAAGGCTGACCAAAAGGTGACCTTGAAGACCCCCTACCTGCCAAAGAGCATGCAGGTCGAAAAGGGCCAGCTGGAAATTTCTTTGAAAAAGGTTGGCGGAGATGAAGTCACTCAAGAAACTTTTGACCAGATCCTGGTCGCCTACGGCTTCCGGGCCGACAACCGCTTCATCAGCAAGTGGGGGGTTGACCTGGACCAGGGCTTGATCACCGTTGACCGGTCCATGCAGACCAGCGTGCCTGGCATCTATGCCATTGGCGACTCCTGCGGCTACCCGGGCCGGGTGCCAGTTATCGGAATTGGGTTTGGGGAAGCCCAGATCGCGGTCAACGCGATTATGCAGGACCTATTCCCGGAAAAGAGCCTGACCATCCACTCAACCAGTATCTAGCGGAAAAAAGAAAAATAAGAAATGAGGTTAACACATGCCACTGATTGACTTTATCCTGCACATCGATGACCACTTGGTGACCATCGTCAACAACTTTGGGGCAGGAACCTATTGGATCATTTTTGCCATCATCTTTATCGAAACCGGTTTGGTCATCTTCCCCTTCCTGCCAGGTGACTCCTTGATCTTCGCGGCAGCCGCCATGGCCGCCAACCCGAAATACGGTTTAAATGTCTGGCTGCTCTACATCGTTGCTGCCGCTGCCGCCATTATCGGTGACAGCATCAACTATGAAATCGGCAAGTGGTCAGTCACTTCCGGGGCCAAGCACAGCTGGTTCAACAAGCTGATCAATGAAAAAAGCCGGCTGGCAGCGGAGAAGTTCTTTGAAAGACATGGCTCCATCACCATCGTGATCGGCCGTTTCATCCCCTTCATCCGGACCTTCGTGCCTTTCATTTCCGGGGGCAGCAAGATGCACTACCAGACCTTCGTTATTTACAACATCCTGGGTGGCCTGCTCTGGACGGCCCTCTTTACCAGCATCGGCTACTTCTTCGGCAACTTCCCAGTCGTCAAGGACCACTTCTCCTTGATCGTGATCGGCATCATCCTGGTTTCAGTCGTGCCAATCCTGGTCGTGGCCTTGAAGAAAAAGCTCACCATGCGGCGCGAGCAGCAATTTGGCGAATAAAACAAAGCAAAAAAATAAGGACCGGCCGGTCCTTATTTTTTTGGTCTAAATTCTGTTTAAGTGCTTTCCGGTTTACTTTTTCAGCAAAAAGCGGGCCAGGTAGAGCTCGTAAATCGCTCCGCCAACCGCAAAGCAGGAGGCAAAGAAGCCTTCCGTCAGCACGTTGATGACCGGGTCAGTCGCCGGGTCAAAGAGCCAGTTGTCATTGCGGAAAAAGAAAGTATGAAAGACCCGGAAGAAACTGTCAAAGTCGGTCAAGGCAAAAGGCATGACCACAATTGGCAGCAGCATCAAGAGCAAGGCCTGGGTCTGGGTCAATTTAAGCGGCTTCTTGTAATTGCGGAAATAGCTGCTGAGAGCTAGGCAGAGCAGGAAAACCAGCTCGGCCAGAATAAAAAGATTTTTGGCATCGGCAAAGTGAGCAGCCGCTGAAGCCGAAGTCGGCAGGTTGCTCATCTGCAGCTTGGTCTGCCCAGGCCAAACCAGGTAAAGCAGGAGCTGGTTATAGTTGCTCATGACCTGGCCCACGGTCAAGTTAACCGTTTGGTAAGTCTTCTCCAGCAAGGTAAAAAGCAAAAGCAAGGGCCAGCTGACTACGATCGCGCCAACGACAGCGCTGGAGACCGCGAAAAAGAAATGGAAAAGGGGCTGGCCCAGCTTGCTTAGGAATTTTTTCATAGGCTAAATTCATCCAAATCGTTCACTAAATAAGTCGGCGGAGTGAGACCGGCCAGGTCTACCTTTTGCGTCACCCCGGTCAAGGTCAAGAGGGTGTCGACTCCGCTGTTGATTCCGGCCATAATGTCAGTTGGGTAATTGTCCCCGACAATCAAGGCCTCTTCCGCCCTGACCCCAGCCAAGTCCAGGGCGCGGTTGACAATAATGGCTTCCGGCTTGCCAATAAAAAGGGGCTTTTGCCCGGACGCGACTTCCAGAGCCGCGCAAATTGAACCGTTGCCTGGCCGCAGCTCCTTGCCCACCGGCAGGTTCTGGTCAGAATTGGTGCCGATAAAGACCGCTCCCCGGTGAATGCAGCGGGTGGCAACCATGAGCTTGTGGTAGGTCAAGTCCGTGTCCATCCCCACGATCACGTAGTTAGGATTTTCCTCGTCATAATAGAATTCCGGCCGGTCCAGGATCTCCTTCCACAGGCCAATTTGGCCAATGATGTAGACGCCGATTGGCCTTTCCGCATCTTTTTCCAAAATATAGCTGGCCGTAGCCATGCTGGGCGTGTAGATCTTGGAAACGTCGGTCTTGACTCCGTGCCTGGCCAGTTTGTCAGCTACCATCTGGGGCGTCCGGGTCGTGTTGTTGGTCAAAAATAAGTAATCAAGACCTGCCTTATCCAGGCGCTTGACAAAGCGGACGCCGGATTCAATGGTCTCCTTGCCCCGGTAAATGGTCCCATCCAAATCAATCAAAAATAAGCGGTAATCTTTCACGGCTTCTTCTTTCTAATCACAAAGGCCTGGTGGCGGCGGTTCTTCTTGCAGCTTTCAGCATAGCTGCCCTTCTTGGGCCGGCCGTCCTTGACCTTTCTTTCGCTAAAAGCCGCCTTGTTCTTCGGCCGCTTTCTGGCTGGCCGCCGGCGCTGGGTCGGCCAGGGCTTACGGCTGGGCTGGAGGGATTCCAAGATAAAGTAAGGCGCGCCAGGGTTGCAGTATTCAGTCAAGTAGTCAACAATCGTCGACTTTTTTCGGTCAATGGATGTCTTGACATAGTCATTGTAAAAGCCCCTGAGGCGGAGGTGGTCGCTGGATACATCCCCGACCAGATAATCATACTGGTCCAGGTATGGATCGTACTTTTTCTTCAAAACTTCCCGGTCTAAAGCATCCCGCTGGTTGACCAAAAGGCGGTATTCCCGCTGATTGATCACGACCTTTTCACCGGCAACCACCACCTCTGCCAGGGGGTGGAGAGGCTTAGCTTCAGCTGCCTCTGTTTTCGGCTCTTTCTGCTCTTTCCTCAATAAATTCACCTTCTTTTTTCACAGGATACTTGCGGCCTAAGTAGTCGCCTACGACTTCCCTTAAAAACTGCGGGAAGAGGAATTCATTTTCACCGACAATGGCCAAAGTCGGGAAAAACGGGATCAGGACATAGTGGTCCAAAACGGCGATCCGGTATTCTTCCGCCGGGTCCAGCAATTGCCCGTTGACGAAAACGTTCCTGGTCATTGGGTCATACTTGATCCCTCTGTAGTAGACCTGGCCAAAAATCTTCCCCCTAAAGCCCATCCCCACCAGAGGATAATGTTCCAAAAAGTGCCGGTTCTTTTCCACTTCCATGACCAGCCGCCACAAGTCCCGGCCTAAAAGGGTACTCCGGACGACATGCATCGGGTGCGGCAGGGCATGCTGAAGGTCAAACTGGTTGATGAGGCCGCTCTTAAATGGCGTCAGAAAGAGGCCGGTGCTCAGCATGGCCAGGTCAGTACCGGCAAAGTCAGCGATCGCTTCCAGGGAGACGTCGATCGCGGCCAGCTTGTCATCCTTGAACTTCTCTGGCAAGTCCGCCACCTGCCGGCTCTGCAGCATCTTCTTCCCCTCTTCATATAAGGCGGCAATTTCTGCTTCATCGCCCGCCTGGCTTGGCAAATCAGCTACCGGCACGGTAGTTGGTTTAATCGAAATGATCTTGTGGTCATCGCCGATTTCCAGGCTAATGTCGCCGACATAATTGCCCCACTTGCCCGTCTGGGTGATCCAGGTGCGGCCTTCCTTGACCCCTTTTTCCAAAAGGGTATGGCTGTGTCCGCCCACGATCAGGTCGATTTCCGGGTAGTGCTTGGCCAGCCACTGATCCATTCTGAGGCCCACGTGAGTCAGCAAAATCAAGCAGTCATACTGGCCGGCGATTTCCGGCAGGACCCGGTCCATAGTTTCGCCCAGCATCTTGATCTTCCAGTGGTTGGGACCGTATGTCATTGGATAAGCGGCCGTCAGACCCACCAAGGCCAGGCGGGTGCCCTTTTTGGTCTTGATGATCTTGTAGTCATTGGCCCAGGCCGGCCAGCTTTCGTCTTCTTCTCTGAGATTTGACAAGAGGACCGGGAAGTTGGCATGGTCAAAAAGCCGCTCCAAGACGGCATGCGGGTTGGAAATCCCCTCATTGTTGCCGATCGTGATGGCATCATAGTGAAAGTCATTCATCAAGCGGATGTTGGCCCGGCCCTCTGTAGCATCAGACAAGGGATGGGACCGGTCCATGAAGTCGCCGGCGTCAAAAGTCAAAACCTGGTCAGCAGCCGCCGTTTCTTGCACCTGCTTCAAATAGCGCCTGATTTTTGGAAAATGCTCAAAGTGCGAGTGCAAGTCGTTGGTATGCAGAATCCGCAAAGTTTCCATTGTCTTCCTCCTAGCCGATCTTGTTGGCTTTCAAAACCATTTCGTAAGCATCCCTGACCGGGCCTTTAGGCTTGTCCCATTCCACCCATTGCGGGTTCTCCCAGTCTTCTTCGTTCATCAAAGTATGCAGCTGGTAGGTCTTGTTAATGTACTGCTCGTAAGTTTCCAGCGCCTTGGTGCGCGGGATGTTGATGACCAGAATCCGCACGCTCTTGATTAAACCGTTGTTGGCCGCCAGTTCCGCGAAGCCGTTTTGGTCGATGTTGGAAATTTCATAGTACTGACTGCCGTCGTTTCTGGTAATCTCTTCGATCAAGTCGAATTGCTCGTATAAGTGATCCATTTGTGCCCCCCATTATCTTATAAAAAGATTGTAACACAAAGTTCAGCCGCCTTTGCCCGGGCGAAACTAAAAGAGCCCGCCGCTTGGTAGGCTCTTTCGAAAAATTTTACTTGTTCAAGGTACTTTGCTTCTTGATCAGTTCATATGGCAAAACGATGTGCTTGTCTTCCAGGCTTTCATCGTTCATCAGCTTGGTCAGCATTCTCATGGCCACGGCACCCAAGTCGTAGAGCGGCTGCTTGATCGTGGTCAAGGCTGGCCGGACAACTGAGGCGATCTGGGTCGCGCTGGCCGTAATGATTTCGAAATCTTCCGGCACCTTAGCCCCGCGATCCAGAGCTGAGTTGAGGAGGCCGACTGAGGAAACGTCCTTGGTGATGATGGCCCCGTTGATCCCCTTCTTGGCCAGTTCCGGGTAAAGGTTGTAGCCGTCAGAGTAGTCCTTGATGTTGTCAAAAATCTCGCAGCCTTCCAGTTCATTGTCAGCCACGAACTTCTCAAAGGCCGGAATCCGGTAGTTCCGGTTGATCGAAGCTTCCTTGTCGCCCACGATCAAGGCTAGCTTCTTCTTGCCGTCGTTCAAAAGCAGGTTCAAAGCTTCCGTGTCGGCCTTCTTGTAGTCGATGTTGACTGAAGGGAATTCCAGGTTGTCGGAAACAGTCCCGGCCAAAACGACTGGCGTGTCGGTCCGCTTGAATGCTTCCGCTACTTCTTCAGACAGCTTGTTGGACATGTAAATAACCCCGTCAACCTGCTTGTTGAGCAAGCCTTGAATGACGGCGTCTTCCTTCATCAAACGGTTTTCCACGCTGGAGATGATGATATTGTACTTGTACAAAACAGCAATGTCGTCGATCCCCTTTGACAATTCGGCAAAGTACAAATTGGTCAGGTCCGGCACGATCAAGCCGACCGTTGTGGTCCGCTTTGAGGCCAGACCCTGCGCTACCGCGTTTGGTTGGTAGTGCAGACGCTTGATAACTTCCATGACCCGGTCACGGGTTTCCTTGCGGACATTGTTGTTGCCGTTGACTACCCGGGAAACCGTGGCCATAGAAACCTTGGCTTCCCGAGCAACATCGTAAATGGTTACATCTTGCTTATTCATAATAACAGCCCTACCTATCTAAATACTAAATACTGATTTAATGATACCATGAGAACACTTTTTGTGCAATCGCTTACAGCTATTTTTTCAACTTTTTTCAGTTTTTTTAGTGCTATACTGAGGTTAATTTCATCAGTAAGGAGAATTTTGCCATGAATTTAGACAAATTACAAAACTGGCTGCAGGAAAACGGGATGGACGTAGCCTACGTTTCCAGCCCGACTACCATCAACTATTTCACGGGTTTCATTACCGATCCTGAAGAAAGAATCTTTAAGCTTTTCGCCTTCAAGGACGCTGAACCCTTCCTCTTCTGCCCGGCCTTGAACTATGAAGAAGCCAAGGCATCAGCTTGGGACGGGGACGTGGTCGGCTACCTGGACAGCGAAGACCCATGGAGCAAGATCGCTGAAGAAATCAAGAAGCGGACCAAGGACTACCAAAACTGGGCTGTCGAAAAGAACGGCTTGACGGTTGCCCACTACCAGGCCCTGCACGCTCAATTCCCAGACTCCGACTTCTCCAAGGACTTGTCTGACTTCATCGCCCACATCCGCCTCTTCAAGACGGAAAGCGAACTGGTCAAGCTGCGCAAGGCCGGGGAAGAAGCTGACTTTGCCTTCCAGATTGGCTTTGAAGCCCTCAGAAACGGGGTTACCGAACGCGCCGTGGTCAGCCAGATTGAATACCAATTGAAGCTGCAAAAGGGCGTGATGCAGACCAGCTTTGACACCATCGTCCAGGCCGGCAAGAACGCGGCCAACCCGCACCAAGGCCCAAGCATGAACACGGTACAGCCAAATGAACTGGTACTTTTTGACTTAGGGACCATGCACGAAGGCTACGCTTCTGACTCCAGCCGGACGGTCGCTTACGGGGAACCGACTGACAAGATGCGGGAAATCTACGAAGTCAACCGGACTGCCCAGCAAGCAGCCATCGACGCGGCTAAGCCAGGCATGACAGCCAGCGAACTTGACGGGGTAGCCCGCAAGATCATCACTGACGCCGGCTATGGTGAATACTTCATCCACCGCCTGGGCCACGGGATCGGGATGGAAGTCCACGAATTCCCATCAATCGCTAACGGTAACGACGTCGTTTTGGAAGAAGGCATGTGCTTCTCCATTGAACCCGGGATCTACATCCCAGGCTTTGCCGGTGTCCGGATCGAAGACTGCGGGGTCCTCACCAAGGATGGCTTCAAGCCATTCACCCACACTAGCAAGGAATTGAAGGTTCTGCCAGTTAAGGAATAAAACCGAAAACAGAAAAAGGCTTCTAGAAGTATCTCTCTTTTAGAAGCCTTTTTTTCGTATACAATTATACCTTACGAAGGCCGCGAATCAAGTAGTAGACGCCAATTAAAGTCAACAGCAAGAAGACATTCTGAAAATCATGATAGCCTTCCTTCATGACAAAAATGGCAAAAAACGCGGCAGGCAGGATAGTCAAGATTATTCCCCGATATTTTCTCAGCTTCAAAACAAAAGGATTATCTGATTTTCTGAAGGAAAAATACATTGCCATTAGGTAAATCAGAAAAAGGACCATGTTTGTTTTCGGCATGTGATTTATCCTCAACTAGTAAAAAAGCGAAACCCGAAAGCATCGAGTTCTACTTTTCTGCTTATTAAAAATCTATCGTGAAAAAAATTACTATTCCTGATCCGGACTAGTCGGCGTGCTTGGTTCTTCCAGCTTCTCTTCCCCTTCTTCGCTCTTTTCAGCATTGTCCAGGTCGCTGGCGTCTTGTTCGCCGGCGCCGTTAGCTGAATCGTCGATTACGATGTCGTCGAAGTCCTTCAGTTCAGAATCATCTTCAATGTTCTTTGGGAAAGAAGCCAGTTGGTTTTTCAAGATTTCTGTCCCGTTGTCGTACTTTTCCTTCAAGTCTTCAACGTTTGGATTACTCTTGATCTTGTCCTTAACTTCTTTAAGCTTGTCGTCTGAGATCAGGCTGGCAGCTGCAACCCCAGCAGCAGCCCCAAAGACGGCCCCTAATAAAAAGCTACCAAATTTGCTCATGGTTGTTCTCCTTTTCTTAATCCTAACCCTTCCGCCGGAAATGTCTGGCAAAAGCCGACATAATTACGGAAGTGATCATTCCCGTCCGGGTAAAGTGGGCATTGGAAACCTTGTTGATCATCTTCTTGGATGATTCGTTGATGTCTGAGACGCTTTGGCCCAGGTCAGCGGCGGCCTGAACGACCGGCTGCAAAGTTTCCATCTTACTATTGACGTCTTGCAAAAACGCGTCAGTCTTTTCCAAGAGTCCGCCGGTCTGCTTCATCAAGTCATCCATGTCTTCAGTCAGCTTGGCCATAGATTCATTGGTCAATTGGACTGTCTTCTCAGCCTCTTTCAAAGTCTTCGAAACATTAAGCAACATGGGAATCGTGAACAGGACCAGTACCAAAAAGGCAATGGCCGCGATCAAACCGGCTAAAGCGCCAAATGAAATTGTCATAGCTTACTTCCCCTTTCCTTTCTAAAAAGAGTCTAGCATGAAAACGATTTAGACACAATCGAAAGATTTTCCGAAGTTTTTACCCGCTTTTCTGTTATCCTTTAAGCATAGCTGAAAGGAGCATTTTTTCAATGAAAAATCTTGATTTCAAAATTGCCGGCATCTCTGTCGACGTCGACAAGCTTTTTACCAGCGGCGTGACCATCCTCTGGAAGCTGCTGATTTCGACCCTGGTCTTCTACCTGGTCAGCCATTTTGGTCGGAAAATTATCAAGCGCTACCTGGACAAGCACAACGACAAGCTTGTCCTCTCCAAAAGGTCCCAAACCATCTCAGCCTTGGTGAACAGCCTCTTCCACTACATCATGGTCTTCTTCTATGTCTACTCCATCTTAACCATCCTGGGCATCCCCGTCGGCACCTTGATTGCCAGTGCCGGGATCTTCTCTTTGGCCATCGGCCTTGGGGCCCAGGGCTTCATGAGCGACCTGGTCAACGGCTTCTTTATCCTCAGTGAAGGCCAGTACGATGTCGGCGACAATGTCGAGATCGGGACTGAAGCCGGGACCGTGACCCAGCTGGGCCTCAGAACCACCCAGATCGTCACCACTGACGACACCTTGATCTTCATCCCCAACCGGCAGATTTCCATCGTCAGAAACCTAACCCACGGCGGGATTGGCCTTAACTTGGACCTGAACCTGGATGCAAATACCGACTTAAAGCGGCTGGCCAGCCTGCTTGACCAGGCTGATGAAGATATGCTTGCCTGGCATGACAAACTAGTCAGCGGACCAACCCAGATCGGGGTCGTCGGCCAGCAGGGGCAGACAATCACCTACCGGGTCCACTTCCAAGTCAAGCCGGGCTTTGAAGGCAAAATCCGCCAGGCCTACTGGCAGACCTACCTGCAATACTTACGGGTCAACCAGGTCAAATTTGGCCAGGAACCAGTTATCATCAACAACAGTAAAAAAGCTTGATCTAAAAATGCTGAGCCGCGGCCCAGCATTTTTCTTTGATCTTAGTTGAATTGAGCGAGCCAAGCTGGCAGTTCTTCGATCAAAGCCTTGACTGCCTTGCCCCGGTGGGAGACTTCGTTCTTTTCTTCAGTGGTCATTTCGGCGAAAGTCTTGCCCTTGCTTGGTACGTAGAAGAGCGGGTCGTAGCCGAAGCCGCCCTTGCCGCGCGGAATTGCCAGCACTTCACCTTCGCAGGTGCCAGTTACAACCAAGTCCTTGTCTTCGTGGCCTGGCATGGTCAAAACAAGGGTAGTGACAAACTTGGCTTGGCGCTCGTCTTGCGGAACCCCGCCCAAGGCTGCCAAAAGCTTAGCGTTGTTTCTGGCATCGTTGTGGGCCTCACCGCCGTAACGGGCTGAGTGTACGCCAGGAGCGCCGTTCAGTTTAGCAACCTGCAAGCCTGAGTCGTCAGCCAGAGTTGGCAGCTTGCTATAGTCTGCCAAAGCGTGTGCCTTCAGCTTAGCATTAGCTTCAAAAGTCGTCCCCTTTTCGTTAACGTATGGCGGGTTATCCAAATCTGCATTTGATTTAAGCTCAATGTCCAGACCAGCCTGCTTGAAAGCTTCTTGCACTTCCTTAACCTTGTTTTGATTATTTGTAGCAAACAATAGTACTTGAGTCATATGGTACTCCTATCATTTCAAAATATAAAAAATCTCTCTACTGAAATTTTACCACTTATTCAAGCCTTTTCGAACTTACAAATAGAGTAATTTCTGCTATTTTCACCGCTTTTTCAGCCGGCAGGAACTTTTTCCTTTTTTTCGGCGATTTCCTAGCCTTTTTCTAAAACTTGTTAAATAATTTCACCATCCTGTAATATTTAAGGTAGAATAAAAACAGAGAATAAGGATGAGGATTATGTCAGAACACAACGACCACGTATACTTTGTTAATCAACTATACCGCGACTTCTTGTTGCCAACCATTTTAGGCGGAGACACGCCGGCGATTCTCTACTGGGCCGGCAAGCGGATCACCCGCAAATATGCCTTGAGTGAATTTGAAGACTTAAGCGAATTCTTCAAGATGGCTGAATTCGGCAATTTAACCATTGTCAAGGAGCGCCGCTCCTCAGTCATCTTCTCCTTGAGCGGGCAGCCAATCAGCGACCGCCTGGCCGCCGGCAGCCGGGAATTCTCCCTGGAAAGCGGAATGATCGCCGAAGCGGTTGAACAGAACCGGGGCCGGTCAGCTGAAGCCGAAATCGCCATCGACGACAAGAAAGAGACTGTTCAGATCACCGCCTTCTTCTAACAAGCAAATTCAGCAAGATAAAGAAAATACAAACGAAAAAGACCAGAGCCAATGGCTCTGGTCTTTTAACATGCTTATTTCTTAGTCAGCGTACTGGTCAAGAATTTCGTTCAGCTTTTCCTTTGGAGTGTAGCCAGTCAAGCGGTCAACCACTTGCCCGTCCTTCTTGATCAAGAGGGTTGGGATGGCCATGATGCCAAAGTTCTTGGCCGTTTCCGGGTTGTCGTCAACGTCCATCTTGGTGAAGTGCACGTCTTGTCTTTCTTCAGCCAAAGCTTCGATGACTGGTGACTGCATCCGGCAAGGACCGCACCAGGTTGCCCAAAAGTCAACCAGAACTAAGCCATCCTTGGTTTCTTCTTCAAAAGTTGCGTCAGTAATTTCATCTACCATATAAATACCTCAAATTCGTTAATCTGAAAAACATTATTATCTACTTACTGCTTTAAGTTTACTAGACTTACTTACTTTTTGCAAGTAGATTGCCTACTTTAAGGTCACGATCGTGGCCCCGGTCCCGCCTTCATTGGCTGGCGCGTAGCTGTAGGTCTTGACATGCTTGTTGCGCTTGAGATACTGCTGGACCCCCTGCCGGATGGCCCCGGTCCCGATCCCGTGGATGATCGTGACCGTGCTAAGGCCGGACAAAAGGATGGTGTCAAAGTACCGGTCCAAATTGACCATGGCCTCTTCATAGCGCTGCCCTCTAAGATCCAGGGAACTGCGGGCCCGGCTGGACCGGGAGGCAGAAGTGGCCCGTCTTTGGGCCTGCTGCTTCTGCCCGGCGGCCAGCTTGTCGATGTCCCTGTCGGTCACCTTGAGCTTGATCCGGCCCAAGGAAACCTCATAGTCATGCTCACCCAGCTGCTTGGTCACCGTTCCGGTCTGCCCGTAAGACAGGACCTTGACCTTGTCACCCACCTGGACGTGGTGGCGTTTCTTTTCCTTTTGCAGGACCTTGTTTTTGGCCAGGTTGGCCTCCTGCTTGGCCAGCTGGTTTAATTCGCCCTTGGCGTCCATCAGCTGGTTGGTCTTGACCTGCATCCCTTCCTTGCGGGCTTCCTCCAGCTCGGCGATGATCTTGTCGGCCTTCTTGCGCTTCTTGGCCACGATTTCATTGGCCCGGTCCAAGGCAAAGTCCAGCTGCTTTTGGACCCGCTGGTTGTAGATATCCAGGGCATCCTGCAGCTTCTTTTCCAGCTGCTTGGCCCGGTCCAGGCTGGTCTGCAGCTTCTGCTTGTTTTCCGTGACCAGTTTGGTCTGCTTGTTTAATTCGTCGATCATGTGGTTAATGTCAGAATCATCGCTGCTCATCAGCTTCTCAGCCCCGGCCACCACGTCTTCCCGCATGCCCAGCCGGCGGGCAATGGCAAAGGCATTACTGTGACCCGGGATCCCCATCTGCAGGCGGTAGGTCGGCGACAGGGTCTTGATGTCAAATTCCATGGAGGCGTTGGTGGTCCGCTCTCTGTTATAGCCATAGAGCTTGAGTTCCGGGTAGTGGGTCGTGACGATGATCTTGGCCCCCTTCTTTCTGAAGAAGTCCAAAATTGAGATGGCCAGGCGGGCCCCTTCTTCCGGGTCGGTCCCGGCCCCGATTTCGTCGATCAGGACCAGGCTTTTGTCGCTGACCCGCTTCATGATCGCCACGATATCGTTGATATGGGATGAAAAAGTACTCAGCGACTGCTCGATTGACTGTTCGTCCCCAATATCAGCAAAAATCTGGTCAAAAACCGCCACGCTGGAGCCCTCATTAGCCGGAATAAAGAGACCGGACTGGGCCATCAGCTGGAGCAAGCCTGCCGTCTTCAAAGTGATCGTTTTACCACCAGTGTTGGGCCCGGTGATCAAAATCGTGTCAAAGTCCTGGCCTAAAGCAATGTCATTGGCCACGACCTTGTCTGGATCAATCAAGGGGTGACGGGCCCCCAGAAGCTTAAAGGACTGGTCAGCAGACAAAGCCGGCTGGCTGGCCCGCATCTGCTTGGCCAGCTTGGCCTTGGCCTGGAGGAAGTCCAATTCGCTTAAAGCCGCGGCCACCCGCTTGATAGCTTCCATTTCTTCTCTGGCGTCCAGAGACAGTTCATGCAGAACCCGGTGGATTTCCTGCCGCTCTTCAGCCAGCAAGTTTTGCAGGCGGTTGTTTAACGGCAGGATGGCAGCCGGTTCAACAAACAAGGTCTGGCCGGAGGCACTTTGGTCGTGGACCACCCCGCCGAACTTGTAGCGGTATTCCTGCTTGACCGGGATAACGTAGCGGTCATCCCGGATGGTCACGATCTGATCAGACAGGTACTCGCCGTTCTTGCCCTTGGTGTAGGCGGTCATCTTTTCCTTGATTTCCGCTTCCGTGGCCAGGCGGCCGTGGCGCAGGCGGGCCAGGTCAGCTGAAGCGGTATCCAGGACTTCCCCGTCATAAGTCAGCGAAGTCCGCAGGCGCCGGTAAAGGTCATCCGGCAATTCCAGGTCCTCCAGCAAAGTTTCAATCGCCGCCAGGTCCAAGGTCTCATTTTCTTCCGCGTCTTCTACAAAGCGGCTGATTTCCTGGGCCAGGGTGAAAATCAGCAGGATATTGCCTAATTCCAGGGCGTTCAAGTCGGCCTTGACCTTCAAACGCTTGAGGCTGGGCGCAACATCTTGAAAGTCGGTCAAAGGCAGCTGGCCCTTGATCCGGTTCAAGTCAACCAGGGCCTTGGTTTCGCTTAAGGCCCGGCTGACCGTCTCCCGGTCGCTGGCGGGCTGGAGGTTCAAGGCCTTGCTCTTGGCCGGAGCCGTTACCGCTTGTTCAGCCAGGCGGTTGCTAATTTCCTGGTATTCCAGAATGTCTAAAATTTTATGATTCATCATCTCAGTAATTTTATCTAAAAAATTTTCCTAACAAAAAAAGCGGGCTAAACACCCGCTTCTTTCTTATTCTGCAGAATCGTCACCGCTCAAACGGTCATCTTCAAGGAAGGTGTTGAGCACCCCTTGAACCATGTCCCATTCAGCGTCAGAAGTGATTTCGTGCAGGTCGCTGCTGGTTACGTCGCCATCTTCATCGGCGTCGTAGCTGAAAGCCTGGACTTCAATTTCGTCGTCATCTTCTACAGCTGCCGGGTAAAGCAGGATGTAGGACTTGTCATTGTCGTCAGAATGGAAAGTAAACAATACTTCAAATAATTCTTCGTTGCCGTCTTCATCGATCAAGGTCAATTGTCTGTCTTGATCTTCGGCGCTAACTTCAAAAGCCATAGTTATTCCTTTCGCTGTAAATCCAAATAGTTCTGCAAAATCAACACGGCTGCCATTTGGTCAACGACCTCCTTGCGCTGCCGGCGATCATGCATTCCCGCCTCTTCAACCAAAATCCTCTCTGAGGCCACGGTCGTCAAGCGTTCATCGTCATAGTAGACTGGTAAGCCAAACTTCTGCTCCAGGCGCTCGCCCATGGCCTTGCTCCGGCTGACCGACCGACCGGCCGTTCCGTCCATGTTCTTAGGCAGGCCCAGAACAAAGCCGTCCGCTTCATATTCGCGGACCAGCTTCTTTAAAGACCGCATGCCGAAATTGTGCCGGTCTTCATCAATCGGGATCGTCATCACGGCCTGGGCGGTGATGCCCAAGGGATCACTGACGGCCACCCCGATGGTCTTGGAGCCGACGTCCAAACCCAGCAGGCGCATTACTTGTCCTTGCCCAGGTAGCTCTTGACCAGTTCTTCGATGATTTCATCGCGTTCGTGCTTCAAGATCAGGTTCCGGGCGTCGTTGTGGCGTGGGATGTACGCTGGGTCGCCTGAAAGCAGGTAACCCACGATTTGGTTGATCGGGCTGTAGCCCTTTTCTTCCAGGGCCTTGTATACGTCTTCCAGAGTGTCGCGGATGTTCTTTCCCTTATTCTGATTAAAATCAAAGTGCATCGTCTTATCAAGCGAACTCATTGTTATTCCCCCTCTTTTGTCTATTCTACTTAAAAATTTTCCTTAACTCAATTATTTTAGCTTAATTAGTCCAGCTGGCTGACTGCAGCATCGATGGCATCCTGCAGGCCTTCTGGCTTCTTGCCGCCGGCTTGGGCCATGTTTGGCCGGCCGCCGCCGCCACCGCCAAAGATAGCAGCCACGCTCTTGATCAAGTCGCCGGCCTTCAGACCCTTGTCCAGGGCCTTTTGGCCCAGGCTGATCAGCATGTTGGCCTTGTCTTCAGACTTAGCGCCCAGAATCAAGACGTCAGACTTGCCTTCGCTCTTCCATTGGTCAGCGATTTCCCGCAAGTCGTTCATCCCCTTGACGTCAGCGATCGTAGCGATAACCGTCAAGTCACCAACCGTCTTGACCTGATCAAAGATCTTGCCGGCCTTAGAAGCGTTGATTTGGGCTTTGTAAGCGGCGTTTTGCTTTTCAGCGCTTCTGAGTTCTTCTTGCAGGCTGGCAATCTTGCTTTGGATGTCTTCAGCCTTAGTGGCCTTAACTTGAGCCTGGATCTGGTCCAGGATGTCTGAGCGGCCAGCTAAGTATTCGTAAGCCAGCTTGGAAGTTACGGCTTCAATTCTTCTGACCCCGGCACCGATGGCTTGTTCAGAAATAATCTTGAAGACGCCGATTTGGGAGGTGTTGTCACAGTGAGTACCCCCGCAGAATTCGATGGAGAAGTCATCCATTTGCACGACTCTGACCTTATCAGTGTACTTGCCGTCAAACAGAGCCAAGGCCCCCATCTTCTTACCGGTTTCCGGATCAGTTTCCGTGGTCTTGACTTGGATTGATTCCCAGATCTTTTCGTTGACGATCTTTTCAACGTTCTTCAATTCTCTTGGCGTGATTGGGTCAAGGGAAGTGAAGTCGAATCTCAAGTAGTCTGGTTCAACAACTGACCCGGCCTGGTGGGTGTGTTCACCCAATACTTGCCGCAAGGCGGCGTGCAAGAGGTGGGTAGCTGAGTGGGAGTGGCGGAGGCCTTCCCGGCGCGCCCGGTCAATCTTCAGCTTGTAGGTCTGCCCCTTTACAAGTGGCAGGATCACGTCGACAAAGTGCAGGTTCTGGTCGTTAGGCGCGTGCTGAACGTCAACTACCCGGGCAACTAAGTTGCCTTCCTGGTCGTAGATGTCACCGTGGTCAGCCACCTGGCCGCCCCGTTCAGCGTAAAATGGCGTCTTGTCGAAGATCAAGGTTGCCTTTTCACCGTCAGCCTTGTCCACTAGCTTGTCGTCAACGATGATGTCAACCAGCTGGCTTTCTTCTTCATAGACCCCGTATTCAAAGACGCTCTTGTCCTTGATTTTCATCAAGGTTTCGTCTTGTGAACCCATGGATTGCAGGTTACCCCGGGCCTTGCGGGCACGTTCCTTCTGCGCTTCCATTTCAGCGTCAAAGCCATCCTTGTCAACCTTCAAGCCCTTGTCTTCAGCAGCTTCAACCGTCAATTCGTATGGGAAGCCGTAAGTGTCGAACATCTTGAAGGCGTCCTTGCCGGAGATGGTCTTGTCTTCGCTGTTTTCGGCCTTGTCGATCAAGTCGTCCAGCAAAGTCAAGCCGGCTTCCAAAGTTACACCGAAGCGGTCTTCTTCGTTCTTGATGACCTTGCTGATGAATTCAGCCTGGTCGCTGACTTCTGGGTAGTGACTCTTCATGATGTCGCCGACAACTGGCACCAGCTTGTAAAGAAAGGCGCCGTCGATGCCCAGCTTGCGTCCGTTCAAGGCTGCCCGCCGCAAAAGCCGGCGCAAAACGTAGCCGCGGCCAGTGTTGCCTGGCAGAGCCCCGTCACCGATGGCAAAGGAGATAGCCCGGATGTGGTCAGCGATAATCTTGAAGGAAGTGTCGTCAGCCTTGTTTGCGCCGTACTTCTTGCCCGCGCTCATTTCTTCAGTAGCGTGGATGATTGGCAGGAAGAGGTCGGTTTCAAAGTTGGTCGGGGCATCTTGCAAGATAGACAGGACACGTTCCAGACCCATCCCGGTATCGATGTTCTTGTGTGGCTGTTCAACGTAGCTGCCGTCTGGCAGGTGGTTAAATTCTGAGAAGACGATGTTCCAGATTTCCAGGTAACGGGCGTTTTCCCCGCCTGGGTAGTTTTCCGGGTCGTCTTCTGGCACGTCATTGTTTTCCTGGCCACGGTCGTAGAAGATTTCTGAGTCAGGACCACATGGGCCTTCACCGATGTCCCAGAAGTTGTCTTCCAATTGCACGATGTGGCTTTCCGGCAAGCCGACGACTTCATGCCAGATCCGGTGAGCTTCAGTATCCTTAGGGTAAACAGTTACGTAAAGCTTGTCCTTGTCCAGATCCAGCCAGTCAGGACTGGTCAAAAATTCCCAGGCCCAAGGAATCGCTTCTTCCTTGAAGTAGTCACCAACTGAGAAGTTGCCCAGCATTTCAAACAAGGTTTGGTGGCGGGCAGTCTTACCGACGTTTTCAATGTCGTTGGTTCTGATTGACTTTTGTGAGCTGGTAATCCGGCGGTTCTTTGGCACAACTGAGCCGTCGAAGTACTTCTTCATGGTTGCCACCCCGGAGTTGATCCAGAGCAAAGTCGGGTCATCCTTTGGAATCAAGCTGGCTGACTGCATGACCATGTGGCCGTGTTCAGCAAAAAAGTCGAGGAACATTTGCCGAAATTCTGAACTGTTTAACTTTTTCATCAAAATCTCCTAAAAACACAAAAAACAAGCATGTTTGCCTTCTTCAAGGACGCTCTAGACGCGGTACCACCTCGATTGCAACAATGCTTGTTACCTCTTGATTATCTTAAATTAATCACTTTAAGGAGCATTTCCTGCCTGGTGATAAACCCTTCCCAGCTGCCGGTTCTCTCTTTGAATCGCCTAGACAGAAAACATATCTTAAACGTCCCTAATTTTACTACTTATAGAAAAAATGTCAACGGTTTTGCTCGCGCTTGCGCTTACGGAGGAGCTTTTGGTGGCGCATTTCGTGGCGAGCTTCAATCTTCCGCTTCTTGCGGTTGTCTTCTTGAATCGCCTGCTTGATCTTCTTCTTATAGCCAGGCTTGCGCTTGGACTTGACCTTCTTGACCACGCCCCTCATGTGGGGGTCAAGCTGGCGGTTTGCAGCCGTCCGGTTGTCCCGGCGGCGGTAGTGAGTCCGCGGAGCGAGTGCCCCGTCCTTGATTTCAACGAAGTCAAAGTGAACGCCCATCTGCTCCAAGGCCCCCACCCGGTTCATCTCTTCTTCCCTAACCAAAGTCACGGCGTGGCCCGGCAGGCCGTTCCGGCCAGTCCGGCCGATCCGGTGGATAATGAATTCCAGCTCCTTGGGAATCTCATAGTTGATCACCAGGCTGACGCCAGGCAGGTCGATCCCCCGGGCAGCCAGGTCGCTGGCGACGACATACTGGTACTGGCCGGCCCGGACTTCCCGCAGGGTCCGCTTTCTTTCCCGTTCGGTAATGCCGCCGTGGATCTTGGCCACCTTAAGCCCTTGCTTAGTCAGGTAGTCAGCCAGTTCGTCAACCATCTGCTTGGTATTGGCGAAAACCAGGGCTAGGTAAGGCTGGCCCATGGTCAAAAGCTTGTAGACGATCTTCTTCCTGTCCTTGCTGCCGATGTCCAAGAGGTCGTTTTTGATGGTTGGGGCAATAACTGCCGGATTGTCGATCACGATTTCTTCCGGCTTGGCCATGTACTTGCGTAAAAAGTTGGTCAGCTTGACCGGAATCGTGGCTGAAAAGGCGGACATGACCACGTCCTTTGGCAGGCGGGCGGCAATCTTGTCCACATCGGCCAGGAAGCCCAAGTCCAGGGTCATATCGGCTTCGTCGATGACAAAGTTCTTGACCTGGTCCAAAAGCAGGATCTTCTTGTCAGCAAAGTCCAAAAGCCGGCCCGGCGTAGCGATAACCAACTGGGGCTTGTTCTGTTCAAATCTGGCGATCTGCCGGTCCCGGTCGCTGCCCCCGGCCAGGTGGGCAATGGCGATGTTTAAACCGGAATTATCCCGCAGCTGGCGGGCCACCCGGTAGAGCTGGTCAGCCAGTTCCCGGCTGGGAGCCGTGACGATGGCCTGGACATAGCGGGCGTCTTCATCAATGGCGTTTAAAATCGGGATCAAGTAGGCGTGGGTCTTCCCGCTCCCCGTAGCCGCCTGGACGATCACGCTTTCGCCTTTCAGCATGGCCGGGATGACTTTTTCCTGCACCGGAGTCGGTTTAGCAAAGCCGATCTTGGCCAGGCCCTGGCGGATTTCGCTTCTTAAGCGGGTATCAGTAAAAATGTTATTCATGGTCTTCCTTGTATTTCTTGGTTACTTCAACTAATTCCTGAAAAATCTGGTCGATTTCCACCTGGTCATGGGCCGTTGCCCCGGAGGCTAATTCATGGCCGCCCCCGTCGTGGGCTTCAGCCAGCTTGTGGATGTGCGGACCCTTTGACCGGTAGTGGACCCGGTAAGTACCATCTTCTTTTTCCACGATGACCAGCCAGGTCAGAATCCCCTTGATCCGGCCCGGGGTTGAAACAGTGACTGAAGCTTGCGGCTGGGTAACGCCCAGGGCCTTTAAGTCAGCCTGGCTAATTACGGCGATAGCGACCAGGCCGCTTTCGTCCAGCTGCATTTTCTCCAGGGTCAGGCTCTGCAGCTTGGCCTGCTGGAAGGTAACTTCACTTTCGTTTCTGGCAATTTGGGAGATGTCAATCCCCGTCTCCATCAAGCGGGATACTACTTCGAAGGTGTGGGCGCTGGTCGCGTCATACATAAAGCGGCCAGTGTCACCGATAATACCGGCGTAGAGGGCCAGGGCGATTTCCTGGTTAAGGGGCAGGCCTTCTGCTTCGATAAAGTCAGCGATGATTTCACAGGCAGCAGCGGCTTTTGAGTCAACGTAAGACATGTCAGCATATGGGTCAACGTCCGGGTGGTGGTCAATCTTGATCAGGTAGTCCCCCAGCCGGTAGCGCTGGTCAGAGATCCGCGGCGTGTTGGCCGTGTCAGTCGTGATCACCAGGGCGCCTTGGTAGTCTTCATCCTTGACTTCGTCCATGGTGTTGATCCAGTCCAGGTCACCGACGTCATTTTCCCCGGTGCAAAGAATCTTCTTGTCCGGGAACTGCAGGCGCAGGCTCTTGGCTAAAGCGGCCTGGGAGCCGATAGCGTCCGGGTCGGGATTGGTGTGCCGGTGGAGGATAATGGTTGGATATTGCTTAATCTTACTAAATATTTCGTCAAAAGTGTTCATCGCGGGGTCCTTTCTGCCTTATGAGTTCAAAATTTTATTTTAGCAAAAAATCAGCCTTTTAGCTATTCATCTGCAAAAAGACTGATTTCCTGGTAATGTTTTTCTTCAAGTTCGCCGGCTGACAGGCCCAAGAGGCGGATGCCTTCAGCCAGGAATTCCGGCTCCCGGGCCAGGAGCTCCTTGGCCAGCTGGTAAAAGACTTCCGGGTCACTGGTCGGCTGGATCTGCTTCCGGCGGGTGATAGTTTTAAAATTGCGGTCGCGGACCTTTAAAACGACCACCCGGGCTAAAAGATTTCTCTCCTTTAGTTCAGCCGCCACCGTCTGGCTGAAGTCCTTTAAGTAGGCATCAGCTCGGTCCGGGTCATAGATTACCGGTTCAAAAGTCCGCTCCTTGCCCAGGGACTTGCGCTGCCTGGAGGCTTGGACGGGGCTTAAGTCAATGCCATAAGCATGCAGGGCCATGTAGTAGCCGGACTTCTTATAGTCTTTTAAAAGGCGGCTGAGCCCGTAATTTCTGATGTCGCGGCCGGTCAAAACTCCGGCTTCCTTTAGCCGCTCCTGGGTCTTCTTGCCGATGCCGGGGAATCTCTTGATCTCCTGCCTGTCTAAAAAGTCCTGGGCCCGGTCCGGGGCAAGATAAGTGCGGCCAAAAGGCTTGGCGTATTCTGACCCCATCTTGGCCAAAAACTTGTTGTAGCTGACCCCAAAAGATGAGGTCAAATGCAGCTGACGGAAGATCTGCTCTTGCAAATAGCTGGCCAGCTCCAGGGCGCTTTTGCCGGGGATCTTGCTCCGGGTCACGTCCATATATGCTTCGTCCAGCGCCACGCTTTCGATCTGGTCGGTCAGTTCGTGCATTAAGCCGTGCACTTGCCCGGAAACCCGGTGGTATTTCGCGAAATCGGGTTCAACGAAAACCAGTTCTTCAGCTGGAATCAGCTTGACGGCTTGGGCGGCCGCCATGGCTGACCCAACCCCGTACTTTCTGGCCCGGTAGTTGGCGGTGGCGATCACGCCATGGCCGCCAGTTTTCCGGGGGTCCTGGGCAATCACGACTGCCTTATTCGCCAATTCCGGCCGGTCCCGCATTTCAACTGAAGCATAGAAAGCGTCCATGTCCAAGTGGATGATCCGGCGGGAAAAATCGTTCCTGGGCAAAAGGTCAATATCGGCCATTACTTGTAGATCCAGCCATCCTCAGGATCCGCGAAGATCTTGCTGGTATCCGGCCCCATGCCGTAAGGACGGTACTTGACCGGCTTTTCGCCGGCAGCGTTTTGCTTTTGCCAGGCAGCTTCAACCGCGTCCACGAATCTCCAATACTGCTTCAGTTCTTCCCACTTGGTAAAGTTGGTGGAGTCGTTGACAAAGACGTCGTGGATCAAACGTTCATAGCCGTCTGGCACCTCAGCTTGTTCATCTTCACTGTAGCGGTAGCGGAATCTTTCAAGACGGAGGTCATCGCCAGCAACAATCTTGCCGTTTAAGCGGAAGTAGACCTGGTTGACCGGGTCAATCTCAATAGTCAGTATGTTGGTCTTAGCCTTATCGCCATACAGGCCAGCTTCATCCTTAAAGACCACGTCCACCCGGGTCTTCTTTTCCCGCATTTCCTTGCCAGTTCGGAAGTAAATCGGCACGCCAGCCAAAGGCCCCTTGCTAAATTCCAAACGGCCAGCCACGTAAGTTTCCGTCTTGGAGTCTTCCGCCACGTTCGGCTCTTTGACATATTCAAAAGTGGTTTCCGTCCCCAGATACTGGCCGCGGATGATGTTTTCGCTGACGGCTTTTTCATCTGGGATAACTAAAGATGCCAAAAGGTCTTCCTTAGCCGCGTGGATGGCCTTGTCAGACAAGTCTTTTGGCTCCGGCATGGCCAAAAGGGTGATGATCTGCATGATGTGGTTCTGAACCATGTCCCGCAGGGCACCGGAGCTGTTATAGTAGCCGCCCCGGGCTTCAACGCCCAGCCGTTCAGCCAGGGTAACCTGGACATTTTTAACCGCGTCGGCGTTCCAAATCCGCTTAAACAAAGAGTTGCCAAAGCGCAGAGGCAGGATATTCTGCACCATTTCCTTACCCAGGTAGTGGTCGATTCGGAAGACCTGGTCTTCAGCAAAAGAATTGCGGATCTGCTGGTTCAAGACTTCCGCACTGGCCAGGTCAGTCCCGAATGGCTTCTCAACCACCAGGCGGTTGAAGCCGGTCCCGGTCAAATGCTGGTTGGCAATGTGTTCGGCAATCGTCCCAAAGAAGCTTGGGGCCATGGCCATGTAGAAGATGCGGTTGCCGCCGCATTCATAGCACTCATCCAGTTCCTGGGCCAATTGCTTCAAAGTTACGTAGTGTTCAACGTTGGTTACGTCGTGGGACTGGTAGTAAAAGTGGCTGGCAAATTCCGTCAGCTGCGCTTCGTCGACCTCTTCCCAGCTTTCATGAACAGCTTGGGCCACCTGCTCGCGCAGGTATTCATGCGACCATGGCCGCCGGGCAGTGCCGATAACGGCAAAATTGTCGTGAATGACATTCCGGCGGTAGAGATTGAAGAGGGCCGGATAGATCTTGCGGTGGGCCAGGTCGCCGCTGCCGCCGAAAAGGATCATTACTGTTGGAATATTGTTCATTATAGTACCTCAAAAAAATCAACTACTAACTATTTTAGCAATTTATCGGCGCAGGCAAAGCAAAAACGTCCCCGAAGGAACGTTTTGTTCGTTTATTCTTGACTGTCTTTGTCTTCTGCCTTGTCTTCTGCTTCTTCAGTCTTGGCTGCTTCAGCCTTTTCTTCTGCTGGCTTGGCTGCTTCAGCTTCACTTGCGTCAGCTTGCTTCAAAACAGTTCTGACTGCCAGTCTGGAAAAGGTTAGGTAAATGCCGTCAGCGTCCAAGACGATAGTCTTGTCAGCATCGTTGATTGAGTCGATCTTGCCGCGCAGGCCGTCGACCATTTCCACGCTGTCGCCCTTCTTGAGCTGATTCATCATTTCCTGGCGCTGCTGTTGCTGCTTCTTTTGCGGCTTGATCATCGTAAAGTAAGTAAAACCAAACAAAACAGCCAGCATAACCAGCATGAAGATGCTGCTGCCAGCACCGCTGTTGGCTGCGGCTAATGCAAAAGTATTCAAATTATCCACCTCATAAAATTTATTTGCCGCTTTTTGGCAGATGCCAAAAGGCTTTAACGAACATTATACTGTAAACCAGATTTTTTTGCTATTCTTCCTCGCCCGGCAGGGGCAAATTCAGCTGCTGGTAGGCCTTCTGGGTCACTACCCGCCCCCTTGGGGTCATGACGATAAAGCCGTTTTGCAAAAGATATGGCTCATACAGGGACTCGATCGTCTCCCGGTCTTCCCCGATATTGGAAGCCAGGGTCCGGATTCCGACTGGGCCGCCCCCATAGCTTAAGATCATGGTTCTCAGCAGCTTGCGGTCAGTCTGGTCCAAGCCGGCACTGTCGACTTGCAGCTGCTTTAAGGCCATGGCCGTGGTTTCCAGGGAGATTTCTTTTTCTCCCTTGACTTCCGCAAAGTCCCGCACCCGCTTTAAAAGGCGGTTGGCCACCCGGGGCGTTCCCCGGGACCGGCGGGCCAGTTCATGGGCAGCTTGCGGGGAAATCTTGGTGTGGAAGACCTCGCTTGAGCGGAGGATGATTTTTTCCAAGTCTTCGACCTGGTAGTACTGCATGTGCTCAACGATCCCGAAGCGGTCGCGCAGAGGCGCCGACAACTGCCCGGCCAGGGTGGTTGCCCCGATCAAGGTAAAAGGCGGCAGAGGCAAGTGGATGGCATGAGTCGTCTGCCCTTCCCCAACCATGATATCGATGTAAAAGTCTTCCATGGCTGAATAGAGGACTTCTTCAACCGGCTTGGCCAGGCGGTGGATTTCGTCGATAAACAAAACATCCCCCGGCTCAAGGTCAGTTAAGAGGGCCACCAGGTCCCCGGCCCGCTCGATGGCCGGACCGCTGGTGCTTTTTAAGTTGACCCCCAATTCATTGGCAATAACAAAGGCCAGGGTGGTTTTACCTAAACCTGGCGGGCCATAAAGAAGGACATGGTCCAGGGCCTCGTCACGCTGGCGGGCGGCCTGGATGTAGACTTCCATGTCCTTTTTGACATGCCCTTGCCCGATATACTGGCTGAGCAGCTGAGGCCGTAAGGACAGTTCCACCGCTTCCTCGCCTTCGGCGGCTTCCTGGCTGGTCAAATGTTCTTCCGTCATTTCCCTTTACCCCCTTATTTCTTCAGCAAAAGGCCCAGCCCCTGCTTGATGTATTCGTCAGCGGACATTTCCGGCAATTTCTTCAGTTTCGGCTTGATCCGGTCAACTTCCTTTTGACTGTAGCCCAAAGCCCCAAGGGCCAGGAGAGCGTCTTCTAGGGCTGGGAAAACAGACTTAACCGGTTCATCTTCGGTAAAGAGGTTTTCCGCCACATAGTTGCCCATCTTCCCCCGCAAGTCCAGGACGATCTGGGCTGCCGTCTTCTTGCCGATCCCCGGGAAACGGGTCAAGTAGGAAACTTCGCCGCTCTCAATGGCGGAAGCCAGGGCTCCGTTGTCTTCAGCGGCCATGATGGCCAGGGCAGACTTAGGACCGATCCCGGAAACTTCATTAAGCTTGTTGAAGAGGACCTTGTCTTGCTGGCTCTTGAAGCCGTAGAGGGTCATCCCGTTTTCCCGGACGACCTGTTCAACGTAGATCCGGGCCTTGTCCCCATCTTTATAGGCATAAGGGGTCGGGGTCAGGATCCGGTAGCCTATCCCAGCCACTTCAATCACGACATAGGCCGGATTAACCACGGTAATGGTGCCCTCAAAATACTCGTACATCTAGCTTTGTCACTTTCCTTTCTTAAAAAGCTTGCTTAAATCATTCTGGCTCAAGCGGACGACGGCGACCTGGCCGTTGGCATCCCGGTAAGGGTCGCTGGCCGTCTGCAAACGGAGCAGCAGATCGGCGGCTTCAGCGCCGGTTAAATTGACCCGGCGGGAAACATTGCTTTCCGCCGCCTTAGCCGCCACCAGCTTCAAGAGACTTTTTCCATCGTTTTCCCGGCTGGACAAGAGCTGGTCCAAGAGCTCCCTGACCTGCACGGTGACTTCCCCTTTCAGCCAGGTTGGGTAAGAGTGCATCAAGAGGGTGTTCTGGCCAAAGTCTTCCATCTCCAGGCCCAGCTGGCGCAAAAGGGGCAGCTGGTCTTTTAATTTCTGGTAGTCATAGACGCTAAAGTCAAAGACCAAAGGCTCAAGCAAGCCTTGCTGGTAGTTCTCGTCTTTTTCCAGGCTGGCTAAAATCTGGTCGTACTCCAGCCGTCTTCTGGCCGCCACCTGGTCAAGCAGGTAAAGGTCGCCCCCGTGTTCAGCCAGGAGATATCCCCCCATCTGGCCCAAAAGGCGTAGGGCCGGCAGGTGTTGCCTTAGCAGCTGGTCAGCCTTTGACGTGACCGGGCTAGCGGCTTCCTCTCCGCCCGCAAAAGGCGGCAGGGCCGTCTGTTCCTTGACATGCTGGTCCCAGCTCTTGGTTAAGACATATTGGTCATCTTCTCTGACCTGGTTTAAGTCCACGTATTCCGGAGCAGAAGTTTTTTCTTCTTTCTTTTCTTGTTTATTTTCTTTCTTCTCTACTGTTTCTTTTGTTTCTTTTGTCTCTGTTTCTTTTTTATTAGTTATATCTGTTTTGCCTTCCGGCTCAGCCACCTGGGAGACTTCCAGCTGGAAGTCATCTGGCCGGCGGGTGTCGACCACGTTTGGTTTTAAGTTGAATTCCAATTGGTCCAACTGGGTCTTGTCTTTAAAAGGAGTCAGCTGAAAAAGCGGGCTGGCCTCGTCCTCATCCATTAAAGCCTCAGTCACGGCACTGGTGATCAAGCGGCTGAGCTCTTTTTCCTTGGACAGGCGGACTTCTTCCTTAGTCGGGTGGACGTTGACGTCGACTAAGAGGGGATCAGCCTCAATCGCCAAGACCGCGATCGGGTACTTGCCCCCCAATTTGTTGCCGTAGCCGTCCAAAAGGGCACTGGAGAGCTGGTAGTTCTTGATGTAGCGGCCATTGAGCAAAATCGAGATAAAGTTGCGGGATGACCGGGTCAAGTTTGCTTCTGACACCAGGCCATAGAGGGTAAAGTCCGGGTCCTCATTTTCCACCGTCAGCATTTTTTCGGCGACTTTGCGGCCATAAATATTGGCCACGTCCTGCTTTAAGTTGCCGTTACCGGGCGTTCTGAGCAAGACTTTCCCGTCGCTGGCCAAGGTCAGGCTGATTTCCGGGTGCCCCAGGGCAATCCGGTTGACAATATCCACAATCTTCAAGAGTTCAGTCTTCGGGCTCTTCAGATACTTCAGCCGGGCCGGAGTATTGTAAAAAATATCCCCGACCGTGATCTTGGTTCCCTTAGCGCTGCCAGCATCTTCCTGGAACTTTTTCACCCCGCCGGCAAAAGCTGCCCGGGTGGCCGTCTGCCCGTCAGTTGAAGTCAAAATTTCCACATGGGCTACGGCTGCGATGGAAGCTAGGGCTTCCCCTCTAAAGCCCAAGGTCGCGATATTGAACAAGTCATGCTCATCTTGAATCTTGCTGGTCGCGTGCCGCATAAAAGCCAGGTCAACCTGGTCCGGGGCAATCCCGCTGCCGTTGTCTTGGACAGAAATCTGCTTTAAGCCCGAATGCTGGACTTCAACCCTGATCCGGCTGGCCTGGGCATCGATCGCGTTTTCGACCAGTTCCTTGACCACGCTGGCCGGCCGCTCGATAACTTCCCCGGCCGCGATCTGGTTGGTCAGATTTTCTGAAAGTTCATGAATTTTCGCCATTATTCTTCCTTCAAGGCCTGCTGCCAGTCAGCTACCAGCTGCATGACTTCCAGCGGCGTCTTTTCATTCAAGTTGACCTGGCTGATCTCGTCTAACAGTTCCTCCTGCTCTGCCTTGAGCGGGTTCTCTTCCACTACTTCCACCGGACTGAAGAGGTCCAGCTGCTGGCGGCTTGGGTTGATCTCCCGGGCTCCTTCTGCTTCCAGGCGCTTGAGCATGCTGGAGGCTTCTCTTAAAACGGCCCGCGGCAGGCCAGCCAATTTGGCCACGTGGATCCCGTAAGACTGGTCGGCTGGTCCTGGCAAAATCTTGTGCAGGAAGATCAGCTGGCCGTTTTCTTCCGTTGCTCCGACGTGGATGTTCTTTAAGTGCGGCAAGGTTTCGTCCAGTTCAGTCAGTTCATGGTAGTGGGTGGCAAAAAGGGTCTTGGCGCCAACCTTGTCATGCAGGTACTTGATAATCGCCCCGGCCAAGGCCATCCCGTCGTAAGTGGCCGTCCCCCGGCCGATTTCGTCAAACAGAACCAAAGACCGGCTGGAAGCGTGCTGGAGGGCCTCATTGGCCTCGCTCATTTCCACCATGAAGGTGGACTTGCCGGAGTAGAGATCGTCAGCGGCCCCGATCCGGGTGAAGACCTGGTCAAAAACTGGCAGCTTGGCGCTGTCTGCCGGGACGAAGGAGCCGATCTGGGCCATGATGGCGATTAATGCCAGCTGCCTCATGTAGGTGCTCTTACCAGACATGTTTGGCCCCGTGATGAGGTAGATACTGGTGTCTTCATCCATGACCAGGTCGTTAGGGATATAGGAGCCAGCTGGTAAAACTGCCTCAACAACCGGGTGGCGGCCGTTCTTAACGGCGATTTCGTTTTTGCTGGAAAAACTTGGCCGGCAGTAATTTTTCTCTTCAGCATCCTGGGCAAAGGCCACGAAGACGTCCAGGGCCGCCAATTGCCGGCCCAGTTCCTGCAAGGCCGGGATATGGGCCTTGACAGCCTCTCTCAGCTGGCTGAAGAGCTCGTATTCCAGGTCAGTTGACCGGCTCTCAGCTTCCAGAATCAAGTTTTCGTGTTCCTTTAATTCCGGGGTAATGTAGCGCTCAGCATTGGTCAGGGTCTGCTTTCTGGTGTAGCGGTCCTGGGGCACTTTAGCGACATTCCCCTTGCTGACTTGGATGAAGTAGCCAAAGACCCGGTTGTAGCCGATCTTCAGATTGTCGATCCCGGTTCTCTGCCGCTCTTCCATTTCCATCTGGGCCAGCCACTTTTTCCCGCCATTCATGGCTTCTCTGTACTTGTCCAGGTCCTCGCTGACCCCGGCCCGGATAATGCCGCCGTCTTTAGCCGAAATCGGCGGCTGGTCAACTAAGCAGTTAGTGATACTCTCAGCAAGTTCACTTTGCGGGTCGATCCCCTGCCCGTATTTTTCCAGGTCTGGATTGCCCGATTCGGCCAGGGCCTGGATGATCAGCTTGGTCGCCTCGAGGCTTTTCGCCAGTTGCAAGAGCTCACGGGGGTTGACATTGCCAAAAGCCACCCGGCCGCTCAACCGTTCCAGGTCATAGACTCCCTTCAAGGAGTCAACGATATTTTCCCTGGTAAAGTAGTCGTCCAACAGGGCTTGCACCATCTGCTGGCGCTGCTTAATCCGGTCTAAAGACAAGAGCGGCCGGCTCAGCCACTGCTTTAAAAGCCGGCCCCCCATAGCCGTGGTGGTCTTGTCCAAAACCCAGAATAAAGAGCCCTGCTTCCTGCCAGTCGTGGCTGACTGGGTCAGTTCCAGATTCCGCTGGACAGTGTTGGCCATCTGTAAATACTGGCCGATTTCAAAGCTTTCCGCCACTTGCAGGTGAGCTAGGCTCCGCTTCTGCGTGGCCAAAAGGTAAACGACCAGCTGGCGGACGGCGGCTTTTTCCATAGAGTCAGTCAGTTTCTGCTGGACATAGGAAATTTCCGCATGCTCGCCTTCCAGTTCTGCCGGTTCAGACACGGTGATGTTGGCCTTTTGCAGTCTGTCCCGGTCGCTGGCGCTAAGGTTGCCAGCAAAAACGACTTCCCGGGTTCTCAAAGACAGGAGCTCGTTGACCACCTCGGCGTAGTGCTTGACGTGGGTGGCAAAAATCTCCCCGGTCGACAGGTCGCTGTAAGCCAGACCATAGCCGCCAGCCTTTTCAACCACGCTGGTCAGGTAGTTGCTTTCCTGGCTGTCGTCTGGCCCCTGGGCCATCTTGGTGCCGGGAGTAACCAGCTGGATGATCCCCCGCTTGACCATCCCCTTGGCCTTCTTCGGGTCTTCCAATTGCTCGCAGATGGCCACCTTGTAGCCTTTTTCCACTAAAGTGTTGACATAAGAATCAACCGCCATGTGGGGCACCCCGGCCATGGGAATCGGGTTTTCCGACTTATTTGACCGGTGAGTCAGGGTCAACTCTAAAATCTGTGATCCCTTGATGGCATCGTCTTCATAGAGTTCGTAAAAATCTCCCACCCGGTAGAAGAGAAAGGCATCCGGGTACTGGTCTTTAATCTGGTAATATTGCTCCATCATTGGAGTCGTGGCTTTTCTTGGCATAAAAACTCCCTCGCTTATCGTATGCTTTCAATTATACAGCATTTCGCCGGCCTGCTTGCCTTGTCTGCACGCAAAAAGAGCCCAGCCAAAGCTGGACCCTTCTTACAGTAATTCTTGTGTGTGTTAATTTTCAGTATTTTACATCATGCCTGGTTGAGCTGGAGCAGCTTCTGGCTTGTCTTCCGGAATTTCTGCCACAACTGCTTCAGTGGTCAGCAAGAGGCCGGCGATTGAAGCGGCATTTTGCAGGGCTGACCGGGTCACCTTGGTTGGGTCGATGATCCCTTCGTCAATCATGTTGACGTACTTGTCTTCAGCAGCGTTGTAGCCGACTTCCGGGTCAACCTTGCGCAGGTGGTCAACAACGACTGAGCCTTCTTGGCCGGCGTTTTCAGCGATTTGGCGAACTGGGGCAGTCAAGGCACGGGCCACGATGTTGATCCCGGTTTGTTCGTCAGCAGTGTCACCCTTGATTGCCTTAACAGCTTCTTCAACGTTAACCAAAGCAGTACCACCACCAGCTACGTAGCCTTCTTCAACAGCGGCACGGGTAGCGTTCAAGGCGTCTTCTACCCGGTAGCGGCGTTCCTTGAGTTCAGTTTCAGTAGCAGCACCGACGTGGATTACGGCTACGCCGCCAGTCAGCTTGGCCAGACGTTCTTGCAGCTTCTTCTTGTCGAAGTCAGAAGAAGTGTCTTCGATTTGCTTTCTGATGGTGTCAACCCGTTCTTGGATGGCTTCCTTAGCGCCAGAGCCGTCAACGATAGTAGTTGAGTCCTTGGTGATAGTTACCCGGCGAGCTTGACCCAATTGGCTGAGCTGGGTGTCCTTGAGTTCCAGGCCCAGGTCTTCAGAGATTACCGTACCGCCAGTCAAAGCAGCGATGTCAGCCAGTTGTTCCTTGCGGCGGTCACCAAAGCCAGGAGCCTTAACAGCAACAACGTTGAAGGTACCGCGGATCTTGTTCAAAACAAGAGTTGGCAAAGCTTCGCCAGTCACGTCATCAGCGATGATTAGGAGTGAGCGGCCTTGTTGCACGATTTCCTGCAACATTGGCAAAATGTCCTGGATGTTGGAAATCTTCTTGTCAGTGATCAAGATGTATGGGTTTTCCAAGTCAGCTTCCATCTTGTCGTTGTCCGTTACCATGTATTGGGACAGGTAGCCGCGGTCGAATTGCATCCCTTCAACCACGCTCAGTTCAGTTTCGATCCCGCGGGAGTCTTCAATGGTGATAACACCGTCCTTGCCGACCTTTTCCATGGCTTCAGCGATCAAGTCGCCGATTTCCTTTGAAGCACTTGAGATTGAAGCAACTTGGGCAATTTGGTCCCGGCTGGAAACTTCGTGGCTGTTCTTGTGCAATTGGTCAACGGCTGCTTGGGTGGCCTTTTCAATCCCGCGGCGAATGCCAACTGGGTTAGCCCCGGCAACCACGTTCTTCATCCCTTCTTGCACGATGGCTTGGGTCAAAACAGTGGCCGTGGTCGTACCATCACCAGCGATGTCGTTGGTCTTTGAAGCAGCTTCAGCAACCAGCTTGGCCCCCATGTTTTCGTAGTGGTCTTCCAGTTCAATTGCCTTGGCGATAGTCACGCCGTCGTTGGTAATCGTTGGGGCGCCGTAGCTTTGTTCCAAAACAACGTTTCTGCCCTTAGGCCCCAAGGTCGTCTTGACCGTGTTGGCCAGCTTGTTAACCCCGTTTAAAAGTGAACGTCTTGCGTCTTCTGAAAACTTGATGTCTTTTGCCATTTTTTAATTCACCCTCCTTAAATTACTTAATAATTGCCAAAATGTCTTTTTCATGAAGGACTAAGTATTCCTTGCCTTCGTACTTGACCTTAGTGCCAGAATACTTATCGTATAAAACTTCATCGCCCTCTTGGACGGTCATAGGAAGCTTGCTACCATCTTCCGCGTACAGGCCGCCGCCTACGGCAACAACCTTGCCTTGGGTTGGCTTTTCCTTAGCGTTGGAAGCAAGTACGATACCACCAACAGTTTGTTCTTCAACTTCTTTAACTTCAACGATCACGCGATCTCCAATTGGTTGTAACACGTTATTCCCTCCTAAAATTAATTGTCTTTAGAAATTCTTTAGCACTCATCTTGATCAAGTGCTAACTTACAACTATGATAATAATACCTTTTTTCCAAAAAGGCAAGAGAAAAATAGCACTTTTTAGTCGAGAGTGCTAAAAAGTGCTGTTTTCCTTATTTATTCGTGTTGTTCATGGCCTTTTTCCGCTCTTCCAGCTGCTTTTTGATCATTTCGTCAGAGTCAAGGAAGTAGATCAAAGTCTGCAATTCGGTAGCCAGGTCGACGTTTTGGATCCGGACCCCGTTTGGGGCGGACAGGCGGATCGGGGTAAAGTTCATGATCCCCTTGATCCCGGCTTCGATCATTTCATCAGCCGTCTTCTGGGCCGTCGCCTGGGGAACGGTCAAGATAGCGATCCGGATCTGCTGGTCAGCGATCTGCTGCTTCATTTCATCCATTGAGTAAACCGGGACCCCCTGGGTGATCTTGCCGGTGATTTCCGGGTTGATGTCGAAGGCGCAGGAAATTCTGATATTGTTGCTGCGCTTGAAGTTGTAGTTCAAAAGGGCATGACCCAGGTTGCCGACCCCGACCAGGGCAACATTGGTCAAAGTGTCCTGGTTGAGGATCTTCTTAAAGAAGCTGAGCAGGTTCTTGACGTCATAGCCGTAACCCCGCTTGCCCAGGGCACCGAAGTAAGAAAAGTCCCGGCGGATTGAAGCGCTGTCGACTTGAACGGCTTCCGCCAGTTCAGTTGAAGAAACCTTGTCTTTGCCTTCATCATTCAAAAGCAGCAAGTAGCGGTAATATAGCGGCAATCTTTTGGCAGTAGCCTTGGGAATTCTAAATTTGTTGTTCATAAAAAGATGCCTCCAGTTTTTATTTTGTGAATGTGAATCTCTAATCAATCTTCTACTATGATACCCATTTTTACCAGTCCTTGGCAAGTCGTATTTTCACAATATTTGCCGTATAATCCTTTTTATTGAACTTTTTCACAAATTGATTAAGAGATCAGCGCTTCCGGCATTTTCTTTAAAGAAAAAGGAAAAATAAAAGGAGGGAAAAAAGAAGCGGAAAAGAAAGGGAAAATCAGCCTGGCTGGCGGCAGGCAAGCCTTTTGCATGGTACAATGTTTCAAGGTGAAGAAATATGATAATAGCACAAGGACACAATTTGGAGCAACGCTTCGGAGCTGCTCCTATATTCAGCAAGGTAAACTTTTCAATTGAGAACAATGCCCGGATCGGCCTGGTCGGGCCAAACGGGGCCGGGAAAACGACCCTTTTAAAGATCATGACCGGCCGCCAGGAAGCCAGCCAGGGGGAATTTACCGTCAACAAGGGGATCGAGATTGGCTACATCGCCCAGGAGCACGACTTTGACGAAGAGAAGTCGATCTGGGAAGAGATGCTGACGGTCTTCCAGCCCTTGATCGACCAGGGCCAGCAGCTGGAGAAGCTGCAGTACGCCATCGCCGACCATCCGGAAGACGAAGAGCTTCTGCGCCGCCTGGACCAGGCCCAGTATAATTTTGAACAAGCCGGCGGCTATACCTACCAGGCCGAAATCAAGAGCATGCTCAACGGCTTCAACTTCCCGGAAGCGACCTGGAACAAGCAGATTGCCAGCCTGTCCGGCGGGGAAAAGACCCGGCTCAGCTTCGTCAAGCTCCTTTTAAAGAAGCCCCCGCTCCTGCTTTTGGACGAACCGACCAACTACCTGGACCTGGATACTTTGGACTGGCTGGAAGCCTTTCTTAAGAACTACCCTGGCGCCATCCTGACGGTTTCCCACGACCAGTACTTCTTAGACCACCTGGCTACGCAGATTTTTGAACTCCAGCATGGGGAACTGACTGTCTTTAAGGGCAACTACAGCCAGTACCTGGCGCAAAGAGAACTGCGCGACCAGCAGCAAGAAGCCGCTTATGAAAAGCAGCAGGAAGAGATCAAGCGAGAAGAAGAGTTCATCCAAAAGAACATCGTCCGCGCCTCCACCACCAAGCAGGCCCAAAGCCGGCGCAAGGCCCTGGAGAAGATGGAACTGGTCGACCCGCCAAAGCACAAGTCAAAAGTCCGGATCAAGTTTGACAGCGCCCGGCCGTCAGGCAAGGAAGTCTTGATCTTGAAGGACCTGGCCGTTGGCTATCCAGACAAGACCATGCTTAAGGACATCTCCTTCCAGATCAATAAGGGTGACCGGGTGGCCATCATTGGCCAAAACGGGATCGGCAAGTCCACCCTTTTAAAGACTGTCATGAAACAACTGCCGGTTAAGAGCGGGGCAATCAAGTACGGGGCCAGCCTGGATATCGGCTACTATGACCAGGAACTGCAGGGATTAGACTATTCTAAGACCGTGATCGATACCATCTGGGACCGGCACAAAGACATGAACGAAAAGGACATCCGGTCCATCCTAGCCAGCTTTTTGTTCACGGCCAAGGACATTGACAAGCAGGTCAGCCAGCTGTCCGGGGGGCAAAGAGCCCGCTTGACCCTGACCGTCTTGTCCATGGAACACAACAACTTCCTTTTGATGGACGAACCGACCAACCACTTGGACCTGGACGCCAAGGAAGTTTTGGAAAAAGCTTTGGCCGATTACGACGGCACCCTCCTCTTCGTTTCCCACGACCGCTACTTCATCAACAAACTGGCCAACAAGATCGTCGTCGCTAAAGACGGCCAGGCCAAAATCTATGAAGGCAACTACACTTACTACTTGAACGAAAAGGCCAAGGAAGAAGCCGCTGCTCAAGAAACAGCCGCGCAGGAAGCGCCAGTCGTCAAGGCAGTCAGCGAAAGCAAGTTCTCCTACCAGGAGCAGAAAAAGCGGGACTCGGAAAAGCGGAAACTGGAGCGGCAGGTCGCCCAGGCAGAAAAGGACCTGGAAGAGCTGGAAGCAAAAGAACAAGAGATCCAGGAAGCAATGGCTGACCCGGCAATCGCCGCCGACTTCAGCAAGCTGGGGCCTCTCCAGGAAGAATTGACCGCTGTCCAGGAAAAGATCAGCCAAGTTAGCCAGGCTTGGGAAGATGCCTCCTTGGCCTTGGAAGAATTTTAATTTTAGGCAAAGGAAAAGCAAGTCCGTTACTGGACTTGCTTTTTTGTTGCATTTTCGTCTTGCTTTTTACTTGTAATCCTCAGCGTAAGGCAGTTCCATTGACGGGTCCGCGTCCAAGGTCAAGTCGGCAAAATTACCGGCCAGGTACTGGTTGTAAGCGGCAGCCCCGATCATGGCCGCGTTGTCCCCGCAGAGCTTAAGCGGCGGCAGGATAACCTTCGGTGCCTTTTCCAAAGCAGCGATCTCCTTGTTCATCCGCTCTCTTAAGCCCAGGTTGGCGGCAACCCCGCCCCCCATGATGAAGGTCTTGGGCTGGTACTGCCGGATGGCCCGCATGGTCTTTTCAGCCAAAACGTCCACCACGGCCGCCTGGAAGCTGGCCGCCAGGTCATACTTGTCTAATTCCTGCCCCAATTGGTCAGCATGATGGCAGGTGTTGATAAAGGCACTCTTGAGGCCTGAGAAGGAGAAGTCGTAATTATCTTCATCGATCATGGCTCTAGGGAAGCCGAAAGTATCCTTACCCTGGTGGGCCCACTGGTCGATCGTCTTGCCGGCCGGGTAGTTGACCCCCAGGACCCGGCCAATCTTGTCGTAAGCTTCTCCGGCCGCGTCATCGCGGGTGTCGCCCACGATTTCAAAGTGGGTCGGGTCTTTCAGCACAACAATTTCGGTGTGGCCGCCGGAAACCTGCAGGGCCAAGGCCGGATACTCAACCGGTTCAACCAGCTGGGCAGCTGAAATGTGGCCCATGATATGGTCTACCCCAATCAAAGGCAGGCCGGTCGCCATGGAGGCCGCCTTGGCCGCGTTGATCCCGATCAAAAGGGCTCCGACCAGGCCTGGCCCGTGGGTTACGGCGATGGCATCCAGATCTTCCCAGCTGACCTTGGCTTCTTCCAGGGCTTCCCGGGTAATCTGGGTAATCACTTCGATATGGTGGCGGCTGGCCACTTCCGGCACAACCCCGCCAAAACGGGCATGGCTCTTGATTTGGGTAGACACGACCAGGCTTTCGACCTCTGACCCGTTCTTGACCACGGCAGTCGAAGTCTCGTCACAGGAGCTTTCAAAAGCTAAAACGCGAATGTCTTTCTTTTCCTTCACAGTCAGTTCTTCTTTCTTAGATGGCAGATCATGTTCAAACCGTCGCTGTCCGGACGGTCATCATTATCGTAGTAGTTCTTGTGGACAAAATTGTCTTCAAAGCCAAGCTGCCGGTAGAGCTCTTGGGCCTTCTTGTTTTCGACCCGCACTTCCAAGGTGACCGCTTTAAGGTCAGCCGACTTGGCCAAGTCTAAAACCGTCTGAACCAGGTAGCTCCCGATCCCCTGCCCCTGCTCTTTCGGCATCACCGCCAAAAAAGTGATGTGGGCTTTAGAGAGACTGAAGCGGCAGCCGATGGCTCCGACCAAAAAATCCCTCTTAAGCAAGAGCAAGTATAAGGAATCCCGGCGACGCAATTCTTCGGCAAAGACTTCCCCGTCCCAGGGCAGGCGGCCGGCATAAACTTCCTTTTCCAGCAAAAGGAGGCGGGCAAGCTCGCCTGCCTCCGCCTTCTTTAAGCAGTATTCATGGCCGCTGATGCTGATTGCCCGGGGGGCAAACTGCACCAGGTCAGCTTTAAAGAATAGTCCCATAAGTCTAAACTTCTTCTACATATGCACTGTCTGCTGCAAATTCCTGGCCGGTCTTCTTTGCCCAGTCATACTCAGCCTGAGTCCGGCGCAGATAGTTCGGCACGGCCTGGTCCGGATCAAGGACGGGAGCACTTACCGCCAGGCGGCCAATTGCACCGGCGTGCAGAAGGTTCTCTTCCCCTTCAGCCAGGCGCAGGTCCTTGTCAGCCAGCCCTGCCGCGATTTCTTCCTGGTACTTGCTGAAGTCGCTGCCGGCAAAAATCACCTTCTGGTCAGGCAGGGCCCCTACTTGCTCTAAGAGCTCGCTTAAGTGGTAGTGACCGTCTGCAATCACGGCTTCCTTGCCCCGGTAAGCACCGGCAAAGAAGTTCTTGTTTCTGGCGTCTAATGCAGCCACGATCAAGGCATCTTCACCGGCAAAGTTCTGGGCCAGGGCCTGTAAAGTTGAGACCCCAACCAGCTCTTTATTCAAAATGCTGGCAAACATCTTAGCCGTGGTCAAACCGACTCTGAGGCCAGTATATGAACCAGGCCCGATCGCCACCGCGAAGCGGTCGATGTCTTTTAAAGACAGACCGTTTTCTGCCAGCAGGCTGGCAATATCCGGATCAAGGTCAACGCTGTGGTTGCGCTGGTTTTCCTCGATCTTTTCGCTGACCAAGTGGTCAGCTTCATTCAAGGCAACGCTCAAATCGCTCGTTGCCGTCGAAATGCTTAAAATCTTCATGATCTAACTTTTATTTCCTAAAATTTTCTACTCAGCTTGACCCGGGACAGGCCTTCCAGGATAAACCAAACCACGACCATCTGAATCCATGGAGTGATCATTTCCTTGAGGATCCGGCTGGACAGGGCGACCATAAAGTTGGTCCCGTACATCATGCTGACCCAAAGGGTGTTTAAGCCGATGTTGCAGATTACCGTGACGCAGATTACGGACGCGATGACCCGCCAAATCTGGATGGGCTTCTTGTACAAGAAGAAGCCGTAGATCATCGGCCCCAAGGCCGCGGTCAAGGTGTAACCGATAAAGAAGCCGCCCAGGTTGCCAAAAATTGCGGATGAAACCAGGTCGCTCAAGGCACCGCCGGCAAAGCCCCACCAAGGCCCGAACAAGTAGCCCAGCATGACGCTGCCGATAAAGCCCAGGCCCACCTGCAGGGTGGCATCCCCGACCTTAAACTGTCCCAAAACCACCTTGATGGCGATAACCATGGCCAATAAGACCAGCTCCCGCAGCTCCAGCTTGCTGCTGACTTTTGATTCACTTTTCACAAGACTGTCCTCCTAAAAATGGCTTAACAAAAACAACTGAATCAGTCTCTATTAAAGCACATTTTTTGCCAGTTTACCTCACAAAGTGCCATAAGTTCACCTTGCCGGGTAATGGCGTGGCAGGTCTTGACAGCGCTGTCTTCCGTTTCCTGCATAACCTGGCAGGCAACCTCATCGCCGTATTCAATTTCCTTCTCAAACTTGATGGCCAGGTCTTTCGGCTCATGGCTGTTGATGAAGTCCCGGGGAAGGCTGTCGACGATCCAGTCCAGGTAGTGGGCGTTGTTGACGTGGTGGTTGGAGTCCAGGTCATAGTAGTAGGCCCGGTAGACCTTCTCGTCTTTGTAATCGTCTTTTGGCCGCAATTTCTTAAAGCGGGGCATTTTAGCCAAAAGGGGTGCTCCCAATTCCTCAGCGATTTTATCATCGCTGGGCAAAAGCTTCCGGCTCTTTAAATCAAACAAAACCCACTGGCTGTGGGCAATTACCAGGTCTTTGCCTGCTTCGTCCTCAATGCCGAAGTCCCGGTAGGACAAAAAGCGGTTGTAGCCAACCGCTTCAGTCCAGACCCTAACCTTTTGCCCGGCCCGGGGAAGGCTAGTAAATTCAAACTCGTACTGAGTGACTACCCAGCCCCTCCCTCGCTCTTTCATGGCGCTAGCCCCGCCTAAAGTTGGCGCCAGCTGCCTTTCAGAGCTTTCCATCATCAGGTCGATCATTCTGGGCAATTTCAGCTGGCCGCTTTCCCCGCAGTCAGCGTATTCCAGCTGGTAATCCTTGTAGTATCTCATTTTGCCCCCTCCTGGTGGTAGCAGTCATAGAGTTCGTTTTTGGAAACGCCCTGGCTCTTGGCCACCTGCTTGATGGCATCCTTTTTAGAAACGCCTTGGGCAACTTGCTCTTTGACCAGCTTGACGAGGTCAGCCCAGTCCAGGGGCTTTTCTTCCGTGTTTGGCGACACCAAAACGACGAACTCGCCCCGGGGGTCGACTTCTTTAAAGTGCTGGATGACTTCTTCCAGGCTGCCGCGGATGAATTCTTCATGAATCTTGGTCAGTTCTCTGGCACAGACGACCTGCCGGCCGCCTGGCAAAACTTCCAACATTTGCTCTAAAGTCTTCAATAGCCGGTGGGGTGCCTCATAAAAGATCGAGGTAGCTCTTGAAGCATTGATTTCTTCTAAAAAAGGCCGCTGCTGGCTGGCCTTGCGGGGCAAAAAGCCGTAGTAGGTAAAGGGCTGCCCGTCAAAGCCGGAAGCGATCAAGGCCGTGGCAAAAGCCGACGGGCCCGGCAGGGGAACGACTGGAACATTGCTTTTGATGCATTCCTGGACCAAAATATAGCCGGGATCAGAAATCACCGGCATGCCAGCATCGCTGATCTCAGCGATTGTCGCCCCCTCCTGCATCAACTTGACCAGTTCCGGCGCCTTTTCTTTAGAGTTGAACTTGTGAAAGGCAACCATCTTGTTGTGAATGCCCAGCCGGTCCAGCATGATCCCGCTGGTTCTGGTATCTTCAGCGGCAATGTAGTCAGCCTCTTCCAGAATCCGCTTGGCCCGGATCGTAATGTCTTCCAGGTTGCCGATCGGGGTAGGCACCAAGTAGAGCTTGCCCTGCTGGTCATTCGCGTAGCTGTGTTGCGTTTGCATTATTTGTGCACCGCCTTCTTTCCAAAATTATCCAAAATATCCAGGCAAAACATGCAGTCCGCGCTGGGATCTCGGTGGGTTCCGTAGTACATGTTGCAAATATGGTAGCCAGACTGGTAGATCTGCTTGAGCATGGCCATCCCGCTCTGGCTCTTGCCTTCGTGTTCTTTAACCGTCAATTTGTCCAGCTTCTCGCGCAAAAGCTGGTTTTCAACCTTGAGCTCGGTATTTTCCTTCAAGCTCTCCAGCATCTCCTGCTGCAGGGAGTCCATGCTTTTGAGCATGCGCTCCATCTGCTGCTGCAGCTGCTGCAATTTAGTATATGGGTCCACTTTCCTTACCGCCTTTACTGCTGCCACTTTAAGGCCAAATAGTCCAAATTGTTCAAAAAGCCGACATTACTCTGCCGCATCTGGTCAACCCGCATGAGGTCCGCCAAAAAGTTGGCCGCTTCCTGGTAGTCACCCTTCTCCAGGTCCTTTTCGCCCCACTTCTTGAGCAAAATCCAGACATACTTCTCCCAAGCCTTGGTCCCCTGCTTTTGCTTTTTAACCAGGTCCGCCAGCTGGTGGGCGGACACGATAGCCAAAGAGTCATGCTCGCGGAGCTCCTGGTAAAAATATTTTACCGCCTGGTCGACTTCCTGGCTGCTTTTCACCTGGTCAACTTCTTCCTGGTTCATCCCGTTGGCCAAAAGGAGCCTGTCCTTGCTAGAAGCAGCTTGCTGGCCGAAATTGATGATCTGAGTTCTGGACTTGATCGTCGGCAGAATCTGCCCGCCGTTATTGGCAATCAAGAAGGTGACTACCGGCGCCGCTGGCTCTTCCAGCAGGTTGAGCATGGCGTTTGCAGCCGGCAGGCTCAATTTCTGGGCATGGTTGATCACGAAGTAGCGCCGGTCGACTTCCAGAGGGCTCTTGGCTAATTCCTGCTTAAGCGGCCGGATCTGGTCAATCGCGATCGACTGCTTGTTTTCTTCCGTGTCGATCAAAAAGACGTCCGGGTGGTTGCCGGCCAGAATCCGCCGGCAGGCCGGGCAGGTCCCGTCCGGCTTCTTTTCGCCCGTGCAGTTCACGTAGCAGATCAGCCAGTAGGCCGTGTTTAAGGCTTCTGCCTCATCACTTGACAAGAGCAGGTAGGCATGCGACAGCTGACCCCGGTCCTGGGCTTGCTTGAGCTGCCGGGATTCAGAAGCGCCAATTTGCTTTAAATCCAGCATTAAAAGTGTAGGAACTGGTCAACCGGCAAGACAAAGACCGTCGCGCCGCCGACCGTGATGTTGACCGGTTCAATCGGCTGCTCGAAGGAAATGCCCGGGTGAATGCCAGGGTTGATTGTTTCTTCTCTGGTTTGGGAATGCTCTTCGATCAGCTTCAAAACGCCGTCAACGTCTTCATCTTCCACCCCAATCAAGAAGGTGGTGTTGCCTTCGCGCAAAAAGCCGCCCGTTGACGCCAATTTAGTGGCGCCGACATTGTTGTCAACAAAAGCCGCCTGCAGGCGCTTGGCGTCTTCAGACTGGACAATGGCAATGATCAGTTTCATCTTGATCCCCCCTAAAACAATTCTGGAAATGTGCTTTTCACCAGTTTAACACTTGCAGCCACAACTTGCGGTAAATCTTGACTCGCGTCAACCACTTTTACCCGGTTCGGATGAGCCTGGTTGACCTTTTGGTAGCCCCGATAGACCTCTTCATGGAAGGCCAGCTTCTCTTGTTCCAGCCGGTCTTCGCTGCCTGACCGGACCTTGGCGATTCTGGCCAGGCCCTGGGCCGGGTCTAAATCCAAAAAGATGGTCAGATCCGGCTCCAAGTGGCCGGTAGCGAAAGCGTTGATCTGGGCTACTTCATCAATTCCCAGTCCCCGCCCCTGGCCCTGGTAGGCCAAAGAAGAGTCGACAAAGCGGTCAGAGATGACCAGGTCCCCCCGCTTTAAAGCCGGATTGATGATCTCGCTGACATGCTGGGACCGGCTGGCCGCGTAGAGCAGGGCCTCGGTCTTGGCATTCATTTCCGTATTGGCCGGGTCCAGGATGATGTCGCGGATTTTTTCCGCAATTTTTGACCCGCCTGGCTCCCGCGTTACTAAAATTTCCCGCTTGCACTGGCCCTGGATGGCCTTGACGACTTCATTGATCACTGTCGTTTTGCCGGCGCCGTCGGGACCTTCAAAAGTGATAAAGTAACCTTGCATTTGAGCTTGCCTCCTATCTATCTATTTTACAGAACTAAGACTAGTATTTACAGACTTATCTTCCCACTAAATCTAGTAGGTAAAAATCGTAAAAAAATAATCCCCCGAAACCGGGAGATTATCAGTTTTTTATTGGGAAATGGCGTTGGTCACGCCGGTGTAAGAAGCATGGCGGTAGCGTGCCTCATCGTACAAAAAGGCATACTCAGCTCTTAAAATCTTGTCCGCCACGATATTGTCATCGGACATGTCCAAGGTCATGTTGTCTAAGCCATTGCTAAGGCTGATTTCCTGCTGCAGCTTTTCTACCAAAGCCATCAACTTCTCATCTTCTGCTTGCTTGATTTTGTCGCTGTGCTTACTCATGCTATAGCTCCGTTCTACCTTGAACTGCCCGCTTCAAAGTGATCAAGTTGGCATACTCAATGTCTGAACCGACCGCCAGGCCCGCGGCCAGCCGGGTAACCTTGAGGCCGGCCGGCTTGATCAAGCGGGAAATGTACATGGCCGTTGACTCCCCTTCCGGGGTGGAATTAAGGGCCAGGATGACTTCTTTGGCAGCATCATTTTTCTGCAGGCGGACGATCAAGGACTTGATGTTGATCTGCTCCGGCCCGATCCCGTCCATCGGGGACAAGACCCCGTGCAGGACATGGTAGAGGCCGTCATATTCGCCCATATTTTCAAAGGCCATCACGTCCTTGGCTTCCTCAACCACCATAATGGTTGACCGGTCCCGGGCTGGATTGCTGCAGATGGCGCAAGGGTCTTGTTCGGTGATGTTGCCGCAGACCGAGCACTGGCGCAGCTTTTCCTTAACGTCGACCAGAGCCTGGGCGAATTCGTCCACGTCTTCTTTAGGCATGTCCATGGCGTAAAAGGCCAGGCGGGTCGCCGTCTTTTCACCGATGCCCGGCAGTTTCATGAAGGAATCGATCAAGCGGGCAATTGGCAATGGGTATTGCAAATTACATCAGGCCTTTCGTGTACTTGCCCAGGCTCTGCTGGGTTGCCTGGTCGATCTGCTTCAAGCCCTTGTTAACAGCGTCGATAACCAGGTCTTCCAGCATGTCCGGGTCATCCGGATCAATGGCTTCCGGCTTGATGAACAAGCTCTTTAAAGTCCGGTCGCCGGTAAAAGTGGCCACTACCATGTCGTCAGCTGCCTTGCCGGTGAATTCCTGGGTCGTGATGTTTTCCTGTTCCTGGGCCATTTGCTCCTGCAGCTTCTTGGCTTGCTTCATCATCTGCTGCATGTTCATGCCGCCCATTCCTGGGAAAGCTGGTCTCTTGCTCATGAAAAAATCTCCTTTTACTACTTCGTTTTTATCTGCTTAATTTTAACGCGAAAAAAGTTTTTTGGCGAATATTAGTCCTTAACCTGGGCCAAAGGGCCGAAAAGCTCTTCTGCCTTGGTCACGATCGCATCATCTGCCGCTTCTTCCGGCGGCGCCTGGTCCGGCAAAGGCGGCTCAGGAGCTGCTTCTTCTGCCGGCTGGGCTTCTGCTGGCTGGGCCTTGGCCCGGAGCTGACTGGCATGTTCTTTAATGAATTCCTGGCGGATCTTTGGCCAGGCCTTTTCGTCAACGATGGCGATGGTCCAGCTCTCCTTGGTCAATTGATCCAGGTCAGCTTTGAGAGTTGCTAAAAATTCCTGAGGATTTGTGGCCAGCTGCCAGGCCCGGGACTGGCTGGACAAAAGAACTGCCCGGTCGCTGGCCGCGATCGGCTGCAGGAAGCCCAAGACCGTCTTGGCCGGCTCTTCCAGCATGCTTGGCAAGTCGCGGTCCCAAAGGTTGCGGGCCTCAGCTAAGCCGGACTTGGTGGCCTGGCTTAAGACCGCGTAGATCTCTTCCTGGCTGCTGGTGATTTCAGCCTGCAGGCTTTCGGCTTGCTGCTGCTTTTCCGCCGCCTGCTGGGCCACTTCGGTTGCCCCGCCCTTTTGCGTGTACAGCTGCTGGTTGAGCTGGAAGACATGGCGGGGGCTGAAGGCCTGGCTTGGCCGCTGACTCAGCTGCTGAACCTGCTGGGTCAGCTGGTGGACTTGTTCTTTCAAGGCCTTAATCTGCCGCTCTATGGCCGGGTTGCTGGCCGCGGAAGCAACTTGCGGGCCTGCCTGGCTGTTTTGTCGCTTCTGGCTGGCCTGGACTAAAAAGACTTCCAAGGGAATCTGCTGCTGGTTGGTAAAGCGGAGACTGCCCAAGGCGTCATTAGCCTGGTCAATGATCTGGCTGAAGCGGTCCGGGCTTTGCCGGGCAATTTCCTGGACAAAGTCATCCGTCAGGAATTCCCCCTGCCCTGTTTTGGTAAAAAGCATGGCCTGGACGGTCAAGCTGATAATTTCATTTAAGATGTTTTGGGCGCTGGCCCCGTCCTGGATGGCAGACTTGGCTAAATCCAGGGCCGTCTGGCTGTCCCCGTTTAAGAGGGCCAAAAGGAGCTTTTCCACTTGCTCCTGGGCGGCGAAGCCGGTGACTTCCAGGGCGTCCTCGTAGCGGACACTGCTTTTTTCAAAAGAAAGGAGCTGGTCCAAAATGCTCAAGGCATCCCGCATCCCCCCGTCAGCGACTTGCGCGATGACCTTTAAGGCCTTGTCCTCATATTCGACCCCTTCCTGGCCCAGGATGTATTCCATCCGCTGGACCATGGCCTCATTTGAGAAGCGCTTGAAGTTGTAGCGCTGGGTTCTGGAAATGATGGTGGCCGGCACCTTCTGCAGTTCAGTCGTCGCCAAAATAAAGACGACGCTGGCCGGCGGTTCTTCCAAAGTCTTTAAAAGGGCATTGAAGGCTGAAATCGACAGCATGTGGACTTCGTCGATGATGTAAACCTTGTACTTGCCTTCAGTTGGGGCGTAGTGAACCTTGTCTAAAAGGTCGCGGATTTCGTCAACGCTGTTGTTTGAGGCCGCGTCCATTTCAATGATGTCCGGCATTGCCCCCTGGTCGGCGGCCAGGCAGTTGCTGCACTCGTTGCAAGGTTCGCCCTCTTGCAGGTTTAAACAGTTCAAGGCCTTGGCAAAAATCTTGGCGCATGAGGTCTTCCCCGTCCCCCGCGGGCCGGCAAAAAGAAAGGCATGCGAGACCTTGCCCCGGATAAGTGAATTCTTGAGGGTATCGGTAATGGCTTCCTGCCCGACCACATCATCAAAGGTGCGCGGGCGCCATTTGCGATACAAAGCTTGATAAGCCATACATTCTCCCCGTAATGAAAAAGCTCCTAGCCCCGAAGAGCTAAGAGCCTGTTAATTGCTAAATAAAGGGCACATGTCCAAGCGACCTTAGTGCTGCTACCTTCCGGTCCTGACACGCTTCGGAGGTCGAACATTGCCCAATACATATTGTAACCTAAACTAATCCTTTTGGCAATTTTCCTGGGCTTTTTTTGCTAATTTTTGCTTGCGGCGGATTTCCCGGAAGAAATCTTTCAAAAGCAGGGCCCCTTGCTCCTTGTAAAGACCCCGGATGACCTTGGGATGGTGGTTGAATTTTTCCACGCTGAAGAGGTCGACCACGCTGCCGGCGGCGCCAGCTTTGGGGTCCATAGCCGCAAAGTAGACTTCCTTGATCCGGGAGTTGATAATGGCTCCGGCACACATGGCGCAAGGCTCCAGGGTGACAAACAGGCTGCAGTCGATCAGGCGCCAGGAGTCTAGCTTTTGGCAGGCTTCTTTAATAGCCAGAATTTCGGCATGGGCTGTCCCGTCTTCATCCAGCTCCCGCCGGTTGTAGCCCCGGCCGATAATCTGCCCGTCTGGCCCCACGACAACGGCCCCGATGGGAACCTCGTCTTGCCGGCGGGCCTTTTCTGCTTCCGCAAAGGCGGCCTCCATGTAGGTCTTTTTTTCTTCGCTTGAATACATTATTTCTTCACGCTCTTTAAAATGTAGTAGCCCTTGTCCCGGGTCAAGATTTCGCAGTTGCCCAGGCTGGCTGCCATCAGCTTCTTCGCGCTCGGTGCCCCCTGCTTTTTCTGGATGACGACCAGCAAAATCCCGCCATCAATTAAGTGGTCCTTAGCTTCTGACAAAATGCTGGACCAGATGGCTTTGCCGGCCCGGATCGGCGGATTGGTCACGATCATGGCATATTGGCCGGAAACTTCTTGATAGCGGTCTGAGGCAAAAATATTAACGTTGCCTGCACCGTTGGCCGCCGCGTTTCTTCTGGCCAGGTCCATGGCCCGTTCATTAACGTCAACCATGTCGACCTGGCGGCCGGGCCACTTTTTAGCGGCGAAAAGACCGATCGGGCCATAGCCGCAGCCGACATCCAGAATATTGCCGCCTGGCAGCTCCTGGTCCAGCATCTGCTCAATCAAGACCCCGCTGCCGTAGTCGACCCGGTTTTTGGAAAAAACGCCGGCGTCCGTGGTCAGGTTTAAGTTAATGCCATTAAGGTGGTAGTTGACATGGTGCTCATCATGGTCAACCGTGGGATTTTCAGTAAAGTATTGTTCAGCCATCTTATGCCTCGCTGATCTTTACGGCGTCAGTACCGTCGATTTCGCTGACCTGGACCTGGACGTCCTCGCTGGCCGCGGTTGGGATGTTCTTACCGATAAAGTCCGGCCGGATCGGCAGTTCCCGGTGGCCCCGGTCGATCAAGACCGCCAGAGCGATCTTGTCTGGCCGGCCCTGGTCCATGATGGCGTCAAGAGCTGCCCGGATGGTCCGGCCAGTGTAAAGGACGTCGTCAACCAGGATGACCGTCTTGCCAGTCAAGTCAAAGGAAGTGTCAAAGCTGGCAATGGCCTTGGCCTTTTCCTCCTGGCTGAGGTCGTCCCGGTAGGCGGAGATGTCTAAAGACAAGACTGGCAGCTGGCTGTCTTCAATCTTGGCCAGGCGATCACCGATTCTCTGGGCCAGGTACCAGCCCCGGGTCTTGATCCCGATTAAGACCAGGTTTTCCGTCCCCTGGTTTCTTTCCACGATTTCGTAGCTCATTCTGGTCAGAGCCCGGCGGATCCCCGCTTCATCCATGATTTGTTTGCTCATTTTTCTTCTCTCCGTATGGTAGTTTTTCCTATTCTATTGTTCTTTTCTGTTTCTATTTTTTATTCTGGTAAAAAAGCATCGCTAACCATTTTATAAGACTGGCCCGGATGTAGTCAAATTCCGCCAGTTCTTTTCATAAGCGCTGGCCACCAGGTCCAGGTACTTGTCATAGTCAAGCGAATGCAAAATTGCTTCCTGCTCTTCAGCTTGAAGTAAGTTGACGGCCCGGTTTTCCACGTGCATGAACCAGTCAGGTGACAGATTAGGAATTTTCTGGACCGTAGCCTCCCGGCCTTTTGCCAAGTTGCCCAGGCCGTTAGCCTTAAGGACGGACAGGGCTTCTTGGTCATGCTGAATCACGGCCTCCCCACTTTTCTTGCGCTTGTTCAGCATGGCCGGGGTCAGCTTTTTAGCCGCGGCGGAATAAAGGTGAACCGTCTTCGGCAGGCCGTCTTGATAGATAAAGACCCGGTTGTAGTGCTGCAAGATTAAGAACTGGCCGGCATCCCCCCGGCCGAAAATGCAGTTAGCCCGCTCCTTGCTGTGGTTGGCTGAGAGGACGTTTTGGAACATTCTGAGCCGGTGGGCCGGGTCTGGGAAGGCTTCCTCGGCTTCCGCCAGAATCTGCCGGCCCAGGTCCCGGTCAAAAGGCGCTGCCAGGTCTGTTCTTTTTTCCAGCAGGTAGCGGCTTAGGGCCCAGTCGATGATGGCCGGGTGGGCCAGGGACTTGGTCGGGCTGGTGTCCTTCCGGCAGGCCAGGCTGCCTGAGGCAGACAGGATCTTGGTCAAGTCCGGGCTGGCTTCCAGGCGGTTGTTGGAGTCTTTAGAAACCAGGTAGAGTTCTTCCGGGACGATTTCCACACCGATTTCAGCAGCTTCTTTAGCCAAGATCTTCCGGTTTAAGTCCGCGTCCAAAACTGAGTAAAGGCCATCAGTGTTGGTTGACACGATCCGGGCTCCGGCATAGGTCTGGGCCTGGCCGATCATATAAGTGAAGAGCTGTCCGATGATCCGCATGGACCGGATCCGGTTGTTCATTCTAATAGAGGACCGCACTTGCCCCTCTCTTGGGTCAGCAGCCCCGGTAGCTGAGTTTAAGATCAGCTTGGTCCCTTCTCTTTCAATGTTGAACATCCGCCGCTCTTCGTCGCTGTATTGGGGATCAGTCCGCTTTTTGTCCAATTCCTGCTTTCTTTCAAAGATCGCCGTATACCGGTCTTCACCTAAGCGGTCATTGTAAAAAGCATTCAAGCGCCGGAGCATGTTTGGATAGTAGGAAGTAAAGTCCTCGTGGTTGGTCAGGTCGCTTGAAGTAAAGGCATAGCGGTCATCCAGTCGGACCCGGCTCCCCTGCTTTTTGAAAACGGTTGGTTCATCTTGACTGAAGTCCCGCCAAAACTGCCCCCGGTCGGCCGGATCCGTCTGCTCCATCAGCTTGATCGTTGCTTTGGCAGTCAGAAAAGTCTGGTACTTTTCCACCCGGCCGTCTGGCAGGGTAACTTCCCTGGCCTTACGCAAGTCCAAAGGGTCTGGGTAAAGCTTTTGCACATAAGCCAGGTCAGCCTGCTTTTTCTCCCAAAGGGCATGGTCTTTTAAATAAAGGTCACGGTTATATTCTGACCCATGCAGGCCGCCGACAGAAAAAGTAATGTAGCAAGTCGATGGCTGGCCGTCCTTTTGGTAGTAGAAAAGATTGGTATCTTCGTTTTCGACATCACTTAAGTCGCTGACCGGCAGGGCCTGGTCGCCGTAATCTTCCCGGTATTCTTTCGAAGGATTGAAGTTCTTGCCGGCAAACTGCTTGTAGTAGTCATAAACCCGGTTGAACTCCTTGCGTAAGTTTTCGTCCTCAAAGAGCCTGTAGAAAAAGTCCCGGCTTTCTTCCAGGATGTCTCTCTGCTTTTCGCCCGTTTTTTCCGCCACGCTGGCCGCCGGGTACAAGAAGGAAACAGCCCGGTCGTCTTTTAAGCGGCCGTATGGGCAGATGGTCCGGCGGGCAAAATTAGCAGAAGAAGAATCGATGGTCAAGCGGTCTTTTCTGACAAAGGCCGGGCCGATTTTCGCCTGGTAGCTGTCCCCGTCTTCTTGGTAGATCAAGTCCGGGTACTGGCCCAAGAGGCCCTTTTTCAAAACAAACTGGCCCTGGTAGTAAGGATGGCAGAAAAGCTCCTTTAAATTGACCACGTCAGAAACGTTGTAGGCAATGAGATCTGCCAGTTCTTCAGGACTGGTCAAATAGTCCTGGCCAGGCTTTAATTTGTCACTTTCCAGAATCTGCCAGCCCAGCATCCCCAAAAGGCGCTTGAGGCCAACCCGTCTTTGCCGCTCATTGAGCTGGGCCACGTCGATATGGCGGCCGGACATCTGGAAGTTTTTGGCAACTAAACCCATAGTCTTGTCCTGCCAAAGGCGCAGGCGCATATTGCCGATATAGCGGCTGAAGAGCTCATCGTTAAAGTCCCGCATCTCCCTGGCCGTCACGGCTGAAAAGCGGTCCCGCTTGCCGCTTTCGCCAGGCTGCCAGGCTCTAGTAAAGTAGTAGGCCAGCATGGTCAAGTCGTAGTTGCTGGAATTGTAGCCCATCAGGTAGGGCGCTTCTTCTTCCTGGTAGCCGGCGTCAGTGTCGCAGACCGGGCGGAACTGGCCAGGGAAAGAGGACGGGGCTTGGGGATCATTGACGTATTGGGCATCTGAAACCCCAAAGGTCTGGGCCAGACGGGCGGAAGCTGCACTTGAGCAGAGATTGTAGTAGTAGATCTCCCCTTTAAAGTTCTGGTTCTTCTCCCGGATCCGCCGGGCAGCAGACTTCTTAAAGTCCAGGCTGTCTTTGTCATTTAAGGCCGGATCATCAACTAGGTAATAGATGTCAACCCGCTGGTCGTCTGGCCGGTAGCAGGACAAGGTAAAGGCGTTGGTCAAAGATTCGATATCGTAGAAATAAGAATTGAGTCGGCTCATTTTTTCCTCCAGTCGTTTACTTACATTTTAGCAAAAAGCAAGAAAAAAAGCGGGCCATCAGGTCCGCTCCCTTGTCCTGCCGTGCAGCTGCTCATAGCGCTCCAGCGACATTGAGGTTACATGATAATTCTTGCAATAAGGACACCGGTAAGCCCGAATCGGCATCTGCCGCCAGTGCTCATGGTTGATTTCACGCAGGTGAACGATCACCTCTTCCTGGTAAAGAAACAAGTCGGCATCAAACTTCGTCTTAAAGGCCCGCTTGCCGCTGGGACAAGCCAGCAGACGGCTGCGGCGGGCGCGCCGGTAAGCCTTACTGGCTTTGCTCTTCGTCATTGCCATGCCCCCTTACTTTCTTCAGAAGTAAAACAGCAGATCACTGATTCCTTATGTTAATATTCACTTTCTAGCTTGATTTTATCACCATTCGCCTGCCTGCTCAATTAATAGCCACTTTTTACCAAGATTTCAGTAAGCGCTCTATTGTTTTTTAATTAAATAAGGACGATAATAAACTTTCGACGACTCTGTCTACAAGAACGGTCTGCAAAACGCAAGCATTAATATCAGCGGTGATCCGTCATACTGCAATATCACTTTCGGTGACTTGCCAAGTTCAGCCTATGAGACGGTTACTGAAACTTCAGAAACAGCAAAGAAAGTCGTTAAGCGGACCGCGGCTGTTTACAACAGAAACGGCAATAAGACCATTAGCACATACAGCAGCTTAACCCGGGGCAGCGTCAAGTACTACAAGATCTCCAAGACCACTAACAAGTATGTTTAGTCTGCCGACGTCGACGGCCGCTACATCACGGTCATGCACAGTTCAGCCGTTTACAGCAAGAACTTGAAGAAGACCACTTCTTCTGTGGCTGAAGGCAAGAAGATCCTGACTTTTGGCCGGACGACGATAAAGAATAAGAAGTACTACCAAACTGGCTACAACTCCTTCATCTATGCTTCCAACGTTGACGGGACGACCCGGACCTTGAAGCAGACTTACGGCAGCGCCGTATCGATCAAGGGCAAGAAGTACTACATTATCGGTGTTGGCAAGTACGTGACCAAGTCTGACTTCAAGCAAAATGCAAACAAGTTGATCGCAGTAAGAAATGCAGGTCCTTTGCGGACCTGCATTTTAGTTTTTCTTTAGCTTTTCCACAGTCTTTTTTAGCAAGCAGTTCATCAAATAGCCACGCTTGCTGGTTATCCTTACAGTACAAGTTCAGAAGAACTTGCGACTAAGCAAAGGAGGCAAAAACTATGCTGAAACTGTTTACCAAATTACTCACGATTTCATTGGCCCTGTTTGCCTTTAACCGCTACAGATGGTCCCGCCGCCAACTGGCAGTAGTTCCTGCCCACCAGCGGCACAATTAAGAATTCGTGACTTCCCTTTTTTCCTTGAATTTGAATTCTATCTAATTGCTGGTCTACCGCTTTAGCCAGCATTACATTGCATTAAATTTCTTATTTTTTCACAACACACAAACCTCCATCTCGATGGCAAGAAGCCCTGGCAATCGCCAGGGCTTTTTTGCATATTTCTAACCCTTTTACCTTGCTTGCGGGTAAAAAAGAGCCAATAATATCATTTATAGAGACTTTGTAAAATCCACAAAATATCCATTTTGTCTTAACTTTAGAAAGCAGGTACATCATGTCTTCACTTAGTCAAAAACTGGCCAGCCTTTTCCTAATCAACAGCACTGGCGATTTTACTGAAAACCTCCGACTTTTGGAGCAGTACCAGCCAGCCGGCCTCCTACTCTTTGCCAAAGACCTGGCGGGCCTAAGCGAAAAGGCTGTTAAAGAGCGGCTGGCGATTTACCGGCAGGCCCGGCCAGGTTTGCTGCTCGCCATTGACCAGGAAGGCGGCTTAGTCAGCCGCTTGTCCACCCTTTACCCAAACCGGTCTTACCCCAGCCAGGCTGAACTTTTGAAAAAGGGGGCTGACTTTTTCTTAGCAGAAAACCAAAAGACGGCCCTGGAATTAAAAGATTTAGGCATCAACTTGAACTTTGCTCCGGTGGCTGATCTTTCGCTTGATCCGGCCAGTTTCATCTACAGCCGGACCCTGCAAGCAGGAGCTGAGGAAACCGGTCCGGCAATCGCGGCCTTTATCAAGCTCTACCGGCAGCTGGGAGTCGCCTCCTGCGCCAAGCATTTTCCTGGCTACGGGGATGCCGGCGACACCCACCAGGCTCCGGCTAAAGACCTTAGAAGCCTTAAGGAAGCCCAGCTGGATCTTTTACCTTTTAAAGCTGCGATCGCGGCGGGCGTGCCGACTATCATGGTGGCTCACTTGGAAGTTGCCTGCTATAGCCCTGGCCCTGCTTCCCTCTCCCCGGAAATCTACCGCCTGCTCAAGGAGGACCTTCATTATTTCGGCGTGGCCATCACCGACGACTTAGCTATGGCGGCGGCGCGAGAGAGCAGCTGCCCGGAACTTTTGGCCCTAAAGGCCGGAGCCGACCTCCTTTTAGGCGGCAAATTGGAAAACTTGCCAATTTTGGAAGCAGCCGCAGAGAGCGGTGAATTACCAAAAGAGCGGATCAAAGACGCCCTGGTCCGGGTCCAGACCCTGCAGGACGATTATTCCCTTTAAGCTTTTAAAAAGCTCTGTAACATTTCAGAATTAACCAGCAATTAACGACAAAAAAGGCAGATCCGGAGATCTGCCTTTTTATCTTGCAATTTATTGTCTATTTCTTACTTTGTTTCTTTGTTACTTTGCTTACTTCTTAGAGAAAGTAGCAAACCTAATCTTTTTCAAGATCTGGTAGCCAACATCCTTGACCTTGTCTTCACCAAAGCTGCGCTGGTTGAGAAGCAAGATAATCCCGTTCTTGTTGTCAGCTGTCAGCTGGAAGTAAGCAGCATAGTGGGCGCTGCCAATTGCCCCGTAGGCCAGCTTGACCTTTTCCCCCTTCTTGAGGTAAACCCCGCCGCTATATTGGTTGATCTTGCTCTTGAGGTGGGTCAGCTTGTGAAAGGCGCTCGGCGACAGGAACTGCCCTGTCCCCAAAGCTTCTTGGATAAGATAGTAGTCGCTGGCTGTCGTCAGCATGTTCCCGGCCCCAACCAGCTGAGACAACCGTGTCTTTTCCAAAGTTGCCGCCTGCTGGTAGTTCTTGCCATGCTTATAGGCGTAAGATACAGCCAGCATCTTATTCTTAGGCAGCTGGCTGCTTACATAAGTTGACTTGAGGCCCAGCCGCTGGACCACCCGCTTCTTAAAGTTCCAGGCGTATGACTTATGGCTCACCTTCTTGATGATGCCTGCCAGCAAAACATAATTGACGTCGCTGTAGTGGTAGCTCCCCACCTTGTCCTGCGGCAATTGGTTGGCCCGGCTCACAATCCAGTTTACTGCCTGGTCTTCACTGTAGTTGATATGGCGGTCGGCTTCGACTTCCGGAATCTGCAAGCCTGAAGTGTGGGAAAGCAAGTTGCCCACGCTGATTTTCTTGGCATTCCGCAAGGCCGGGTACCAGCGGGAGATCTTCGTGTTTTGGCTAAAAGCACTTGAACTCCCCTTCTTTTCTTCCATCAGCTGCATGATCATGGCCCCGGTTACTTCCTTTTGCATGGAAGCGGCCGGGTAGACGACCTGGCTGGCCCCGTTCTTGACCTTCTGCTTAGCATTAGCCAAGCCGTAGTTAACGACCTGGACATGCCCGTTTTGCACTATAGCCACGCTGCCGGTCACATGCTTCTTCTTAAAAAGCTTCTCGACAAAAACATGCATATCGGCCGCCGTTACCAGATCAGGGGCGGTTTCTTCTGGCCAAAACGCCAAAGCGGCCACTAAGACAAGCAGGGCAACGATTAATTTCTTACCTTTTTTGAACAAGTCTGCTTTTCCCTCCTAGAATACATATAAACATTATAAGTCCTTTTCCAGGGAAAAGGGAAAAGTTATTATAAATTTAAAGAATTAAAAAAATACTCACTAATTCAAAAAAAAATACTCACTAATTCAAACTGAAGGTTCCCGGCTGGATCTTCTGCAATAGGCCGAAGGCCAGGCCCTTGAGCTGCTGTTCAGTCTGGCTGCGCTCATTGACGAACATGATGATCCCGTTTCTGTTGTCCGCCGTCAGCTGGACGTAATTCCCGTAGTGCTCATCCCCAATCGCGCCAAAGGCAGACTTGACCTTGCCGCCCCGCTTCATGTACATGCCGCCGCTATAGGTGGTCTTTCTGGCCTTGAGGTGGGTCAAGTATTTAAAGTCGCTTTGGTTCAAAATTGCCCCGTTCTGCAAGGCCAGCATGATCTCATAATATTCAATTGGCGTTGTGCACATATTGCCAGCACCTGGGATCTGGGAAGCCACGGACTTAGGCAGAGAAACCGGTCTTTGGTACTTTCTCTGCCAAAGATAAGCGTAGGATACCGCCTGGCTCCGGGTCCAAGGGATGTCATGTCTGAGGCTGGTGTTGGTTAAACCCAGCGGCTGGACGATCCGGTGCTTAAAGTTGTAGGCGTAGGAGTGGCCGGTCAATTTGCGGATGATGCCGACCAGCAAGATGTAGTTAGTGTCGCTGTAGTTGAAGCTGCCAATCTGGTACTGCCAGCTGCCGTTGATCTTCTGGGTCACCCAGTTGATGGCCTTATCTTCCGACAGATTCTGGTTGCTTTCTGAGCCAACCTCCCGGTAGCCGCTAGTGTGAGTCAAGAGGTTGCCGACCGTCACGTAGCGGGCATTCTTCAGCTTGGGGTACCAGCGGGAGATCTTGGTGTACTGGCTGAATTGCTGCTTGGTATGATTCTTTTCGTTCATAATCTGTACCAGCATGGCTCCGGTTACCACCTTTTGCAGAGAAGCAGCTGGATAAGTCACGTTATAAGACCCGTTCTTCATCCGCCGGCCAAACCAGGCATAGCCGTAGTTGACGGTCTTGACGCTGCCGTTTTGGACTAAAAGAACTGACCCGGCCAGATGGTTGTCCCTCATTACCCGGTTGACGTCGCTTTTGGTCGCTTCCGCCTTGACCGTAGCTGGCGCCAAAGCTGGAAGCAGGAGGCTGGCAGCTAAAGCCAGCTTGCCGGCAGTTTTCGCGGATTTTTTCAAAAAGAAATCTTTAAAATTCAATTTGCTCTTCTCTTTCTCATCATAAGTATAACTACGAATTATGTTAGCCCTAATGTTTATTAAAAACAAGGGAAGCTGTGTTACGTTTTAATTACAGGATTTTTCCGCAAAAAAAGACCACCGGAATCAACCGATGGTCATTTAGAAGTGGTCAAGCTTACTTAACGGCATCCTTCAGGGCCTTGCCTGGCTTGAAGGCTGGAACCTTGCTTGCAGGGATTTCGATTTCAGCGCCAGTTTGCGGGTTGCGGCCCTTCCGAGCAGCGCGTTCACGAACTTCAAAAGTCCCAAAGCCGATCAATTGTACCTTTTCGCCCTTAGCAAGTGCTTCTTCGATTGATGCAAACAAAGCGTCAACGATTTGAGCAGATTCCTTCTTGCTGAATTCAGTCTTTTCACTTACAACTGAGACAAGTTCAGTCTTGTTCATCTTGTTTCCTCATCTTTCTATTAAAAGGCTCAGCAATATGCCGAAGCTTAGTCATATGCTTAATTATAGCAAAACTTTGCCGCTGCAACAGCCTTTCTGTGAAATAGATGAGGGAAAATACTAAAATTACAAAAGTCTTTTAGTAGAGTCCACCTATTTCACTGGCACGCAGTGCTTGTCGTTGATCGCCTTGACTTTGTCCACCCGCCGGCGGTACTTTTCTTACATAAAAGGATCCGTGTTCAGCCAGGTCTTGACGATTTCGCCGGCCATCATGTCCCCGATAATCTTGGCGCCTAAACAAAAGACGTTGGAGTCAGTGTGCTGGCGGACAAGCTTGGCACAGAAAGGATCTTGGCAGACCGCGGCGTAAATACCGTTAATCTTGTTGGCGATCAAGGCGCTGCCGTAACCAACCCCGTCAACGAAAATGCCCCGGTCACATTCGCCCTTGGCCACAGCCAGACTGGCTGGGTAGACAGAGTCTGACAGGTCGCTCTTCATTGCCGGCCCCGAAGTCAACGACTTCATAGCCTTCTTCTTCCAGGTAGGCCTTGATTTCGTTCTTCAAGCGCGTACCCGCGTGGTCGTTTGCCATTGCAATCTTCATGTTTATGCCTTCTTCTATTTCAATTTTTTAAAAAACTTCTTTCGCCTCTGTTCTACCATCTCCAAAGAAAGGGGAAAGTTATGAGCAAATTTTAGCCTTTCTTAAATAAGTTCATGCACTTTAGTCAATTTCTTGCCATACTTGCTTCTAATTATCCAGATAGAATTTCTTGTAATATCAAGGAAAGTATTTTATGGCAAGGGGGGACTACCATGTCTACCAAAAAAGTTATCACGGGTGTACTCGCCGTTGGAACAACCATTGATATTGCCATCGACGGCTATCTCTTATTTTTAAAAGCTGACCAAGCCAGCTCGACTGCATCTACAGCTTCATCCAGCACAAGCACTGCAACTTCCAGTTCTGCGTCATCTTCAAGCTCATCTGCAAGTTTATCCACGTCCAGCGGATTAAAAGACGGGACTTACAGCGGCAAATCCGTCAGCACCCAGTGGGGCGATGTCCAAGTCCAGATCAAGGTCAGCGGGGGAAAAATCACCGCGGTTAATGTCTTAAAGTACCCTTCAGACAACGACCACTCCCAGCAGATCAACGACCAGGCCCTGCCTGTCTATAAAAAAGAGGCCGTCGAGGCCCAGAGTGCCGACATCCAGCAGGTTTCCGGGGCCACCGTCACTTACGAGGGCTTCACCCAGTCCCTGCAAAACGCCATCACCCAGGCTAAAGAAAGCTAGTGGCCATTATGACTGTAACCTGCCTTAGCCAGACAGTGGCAGCCATGACCATTTCTTTCACTGTTTCTGTTGCTGTTCAAGGAGAGGCATCCCCGGACTTGACCCAGGCTTTTACAGACGCCTGTAGAAAAATTTTGCGTTAGAGGCCTAAAGGCCTTTTTTTGGGCAAAAAGTTAAAAAAGCCAAACAAAAACGCGCCTGTGGATATCCACAAACGCGTTCTTCGTTAATAATTAATGCCCGAAGGTCGTAATTATTTAAGGGTAACAGTTGCGCCAACTTCTTCAAGCTTAGCCTTAAGTTCGTTAGCTTCGTCTTCTGACAAGCCTTCCTTAAGAACAACTGGAGCACCGTCAACAGTCTTTTTAGCGTCCAGCAAGCTTGCGCCAGTAACTTCCTTAACGATCTTGATAACCTTAACCTTTTCAGTACCTGCTGAAGTCAATTCAACGTCGAAGCTTGACTTAGCTTCTTCAGCACCACCAGCGGCACCAGCAGCAGCTACAGGAGCAGCAGCAGTAACACCGAATTCTTCTTCGATAGCGTGTACAAGGTCGTTCAATTCAAGAATTGAAGCACCCTTCAATTGTTCAATGATGTTAGCAGTATCCAAAGCCATTGTAATATCCTCCGAAAATATGGAATTTAATATCTAGTTTAAAATGACCAGACTATTCAGCTGATTCTTCCTTTGATTCAGCGACAGCCTTAACAACGTATGCAAAGTTGCGTACAGGTGCTTGCAATACAGAAAGAAGCATTGAAAGCAGACCTTCGCGACCTGGAATTGCAGCCAGTTCTTCGACTTGTTCCTTGGTAGCAACTTGACCTTCAAGTGCACCACCCTTAATTTCAACAACGTCGAACTTCTTAGCGTAGTCAGCAGCGATCCGGGCAGGTGCAGTAACATTGTCTTCATCATCAGTGTAGATCACAGCTGATGGGCCAACGAATACTGGTGCCAAATCTTCCAAGCCGGCTTGAGCAGCAGCGCGGCGAAGGTAAGTGTTCTTGACAACCTTCATCTTGGCGTTGCTTTCACGCAATTCTGCACGGAACGCAGTAACTTGGTCAACAGTCAAGCCAAGGTAGTTGATAACTACGATGGACTTAGCTGACTTAAGTTCTTCTGCAAATTCCTCAACGAATTTAGCCTTAGCAGCGATAGTAGCTTGACTCAAAATTATTCACCTCCATAAAATTTTGTAAAATTCTACAAGGCCTAAAAAACCCCATGCCAAGAAAGACATGGAGAGTTTAATAATCTTCATTATCTTCTGGCCTCGGTGGGATTGTATTGAGGCTTTACGCCACCCACGTCTTAGGTTAGAAATTTACTTTACCTAGATTACCATCTGAAACAAGATCTGTCAAACCTTTTTCGCCACTTTTTGCAAAAATCTGCTAAAATTTACTGTAATGACTTTTAGGAGGTGCAATTTTGAAGAGTAAACTGATCGACATTTTCTACTTCTTCTTAGCCGGCATTTCCGGCACCCTGGCCGTCTTCAGCATGTTCAAGGACCATTCCGCCGCTAGCATCGCCATGGACGTCTTATTCCTCATCATCAGCGCCTACTTCATTGTCCGCGGCTTCCTGGACATCGAATCTGAAAACAAGAAGCTGAGCAAGAACTGGCAGATCCTCTCCTGGATCGCCTGGTGCCTGCTCCTCTTGGGCGTCATCTTGACCTTGACCGGCTACAAGCTGGGCATCAACGGTCTGGGCTGGGGCGGCTTCGTCCTCTTCCTGCTCTGCTCTTTCAGCGTGCCTGAACAAGCAAACGACAAGAACTTCCACGTCAAGCGCCGGGACGAGACCGGTTTTGACGACAAAAATTAAGTCCGTTTTTTAGTATTTTTTAACAAAATAATTCAGCAAACGCTTGCAGCCTGCCTTTTGAAAAAGCAGGCCCTTTTTTTACCCATTTTTCCCAACTTTTCCAGGCAATTTCTTCTCTTTCTAAATTGGTCTAGAGTTTTACAAAATGAGCCTGCATGGTATAACTAAGAACATAAATCTGAGCAAATAATTGGTATAGAGATAGAAGCAGAAGGGAAATAAGGATGAACATAGCCAACACCGTTTTCTTAATTATCGCCGCCGTCCTGGTCTTAATGATGACCCCGGGCCTGGCCTTTTTCTACGGGGGTCTGGTCTCCAAGAAAAACGTGGTCAACACCATGCTCTCGGTCTTTATCATCTGCGCTTTAGCCATCGTCTTATTCGTGGCCTTTGGCTATGAGCTTTGCTTCAACGGCAATGTCGCTGGAATTTTTGGCAGAGTCCAGCACATCTTCCTCTCCGGCAGTGACTTAACTAAGGTCGTTTTAAAAGAGCAGGGAATTACCGCCGCCAGCTACCTGCTTTTTGAAATGATGTTTGCCATCATCACCCCTGCCCTCTTCGTTGGGGCCACGGTGGGCCGGATGCGGTTCAACTTTCTATTGGTCTTCGTCTTCTTCTGGTCAGTGTTGGTCTACTACCCCCTGGTCCACATGGTCTGGGGGACTGGCGGACTCTTAGCCGGCTGGGGGATCCTGGACTTTGCCGGCGGCACGGTCGTTCACATCAACTCCGGGATCACCGCCCTGGTCTTATCCATCTTCTTAGGGCCCCGCTACCAAAAGCAGACCCGGCCCTACAGCCTGCCCTGGGTCCTCTTGGGGACAGCCATCCTCTGGCTAGGTTGGTACGGCTTTAACGCCGGCAGTGCCTTCGGCATGAACCAAACGGCCTTGACGGCCTGTTTGACCAGTACGGTTGCGGCAGCGGCCTCTATGATGACCTGGCTTTTGCTGGAAGAAGCCTTTAGCGGCAAAGCCAGCCTAGACGGGATCTGCACCGGTACCCTCTGCGGCTTAGTCGGCATCACGCCAGGGGCTGGCTATGAAACCTGTGCTGGAGCCCTCTTCACCGGTATCCTCTGCAGTTTGGCCAGCTACTTCTTTATCAGCCAGGTTAAAGGACGGCTTAGCTTTGACGACCCCCTGGATGCCTTTGGCTGCCATGGCATTTCCGGTATCGTTGGCTCTTTAACCGTCGGCCTCTTTGCCAGTCAAAAAGTTGACCCGAGGATTTCCACTAGCGGCCTTTTCTACGGAGGCAGCTGGGAACTCTTAGGCAAGCAGGCAGCCGGCACCCTCTTCACCATCGTCTTTACTCTCTTGATGGTCAGCTTAATTACAGCCGTCTTGAAGCGCTTCGTCAACATGCGAGTTTCCGCCCGTGATGAAGAAGTCGGCCTGGACCTCAGCGAGCACGGCGAATTCGCCGACTGCCAGATCAGCGCAAGCCAGGCCATCTTCGGCAAGTAGCAGCATTTTTTCTCAACATCCTATTCATCAAATCAAAAAGCTTTGGCCTTCTTGCCAAAGCTTTTTTGTCGAATATTGTATCTTTTTCCCCTGCCCTAATTAAACGAATACAACCGCTGCAGGATCAAGTAGGCCCCGCTGACCATCTGCCTCATGGGCAGGACGTCCCGGGAGACAAAATGGCCCACCAGGCGGCGTTTAAAGGACTTGTAGGTCTCCAGGTCATAAGTCTTCAGGAACTGCCAGAGCTCGTCCTTTTTGGCAATATACTCCTTCTTCTTGCCCCGGATCAAGATGACGCTAGTCACGCCTGTAACGGCTTCTAAGAAGTATTTCATGTATTTGGCGTAAGGCGCCCGCTTGTTGACCTGGGAGGCGTAGAAGACGATCAGCTGCTTATTGATCAAGATTTGCTGGTCAATCTTCTTCAGCATCACCTTTTCATTGACTGACTGGTCATCTCTGCCGATAAAGTAGTGGTAGAGGTTGACCGGCAGGTAGCGCATGGTCTGCACCTGCACCATCGGCTCAAAGACAAAGATATTATCGTCATAAGACACCTTGGTCGGCAGGGTTACCTTGGCCCGGTCCAGGACTTTCCGGTTGTAGATGACGGAGTGGAGCATGAAGTACTGGCCCATCCGCAGCTTGACCTCATCCCAAGAGAAGGTCCGCCCGACCGGCAGATGCGGGAACTTGATCACCCGCTGGCGGCCGGCAGCTGGCTTGTCATAAACATAGTTGACCAAAAAGAGGTCGACCTCTGGATTACTTTCCAGGTAATCCAGCACCTCTTTGTAGGCCTCCTGGTCCAGCCAGTCGTCGCTGTCGACGATCTTGACGTACTTGCCCTTGGCCAGTCTCAGGCCATTGTTGATGGCCCCGCCGTGGCCGGCATTTTCCTGGTGGACAACTTCCAGGTCCAAGTTTAAATTCTTAGCTTGGTAGTCATCCAGCATCCGGGCGGTTTCATCAGTTGACCCGTCGTCAACCAAGATGATTTGCACCCGGTCACCGCCGGGCAAAAGGGAGTCGACGCAGCGGTTCAAGTATTCAGCTGAGTTATAGCAGGGAACGATGAGAGTTAGTATTTTTTCCACCTTGATACACTTCTTTCAGTTCGCTATTTGTCTCTACTAGTATAACAAGATTTTTTAAAAGAAAGCCTTTTCCAAGGCCAAAAAATTCTTAAGGTAAAATTAGGGCAAAGAAAAACTCCCCGCCAAAAGGCGAGGAGCTTAATTTGCTTAACTTAGGGAAAATTAGGACATCAAAGCGATTGGGTCCAACTTGATCCCAGGGCCAAAGGTTGCGGCAACTGCGCAGCTCTTGATGTATTGACCCTTAGCTGAAGCTGGCTTTGCACGCAGGATAGCGTTTTGCAAAGCGCGGAAGTTTTCAATCAATTGTTCTTCAGTGAATGAAACCTTGCCGATAGCAGCGTGGATTGAAGCTTGACGGTCGACACGGTATTCTACTTGACCAGCCTTAACATTTTGAACGGCCTTGGCAGTGTCCATAGTAACAGTACCAGTCTTAGGGTTTGGCATCAAGCCCTTAGGCCCAAGCACACGACCCAAACGACCAACCTTAGCCATCATCATTGGAGTAGCGATGACAACGTCGAAGTCCAGGTAACCGTTTTGAACCTTTTCTACCAGGTCGTCTGCGCCGACTTCGTCAGCACCGGCAGCCTTGGCTGCTTCAGCTTGTGGGCCTTCAGCAAATACGATAACCTTAACAGACTTACCAGTACCGTTTGGCAAAACGATTGAGCCACGGATTTGTTGGTCAGCTTGCTTAGGGTCAACGCTCAAGTTGTAAGATACTTCTACGGAAGCGTCAAAGTTAGCGTATGAAGTTTCCTTAACCAGCTTGATAGCGTCTTCTACTGAGTACAACTTGTTGCTGTCAACCTTCTTGGCAGCTTCTACGTATTTCTTACCATGCTTTGGCATGAAAAATCCTCCTTGTATGTGTGGTCAAACGAGCTTTCCTTTTGCTCTCCCACCTGACTTGTTAATTGGTAAAAATTAACAAATTAGTCCTTCACTTCGATACCCATACTTCTAGCGGTACCTTCAACCATGCGCATAGCAGCTTCGATTGAGGCAGCGTTAAGGTCCTTCATCTTAGTTTCAGCGATTTCCTTAACTTGAGCAGTGGTTACTGAACCAACCTTGTTCTTGTTAGGTTCGCCTGAAGCCTTTTGAATGCCAGCAGCTTGCTTCAACAAGACTGGTGCTGGAGGAGTCTTAGTTACGAAGTCGAATGAACGGTCTTCGTAAACAGTGATGACTACAGGGATGATCATGCCCTTTTGGTCAGCAGTACGAGCATTGAAGTCCTTAGTAAAGCCAACAATGTTGATACCTGCTTGACCCAAAGCAGGACCTACTGGAGGTGCAGGGGTTGCAGCGCCAGCTGGAATTTGTAACTTAACAACGTTAATAACTTTCTTTGCCACGGTCAAAACCTCCTTGATTCCGTGATGCGGTTAAAATGGAGAGTTTCCGGACTCTCCTCCCACAATAATAAAGTACGTTTAATAATAAAGTACATTTAATATAGTACTCTGAAAACCGGCAGAATGCAAGACTTTTTTATGTTTAGTCTTCCATTTTCTTGACTTGGTCAAAGCCCAGTTCAGCCGTGATAGCGTGGCCAAACATGTCGATGGTCAAGAAGAGCTTTTGCTTGTCGTCCTGGATTTCAGCGATCTTGCCAACCATGCCGTTGAAGGCACCTGCAGTGATCATGACGCTTTCGCCAACTTCGTAGTCGTAGTCAACCTTTTCAGTTGCTTCGCCTTCTTGCATCTGCAGGATGGCTCTGACTTCTTCCTCGTAAAGCGGGGAAGGCTTGGAACCACCGCCGTGGCTGCCAACGAAACCAGTAACGTTAGGAGTGTTCCGGACAACAAACCAGCTTTCGTCAGTCATGACCATTTCAACCAAAACGTAACCAGGGAAGACCTTTTCGTTAACTTCTTCCTTCTTGCCGCGCACGTCTTCGATCTTTGGTTCTTGCGGAACGACAACCCGGAAGATGTAGTCCTGCATCCCCAGTGACTGGGCTCGGGACAGCAAGTCGGATCTAACCTTGTCCTCAAAACCAGAGTAAGTGTGCAGGACGTACCATTGCTTCTTGGCGGATTCTACCATAATTTCTTTAATCTCCTTTTTGGCAAACAAAAAAACCTCGCTAAAGAGGTTTTCCTTGAAACTAGCATGATTATAACATACTTTGTCGCTCTTACAGAACTAATTGAATCAATTTTGCAAAGGCCCAATCCAAAGCACCCAAGAAAATCGCGTAAAACAGAGAAGTTACGACCACGTTTGCCGTGTCGCGCCGGTTTTCCTTAGCACTTGGCCAATGAACCAGTTTCATTTCCTGACCAACGCTCTTAAAAAACTTAATCATCCCTGTCTACCTCGTCTCCTTGTGCAAAGTCTTCTTGCCGCAGTGCTTGCAGAACTTGTTCAGTTCCAAGCGCTTGGTGCGGTTGCTGTTTGCAGTGATTGAGTAGTTCCGTGACCCGCAAACGCTGCAGGCCAAAGCTGCTTTCTTTACTGCCATAATATTCACCTTCAAACTTCATTTGATTTTAGCAAAAATCCGCCCTAAAAGCAACTATTATATGACTGACTTTGCCGGGCTTTATTTTTACATCTTAAGCGGCCCCTGTGTCATAATGGAACTAGCAAAAAAGCAGTTTACAAGATTGCCGGTTAGCCGGCCATGAGGAGAAGAAATGAATCAACACCCTGAATACCTGCTCAACAAGATCAAGTCACCAGCTGATCTTAAGGTCTTGGATCTGGAAGAAATGAAGCAGCTGGCTTCAGAAATTCGCCACTTGATCATCGAGAAAGACGCGGCGGTTGGCGGCCACCTGGGTCCTGACCTGGGGATCGTGGAACTGACCATCGCCTACCACTACGTCTTTGACGCCCCCGGCGACAAAATCATCTGGGACGTCTCCCACCAGACCTACCCCCACAAGATGCTGACAGGCCGGGCTTATGCCTGGCTGGACCCGGAAGCCTACGACAAGGTGACTCCTTACACTAATCCCGATGAAAGTCCCTATGACTACTACGCGGTTGGCCACACTTCTACATCTATCTCTTTAGCCACCGGCATGGCCAAGGCCCGGGGCCTCTTAGGCGGCAGCGAGCGGATCATGGCCGTCATCGGCGACGGCTCCTTAACCGGCGGGATGGCCTATGAAGGCTTAAATAACGCCGCGCTGGAAAAGGGCAACCTGGTCATCGTCATCAATGACAACCAGTGGTCCATTGACCAAAATGTCGGCGGCTTGACCACGGCCCTGAAGAAGCTGAGAGACAGCCAGGGGCAGGATCCGGAAAATCCTTTTAAGGCCTTTGGCTTTGATTACCGCTATGTCGCTGATGGCAATGACCTGGAAAGCATGATTAATGCCTTCAGCGAAATCCGCGATGTCGACCACCCCCTGGTTTTGCACGTCAATACCTTAAAGGGCAAGGGTTATCAGCCAGCTATTGAGGATGAAGAAAAGCACCACTGGGTCCGCCCCTTCAACTTAAGCGATGATTCGCCAAAGAACATTACTGCGGGCTCGACCCCAGCGGAAATTGCCATTAAGACCGTGGCTAGCGCTATTGACGGGGGCCAGGAAAACATCATGGCGATCACTGCCGCTATCCCTGGCGTCTTTGGCCTTGACTCCTTTAAAGAGTCTTACCCGGACCACTACCTGGACGTCGGGATAGCCGAGCAGGATTCCGTGGCCTTCGCGGCAGGCTTTGCCAAGGCGGGCGGCCAGCCAGTCCTTTTTGAAAACTCCACCTTCCTGCAGCGGGCCTTTGACCAGCTCAGCCATGACGTGGCGGCTAACAATTTGCCAGTCGTCATGATCGTGGCTGGCGGCGGGATCCGGGCCAACTCAAAGACCCACGTGGGCGTCTTTGACCAGGTCATGGTCAGCAATCTGCCTAACTGGAAGTACCTGGCCCCGACCAGCTTGACTGAAGAAGCGGCCATGATCAACTGGGCCTTGAAGCAAAAAGACGGCCCTGTAGCTATCAAGCTGCCAGTCCGGCCAGTTCCAGCCGGCGGGGCTGTGCTTGAAGGCTACCGGCACATTCACTACCAAAAGCGGCGGGCCGGCAAGAAGATCGCCATCCTGGCTTTAGGAGACATGCAGGAATTAGGCAGCCAAGTGGCAGAAGAACTTAATGCTGCCCTTTACAATCCTTTGTCAGCCAACATCCTGGATACTGACTGCCTGGACCACTTAGCCCGGCACTACCAGGCTGTAATTACTTTGGAAAACAATATTCTGGACGGGGGCTTCGGGCAAAAGGTGGCCGGCTACCTGGCTGACCGGCCGGTTTTGGTCAAGACTTTTGGCGAAAAGCGGGAATACACCGACGTTGACCAAAGCTATGACCAGATCCTGGTCCGCAACCAATTGACGGCTGAGCAAATCGTTGCCAGCGTCAAGCAATTATTTAACTAAGAAGCAGATATAAGCAAAAAGCTGATCACGCAAGATGACCAGCTTTTTCTGTACTATCATATTTCTTTTTATTTTCTTTTTTCTTTTTACTATTTAACTCATTACTTGTCATGAGCAAGTAAATATTGCCGAACCGCCTGGGCGGTTGCCTGCTGCTGGGCCTTTCTGGAAATAGTGGCCTGCCCGTCCCCTTTTTGCATGCCGTAATTGCCAAACTGGGCATGGTTGCCACCCTTGATGACTTGCTTAGTGTAGTCATTTGGCAGGTACTGAGGATTCTTTTGCAGCATCTTCGCGTTCCCGTCTTTTGACCCATAGATGCTGAGCACGGAAAAATTAGCCGCGTGCAGGTCCTTGGTTGGGTAGCCGGCCAGCATGATTAAGCCCCGGTAGTCTTTCAAGTGGTCCGCGCTATACATAGCCGCCATGGCCGCCCCCAGCGAGTGGCCCGACATGTACCAGTTTTGGTAGTGGTAGCTGGCCCGAATCTTGTCTGCCTTGTTGAGGCCAAAGAAGGCCATGTGCAGGGGCATGTCAACTAAGAAAACATCTGCCTCCTGGCTGGCGATCTGCTTTAAGAGAGGCGCATAGGCGGTAGTTTCAACTTTCGCTCCCGGGTAAAAAATAATGGCATTTTTCTTTGCAGGGCCATCAAACAGGTAGCCCTCAGCTGTCTGCTTGACCTTGACTGTCCGACTGCTCTTCATCGCCTGCTGGGCCGTCTTGTCAGCATGATAGTAATTGCCAAAATACAGACCAAAGGCAAGCAGCAAGGCGGCTAAAATCACCGCCAGAGCCAGCAGCCCTTTTTGCTTCTTGGCCATCTTATTCTTTTGTTTCTTTTGCTTTTTCTGTTTCTCCGTTTTTTCTTGTTTCTTTTCCAAATTTCCAAACTTCTCCTTGTCAGATTTATAGCTGGATTCTTATTTTAGCAAAAAAACGGCGGCTCAAGCGAGCCGTCGTTTTTCGCCCCTTCCCCTCCCTTATGGGAGACAAGAGGTCAGGAATGTAGGGAAAAGATTATTTCTTAAGGTTTTCGTTGACAAATGCGATGATCTTGTCGTCAGAGTAGCTCATGAATGGAAGCATGGCTTCCTCAGTCTTGTCGGTGTTGTGGCCGTTTGACTCCATGAAGTAGTCCCAAAGGGCATCTCTTACAGGGGTGTCTGAGTCACTCCACTCAAAAACTTCTTTCATTGACCGATCCAGCAAAGCTGTCTTAACAATTTCTGACATTTTTGATTACCTCCTAAATAATTTTTTCATCCTACAACTATATTATAGTCCCATTTGGCTAAAATGTTTACGCACCTATCCGTAATTTTAGCTTGATTTTTTCCTTCACCCGGTATTTGGCCCGTCTGAGCCCCATCTCATTGACCTGGTACTGGCGCATGATCTCCCCGGCCTCCTTGTAGCCCAGTTCCAAAAGCAATTCTTCTAATTCCAGCATGCTCAAGGACTCAACCAAATCCTGCCAGTCCAAAACAGGCACCGGCGGACTCGCGATCACGCAGGAAGCTTGCTCAAGTTCGGGAGTCACATCTTCCCAATAGACCTGGTCACTGGCGGCCAGGCGCTTTTTCCGCTTGCCCCGTCTGATCAAGTTGATGGCCCGGTTGTGCAGACTGACCTTATAAAAGCCAACAAAGGGCTTTCCCTGCTTTAAGTCAAAGCGCTTGGCCGTCTTATAGCAGAGGATCAAGGCCTCCTGCTCCCAGTCCTGGCTGTCATATAGCTCCACAAAATACTGCTTGATGGTGCCGCCGATCACAGGCAGGCAGCTGTAATACAGTTCTTTAAGGGCCTGCTCATCATCATCTTTTTGAATCCGGCTGATCAGCAGGCGCTCTCTTTCCTTTGTCAATCCCATAATAAAAAGCCCTTTCATTCTGTTTGCCCACAGAATAAAGGACTTTTTACCTTGACAAAATCGAACCATTGTTTGATTCAATCACTTTTCTTGAACTGTAAACGATTTGCTTTACAAAGGGTGGCGGCTGTTAAAGGCCTGGTATAGCAAGACCCCGGTTGCTACTGAAGCATTTAGGGATTGGACGTGGCCAATCATCGGGATAGTCAAAGTCTGGTCCATTTGCTTAAGAAGAAGCGGGGAGATCCCCTTGCCTTCATTACCGATAACTAAAACGGTCTTGCCATTGGCATTCCACTTCCGGTAGTCATCGCCTTCCATGGCCGTCCCGAAGATCCAGTAACCCCGGTCCTTCAAGGCCTGGCAGGTTTGAACCAGGTTGTTCACCCGGGCAACTGGCACGTGGTCGATGGCCCCGGTTGAGGTCTTCGCCACCACGCTGGTCAGGCCGCTGGCCCGGCGCTTAGGGATGATCACCCCGCTGACCCCGGTCGCGTCGGCGCTGCGGAGGATGGAGCCCAGGTTGTGGGGGTCTTCAATATTGTCCAGCATGAGCAAAAGGGGGTCCTCTTCTTGGTCCAGTTTGTCCAAGAGCTGGTCAAAGTCGGCGTATTCAAAAGAAGCGACAGCCAAAACCAGGCCCTGGTGGTTTTCCCCGCCAGTCAGCTTGTCCAGCTTGTTTTTCGGCACCTGCTGGATGATCAAATGCTTCTTTTTGGCATAGCGGTAGACTTCTCTGGCAAAGTCCTCCTGAACCCCTTCAGCCAGGAAGACCTTGTTGATCTTTTCGCTGTCCTGGGTTTTCAAAAAGTCGATTCCGGCATGACGGCCGAAGACAAAATCATTGTTAGTTGAAGACATATTCCCTTGTCCCTTCACTTTCCACCTCATCAATGCACCAGGCAATCAATTCCTTGACCCTGCCTTCTTCACCGGCCAGGTCTAGGTAGCCAAAGACTGCTTCAAAGCCAGTTGACATTTCATACGTGGCCAGGCTGGTGTTCTTGGCCTTGGTATGGGTCTTGGCATTTCTACCCCGCCGGTAGGCTGTTTCTTCTTCTTTAGTCAAAAAGCCGGTGTCCAGCATTTTAGCAATCAGACCCGCCTGGGCCTTGGCTGAGACATAGTGGGTTGCTGCTCTTTGCAAGTTCTGCGGCTTCAGCATCCCGCCCTTGATCAAGTGCCGGCGGATGGCGGCTTCATAGATCCCATCGCCCAAGTAGGCCAGAGTCTGCCCGCTCAAGGTGTTGGGATCAATCTTTTTTTCAGTTAACTTCTGTGCTTTATTCACGGCTCCACCTGGTTCCTTGCGGGGTATCCTTGAGGACTACCCCCATTTCCTTAAGCTGGTCGCGGAGTTCGTCACTCTTGGCCCAGTCCTTGTTCTTTCTGGCTTCCGTCCGCTGGGCAACCAATTCTTCGATTACAGCGTCATCATTGCCGGCTTCCTTAGCCAGGAGCTTGTCAACATCTAGACCAAAGACGCTGAGCCAGGCAGCTAATTTTTTAGCAAAAAGCCGCAGACTTTCCTTGTCGGCTTTTTCAGCGTTGGCGTTGGAGTTGACGGCTGGCAGGGCTTCGTAGATGGCGGTCAAGGCATTTTGCACGTTGAAATCATCGTCCATGGCGGCTTCAAACTTGGCCGTGGTTTCAGTGACCAGCTTGGCCAGGTCCGGGTCCGGCAAGCCTTCAGTCGCGTCAGCCAGGCGGTAGTTGATCCCTTCCAGGGTGTTCTTGAAGCGGCCCAGAATGTTAGCGGCCTGCTCCAGGTTTTCTTTCGAGTAGTTGATCTGGCTTCTGTACTGGATGCTGGCCATGAAGAAGCGGAGAACCTGGGGATCAACGTTCTTTAAGATATCGTGGACGGTCACGAAATTGTGCAGGGACTTAGACATTTTTTCCTCATCCTTACCCACGGTCACGAAGCCGTTGTGCAGCCAGTAGTTGACGAACTTCTTGCCCGTCTTGGCTTCACTTTGGGCGATTTCGTTTTCGTGGTGGGGGAATTCCAGGTCCTGCCCGCCCCCATGGATGTCCAGGGTGTCACCTAAGTACTTGGTGGACATGACTGAGCATTCAATGTGCCAGCCCGGCCGGCCCTTGCCCCATGGGGAGTCCCAGGAGATTTCGTCTGCAACCTTCTGCCCCTTCCAGAGGGCAAAGTCGATCGGGTCTTCCTTGCGGCCTTGTTCTTCATCGTTTACGTGCTGGGAGGCCCCTTCTTCCAGCTGGTCGATGTTTTGGTCGCTCAAGTGCCCGTAGTCAGCGAACTTTTTAGCCCGGTAGTAGACGTCCCCGTCGGCTTCATAAGCGTAGCCCTTGTCGATCAAGGTTTGGATGAAGTCGATGATGGCCGGGATCTCGTGGGTTGCCCGCGGGTGCAGAGTCGCTTCTTCGATGTTTAAGGCCCGGGTGTCTTCCAGGAAGGCCTGAATGTAGCGTTCGGCTAATTCCGGCACGGTCGTGCCTTCGGCTCTAGCTTCGTTGATCATCTTATCATCGACGTCAGTAAAGTTGGAAACGTAGTTGACCTTGTAGCCCTTGTATTCAAAGTAGCGGCGGATGGTGTCAAAAGCGATGGCGCTTCTGGCGTTGCCGATGTGGATGTAGTTGTAGACCGTCGGCCCGCAGACGTACATGCTGACCTGGCCGGGAACCAGGGGTTTGAATTCTTCTTTCTGCCTAGTTAAAGTGTTGAAAAGCTTCACGATATTTTCCTGCTTTCTTTAAGAAGTTTTCCTTACCTGCAATAATTCAGTACTTAACACTCTACATTTTAACAGACAATCACCGCCCGTGGTAAAATCTGAGGAAACAGAGAGAAACAGAAAAAATAGAGAGAAGAGAAGAATGACTTTACTGACTGATTTAAAAAATTACCAACCCTTTAACGAGCAAGAAGCAGCCGACGTCAAAGAGATGATCTACCGGCTGGAGACCGGGGAAGAACTGTTCTTGCGGTCCAATTTGGCCGAGCACTTTACCGCTTCAGCCTGGGTCGTCAATCCGGCCCGGGACAAAGCCCTGATGGCCTACCACCGGATCTACGACTCCTGGGCCTGGCTGGGCGGGCACGCAGACGGCGACCAGGACCTTTTGCATGTGGCCTTAAAAGAAGCCGAAGAAGAAAGCGGGGTTAAAGCAACTCCAGTCACGGACCAGATCTATTCTGTTGAGATTTTGACCGTGGACGGGCATGAGAAAAAAGGCAAATACGTCCCGTCGCACCTGCACTTAAACGTCACCTACCTCTTGGAAGCAGACGACAGCTTACCTATCCGACCTAAAGAAGACGAAAACAAGGCTGTTGCCTGGTTTGGCCTGGATGAAGCCCTGGAAAAGTCAACCGAGCCCTGGTTTGTCGACCGGATCTACTCCAAGCTGAACGCCAAACTCAAGGATCATCCGGCTAGGTAAACAGAAAAAGCAAAAAAGAAAAAGTTCTTTTCAAAAAGCCGCTTAACAGAAGCCTATTTACGCTTTAAGATTACATTAATTAAAAATTAAAGCGTTTTGAGAAAAGCATTAATTAGAAAAATAACCAGGTCCGGCTTTTTCCAGAGAGCTCAAGTTCTTAGATGTGTTTCGCCAGGCGGCTTTTGCTCCAACACCTCTGCCAGCAGCTCAAAGACCAAGCAAGTCTTAAACTGGTTCTCCGCCGGAGAAATCTCCACCATGGACCCGGCTTTGAACAATGACGGCTACGGCGGCGAGCAGCTGGACGCCACCATGGAAGGCCTGGTCCGCCTGGGCAACAACTCCAAGATCCTGCCCGGCATCGCCAAGTCCTGGAAGGAAAGCAAGGACGGAATGACCTGGACCTTTAACCTTAGAAAAAATACCAAGTGGTCCAACGGGGAAGCCTTGCCGGCCAGGCCAGCAACATGATCCCAGCCGCCGCGACCGCCGTCGTCTCTGGCGAGAATCTTGCGAAAATTGCGGCAGCTTTCCCGGACTTTTTGGCCAAAAAGGGCTTGACTGGGGAAATCAAAGAAACAGCTAGCGAAAATGGTAATTGCTTAAAGATTAGTTTGGAAGGCGTCAGCGCCCACGCCTCTGTTCCCTGGGAAGGGAAAAACGGTGCCTGCCTTCCCGGACAGCCTGGACACCGCCCACGCCATCGACGAATCCGTCAGCCTGGCTGAACTGGAAAAAAGCCTGGCCATCTATGCTGAAGCGATTTACGAATTAACCAAGTAGAATATGCAAAAAAGACTTTTACCCAAAACAAGTAAAAGTCTTTTCTTATCTGCTTGCCTTCAGTTCCGCGCAGATCTGCTGGTGGCGGTTCGCGTAGAGGCTGTTCTTCTCCCAGATAAAGGTGAAGTCATGGCGGATCTGGAAGTCCCGCAAACTCAACTTCCGCAGCTTTCCTGCCTTTAAAAGGTCACTAACGGCAGTCTGGTACAAGAAAGAGACCCCGCAATTGGCCAAAAGCAGCTGGGTGATCATCTGCATGTTGCCGACCTGGACATACTGCTTGAAGTCGCTCAGTTCCTGCCCCTGGGCGCCTAAGCTGTCCTCCAGGATCTTCCTAGTCCCTGAGCCCGGTTCCCTGACCAAAAGGCGCTGGTCAAAAAGGTCAGCGATCTGGTCCGGCTCCTTGGCAAAAGACAAATCTGGCGAGCAGACGGCGATGAAGTCCTCGCTTTGGTAGCGCAGGCTGGCATAACCCCTGGCCGGGTCCCCTTCTATCAGGGCAAAGTCCAGGTCCCCCTCATCCAATTTTTTGTCAAAAACTGGGTGTTGCCGTAGACTACTTCCACATTGGTTTGGGGATGGTCTTTTAAAAAGCGGCTGAGGGGCCTGGCTAAGGCGTATTCCCCAATGGTCATGGTTACCCCAAAGCGGACCGGCGGCAGGTCAGCCTGCTTGATTTCCGCTTTAAGCAGGCGCTCATCGCTCTGCATCTGCCGCATGGCCTGGCGGAGTTTCTCTCCCGCCGCGGTCAAGGTCAGTTTCTTGCCCTGGTAGCTGAAAAGCTTGACCTGGTACTCCTTCTCCAAATAGCGGATGTGCTGGGACACCGCCGGCTGGGTCACATGCAGGCGGTCAGCCGCCCGGGTGAAGTTCATGGTCTCACAGACCGTTAAAAATGTTTTGACGCGAAAATCCAGCATCCCCTGCCTCCTTACAATAATTCTGATTTATCGATAGATAATAATCTATAATTTTATTTTCTACCATTTTACTACTATACTAAAGCATGTTCAAAAAATATCTGGAGGCAAAACATACTAACCTAGTGTTGGATGATTACTCGACGGAGTAGTCGTTCAACACTTTTTCTTTTACTATGTAAAGTGGAGATGAAGCCAATGCCGTTCCTTTTCTGGACACACGATGTCGTAGGCAAAACGGGCAGCTTCACCATTCAATTGTGAATCTCGTCTAAGTATGTTGGCTGTTAAAGTCCTGTTGAGAAAATTAGATCTGATTGGATTAGGTGAAGGTAGCTCATCTCCGAGTAAAGCGGAGGTTTATTCTTATGGATTTATTGAAAACTGTTTTCGGTATTGATGTTAGCAGCCGAAAGTCTAACGTATGCATTATGGTCAATGGCCAAAAAGTTAATGACTATGCCATCTCCAACGATATGGTAGGCTTCAATCAGCTGCTAGGTGACCTTAAGCAGGTTACTAACCCACAGATTATCTTTGAAGCAACTGGCGTCTATTCCAGAAGACTCCAGGCATTCTTGGACATACACGAATTGCGCTATGTCATGATGAATCCGCTAGAAGCCAAAAGAAAGACAAAGGATGACCTGCACCAGAACAAGACCGATAAGCTTGATGCCTTGTACCTTGCCAAGCTGCAATCTGAGCACCCACAGCGGCTGGCCTACGTTCAAAGCGAAGAATATCAAGAATTGATGGCCAATAACCGTATCTATGAGCAGGCTTCGCACGATCTGATAACCAACAGGAATAGACTGCACAAAGCCATTCAGCTCACTTTCCCAGAGATTGAGCACTTAATGGTTAATCCGAGAGGGAAAAACTACTGGAGTATTGTCCTCAGATTCCCACACCCAGATATCGTACTAGAAACAAAAGAAGTCGATATCATCGACTTCTTAAAGGGCTTAACCGGTATTGGTAAAAAACGCGCTAACGACATAGCGCAAAGTCTTATTCGGTTGGCTAAAGTCGCATGCCCAGCTGTCAAAAAGAACAGTGCTCATATTCGTGGCCTCAAAATGGCTATTAACAACATTCTGAGCGCTGAAGAAGAGTGCCAGACTGCTTTACAGGAGATGGCTAAGCTGGCTCCTAAACGGGATCTGGAGATCCTCACAAGCATTCCAGGCATCGGCGAAAACACTGCTCTAAGAATCATTAGTGAGCTTGGGGATATCAGACGCTTTAACAACCCTAGCCAATTAAATGCCTTCGTTGGTGTTGATCCTCAAGTTTATGAATCTGGCAATCTCACGGCCCACCTGTCAATTTCAAAGCGTGGGACAGCTATTGGCAGAAAGGTGCTGTACTTGGCCATAAACCAAATTCAGTCGGCTAAGAAAGCGGGAAACCCTTGTCATATTGCGGATTATTACGAGAAACGAAAACGGTCTTCTGAGACTGCAAGTCACAAGAAGGCCGCTATCGCATCGATCCATAAATTATTACGGACGATCTTCGCTTTAATTAAGAATGATCAATTGTATAGCTATGACGTAGCCAAACATAACCAAAGACTTTTGTCATAAAAATTGATCCAATAGATATTATAACAGCCTCTTTTTTGAAATTACAGAAGGTGGCTGTATTTATCATGCCCTAAATCAGATATTTAACTCGATTCTCCGGGAACCATTTCCCGATTAGGCCCTTATTTCAAAATAAAATTGCTAAAATCGTTGATAACACTTGACTTAGAGTAGAAAAAGAAATGAATTGGATTAAAAAGAATCTGCCCGGAATCCTGGTCTGCCTGGCCATCGCTACCCCCGCCTGGCTCTTAGGCAAGACCCTGCCAGTCATCGGGGGCGCCGTCTTCTCCATCTTGTTTGGCATGGTCATCACCCTCTTTTGGGAAGAGAAGAAAGGCGCGGCCAGCGGGATCAAGTGGACGTCCAAGTATATCCTGCAAACGGCCGTCGTTCTCCTGGGCTTTGGGATGGACCTGCAGGTGGTCGTCAAGACCGGCCGCCAGTCCCTGCCGATTATCATCTGCACCATCTCGACCTCGCTCTTGCTCGCCTGGCTTTTGCACAAGTCTTTAAACATCCCCGGCAAGATCTCAACCTTGATCGGGGTCGGCTCATCCATCTGCGGGGGCAGCGCCATCGCCGCTACCGCCCCGGTTATCGACGCTGACGACGACGAAGTAGCCCAGGCCATCTCTGTTATCTTCTTTTTCAACGTCCTGGCCGCCATCCTCTTCCCCATCTTTGGCAAGCTCCTGGGCTTTGACCAGACTTCGGGGACTTCTTTCGGCATCTTTGCCGGGACAGCCATCAACGACACTTCTTCCGTCACTGCCGCGGCGGCAACCTGGGACAGCATGTTCCATTTGGGCAGCCAGACCCTGGACAAGGCCGTGACCGTCAAATTAACCAGAACCCTGGCCATCATCCCTATCACCCTGGCCTTAGGCTATTTCACCGCCAAAAAGGAGCAAAGGGGCAACAGCTTCAGCTTGAAGCGGACCTTTCCTGCCTTCATCCTCTACTTTGTCCTGGCTTCCTTAATCACAACCTTTGCCCTGGCTAATGGAGTAAATGCCAATGTCTTCCTGCCTTTAAAGGAGCTGAGCAAGTTCATGATCATCATGGCCATGGCCGCGATCGGTCTTAACTCCAACATCGTCAAGTTGGTCAAGTCCGGGGCCAAGCCCCTCTTGCTTGGGGCTTCCTGCTGGGCCGGGATCACAGCCGTCAGCCTGCTTTTACAGCGGCTAATGGGGCTCTGGTAAAAAATAAAACAAACAATTTAATCGATTGCATCAAAAAAGGCTTTTACCGCTCGGTAAAAGCCTTTTGCTTTGTTCTTTAGCTTATTCGATGCCAGCTTCGCTAAGCTGCTTCAAGGTCAAGTCCAGGTGCTTCATGACCGTGTCCTTGCCCATCAATTCCATAGCTTCGCCGATGCCAGGGCCGACCATTGACCGGGTAGTAGCGATCCGGATTGGCATGAAGAGCTTGCGGCCCTTGATGCCAGTTTCCCTCCGGGTAGCCATGATAGCGTCCATGATCTTCTTGGCCGTGAAGTTGTCCAGCTTGTCCAGTTGCTTCTTGAATTCTTCAATCGCCGGACGAGCTTCGTCCTTCTTGATTTCTTCCACTTCTTCGTCAGTCAGGTATTCTGCTTCAGTGAAGAAGATCTTGCTCAAGTCAACGATTTGCTTGGTGTAGGACATTTGGTTGGCATACATGTTCACCAATTGTCTTACCCATTCTATCTTGCCTGGAGCCGGGTTAGCTTCAACCAGGCCAGCTTCTTGCAGGTTGTGCAGGGCCAGGTCCAAAAGTTCATCTCTGTCAGCCGTCTTCATGTACTGGTTGTTGACCCAGTCCAACTTCTTTTGGTCAAAGGCAGCTGGGGACTTGGACAGACGGGCCGGGTCAAATTGCTTGATGAATTCGCGCTTGGAGAAGATTTCGCTTTCGCCAACTGGTGACCAGCCCAGCAAAGTGATGAAGTTGAACATGGCTTCTGGCAGGAAACCAAGTTCTCTGTATTGTTCGATGAACTGCAGGACTGATTCGTCACGCTTGGACAGCTTCTTGCCAGTAGCGGAGTTGATGATCAAAGTCATGTGGCCGAAGACTGGAGCTTCCCAGCCCAAAGCTTCGTAAACGCAAAGCTGCTTTGGCGTGTTAGAGATGTGGTCATCGCCCCGGAGCACGTGGCTGATTTCCATCAAGTGGTCGTCGACAACGACGGCAAAGTTGTAAGTTGGCATCCCGTCGCGCTTTTGGATGACGAAGTCACCGCCGATAGTGTCGGATTCAAAGCTCAAGTGGCCCTTAACGATGTCGTCCCATTCGTAAGTCACGCCTTCTGGAATGTGAATGCGGACAACTGGCTTCAAGCCCTTGGCCCGGGCTTCGTCTTGTGCCTGCTTGATTTCGTCAGTAGTCATGCCTTCGTATTCGTAGACATAGTGAGGAGCAATCCCCATGGCCCGCTGTTCTTCACGCTGGGCTTCCAGTTCTTCTTCAGTTTTAAAGGAGTAGTAAGCCTTGCCTTCTTCAAGCAGCTGGTCGATGTACTTTTGGTAGATGTCCTTTCTTTCGGACTGCTTGTAAGGGCCGTAGTCCCCGCCGATGTCCGGACCTTCATCCCAGTCGATCCCCAGCCAGTGCAGGTTTTCGATTTGAGACTCAGCCCCGCCTTCAACGTTTCTGGCGGTGTCAGTGTCTTCGATTCTCAGAACCAAAGTCCCCTTGTTGTGACGTGCAAACAGATAGTTAAACAGAGCAGTACGCGCGTTACCAATGTGCAAGTGACCAGTTGGTGACGGAGCGTATCTCACGCGGATTTTCTTATTAGCCAAAATTATGCCTCTTTCTTACTATTCTTCAACTTATTAAGTTTACTAGCAATAAGGAAAAAATTCAATCTTTACCGGCAAATCGGGCCCTGACGACAAGCAAAAATGCCCACCAAAGGCAGGCATTTGTCACTTAATCTGATTTGCTTATTTCTTGGCTTCAACGCCCTTCTTGAAGACGAAGTATTCCGCTGCCCACAAGATGGCCACGTAGACCAGCTCAGCCAGCATGTAGAGCCAGCTGATGACCGGCAAGCCCAGGTCGGTCTGGGACGTGTGCAGGCCAGTATTGTCAATGACAAAGTTGAAGTCAAAGCCGGAATTTGAAACCATGCGGATGACCGCGCCCAAGATGCTGCTGCTGCCCCAGGACAAAAGAGCCAGCAGGGCCAGCAGGATAACTGCCTTGGCAAACTTGCTCGTTTTCCCCTTCAAAGGCAGGAAGTCCCCCAAAACGCTGGCTGATTCAGTGATGAGCAGCCAGAAGCAGATGCCGCCGGCAAAGCTGACCAGGGCAAACAAGGTCATGTAGAGCAGCCAGTTACTGATGCTGGAGACGTAAGGCTGGAAAGTCGCCACTGCTTGCAAATCGATCCGCATCTCCCCGCCAAAAATAAATGGCAGCAAGGTAATTACGAAGATCAAGAGGTTAGCTAAGGCAAAGATAACCGCGGTCACAAGCCCGGTCAGCACATTAGCCGTCAGGAAGTTGCCCGATGTTACCGGCACTTGCCTCCAGGTCTGGGACCGGTTGATCCGGTAGGCCGTCATAATCACGTCAATTTGGTACCAGATGCCCACGCAGAAGATCACCGTCGCGGCAATCCCGATGCCAATACCAGCTGAGTCGCTGCCAAAGCCGTATCTGATACCAAAGTACAAGCTGATCAAGAGGATAAAAATTGCCTCGATGCCCAGGCTGAGCCAGGTCGTCCGGCTTTTTTCCTTGAACATGGCCGCGAAAGTCTGCTTAAAACCGATCATTACTCTTCCCCCTCGTAAAATCCTTCATACCACTCTTCGATGCCTTCTTGTTCAGCCCGGATTTCTTCAGCACTGCGCTGCTCTAAAACTGAGTGCTTCTTGATCAAAACGACCTCATCGATCACCGGAGCGATTTCATCTAAGACATGGTCGCTGATGACCAGGGTCGCCTCTTCCGGCTTCCAAAGCAGCATGGACTTGATAATCTTCTTCCGGCTCATGGCATCAACCCCGCTGAAAGGTTCATCCAGCAGGTAGAGCTTGGCCTTGCGGGAGAAGACCAGGGCGATGATTAATTTCTCCTTCATCCCCTTGGACAGGCTGCCCAGTATTTCATCTTCATTCAAGTTCATGAATTCCAGAATATCAGCAAACTGCTTGTCGTCAAAGTCCGGGTAGACCAGGCGGTAAAAGTCAGCGACATCCTTGATCTTTCTGGAGTCGCGGAAGGCGGACAGGCTGTCGGTCATGGCGATGTACTGCTTGCGGCGGTCTTCATCTTCTTCCCCGCATACCTCCACGCTGCCCTTGTACTGCTTGGCCAGGCCCGCGATCACCCGCATCAAGCTGGTCTTGCCGGCCCCGTTGGCCCCGACTAAGGCCACGATCTTGCCGGCCTCCAAAGTCAAGTTGACTCTCTCCAAAATCGTCTTTGAATTCTTGTGGTAGCTTAAATCCTTAATCTCCAAAGTCTTCATGCTATTCCTCCCTTGTGTCATCTAAGTAGCTGGCCAATAGTCCAGTCAGGTTTTCCCTTTCGACTCCGAGTTTCTCCATCCGGCTGACGAAAGCCGCCAGCTCCTGCTTCAGCAATTTGCTCTTCATTTCCTCCAGGCGGCCTTCATCGGTCGTAACGAAGTTGCCTTCGCCGCGTTTGGTAAAAATATAGCCCTTGGCCGTCATTTCTCTAAGTGCCCGCTGGACTGTATTGGCGTTGACCGTCAATTCAAGTGCCAGGGCTCTGACTGAAGGCAGCTTCTCGCCGGCCTGCAGCTTGCCCTGGGCGATCTGCAAGTAGATATAGTCTTCAATCTGCAAGTAGATCGGCAGGTTGTCTTTGAATTTCATTTGCACACCCCTTTGCTGTACTAGTTATCTAATACGCTGTTAGTGTATAACGGATCGGGCCTTTCGTCAAGGCAAAAACAGAGAAAAAGCAAAATTTTGTCCCTTTATCTTTGGCCTAGTTCTTTCCTATACTTTTTACTTACCTTTCTTCCTTATAAATAATCAGCCAATTCTGCTTTTAAGTTAGACTATACTGCTTTCTAGCAAATGAGCTAATACTTAAAGTTATCTTTAATTAATTTACGGGCGCTTTAACAACGATTTCAATCCCGTCTCATCTTCAGTTCATAGTCGCAAGAGAGCGTTTCTTTTTGTGTATTTTCTGTTAGACTACAATTAGTGTTTGATAATGTAAACTTTTCAAGGAGGACAACATGAAAAAGACTAAGACCTTTTTGGCTGCCGGCAGCATCTTGACGGCTGCATTAGCCTTGACGGCCTGCGGCGGCAACTCTTCATCTTCTTCATCTAACAAAAAGGAACTGAACTGGGAAGAATCAGCTGAAATTCCGACTATGGACCTGTCCAAGGCCACTGACTCTGCCAGCTTTACCCAATTGATCAACACCATGGAAGGTTTATACCGGGCAAAGTCTGACGGCAGCCAGGAAAAGGCCATGGCAACCAGCGAAAAGGTATCCAAGGACGGGAAGACCTACACCTTTACTCTCCGTAAGGACAACAAGTGGTCAAACGGTGACCCGGTAACCGCGCAGGACTTCGTCTACTCATGGCGCAGAACGGTTGACCCAAAGACTGCTTCTCAATACGCTTACCTGTTTGAAGGCATCAAGAACGCTACCGACATCCAAAACGGCAAGAAGAAGCCGGAAACTTTGGGGATTAAGGCCGTTGGCAAGTACAAGCTGGTCGTAACCCTGGACCGGCGGATTCCTTACTTCAACAACCTGATGGCCTTCGGGAGCTTCTTCCCACAAAACGAAAAGGCAGTCAAGAAGTACGGCTCCAAGTACGGTACTGCCTCCAAGTACATGGTCTACAACGGGCCATACATTATGAGCGGCTGGAGCGGGTCAAACCTGTCCTGGAAGCTCAAGAAGAACCCATACTACTGGGACAAGAAGAATGTCAAGCTGGACGCGGTCAACTACAGCGTGCAAAAGACCCCGTCAACTGCTTACAACCTCTACCAGTCAAACAAGCTTGACGCTGTAGCCCTGGACGCTGAACAAAGCAAGCAGCTTAAGAGCGTAAAGGGTTATGCTCTCTACCCACGTGGGACTACCTTCTACATCCAATTCAACCAGGCTAAGAACAAGTACCTGCAAAACGCCAACATCCGTAAGGCTCTTTCCATGGCTATTAACCGGGAAAGCCTGACCAAGGTCCTGGGCGGCAGCAACACTGTAGCTCACACCTTCACTCCAGCCAAGCTGACCACGGTTAACGGCAAGGACTACACCAGCCTGATTTCCAAGAGTGACGAAGCTTACACTTACTACAACAAGAAGGAAGCCCAAAAGTACCTTAAGCAAGGTATGAAGGAACTTGGCGTTTCCAAGCTGAGCTTCAAGCTTTTGTCAGACGACACCGATGGTGCCAAGAAGTCTACTGAAGCAATGCAATCAAACATCCAGGAAACTCTGCCTCAAGTCTCCATCACCACCCAGAACCTGCCATTCAAGACCCGTCTGGCTAGAACTAACGCGCTTAACTTCGACATGGTTGTTTCTGCCTGGGGTGCCGACTTCAACGATCCGATCTCCTTCCTGGACTTGCTGACTTCCACCAACGCCCAAAACGGCGGCAAGTGGTCCAACAAGGAATACGACAAGCTGATCGTGGCTTCAAAGACTACTGGCTCAGACTCTGAACGCTGGAGCAACCTGTCCAAGGCTGAAGGCATTCTGCTGAAGGACGTTGGTATTTCACCACTTTACTCAAGCACCAGTGCCTGGATTGTCCGTCCAGAAATCAAGGGCTTGGTAAACCTGCGCGACCACTGGGACTTCAAGTACGCTCACGTTAACTAGCGTCTGTCCCTAGAGACTAACAAACTGAATCACTGAAAATAGCAGACCACCTGGTCTGCTATTTTTGTACTTTAACTGTTTTTTTGCTACAATTGAACTGATTTTTAAAGAGATTGGTGGCAGGCAAAAAATGTACAAAGTAGTCAAGAAAGAAACTATCAAGGCGGACCGCTTCACGGTCATTCAAGAGAAGGTGGCCAAGGACGGGCAAATCGCCCCATATTCCTACGTTACGATCGGCTTCGGGATTTCCATCATCCCCTTCGTTGATGATGACCACGTCTTGCTTTTGAAGGAATACCGGCATCCCGTTGGCAGCTGGCAATATGAATTCCCCAGCGGCGGCATTGATGAGGGAGAAGAGCCCAGTCAGGCAGCCAGAAGAGAGCTGCTGGAAGAAACGGGCTATGAGGCCAGTGAGTTGACAGAACTCGGTTTCACCTACCCTTCTTTTGGCTCAACCAATGAGAAGATCACACTTTTTGCCTGCCGGGCCACAAAAATGGCTCAGCCAAAAAGAGAAATTCTGGAAGAAATCAAGATGGAGATCGTCTCTGTCGACCAGCTGGAAGATTTGATCGTCAAGGGTGAATTTGCCCACGGGGCTGGCCAAGCAGCCTGGCTCAAGTGGCGGCTGCTTAATGAGAGAAGATAAGAAAAGAAGAAGCAAAGTGAATCCCCCAACATGGACCTGCTGACGGGCATGCCCAATGTCAGCTACTTTAGCAAGTTCGGGGATGACTTTTTAAGAAAGCTCTTAAAGCAGGCCGGGCAAGTTGACGTTATCTACTTCGACATCTCCTCCCTGCACTCTTACAACGACCACTTTGGCTTCTTGCAGGGGAACCAGCTTATCAAGGAGTGCGGGGAAATCATCCGGGCCAGTTTCCAGGAAGGGCTGACCCTGCGCTATGTCGACGACTCCATCTTGACCATCACTGCTCCCAGCCAGCTCAAGAAGCTGCTGCCGGAGATCCAGAAGAAAGTCGCGTTTTTTTCCGCTGACAAAGTCACGACCGTCAGAGCCGGCGTCTACCAGGTCAAGGAAATGGAACCAGCCACCAGCGCCGTCGACAAGGCTTACCAAGTAAGCGCTTTGAGATGTAGGACTACTTGATGGGCCACTTTGAAGAAGCCCTCAGCCAGAACTGGCTCAAGGTCTACTACCAGCCGCTTTTCAACCTCTATTCTAAGAAAATCTGCAACTTTGAAGCCGTCTCCCGCTGGCAGGAACCAGGTAAGCCGGCTTTAAAGGCGCATCCAAATAACGATCATGATGATTTGCAGAAAATCATGGACCAGGAAAAGCAGCTCTTAAAGGACGGGGTAGCCTTAAATGACTACCTGACCCTCAGTGTCAACGACAACCACCGGACCTTCCACTACTATCTCTCGCCAATTTACGACGATAACACCATCTGCGGGGATGTTACCAGCCAGATGGACGAGCTGAACCAGCTGCAGACTGAAGCGGCCCGGGACCCTTTGACCACCTTGAAGAACCGGCGCAGTTTTGACCGGGACTTCGGCTACCTGACACAAAGAGACATTTCGGTCATGATGATCGACATTGACTACTTCAAGACTTTTAACGACAAGTTCGGCCACCTGTACGGGGACGCGGTCTTGAAGAAGATCAGCGAGGCCCTCCTGCACGTTTACGGGATCTGTCACTGCTACCGCTACGGGGGCGACGAGTTCTTGGTCATTGAGGACTTTGAATCCAAGGGCCGGCCGCGCAGGAATGACCAAAAGGTCCGGGAATACTTGAAACAGGTCAAGATTCTGGACTTGAAGTTTGACATTCATATTTCTGCCGGCTATGTCTATGGCCAGGCCTAGACCCCAGACGAGGTCTACGAAATGATCCGGGAAGCCGACCGCATGCTCTACCAGAGCAAGGACAATGTCCGCAACCAGATCAGCGGCGGGCCTTCGCGCTATAATTAGCCTTCTGTTTAACTGAATGAGCATTAAAAAATCCACCCATCTGGGTGGATTTTTGCTTGCAGTGCTTTCTGTATTTCTTTTTTCTCCCTGTTTACCGCAAGCGGTGTTGGAACTGCTTTTCGATGCCGGCGTGGTAGACCAGGTTGTAGCCTAAGACCGCCCCAACGGCTGCCTGCAGGCATTCAAAAGGAAACTTGACCAGGGAGATAGCCGGGGTCGCGTAAATGAAGGCCCTGCCTAAAGTGTAGCCAGTTACCATCACGGCGGCGCCGATAAAGATGCCCAAGATGACCTTCTTTTGCTCGCCGGCAAACTTGTGGGCAAAGTAAGAGATGATCAAGGCTTCAAAGCCGTGGGAGAAGAGGCTGACGAACATGGGCGCCGGGTAGAAAAGGAAGTCGCCCAAGAAGGCCCCTACCCCGCCGACCACGAAGGCCTCTGATGGGTACAGCAGCAAGGCCGCGGCGACGATGACCACGTCGTTGAAGTAGAGGTGGCCGCCTGGGACAGGGATACTGAATGAAGACAAGGCAACGTTCATCGCCATCAAAACGGCGACGATGGCGGCTCTTTTGACTGACCATGATTTTTGCATGTGATTTCCCTCCAGCTTGTAACTTTGCTTTCTATTTTAGCACTTTTTCAGTATTTTTTTAGGTTTTTTTCTTACAAAAAAGAAGAAATAAAAAGCCAAGGCGATGGCTTCAGCTTAGCTAATTTAAGACATGGATTCTTGCTTTTTAATGACGGTATTTTTTATAAGATTGGCTTTCTTCTCATAGCCACGGTCTTGATGTTCAAGAGGTCCTTGGCGGTGATGTTGTGAGAAACTGAGTTAGCCCCGTATGAGCCGGTTCCCAGGGTCAAGGATGGCATCATGTTGTTGTAGACCCCGCCGATCCCGCCAAGGGCAGCCGGGCTGTTGACCAGGATACGGCAGGCAGACATGGCGAAGGCAAACTTGCGGATAACCTTGCTGTTTTGGGTGTGGATGCCGGCAGTGTGGCCCCGGCCGCCGTAGTTCAAGAGGTCGGTGCAGATCTTGAAGGCCTGGGCACTGTTTTCCGCCTTGTAGAGGGTGAAGACCGGGGACAGCTTTTCAGCTGACAATGGGTACTTCGGGCCAACCCCGCTGTATTCAGCCACGATGACTTGGGTGTCGGCAGGCACGGTCACCCCGCACATTTCAGCGATCTTGACCGCGCTCTTGCCGGCCATCGGGCCAGCGACTGTCCCCCGGCGGGGGTCGATGAAGTGTTCTTCAAAGAGCTTGATTTCGTCAGCCTTTAAGAAGTAGCAGTGGCGCTTTAAGAAGGCTTCCTTGACTTGGTCATAGACCTCCTTGTCAACGACGACGGAGTTTTCTGAGGCACAGATCATCCCGTTGTCAAAAGTCTTGGACAAGACGATGTCGTTAACTGACTGTTCAATGTCCGCTGTCTTTTCGATGTAGGACGGGCCGTTGCCTGGGCCCACGCCCAGAGCCGGCTTGCCAGTTGAGTAGGCGGCCTTGACCATGCCTGGGCCGCCAGTGGCCAGGACTATCTGCACCTTTGGGTTGTTCATCAAAGCCGTCGTGGCCGTGAGGCTTGGGTGTTCGATCCATTGGATCCAGTTTTCCGGTGCCCCGGCGGCAACCGTGGCTTCCTTGATCAGCTTGGCTGTTTCCACGCAGCATTTTTGGGCTTGCGGGTGGAAGCCGAAGATGATGGTGTTCTTGCTCTTCATGGCGATCATAGCCTTGAAGATAACCGTGGAAGTCGGGTTGGTGACTGGCGTTACCCCGGCGATGACCCCGATCGGTTCAGCAATCTTCATCAAGCCTTCCTGCTTGTCTTCTTCGATCACCCCGACCGTCTTCATATCCTTCATGCTTTCCCAGATAGTCTGGGCAGCATAGGTGTTCTTGGTCACCTTGTCTTCGACCTTGCCCCGGCCAGTTTCGTCAACTGCCATTTGGGCCAAGTAGCGGGCATTGTCTTCACCGACTTTTTCAATGACTTGACAAAGCTTGTCCACGTCTTCCTGGCTGAAGTCGTCCATCTGGGCTAAGGCTTCATGTGATTTATTAACCAAAATATCGATATTGTGGTAGATTTCGTCTTCAGTTCGAACTGACTTTTCCACTTCTGTGGTGCTTTGCTTAGGCATTCTCTCGTCTCCTGCTTCTTGCTTATTTCTTGTGATCAATTTCTCAATTACTACTATAACAACATTTAGAAAAAAGAAAAGAGGGTAAAATCCCCCTTTCTTAATGACACAAGAAGCTGCTTTTCCCTTATGTTTTGCCTTATTAGCGATGTAAGCGATAACCTCCTTTTGCCATTGTGAATAAATTATTTTATATATCTTTTCCACTTTTACAAAAGATAGCGATTTCTGTCACAAAAGTTAAAAGGCGATTTTTCCAGCTTTTTCGCCGATAAAAAACAGATTTGCTTGCCTGTATTCTCCTTTTTTCACTAAAAAAGACACGGTAAAAGGCCTTTTAGCAGTTCAGTAACCTTTTAACTTACTCTCTGTTTTTAAGTTAATTTTTGACAAATAAAAAGGACTCAAACGAGTCCTGAAATTTATCTTCTACTTAAAAGGGTTGTAAAAGCGGCCATGGTTCAGATGCCAGAAGTAGAGCATCAAGAGAACCAGCAAAACTGCCACCCCCAAGCTCAGCCAGTCGCTGGCTTTAAGCTTTTGGGAAGTGTACCAGGTCCGCTTCTTCTTGGATCCAAACCGGCGTAGTTCCATGGCCGTGGAGATCACCGTGATCCGGTCTAAACTGGACAGAATCAAAGGCATGACGATATTGACCGTCCCCTTGGCCCGGTCAGCCAGCTTGGCCTTCTTCGAAATCTCATTCCCCCGGGCCTGCTGGGCATGGGAAATCGCCCAGTAGCTTTCCTGGATATCTGGAATATAGCGCAGGGCCAGGGAAAAGGCATAAGAGAAGCGGTAGCTGATCCCAATCTGGTTCAGACTGGAAGCAAACTGGCTGGGATTGGTCGTCAATAAGAACAAGATTGCAATCGGCACGGCACAGATATACTTGAGCAGCAAGTTGAAGAGGTAAAAAGTCTCCTCAGCCGTTAAAGCAAAAAAGCCACTGCCCAGCAGGACGTGCTTGCTGCCATAGAGGTCCGCCCCGTAGCTGGGCTGAAAGACATAAACCAAGATCAAGTTCAAGACCGCGAAAATTATGATCAAGTTGACCACAACTGACACCTGCCCCCACTTGACCTGGGAAACCTTGAACAAGACCAGGGACAAAAGGCACATGATCAGTAAAAAGCGGGTGTCATAAGTCACCATGCAGGCCACCGAAGTAATAATCAAGAACAAAAGCTTAGTGGTCGCGCTCAAGCGGTGGACAAAGGTCTTCCCCGGCGTATAGCCTAAAACTGCATCATTCATTAGCGTTTTCCCCCAATCTTTCCCGTTCATAAGCCGCGAACTTGCAGGCAAAGCCCTCCGGATCTGGCAAGCCGTAATGCTGGGCCAGGTCAAAGAGGCTGACCTGCCGCAAAGAAGCCTGCTCGATCAGCTTTTCATCAGTCAAGAGCGCAACCGGCGTGGTGTCGGCAATCAAACGTCCCTTGGCAAAAACAAGTGACCGGTCAGTGTATTCCATCATCAAGTGCATGTCATGGGTGATGATCATGATCGTCTTGCCAGCTGCATTTAATTTCTGCAAGAAGGACATGATTTCCGTGTAGGTCTTCCAGTCCTGGCCAGCTGTTGGTTCATCCAGAATCAACAAGTCCGGTTCCAGGACCAAAATCGCCGCGATCGTGACCCGCTTCTTTTGCCCAAAGCTGAGGGCGGAAACCGGCCAGTTTCTGAATGGGTAGAGGCCGCAGATCTTAAGAACCTTGCCCACCCTTTCCTTGACCACGTCTTCTGGTACTTTCCGCAAGCGCAAGCCCAGGGCTACTTCGTCAAATATCATGGTCTGGCTGATCATCTGGTTGGGATCCTGCATCACGTAGCCGATCTTGTCCGCCCGCTCCTTGATGGACAAGCCGGCCATGTCCTCGCCTTGCCAGGCAATCTCGCCCGTGTTTTGCAAAAAGCCGCAGATCAAGCGGCAGAGGGTGGTCTTCCCCGCCCCGTTTTGCCCGACGATGGAGATGAAGTCCCCTTCCTTGATGACGGCATTAACGTCCTTTAAAGGGTATTTTTGGTCGGCGCTGTAGGCAAAGCCAACATTTTTCAAGGTCAAGAGCTCCTTACCAGCTGCCTTTTCTGCCGGCAACTGGTAGCTGTTTTGCCAGGTCAAAAGCTTGTCTTTGGCATCCCTCTCAACCGGCAAAGCTTCCAGCGGGGTCAGCTTTTCAAGCTTATTCAAATCAATCCCAGCCGTCTTCATGGTGTCCAGGTAAAGAGGATTTCTGACCCCGACAGCCTCCAGGCGGTCAGCCTTGAGCAAGTCATCCGGCTTTTGGTCAGCTAAAATCCGGCCATCATCAACCAGGACGATCCGGTCTACTTCCTCAGCCAGGACTTCTTCCAGGCGGTGCTCGATGATGATGACCGTGGCCCTGAACTTCTTCTGCATCCGGTCGATGAGGCGCATGGTCTCGTAGCCAGAGGCCGGGTCCAGGTTGGCCAGGGGTTCGTCAAAGAGCAGGATCGGGGACTCGTCAACCAAGACCCCGGCCAGGGCCACCCGCTGCTTCTGTCCGCCCGACAAGCTCTGGGGAGCCTGCTTGAGCAAATCGCCCAAATCCAGCTCCTTGGCCCAGCGGTCTACCACCTGCTTCATTTTGTCCTGGGGCACGCAGTCATTTTCCAGGGAAAAAGCGATGTCTTCCCCGACCGTCAGGCCGATAAACTGGGCATCCGTATCCTGGAGAATGGTTGAAGTGGTAAAAGATAAGTCAAACAGGCCAGTCTGACTGATGTCCTTGCCATCAATCAAGCACTGGCCTGTGATCGTCCCTTTATCCAGGTTGGGAATCAATCCGTTCAAGCACTTGCCCAGGGTTGACTTGCCAGACCCTGAGGGCCCGGCCAGCAATACTTTTTCCCCCTGCTCAATCGTCAAATTGATATTGTGGAGGGTTGGCTCCTGCTGGCTGTCGTACTGAAAAGAAAAATCTCTAAACTGAATCAGACTTGTCATATATTAATTCCTTAATCCTTGTGCAAACTGCCCTTCTTGACCCGGCTGCCGGCGTAAAGCTTGAGCAGGATGGTACCCAAAACCGCGATGGTCAAACAATCCATCAAGGTAGTCAGGCCGGCTTGGGCAAAGACCTTAGCCGCTGGTTCGCTGTTCAAGACCATGTCGCCCACGGCCCCCAAGAGGAACCAGACAATAGCGTTGGCCACGACCTGCACCACATTAAAGATCACCATTTCCTTAGCGCTGAATTCACTTTGGTCGATGTTGACGCGCAAAGCGTAGAGGCCGATGAAAAAGCCCAGGAAGCCGGCCGCAAAGTTCCAGTTCCACCAGGTCTGCCCGTACATCATCAAGTCCAAGAGGACGTGGCCGATGAAGCCGACCCCGAAGCCGACAGTTGGCCCGTAGATCATGGCAATCATGGCCAGGAAGGCGTAAACCAGTTCAAAGTTGGTGTTTGGCAGACCGCTTGGGATTGAGGCAAAACGGCCGACAATCACGAAAACGGCTGACCCGATCCCCAAGGCAGCGATGTTCTTAGGGCTTAACTTCCACATATACTTATTCATAAAAAATCTCTCCAATTCCTTTTTTACTTGTTAACCTTGCTGATCTTGACCTGCCAATCGGTCCCGGTGCCGATGTGGTGGACAGCGGCGAAGGATTCCTGGTTGAGGGCAATCCCGATGTTGACCAGGGAGTTGATGTAGACGAGTGGCTGGCCCAGGTTGACTTCCGCGAATGACCGCACGAAAGGGATGTGTTCCTGGTAGACGGCCACGTTCTGATGCAAGATGGTGACCAGCAGGCTGTCGCCCCGGTCGATAGACAGCTCTTTGACCATTTCCAGTGGAATGTTGGTCCATAAAGAACCAAAGCGGACGTCCAAAACGTCGATGGTGCCGACGGCCGTGTTGCCTTGCAGGCGGGGCTCGATCACCGGCAGAGTCACCAGGCTGTCAACTGGGACATCTTCGCCTAATTCTTCAAAAGCAACCTGCCCGCTGGCCAGCATGGCCCCGTTATAAGCGTAAACGTCCCGACCATGGAAGGTGTTGCTTTCCTGGGAGTGCGGCAGGCGGTTCTTGTTTTCATCGATCACCCGGACGGCTTCAACCCCTTCATACTTGTAGATATGGGTCAAAGTCCCGTTGTCTGGGGTGATGACGTAGTGACCGGAATTGGTCTTGACGGCGATTGACCGGCGGGCTGAGCCAACGCCTGGGTCAACGACAGAGACGAAGACCGTGTCTGCTGGCCAGTACTTGATGGTTTGGTAAAGCCGGTAAGAGGCGTTCCAAATGTCGTAAGGTGGGATTTCATGAGTTAAGTCAGAGACCTGGATGTCACTGGCAACCGTGTGGGCCACCCCGTGCATGGCGCTGACCGCCCCATCTACTAAACCAAAGTCTGTCTGCAGAACCAACATTTTATTATATGCCATTCGATTTCCGCCCTTCAATCGTTTTTAATTTTTAATATCTGTTTAAGATACTCTCTTTACTAGGCAAAGTCAAGGAAAGTGTTCGACTTTTACAAAAATGTCTAGCTTTTCTCCCTTGTTTTCCCCATTATTTTTGTAGAAAACCTAACATTACGCATAAAAAACAGCCATGACTCGGTCATGACTGTATGATTTATTTACTTTTATTTTCCGGCCCGCTTGTCCTTAACCCGCTGGTGGAAGTAACAGAAACTCCCAAAGAAGACGGCCCAGGCCGTGGCCAGGCTGCCCCCAAAGATATCCGCCTTGACGAAGAAGAGGCTGAAGAAGATGACCAGGAAGAAGGCAATCGTCAATGGACTGGTTACCTGGTAAAAAGGCATCTTGAAGCCATCTTCCATAAAGTCACTGGACTTGCGGTACTTCCGGTGAGCCAGCAGGGCCAGCACGTAAACCAGGATAAAGATGTCACTGGTGGCCCCGGCGACCATGCTGAAAGCCTCAATTGCCGTGTTAGAGAAGCTGAGAATTGGCGCGATCAGGGCGAATAAAACTGAGATCGCGATCCCTCTTGCCGGTACCCCGTTTGGCGCAATCTTGGCAAATTTTTCTTTCAGCCAGCTGCCCTTTTTAGCTTCTTGCGCTAATTGGAAGAAGTGCCGGCCAGCTGAGAAGATGGTTGAGTTCAAGGCTGAAGCCGCGCTGGTCAAAACCACGAAGTTCAGAACTGAAGCCGCGGTAGTGAAGCCGGCTAACTGGAAGACCTGGACGAAAGGACTGCTTGAGGCAGACACTGACCGCCAGGGAACCACGCACATGATCACGGTCAAAGTCCCGATGTAGAAGATCAAGATTCTCAACAAGGTCTCGTTGACCGCCTTTTTGATCACCCGGTGGGGATCTTCAGCTTCCCCGATCGTAATAGTCACGAATTCAATCCCGGCAAAGGAGAAGAAGACCATCGGGAAGGCGGTAAAGAAGGCGTAAGTGCCATTTGGCGCCAGCTTGAAGTTCTTGGTCAGGCTGGCTAAAGAAGCATAGCCAACCGGGGTTTTAGCATGGGTTGCCACCAGGAAGACCCCGGTCAAGATCATGGAGATAATAGCGATGATCTTGATCATGGCAAACCAGAATTCCGTTTCCCCAAAGAGGCGGGCTGCCGTCAAGTTCAGCAGGGTCAAGGCTCCTAGGAAGATCAGCTCAACCAGCCAAAGAGGCGCGTGCGGGAACCAGTACTGGAAGTAGGTCCCGACCGCTGTAAGTTCAGCCATACAGGCAAAGAGCAGGCCGATCCAGTAGGACCAGCCGGCGAAGTTGCCGGCTGCTGGCCCCAGGTATTTAGTAATAAATGAGACGAAGGTATGGTGGTTGGGGTCTGAGTAAAACATTTCTCCCAATGCCCGTAGCATGAAGAAGAAAAAGACCCCCATGAATGCATAAATCAAAATGACTGACGGTCCGGTGGCCGAGATCGTGCTGCCGGCCCCTAAGAAGAGACCAGTCCCGATCGTGCCCCCGATGGCAATCATCTGGACATGCCTGTTCGATAAGGACCGGAGCGTTCCATCCGCGTTTTCGTGTTTTTTCGCCATCTATCCTCCTAAATAATTAAAGCAACATTGATCTATAATTATTTTAATAATAGAGAAAATAGCCGGAAAAGTAAAGTTATTAAGCAAATTAGGCTGATTTTCACCCTTTAACCGAATTGATCTTCAAGATAAAAATCTAAGGGCTGTTGATACTCCAATTTAACTTTCTTTGCGGAATACAATTTGTTTTTCTTTAAGAAAGCAATTGTCTGACTGTAGTTACTGTAAACCGGATAGTAGATCTTAGCCCGCTTGCCATTTGCCCGCGTCCAGGAAACCGCGACTTGGCCAATCGGCTTCTGCAGGCTGGCCTGCTGGTAGTCCCACTTGGCTAAGTCTTGCTTGTAGGCTGCCCGGAAGTCATTGTAAAGCTGGCTGTCCTGGCGCTTGATCGTTTCCTTGCCATTTGTGTAGGTAAAGGACACGCTATCCAGATTGTCCATAATCATCTGGTCGTGGTAGATCTGGAAGTAAGCCTGCTTGTAAGCCTTTGTCTTGCTGATTGGTTCAAAGTATTTCTTCAGCGTCTTTCTATCCACATCATAGACCCTGGCCTTGATGCGGCCATTCTTCATTCTGAAGACAAAGCGCATCTGGACTGAATCTTCCCGTTCATGGGACCGGTTCTGAGTAAATTTGCTGCCGACTTTAACCAGATTTATGAGGTCACTGTTTACCGGCAAATACATGTATTTCGCGGCATAATCGCTGGCGTCACCTTTAGCTGATTTTTTACCCATGTAATAGTTGGTATAGATGCCGTCATCCCGCGAAATTGCCACACTGGCTACTTGCTTGCTTGCAGGCAGCCAATCATCATAGCGCTTGGCTCCCCAAACCATGCCGGCCAAAATTGCTAAACCCGCCACGGTTAACAGCAAGCTCTGGACAAAATTATGCTTCCAGGCAGCCAGGTCAAACTTGTAGATGATTTCCATCAAGCTGGCAGTTATTAAACCAATGATCAGGGCACCAATAATGCCGCAAGCAAAGTTTAAGCCGATCATCGTGTAGCCAATGATCCCGCCAATTGCCGCGAAGTAGACAACCACGATGATCTTAACCACCTGTTCAACCCAGGCAAAAGCCACAGCTCTGCCGGCCTTTTCATTAGCCCGGTTCTGGTAAGCCCAGTAGGCTAAGGCCAGGTAAAGGACGGTCCAAAGCAGGTTAATCCCGATCCCCAGCCAGTGATTTGAGTTATAAACCTGAGTTGAAGGATTGGTGTATGCCAGCCAATCATGATTGTCATAGCCAGCCGTAGTTGCCAAGGCGGAATAGAAGATTGAATTCAGAAAAATCAAGCCAAATTCAAAGCAGGAGAAAAAGATCGTGGCTAAGCCAGCCACAAAGGTATTACCTGTGATCATCATGCTCAAAGAGGCGATAGCGTACCAGGCTGAAAAGGCAAAAAGGTCAGCCAGAAAGCCCCGCCAGACCTCACCGTCAGCCAGGGAATTAGCCCCACCTGCAGCCAAGATCAGCATTCCGGCCAAGAAAAAGAGCAAGTAAAGCAAGCTATAAATAAGCAAGCTGTTGACCGTAATTCCGATGAAGCGGGTCTTGCGGCTGACCGGCTGGCTCTCGTAATAGTCCACTTGCCGCGGCACGTGCAAGAAGCGGAAGCCTTCAAAGGCCAGGTAGATGCCGAAGATCCCGGCCATCGCAGCCGATATGCTCGTATTTTGAAAAATATAATATGTCCGGGCGTCATGCAGCAAGGAAGCCGTCTCAACATCTTTGTTGCTGATCAAAACCAGAATCGGCCCAACGATATAGAACATGGCCATGACCAAGATCGCCAAGACTACAGGTACTTTCCGGTGCCGCAGGATTTCTTTTTGCGGCAGACCGTGTTTATTTAAGGATAAGTTTGCGCGTGTCATAGCCAACTGCCTCCGCTTCTGCAATAAAGATTTCTTCCAAGGTCAACGGCAGGATTTCGAAGAAGGTCATCGGCACATGGTCAAAGACCGCCTCGACTTCGCTCCGGCTCCCCCGCACGACCAAAGTGTGCAGGCGACCCCGGCTGCTGTGGTCAACCAGCTTCAGCTTGCCCAGGACTTCCTCCATGTCCCGGTCGTCCTTAAAGACGCACTGCAGCTTCTGGATTTCCAGTTTCATGTCGGCCAAGTCTTCTGATAGAAGCAGACCGCCGCTGTGCAGGAAACCGATGTGGTCACAAATATCTTCCAATTCCCGCAAGTTGTGAGAGGCAATGATTGGAGTCAATTGCCGCCGGTCCATGTCTTCGGCAAAAAGACTCTTCATGCTCTGCCGCATAACCGGGTCTAAGCCGTCAAAAACTTCGTCTAAGAGCAGGTACTTGGTGTTAGTACATAATCCTAGCAGGATCGCCAATTGCCGCTTCATGCCCTTAGAATAGTCGTGTATGCGGCGCTTTGGCTCTAAGCGAAAGTCCGCCAGCAGTCTGGCAAAACGTTCTTGGTCAAAGTCCTGGTAAACCGCCGCGTAATCCCTGGCCATAGACTCCGCTGTGGCATTTGGGAAGAAGTAGGGGTCATCTGGAATGAAGCAAAACTTTTTCTTTGCGGCTGGATTGTCATAAACTGGCAAGCCATCAATAGTGATATGCCCAGAAGTCGGCCGCAGGATGCCAGCGATCATCCGCAGGAGGGTGCTCTTGCCGGCCCCGTTGGTCCCGATCAAGCCAAAGACCCGGTCTTCTTCAATGGTCAGGTTAAGGTTCTTAATGGCCTCTGTCTGCTCATAATCCTTGCTTAGTGCATCAATCTCGATCATCTTCTGCCGCCTCCTCCATGGCCTCAGCAAATAATTCCTGTGGATCCAGGCCTACTGCTTGAATCTCCTTAATTAAATCAATCATTTTCCCTTTCAGCTCTTCTTTTTTCTTGCTCTTCAGCGTTTCATTGGCCCGGACGAAATTCCCCCGGCCCTTGACGCTGTAAACGTATCCCTCCCGTTCCAGCGCGGCGTATGCCTTCTGCACTGTATTAGGGTTAGTCGACAATTCCATGGCCAACTTCCGCACAGACGGCAGCTGCTCATCTGGCAGCATGACTCCGGTCAGAATCAGCTGCTTGTACCTGTCCGCGATCTGCTGGTAAATCGGCCGGCTGTCCAAATAGTCAATAAAGTCCACTAGCTCGCTCCTTTCTAGCTGTCTCTACTGTACTATTTGTTCTAGTACACCAAAAGACAAATTGGCAAGTAATTAGCAAAAAGAAAATAGATTGTTTCTAAAGTAAAATAAGCAGTCAAGAAAATTTAGAAAGAAAAGAATAAGACAGAAAGAAAAAACAAATGCAAAGACAAAAAAGAAGCAGGTGGATACCTGCTTCTCAGTGACGGTCCATGCGGGATTTGAACCCGCGATCTCCTCCGTGACAGGGAGGCGAGATAGACCACTGCTCCAATGGACCAAATATTCTGTTTTGCCTTCCGGCAATGACCCGTACGGGATTTGAACCCATGTTACCGCCGTGAAAGGGCGGTGTCTTAACCACTTGACCAACGGGCCAGATGGAGGATACAGGGCTCGAACCTGTGACCCTCTGCTTGTAAGGCAGATGCTCTCCCAGCTGAGCTAATCCTCCAATGCACCCAGTAGGACTTGAACCTACAACCTTCTGATTCGTAGTCAGACACTCTATCCAGTTGCGCTATGGGTGCATCTGTTCAATTAAGCATCGCTTGACGCTAAGCGGAAGACGGGATTCGAACCCGCGACCCCCACCATGGCAAGGTGATGTTCTACCACTGAACTACTTCCGCATGATAAAAGCCAGGCTAGACAGTCTGGCTGATTGAGCGCGGCAGCTTCCTATCCTCGCAGGCAGTTTCCCACCAACTACTTTCGGCGTTAAGAAGCTTAACTTCTGTGTTCGGCATGGGAACAGGTGTATCCTTCTTGCCATTGCCACCGCACTCTTTGCTTGAGCTTGCACGCTCAAAACTGAATATCTCTTCCAAGTCAAAACCTCATTGCTTTGCTCTTTTGGTCAAGTCCTCGACTGATTAGTACCGGTCCGCTCCAAGCCTCACGGCTCTTCCACTCCCGGCCTATCTACCTCATCGTCTCTGAGGTGTCTTACTTTCTTAAAGAAATGGGAAATCTCATCTTGAGGGGGGCTTCGCACTTAGATGCTTTCAGCGCTTATCCCGTCCGCACATAGCTACCCAGCGATGCCTTTGGCAAGACAACTGGTACACCAGCGGTGCGTCCATCCCGGTCCTCTCGTACTAAGGACAGCTCCTCTCAAATTTCCTGCGCCCACGACGGATAGGGACCGAACTGTCTCACGACGTTCTGAACCCAGCTCGCGTGCCGCTTTAATGGGCGAACAGCCCAACCCTTGGGACCGACTTCAGCCCCAGGATGCGACGAGCCGACATCGAGGTGCCAAACCTCCCCGTCGATGTGAACTCTTGGGGGAGATAAGCCTGTTATCCCCAGGGTAGCTTTTATCCGTTGAGTGATGGCCCTTCCATGCGGTACCACCAGATCACTAAGCCCTACTTTCGTACCTGCTCGAGTTGTCTCTCTCGCAGTCAAGCTCCCTTTTGCCTTTACACTCTGCGAATGATTTCCAACCATTCTGAGGGAACCTTTGGGCGCCTCCGTTACACTTTAGGAGGCGACCGCCCCAGTCAAACTGCCCGTCAAACACTGTCCTCGGCCTGGATCACAGGCCTGAGTTAGAGCATCCGTCAAGCAAGGGTAGTATCCCACCAGCGCCTCCGATAAGACTGGCGTCCTATCTTCTCCGGCTCCTACCTATCCTGTACATGCTTGACAGATACCCAATATTAAACTGCAGTAAAGCTCCATGGGGTCTTTCCGTCCTGTCGCGGGTAACCCGCATCTTCACGGGTATTATAATTTCACCGAGTCTCTCGTTGAGACAGTGCCCAAATCATTACACCTTTCGTGCAGGTCGGAACTTACCCGACAAGGAATTTCGCTACCTTAGGACCGTTATAGTTACGGCCGCCGTTTACTGGGGCTTCAATTCAAACCTTCGCTTGCGCTAAGCTCTCCTCTTAACCTTCCAGCACCGGGCAGGTGTCAGCACCTATACTTCATCTTACGATTTTGCAGATGCCTGTGTTTTTGATAAACAGTTGCTTGGGCCTTTTCACTGCGGCTGATCTTGCGACCAGCGCCCCTTCTCCCGAAGTTACGGGGCCATTTTGCCGAGTTCCTTAACGAGAGTTCTCTCGCTCACCTGAGGATACTCTCCTCGACTACCTGTGTCGGTTTGCGGTACGGGTGCACCGTTTCTGGCTAGAAGCTTTTCTCGGCAGTGTGACGTCGCAGCCTTCGCTACTTTAATTTCGCTCCTCATCACGCCTTGTCCTTATGAAAGCAAGCATTTGACTCGCTCTCAGACTTGACGCTTGAACGTGGTATCCAGCACCACGCGCTGCTAGCCTCCTGCGTCCCTCCATCGCTCATAACGATTCGGTGCAGTACAGGAATTTCAACCTGTTGTCCATCGACTACGCCTCTCGGCCTCGCCTTAGGTCCCGACTTACCCTGGGCGGACGAGCCTGCCCCAGGAAACCTTAGTCTTGCGGCGGACAGGATTCTCACCTGTCTTTCGTTACTCATACCGGCATTCTCACTTCTAGAAGCTCCACATGTCCTCTCGGTCATGCTTCACCGCCGCTAGAACGCTCTCCTACCACGTGCATAAACGCACATCCACAGTTTCGGTATCATGCTTAGCCCCGGTAAATTTTCGGCGCGGCGTCACTCGACTAGTGAGCTATTACGCACTCTTTGAATGATGGCTGCTTCTGAGCCAACGTCCTAGTTGTCTGCGCAACTCCACATCCTTTTCCACTTAGCATGAATTTTGGGACCTTAACTGGTGATCTGGGCTGTTTCCCTTTCGACTACGGATCTTATCACTCGCAGTCTGACTCCCGCACATAAATGTCTGGAATTCGTAGTTTATCTGAATTCAGTAACCCTTGACGGGCCCCTAGTCCAAACAGAGCTCTACCTCCAGCATCCTCTTTGCGAGGCTAGCCCTAAAGCTATTTCGGAGAGAACCAGCTATCTCCAAGTTCGTTTGGAATTTCACCGCTACCCACAACTCATCCCCGCAATTTTCAACTTACGTGGGTTCGGTCCTCCAGCGCGTTTTACCGCGCCTTCAACCTGGTCATGGGTAGGTCACTTGGTTTCGGGTCTGCGTCAGCCAACTGCTCGCCCTCTTCAGACTCGCTTTCGCTGCGGCTCCGTCTTTTCTGACTTAACCTTGCTGACTAACGCAACTCGCCGGTTCATTCTACAAAAGGCACGCCATCACCCGTTAACGGGCTCTGACTACTTGTAGGCACACGGTTTCAGGTTCTCTTTCACTCCCCTCCCGGGGTTCTTTTCACCTTTCCCTCACGGTACTGGTTCACTATCGGTCACTGGTTAGTATTTAGCCTTGCGAGATGGTCCTCGCGGATTCAAACGGGATTTCACGTGTCCCGCCCTACTCAGGATACTGATAGGCCTTCTTTGGATTTCGCTTACGGGGCTTTCACCCTCTCTGGCGCGTTTTCCCAAACGCTTCTGCTATCCTCTGAAGTGCCATGTTTCAGTCCTACAACCCCGGCAGATAAATCTGCCGGTTTGGGCTCTTTCCTGTTCGCTCGCCGCTACTTGGGAAATCGATATTTCTTTCTCTTCCTGCAGCTACTTAGATGTTTCAGTTCGCTGCGTGTTCCCTCCTTAAGCTATGTATTCACTTAAGGATAGCATGTCTGCACATGCTGGGTTCCCCCATTCGGAGACCTCCGGATCAAAGCCTACTTACGGCTCCCCGAAGACTTTCGCGGTTAGTCGCGTCCTTCATCGGCTTCCAGTGCCAAGGCATTCACCGTGCGCCCTTCTTCACTTGACCTTGCAAGTTTGTTCTTTCGAACTCTCTCGGTCGCTTTGCAATGTTTTCATTGATCTCAATGATTCTCGGTTTTTTCTTGGAATTAAGATATTCAGTTTTCAACGTACAAGTGAGAGCTGATACTCTCAAAACTGAACAAAGTTTCTTTTGCAGTGTGCTTCCGTAACTGGTGGACTTCTCTTAGCATTTCTGCTCTCCATCCATCCGTTTTCCTTAGAAAGGAGGTGATCCAGCCGCAGGTTCTCCTACGGCTACCTTGTTACGACTTCACCCCAGTCATCTGCCCTGCCTTAGGCGGCTGACTCCTATAAAGGTTATCTCACCGACTTTGGGCATTGCAGACTTCCATGGTGTGACGGGCGGTGTGTACAAGGCCCGGGAACGTATTCACCGCGGCGTGCTGATCCGCGATTACTAGCGATTCCAGCTTCGTGCAGGCGAGTTGCAGCCTGCAGTCCGAACTGAGAACAGCTTTAAGAGATCCGCTTACCCTCGCGGGTTTGCTTCTCGTTGTACTGCCCATTGTAGCACGTGTGTAGCCCAGGTCATAAGGGGCATGATGACTTGACGTCATCCCCACCTTCCTCCGGTTTGTCACCGGCAGTCTCTTTAGAGTGCCCAACTTAATGATGGCAACTAAAGACAAGGGTTGCGCTCGTTGCGGGACTTAACCCAACATCTCACGACACGAGCTGACGACAGCCATGCACCACCTGTCTCTGCGTCCCCGAAGGGAACCACCTATCTCTAGGTGTAGCGCAGGATGTCAAGACCTGGTAAGGTTCTTCGCGTTGCTTCGAATTAAACCACATGCTCCACCGCTTGTGCGGGCCCCCGTCAATTCCTTTGAGTTTCAACCTTGCGGTCGTACTCCCCAGGCGGAGCGCTTAATGCGTTTGCTGCGGCACTGAGGACCGGAAAGTCCCCAACACCTAGCGCTCATCGTTTACGGCATGGACTACCAGGGTATCTAATCCTGTTCGCTACCCATGCTTTCGAGCCTCAGCGTCAGTTGCAGACCAGAGAGCCGCCTTCGCCACTGGTGTTCTTCCATATATCTACGCATTCCACCGCTACACATGGAGTTCCACTCTCCTCTTCTGCACTCAAGAATGACAGTTTCCGATGCAGTTCCACGGTTGAGCCGTGGGCTTTCACATCAGACTTATCATTCCGCCTGCGCTCGCTTTACGCCCAATAAATCCGGACAACGCTTGCCACCTACGTATTACCGCGGCTGCTGGCACGTAGTTAGCCGTGACTTTCTGGTTGATTACCGTCAAATAAAGACCAGTTACTGCCTCTATCCTTCTTCACCAACAACAGAGCTTTACGATCCGAAGACCTTCTTCACTCACGCGGCGTTGCTCCATCAGACTTGCGTCCATTGTGGAAGATTCCCTACTGCTGCCTCCCGTAGGAGTTTGGGCCGTGTCTCAGTCCCAATGTGGCCGATCAGTCTCTCAACTCGGCTACGCATCATTGCCTTGGTAGGCCTTTACCCCACCAACTAGCTAATGCGCCGCGGGCTCATCCTAAAGTGACAGCTTGCGCCGCCTTTCAAACTTGAATCATGCGATTCATGTTGTTATCCGGTATTAGCACCTGTTTCCAAGTGGTATCCCAGTCTTTAGGGCAGATTGCCCACGTGTTACTCACCCATCCGCCGCTAGCATCCAACAAATCACCCCGAAGGGATCTTTGAATTCAGCTCGCTCGACTTGCATGTATTAGGCACGCCGCCAGCGTTCGTCCTGAGCCAGGATCAAACTCTCAATTTGAAAATTGAGTCTTTTTAATCTGCTCCAGATTATTTGCTTGCGAATTGACTTCGCTTATTTGTTTGGATCAAACATTGTTTGACCCGCACACTGCGAAACTTTGTTCAGTTTTCAAAGTACCAACTTGCGTCTTAGTGACGCAACGTTTTATATCTTACTCGCTTGCTTGATTCTTGTCAACAAGTTTTCGATATTTTTTTGCCTTCAATTGCCTTTCTTTACGAAAGCGCTTCTTGCTTGCATTGAAGATATTTACTACTTTACCTTGTTTTTCCTTTTTCGTCAACTTTTGCCTTTTAATTGTCTTTTCTGCCAAACGCCAGGAGGTGTTGTAAAGGTTGTTTCCTTTTTTGTTTTTCAAAATCCTCGCGCACTTTTAAAAAAATTGATTTTTCGGAAAAATTGTTCGGATTCTATGTCTTTTCTAGGTTAAATGCATAAAAAGTTTTTTGAATTTTTTTGTTTTTTCAACTTTTTTACGGGTTGAAAGTAAAAAAAGGAGCAGCCAAATGACTGCTTCTTGCTTATTTTAGGTATTGCACGGTGATCTCGCTGGCGTTGATCAGGAGCATCTGGCAATTTTCGTGTCTGGCAATTTGCTGGGCACTAAGGCGGAGATATTGTTCGGTTTGCTTAAGGTCAAAGTAGCTTGCCTCACCCTGGTCAACCTTTTTAGCAAAGGCCTGCAGCCGCTTGGCAATTTCTGATTCCGGCTTGTTCCATTCATTAACGATCTGCTTAAAGACTGCCGGTGCCCGCTTGACTTCTTTCTGAAATTCTTCGTTGACATAAAGCAAGCGGAAATGGCTGCCATTGTCTAGGCAGGTCGGCTTGTCGCAGGCCAAGTCCACCAGGCCAACACACTGGTAGAACTTGCTCTACTGCCAGTTCTCAATTTCGATCCTCTTTTCAGCCACCAGCTTGGCAAACTCACCGGTTGGCAAGGGCTTGCTGTAGTAAAAGCTCTGGATTCGCTCGCAGCCAATCGACTGCAAGAAGTCCAACTGCTGCTTAGTTTCAACCCCCTCAGCCAAAGTATGGATTCCCAGGTCCTTGGCCATCTTCACGCAGGCGGTTAGGATCTTCTTTGAAGCTTCGTCAAAGTCCTTCATGAAGATCATATCCAGCTTGATCTCATCGAATTCAAAATTCTTGAGATAGCTTAAGGAAGAATAGCCGCTACCAAAGTCGTCCATCCAGACTTCATAACCGGCCTGGCGGAAGTTGTGAATGGCCGCCAGCAACATCCTTAGATAAGGCACTTTCGGTGATTTCCACGCGGACTAGGAACCAGCGCAAGCCATTTTTCCGCATGGCCTGGTTTAATTCGGTCAAAGGATCCATCATCTGGAAGTCTGCCCGGGACAAGTTGATGGAAACTGGCACGAGCTTTTCTCCCTTGTCGATACGCCCGCGCAGGCCCTGGGCAACTTCTTGGATGACATAACGGTCAACCTTGTAGGACAAGTTCATCTCTTCAAAGAGGGGAATAAAGTCGTCCGGTGACAAGAATCCCTTGACCGGATCAAGGCTTCCGCCCCGCAGAGGCGGCCGGTCAAGGTCCGGATGACTGGTTGGTAGTAAACCTGCAGGTAGTGCTTTTCAATAGCTTCATCCAGGTGGTCGATCAAGTACTGCTTTAATTCTTCCTTTTCCTGCATGGCCGAAGTGGACCCGCACCCGGAGCTGGCTGGCTAAAGGCAGGCGCTTTAATCGGGTGTGCAGGCGGATGATCTGCGCTCCCAGTCACCTGGTTCTGGATCATAAACATAGAACTTACTAAAAAAGCCTTCCAAAAACGAATTTTGGAAAGCTTTTCTTCTGAATTATAAAGTTACCTGCTCATTTTCCTTAACCCGGGCCCAGTTGTGGGGATCCTGCAGGGTCGTGTCTAGCTTGCCCAGCATGTGGTCCAGCTTGTGGTATTCGGTGTCCCTTTCTTCATCGGTCGTCTTGGCCAGCTCTGCCTTCAGTTCATCCGCAAAGATGGTTTCTTCGGCGTTGGTCCAGAAGTAGTCTTCATACTGGATCCCGCTAAAGCGCCAAGGCTTAAAGAAGAGATTGTAGTGGATAAGGCCAGGATTTTCCAAGGCCGCGGTGTTTTCGTTTGGCATGGCGTTCCAGCGGCCGTCCAGGTACTTGATCCGGCCGGAGCAGATTTCATTTAGGTAGTCCTGGTCCGGGGCGATGCAGTCAAAGTGGTAGCGGCCCAAGAGGCTGAAGAACTTGTCAACGAAGTTTTCCTCTCTGAAGGCCTTGGCGTTCATGACCAGCATCCCTGAATTGATGTATTCCTTCGGATCCAGAGCCAAGACTTCCTTGATATAGCGGAGCATCTTTTCCACGAACTGGATGGAAGTGTCAGTGCAGGCGCCCAGGAGATTATTACCTAAGTCATGGTCATAAAGCTTGGCAATGTCGTCATTTAAGACCGTGTCACTGTCGATGTAGACTACCTTGTCGTATTCCGGGAAGAGGTCCGGGATAAAGAGGCGGTAGAAAATGGACATGGCAAAGAAGTCGCCCCGCAAGTAGTTCTCCTTCCGGTCCTGGATTGGCTTGAGGAGTTCGTCGGACATCTCGTAGAACTTAATGTGGACATTGTCTCTGTTATAAGCGGCCAGGGCCTTTTCATGGTCCCGGCTTAAGCCCTGGTGCAAAAAGGTTACCGTGTAGTCACGCTTTGGGTCAGCATGCTTGACTAAAGAGTGCAGTGAGACAGCCGCGTATGGGGTGAAGTCGTCACTAATTGAATAAAATACTGGAACTGTCATTAATATTTTCCCTTTCCATCTATCCTCAATCATATACTACATTGTAGTTCTTACCAGCATTTTAGCAAGATAAAAGTGTGAATCGTATGAAATATTACATTCGTTTTCTCTATGAGAAAAGGTAGTGGAGGGCTTGGCGGACGCTGGAGACCGGGATTACCTCAATCCCCAAATCCTGCAAGGCCGGGCTCATATTGTATTTCGGGATAAAAATCCGCTTGAAGCCAACCTTGCCGGCTTCCTTGACTCGGGCCTGGATCTGGTTGACCCGGCGGACTTCCCCGGTCAGGCCGATTTCCCCGACAAAGCAGTCAGTCGCGGAGATTTCCTTGTCATAGTAACTAGAGGCAATGGCCATGGCGATGGCCAGGTCAATGGCCGGTTCGTTTAAGCGGATGCCGCCAGTGGCTGATAAATAGGCATCCTGGTTCTGCAGCATTAGGTTCCCCCTTTTTTCCAAAACGGCTAAAAGCAGGGAGACCCGGTTGTAGTCCAGGCCCGAAGTAGTCCGCTTGGCATAGCCGAAGGCGGTTGGGGTGACCAGGGCCTGGATTTCGCCCAAGATCGGCCGGGTACCTTCTAAAGAAACGACCACGGCTGACCCAGTTGAGTCGGGCAGGCGTTCATCTAAGAAGACCGCGGAAGGATTAGTCACTTCTGCCAGGCCTTCGGTCTTCATTTCAAACATACCGATTTCGTTGGCCGCCCCAAAACGGTTCTTGACTGAGTGCAGAATCCGGTAGGCATGGTGCTCGTCACCTTCAAAGTAAAGGACGGTGTCAACCATGTGCTCCAGGATTTTCGGCCCGGCGATGGACCCTTCCTTGGTCACGTGGCCAATGACAAAGACAGTGACTTGGTCCAGCTTGGCGATCTTCATCAGTTCCGCGGTAACTTCCCGGACCTGGGAAGCTGAGCCCACCATGGAGTCCAGGCTGGGTTCGTTCATGGTCTGGATGGAGTCGATCACGACAAAATCTGGCTTAACGTCGTCGATCTGGTCGCGGATGTGTTCCATGTTGCTTTCCGGGTATAAAAGCATGGGGCTTTGGCCCAGGCCGAGCCGGTCAGCCCGCAGCTTGATCTGGCTGGCAGATTCTTCCCCGGAGACGTAGAGGACCTGGTATTTTTCGGCCAGCTCGCTCATGATCTGCAGCATCAAAGTGGACTTGCCGATGCCGGGGTCCCCGCCGATCAAGACCAAAGAGCCTGGTACGATCCCGCCGCCTAAGACCCGGTTAAGTTCAGATGACTTGGTTAAAACCCGCTCTTCTTTTTCCGCCTTGACGGTAGACATTTTAGCGGCTTCTTTAGCACCCACGCTGGCCATCAAGCGGCTGGGAGTAGCTTTAGTAGAAGTCTGGCGGACCTCCTGGCTTTCTTTTTCAAACTGGTTCCAGGCACCGCAGTTCGGGCACCGGCCCAGGTAAGAAGCGGAGATGTAGCCGCAAGACCGGCACTTGTACTGGGTTCTAGCTCTGGCCATTACTTGCCGCCCTTCTTGCCGGTTGAGCCAAAGCCGCTTAAGCGCTGGCTTTCGATTGGCTGGTCGTCATCAGTTTTGAGGTACTTAATGAAGATACCCTGGGCGATCCGTTCACCCTTTTTGATCTTGAGGGGACGGACGCCGTAGTTCAAGACTTGGACGAAGATCTCCCCTTCATTGTTTGGGTTGTTGTAGTAGTCGCTGTCGATGACGCCGATCCCGTTTGGCAAGGACAGGTTGCGCTTGAATGTGTTGGAGGACCGGTTGGCCAGGATCAGGACCTCGTCTTCTGGCATGTAGGCCTTGATGCCAGTTGGGACTAAGATCGGCTTTAAGACTTCTTCAGCCTGCAAAAAGTCGCTTTCGATCAAGTCATGGCCGTTTCTGATCAAGCGGAAGATCCTGACGAAGTTCAGGCTCCAGATGCTGGGGATGGTGATGTCGCGGGCAGCTTCGATGTCGTAGCCGGCGCTGGCCAAAGTCTGCCGGCGGGGCAGGGTCAAGCCTTGTCCTTCATACTTCTTAACTACTTCAAAGCCTCTTACTTTGTTCATGTTTTTTTGCTCCTTTAATTATCTAGACATCTATTTTACACTAGTTAAGACAACAAAGAAAAAGGCAAGGACCGCAAAATATTTGCCGCTTTGAAAGGAAAAGCTATGCCAGAAGAAAGAGAAAAAGTCATTGAAATCAAGGCTGACGGCCAGTTGGTTGCCAAAAGTCCCCTCCTCTTGATCGAGAGAAAGAGCGGGCCAGTTTGGGCCATGAACCAGCTTTTTATCGCGCCGGGGGAACCAGAAGGAACTTTGGACCAAGTGATGAAGCAAGTAGAAAAGCTTTGCCAGGAGACGGGCTTAAAAGTTTGGCCTTTAGACCCGCAAGTGATCGCTTATTGTCAAAAGCACGGGGAATTGACGAACATTTGGGCCGGGAAACCAACAAATTAAGCTGCTTTGATAGACGGCCTTGTTTTTATGGGCTAAAATGAGCCTATACAGTTTTTTAAAAAGAAAAAAGAGAAACAGGAGGCAATAGGATGTCAAAAGAAATCAGCTTTGACACGATCGAAAACTTCACCAGCAACTTGAGCAAGCACCCAGCTTACGGGGTAGCTGCCAACGCTGCCCAAACCAACGGGATTTTCAAGGCCAGCCAAAGCAGCCAAAGCAAGGTTGACCTGGACCCGACCTTCTCAGTGGAAATCGACACTGGCTCAGTTACCAACCAAAAGCAGTCAGGCCGCTGCTGGATGTTCAGTGCTTTGAACACCATGCGTCACTCAATCCAAAAGGAATTCAAGCTGAAGGGCTTTGAATTGTCACAGAGCTACACCTTCTTCTGGGACAAGTTTGAAAAGTCAAACTTCTTCTTTAAAAACGTGATCGGCTCAGCTGACAAGCCACTGGGCGACCGGAAGGTCTCCTTCCTCTTTGCCACTCCACAATCAGACGGCGGGCAATGGGACATGCTCTGCGGCTTGATTGAAAAGTACGGGATCGTGCCGAAGAAGGTTTACCCGGAAACTGCTAACTCAGAAAACTCCCGCGCTTTGAATGACACTTTGAACACCATGCTCCGCAAGGGCGGTTTGGAACTGCGGGCTTTGGTCAACGAAGGCAAGAGTGCAGAAGAAGTAGAGGCGCACAAGGCTGAACTTTTGGACGCTATCTTCCGCATGCTGGCTACTTCACTGGGCCTGCCGCCAAAGAGCTTCAACTTTGAATACACTGACGATGACGGCAACTACCACATCGACAAGGACATCACCCCGCAAGACTTCTTCAAGAAGTACGTTGGCTGGGACCTGGAAAACTACATCTCAGTTATCAACGGGCCTACTGCTGACAAGCCATACAACAAGGTCTTCTCAGTTGAATACCTGGGCAACGTGGTTGGCGGCCGGCAAGTCCGCCACCTCAACCTGGAACTGTCCAAGTTCAAGGAACTGATCATCAACCAATTGAAGCAAGGCGAAGTTGTTTGGTTTGGTTCAGACGTTTCCAAGGGCGGTGACCGGGAAGCCGGGCTTTTGGACACTAAGATCTACCAAAGAGACCAGCTTTTTGACTACGACTTCTCAATGAGCAAGGCTGACCGCTTGGACTCAGGCGAAAGCATGATGAACCACGCCATGGTTATCACTGCCGTTGACCTGGTTGACGACAAGCCAACTAAGTGGAAGATCGAAAACTCATGGGGTGACAAACCAGGCTTCAAGGGCTACTTCGTCATGAGCGACGAATGGTTCGACCAATTCGTTTACCAGGCTGTTTTGAACAAGGCCTTCCTGCCAGAAGACGTTAAGAAGGCTTACGACGAAGGCAAGGAAAACCCAATCGAACTTCTGCCATGGGACCCAATGGGCGCTTTGGCTTTCGACTTCTAATAGATTTGAATAGATATGAAAAACGAGTTGCATCGCGCAACTCGTTTTTTGGTATGTATGGAAATTTAGTGTTGAACAAAACATTGAATCACGTCTTTGGCATTCAAATGCGTCAGCAAAATAGCGATGTTTTGATCTGCTTTTGGCAGCCAGTCATTATTGAGGTCCACGTATTTTTCCGTCCGCGTCCCCCCTTCTTCTGGCATGATCAAGGCATCCACCGTTCTCGCAGCCCGTTTTCTAAACAAGAAGTGATAAACCAGCTGTTTGTGATTCAAGTCTGTCAGCTTAGTGTAATCACATGAAAAAAGCTTTTCCCCGCAATCCTGGGGAAAAGCTTTTTCTCTGTCTTTTACCAAATGTACAAAAGTCTGGTCCGGTCCAGATTGCTCAAATTAAACTGGTGAACGTGTGATTCCTTGTTCTTCGGAAATTCTCTGATAAAGTCAGCCACGTTGTAAAGGCCGGTCGTGTAAGACCAGGTCCCCTTGACCTTCTTGACCGGGTCTAGCATCTCGTTTCTGATCGGGTAGGCCGAAATCAAAAAGTGCTTGTGGTGGAACTTAAAGGCAAAGTATGGCAGACGGAACTCGTCGACCACCTCTTCCTTGGTCTTGCCGATCGTCACCACATTCCGGTAAGTCCCGTACTTTTCACTGAACTTGTCGCTGAAAGAGAAGTAGAAGTTGGAAATGTGCACATGTGGAAAATCTTCTTCCGCCACCTCGTCAGGTATGGCAATCACATGTGAATAATGGTCCAGATTGTTCTCTCTCTGCTGCAGGGCCTGCTCCATCTGGTTGGGCTTGATCCCCTTAACCCACTTGGGCAGCTCCGGGTGCGCCTTGTAAGAATTGTACATCATCGTGATGACTTCCGGCTTCACCCAGTCGTATTGCATCCGGATCTGGTTTCTCTTCAACAAACCTTCCAGGGTCTGGTTCTGCATAAAATCAACCACATAGCACTCGTAATGGTACTTCTCGCACCACTTCTTGTAGTGATCGATCTCGCTGGCGACAATGTGGGTCCCGTCCACGATGACAGTTTCCCCATAGGACATCTTGTGCTCAACCAAGTTGTCCTTCATCCGCTTGGTCTGTTCCGTGACATGCCGCGGAATAACCTGGTGCAGAACGTCAGTCTTCTGGTCATAGTAAACGGTCAGGTTCGCCAAAAGCAGGCGGATCGCATCCCCGCTGATCGCGTACGGCGATAAGTGGTGCCGAGCGATAAATGAAGACTTGCCAGAGCCGGGCGCGCCTCTCAAAAGAAATAATTTGCGCATATCTAGCTCCATTTTAAAAAATCTATTTTGAATATATCAGAATAGATTTTACCATAGATTGCCCCCGACATTTAGCAATCTGGCAAAAGTCGCCATAAATTTTTGCTTTTTCTAATTTTTCGCCTGCATATCCTTGCCGTCCCGGTCACCCACGATAAAGACCAGTTCCGTCTGGCAGACCAGGTCCCCGTTCACTTTAGCCACTGCCGCCACGCTCCCCGTCTTAGCCCGGACCTTGAGCATCTTCACTTCCATTTCCAAAACATCGCCCGGCCGGACCATCCTTCTGAACTTGGCCTGGTGGATCGCTCCAAGATAGGCAGTCTTCTTGTAAAAGGCCGGTGACTTCAAGATCAAAATCGAGGCCGCCTGGGCCAAAGTTTCAATGATCAAGACCCCGGGCATCACCGGATTTCCCGGGAAATGCCCCTGGAAAAAGGGCTCGTTGATCGTCACGTTCTTCACGGCCTTGATCCTTTTGTCGGCTTCCAATTCCTCCACCCGGTCGATATAGCAGATCGGGTAGCGGTTGGGAATCAAATCCATCACTTCTTGGGCTGTCATTACTGGCATCTTATCACACTTTCCGTTTATAAAATCTTTTCACAAGTTTTCTAATAACTCGTGACTAAGTGTAACACTCCCAAAAGCGATGTCAAGTTTTTCAATAACCGCTGATTTTTCCGAGTAAAAAAAGAAGAAAAAGGCAAAATAAAAAACAGGCTGAGGCCTGTTTTTGTAATCAGCTGGTGATCATCTTATCCACAATGTTCAGCTCCTGGTCAAAGTCATAGACAATGGCCTGGGCGTTAGGCACCTCCAGCTTGAGGATATCCACATTGTTGATGTCTTCTAAATATTTGATCAGCGCCCGCAGGCTGGAGCCATGGGCCACGATCAGCTGGTCTTCCCCAGCCACTAAGCGGCTGGCCACCTCGTCTTCATAGTAAGGCAACAGGCGGAGCTGGCTCTGGTGCAGGCTCTCCGCTCTTGGCAAAAGCTGAGGGTCCACTCCCAAATAGCGGCGGTCGATAGTTGGTGACCCTTGCGCTGGCGGAACCGCGTCAAAGCCCCGCCGCCACTCTAAAACCTGCTCTTTGCCGAAAATCTTCCTGGACACGTCCTTGTCCAGGCCCCGCAGGGCCCCGTAGTGGCGTTCATTCAGCCGCCAGGTCTTTGCAACCGGCAGGTATAAAAAGCCCGCGGCTTCGGCCGCGATATTCGCCGTCTCAATTGCCCTCGACAAAAGGGAGGTGTGAATCATAGTCGGGTGAAAGTCCCCGACTTCTTTTAATTTCTCCCCTGCTGCCCAGGCCTGCCGCCGGCCCTTATCCGTTAAGGGGACGTCATTCCAGCCTGTATATACGTTTGCCGCATTGGCCTGGCTTTCCCCATGCCTCAGCAGTGCCAACTTTGCCATAATTTTTTGCCTCCTAGAGCCAAAAAGCCCAGATTCCAGTAATGATGAAGAGGATGCCTAAGAGGACAAAAGCCTTGCCCCCCAGCCCCTTCTGCTTGACGCCCTGCTTCTGCCGGCGCAGTCGCGTGATGCCGGTAATTAAATCCCAGATGCCGAAAAGCAAGATGGCATAAGGAACCCACCAGGAATGAACGTTCATATTAGCCCCACAACTTTACCGCGTAATAAATGGCCACGACCAGGATGCCGGCCCCGGTCAGGTAGTAGGACTTGGCTGGCAGGCTGTCCTTCTTCCCCATCTGCTGGATGTTATAGCCCCGGGCAAATTCCCACAGGCCCACGATCACCAGCAAAACGAGCGTAAAAGTATGCGTATCCCACTTCATCTTCTAGTCTGTCTCCTTGTTCATAAATCTTCAGCCTTGCAGTTGTAGTCGACAATTTCAAAATTGCCTTCTTCGTCCAAAATCCCCCGGCTGACGCTGCCGTTGTCCGGGAAGGTGATGTCATGCAGGCCGTCGCTTTCCTTCCAGTACTTGATCCCCAGGGTCTTGATAAAGTCACCGTGGGAAACCAGCAAGACCCGGCCTTCGCCGCTGGTCTCTTTTCTCAAGACCTTGATGGCCCGGCACATTCTGGTTTCCAGTTCTTCCGTGCTTTCGGCCAAATGGAGGGGGTCAGCCTTTTTAGTGACTTCCCGGAACTTGTAGATGCCGATGGTATCGATGATCTTCTTTACGTCAGTGGTTGCTGGAATGCCCGCGGCTTTAGAAACACTGAGCCAGATATCATCAATGCTGCCGCCTTCAAAAGAACCGTAAAAAACTTCTCTGAATTCCGGCAGCTTTTTGATCTTACCAATCTTAGACACCTGGTTGACGTCCTTCATCAAGTGGACGGTGTCAATCGCCCGCTTCAAGTCTGACGAGTACATGTTGTCAAAATGAATTTGAGAGAGGGCGGCAGCCGTCTTCTTTAAATCGTCAATTCCTTTGATGGTCAAGGGGGTATCGCACCAACCCTGTACCTTGTTCAGGCGGTTAAAAAGCGTTTCCCCATGTCTGACCAGATAAACTTCAGTTTTCATGCCCGTCCTCCTTAAATCAATCAATAACTATTCTAACTTACTTTGCCTGGCTTGGGTAGTTAACCCCAGGCCCGCCAGCCCAGGTAAATGGCCAAAAGAACCGAGAAGCAAGCCGTGATCCACCTGACCCAGGCAGGCTTTAGATATTTAATCATTTTTTGCCCGAAATAGCCACCAATAAAGAGGCCAATCGCCAAAGGAAAAGCTACTGGCCAGTTGACCCCGCCCTTAAAGGCAAATAGCGCCAGAGCCACCAGGTTGGCTAAAGAACCGATCACACTCTTAATGGCGTTGATGACGACAAAAGAAGAGTCACTTAAAGCCGTCAAAAAGATCAAGGTCAAAACGCCCGACGCCGCTCCAAAGTAGCCGGCATAGATCCCGGCCACGAACAAGCCAAAATAAGCCCCAATTCTTCCCAGCTTGGTCGCCTGCTTTGGCTGCTTTTGCCGGCCGCTGTAAAGGAGCAGGCCAGCTGAAAAAAGGACAAAAAAGGGCACTAATTTTTGAAAGATTTTTCCCGGGAACTGGACTAAAAGCCAGCCCCCAATTAAGGCCCCGGTCAATTGGAAGAAGGCATAGCGCCAAAGCTCCCCCCAGTGCCCCCGCATCTCCTTTAAGCAGGAGGACAAGGAGCCAAAGCCGGTCGTCACCAGGGCCGCCGTATTGGTCATATTGGCGCTGACCGGGCTGAGGCCGAAGAGCAGCAGGCCCGGGTAAGAGACAAGCGACGCCATGCTGGCCACCGCCGCCACGATGCCGGCCAGAACGCCTAAGATGATGAGGTAACTGAACTGCATTGTTTGCTCTTTTCTGTTTTTTCACTGATTTGCTTATTTTTCCAAAGGAAAAAGCCGTATCCATTTTAAACGATCACAGCCGGCAATTGCAAATTGCTGAAAATAGCCCGCTTTCAGCGACAAGCTGACCGCAATTTTGTACAATAGGAGGTAGCAAATCATTAGCAAAAAATTAAAAGCACGAGCAAGTGATTTTTAGAAAAAAGGAGAAGAAAACTATGCCAACTGCAGCAATTGTTTTTTCAGATGGATGTGAAGAAATCGAAGGCTTAAGCCAGGTCGACGTCCTGCGCCGGCTGGGCATCCCTTGCGATATGGTGGCTCTGGACAACTTGACCATCACTGGCGGACACGACATCCGCTTTACCTGCGACAAGTTAGTGGACGAATCCTTACTTGACTACGACTTGGTCGCCTTCCCGGGCGGGGCCCCGAACGCCAAGCACCTAAGAGCAAGCGAGAAGCTGGCCGGGCTGATGAAGCAGCGCTTCGCGGCCGGCAAGTGGAACGCCGCCATGTGCGCCTCCCCGATTGCCTTGTCTAAGTACGGCTTTTTAAAAGAAGCCAAGTGGACCAGCCACCCGGACTTTAAAGAACAAGTTGCCAGTGAAAACCCGGCCAGCACCTACGTCGACACCCCAGCTGTCATTGACGAGGACCACAAGCTGGTCACCAGCCGGGGGCCGGCCACTTCCTGGGCTTTTGCCTATGCCCTGGCCCAAGTTTTAGGCGTGGACACCAGCCAGCTGGAAGACGCCATGCAATATAGCTACTTAAGAGACCACATCAACGAGGCTTAAGATGACTGAAGAAACCTTAGTCAGAAAGGCAGAAAGCCGGTACCTAGAGGACATTGTCGACATCATAAAAGACGCCAAGGCCCTTTTGAAGGCGCAAAACTCCAGCCAGTGGCAAGAAGGCTACCCTAACCGGGCCAGCATTGAAGAAGACCTGGACAACCGCCAGGGCTGGGTTTTACTTAAAGATGGGCAAGTCGCCGCATATATGGCCGCGACCGACTTTGACCCCAACTATGAAGTCCCGATTTGGGCGGGAAGTTCTCCCTACTGGGCTCTGCACCGCTTCGCCATTAAGAAGGATTTCCGCGGACAGGGGCTCAGCCAGCTTTTGCTGAAAAAAGTAATTGCTTTTGGCCAAGAAAATGGAATTAAGAGCTTCCGCCTGGATACGGGCAAGCAGAACCAGGCCGTCCAGCACCTGGCTGACAAATTGGGCTTTGTCTACCGGGGCATCATTACGGTGACCAGCGACTCGGTCGACCCGGAGCGGTGGGCCTATGAACTGCTTTTTGACAAGTAGGAAAATATAAAGAGAAAAAAGAAAAATAAAGAAACCGCCAATTGCAAGAATAAATTGAACACTTACCATAACATCTGGTAGATTTTGACTATCTACGCCGGTAAATGCGGTCAAGTTCGGTGTCAAAGTACTCTTCTGGAGTCTTGTAGTTTAAGATCTTCCGAGGAAGAGAGTTGCACCATACCTCGATCTTAGCAATATCTTCCACACTGTACTTATCCATACGGTCTCCCTTGGGAATATAGCGTCTGATAAGCCCGTTGTGCCGTTCTACGCTGCCTTTATCACAAGATGTATAAGGATGAGCGTAGTACACAAGAGTCTTGGAAACTTGCTCAAGATTGGATAGATCTGCGAACTCAGATCCGTTGTCAGTTGTGATAGACTTAAAGATTTGATTCCATTTGGATCCGTAGTACTCTCGAAGCTTATCAAATGCCTTCATAACGCTAGCTGAGGTCTTATCCTCAATCTTGATCATGAAGAACTGACGCGTCTTTCGTTCGCACAGAGTAAGCAACACATCGTCGTCCTTAGTCTTGTGTCCAAGAACCAGATCGCATTCCCAGTGGCCAAAGTCCTTACGGCTTTCGATTCTAGGACTACGTTCATCGATGCTTCGTCCCAGGATACGCTTGTTTACACGGGCACGACGAGTCTTAGTATTGCGCTTGACCTTCTCTGGAAGATCACCGTTCTTGATGTCCATTAGGCCCAAGTCAACGTAGTTATACAGAGTTTTGGTTGATACGACCTGATCTTTCTGGAAGATTCCCTTGGCCAAAGCATAACCCACGCAAGCATCAAGAGACCAGCCTTGATTATGAAAGCAGTGGGAAACATAGTCGATGAACTTATGTCTGCGAAGAAACAAGCTCTTGCGGCCGCATTCGCTTCTATGTAGTTCGTAAGTGCTTTGCCCTTCGACAGCTTTATACCGCCTCACATTGCCGGTATACAGGGATACTGTGCCTCTTTTGAGCTCATATCCGACCGTGCTTGGTGAGCAGTTAAGTTCTCTAGCTATAGCACGATTAGAGTAGCCCTTAGAGTGCAGCTCCTGGATTGTAGTCCGGTCGTTTAGCGTAAGGTGCTTGCCCTTTTGGTGTGGTTTAGTGTTAGAATAAGAATGATCCATTTTAACCTCTCTAGAAATGTTTGTGGTAATTCATATTCTACCAGATGGTTGAAATGGATTTTTTGTGCTCTAATCCAGTGAAAACGATTTTTCTTACTGGATCGGAACAGTGTTCAGTTTAATTTTACAATCGGCGAAAATAAAGAAACAGGAGAAAAAAGAAAAATAAAGAAACAGGAGAAAAAAGAAAAATAAAGAAACAGGAGAAAAAAGAAAAATAAAGAAACAGGAAAATAAACAAGGAGGAAAAAATGGCTGAACAATTGGCAGTTGCAGACCTGCAGGTCAACATTAAGCAGATTCCCTTAAAGCAGCCCTTCGTCACGGCCCTGCACCGGGTTGACGCCGTCAACGCCGTCCGGGTGACGGTCCGACTGGCTAACGGAGTAACGGGTATCGGTACCTGCACCCCTAATGAAAAAGTGACCGGGGACAGCTTGTCCAGCGCCCGAGCCGTTATTGAAGAAACGATCAAGCCTCTCGTCTTGGGCAAGAACCTGACCGACTGGAAGGAACTTTTAAACACGGTCAAGACTTCCATCGTCCACAATGCCCCGGCCAAGGCCGCGGTCGAAATCGCCCTCTACAATACCCGGGCCAACCTTTTTGGCCTCACCCTCTCCCAACTCTTAGGCGGCAAGGGCGGCAGCGTGGAGACCGACTACACCATCAGCATCGGCAAGGCTGAGCAAATGATCGCTAATGCCCAGAAGATGGTCGATCAGGGCTTCAAGACCCTTAAACTGAAATTGGGGGCTGGCCATTTAAAGCGGGACATCAAGCTGGTCGAAGACCTGGCCTACGCGACTGGTCCTATGGTTCACCTGCGCTTAGACATGAACCAGGCCTGGGATGTCCGGCAGACCATGCAGGCGGCAGAATACTGGGACAAGCAGGGCCTTTTGATCGACTTTATCGAGCAGCCGGTCCCGGCCTGGGACCTGGATTCCATGGCTTACTTGACCCGCCACTCCCCTTACCCGATCATGGCGGATGAATCCGTGGAAAGCTACGAGGATGCCCAAAGAGTTTTGGCCAAAAATGCCTGCGACTACATCAACATCAAGCTGATGAAGACGGGCGGCTTGTCTGAAGCCCAGAAAATCAACGACTTAGCCGAAAGCCGGGGGGTGCCAACCATGGTCGGCAGCATGATTGAGTCAATTGAGTCTTTGGCGGCAGCCTGCGCCTTCTACCGGGCCAACCCGAATACGATTTTTGCCGACCTGGACGCCATCTTCATGGTTGACCAGGACCCGGATTTGAATAGTTACGCCGAATGCGTCAGCGATAATATCGTGGTGAGATAAAATGCTGGATTTTAAAAAGATTGCTGACATCCTGGCCCCCCTGCCAGGGAAAACCGCCCTTTTGATCAAAGACAAGACCGGCGTCCTCTACGCCGGCCCTTTAGCCGGGGAAGAATTCAAGTCAGCCAGCCTGATCAAGCTGGCCGTGGCCTGCTACTACCAGGCCCACCCGCAGGACTTAAGCCAGATGGTCCATGTCCCGGAAGACAAGATCGTTGAGGGCGGGATGCTCTGCCACCTGGCCCAAAGGGACTGGATGCTGCGGGACATTCTGGACTTGATGCTGTCGGACTCGGACAACACGGCCACCAACTTTTTGATCGATTTTATCGGCTTTGCCAAGATGGCCGCCTGGTTTGAAGCAGAATTTGCCCATCTTCACCTGGGCCGGTACTTGATGGAAGTGACTGACCGGGAAAACTACCTTTCAGCTGAAACTGCCCTGGAGCTCTTAGAGCGGCTCTTAGCTGACCCGTCTCCTTTTGGCCAGGTCTGCCAGAAGGCCCTATCTTACCAGGAGTCCGTTAACAAGCTCCTCCAGGACCTGCCCGAGGGCTGCTCTTACAGCAAGACCGGGGAACTGGAAGACACGGAGCATGACGCGGCCCGGATTTTTGCCGTAGACAGTTACTATGACATCTGCTTCATGAGCCATTACACGGGCCTGGAAGAGCGTGAGCAGATCCTTTTGGCCCAGAACGCGGTCGGGAAACTGGCCTACCAGGACTTGACCGGGAAATAAGGTATATTCTTTTTGGACGGCTAGCCATTTTTATCACTATTGTGATAAAATTAAAGCAAATTTATCAAAAGTAGGGATATAAATGGACATTACCAATTTTTTCACGGTTGAGACTTCTGAGCTCTCCAAATCTGACCGGAAAATCATGAAGAGAATGACCTCCGACTTGACCAATGTTGAGTCGCTGACCATCAACCACCTGGCTGAAGAAGCGGGAACTTCCCTGGCTTCCGTTCAGCGCTTCTGCCAGAAGATGGGCTATTCCGGCTTTAAAGAATTCAAGTTCCAGCTGCTGACCTACATCAAGAAGCAAGAGAGCCAGGAGGCGACGGTTTCAAGCAGCGAATACCTGGATGACTACCATGACGCTATCAACCGGGTCTGGACAGCAAATGAAAAGGACGCGGAAGAATTGGCGGAAGTCCTGGCGACCAGCTCGACCAACTTTATTTTCGGGATCTATTATTCTGAACTGCCGGCCAGGCTGCTCAGCATGGGGATGCGGGATCTGGGCAAGTCGACCTACTTTGGGGACAACCTGGCAGCTGGCGAGCACCTCTTCCCGCTAAGCGATGAGAACTCCACAGCGGTCTTTTATTCAGTTTCAGGGATCTCCAAACTTTTTGGCTCATCGCCCTTGCCCAAGTCGATTTCCCACTTCAAGCACAGCTACCTGGTCACCATGAACCCGGACACGCCTTTGAAGAAGTACTTTAAGAAGGTCATCGTCCTGCCGGGCAAGAACCTGGCCCAAGGCCTGCCAGTCGACCCCCAGTCGATACCGGTGGTCTTTACTGAAAGAGTGATTGATATCGCGGCAACTAAATACCGCCGCTAAAGCTGCTGGAAGGCGGCTTTTTTGCTTGACGTCTTGTTTGCCAGGGCTGGCGAAGATTGATAGAATTTTATTTAGGTGGTTAGTTGCTTTTTGTAACTAATTTCAAAAAACAGCAGGCATTAAAAATAAACATTAGGAGAAAAAGATGGACTTAAACTTTAAAGAACTGGCGGAAGCCAAGAAGGACGCGATCTTAAAAGACTTAGAGGAATTGATCGCCATTGACTCTTCCGAAGACCTGGAAAACGCCACGGAAGAATACCCAGTTGGCAAGGGTCCGGTTGACGCCATGACCAAGTTCCTCAGCTTTGCCAAGCGGGACGGCTTTGACACGGAAAACTTCGCCAACTACGCCGGCCGGGTCAACTTCGGTGAAGGTGACAAGCGCCTGGGCATCATCGGCCACATGGACGTAGTGCCAGCTGGTGAAGGCTGGACCCGGGACCCCTTCAAGATGGAAATCGACGAAGAAGGCCGGATTTACGGCCGGGGCAGCGCCGACGACAAGGGGCCAAGCTTAGCTGCCTACTACGGGATGCTTTTGCTCAAGGAAGCTGGCTTTAAGCCAAAGAAGAAGATCGACTTCGTCTTAGGGACCAACGAAGAAACCAACTGGGTCGGGATCGACTACTACTTGAAGCACGAACCGACTCCAGACATCGTCTTCTCACCAGACGCTGAATACCCGATCATCAATGGTGAACAAGGGATCTTCACCCTGGAATTCAGCTTCAAGAACGATGATACTAAGGGCGACTATGTTTTAGACAAGTTCAAAGCCGGGATTGCCACTAACGTGACTCCGCAGGTTACCCGGGCTACTATCTCCGGACCTGACCTGGAAGCTGTTAAATTGGCTTACGAAAGCTTTTTGGCAGACAAGGAATTGGACGGATCATTTGAAATTAATGACGAAAGCGCCGATATCGTCTTGATGGGCCAAGGGGCCCACGCTTCAGCTCCGCAAGTCGGCAAGAACTCAGCAACCTTCCTGGCCCTCTTCCTGGACCAATACGCTTTTGCCGGCCGGGACAAGAACTTCCTCCACTTCCTGGCTGAAGTGGAACACGAAGACTTTTATGGCAAGAAGCTGGGCATCTTCCACCACGATGATCTGATGGGCGATCTGGCCAGCAGCCCGTCCATGTTCGACTACGAACACGCCGGCAAGGCCAGCCTCTTGAACAATGTCCGCTACCCGCAAGGGACTGACCCGGACACCATGATCAAGCAGATTATGGACAAGTTCAGCGGCATCCTGGATGTCACTTACAACGGCTTTGAAGAACCGCACTACGTGCCGGGCAGCGACCCAATGGTGCAAACTTTGCTCAAGGTTTACGAAAAGCAGACCGGCAAGCCGGGCCACGAAGTCGTAATCGGCGGCGGGACTTACGGCCGCCTCTTTGAACGCGGGGTTGCCTTCGGGGCCCAGCCGGAAAACGGCCCAATGGTTATGCACGCCGCCAACGAATTCATGATGCTGGACGACTTGATCCTGTCCATCGCTATCTACGCTGAAGCCATCTACGAATTGACCAAGGACGAAGAGCTGTAAGAAAAATCTGAAAAAGTAATTACTCAGGGTGACTTGATTTTCTTTAGTCTAACCCGGCCAAAACAAAACATTTTTAGCTTTAGCAGGTTGTCAAATTAATTTTATTTTGACAACCTGCTTTTTTGCCCTTTCTTAAAGGATTTTATCTTTACAAAAAAGACTGAATCCTATATTATACAACCATAAATTATTATTTTATTTTAATTTTACTTTTATTTTTTTCTAGTTGCTTTAGTAGGAAGGACTTGCTTTATGGAAGACCGCAGCATTGAAAACACGGACGGGACTATCCGCTCCTTGTCCAACCGGCACGTGCAGATGATTGCCATTGGCGGCACGATCGGTACCGGCCTCTTCTTGGGGGCCGGGACCACGATTTCCGCGACTGGTCCCTCAGTTATTTTTATCTACGCCATCATGGGCCTCTTTTTCTTCTTCCTCTTGCGGGCTTTAGGAGAGATGTTCTATTTTGACTCCAACAGCCACACCTTCGTCTCCTTCATCACCAGATACCTGGGTGAGGCGGCTGGACGCTTTGCCGGCTGGACCTACTGGATCGGCATCCTCTTTGCCTGCATGGCGGAGCTGACGGCCGTTTCAACCTATGTCCAGTACTGGCTGCCCGGCCTGCCCGCCTGGCTGATTGAAGTTAGCGTCCTAGTCCTCTTGACCCTGCTCAACTTGACGGCGGCCAAGCTTTTTGGCGAAACTGAATTCTGGTTTGCCATGATCAAGATCATCGCCATCATCTCCTTGGTCGTAACCGGGATCATCATGGTTGCCGCGAATGCTAAAACTCCGGTTGGTCACGCCAGCCTCAGCAACTTCACCGGCAGCTTCTCCCTTTTGCCAAAAGGCAAGTACGCCTTCTTCACCGCTTTCCCGATGGTATTCTTCTCCTTTGCCGGGATTGAATTCGTGACGATTACCATTGGCGAGGCCAAGAACCCGAAGAAGGTCATCAAGAAGGCCGTCAACGAAACCCTGCTCCGGATCCTTCTTTTCTACATCGCTACTTTAGCCGTAATCATGTGCGTCATCCCTTGGGGAAAAATTACCAGCGGGACAAGTCCTTTCGTCCAGGTCTTCAAGATCGCCGGCTTTAATGCTGTTGCTTCAGTCTTCAACTTCGTCGTATTGACCGCCGCGGCTTCTTCTCTTAACTCCGGGATCTTTTCTGCCGGCCGCCACTTCTTCCAATTGGCTGAAGAAGCACCTAAGTATTCCTTTTTGAAAAAGCACTTCGCCAAGATTTCCGCAAATGGCGTGCCAGCCGCGGGGATCGCTGTCTCCGTTGCCTTAATGCTGATCGCGCCAATCATGAGCTTCTCCAGCACGGCTATTGAAGTTTTTGGCACGGTGGCCGGGGCAACGAGTGACATGTACATCCTGGTTTATGTTCTGGCCCTCTTGGCCCACCGCAAGTACCGGGAATCCAGCGATTTCATAGCTGCCGGCTTCAAGATGCCTTTTTACAAGCTCTCCAGTCCTTTGACCATCGCCTTCTTCCTGGTCATCTTCTTCAGCCTCTTCTTTATTCCGGCTGATGTCTTCGGGGCAAGTCTGGCCGCTAGCTGGGCCCTCCTCTTTGGGGGCTGGTGCTGGCTCAGCGAAAAGCATTGAAGTGTCCATCCGAGTTTAAGCAATTAAAGTTAAACAAGCTAAAAAGCGTTGACAGATTTTTCTGTCAACGCTTTTTTATGCTTCAATATTTGTCCGCACCGAAGTATATTGCTGGTAATATTTCAGGACATCTACGGAAACTTAGGAATTGGTGACCAGTTTATCGATGTCATACAGACTGTAAAACTGGTAGAAGTCACGGCGGATTGTCATTTCTGAAACCTACAGGCTCTTTGCTAAATCCGCGACTGCTATGTAATTTTGCTCAGTAACCATATTCATGACTTGGTCAAGCCGTTCTCTTTTTAACATTTTGGTCAGCCATCTCTTTCTTGCTTTTCCATACTTAACTGTGTTCGCTTTAAAACACAATTTAACATCTGCCAGGGTCTTTTTAACGGACCCATAACGCTTATTTTTAGCAGAAACTCACACAAAAAAGCCGGTACAGGAAACCTGTACTGGCCCCAGACTCTTTCTCAGCCTAAATTGACTAGCATGATCACTTTTAAAAAACTATCCTAATAAACTGTCCAGCTTTTCTTCACTCATCAAGTGACTTTCCAAGACCAGTTCCCGGACGCTGCGCTTTTCCTTAAGGGCCCGCTTGGCGATCTTGGCTGAGAGCTGGTAGCCCAGGTATGGGCAAAGAACAGTGGCGATGCCGACGCTGCCTTCCTTGAGCTGCTTGCAGCGACCCTTGTTGGCGGTGATGCCCGTAATGCAGTTTTCTACCAAAGTATCGACTGCCCCAGTCAAAGCCGTAAAAGATTCGAAAAGCTGGTAGAAGACAACTGGCTCAAAAGCGTTCAGTTCCAGTTGCCCGGCTTCTGCCGCCATGGTGATGGTGGTGTCGTGGCCGCAGACCAGAAAGGCCACCTGGCTGACGACTTCTGGGATAACCGGGTTGACCTTGCCCGGCATGATGGAAGACCCGTTTTGCTTGGCCGGCAGGTTGATTTCGGCGAAACCGCAACGCGGTCCGGAAGACAAAAGACGGAGGTCGTTGGACATCTTGGACAGGCTGATGGCGCAGGCCTTAAGGGCACCAGACACTTCCACGAAGGAGTCCAGGTTTTCCGTAGCGTCAAAGAGGTCGTCGGCCTGCTTGAGTTCAAAGCCAAAGAGCTTGCTCAACTGCCCGGCGATGTGGTCTTTGTAGTATTGGGAAGCGTTGATCCCGGTCCCGATCGCCGTTGCCCCTAGGTTGATCTCGTGCATTTCCATGACGGCTTTTTCCAGCCGCTTCTTTAAGCGGCTGACCATTGAAGCGTAGCCGGCAAAGCTGTCACCTAAGGTCATCGGCACCGCGTCTTGCAGCTGTGTTCGCCCCATCTTGATCACGTCAGAGAATTCATCTGCCTTGATCCGCAGAGAAGCTTCCAACTTGTCTAGGCTGACAACCAGCTTTTCACTGAGCAGGATGGTGGTCATCTTGCCAGCCGTTGGAATGGTGTCGTTGGTAGACTGGGCCATGTTGACCTGGTCGTTAGGGTGAACCAGGTCGTAAGTCCCCCGCTTGCCGCCTAAAAGCTCGTTTGCCCGGTTAGCAATAACCTCGTTCATGTTCATGTTAGCGCTAGTCCCGGCTCCGCCTTGGATTGGGTCGACGATGAAATCTTCCGCGAATTTGCCGGCAATCACTTCATCGCAAGCAGTTTTAATCGCGTCAGCCTGCGGCTTAGTGAGTAGACCAATTTCAAAGTTTACGCTGGCAGCTGCCTTTTTGATCAAGGCCAGGTTGCTCAGAAAAACCGGACTCATCTTTAAATGCGTAATTTCAAAATTCCGGCTGGCCCGTTCAGCCTGGACCCCGTAGTAGGCGGCTGTCGGGACTTCAAGACTGCCAATTGAATCTGCTTCTAATCTGCTTGCTGCTTTCATCTGCTTTTGCCTCGTTTTTTTACTTCTTTTTTTGATTTCTTTCTATGGCCAATACTATAGTTGAAAATTAGACCAATGTTAAGACCCTTCCCCCTTTTCTTTGCCATCTTTTTTAGAAAAGGCTTACAAAAATTAGATTATTAACTTCTTTTGAGGAGAAAATTTAACATGCAAAGCTGAAAAAACTTAGACCAGTTATTGGCCAAAAGATATAAAACAGATCATGCTCCAATAAAACAGCACGAAAAAAGAGGCTGATTGCTTAGCCTCTTTACACATTATTCTTTTGTCTATTCTTCCCTAAGCCTTAAAGCTGCCCCAGTAGGCGCCGCCGTAGGCCCACTTAAGGTGGGCTGGCACTCCGATATAGTGCAGGGAGTAAGTGCCGTTAGTGTAGGAAACGTTAAAGCCGTAGTAGTCCCAGTCGCCGTCATACTTGCCGCCCTGGGTATTCATGAGGTCCCCGGCGTGCTCCCATTCCGTGTACTGGCTCAGCTGCTTGACCTTGCTCTGGTTAGCATAGCGGTAGCCAAACATCATGGTCTTCAAGCCAAAGTAGATGTCCTTCTTCATAGCCGTCATGGTCATCTGACTGCCGTCCTTAAAGCCGGCCATGTCTTCGACATAGTTGTAGTTGCCTGGCAATTTCAAGCCGACCCGGTTAGTGGCCCGGACAATCCCTGGCACATAGTGGCCAGTGGCGATGGTCTTCTTGTTTGCCACGTATTCCTTGGAAATTTCCAAGGCCAGCTTCTGGGTCCCCTTGCTGTACTTCCACTTCTTCAGGCCCAGCTTGACCCGGGCCTGGTTGATCAAGCGGAGGGAGTAGGTTGCCAAAGTCTTGAACTGACTGGTATTCAAGTGGCCATTGATCAATTTAACAATGGTCTTGTTGTCCTTGCTGGACTCTGACCAGGAACTTTGGTCAAAAGTATTGGCCTGCATCCCCTTAACGTTGATCTCCCGCCACTTCTTCAGCCAAGCCGCGTTCTTCTTGTTTTTCAGCCACTTCTTCTGCTGGCTCTTAGACAAGTTGGAGTACCAGTAGGCCTTCTTCAAGTTGGCCTTAGTATAGCCCTTAGGCAGGGTAAAAACCGCCTGCCGGCTACTGGCTGCAACTGGTCTTACCTGGCTGGCCACGAAAGCCGTCCCGATTGCCAAAGCAGCTGCCACGCTTATGAAAAATTTCTTCATCTTTGAACCTCTGTTTCTCAATTCAAATTCTATCCCATCTCTTTTATTATAACTTGTTTAGCAGCTTTTTTCTCCACAAAAAGGCAAAGAAAAAGATGGTTCCCCGAAAGGAACCATCTTTGACCAGCAGCTGATTAGTACCAGCCATTAGCTTGCCAGAAGGCCTTGGCTGCAGTCCATGAACCATACCGGCTTTGAACGTAGCTGTTGGCAACCTTTTCCTGGTTGGCGGCAGAAGTGTCACCATTCAAGTAGCTCAAGCTCAATTGGTACTTGCCGTAGTAGTTACCGTTTGAGGCAGTGTATGAACCGCCGCTTTCCTTGCTTGCGATCCAAGCCTTAGCTGCTTCTTCAGATGATGAAGAAGAAGTTGAAGTTGAGCTGGAAGTGCTTGCGGAAGCAGTTGAAGTTGAAGCAGAAGTGCTTGAACTGGTCGTGCTTGCGCTGTAGCTGGAAGTGTTGGCTGCGCCAGTATTCGCGCTGTAGCTGTAGTTATAGCTTGAGCCGTAGCCGTAGTTATTTGCTGATGAGCTGTAGCTCGTAGTGTAGCCAGTAGTTGAACTGGTCGTGTTGTTAGCAGTGTTAGTGCTGGTAGTATTCGCGTTGTAAGTGCTGTTTGAAGCAGTTGATGCTTCAGTGGTGTACTTGGCCATGATCCATTGGCGCTTGCCGATCTTGTACCACTTTTCACCTGAAGCGTCGCGGGCGGTCTTAACTACCTTCCATGAGCTGCCGTCCTTAACGGAACCGGTAACCGTAGCAGTGTAGTAATTTGACCAAGTTGCAATTGATTGTCCATCAATGTAGTCAACCGTTACGCTGTCACCGATGGTTGCCGCGTCTGCTTGACCGTTCGTGCCTAAGCCGATCGCTGCCACGCCAGTCAAAGCCAAGCCTGCAGCAAATACTGATTTAAGTACGTTAGATTTGATGTTCAAAGAAATTCTCTCCTTTGCTTGTCGCAAGCTCTCATCTGCCAAGTTACTTATCCTTTGGCAAATTCCTTCTTGCTACTCTTATGTCATTTGACAGTCTATATGCTAACAGAGCCAAATTTCAAAATCATAGCAAAAAAGTAACGGTCCAGTTAAGAATAGATTACAGGGAAGACATTTTCTGTAACATTTGTAATATTTTACCCGGCATTAACTGCCTTGAAATATTTGCCTAAAAGTAAAAAAAGACATCATGCACACGCATGATGTCTCGCGATGGGTCGTCAGGGGATCGAACCCTGGACACCCGGATTAAGAGTCCGGTGCTCTGCCAGCTGAGCTAACGACCCAAATGGGTTTATTTAACTATTGCCGAAGCGCGATGGGTCGTCAGGGGATCGAACCCTGGACACCCGGATTAAGAGTCCGGTGCTCTGCCAGCTGAGCTAACGACCCAAATTGGGTTTATTTAACTAGCGCCGAAGCGCGATGGGTCGTCAGGGGATCGAACCCTGGACACCCGGATTAAGAGTCCGGTGCTCTGCCAGCTGAGCTAACGACCCAAATGGGTTTATTTAACTAGCGCCAAAGCGCGATGGGTCGTCAGGGGATCGAACCCTGGACACCCGGATTAAGAGTCCGGTGCTCTGCCAGCTGAGCTAACGACCCAAGTGGGCTGCGGCTGACTTTCGTCAACCGACATTTATTTATTATACAGAAACGCGACAGGAATGCAAGCCTTTTGGCAAGATTTTTGCTCAAAAACTTCCTTTTCCTGTCCAGCCCGCCCTTTTCTTCTTTATTCTTGCCAAAAAGCACCCCGCGGGGCAACTTCCAGCCGGCGGATTCCATCCTTTAAACCCGCCTCTCTGACCGCGTCGACAAAGTCGCTGATATGCTGGGGGTCAACCAGGCTCATAATGGTCGGGCCGGCTCCTGACAGGTAGGTCGCTACCGCCCCATGCTCATGGCCGACATTGCGGATGATCTCCAGTTCCGGCACCAATTTGCTTCTGTAGCGCTCATGGAAGAGGTCAGCCTCCATTAACTCCCCGGCCTTTTCATAATCCTGGGCAAAAAGGGCCGCTACCGCCGTGTTGGCCACGGCACTGGCCTGAACCGCCTCTTTAAAGGAAATCTGCTTGGGCAAAACGGCCCGGGCATCGCTGGTCTTTAAGTTATAGGCCGGGATGTAGGCGATCATGGCAAAAGGCGGTACCGGGGCCTTGACAGCTGTAAAGTGGCCGTTGACCTTGCAGCCGACAACCAGGCTGCCCAGAATGGTCGGGGCTACATTGTCCGGATGCCCTTCCAGTTGGGCCGCGATTTCGATTTTTTCATGGGGATCCAGGTTGAGTTGCCCCAATTGGTCGGCCAGTTCAATCCCGCCCACGATGGCGCTGGAACTGGAGCCCAGGCCATGAGCCAGGGGGATGTCTGATTCCACCCGCAGGTGCTGGGGGGTTAAATCCGGCTTGACGCTTAAAGCCGCCTGGACGATCATATTGTCTTTCCCGCTTGGCAGGTACCCTAAGTTATGGTCTACCTGCCAGTGGTCGCTCTCCCCGATTACTTCAATGGTTAGGTACAAGGAAATGGCCACCCCGATGGAGTCGAAACCCGGGCCCAGGTTGGCGCTGGATGCTGGAACTTTGATTTTCACGCTATTTCACCTCAATAATTGGCAATCGCTAGTTCTTTAATCATTTTATCATATTTTCCCTTTTAGAAAAATGATTTCCCCGTTATAATTAGCCATAAAGGAAAAAATCTTTTTCAACCATCGTCACTAGTTTACAGATCACGCATCTGACTTTTAGGGAGGATTTATGATTTACCGCAGTACCCGCAGCCAGGGGCAGGAAGTTACCGCTGCCCAGGCAATCGTCCAAGGCCTATCCCCAGATGGCGGCCTTTTCGTGCCTAAAGAATTTCCGGCTCCATTTTCAGCCGCTGCTTTAAAGGAAATTTTTGCCCTGCCTTACCAGGATATGGCTAAAAAGATCCTGGCCCTCTTCTTGACTGACTACAGTGCAGAGCAACTGGCAGAGATTGTTAAAAGCGCCTACGGCCAGCAGTGGGATGACGACCGGATCGCCCCGCTGACTGATAAGAAGGCCGGCAATTACTACCTGGAGCTCTTCCACGGGCCAACCCTGGCCTTTAAGGACGTGGCCTTGCAGTGCCTGCCCCGCTTGATGAAGACAGCCTTGGAAAACTCAGACGGCCACAGGGGGATCGTGATTTTGACCGCGACTTCCGGGGACACCGGAACCGCCGCCATGCGGGGCTTCCAGTCCTTAGCCAAAACCCGGGTCATCGTCTTTTACCCTTACCAAGGGGTGGCCCCGATCCAGCTCAAGCAGATGCTGAGCGAAAACAGCGACAACACCGTGGCTGTAGCGGTTGAGGGCAACTTTGACCAGGCCCAGACCAGGGTCAAGCAGATTTTTAACGACCCGGACATGAACAGTTTGCTGGCTGACCACGATTTGACCTTCTCCAGTGCCAACTCCATGAATGTTGGCCGCCTCTTGCCCCAGGTCGTCTACTACTTCGCCGCCTACAAGCAGCTGCTGGACCAAGAAGCCATTGCCTTTGGCGATCCCGTCAATTTCTCCGTGCCAACTGGCAATTTCGGCGACATTCTGGCCGGCTATTATGCTCAAAAACTGGGCCTGCCAGTCGGCCGCCTGATCTGCGCTTCCAACAAGAACAATGTCTTAACCGACTTTTTCAAGACGGGCAAGTATGACAAGAAGCGGGACTTCTACGTGACCAACTCCCCGTCCATGGACATCCTGGTTTCCAGCAACCTGGAGCGCCTGCTCTTTGACCTCTGCCAGGACCCGGCCACAGTCAAGTCTTTGATGGAGCATCTGAATACAAAGGGCGAATACCAATTGCCAGAAGACATGCAAAAGAAGCTTTCCGGCTTCTGGGCCGACTACGCCACTCCAGAAGAAATCGAAGGCGAAATCAAGCGGGTTTACGAAGAGAGCGGCTATGTCATCGACCCGCACACGGCTGTTGCTTCTTTAGCTGCTAAGCGCTTTAAGGAAGAAGACGATAAACCAACTGTCGTCCTCTCTACCGCCAGCCCTTACAAGTTCCCGGAAACCGTCTACCACGCCATCAGCGGGCAAAATGTTAAGGAAAAAGGCCTGCCAGCCCTTAAGGAACTGACTGACCTAACCGGCCCTGCCCCAAAGGCCATGGAGGCCTTCTCAGGCCACAGCTGCCGGGAAATCGTCATCCCGGCTGATAACATGGCAGACGAAGTCAAGCGGCAGCTGGATCTGGACTGATTTTTGCTAAAAAAGAGAATAGATAAAGAAAAAAGCAGCTGAGGATTTACTCCTGAGCTGCTTTTGCCATGTAATTGAAAATAAAAAGAAATTCAAAATAAAAAATGGAGGATACAGGGCTCGAACCTGTGACCCTCTGCTTGTAAGGCAGATGCTCTCCCAGCTGAGCTAATCCTCCATATGACCCGTACGGGATTTGAACCCATGTTACCGCCGTGAAAGGGCGGTGTCTTAACCACTTGACCAACGGGCCATTTATTTTGCTTAGCCTTTTTGCAAGGCACGACTACTAGTATACCCGATCCAGAAGAAAAAGCAAGGGATTAGGGCAAAAAACTTATTATTTTTATTTGCAAAAAGCACTTGCACTTTTCCCTGCCTTTGCTATACTAATAGATGTGCTTGCGGGCGTGGCGGAATTGGCAGACGCGCAAGACTAAGGATCTTGTGACCGCTTTTGGTCGTGGAAGTTCAAGTCTTCTCGTCCGCACCAAGCGAAAGGAACTGGTTTACCCAGTTCCTTTTTTGTTCTTCGCCAGCTTTTTTGCTAGAATATTCTCAGATTGATAAGCAATGCTCTAAGTAAAATAAGCTGTAAGGATTTCATTTTTTAAAGAGAAAAAAGCATGACTGAATTAAACTGCCGCTTGGCAATAGAAGCTGACTTGGCTGCCCTCTGCCAGTTCTACCAGGACATCTGCGCCCACCAAAAAGACGACCAGTTCGGGGCCGACTGGCACTGGGGGATCTACCCAAGCGAAAAAGACATCGCGGAAGCAATTGCACAAAAGCGGGCCGTGGTTGGCATCAAGGACGGCAAGATCGCCTCAGCCGGCATCTTGACTGTGGGTAATGACCCTCTTTACAGTAAATTTGCCTGGCCAACCCCAGCTGAAGACAACGAAATCGCCGTCCTCCACCTCTACGGGGTCCACCCATCCTTCCGCCGGCAGGGCCTGTCCTCTGTCCTTTTGACCTTTATCAAGGACCAGGCCAAAAAGCTCGGCTGTAAATCCATCCGCTTGGACAGCATGGATGGCAACGTTCCTGCCCGCCGCCTCTATGAAAAGAACGGCTGGCGCTTTGTCAGCCAGGAAACTGTCTACTACGACGACATCGGAGACAGCAAGGTCGACCTGCTTGAATTAGCCTTATAACAACAAAAAACCACAAGCCTGGCTTGTGGATTTTTTCTTTACTCTTTTTTCTGTTCTTGATTCTTATTTTTTCCCGCCACTCCTTGGCCCGCTGGTCCGGGATAAACCACATCAGCATGACCAAAGCCATGAAGACCCAGGACAAAATTGGCCAGGCAAAGCCAGGCCCAATTTCTTCCACTTTATTCAGTAGTTAGCACTATTCTTGATTCTTGTAGTCAGCTTCCATTTCCTGCGGATCTTCCGCCTCTTCTTCATCGAAGCTGTATTCCATCTTCTTGTTGCGGTCCTTCATAAAAGCATAGGCAATTTCCGCCCCGTAGACCAGGAGGCCGATCAGGCTAAAAGCCAGAATGAACAGCCAAACGCGTTTCTTCTTCTCCATGCTTGTCACCTTAGCTTTCTTTTAACTAAAAATTGCTTCCTAATTCTATTATAAGCGCTTTTCGGGAAAAATACAGATTTCCTGGCAAAGACAGGAAAAGCACCCCCCGCAGGAGATGCTTAAACAGTCTGATTTCTCAGCAGCTTGACCGGGAGCAGGTAGCTGTTTTGGGCCAGCTTCTTTTCCGGGTCCGCGATCCGCTCATAGAGCAGCTTGACCAAGGTCCCGGCCAGGTCTGGAACCGGCTGGACGACCGTCGCTAATTCCGGCACGTAGTTCTGGACCAGCTGGGTCCCGTCAAAGCCAACGATTTTCAAGTCCTCCGGCACCCTGATCCCCAGCTTCCTGGCTTCTTTTAAGAGCAGGATGGCCGTAAGATCGTCTGAGCAAAAGACCCCGTCGATCTTCCGCCCGCTGGTCAAGAGCTCCCGGAGTTCTCGCGCCTTAGCCGCCGGAGACTCGTAAAAGGCTGACCGGGCCGTGTGTACCGTCAATCCCGTCGCGGCCACCGTGTCCGCGTAGCCGTCAAAGCGGCGGGAGGTCGGGTTGCCGGTTTTAACCAGATTGCCGACAAAGTAGACATGCCCGCATCCCGCGTCAACCAAGGCTTGGGTAGCCAGGCAGCCGCCCTGGTAGTTGTCACTGGTCACGATCGGCACCTGGTCAGACAGGTCCCGGTCAAAGGAAACGATCGGCAGGCCATGGCGCTGGTATTCTTCAATCCCCAGGTTGTGCGAACCCGCGATGATCCCGTCGACCCGGTTGGCCTCCAGCATCCGCAGATAGCGTCGCTCTTTATCGCTGTCCTGGCCGGCGTCGCAGAGCAGCATCTTGTAGCCGTCCGCTTCCAGCTTGTCTTCAATTGCCGCGACCAGTTCCGCGAAGAAGGGATTGGTGATGCTGGGCATGATCACCCCAATCATCTTGGTCTGCTTGCCATGCAAAGACCGGGCCAGGGTGTTGGGCTGGTAGTTCAGCTCCCGCATGGCCGCGTACACCCGGTCCCTGGTCTTCTGGCTGATGTAGCCGTAGTTGTTGATCACCCGCGAGACAGTCGTCGGCGAGCAGCCAGCCTTCTCCGCTACATCAGTTAATTTTGGCCTCATCGTCATCCCCTCTTCTGCTCTCCTACATATCCTTTAACCGCCAAGTCTTGGCCTGGTAGTCAACACCGCTATCCATCTTAACAAAAGTTTGTCCATTTTGAGGGAAGAATCTCCCCGTAATGACTTCTTCGCCGCCATTGACAAAAATTTCAAAGAGGGAGTGGTCCACAAAGATCCGCAGGTCCAGGTCTTCCCCGTCTGGCAATTTCACCGTCCGGCTAGTCCCGTAGTCCGGGTTCACGGCCTGGCCGCATTCACCCCGGTCAACCATTAAGCGGGCGTGCTTGCCGGTCTTGAAGCTGAGCTTGATGCAGTTCTTACCTTCACTGTCTGCCGCCAAAAGCAGCTTGCCCTTCTGCCCCTGCTTAATAGTCAGCTTCAGTTCGCTTTGCGCGCCAACATCAAAGGCCAGGTCACCTGTGAAGTCTTCTTCGACTCCTCTCAGGCTCTTCATGGCCTTGACCGGCTTTTGAAGCAAGCGGCCGTGCTTTAAAGCCAAGCGCTTGACCTGGCTCAAGCAGTTAGCCCAGCCTTCCTTATCACTTGGGTAAGTCATATCCGGCAGGCCAACCCAGCTGATAGCGTAAGCATAGCCATCTGGCGCGTTGAAGGCCTGAGTAGCGTAGACGTCAAAACCCCCGTCCAGGTTGATCGGGGCCTTCTGCTTGGTCTCGAAGTGACCGGTTTCAAAGTCAAAGCTTTCCCCAACCCAGTACATGTTTGGGTAGACATTCTGGTAGTCGGTCACGTTCTTGTCCAAACCCTGCGGGCAGAAGATGAAGACCGGCTTGCCGTCAACAAAGACCAGGTTCGGGCATTCAATCATGTAGCCCATGTCTGGCAGGTCAACATAGCCCAGGTCCTGCCATGGACCCGTTACAGCATCTGCCTTGTAAAGGCTGATCTTGCCGGCCTTGGTCTCCTTGTCCTGGGCACCCAGAATAGCGTAGTACTTGCCATCGTGCTCTAAAATCTGCGGGTCACGGAAGTGCTCAGTCACATGCTCTGGCGAGTTGATCAGAGGCGTCTCCAGCTTGGTCACCTTTCCCTCTTCGTCCATCCAGGCCCCAACCTGGTAAGAATGGCGAACCCAGTTTTCGTCGCGGACATTGCCCGTGTACATCAGAAAAAGCTTGTCGCCAATTGCCTTGGCTGAACCGGAATAGGCCCCATGGCTGTCCAGCGGGGTGTCAGGATAAACAGCTTCGCCCAGGTTTTCCCAGTGAACCAGGTCGGAACTGGTCAAGTGCACCCAAGACTTCAAACCATGCACTGCCCCAAATGGGTAAGCCTGGTAGAAGACCTGCCAGCGGCCATTATAGTAGGAAAAGCCGTTAGGGTCGTTCAATAAACCAGAAGTTGGCCGGATGTGGTAGTGCAATTGGTAGTCTGACCGGGCTGCCTGGCTCTGCAGCTCAAGCAAAGTCTTGACATCCCATTTCTCATAAGGAAGATATCTTTTTTCTCTTGTCCATTCCATATTAAGCAACCTCCGCTTAATCACTAATCTCTTCTTTAGTAACCTTTTATCTTTATTTGCCAGATTGTTCCCAGGCAAAAAAATCTGGATAATTAAGCTTTTATCATCTTCTATTTTAGGGTTGAAGCGCTAACATGTCAAACGGTTAACAGGCTCTTTTTGAGTTAACAGAACTTTTATAAAATATTCTCTGCCAAACGATTGACACATTTGCCAGAAACAGATATTATTGTTAAGTGAATTAAAGAAAAGCGTTTTCAGAAAATAAGGAGAGTGTTTCTCGTGGCAATGAATTACAATGCAGTTGCCAAGCGGGTGATCGCTGCCGTAGGTGAAGACAACCTGGTAGCCGCTGCCCACTGTGCGACTCGTCTGCGTTTAGTCTTAAAAGACGATACCAAGATCGACCAAGCAGCCTTGGACAAGGATCCCGACGTTAAGGGTACCTTCAAGACTGACGGCCAATACCAAGTTATCATCGGGCCCGGTGACGTTGACAACGTCTACAACGAATTGATCAAGCAAACCGGCCTGTCCGAAGTTTCTACCGACGACTTGAAGAAGATCGCCGCCAGCGGCAAGAAGGTCAACCCTGTCATGGCCTTCATCAAGCTTTTGAGTGACATCTTCGTGCCAATCATCCCAGCCCTGGTTGCGGGTGGTTTGCTGATGGCCTTGAACAACTTCTTTACCAGTCCTGGCCTGTTCGGGCCTAAGTCCCTGGTCCAAATCAACCCAGCCATCAAGGGCCTGTCTGACATGATCCAACTGATGTCAGCTGCCCCATTCATGTTCCTGCCGGTTCTGGTCGGTATTTCCGCCGCTAAGCGGTTTGGCGCCAACCAATTCCTCGGGGCTGCAATGGGCTTGATCATGACCACCCCGCAGCTGGCTGGTGCAACTCACTACTGGAACATCTTCGGCTTGCACGTAGCGCAAACCAACTACCAATACCAAGTTATTCCAGTCCTGGCAGCTATCTGGATCTTAGCCTTCTTGGAAAAGAAGCTGCACAAGGCCCTGCCAAGCGCGGTCGACTTTACTTTCACCCCGCTTCTGTCAATCATGATCACTGGCTTCCTAACTTTCGCCATCGTCGGGCCAGTGATGCAGACCGTTTCTAACTGGATCACCAACGGCTTCGTATGGCTGTATGACACTGCTGGCTTCATCGGCATGGGTCTGTTCGGTCTTTGCTACTCAGCCATCGTTATGACTGGTTTGCACCAAAGCTTCCCGGCCATCGAAACCCAATTGCTGGCTGCCTTCACTGCCGGCAAGGGTGCGGGCGACTTTATCTTCGTTGTTGCTTCCATGGCCAACGTTGCTCAAGGTGCCGCAACCTTCGCTATCTGGTTCTTGACTAAGAACGAAAAGGTGAAGGGTCTGTCTTCATCAGCCGGTGTTTCTGCCCTCCTGGGGATCACCGAACCAGCCCTCTTCGGGGTTAACTTGAAGTACCGCTTCCCATTCTTCTGCGCCCTGATCGGGTCCGGTGTTGCTTCAGCCCTTGCAGGTCTCCTGCACGTTGAAGCCGCATCCCTTGGTTCTGCCGGTTTCCTGGGCTTCCTGTCCATCTACCCGAAGACCATCCCAATGTACGTTGTCTGTGAACTTGTTTCCTTCGCTATTGCCTTCGCCTTGACTTTCTTCTGGGGCAAGGGCCACTTGAAGGAAGAAGTTGCCAGCGTTGAAGGCGAAACTGGCTTCAGCGCTTCAACTGAAGTTGAAGCTGAACAGCAAGTTGAAGCTGCCAAGACTGCTGGTTTGGAAGACGAAGTAGTTCTGGCACCTGTAGACGGCATTTCTGAAGACCTATCAGCCGTAAATGACGAAGTCTTCTCCCAAAAGCTCATGGGTAACGGGGCAGCCATCATTCCTAGTGACGGCAATGTCTACGCTCCAGTTACCGGTACTGTTTCCGTTGCTTACAAGACTGGCCACGCTTACGGGCTTAAGTCTGACAACGGTGCCGAAGTCCTGATCCACATCGGTCTGGACACGGTCAACTTGAACGGCCAGCACTTCAAGTCCCTGGTCACTCAAGGCCAGCACATTGAAAAGGGCGACAAGATCGGCGAAGTCGACCTGGATGCCGTCAAGGCTGCCGGCTACGACACCACTGTCATGGTTGTCATCACCAACACCCCTTCATACAATGAAGTGGCCCGGGTTGAAGCAACTGACGTCAAGCACGGCGACAACTTGATTGCTTTAACTGCTTACTAATCAAAACTACTATGAAGCAGCCCTGCCCGGGCTGCTTTTCCTTTGCTAATTTTCATTTGACAATATATTCATGTTTTTTTCAATTAGATTTAAAAATCTGCTTGCATCTTGGCAGGTACACGACTAAGATTTAAATTAAGCCCAGTTTTAGAGAACTGTTTAGCACGAGGAGGAATTTAATCATGACTTTACGAGTTGGTATTTTGACGAGCGGCGGCGACTGCCAGGCGCTCAACGCGACCATGCGGGGATTGGCCAAGACCCTTTACAACTGTGTCGATGACGTGGAAATCATCGGTTTCAAGCGGGGCTACTACGGCTTGATGCATGAAGACTACGTCAAGATGAAGCCGCGGGACTTCTCCGGCATCATCAACGAAGGCGGGACGATTCTGGGCACTTCCCGCCAGCCATTCAAGGAAATGCGGGTCATCGTTGACGGCTTTGACAAGGTAGCTGCCATGAAGAAGACCTACAAGAAGCTCAACCTGGATGCTTTGGCTGTTTTGGGCGGCAACGGGTCACTTAAGTCAGCCAACATGCTGGCCCAAGAAGGCTTGAACGTGATCGGCCTGCCAAAGACCATCGACAACGACACTTGGGGAACTGACTACACCTTCGGTTTCCAAAGCGCCGTTGATATTGCCACCAGATACCTGGATGAAATCCACACTACTGCTCGAAGCCACTCCCGGGTCTTCGTCGTCGAAGTCATGGGCCACAAGGTTGGCCACATCACCCTGGCCGCTGGCCTGGCTGCCGGCAGCGACATTATCCTTTTGCCGGAAATCCCTTATGACATCAATGTCGTGGCCAAGAAGGTCAAGAAAAGACAAAAGTCTGGCAAGGGCTTCACGGTCATTGCCGCCGCTGAAGGGGCAATTTCCAAGGAAGACGCCACCCTGCCCAAGAAGAAGTACAAGGCTAAGGTTGCCGCTAGAAACGGTGCCAGCGTGGTTAAAGAAATCGCTGCCCAATTGCAGGAAGTTTTGCCAGACGCTGAAATCAGAACGGCGGTCATCGGCCATGCTCAACGGGGCGGCCAGCCAGATGCTTACGACCGGCAAATCTCAACCCGCTTCGGGATTGAAGGGGCCCGCTTGATCATGAACCGGTCTTTCGGCCGTCTGGTTGTCTTGAAGCACAGTGAAGTCGACTCTATCGCCCTGGAAGACACGGCCGGCAAGCTCAAGTACGTTGACCCGAACGGCAAGGCCGTAAGCAACGCCCGCCTCATGGGCGTCACCTTCGGGGACAAGTAAGAGCCTATAATTCTTAACAGCACACAAGCACAAAAAAGAAGCATCGCGTTCGCGGTGCTTCTTTATTTGTTGTTTTAAAATTACTTCAGCAATTCGCTAATAGCGTCTTGGTAGCTTTCAGCTGCCTTTTCAGCAGTTGCGATGTCAGCCTTGTTAACGCCGACATAAGCCTTGATTACTGGTTCAGTACCAGATGGCCGCAGGGCTACCCAAGTTTCGTCATCCAGGAAGTACTTCAAGACGTTTGACTTCGGGAAGCCAGTCAATGGAGTTTCTTCGCCGTTTTCGACAGTAACTTGTTCTTGGTAGTCTTCGATCTTCAAGACCTTGGCCCCGTTGATTTCACTGAGGTGTTCTTCTCTCAGCTTGCTCATCAATTCAGCCATCTTCTTTTGCCCGCCGATCCCTGGCATTTCGATAGCCCGGGTGATTTCATAAGCAACGCCGTACTTCTTCCAGATTTCCTGCAGGCCGTCAAAGACAGTCATGCCCTTGGAAGCGTAGTAGCTGGCAACTTCGGCGAACATCAAGGCCCCTTGCATGGCGTCCTTGTCGCGGGCGAAGGCTTGGAAGAGGTAGCCGTAGCTTTCTTCAAAGCCCATCAGGAACTTGCCGTCCCCTTCCTTGTTCATCCGGTCGACTTCTTCACCGATATACTTGAAGCCAGTCAGAACTGACTTGGTCTTGATGCCGAAGTCCTTGGCAATCTTGAATGGCAAGGCACTGGATACGATTGAAGTAACGATTTCGTAGTCCGGAGTCAGCTTGCCTGAGTCCTTCAAGTTTTGCAGGAGGTAGTAAGACATCAAAGTAGCGATTTGGTTCCCAGTCAAAACTTGGAAGTCGCCCTTGTCAGTTCTTACGCAGGCTCCCATCCGGTCAGCGTCCGGGTCGGTAGCCACGATCATGTCAGCGCCGATTTCGTTGGCCAGTTCCACGCCTGGGTTGAAGACGTCACGGAATTCCGGGTTAGGCTTCGTGCAAGTCGGGAATTCTGGGTCCACAATCGCCTGACTTGGCACTGGAACAACGTTGCTGAAGCCGCCGCGTCTGAAGGCGCGGTCGTAAAGCATCTTACCCGTCCCGTGCAGCGGAGTGTAAATAATCTTCAGCTTGTCGGCGTTTTCCTTGATCATGTCCTTGTTGACGTTGACCGTTTCCAACTTGGCCAGGTAGGCTTCGTCGACATCTTCGCCGATCAGCTGCAAAGTGCCTTCAGCGCGCAGCTTCTTGACTGGAGCTGCCTTAACGCTGAAGATATCTTCAACCTTTTGCGCGTAAACAAAGAGGCGGTCAGCGTTTTCCGGCCCCATTTGGGCACCGTCTTCGCCGTAAGCCTTGTAGCCGTTGTACTGCTTGGCGTTGTGGGAAGCAGTGATGTTGATCCCGGCAAAGGTGTGCAGGTAGCGGACAGCGAAGGACAGTTCCGGCGTTGGACGTAGGTCGTCAAAGAGGTAGACGTGAATGCCGTGAGCCCCCAAAACGCGGGCAGCATGAGTAGCCAGTTCGCGGGAGTTGTAGCGGGAGTCAAAGGAAATTACCACGCCCCGCTTCTTGGCTTCTTCGCCGTTTTCGTCGATCAAGCGGGCCAAACCTTCAGTTACCCGGCCGACCGTGAAGACGTTGATCCGGTTGGTCCCTGGTTCCAGGAGCCCCCGCATCCCGGCAGTCCCAAAGTTGATGTCCTGGCCAAAGGCGTCTTCGATCCACTTTTCGTCGCCGCCTAATTCAGCCATTTGTTCAGCCAGGTCTTCCGGCAGGGCGGCTTGTTTCCATTGTTCAAAAATTTCTTTTGCGTCCATATTAGATATACTCCTTTTTATTCCTTTTCATTCCTGTCTAGCTTAAATGTCTTCAACAGATAAGCCTTCTGAGCTACCCTTTCTTGATCCAGTATATCACTTACCAGCTCTCCAATCTTCTCTGGCAGGCAATATGTTTGAAATTTTCCCGCGTCCAGGATCATATCCTGGTCGGTCTTGTTGTAGCAGTAAATGACCAGTTCCGAATCATAAAACTTACTAAATCTTGATAATCACATCAATATTGGTAAGTTTTTCTGATATTCCTTTCTAGTTAAATCTATGAGTAGATTCAACTTGGCAAAAGAAATCAGATTTTTAACCTTTTGAAGTTAAGGTCAGTGAGTACGGTTGGCTGTCAAATAACGCCAAATGGCATTATCCAATAGCTTTTTATCTGCCCCACTGGAAAACTTTTAGCATGGCAGTCGGAAAGGCATCTTGCCCGCAAAAAGCAGGCAAGCATATCGTGATGCCTTCTCGAAGCAGTCAAGCCGCGATTTTAATACCCCGAACTGAGTTCGTTAAAGCTGACTGCCCTTACATGCTAGAGCCTTCAACTTTGTAGTATTACTTGCCTTATGCTTCTTTTATCCGACTGGCAAGAATTTCCTTAACTCGCTTGTAAGGCGTGTAAAGCGTGATTTCTTCGTCAGTTAATCTACTCAATATGTTTTTGGCTGCGGCGATGTTCGCATTCATCTCGCCGCATTTCTTGCATCTAGTCAGTTCATGATGACTGCCGTATCTTTCCTCAAAATGCTGCCCGCAGATCGGACAGTACTGAGAAGTATATGCTGGATTGACATCATGAGTTTCAATCGAATTCTTGCTTGAAAGATATTCAATACGTTCATCCAGTTGGCCCTTAGTCCATGAATTCAAGCGCTTGCGAATCTGCTGTTATCTGATTTGACGCCTTTTTCTTTTACGAACGTCAAGTCTTCCTTGGCAATGACCGCCGGATGCTCTTTCTCAATCATCCTGTTTATCGCATGGTTGATAAATCTTCTGACAGTTTCATGAGCTGAGCGGTAGCTCTTTTCATACGACTTTCTACCGATATTGTTCTGCTCCAGATTCTTAAGCTTGCCAAGCAGTTTTATTTTCTTCTTCGAAGCTGTCTTGGACAAAGGCTTGTCCTTTTTCTCCAGTTGCTCAAGCTGCTGATTGAGTTGCCAGCGCAAACTCATATATGGCTGGCGATTTGCGTTTCGCTTGCCGTATTTGTCAACGATGGCATTGGCAAGCTTGCTGAAGTTTTTACCATATTCATTGCAGCTGTTGCAGGAAAGCAGGGTGGCAAGCCCCTTGTCAATGCCGATCGCCTTCTTTGAATCATTGCTGTAACGCTTGCTAGAGATCAGCTTATGAACTTCAAGGCGCTGCTTGATGCGGTCAAGCACGACTGTGATATCGCCGGTGCGTGGATAACTCCACGGGCTGGTCATCTCCACAGAAAACTGCTTTCTAGGCACGTCTGAACTGAATGAAAAAGTATTTCCTTCAAATGCCCAATTCAAGTCACAATTCATGCTAGAGCCAAGCTTGCCCGACTTCCGTGCCCGGTAGTGGTAGCGGTACGTAATCCGGCGCAGGTAGCTGTGCGCTTGCTTGATTTGCTTATCCGTCAGTTTAGCTTCTATTTCAGTCAAAGCTTCAGTGTATTCTTATGGAAGCTCAATTGGCTTGTGAAGAAGAACGGCTTGCCATGCGCTTTTAAATTTCAAAATAAAGAACAGAAGGTGGCGCTGATCTGCAGAAAGATTTTCATTTCCTTGAATCAGTTTCTTCAAACGGTTAGCCAGATTCGACCACATGCTTTTTATGTTGGCACATGCTTCACGGAGAGCGCCTACCCAGTGCTTGGTCTGAAAGTTGTAGACTGTTTCTAGCTTGCCTTTTGAGCCTTTAACCGGCTTGTCCCACTTGCGAACTTGGTTGCGCAGAGCCTGCCAGTTATTAACCGCTAGCATCGACTTGATGCCGCAGTAGCGGTTCAAAAAGAAATGCCGGCATCTGCCGTATCTTTCAAAAAAGTCGGACATTCTGGCAAATTCTTCATCGCTTATCTTTTTGGAGTAGACTCTAACTGTCTTGGGCTGAGTCTTTTTCACTGTCTGCTTGACTGAAGAGCTTTTTGCTTTCTTGGATGACTCTTGCATTCTGATGCGACCTCTTTCCATACAGCTTAGCTGAGAAAACAGTGATTATAGATAAAACATCTTCTACAAGTTCTGAATTTGGATCAACGTTGTCTGTCTGATTGATGACAACCAGCTCTACATCGTTTGCCTGACAGATTGTCTCAATCATTTCAAAGCCAAAACGGACAAGCCTGTCTTGGTAATTTACCACGACTCGCTCACACTGCTTCTTGCAGATCATGTTGATCAGCTCTGTCAGGCCCTTTTTCTTATAGTTGAGACTAGATCCAACGTCTTGAATGATCTTAAGCTGATAGCCATTGACTTCGCAATATCTGGACACTACGTCCTTCTGCCTTTGTAGATCTTCTTTTTGATGGCAAGAAGAAACCCGGCAATAGCCGATGGTCAGCAGCTTCTTAGGCTTAGCTGCTTTCATATTGCCTTGCAGAAGCTCATCTAGCATTTCTTTAGTGTAGCGACGTTGATTGGAGGCAGTTCTAAGCGGCGTAATCAGTCCCTCAGCTTCCCAATTGCGGAGAGTTGACTTAGCAACATTAAGATATTCAGCTGCTTTTGATATGGACATGTATTCGCTCATCGTTTCTTCCTTCCAATCTTTTGATACCGGCATTATATCAGGAATTGATAAGAAATATTACTATTTAGTACTGGATGAAATTAATACTTTTTAACAGTCACAACCTTTTCAACCAGCTTCTAGGCCTTCAAGTAGGCTTCAAAGTCAGCCAGAACCAAGAATTCTTCGTTGTCCTTCAGGAAGTCATTATACAGGGCCCGGCCTTCGCTGACGCAGCAAGGAATCGTCCCGTCAATCAAGGCGTCAACCGTCTTCTTCATGACTGGGTTGCTTTCGTAGAGGTCACGTGGGTGGTAGGAGTGGTCTTCATTTTGGCAAAGCGGCCGGTGAGTTTGACGGCGTAGAGAATATTCCCCATCCCCTGCCCTTTCAGATAGGCTTCAAGTTCCGGCAAAGAGAAGCCGCTCACCTTTTGGCCAGGACTTTTTGGGTCAAAGTGGACTCAGGCAAAGGGCGTTTTGACGTCACCGGATAAGGCTTCGATGGTCCCGTCAAAGCGTCAAAGAGGCCAGCGACCAGCATGACTAGGGTGCCGTGCTGGAAAAGTTTTGGATCCTTACGCATTTTTCCCTCCTATAAATTAGTAATCAAGTTCACCGGCATGGTGAATCTGCTGGTGGTGCTTCAAGTTAAAGCCGAGGGCATCCAGGGCGTGGCTATTCTGCTGGTAGGTCAAGGCGAAGAGGTTGATTAGGCCGTCGTCAGTGTTCAGCTCGTAAACGAAGGTAGATTCGTTATCGGGGATAAAGAGGGACTGGCGGCTTTCCAGGGTGTCGTCTTCTGAGAAAGTGTAGTCATCGATCACCCCTTGCAGAAGCAGGCAGCTTTCCTCTTTTTTACAGCCAGCAGGGATGGCTTGGTAGACCGCGTCTTGGTTGCGGCGGTTATAGATGACATCGACGTCAAAGTTTTCCCGGAGGTCAGCACTAGTGATAAAGAGGCGGTGCAGCTGCCGGGCCTGCTGGTAGAAGGAGCGCCAGAAGGCAGCTTTTTCCTCCCCGCATAAGCCAGCAAGTTTTTCAGAGATGCTATAGTCCAGGATTTCACTGGGGTCAATCTCCAGATCTTCCAGGTAGTCGTTGTCGTATTCATTGTTGTAGTCGGTCATTTTTATCACCCTGCCCTTTCTTAAATTACATAGTTATGCTTTAAAGGCTTTTTGTCAATCCTAAATGTGTAAAGTCCGCGAAAAAATAGGAAAAAGGCGAAAAAAGACATGATCTTTTATTAAAAGAATCATGTCGTAAAAAGCGGTTAGCTTTTTAAAGAAAGAGGCTAGTTCTTGCGCTTCTTGTCGATTGCGAGACCAAGCAGGGCGGTCAGGGCCATTACGCCGAGGCCGAGGACTGACAGAGCACGGAACTTGTCAGTTGCTTCACCGGTCTGAGACAATTTGGCTTAAGCATCTACTGCCTTGCTAATTGCCCGGGTCACAAGCTTTGGATTTATACTGCTTGTGCATCCCTACCGCACCCTTGTTTACTGTCTCCTCATAAGCCCCGCCTTTAGCAGATTCTGCCAGGTGGTCAGCCAAGTATTAGTTGAGTAGTAGCAGTCATCAACCAGCAACAAGGGCAAAAATCAGAACATCACTAAATGCCAGGGTAAAATCATTTCGTGCCAAATTTTGGCGCAAAAAAGTCCGCTGCCTTCTTGCAGCGGACTTCTTTGATACTCTGAGTGCCAATTATTGGAATCGAACCAATGACCTTCTCTTTACGAGGGAGATGCTCTACCAACTGAGCTAAATTGGCAATTTATCAACTCTTTCATTATAGCAAACAATCTGCTTTTGTCAAAAAAAAATTCGCCAATTTTCGCAAAAAATCTGTCTCCCTCAGACTGCTTTCTCAGCCCTTATTTCTCAATAATGGTAATCTCGCCGATCCGCATGACTCCTTCATAAACCTGGACGCTGCTGCCATCATAAAGGTTCTTGTAGATCCCCTCTGGCAGCTGGGTCGGAATCGCCTGCTTCTTGCCGGTCGTATTAAACAAGCCGATCAACTGCTCTTCTTCTCCACCTTCACCCAGGCTGTGGACAGCTTCCAAGACACCCTTTCTGACCTCTTTAGCCTCATAGCTGCCCTCAGCCATGATTGGCAGCTGCTTGATTTCATGCATCTTCTTTAAGAGGTCCGTCAAATCAATATCGCCGTTCCAGTCAACCGGGTCATTATCAAACAGGGTCACGTGGTGGGCATCCCCCTTTTCTTCCCCATTGTAGGCCAGCATAGCCCCCTTCATGAAGTAGATGAAGGCCGTCATTGCCCGCAAGGCCGCCGGATCATCGATCATCCCGTGCGCCCGGACCACGTCATGATTTTCCAAAAAGTGCGCCTTGACATAGTTTTCCGGGTAGACCCCTTCTTGCCGGTTCAGGCCAGCCAGGTAGTCAGTCAGATCCTTTTGCCCCAGCAGTGCTGCCCGCAAATCTGGGTAGATGTCATAATCATAGGTCATGTCAAAAGCCTGATAGAGCTCAGAATCTGACCCACCGACTGCCTCCTTGCTTCTCAAGAAGCGGATAAAGTCCGGGGCACCAGATTCAGCCAGCCAAATAGCCCCTGGCCGCACCTTAGCCACTTCTTCTCTGGCATACTTCCAAAAGTCCACCGGCACCATCGGGGCCACGTCGCAGCGGAAACCGTCCACATACTTGGCCCACATGACCAAAGTCTCTGCCTGGTACTTCCAGAGGTCCTTGTGGCTGTAGTCTAAGTCGATAACGTCGCTCCAGTCGCCCACCTTGTTGCCAAAGCTGCCATCCTTCTTGTGGTAGAACCAGTCCGAGTGCTCCTTAGCCAGGACTGAGTCTGGGGAAGTGTGGTTGTAGACGCAGTCGATGATGATCTTCATCCCCTTGGCGTGAACGTCATCGCACAGGCGCTTGAAGTCCTCCATAGTCCCGTATTCCGGGTTGATAGCCCGGTAGTCGGAAATTGCGTAGGGTGAACCCAGGCTCCCCTTCCGCTTCTCTTTGCCTGACGGCTGGATCGGCAAAAGCCAGATGATGTCCGTCCCCAAGTCCTTGATCCGGTTCAAATCCTTCCGAACCCCTTCGAAGTTGCCCTCTGGCGAGTAGTTTCTGACAAAAATGCTGTAAATCATTTGCTTGCGCAAGTCAATCTTGGTATCGCTAGCCATTTTTTCCTCCTTGGCCTGTGGCCGTTTTTTCTCACCCTTCTATCTTAGCCGTTTTCCTAAGCGCTTTCACTTTTTTCCGGTCATGTTACCGGTAACTCTTTTGCAAAAAACAACCCTAGATCTAGTAGTATGGTTAGCGGTTCCAACTCAAGATCTTAAAAATTTTGCCTTGCCCTTACATTGCTGACATGATATCCTTAACACATCGAATGATATTGACCCTATTTAATAATATTGTTCGTGTATTGTTACAAAGTCCAAAGATTTATAAGGAGAATATCTGAACAATGAAGACTAATCGTTACATTGTTGCTTTGGCGGGGGTCATGCTGCATCTGATGATCGGCTCAGTATACGCTTGGAGCGTCTACACTAAGCCAATCGCGGCACAGACCGGCTGGAGCGAATCATCAGTTGCATTTGCATTTAGTTTGGCCATCTTCTTCTTGGGGATGTCCGCGGCTTTCATGGGCCGCCTGGTCGAAAAATTCGGCCCGACCTTGACTGGGACTGTTTCCGCCATCCTTTACGGGAGCGGGATCGCCTTGACTGGCCTGGCTGTTCAAAGCCAGCAGCTCTGGCTCTTGTACGCTTCATACGGCGTCATCGCTGGTCTGGGCCTGGGTGCCGGCTACGTCACCCCGATCTCAACCATCATCAAGTGGTTCCCGGATAGACGGGGTTTGGCTACTGGCCTGGCCATCATGGGCTTCGGATTTGCCGCTCTTTTAACCAGCCCGGTCGCCCAATTCCTGATGTCAAGCGTTGGCTTGTCCAATACCTTCTACATCTTGGGTGCCGGCTACTTCTTGATTATGATCGTATCTGCCCAGTTTATTAAGCGGCCAACTACTGAAGATCTGGCCAACTTCAAGAGTGAAGACAAGGAAGCTGTTTCCTTGACTGGCGGCCTGCAAATGACGGCCAACCAAGCACTGAAGGCCAAGGCCTTCTACCTGCTCTGGTTCATGTTCTTTATCAGCATCACCTGCGGGATCTCCCTGGTCTCCGCTGCTTCACCAATGGCCCAGGAACTGACTGGGATGAGCGCGGCTACTGCCGCTGTCATGGTCGGCATCATCGGCCTCTTCAACGGCTTTGGCCGGCTGGTTTGGGCAACCTTGTCCGACTACATTGGCCGGCCTTTGACCTACAGCTTGATCTTTGTCGTTGACATGGCCATGTTCGTGATCTTGATCTTCACCCACTCACCATTCATCTTCGCTGTAGCCCTCAGCCTTTTGATGTCGTGCTACGGGGCCGGCTTCTCAGTTATTCCGGCTTACCTGGGCGACGTCTTTGGCACTAAAGAACTCGGCGCCATCCACGGCTCCATCTTGACTGCCTGGGCGGCAGCCGGCATGGTTGGCCCGCTCCTGCTCTCCTTCACCCACGAAGTTTTGAAGAGCTACTACGTGACCTTGGCCGCCTTCATCATCCTGGCCGGCCTGGCCCTCTGCGTCTCCTTCCTAGTTCAGCGCGAATTTGCCAAGCTGACCGACCTGGCTGACAAATTAGATTAATGACTTTTCAAGTTCCTGCTGACGCGGGAACTTTTTCTTTCCCCGCGAGCTTTTAAGCTGGCTAGAGGCTATAATATTATCGAAGAGAGATTGATGAGGGGGAAAAACATGATGCTTCCAAGCAAGCTGCGCGACCTGCGCAAGAAGAATGGCTTAAGCCAAAAAGAATTAGCGGAAAAATTAATGACCACACAAGCCAAGGTGGCCAGCTGGGAAAACGGCGACAGCGTGCCCGACATATCATACATCGCCAAACTGACGGTTTTATACGACGTGTCAGCTGACTACCTGCTGAAAGACGGCAAGCAAGAAGGGCAGACCATCGAACCAGGCGAAGAGATGGACCGGCCGAACACTAAGCGCCTGGGCAGGATCAACAGCATCTACTGGACTATCGTCATTGCTGTCTACCTGCTGGCCAGCATCGCGACCGGCCGCTGGTCCACCAGCTGGGTCCTCTTTATTTTAGGAGGCGCCATCTGGCTCATCGGGGCTGGTTTTCACTGGATCAATTCGACTAAATAAGAAAGGAGCTGCTTCTTAACTAGAAGTCAGCTCCTTTTGCTTTCTTATAAATTGTTGGATGACATGATGTAAAAAGTCAATAAGACAGAAACCGCAAAATACAAGGCCGCCGCCAGTAAGTAGGCCAGAAAAATATTGACCCCGTGCTTGGCAAAAGTCACTCCTAACAAGTCAATCCCGCAAAGCAGGGCGAAATCAGCAAGCGAAGCCCCAAACTTGGCCTGGCCAAAATGGCTCAGCAGCAGGCCAATGATGACCGCGGCTGCAATACAGATACTCCACAGCCGGCTGGTCTTAGGCGGATAAGCGCTAATGGCCCGCTCTTTAAGATGTTGCATGTAATTCTTCATCATTTTTCCCCCTTAGTAAAAAATCTTGCTATAAGCATATCATAGTCTTTTTTGTGAGAGCAATAACAAAAAGACATAATTTAGCAAATTTCCCCGAACCTGATACAATTAAGGCAAAACACTTCAGAAAGCAGGAAAAGCATGCTGAAAGACGGTATTTATGAACAAATCCTTAACCAAGAAATCCTGGACCAGCTGGAAAAAATCGACCCAAAAACCAGGAATTATCAACTGGAACAGCTAAACGCTGATGACTCCCGCCATCTCTTGACCATCTACCTCTCCCAGGTCATCCGGTCGGGCCTGCACTACCTCCGCGACAGCTTCAAGTCCGGTGAAGACAAGGCTGCCCTCATCGCCCAGATCCGCCTGGCCAACTCCATCGTCGACCAGGTCGCCCAGCATACCGGCGAAGCCGACTACGAAGACCTGCAGATCCTGGAACAAGGCGAAGTCCTGACCTCCATCTACCACAAGCTGACCCAGTCCCAGAAGATTACCCCCATCCGGCCCCAGACTTCCATAGTGGAGAATGCCCTTTTTACCGGCAGTAAAAATGAGCCCAGCATGCTCAGCGAAATCAAGAAGGAAATCGCCTCTTCTGACCAGGTCGACTTGCTCGTTTCCTTTATTAAGTGGTCGGCCATCCGCCCCCTTTTAGGAGATTTGGAGGCTTTTTGCCAAAAAGCCGGCCACCAGCTGCGGGTGATCGCGACAACCTATACCCAGGCAACTGACTACAAGGCTATCCTGACCTTGAGCCAGCTGCCCAACACTACAGTCAAGATCAACTACGAGACCGACCACGCCCGCCTGCATGCCAAATCCTATCTTTTTAAAAGAGAGACTGGCTTCTCCACCGCCTACATCGGTTCCTCCAACCTCTCCAGCGCTGCCTTGACCACGGGCCTGGAATGGAATGTCAAGGTTACTGAGCAGGAGTCTTTTGACATCGTCAATAAATTTGCCGTTTCCTTTGAAAGCTACTGGAACGACCCCTCTTTTGAAACTTTTGACCCGGATCAGGAAGACTGCCGGAAGAAACTGCAGATAGAACTCAACCGGCATAAGGCAAACACCTTCCACCTGGAAACCAGCATCCGGCCCTACAACTACCAGCAGGAGATCCTGGACCGGCTGCAGGCTGAGCGGGAAGTTTACGGCCATTATAAAAATCTCCTCGTTGCCGCCACCGGGGTGGGGAAAACCGTTATCGCCGCCTTTGACTTCAAGCGCTACTTGGCAGAGCATCCCCATGCCCGCCTCCTCTTCGTCGCTCACCGGCAGGAAATCCTGGAGCAGAGTCTGCAAAAGTTCCGCGAGGTCCTCAACGACTTCAACTTCGGCCACTTACTGGTCGGCCAGTACAAGACTGATGATATCAGCCAGCTTTTCGTCTCCATCCAGTCCTTTAACTCAGAAAAAATGGCTGACCTCTTGCCAAGCGACTACTACGACTTCATCATCATCGACGAATTCCACCACGCCGCGGCCAAGTCCTACCAAAAGCTGCTCAGCCACTTCAAGCCCAAGATCCTTCTGGGCCTGACCGCGACCCCTGACCGGATGGACGGACAGGATATCTTGCAGTACTTTGACGGCAATATTGCCGCCGAAATGCTGTTAGGCGAGGCTATCGACCGCCAGCTCCTCTGCCCCTTCCAGTATTTCGGGGTCACCGACAATGTTGACTACTCCGGCATGAAATGGAGCCGGGGCCAATACGAGGTCAGCGAACTGGAAAATGTCTATACGGCTAACGACGCCCGGGCCAAGTTGATTTTGCGCAGCCTGGACAAGTACAGCAACAATTTGGAAGACATCAAGGGCTTAGGCTTCTGCGTCAGCGTCAAGCACGCCGAGTTCATGGCCGCTGCCTTCAATCAGGCCGGCATCCCTTCCGCTGCTTTGTCTGGCCAGACTGCCCAGGCTGACCGCCAGCAGGCTAAGGAGGATTTGACCTCCGGCAAGCTCAAGTTTATTTTTGTCGTTGACCTCTATAACGAAGGAGTCGACATCCCAGCCGTCAACACCATCCTCTTTCTACGGCCAACCCAGAGCCCGACCATCTTCCTCCAGCAACTGGGCCGGGGTCTCCGCTTCAGCCCGGGCAAGGATTGCTTGACAGTCCTGGACTTCATCGGCCAGGCCAACCGCCACTATAACTATGAGGCCAAGTTCAAGGCCCTGACCGGACCAGGCCATGCCCTGCCATATGAAATCAGAGATGGCTTCCCGCACCTGCCGGCAGCCTGCTATCTGGAGCTTGAGCCCGTTGCCAAAAAGTACATCCTGGACAACCTTGGCCAGAACACGGCTAACAAAAAGGGCTTGACCCAGCGCGTGAAGACTTTTAGCGAAGACACGGGCCTGGAATTAAACTTGGCCAACTTCCTCAAGGCTTATGACATGAGTCTTTATGACTTCTACCACGCCAGCGGGTCACGTTCACTTTTCCGTTTGAAAAAATGGGCCGGACTGATTACTGACGACCGGGATGTGGAAAACCAGGTCTACCAGAAGTTCAGTAGCTTTTTCCACATCGATTCCAAAAGGCTCCTGGACTACTGGCTGGCTTACCTAAAGACGCCAAAAGAGGCAAGTAATGAGACTGAACGCTTGATGCTGGGGATGCTCTACTACAGCTTCTACAAGAAAAAGCCGGCCCAACTGGGCTTTAAGGACCTGCATGAAGGGATTAGGGACTTTTTAAAGGAAGACTTCGTCAAAGAGGAATTAATGGAAGTCCTCCGCTACCGGCTGAGCCAGTTGACCGTTTTGCCGGAAGCTAACGAATACCCCTTCACCTGTCCCTTGGAAGTCCACTGCCACTACAATGTCAACCAGATCATGGCGGCCTTTGACTACTTCAACCAGGACCAGTCCCCGGAATTCCGGGAGGGGGTCAAGTACTTCGCTGATAAAAAGACGGATATCTTCCTTATTAATCTGAACAAGAGTGAAAAAGACTTCTCCCCGTCAACCATGTATGAGGACTATGCCATCAATGCCCAGCTTTTCCACTGGCAGAGCCAGAGCCAGGACCGGCCAGCCAGTCCGAAGATCCAGCGCTATATCCACCAGGGTGAGACCGGCAATCTGATTTCTCTTTTTGTCAGAGAGTTTAAAAAGCAGGGAAATTATACAGCAGCTTACACTTTCTTAGGCAACGCGGATTATGTTTCAAGTGCAGGCGAGCGGCCGGTTTCCTTTGTCTGGCACCTGCACCAGGCGATTCCGGCCAGTCTTTTGGCCAAGGCCAACAAGGCGATTGCCCTGTAATTGCTTCAGCCGGGGAAAGCATTTTCTGTTATACTAGGTATCAGTTAGGTTTTGCAAAAAAGTATAAAAAAGGAGTAAACATGAAAATTTTAGTTGTAGGTGGTGCTGGCTACATCGGCTCCCACGCTGTAAGACGGCTGGTTGCCGATGGCAATGACGTAGTCGTTTTGGACTCACTGTTCACTGGTCACAAGGAAGCTATTGACCCAAAGGCCAAGTTTTACCAAGTTGACCTTTTGGACAAGGATGCGGTAACTGACGTCTTGAAGAAGGAAAAGATCGAAGCCGTAATGCACTTTGCTGCTTACTCTTTGGTCGGCGAATCAGTCAAGAAGCCGCTGAAGTACTACAAGAACAATGTATCCGGCATGATCAGCCTGCTGGAAGCCATGGAAGAAACCGGGGTTAAGTACCTGGTCTTCTCATCCAGCGCTGCGACTTACGGCATCCCTGAAAAGCTGCCAATCACTGAAGAAACTCCGCTTAACCCAATCAACCCTTACGGGGAAACCAAGATGATGATGGAAAAGATCATGCACTGGGCTGACAAGGCTAACGGGATCAAGTCCATCGCCCTGCGTTACTTCAACGTGGCGGGTGCTTCCCTGGACGGATCAATCGGTGAAGACCACCATCCAGAAACCCACTTGATTCCTAACATCATGAAGGCTGCCCTGGCTGGCGGCGGTGACTTTACTATTTTTGGCGACGACTACGACACCAAGGATGGTACTAACGTCCGCGACTACGTGCACGTGGTTGACTTGATCGACGCCCACGTCCTGGCTTTGAAGCACTTGATGGAAACTAACCAAAGCGACGTCTTCAACCTGGGTACGGCCACCGGCTTCTCCAACTTGGAAATCCTGAAGGCCGCCATCAAGGTTACCGGCGTTGACATTCCTTATACTATCGGGCCACGCCGCGGCGGTGACCCGGACTCACTCGTTGCTGACTCAAGCAAGGCCCGGAAGGTGCTGGGCTGGAGTCCGAAGTACGAAAATGTCGACGACATCATCGCCAGCGCTTGGAACTGGCACCAAAAGCATCCTGACGGCTTTAGCAAGTAAGACAAAAAAATAGTGGAACTTCCTCAGATGGAAGGTCCACTATTTTTTTGCACTTATTTGTTATCAACGCTAAGTCTTTTTTGGCGCTAAATAGTCAAAAATACTGATGCTGACCAGGCCTGCCCCAATCCCAGCCAAGTACTTCATTTACTCGATTATAGCATAAGCAATTGGGACCAGTTCATTCCTCTTAAAACAGGGAGCCGCACTTCTCGATCATCTGGAAGAGGTCGGCTCGGTAGTTAGGGTCTTCCTTACGAAGGCTGCTGATGGCTACCCCGAAGTGCTCCTTATAGCCAGTTGAGTTAATGTACTTGCCGTGGCCCAGGTACATGGCAATATGTCCTGAGAAATAAATCAAGTCCCCCGGCCGCAGGTCTTCAAACTCAATCTCGTGCACCGGCCAGGCTTCTTTGATTTCCGCGTCCCGCCAGAGCAGGACCCCGTTTAGCATATAGCTCATGAAGACTAGGCCCGAGCAGTCGATCCCCAAGGGGCTCTTGCCCGCCCACCGGTACTGGTAGCCCAAGTACTCCTTGGCGGTCTCCGTTACCTGCTTTCTGAAGCTTTCTTCATCCGGCTTGGCTTGAAGCAAAAAGTATTCCGGATCTGCTGACCACAAGAAGTCATCTTCATCCAGCCGCTTTGCCAAGGCCGTCTTGGAAACCCAGCCGCTTCGTCCGTCCAAGAGCTTAACCTTGTAATAGCCGTCCACAAGCTCATCCATCACGTTAAGCAGGCTGCCCTTATAAACCGTCAACAGAATGTCGGCTGAAACCTTGGGCTCAGCCAGAACGTCAATTACTGGCCGCCGGATGATTTTGACCTCCCGCGCCTTGATTTCTTTCAGGCTAACTGGAGTTACCGCGGCCTTTGGCACGTAGCCCTTATAGCCGTAATGACTGGTTACGTACCAAAAGTCTTCCTTTTTCCCGGTTGCCTTGACAGCCCAGCCGTATAAAAGTTCATCTCTTCTGGATTTGAGGTCGTCTTCCGTCATGAAGACCGCTGGTTGATTGATCAAGCCGTACATTTGCCTTGCTCCTAACTTTAATCGCTTATTTTTCCTTCTTTATCCTAATCGTAGATAATCCCAGTCATTTTTGCAAGAGGACAAATTGCCCTATTTCTTAAGATTCCTTTTCCTTATAGACTATTTCCTTAAATTAATTTCACTTTCTGCTAGCTTGTGTTAAAATATTTCATGTAACTCAATGGAGGTCTTATGGAAGAAAAGAAAACACAAAGTACATACAAACGGACACTGACCAATGCCCACATTCAGCTGATTGCCCTAGGCGGGACGATCGGGACCGGCCTCTTTCTTGGGGTCGGCAACAGCATCCAGAAGGCAGGGCCGGCAGTCATCTTGATCTACATCATCGTCGGCCTCTTCCTCTTTATCTTGATGCGGGCCCTGGGTGAACTGATCTTATCTGACTTAAAGAAGCACACCTATATCGAGTTTATTGAAAAATATCTCGGCAAGGACATCGGCAAGGTGACTGGCTATCTTTACTGGCTCAGCTGGCTGATCCTGGCCATGGCGGAAACGACGGCCTTAGGCATCTACTTCAAGTCCTGGCTGCCCAACCTGCCGACCTGGCTACCCGGGGTGCTCTCAGTCGCGGTCCTGCTCTTGATCAACTTGATCTCTACCCGCTTCTTCGGAAACCTGGAGTTTGCCTTCGCTATCATCAAGATTTTGATGATCGTCGGCTTCGTTATCTTCGCGGCCTTCATGCTGCTGAGCTCCGGTTCAACCAAGTACGGCCAGTCCAGCTTTAGCAACCTGTACGCTGACGGCTTTTTCAACAACGGGGCAGGCGGCTTCTTGCAAGGCTTCCAGATGGTTATCTTCTCCTTCATCGGGGTGGAACTGATCGGGCTGACAGCCGCTGAAGCCAAGGATCCGCGCAAGACTATCCGGAGCGCGATCAATGAATTGCCACTGAGAATCATCCTCTTCTACGTTTTGGCAATTATCGGGATTTTGGTGATCCTGCCATGGAACAAGGTTTCAACTTTCAGCTCACCATTCGTCCAAGCTTTGATGGGAGCAGGCTTTAAGGGGGCCGGCAACTTGATCAACTTCGTGGTCATCACGGCAGCTATTTCAGCAACCAACAGCTTCCTCTACAGTGCCGGCCGCCTGCTCTTCTCCGTTACTTTAGGCGGGGAAAGCAAGTGGAGCAAGTTCTTCGGCCAGCTCAACCTCCGGCAATTGCCAATGAGAGGCCTGGTCTTCTCAGCCTTAATCATCATCTGCGCACCTTTGATCACCATGACTATGGGGGACGAAGCCTTCAGCTTCATCTCATCAATGGCAACCAGCATGTTCCTTTTGATCTGGATCATCATGACCTTGACCCACCTGCGCTACCGGCAGGTTACGCCAAAGGACCAGCTACATGAATTCCAACTGCCAGCTTACCCATACCTTGACTACCTGCTCTTGGCCTTCTTCGGTGCCATAGTTATCCTGCTCCTCTTCCTTGATAGCTACCGGGTCCCAATGATCACGGCTTTGATTACCTTCGCTGTCCTCTATGGTTTCAGCAAGGCCTTCAATAAGAAAAAAGAAGCAGCAAAATAATTAATGAGATACAACAAAAGCTGACCGCAAGGTCAGCTTTTTTATGTACTTTAGTATTTCACCAAGAAGAGGCCGTTACGCTTAAACAGCTTATTAACCAGCTTCTTGGACTTCTTAGAAAGCTTATACAGATCAGCATCAATGCCGCTTTCGATCCGGAGCAAGGAATAGAGTGCTTCTTGTCCCTAAAAAGGACATTTACCCAGAGGTAATGGTCTGTCACAATCAACTAACTTCTTGCTGATCTCCAGCAGATCAGCCACAGGCAGCTAGGTCAAGCAAGTCAGGATAAGTTTCTTTAGCCAGATCATGATCCAAAAAATGTGTGTCTCATACTGGCTGACCAGCATTAACAGCAACAGGAGCATTTTGTCCGCGTAGGCTTCGCCAATCGTATGCGACCTCAAGCACTCAAATATCTCAAATTGTCTGGCGGCTCCATTTTTGGAAAACAATCGATATAGTAATTCCTTGGTCCTGGATTGCGGAGCTGATCCACCAGCTTATACGCCTGCTTTGCTTTCATGTCGATCCTCCATTGGCAAAACTCTCTTTTCAGTATAACACGGAGATTTTTAACATTACCGCACAAAAATAAGCCCGGACTTGGTCCGGGCTTATTTCCATTCTATTTCTTTTTGCGAGTAAAGAAGAGCTTGATCGTATCCCAAACTCCCAAAGCCTGCCGCATGTGGTCGGCCGGGACATACTTACGGATCGCCCGCAGAGTCTTCTTCGGATCCTTGGTAATAAAGATGAACTTCCCATCCTTCTTAGTCCGGATCTCAAAGCGGGGAATGTACTTCCCTTTGAAGTGAACGTCCGCGACTACATAAGTTATCTGATCCCAAGGAATCTGGATATAGTCTTCAACATTCTTCTCGTTATAGAATTCAAAAGCTTCATCGCCGATCATGACTTTACCATAGGTAGTCATGGCCCGGAACCAAGTTCCGGATATAGCCAGATCAACGGTCTTATTCATTGATTGAGCCATTTGTTAATCTTACATCAAGCCCCATACGTGGAAGAGGATACCAACAACGAAGATCCCCAAGATGATAACGATTGGAGAAACTTTCTTCTTCAAGAGCCACATGCAAAGGAAGGTAAGCAGCAGACCTGCCAAACCTGGAACCAGCATGTTCAAGTTGTCTTGCAGAGTAGTAACCTTGGTATTAGTCAAGGATAGACCAGCAGCTTGTTCGGTCAAGGCTTCCTTGATACCAGCAGTACCGCTTGGCAGCTTGGTCCAGTCGATGTAACCACCCTTTTGGATTGGCACTTCTGAAACCTTCAGAGTGAAGTTGATGCTTACCCAACGTTCGATCAAGGCACCCAGGACGAACATACCCATCATGGCAGCCCCACGGGTAACCTTCTTCAGCAAACCACCTGAAAGGTCGGAGCTGATAGCGGCACCAGCCTTGTAACCCAATTCTTGAGTGTACCACAAGAAGGCGATACGGATCAGGTTCCAAAGAATGAAGAAGAGGATTGGCCCGAGGATGTTACCGTTGATGGCCATTGAGGCACCAAGGGCACCGAGGATTGGACGAACAGTGTACCAGAAGACTGGGTCACCGACACCGGCCAAAGGCCCCATCATACCAACCTTAACACCTTGGATAGCTTCGTCGTCAACTTCAACGCCATTAGCCTTGTCTTCTTCCAAAGCCAGGGTAACACCAATGATTGGTGAAGCCAAGTAAGGGTGAGTGTTAAAGAAGACTAGGTGACGTTGCAAAGCAGCAGCCATGTCTTCCTTGTTTGGGTACAGCTTTCTTAAAGCTGGGATCATACTGTAGGCCCAACCACCGTTCTGCATTCTTTCGTAGTTCCATGAACCTTGCAGAAATTGTGAGTGCCACATAACGTCCCAACGATCACGCTTTGATAAAGTTACTTTCTTTTCAGTCATGATTTATCTCTCCTTTCTGGCTTGATTTCTAATAGTCATCAATAATGTCGCCCAGCGGGTCACCAGTACCAGCTGCAGCAGCATCGCCAGAGCCTTTGCTTACCTTTTCTTCCAAAGCGAGGTACATCAAGGCCATAGATAAACCAATCGCACCCAAAGCAATCAAAGTCAAGTCCTTAACGCCGGCCAAAGCGAAACCAATGGCGAAGAATGGCCATACTTCACGGCTGGCCATCATGTTGATAACCATAGCGTAACCTACGGCAACAACCATACCACCACCGATGGTCATACCAGCTGACAGCCAGGCTGGCATAGCAGCCAGTGCGCTTCTAACAGTTTCAGTTGGAATAGCAAGCAACAAGACAGCTGGAATAGCAATGCGCAGACCCTGCAAGCAGACAGCGATCCATTGCCATACGTTGATCATGCGCCAGTTACCTTTTTCGGCGTACTTGTCCATGATATGAACGATGGCAGTTGAAATAGTCCGGACCAACATGGTCAAGAATAGACCGGCAACGGCCAAAGTGATGGCCAAGCCAGTGGCAGTCCCGATACCCTTGGTACCTTGACCACCCTTGATCAAAATGATGGCTGAGGCAACAGCGGCCAAAGCTGCGTCAGGTGCGACAGCGGCACCGATGTTGGCCCAACCCAAAGCGATCATTTGCAAAGAACCACCGAGCATAATACCCAAGGTAAGATTGCCAGTAACTAAACCGATTAAAGTACATGCAACCAATGGTTGGTGGAATTCCCATTCATCCAGGATACCTTCCATCCCGGCCAGGAAAGCTACCACAATCACCAGGATGACTTGAATAGCATTTAAGTCCATTTTTAACTCCTTTTCCCACTACTTTTGTTCATCGAGCAGGCTTTGTGCCTTCTTAAGAATTGAATCCATGTTTTCAGGGGTGTCTGAAGGAACCTTGCGGACGTCGAACTTGATGCCCATCTTTTCGAGTTCGCGGAAAGTGTCGACGTCAGTCTGATCCATGGACAGAACGTTGTTGGCGTTAACCTTGCCCTTGCTGTATGACATGGAGCCGACGTTCAAAGTCTTGATGTCTACGCCGTTCTTGATCGTTTGCAAAGCATCTTCTGGGTTTTCAAACAACAAGAAGGCGCGCGTATTACCAAAACGCGGGTCTTCATAGATTTCCTTCATCTTCCACAATGGAACGGTGTGTGCTACCGTACCAGCTGGAGCAGCTTCACGGATCATGCTCTTGCGCAGGTCGTCCTTGGCAACCTTGTCAGAAACCACGATAACCCGGTCTGGGTGAAGTGCTGGAATCCAACCAGTTGCAACTTGACCGTGCAACAAACGTGAGTCAATTCTGGCACCAACGATCTTAATGTGACCGTCGCCCAAAACAGTCCCTTTTGGGATTGCTTCCTTAGGAGCGCCAGCTGCGGCTGCAGGTGCAGCTGCCTTTTCCACTGCAGGCATTAAGCTTTCAGGCTTGGTCTTGATACCATCCTTAGCTGGCTTAATGATCGCAGTCGCGATGTCTTGCGCGGTAGCCTTGTCATTGATCATTCTTTGGGTCAAGGCTTCAACTACCATTGGCAAGTTCAAACCGGAAACGATTGCCCACTTGTCGTGACCGTCGAGCAAACCGTTTGCCTGGTTGAAAGGCGTGCCACCCCACAGGTCAACCAGGAACAAAACTTCTTCCTGGTCTGCAAAAGAAGCAATCGCTTCATTCATCTTACCCTTAATATCATCTGGGCCTTCAGAAGGCTTCAGAATGACATGGGCAAAATTGTCTTGTGGGCCAAAGAGCATTTGCGCGGATTCGGCAATACCGTCCGCGAAACCGCCATGGCTAGCTAAAACAATTCCTACCATGATATTTCCTCCTCAAAAACTTCGGTACGTTCCTATTATACAATAAAAAGCGCTTACGTGGAGCACTTTCTTGAAACCTTTTTCAACTTTTTCGTTAATTTTATCTCTATGACTGAAAATGCATTACAATAACGCAAAAAGAGGCCCAAAAATTGCATTTTTGCGAAAAATACCAGTTTTAATTAAGAAAAGAAAAATACTTATTAGCTGAAAAAAAGCGGCTGATTCAGTCAAATCAGTCGCTTGTCTTATATATTTGTTGTTATAACGGAGTAGCAGAGATTCGAACTCTGGCGTCGGTTTCCCGACCTACACCCTTAGCAAGGGCGCCTCTTCAGCCACTTGAGTACTACTCCAAGTCATGTACATTAATATTAGCAAACTTTTCCGGGTCCGTCAAACCCTTTTGAGAGATTTTTTCTGCTTTTTTGCGTCTTTTTCCTCCAAAACAGACGATATCTGCAAATCAATTGAAAGCCGGTCTCACTTTTCATCGTTTTTGGCTATTGTCTTCCCGCCTGCTTAAAAAAGAATTAGCAAAAGCGTTGCTTAACAAAGCTCATAATGTTATAGTAGGAAACATAAAAATTCGAGTGATCTTTTAGTAGCAGCCAGGCTCAGCGCTCAGAAAACCGGTGGTTGATGCGAACCGGACAGGCCTGGAGCAGCAAATTACGGGATCAAGCAACTCGACCGGTCCAGCCCCGTTACGGCTAAAGTAAGTGCAGCATGCTGCAAAGTTGGGTGGTACCGTGCCTATAAGCGCCCCAGCCTGAGTCAACCGACTCGGCTGGGGCTTTTTGTTTGCAGAAAGGAGAAATATGAAGCGATATCAAGTCTTGGTTTAAACTGGCAAAAGCAAATACAGATTTAACTAAGGAACAAACACATGAAAAAACAAATCAGTTTTAAAGAAGCAGTAACTATTCTTATTTTGCTGCTGGTCATGCTGGGCTGGGGCGTCATCGGCTTTGGCATGTCCCCGCAGATCCCGGTCTTGACTGTCATCGCCTTGCTCATCTTCTGGCTGCAGATCCGCGGCTTTGAGTGGGAAGAAGTCATGAAGGGGATCAGCCAGGGGATTTCCACGGCCATTGTCCCGATCTTTCTCTTCCTTTTAATTGGGACCTTGATTGCTGTCTGGATCCAGGCCGGGATTATTCCATTCTTGATGGTCCTGGGCTTTCATATGATCAGCAGCCACTTCTTCGTTCCCTCGGTCTTCCTGGTCTGCTCTTTGGTCGGCCTAGCCATCGGGTCCGGCTTTACGACCGTGTCCACCGTCGGGATCGCCCTCTTTGGGATGGGGAGCACTTTAGACATCAACCCGGCTTTGACAGCTGGGGCGATTATCTCCGGCGCCGTCTTCGGCGACAAGATGTCCCCTCTGTCTGACTCAACCAACCTGGCTTCCGCGGTAGCTGAAACTGACCTCTTTGAGCATATCAAGAATATGATGTGGTCAACCATTCCCGCCTTTATCGGCTCTTTGCTCTTTTTCTTCTTCCTGGGCCAGAGCAATAAGGCAACTTCCTTATCCGGCATCGCTGCCGTAGAAAGCAGCCTCCGCCAAAACTTCTCAGTTTCCTTCTGGTCAGCCTTGCCGATCATCTTGATGTTCGCCTGCGCCTGGAAAAAGGTGCCAGCCATTCAAACGCTTTTTGCCAACATCTTCTTGTCCGTTGCCATAATTTTTGTCCAAAATCCGGGCTTCAAGATGCAAAAGCTGGCAACGCTGATTGAATCCGGCTACGTTTCAAATTCCGGCAACAAGACCGTTGACGCCCTCTTGACCCGGGGCGGGATCTCCAGCATGATGGGGACTGTTTCCTTGATCATCATGACCCTGGCCCTGGGCGGAATCTTGATGCACCTGGGCATTATCGACAGCGCCATGAAGCCTCTGGTTGAACGCCTTAAGAAGCCGGGTCGGCTGATCTTGACGACAATCATGGCCGGGATTGGGATCAACCTCTTCGTCGGTGAACAATACCTGTCCGTTATCCTGCCGGCCAACGCCTTTAAGCCTGCTTACAAGCGGATCGGTCTTGACCCCCTGGCCCTCAGCCGGGCCCTGGAAGACGGGGGCAGCGTCATCAACTACTTGATCCCTTGGGGGGTGGCTGGTTCCTTTGTGGCTTCAGCCTTAGGCGTACCAGTTCTGGACTTCCTCCCCTTCACCATGTTCAGCCTCCTGTCACCTGTCTTCTCTATCCTCAGCGGCTTTACCGGCATCGGTCTGAAGTGGAAGCAGGAAAAAGTGGCTTAAGCCTTATCCTGTTCTCTTAAATTATGAATTAAAGAAGCCTGTTTCCAGCTGGAGACAGGCTTTTAGTGTGGCCAAAGGAGATAAGCAAGTATCCTGTTAGTCTCTCCTCCCTTTCAGCGCTGTAGAAAATGCCTTAAGTAGATGGGCCATAAGCAACTAACAGCAGGTAAGAGAGGGGATTACAGGCGATTAGCAGTAAACAGATAAATAGAGAGTAAAGATTTGCTGATAAATAGCAAGAAACACAATAGAAAACAAAAAGAGCCAGACTTCCGTCTGACTCTTGATTCGCGCGGCAGCTTCCTATCCTCGCAGGCAGTTTCCCACCAACTACTTTCGGCGTTAAGAAGCTTAACTACTGTGTTCGGCATGGGAACAGGTGTATCCTTCTTGCTATTGCCACCGCACTCTTGCTTGAGCTTGCACGCTCAAAACTGAATATCTCTTCCAAGTCAAAACCTCATTGCTTTGCTCTTTTGGTCAAGTCCTCGACTGATTAGTACCGGTCTGCTCCAAGCCTCACGGCTCTTCCACTCCCGGCCTATCTACCTCATCGTCTCTGAGGTGTCTTACTTTCTTGAAGAAATGGGAAATCTCATCTTGAGGGGGGCTTCGCACTTAGATGCTTTCAGCGCTTATCCCGTCCGCACATAGCTACCCAGCGATGCCTTTGGCAAGACAACTGGTACACCAGCGGTGCGTCCATCCCGGTCCTCTCGTACTAAGGACAGCTCCTCTCAAATTTCCTGCGCCCACGACGGATAGGGACCGAACTGTCTCACGACGTTCTGAACCCAGCTCGCGTGCCGCTTTAATGGGCGAACAGCCCAACCCTTGGGACCAACTTCAGCCCCAGGATGCGACGAGCCGACATCGAGGTGCCAAACCTCCCCGTCGATGTGAACTCTTGGGGGAGATAAGCCTGTTATCCCCAGGGTAGCTTTTATCCGTTGAGTGATGGCCCTTCCATGCGGTACCACCAGATCACTAAGCCCTACTTTCGTACCTGCTCGAGTTGTCTCTCTCGCAGTCAAGCTCCCTTTTGCCTTTACACTCTGCGAATGATTTCCAACCATTCTGAGGGAACCTTTGGGCGCCTCCGTTACACTTTAGGAGGCGACCGCCCCAGTCAAACTGCCCGTCAAACACTGTCCTCGGCCTGGATCACAGGCCTGAGTTAGAGCATCCGTCAAGCAAGGGTAGTATCCCACCAGCGCCTCTGATAAGACTGGCGTCCTATCTTCTCCGGCTCCTACCTATCCTGTACATGCTTGACAGATACCCAATATTAAACTGCAGTAAAGCTCCATGGGGTCTTTCCGTCCTGTCGCGGGTAACCCGCATCTTCACGGGTATTATAATTTCACCGAGTCTCTCGTTGAGACAGTGCCCAAATCATTACACCTTTCGTGCAGGTCGGAACTTACCCGACAAGGAATTTCGCTACCTTAGGACCGTTATAGTTACGGCCGCCGTTTACTGGGGCTTCAATTCAAACCTTCGCTTGCGCTAAGCTCTCCTCTTAACCTTCCAGCACCGGGCAGGTGTCAGCACCTATACTTCATCTTACGATTTTGCAGATGCCTGTGTTTTTGATAAACAGTTGCTTGGGCCTTTTCACTGCGGCTGATCTTGCGACCAGCGCCCCTTCTCCCGAAGTTACGGGGCCATTTTGCCGAGTTCCTTAACGAGAGTTCTCTCGCTCACCTGAGGATACTCTCCTCGACTACCTGTGTCGGTTTGCGGTACGGGTGCACCGTTTCTGGCTAGAAGCTTTTCTCGGCAGTGTGACGTCGCAGCCTTCGCTACTTTAATTTCGCTCCTCATCACGCCTTGTCCTTATGAAAGCAAGCATTTGACTCACTCTCAGACTTGACGCTTGAACGTGGTATCCAGCACCACGCGCTGCTAGCCTCCTGCGTCCCTCCATCGCTCATAACGATTCGGTGCAGTACAGGAATTTCAACCTGTTGTCCATCGACTACGCCTCTCGGCCTCGCCTTAGGTCCCGACTTACCCTGGGCGGACGAGCCTGCCCCAGGAAACCTTAGTCTTGCGGCGGACAGGATTCTCACCTGTCTTTCGTTACTCATACCGGCATTCTCACTTCTAGAAGCTCCACATGTCCTCTCGGTCATGCTTCACCGCCGCTAGAACGCTCTCCTACCACGTGCATAAATGCACATCCACAGTTTCGGTATCATGCTTAGCCCCGGTAAATTTTCGGCGCGGCGTCACTCGACTAGTGAGCTATTACGCACTCTTTGAATGATGGCTGCTTCTGAGCCAACGTCCTAGTTGTCTGCGCAACTCCACATCCTTTTCCACTTAGCATGAATTTTGGGACCTTAACTGGTGATCTGGGCTGTTTCCCTTTCGACTACGGATCTTATCACTCGTAGTCTGACTCCCGCACATAAATGTCTGGAATTCGTAGTTTATCTGAATTCAGTAACCCTTGACGGGCCCCTAGTCCAAACAGAGCTCTACCTCCAGCATCCTCTTTGCGAGGCTAGCCCTAAAGCTATTTCGGAGAGAACCAGCTATCTCCAAGTTCGTTTGGAATTTCACCGCTACCCACAACTCATCCCCGCAATTTTCAACTTACGTGGGTTCGGTCCTCCAGCGCGTTTTACCGCGCCTTCAACCTGGTCATGGGTAGGTCACTTGGTTTCGGGTCTGCGTCAGCCAACTGCTCGCCCTATTCAGACTCGCTTTCGCTGCGGCTCCGTCTTTTCTGACTTAACCTTGCTGACTAACGCAACTCGCCGGTTCATTCTACAAAAGGCACGCCATTACCCGTTAACGGGCTCTGACTACTTGTAGGCACACGGTTTCAGGTTCTCTTTCACTCCCCTCCCGGGGTTCTTTTCACCTTTCCCTCACGGTACTGGTTCACTATCGGTCACTGGTTAGTATTTAGCCTTGCGAGATGGTCCTCGCGGATTCAAGCGGGATTTCACGTGTCCCGCCCTACTCAGGATACTGATAGGCCTTCTTTGGATTTCGCTTACGGGGCTCTCACCCTCTCTGGCGCGTTTTCCCAAACGCTTCTGCTATCCTCTGAAGTGCCATGTCTCAGTCCTACAACCCCGGCAGATAAATCTGCCGGTTTGGGCTCTTTCCTGTTCGCTCGCCGCTACTTGGGAAATCGATATTTCTTTCTCTTCCTGCAGCTACTTAGATGTTTCAGTTCGCTGCGTGTTCCTTCCTTAAGCTATGTATTCACTTAAGGATAGCATGTCTGCACATGCTGGGTTCCCCCATTCGGAGACCTCCGGATCAAAGCCTACTTACGGCTCCCCGAAGACTTTCGCGGTTAGTTGCGTCCTTCATCGGCTTCCAGTGCCAAGGCATTCACCGTGCGCCCTTCTTCACTTGACCTTGCAAGTTTGTTCTTTCGAACTCTCTCGGTCGCTTTGCAATGTTTTCATTGTTCTCAATGATTCTCGGTTTTTTCTTGGAATTAAGATATTCAGTTTTCAACGTACAAGTGAGAGCTGATACTCTCAAAACTGAACAAAGTTTCTTTTGCAGTGTGCTTCCGTAACTGGTGGACTTCTTTTAGCATTTCTGCTCTCCATCCATCCGTTTTCCTTAGAAAGGAGGTGATCCAGCCGCAGGTTCTCCTACGGCTACCTTGTTACGACTTCACCCCAGTCATCTGCCCTGCCTTAGGCGGCTGACTCCTATAAAGGTTATCCCACCGACTTTGGGCATTGCAGACTTCCATGGTGTGACGGGCGGTGTGTACAAGGCCCGGGAACGTATTCACCGCGGCGTGCTGATCCGCGATTACTAGCGATTCCAGCTTCGTGCAGGCGAGTTGCAGCCTGCAGTCCGAACTGAGAACAGCTTTAAGAGATCCGCTTACCCTCGCGGGTTTGCTTCTCGTTGTACTGCCCATTGTAGCACGTGTGTAGCCCAGGTCATAAGGGGCATGATGACTTGACGTCATCCCCACCTTCCTCCGGTTTGTCACCGGCAGTCTCTTTAGAGTGCCCAACTTAATGATGGCAACTAAAGACAAGGGTTGCGCTCGTTGCGGGACTTAACCCAACATCTCACGACACGAGCTGACGACAGCCATGCACCACCTGTCTCTGCGTCCCCGAAGGGAACCACCTATCTCTAGGTGTAGCGCAGGATGTCAAGACCTGGTAAGGTTCTTCGCGTTGCTTCGAATTAAACCACATGCTCCACCGCTTGTGCGGGCCCCCGTCAATTCCTTTGAGTTTCAACCTTGCGGTCGTACTCCCCAGGCGGAGCGCTTAATGCGTTTGCTGCGGCACTGAGGACCGGAAAGTCCCCAACACCTAGCGCTCATCGTTTACGGCATGGACTACCAGGGTATCTAATCCTGTTCGCTACCCATGCTTTCGAGCCTCAGCGTCAGTTGCAGACCAGAGAGCCGCCTTCGCCACTGGTGTTCTTCCATATATCTACGCATTCCACCGCTACACATGGAGTTCCACTCTCCTCTTCTGCACTCAAGAATGACAGTTTCCGATGCAGTTCCACGGTTGAGCCGTGGGCTTTCACATCAGACTTATCATTCCGCCTGCGCTCGCTTTACGCCCAATAAATCCGGACAACGCTTGCCACCTACGTATTACCGCGGCTGCTGGCACGTAGTTAGCCGTGACTTTCTGGTTGATTACCGTCAAATAAAGACCAGTTACTGCCTCTATCCTTCTTCACCAACAACAGAGCTTTACGATCCGAAGACCTTCTTCACTCACGCGGCGTTGCTCCATCAGACTTGCGTCCATTGTGGAAGATTCCCTACTGCTGCCTCCCGTAGGAGTTTGGGCCGTGTCTCAGTCCCAATGTGGCCGATCAGTCTCTCAACTCGGCTACGCATCATTGCCTTGGTAGGCCTTTACCCCACCAACTAGCTAATGCGCCGCGGGCTCATCCTAAAGTGACAGCTTGCGCCGCCTTTCAAACTTGAATCATGCGATTCATGTTGTTATCCGGTATTAGCACCTGTTTCCAAGTGGTATCCCAGTCTTTAGGGCAGATTGCCCACGTGTTACTCACCCATCCGCCGCTAGCGTCCAACAAATCACCCCGAAGGGATCTTTGAATTCAGCTCGCTCGACTTGCATGTATTAGGCACGCCGCCAGCGTTCGTCCTGAGCCAGGATCAAACTCTCAATTTGAAAATTGAGTCTTTTTAATCTGCTCCAGATTATTTGCTTGCGAATTGACTTCGCTTATTTGTTTGGATCAAACATTGTTTGACCCGCACACTGCGAAACTTTGTTCAGTTTTCAAAGTACCAACTTGCGTCTTAGTGACGCAACGTTTTATATCTTACTCGCTTGTTGACTTCTTGTCAACAAGTTTTTGATATTTTCTTTTTCGTGTCTCCGGCGAATTCCTTCTTCGCCGCGACAACAAATATTAGTATACTCGTTATTGTTGAAAGGTCAAATCCACCTTTTCATTCGCTTTATCATGGGTACAGCCGGCAGAGTTGTAATATTTTGCCTTGCCGCTTCTGCTTCTCTTATTCTGCTTTATCTTTCTTTTTAATTCTTCAATGAATTCCTCGTTCGTTTTTTGCCCTTTTTGCCGGGAAAAATAATTTTGTTTTTGGTTTTTTATCTGCTCTTTTATCTCCTCTTTTGCCTTTCGCTGCTTGTCTGTATCTCTTATAAGAAGAGCTTTGAAAATAAAGTCGTCGTGCTATTTGGCTGTTGGCAGCCCTTTCCCTCACTTTTTCTTCCCTGGTACAGTTATCAAATCCTTTTCATTTTTCACATAATTTTTCTTGTGTTCCTTATGTCCTATATTCCATTTTGGACTATTGTTTTTGTTTTTTTAGAAAGGCTGATCCAACTTCCATGATCAAAACCCGTCTTATCAAGCAGCTGGGCTCTTCCAGCCGCTACCTCAGCCAATTCGCCTATGCCTTTCTGGCTCCCTTGACCCTGTTTGCCGTCTTGGTCAAAATCGACGCCCCGGCCAGCATCTTCCTTTTTTGTGCCGTGCCCGTGATCCCCATCGTCATCATGGTCGTCATGCTGGTCGCCGATAGTAATGGCGATCACGTTCATCTCGGCTCTGGCTCCCTGCACGTAAAGGTCAGAGTCATAGTCAGACAGAATCTTCCCGTCGCTCAGCATCCCCATGGCCCAGTCCAACTTGGCGTCCCGGCCGACCCAGGCTACCCGCTTTAAGTAGGCGGTCGTGTTTTTGCCCAAAATTCTGACCCAGCTTCAATGGAAAAAGCTTCCCTATTTTGCAAGGGCCGGGTCAAAGACAGGGGTCAGGCCCGGTAGTCCGCCTTGGCAACGTCGGACCTAGGCAAGTCCGGCAAAGCGGCAGAGGCTTCTGACCGCATTTTTGCAAACCATGCTTGTGCGGTCATGCTTCCTCCTTAAACGTCTTCATCCGTCAGTTCAATCTCCAGGCCCAGCTCGTCGCGCAGCTTGGTGTAGCCTCCCTTTTCCAGGCGCTTGGCCAGGTCCGGCCCGCCTTCAGCCACGACCCGGCCGCCCATCATAACGTGGACCTTGCTAGGCACAACGTAGTCCAAAAGGCGCTGGTAGTGGGTGATCATCAAGGCGCCGAAGTCTGGCCCCCGCAGGTCATTAACCCCTTTAGAGACCACCTTCAAAGCATCAATGTCTAGGCCGGAGTCGATTTCGTCTAAAATCGCGAACTTGGGCTTGATCATCAGCATCTGTTAGATCTCGTTACGCTTCTTTCCCCACCGGAAAAGCCCTGGTTCAAGTAGCGCTGGGCCATTTCGGCCTTCATGTCCAAAAAGTCCATCTTTTCATACAGTTCCTGGAGGAATTCCCGGGCCGGGACTGGATCGCCTTCCGGCCGGTGGGCGTTCAAAGCCCCCCCGGATGAATTCAGCGTTGCTGACGCCAGGGATTTCAGCCGGGTACTGCATGGCCAAAAAGAGGCCGGCTCGGGCCCGGTCGTCAACTGGCAAATCCAGCAGCTCTTGCCCATCCAGCTTGACCGACCCCTGGGTTACCTTATATGCCGGGTTGCCCATAATGGCTTCTGACAGGGTCGACTTCCCCGTCCCATTTGGTCCCATAATGGCATGGATCTCCCCGGTTTTCAGCTGCAAGTTAACCCCTTTGAGAATCTCCTTGCCGGCAATTTCTACGTGCAAATCAGTAATTGTTAACTCTGACATGACTCACCTCAACTAGTTATCTACAAAATTTAGTGTCACGTTTATTTACAGCACACAAGGCCTAGTGGTTATAGAGGACGAAAGGAGAAATATGCGATTTTTTAAAAGATCGCAAATCACCAGAAAAATATCTGAAAACTTCAGAAAATAAGTAAGTAATTTGACAAATCATTCTAGCCTGCTACACTGACTAAACATAATCAACTAGTTATGGAAAGGATCCTGTTAACCGTGAAAAAAAGTCAGAAAAACGATTTCAGCAAAGAAATTCAAGTCAAACATTTTAACGAGCTCTCTGCCCGGGAGGTCTTCTGCCTGTCCAGAATCCGCGATGACGTTTTCGTTGCCGAGCAGGAAATCACGGTTCCTGAACTGGACGACCAGGACCTTTCTGCCTACCATGTCTTTCTTTTAAATGAAGACCAAAGCAATGCCCTGGCGGCCGCCCGCTTCTTCAGCGAAGAAGGCCGTTTCTACATCGGCCGGGTCGCCGTGCAAAAGACTGCCCGCCACCGCGGGATTGCCAGCCAGCTGTTAGGCGCCATTGAAAACTACGTTTTGGCAAATAACTTAACCAAAGAACTTTATCTGCACGCCCAAGCCAGTGCCCGGGACTTCTACCTGGCCAATGGCTACCACGATGTCGGCCCCGTCTTCATGGAAGCCGGCATCCCCCACCAAATGATGGCTAAAAGCCTCGCCTAAGCAGCCGCAAGGCTGCTTTTTTCATGCAAAAAACTGCCCCGGGAAAGGTCCCGGAGCAGTCTGGCGATTTGTGAGTTAGTAAAGAAAGTTTTTTAAAGTCTGGCGATTTGTGAGTTAGTAAAGAAAGTTTTTTAAAATAGAGGAGTAAAAGTATAAAGTAAAAGTTTTGGATTAAAGAGTAATGTTAAAAATGGTAAAAATCATCACGCGCTTTAGTTAAAGGCAATTTCCTGTGCGTCGTCGCCCGCCTCTACAGGGCGCGGGTCGACATCCTTAACTTCTTTAAGCAGGTCCATGTTAGTGTAAACCACCATGACCGTGTTGTCCAGGCCGTGGTCAGCCACGTCGGCTATGTCCATTTCTGCCAGCTTGTCGCCAGCCTTGACTGAATCGCCTTGCTCAACGAAGAGCTTGAAGGGTTCCCCCTTCAGTTCCACCGTGTCGATCCCCAAGTGGATCAAGACTTCCAGCCCTTCGGCCGTCTTGATGCCGATAGCGTGCTTGGTCGGGAACAGGGTGGTAATGGTCCCGGAAACCGGGGCAACTACTTCCTGGCCGGTCGGCTTAACGGCAAAACCGTCGCCCAGCATCTTTTGGGAGAAGACGTCATCGCTGACTTCGGACAGGGGAATCAGATTGCCCTTGATGGGCGCCTTGACTTCATTGCCTTTTGACTTGGACTTTTTAAAGAAATTAAACATGAATATCAACCTTTCACCGCTCTAAAGGCGAGAACTACATAGAACACAAAACAAATTACGAATAAAGAAGCAATCAAGTAGGTCAAGGACAGCAGCTGGCTCGGCTTTACCTTGCTCACTTCAGGTAAATCCTCTCCCCGCCGCAGAGCAAAAATAGCGAAGAGGAGACAGAACCAGTTGCCAACGATCAGCTGGGTCCACAGCTGCAGCTTCATGAACTTCATGTACTGGCGCCGGTCGGCCAAGAGGGCCTCTCCGTCGATCCAGCAGAGGTAACCCAAGAGAAAGTCACCGGCCGCCACGATAATTGACACCGTGGTCGCGGGACTGGCCGCGATGAAGTCAGTGATCGTCCGCTTGGCCGCCCCGGCCCGCAGCTGCAAGAGCAGCAGGTAGGCTAGCGGGGCAAAAAAGAGGACGAAGGTGTAGATCTTTAAAATTCTTTTCGGCGTCAGACGGGCGGACTTAGTCAACCTGTCTAGCCAATTCAAAGCTTTCTCTTGCATTATTCATCCTCTTTTCTCAGCCACTCGCAGTAGCCGTTAATCAATAAATCAATCATTATATAAGCCGGACTAAAAGCCCAGTTCTTGGTGCTGTTGCTCTCATGGAAGAGACTTGGCTGGAAAAAGAGACTGTAGTCAGACAGACTGGCCAGCCGGCTCTCCTTGATGGTCGTCAGCGAAGTAATCGTCAAATGCTCATTGAGCAGGTGCAGCTCATCCAGGAGCTGGCACAAGTCAGGATCTTCCCCGGAAAAGGAAATCACAATCAATTGGTCATGGTCTTGCAGCCAATTCTTCGACATCTTCAATTCACTAATCGCTGATGGCATGACAACCGTCGGCTTGCCCACATTCACCAGGAGCTGGTTGGAGAGATAGCTGGCGATAGACGCCTGCTGCCAGCCGGTGGTGTAAATGTAGATATTTTCTGTCTGGTTTAAGGTCGAATAAAAGCTTTCAAAATCCAGTGTCCTGAAATAGCTGAGCTCTAAGTGCAGATTCTTGACCAGGCGCTCGGAGAAGGTATCTTGCTGCTTAACCATCCGCTTCTCCCCCTTGGAAAAATCTGCCAGCTCGTATTTCAATTCGCTGTAGCCACTTAGACCGATCTTTTTGCATAAGCGAAAAATGGCCGATTCTGAAACATAAAGCTTCTTGGCCAATTTCGCCAGACTGAGTTCGCTGCATTCAGCGGCATTGTTCAGCAAGTAATTCAAGATCTTCTTATCCGATGGATTCAGATAACTTGATTTTTCCACGATTCGTGCTTTTAGTCCTGCCATAAAAGTCTCCTCTTGCTAACTTGTTGACGTTTTCACCTAGTTAACAGAATAGCACTTTTATGGGCTTAGACCAATTTAAAAACTTACATAATTTCCTTCATCTTGTCGACAACCCGTTCAGCTTCCAGGCCGACCACGATGTCGATTTCCTGGTCATCCCGTCTTTCAACGGCGCTGGCCCCGAACTTCTTGAAGTCGTCGTCGCCGGCAACCTTCTTAGTGTCAAAGACGTGGACTCTTACTCTGGTTGAGCAGGAAGTCAGTTCTTTAATGTTGCTTCTGCCGCCCAGCAGGTCCAGGTAGCCGGTGGCCTTTTCTTCATCAGGGTCGACTTCGGCCTTGGCAACGGTGTTGCCGCTGTCGGCAATAATATCTTCAATTCTTTCCAGAACTTGGGCAACGTCCAGACCAACGATGACCTGGATGGCTGAACCGTGACGGACAACCCCGACTGCCTGGTTCTTTCTGAAGGCAGCATCGGCGCCGACCTTGTCAGGATCCTTGACAGTTACCCGCAAACGGGTTGCGCAGGAAGTGATTTCAGCAATGTTTTCCGGTCCGCCCAAGAGAGTCGTGTAAGCCGTAGCTCTCGCGATGTATGGGTCAGAGGAGTTTTGCCCGGCAGCTTCAGCAGCTTGTTCAGCAGCCTTGGCTTCCTTGTATTGCTTCTTGTTCATCAGCTTGACTTCCTGGTCGTCAGCTTCCCGGCCTGGAGTAGCGTAGTTGAACTTGACGATCATAAAGCGGAAGATGAAGTAGATGATCACGGCATAGATCAGACCAATGATGAATTGGGCCATGTAGGTGTGCCAGTGGTTAGCCCACAGCGGCAGCCAGTTCATGGAAGCAATCCCGATGGCCCCGTCAGTCATTTGGCCGACAACGCCGAAGATGTACATGGTGGTATTCATGGTTGCGGCCAGAACTGAGTAGATAACCCAGAGGATTGGAGCCGCGAAGAGGTAGGTAAAGTCAACAGGTTCAGTAATCCCGGCCAGGAATGAAGTCAAAGCAGCTGGTAAAAGCAAGGCTGAAGTCTGCTTCTTCTTGTCCTTCTTGGCAGTGTGGTAGAAGGCCAGGCAGATGGCTGGCACAAGGAAGACTTTTTCATTCCCGTAAAGCATGAAGCCCATGTTTGGAGCCAGGCTCTTCAGGCTCTTAGTGCTTTCGGCAAATTCAGTCAAGTGCTTGAGCCACCATGGTTGCAAGCCCCCGGCAACCACGGCCGGACCGTATTGGAACGGAATGTAAACCAAGTGGTGCAGGCCAGTTGGAATCAGGACCCGGTTCAGGAAGTTGAAGATCCAAACCCCGATCAAGCCGCTGGATGCCATGAATTCCTGCAAACCAGTGATGCCCATTTGTACCCTTGGCCAGATAAGGCAGGTCAGGAAGGCAACTGGGAACATGGCCACGAAGCCTAAGATGACAACGAAGGCTGAACCCTGGAAGGTACCCAGGAAGTCCGGCAATTTCTTGTCAAAGTAGCGGTTGTGCAGCCAAACCACGATACCGGCGATGACCAGGGAACCAACGATACTGGTGTCCAGGGTCTTGATCCCGGCAATCATGGTCAAACCATTGTTGGCTGAGTTGGCCACGATCTGGGTATTAACGTAGTCCTTAAGGCCGAAGAAGGCACCCCAGTGGGTCAGGAAACCAGCGATAAAGTAGTTGAAAGTCCAGTAGGTAACGATGGCTTCCATGGCTGCCCGCCCGTGGGCCTTCTTAGCCAGCCCGATTGGCAGGCCGACCACGAAGAGCATGTCAACTTGGTTAAAGACGGTCCAGCCACCTTGTTGAACGGTGTCCCACAGACCGTACCAGAAGGTATTGGTGTTTGCCAGTGAGCCAAAGATCAACGGGTTGTTGAACAGGCTGGTTAAGGCAACCACGATACCGGCGAAAGAGAAAAGCAGGACAGGCACGAACATCGCCGCCCCGAATTTCTGTAGTTTCTGCATCATAAGCAATCTTCCTCCTTGCTTCTTTTTATTTCAATTCATTCTGACTACTTCAAATCCGGCCAGTAAGGCTTGTTGACGACCATCATGTCGTCCAGGATCTTCTTGGCCACGCTAGCGTCTGGAACAGTCTTGTTCAAGGTAAAGGCCTGCAGCATCTTGATGTAGGACTTTTGCTCATAAGCATCGACAACCAGCTTTTCGCAGGTTACTTGTTCCATCATCAGACCCAGTTGGAAGCGGCCGGCTTCACCGACTACCAGCGGCTGCACGCCGTTTGAGCCAAAGAGGCAAGGCACTTCAACGATAGCATCGTCTGGGAAGTTGCAGATGGCCCCGTTGTTCGGAATATTGGCCAGGTACTTCTCGTGGGTGTTGAAGGCGATCGCGTGGCAGATGTCAATGATGTAGTTGGAGTGAACTTCGCTTTCCCAAAGGTTGCCCTTGGCCGTGCCTTCCTTGACGATCCGGGCGCATTCACCGAAGACTATCTTTTGCCGGTATTCCAGGATTTCATCGGTTCTGGTGTAGTGCGGGTTGGCGTTTTCCACTTCGTATTGCGGGAAGTAGTAGTACTGCATGTAGTTGTTTGGCAGAGTCGTCGGGTCCAAAGCGTAGCAGTCAGCAACCTTCTTAAAAGTTGCGACCCAGCTGGCTTCGGTTTCCTTGTCGAAGTCTCCGCCCACGTAGTAGCCGTTCTTCTTGACATGTTCTTTCAAAAGCGGCATTAGGTCTTCCCCGGTCTTCTTGTTGGTAACGCTCTTCCACCAGCCAAAGTGGTTCAGGCCGTAGTAGGTAAAGTCGAGGTCCTTAAAGCTCTTGAGCCCAGCAATGGCCGCCATTCTGCCCATGTCATCGATTGGCATGTCGCAGATGTTGACAACCTTGGCATTCGGGCGGAAGCGCCGGCAGGCTTCAGAAACAATCGCGATCGTGTTGGAGTAGTTGACCATCCAAGCGTTTGGCGAGTACTTTTCCATGAAGTCGATGATTTCAATGATGGCCGGGATTGACCGCAAACCGTAGGCCATGCCTCCGGGGCCGGTAGTTTCCTGGCCGTTGACCCCGTACTTCAAAGGAATCTTTTCATCCTGGCTGCGCATTTCGTACTTGCCGACTCTGATTGAGCCCAAGACGAAGTCAACGTCAGTGAAGGCTTCTTCCGGGTCAGTCGTATATTCAAATTCGACTTGCGGCGCCTTTTCCTTGACGATGATGGCGCAGGCGTCACCGATCTTCTTTTGCCGGTCAGCATCAATGTCGTACAGTTTCAGTTTCCGCAGGGGAAGCTTATCTTGATTGGCACAGAGACTGATAACAAATCCAGGGGTGAAGGTGCTGCCACCGCCGGCAATAACTACTGAAAATTTCTTGTCTGACATAAATCAATTGCTCCTTACAAAATACATTGTTTCATCACATGAGGCCTTTCAGGCGCCCCGACCTCCCGTAAGCTTGCTTACACTCTTATTATGGCACCGCTTCCAGATATGTAAAGAGTTTACAAAAACATAGAATCATATTTCAGATTGTGAAAAGTATTTCGCAAGGGTGAAAATATTTCGGAAAGCTGTCTAGACTAATTTTTGCAAAGAAAAAAGGCACTGGTCTTGCCAGTACCTCGAGATTAACTTAATTTAATTAACTAAAGCTTCAGGCCATTTGCAGAGCCAAGGCAACAGCAAAGACAAACAGAGCAGCGCCGATCAACCAAAAAGCAATTTTCTGCCCCTTTGGCAGTTCCTTTTCAACACCAAAAATTACCAAGCCCAGGCCGATCAGTCCGGACAAAAGCATGATCCAAAAACCCATTGTCTATCCTCTTTCTATTACTCTGAATGAATTTTTTGCTTACACTTATTCTACAACTAATGCCAGCCTTTGCAGGGGCTTTTTTGGAAAGCGTAATATGCAGATAAGTATACGAGAATACAAAAAATCCGCCTTCCGGCGGATTCCTTAAATTCTGTATTTTCTGCGCAGTTCCCGGTCCTGGTCGCGCTTCTTGATCGTTTCGCGCTTGTCGTATTCCTTCTTACCCTGCGCTACGCCAATCAAAACCTTGGCAAAGCCGTGCTTCAAGTAGACCTTGAGCGGCACGATGGTCATCCCCTTTTGGGCCTTCACCTCAGCCAGTTTGGCGATTTCCTTCTTGTGCAAAAGCAGTCTGCGGCTTCTCAGCGGGTCATGGTTGTAGCGGTTGCCTTCCTTATATTCATCGATATGAACATTTTCCAGGAAGGCCGACCCGTTGATGATCTGCACGTAGCCGTCACGCAAGGTCACGTGCCGGGCTCTGACTGACTTGATCTCCGTCCCCGTCAAAGCAATCCCGGCTTCATAAGTATCCTTGATGAAATAATCATGCCGGGCTTGCCGATTCTGCGCGAGGACATTTTCATCCTTGGCTTTTTGTTTCATAAAAAATCCTCCCGCTTACATATAACGGTTTGGCCGCCGGCGGTTGCCTCTTTCACTTTGCCCAGCCGCTGGCCGCGGTTGTTGCGGCTTGGCTTGTGGCGCCGGTCACCGCTCTTGTCGCGGCCGCCGTAATTGCTCCGGCCTTGAAGTTCCGGTCCCCGCTTCTTCTGCCCATCCCGCGGTCATTGTGGGGCCGCTTTTGGCATCTGGATCGTAAACTTCAAAGTCCAGCTGGTGCTGCTCAACATTCGCATTGGTCAAGACAACCTTGATCGGCATCCAACCTTATACTTCTTGTGGGTTGCCCGGCCGGTCAATGTCATGGTCTTTTCATCGTATGAGTAGTAGTCGTCCTTCAAGTTGGAGATGTGGATCAAACCTTCCACCGTGTTCTCCAACTGCACGAACATCCAAAGCTGGTTACTGATGAAATAACTGCTTCAAACTTGTTGCCGACCTGGTCAGCCATGTATTCGGTCATCTTCAGTCGTTGGGTTGCCCGTTCCGTATCGATTGACCGCCGCTCTTGCATTGAAGTCTGATCAGCTACTTCCGGCAGTTCTTCCTTAAAGTGCTCCTTGACCTCATCCCCCATTCCTTCTTCCAGGTAGGCGTGGATCATCCGGTGGGCCATGGTGTCTGAATACCGGCGGATTGGGGAAGTAAAGTGGGTGTAGTACTTGGCCGCGATCCCGAAGTGGCCCAGCGGATCTTCTGAGTAGTGGGCCTGCTTCAAGCTCCGCAGCAGCATCATCTGGAGAACCGCTTCTTCCGGCGTGCCCAAAGTCTTGGTAACCACCTTCTCAAGTCCAGCGGCTCGATGTCGTTTGGATCTGCCTTGACGTTCAAGCCGAAGGCACTGCAGAATTCAAAAAATCTGGTGATCCGGTCAGCTTCTGGCGTTTCGTGCACCCGGTAAAGGAAAGGCACCTTTTTTCTGTAGTAGGCTTCTGCCACAGTTTCATTGGCCAAAAGCATGAAGGATTCGATCATCTTTTCGGCTGTCCCCCGGCTGTGCAGGACGATGTCCACCGGCTTGCCCTTCTCATCCACGATGATCTTGGCTTCCGGTTCTTCAAAGTCGATGGCCCCCGGGCGTGGCGCTTGTTGTACAGGGCTTCATGCAGAGCTGCCATGTCCTTGAGCATTGGCCGCACCTTAACATACTTGTCTTCCAAGTCGCTGTCCGGCACGTCAGCGCGCAAGGCCTGGTTGACCTTGTTGTAGGTCAAACGGCCGTGGGACCGCATCACGGCCGGGTAGATGTCGTAAGATACCCGCTCACCTTCCGGGGTGATTTCCATGTCACAGGACAGAACCAAACGGTCAACGCCTTCGTTCAAGGAACAGATCCCGTTGGACAGTCTGAACGGCAGCATTGGAATAACCCGGTCGACCAAGTAGGTACTGTTGCCCCGGGCAAAAGCTTCCCGGTCCAAAGGCGTTCCTTCTTTAACATAGTGGGCCACGTCAGCGATGTGGACGCCCAGGTGGTAGTTGCCGTTGTCCAGCTTCCACAAAACGACCGCGTCGTCAAAGTCCTTGGAGTCATCCCCGTCGATCGTGACGGCTGGCTGGTCGGTGATGTCCCGCCGGCCTGCTTCATGCCTCTCTTCTTCAGTTACGTGGTCCGGGATGGCATTGGCCTGCTCTAAGGCGTCTTCTGGCCATTCAGTCCGGATGTCGTGTTCCGCTACGATGGACATGATGTCCACGCCCGGGTCGTTCTTGTTACCGATAATTTCGACAACTGCCCCGGTCATCTGGTCTGGCAAGTCTTCGGTCGGATAGGTCTTCAGAGATACCTTGACCATGTCCCCCATTTGTGGGATCAAGCCGTTTCAGATACATATACTTCTTGAACTTCTTGTTGTCGAAATCACGTAGCCGGCAAAGTGGCTGATCTTGGCCTGCAGGTCTTCCAAAGGGGTGTATTCGCCGACAATGCTGCTGGCCCCGCGCTCCAGTATTTCTTCAACCTGCCCTTCCGGCCCCTTCCCGTTCCAAGGGTTGCCGCCGGCCGTGATCTTGACCTTGACCCGGTCCCCGTCCAAAGCCAGCTTGGTAGCGTCAGAGTTGATGAACACGTCATCGGCTTCTTCATCATCTAAGTGGACAAAGCCAAAGCCCTTGTCGTTGGCCCGGAAGACCCCTTCGACTTCAGTATTTTCCTGGGCCAGCTGGTAGCGGCCGTTGCCGTCAGTGATGATCTGCTTTTTCTGCCAGGTAGGCCAGGGCCTTGACCAGGTCGGTAAAGTTGCCCAAACGGTCCCGGCGGGCCTGCCGCTCGATCTGGTCAACGCTGAATTGCTTTTGCGGGTTGTGCCGGAAGATCTCCAACACGCCCGCCAATACAGTCTCGTTTTGCGCCATTATTTTCTCCATCTGTATTTTCGTTAAAAAAACCTCCCATCAAGCAAGTGATCGGGAGGTTAATGATTATTTAGAAGACAGGATTGCCAAAATAATCGAAAAAGCAAAGAACAATACCAGTAGAACTGACGTCACTTTTTCCATAAAGGCTTCAAAGCCCCGCTTCTTGGTCTGGCCGCTAAAGACGGCGCCGCCTGACAAAGCGTTCAAGGCATCTTGCTGCTTCTGTGGTTGCATCATTGTCGCAATAATGATCAGCACTGAAACAATGATCAACAGCGTCATAATAAAGTTGTACAATGCACTGCCTCCAATTTATTCTACAATTACCTTATTATTATATCATAGATAGACTTACTTTGTCTTAGTTTTTTCAGTTCGGGCGCGTCAGTTTTATAAAGACTGCTTGCGTCCTTCTTGCCCAGCTGGCTCTTTAAGCTGGTCTTGCTCTTACCGGCTTCTGCCAGCTTCTTTAAGAGTCAGTCTTATTGTAGTCATAGTCACTGGTCTTGACCGGAGTAAACCAGGAGGGGTGGTAGAAGCGGAGCAGGTTCCCGGTCACGACCCGGTCAGACAGGGTCAGCTGGGTCAAAACCTGGTTGGCGATCAAGCGGCAGGCCTTCTTTTCCTTGGCGCCGGTGACCTTCTTGCCCGTCTTGGTGTAATAGTAGCTGCTCCCCACCTTGGTGTAGGTCGGGGTAATAAAGTTCCCATTCCGCTGGGCCACCACTTGCGGGTTCTTTTTACTTAACAGGTCATGGCCAAACAAAATCAAGTCCTTGCTCTTGATCCCCAGCAGGTTGAGCAGGGTCGGCATCACGTCGATTTCCCCGCCGTAGGTATGCTTAATGCCGCCTTTTAAGTTGCTTGAATAAAACATGAGCGGCACTTTTGCTGCTGCTGGTCGTCAAACTCCCCGTAATTTTTCTTCCCGGTCAGCTGGGCCATGGCCGTTGTGGTTGTTGGAAATCCCGTAGTGGTCCCCGTAGAAGACCAGGAGGGTCTTTTTGTCCAGGCCAGTCTTCTTTAGCCAGGTCATGAATTCGCCGATCGCCTGGTCCAGGTAGTGGGCCGTCTGCACGTAGCCGTCAACCGTGTTATCCCCGGTCGTGGTCTTCTTGATCGACTGGTTCTGCTTGTCCAAGGTATATGGATAGTGGTTGGTGACCGTGATCATCTTCAAGTAAAAAGGCTGGGGCAGTTCAGAGATGTACTTGGCCGACTGCTGGAAGAAGATCTTGTCCTTTAAACCATAGCCCAGGTACCAGCTGTTTTTGTACTGGTAGTAGTTCAAAGAAGCGAAATAATCATAGCCAAAAGACTTGTAGGCATTGTTCCGGTTCCAGAAGGACCCCGTCCCCCCGTGCATAACGGCGGAAGTATAGCCGCCTTTTTGCTTCAAAATAGCCGGCATGGATTCAAAAGTATTGCTGGTCCCGTAAGTCGACATGGCTGACCCCGACTGGACCCCGAAGAGGGAGTTTTCCAGCATCAGTTCCGCGTCAGAGGTCTTCCCCTGCCCCACCTGGTTGAAGAAGTTGTCAAAAGCCAGAGTGTGCTTGGAATGGTAGATCTTGTTCAAGTTAGGCGTGACTTCCTTGCCCTTCCACTTGTAGCCGATCAAAAACTGCTGGAAGCTTTCCAGGTGGATAACGATGACGTTTTTCCCCTTGGCTACACCCGTATAAGCTGAATTTGGCTGGACGTAGTTGGCCTTGAGGTACTTTTTAACAGAACTCAAATCCGACACCTTGGCATTAGCCATCTGGGCGTTGGTCTGAGCCGTCTTGATCCCGTCATAAAGGGCATATTCGTTGATCCCTAAATACTTGACGATGTAGTTGTTGTCAAAAGTCCGCGTGAGCAGGCCTGACCGGTCCTTTTGGGACAAGAGGAGGTTGCCCCCATCAAGAGCAGGGCCGTCAGTTCAATGGCGACCTTCCTTTTCCAGGACTGGGCGTAGAGGTCCATTTTGAAAAACTTCCCCAGCAAAAGCCCCAGCAGGATCAAGGGGTCAGCAAAGGCTAAAAAGTCGCTGCCCTTGAGGATGCCGGCAATGCTTTTGCCCAAATTCTCCGAAGCGCTGCCCGAATTCTGCAGCAGGGAAAAAGAGAGGAAGTTGGAGAATTCCCGGTAGTAAGGACGTTGGCGAAAAGCAGGTAGCCAGGAGGAAGTCCAGGACAAGCATGGTCCAGTAGGACTTGCGCCCCTTCATCAGCATCCCCAGACCCAGGATCAGCATCCCCGACGGAATAGGGTTGATGAGCAAGAGGAAGCCCTGCAACGGGCCCATCGCCCCCAGGGTAAACTTGGTCAGATATATTAGGTAACACTTGAGCCAGTAGCCGAAGACCGCCAGAGTAAAGAATCCGTTCTTCGACGTCCGCAGCCAGGTCCCAAAGGCCTTGATTTTCTGCATTTCTTTCACCTCAAAAAATCAGTCTCGCAACTTAGCCGCTTGAAGGACCAGCCAAAGATGCCGAGAATCATGCCGAAGAATAGGTCGCGAACCGCCACATGGCAAAACCCCCGGCTTGATGAAGCTGGCAAAGAGGGTGGGAGCTGAATTCCGCCCCGCCACTGGCCCCAGGCAAAGGAATCACGGCCATGAACAAGATGTCAAGGTCACGTCAAGTCAACTGGTTGACCAAGGCCCGCAAGGTCAGGTAAGGAGCCGAGTAGTAGCACAGGAGCTGCCCGACCGTCAAGAAACCACGCCCCAGAGCTTCTTCTCAGCCTTAAGGGCCTGGCTTTCCTGTAGAAGCTTTGCCACTTCTCCAAGCCTGGGCCCTTCCTGGCCAAAAATTCCAGCTTCATGACCTTTTAAGCCCCCCAGTTATGGGCAAACATGGCTAACAGGAGCAGATGATGAGAAGACGTGGAGGGCAAAACCAGGAAAAATAAAAAAGCTTGCCGGCCAAAAGTGAAAGCCGAAGATAAAGGCCGTCAAATAGGCAATAAGACAACCAGGTAGCAGATGAACTTCATCATCAAAATCGAAAGTTGCCCGGCCGCCGGCCATGCCATTTCCACCATGGCCGCCAATTGTGACGGCCCGCCGGTGGCCATCGGGTGATCCCATTGAAAGGCCTGGATGAGCGGAATCAGATAAGACCAGAAGCTCGCTTGGCTGTCCCCGGCTTTTTGGCCACGGAGGATCAAGGCCTCACAGACATAGGACAAGGCCATGGCCAAAAAGACCAGGACCAGGCGCCAGGGAATAATCTGCCCGGCTGCCGCCTTTAAAGTCGCCATTGGCGTGGCCCGGAGGTCAAAGTACAAAACAAGGGAGCTGATCAATAAGACGATCAGGACTCCCCACAGATTTTTCTTATTCATAACTGATCTGCCCCAATTCCCGGCCCAGCTGGTACTGCTCCTGGTAGAAGTCCCGCCAGATTTCAGCCAGGTGGTCTTCAGAATACTGCTGGCTGGCCTTGCGGGAAAGCTCCTGCTGGCGGGCCAGGACTTCCGGATGGGTAGCAGCGAAGCGGAGCTGTTCGTTCATTTCAGCAAAGTCCTTTCCGGCCAGGTAGTAACCGTCAATGATCGCCCGGTAGAGGTCCAAGTCTCTGAGCAAGACCGGGGTCCCGCAGCTGAAGGCTTCCAGAACTGACATCGGAAAGAGTTCGTCAAAGGACGGCAAGAGGAAGAGGTCGGCCATGTTCAAGTAGTCAACCAGCTTTTCCCGGTCGATGATGCCGGTAAAGGTCAGGTTCTTGGGCGGGTTCTCCACCAGCTGCTTGAAGTGGTCATAGCCGTCTGTGATTTTGCCGAAAGAAAAGCCGCCGGCCCAGATAAACTGGTAGTCGGGGTTGGCTTCCGCCAACTTGGCGAAGTCGTCGACCCCTTTTCTGGCCTGGACCTGCCCGTCGCCAAAGACAACGAACTTGCCCTGCGGGATGCCTAATTCCTGCCGGGTGGCATTCTTTTTGGCCTGAGTCTGTTCATAGAACTCACTCTTGGCCACGAAGTTCGGAATGTAGCGGATCTTGTTTCTGTCCAGGCCGTATTCAGTCAGCTTGTCGATGAAGATCGGGTTGACGACCACGATCTGGTCCATCCGCTTGTAAAAGTCGATCACGTACTGGTAGAAGACCTTTTTAGCCACCCCTGGCAATTTGATTGACCCTTCCAGGGTATCTGGCAAAAAGTGGACATAGCCGATCTTGCGGCCTCTGGCTGGTGAAAAGCTGTTGGCGAAGTAGGTCGGATTGATGGTGTGGTAGTGGGTCAAGTCGCTTCTGCCGTACTTGTTGATGGTCACGTAGAAATCATCGACCAGGTGGGTCCTGAGAAGCCGGATCAGTTCCAGGTAGGCTGCCCCGACCCCTTGGCCGGCAACTGAGTCCGCCTGGGAAAACATGTTGATTCTAATCATTGCTGTCCTCTTTTTTCACTTGATAGTTGTCAATCGCGTACTGGTAAAACTTGTAGACCTCGCTGGCAAAGTGGCTGGCGGAAATTTCTTCCAGCTTTTTTGCCAGGAGCTGGGGCGGAATCTCTGCCGGCCCTGCCGCAAGTAAGTCGCGATTTCTTCCTTCATCTGCCGCAGGCTTTCAAAAGTCAAGCCGTAAGCCGGGTCATTGAAGACCTGGTCGGTGTAGTCGGTCTTGTAAACCACGCACTTGCGTCCGCTGCCCAGGGCTTCGATATAAGTCAGCCCCTGGGTTTCCGTGTCGCTGGCTGAGACGAAGAAGTCGGCCATCTTATAGTAGCTGGCGACCTGGTCATGGGGAATATTGCCGGCAAAAATCACATGGTCTTCCAAAGTCAGGCGCTCAACCTGCTCTTTTAAGACATCCGCGTCCGGGCCGTCGCCGGCGATAACAAAGACCAGCTTAGGGAATTCGGTCAACAGGTCTGGCATGACCCGGAGGATGCGGTCAATCTTCTTTTCCGCGGCTACCCGGCCCAGGGTGATGATCACCTGGGCATCCGGGGCAATCCCCAGTTTTTCCCGCAGATCCGCCTTGTCCGGGCCACTGATGGCGTCCAGGTCAACCCCGGTAGGAATCACCCGCATGGGGATCTCCACCCCGTAGCGGGCCAATAAAGCCGCTACCCGCTGGCTGGGCGCGATGACCCCGTCCATATTCTTCAAGTAGCTCTTGGTGAACTGCTGGACATGAACTGGCCGGAGCAAGTGGCCGTTTAAGACATAGTGCAGGTAGTCTTCGTACATGGTGTGGTAGGTGTGGATAGCCGGGATGCCCAATTGCCGGGCCACGTGCTTGCCAATTAAGCCCATGGAAAATTCGGTCTGGGTGTGGACGATGTCCAGGTTGACCTCCTTGGCCACCTTGACCGCCTCAAACAGACCCCGGAAAGCAATCCGCCGCTCAGAGAAGCCAATGAAGGGCACGGAGCTGAAGCGGAAGATATTGGCTTCAACCGTGTCCTTGTCGACGTTGGGATCAGTTGTCGTGAAGATGAAGACATTGTGACCCTGGGCCTCCAAAGCTTCTTTAAGGGTTTTGACCGACGTCGCTACCCCGCTGTTTTGCGGGAAGTAGGGTCTGTAAACAAACCGATATTCATGTGCTTTCATTACCTCCATACTAAAAGACATTATAGAGAATCGGCAAAAGAGGTGCAAATTTCTTTACCAAAATCCTAAAGAATAAAAGATATTTGCTACAGGGAAAAAGATAAAGATAAAAGAAAAACGACTCCCAAAAGGAAGTCGTCTCAAACGATAGCGGTGATCGGGGTCGAACCGATACGTCCGTAATGGACACCAGATTTTGAGTCTGACGCGTCTGCCAATTCCGCCACACCGCCGTGATATTAAACTTGAATAGCGGTGATCGGGGTCGAACCGATACGTCCGTAATGGACACCAGATTTTGAGTCTGACGCGTCTGCCAATTCCGCCACACCGCCATGCTATTCTACTTGGCCGTTAAGCCTAAGGCGGCGATCGGAGTCGAACCGACGATTAAGGTTTTGCAGACCTCTGCCTTACCACTTGGCTACACCGCCACGATTATTCTCTTCTGCCCTTCGGCTAGGGCGGTATGTGGGAATCGAACCCACGAATGCTGGATCCACAAACCAGTGTGTTAACCACTTCACCAATACCGCCATATTCTGTTAACAGGGATAGTAGGAATTGAACCCACACCGACGGTTTTGGAGACCGTAGTTCTACCTTTAAACTATATCCCTATTATGGAGGAAAGTGGATTCGAACCACTGAACTCAGAGAGAGCGGTTTTACAGACCGCCGCGTTTAGCCACTTCGCTATTCCTCCATTTTCAATGGCGCGGGACGGAATCGAACCGCCGACACATGGAGCTTCAATCCATTGCTCTACCAACTGAGCTACCGAGCCATCAAACGGTCCATGCGGGATTTGAACCCGCGATCTCCTCCGTGACAGGGAGGCGAGATAAACCACTGCTCCAATGGACCATATTGCGGGAGCTGGATTTGAACCAACGACCTTCGGGTTATGAGCCCGACGAGCTACCAGACTGCTCCATCCCGCGATAATAAAAAGGAGGATGTGGGATTTGAACCCACGCACGAGTCACCCCGTCTAACGGTTTTCAAAACCGTCCCCTTAAGCCACTTGGGTAATCCTCCATTTGATGGATAGAAAAATATTCAATTCTTGCCTTCCGGCAATGACCCGTACGGGATTTGAACCCATGTTACCGCCGTGAAAGGGCGGTGTCTTAACCACTTGACCAACGGGCCGCGTAAGCACTCTTAAGATGATACTCGCTTAAACTCATCTTGTCAAGCGGCTTTCTCAATCTTTTCAAAGGCCACTTGCGCCGACGCTCGCGTGTCAACAAATATTAGAATACAGAAAAATCCTGTCTTTGGCAAGTCTTTTTTAGAAAAAAGAGCTACTTTTTTGCCTTTTCTCCTGCTTCTGCCCTATCTCCTTCTTACTTTTAGAGTTAAGCAGCTTTAAGGCACAAAAAAGAGCTGCGGAACAGCTCTTTATCAAGCGGAGTAAGAGAGATTCGAACTCTCGCGCCAGTTTCCCGGCCTACACCCTTAGCAAGGGCGCCTCTTCAGCCACTTGAGTATTACTCCAATGGGCCTGGATGGACTTGAACCATCGACCTCACGCTTATCAAGCGTGCGCTCTAACCAGCTGAGCTACAGGCCCATAAGCGGGTAACGAGAATCGAACTCGCGACAACAGCTTGGAAGGCTGTGGTTTTACCACTAAACTATACCCGCAAATATTCAATTTATGGCGCGGGACGGAATCGAACCGCCGACACATGGAGCTTCAATCCATTGCTCTACCAACTGAGCTACCGAGCCAGCTTATTAAAAAGCAATTGCGGGAGCTGGATTTGAACCAACGACCTTCGGGTTATGAGCCCGACGAGCTACCAGACTGCTCCATCCCGCGATAATAAAAAATGGACCTTGCAGGACTCGAACCTACGACAGGACGGTTATGAGCCGTCTGCTCTAACCGACTGAGCTAAAGGTCCAAGTTTACAAAATAGCGGCGGGGGGGATCGAACCCTCGACCTCCCGGGTATGAACCGGACGCTCTAGCCAGCTGAGCTACACCGCCATACTGTAACCAATATGGAAAATATTAAATTACAAATCGGGAAGACAGGATTTGAACCTGCGACCCCCTGGTCCCAAACCAGGTGCTCTACCAAACTGAGCCACTTCCCGGATTTATGCACCCAGTAGGACTTGAACCTACAACCTTCTGATTCGTAGTCAGACACTCTATCCAGTTGCGCTATGGGTGCATGCATGCCGAAGACCGGGGTCGAACCGGTACGGTTGAAACCAACCGCAGGATTTTAAGTCCTGTGCGTCTGCCAATTCCGCCACTCCGGCATATATATTATAAAAGCGGAAGACGGGATTCGAACCCGCGACCCCCACCATGGCAAGGTGATGTTCTACCACTGAACTACTTCCGCACAATGCCGATTATACGACTTGAACGTACGACCCCCTGTTTACAAGACAGGTGCTCTACCAACTGAGCTAAATCGGCATAATATAAAATACGGGTGGCGGGACTTGAACCCGCACGTCCGAAAACACTAGAACCTAAATCTAGCGCGTCTGCCAATTCCGCCACACCCGCAGATCGGGGCCATGAGTCGTGAGGGACTTGAACCCTCGACCCTCTGATTAAAAGTCAGATGCTCTACCGACTGAGCTAACGACTCGATGGAGGATACAGGGCTCGAACCTGTGACCCTCTGCTTGTAAGGCAGATGCTCTCCCAGCTGAGCTAATCCTCCATATGACTAGTTTACGGCATAGGCCGTAAGCACAAATATTAGTATATCGTATTCAGCCAAGAATGCAAGTCTTTTTTGCCTTTTTTATTTTGAAAAAGCAAGGCGAAACACAAAAGAACAGCGGAAAACCGCTGTTTTGGGAAAGATTTTAAAATCAATTACATAATGTTGATCTTCTTGTTGGCAATCAGTACGATAGACAGAACGCAGAGAATTGCAATAAAGATAAAGGTGATCTTTTCGTTCTTGTTGAGCTTTCTGCCTTGTTCACGGACGCCTTGGTAATAAACGATCAGGCCTGGGATGTAACTCAAGGAAACAGCCAAGACTGATTGCCAGCCAGCCAAAATCATGCACATTAATTGGAAGAGGGCTGCCAATAAGCCGTAGGTCCATTGAGTCCATTCCTTGTGTTCACGGCTGAACTTCATTTGGTACAAGCCGACAAACAGGTATGAGAACAAGATGGCACTTGAAGCCAAAGTGTAACAGAATTCGTAAAGCCTTGTCAGTGAAGAGCAAGGAGAAGAGGAAAATGGTCTGCAGGATAGCAGTAGTGAACAGGGCGTTGGTTGGCGCCTTCTTGCTGTTCAGCTTGCCCCAGAACTTAGGAGCAGCACCGTCTTCAGCGATCAAAAGCATGGTTTCTGCTGGCAGCATGGTCCATGACAGCCAGGAAACGATAGTGGAAATGATCAAACCAATGTTGATGATCATCATGCCCCAGTCGCCGACGATCATCTTCAAGTCGTTACCCAAAGCTGGTTGTGCAGCGCTGGCCAATTGGGCCCGGGTAAGTGAGCCGTATGGCAGGATTGAAATCATCATGTAGAAGACCAAAAGCAGGACGAAACCAAGCATGGTTGCTTGTTGCGCTTCCTTCAAGCTCTTGACACGTGACCCCATGACTGAGGCCCCTTCAACACCGATAAATACCCAGATCAGGGTCATCAAAGTCCTCTTCATCTGTGGCCAAAGGCCGCCAGTAGTGGTCCCCTTGGACAGATTGTTGGCAACTCTGCCCCAGAAGTCAGCGGTGAAAATCCCGCCCTTGAAGGAAACGATGCAGATGATTACAAACATAATCAATGGCACAACCTTGCAGAAAGTACCGATCGTGTTAACGAATGAGGCACTTTCAACACCGTTGTTAACCAAGAAGGTCAAGGCCCAGCAGAAGATGATAGCCACGATGATTGATGGCAGGTTTGAGCCACCCTTGAAGACCGGAATAAAGGTCCCGATCGCGCTCATCAGCATAGTCGCGAAGGCCAGGTTACCCAGCCAGGCACTCATCCAGTAGGCCCAGCCGGAAATGAATTCACCCATAGGGCCATAGCCGGCCCCGGCGTAAGCGAAGATACCACCTTTAAGGTCGGATCTCTTCTCAGTCAAATTGTTCAATGACAGAACAAGCATCAAGAAACCAAAGCCAACCAGCAGCCAGGACAAAATTGCGGGCCCTGGAGCGGCAGATGTGGCGATGGAACTGGTAATGCCGAAGATCCCAGTCCCAATGGAGGAACTGACGATCAAAGCGGTCAGGCCGACAAGGCCTATCCCGCTTTTGTTTACTTTCTCTTCCATGATTTTTACCTCCCAAATACTCTTTCCACCTAAAAAGGCGGAGATAGTCTAAACCCTTGAGCGATAGACCAGCTCCGCGATTTTAAGATCTTAAAACCAATTAGATGTCTTCACGAACAATTGGGCAAGACATGCAACGTGGACCACCACGGCCCCTTGACAATTCGCTTGAGCGAACTTCGTGAACGAGAATCCCGTGTTCTCTCAGCAAAGCGTTGGAGACGTAGTTTCTGTTGTAAGTTACAACTTCACCTGGAGCGATTGCCAAAGTGTTTGAACCGTCGTTCCATTGTTCACGCGGAGCTACGATTGGGTCACCGTTACCAGTTGGGATCAAGTCGATTTCTGACTTGCCCAGTGCCTTCTTCAGCACTTCCTTGATGTCAGTGTGGTGTTCGAAGGTTACTTCGCCATCCTTGCCTGGGTGCAGTACCCAGTTGTCAACCTTGCCATCTTCAGTCAAGATGTCCGGGTGAACAGTGAATTGGTCGTAGTTGATCATGGTGAACACCGTGTCAAGGTGCATCATCGCGTGGTTGTGCGGAATTGAGATGGCAATTACAGTGTCGTAGTCAGAGTTTGCGAACAAGCTCTTAGCGATGTCTTGAATTGCGTCAGCAGTAGTCCGTTGTGAAGTACCGATTGCTACTACGTGGTCGCTCAATACCAGTTCGTCACCACCTTCGATGTGGCTTGCGTGGTTTCTGTCACGCCATACCTTAACCTTGCCTGCAAAGCGAGCGTTGTACTTCAAGATGTATTCAGTGATCATTGATTCACGCTGACGAGCTGGGAAAGTCATCTTGTTGACTGACATCCCGTCACCGATTGAAGCTTGCGGGTCACGGGTGAAGTAAGCGTTTGGAAGTGGATCCATCAAGAATGGCCATTCAGTGTTTTCGGACACTGCAGCCAAGTCAAGGGTAGTCAATTCCGGGTCGTCTTTGCGGATACCTTCGTAGATTCTGGTTACCAGTTCAGCTGGAGTCAGAGCCTTCAAATATTCAACCAAGGCGTCATGGGTTACGCCGGCAACAAAGCCAGCTTCAACAACTTGTCTTTCAATGAATTCGTTTCTGACAGCTTCGTCTTCCAAAGCTTCAGCAGCCAGGTCTTCGGTGTAGATAACTTCGGCACCATTGTCGCGCAGAGTTTGTGCGAAGAAGTCGTGTTCTTCCTGGGCGATTGGCAGATATGGAATGTCGTCAAACAAGAGACGTTCCATTGAATCCGGCGTGATGTTTTCGATTTCGCGCCCTGGCCTGTGCAGCATAACTGTCTTCAACTTACCAATTTCTGTAGTTACATGAATAGGACTTGTCAAGATCTTTACACTCCTATAATTGCTAATTTACCTAATATCCTAATGATTTGTGTGGTTATAAATCGTCAAGTCAACCTACTAACGACTTAACTAACTAGTTGTTCGTAACTTTTAAAGAGAGATTTTCATACTAAAATTTAAACCAGTCGATGAGCTGACGAGCTTATGCGTGGATAACAGTCCCCAACTGTCCAGCAAGAGCAGCGTCTAAGCCTGACAGAGAAGTAATGATGGCTTCTCTTTCCGGGTGGCCTTCAACGAATGACATGCAGGCTTGAACCTTAGGAAGCATGCTGCGGCGGCGAATTGACCTTCGTCAATGTACTTCTTGGCTTCTTCAACAGAGATGTTTTCCAGGTTCTTTTGGTCTGGCTTGTTGAGTTAATGGCTACGTAGTCAACAGCGGTCAAAATGATCAGCTTGTCCGCGCCAACATTGTCTGCCAACAATGCGCTGGAGCGGTCCTTGTCGATAACGGCTGGCACGCCCTTGAGCCCTTCTTCGGTCTCAACTACAGGCACCCGCCGCCACCACCGGCGATAACGAGTTCATTTGCTTCAATCAAGGTCTTGATGCTGTTCAATTCAACGATTCTCTTTGGAGTCGGTGAAGGAACAACCTGCCGCCAGCCGCGGCCAGCGTCTTCCTTGAAGATGTAGCCCTTGTCTTCGGCGATTGAGTCGGCTTCTTCCCTAGTGTAGAAGGCCCCAATCGGCTTAGTTGGGTTTTGGAAGGCGGTGTCAGCCGGGTCAACAACGATCTGCGTTACGATGGTTGCCACATCCTTGGTCATGCCCGCGCTTGCGGAGTTCGTTTTGCAGGCTTTGCTGCAGATGATAGCCAATGTAGCCCTGGCTCATTGCCCCGCATTCAGGGAATGGGAAGGCAGCGCTTTGGCCGTGTTCAGCAGCATAGCTCATGCCCAGGTTGATTTGGCCAACTTGCGGGCCATTGCCGTGGCTGATAACTACTTCGTTGCCGGTGCTGATCAAACCGATCAGTGAGGAAGCTGTGTTCTTAACCAATTCCAATTGTTCGGCTGGTGACTTGCCGAGGGCGTTACCGCCCAATGCTACAACAACTTTTGACATAAGAGCACCTCTTCTTGATTAGTTGCCCAAGGTAGCAACCATGACAGCCTTGATAGTGTGCATTCTGTTTTCAGCTTCACGGAAGACAACTGAGTGCTTGCTTTCGAAGACTTCGTCAGTTACTTCAAGTTCCTTCAAGCCAAACTTTTCGTAAACTTCACGGCCAACTTCAGTTTCCAGGTTGTGGAAGGCTGGCAGGCAGTGTTCGAAGATAACGTTAGGGTTTTCAGTAGCCTTAAGAACGTCCATGGTGATTTGGTATGGTGAAAGCAATTCGATCCGCTTCTTCCACTTGTCGTCGGATTCACCCATTGATACCCAAACGTCGCCGTAAATTACGTCCATGCCTTTAACGCCTTCCTTAATGTCGTTTGAAACAACGATCTTGGCGCCAGTTTCCTTAGCGATTGCGTTAGCCTTTGCCAAAGTTTCTTTACTTGGGTTCAGTTCTGGAGGAGTTACAACGTGGTATTCCATACCCATAACTGCGGCACCCAGCATCAAAGCGTTGGATACGTTGTCGTGTGACCGTCACCAACAAAGGCAAACTTGATGTCTTTGTATTCCTTCTTCAAAACTTCCTTAGCAGTCAAGAAGTCAGCCAGGACTTGAGTTGGGTGGTCAGCGTCAGTCAAACCGTTCCAAACTGGGACACCGGAGTACTTAGCCAAAGTTTCAGCTGCTTCTTGTGAGAAGCCACGGAATTCGATACCATCGAACATGCCGCCCAATACGCGAGCAGTGTCCTTAACTGATTCCTTGTGACCGAAGTGTGAGCCGCTTGGCCCAAGGTAAGTTACATGAGCGCCTTGGTCGTGAGCACCAACTTCGAATGAGCAACGGGTTCTGGTTGAGTCCTTTTCGAAGATCAAAGCAATGTTCTTGCCCTTCAAGCGAGGTTGTTCAACGCCAGCGTACTTGTCCTTCTTCAGTTGTTCTGCCAAGTCAAGCAGGTATTCCATTTCACGAGTGTTAAAGTCTGCGAGAGTTAAATAACTGCGGTTGCGTAAATTAAAAGCCATGATAGCTTCCTCCTGTTTTCTATTGTTTTGTGTTTTTCACTTGTTTACGATTATTATTATATTAGCGTTTTTTAGAAAACAACGACAAAAACCAAAAAGATTTACCAAAAAATCAGCAATCAATTAATTAGTTTTTCTAAACTGTATAATCGAATTTTTTAAGTGAATAGAAGGCCGCTTATACGGTCCTTTAGGTACTTTTCCCCCGTTTATACACTTTTTTATTCAGCTGCCTTTGTGTTAAAATAGAAGCATTGACTCAGCTAACTTCAATTTACTTCAAAAATGAAGAGAAAATGCAAAAATGCACTTTTATATCACAAACAAAAACACCAAGAACTTACAACTAATTAGTGACGCCCTGGAGCAGAACTTCGAAAACATCATCGTGGGCCGGTCAACTGATGCCCAAAGGACCTTCGATGATCTCCACCAGCTCAGAGTTGACGTATTGGTGGTCGACTATGACCTGGCTCCTTTTGACGGCCTGGCTCTCTTAAGGCGGCTCAAGCAGGCCAACATCTTGCCCCGGGTGGTCATGACGGCCAATACGCCGTCAGAATCCTTGATTACGGCTGCCTACCAGAACGGCTGCGATTTTTTTATCCACCACCAGCTCAATTCTGAAGAGATTGCCCATATTTCCAAAATCATCAGCACAACCCTGCAGCTTTTGAGTAACATGCGGGTGATTGGCGAGCTCTCCGGCAGCTTGAACAATCCATATGGCCGCCAGCAAACCACCCACCACCAGCAGATCGACCATGTTACCGACACCCTGCGCTTTTTGGGCATTGCATCAGAAAAAGGCTATAATGACATCATGAAAATTATCCGCTTGATGGTCGACAAGGATATGAGCTTTGACCAGATTGACCTGGAAGAAAGCTTCGGCATCAACAGCCGGGAGAAAAAGGTCATCTACCAGCGGATCCGCCGGACCCTGCACATCGGGATCGTCAACCTGGCCACCATGTGCATCGACTACCCGGACAACGAAATACTGCTGGACTATGCCAACAACCTCTTTGAATACCAGAACATCCACGTGGAAATGCAGCACCAAAACGGCAAGGGGCTGGAGCGGAGGCAGATTTCCCTGCAGCACTTTTTTGACGGCCTCCTTCAGGAAAGCTACCGGGTCAAGCGGGACGGCAACAATGAGCTCTGGTAAGGAGCTTTCTGCTTGTAGTACAATTGGATAGTAAGGAAAGAGCTTATCTCTTTTATATAGAAAGAAAGGCACAACATGTTAGAAAAAGTTACCGTTGACCCAAGTTTTTTGGGAACTCTTCCCTAACGCGCAAGTAAACATCATGCTCGTCAGCGGTATCGACAACCACGACACTGATGACAATTTGGCCCGCCGGCGCAAGCTGCTCAGAGAAGGCAGCGACAAGGCGGAAGACTTCCTGGGTGCTGCAGCTTTTGCCAAGAACCCAGTTGTTGCTGAATGGCGGCAAGCCTACCAGCAATTCAAAAGAAAAAAGGCGTCCGGGCTTCCATCGAAGCGCTCTTGAAGCGGATCGACAAGGGCGAGGACTTGCACCCGATTTCACCATTGGTTGACGTCTACAATTCAGTTTCCCTGGCTCATGGTGTCCCAATCGGCATCGAAGACCAAGATAAATTGGCCGGCACCATGCACCTGGGCCAAGTCCACGAAGGCCTTCCCTTCCAGCCAGTCGGCGCTGACAAGG